>NZ_JACSPZ010000030.1 GCF_014836905.1 Solibacillus faecavium
CAATTTTGGCAGGAGTTAAAACTAATGTTGCAATAGAAAGGACTTTTTTTATGCAACAATCTACTTTAGATAAATTGAATGTTCTTGCAAAACAAGATAAGGGAAATAAACAAGCATTCAAAAACATTGTAATTAAACTTGGTGTAAAGCCTGTCCAACATTTCCCTAAACTTAGAGACAAGGATGGTAAAGCCGTCAAGGATGAAGATGGAAATGACAGACGAAGTGAAAACAGTGATGGCTATACGTACACTTTCAGTGATTTTGAAACATCACGTATTGTCAAAGTGGTTTTAAATAAGCTCTATGATGTAAAGCCAATGGAAGCATATATCGTTAGTGGCTTAGGCTATGACATTCGAAGCGGAAACATGATTTTCATTGACGAAGACGTTAAATTGATGGCTTATAAGTAGCTGTCGGTAGGTGTGACCCAGTTGCCAGAGCTACTGGGTCACTTGCTAAGGGTACCCACTCTAGTTAGGTACCCTCGCAATCAAAATAAGGGAGCGTAAAAATGTCTGTAAAGCCTGTTGTATCAATGGGTTACAAGGTTGGCTGGTTTCAGTGTACAGAATCTTCAACAGATGATACTGTATTAAACC
>NZ_JACSPZ010000031.1 GCF_014836905.1 Solibacillus faecavium
CATTAGCTCAGTTGGTAGAGCATCTGACTTTTAATCAGAGGGTCGAAGGTTCGAGTCCTTCATGGCTCACCAGTTTTTATAAACTATATACTGTCAGAATAAAAATATCCTATGTATAGCTTACTGAAGTAGTTATTACTTCTATATTATAAATGCCGGGGTGGCGGAACTGGCAGACGCACAGGACTTAAAATCCTGCGGTGAGTGATCACCGTGCCGGTTCGATTCCGGCCCTCGGCACCATCTTTACAATATAATTTGCGCCCGTAGCTCAATTGGATAGAGCGTCTGACTACGGATCAGAAGGTTGTGGGTTCGACTCCTGCCGGGCGCGCCATTTATATATTAATGTAGTTTGCTTGAGAATATCAGCAATGAATAACCACATTAAAATTAAGATAAAATAATACTTATGGCTACCTAGCTCAGCTGGCTAGAGCATTCGGTTCATACCCGAAAGGTCGTGGGTTCGACTCCCTCGGTAGCCATCTTATAGATCCATCTATATTTTTGGAGGTATACCCAAGTCCGGCTGAAGGGATCGGTCTTGAAAACCGACAGGCGGGTAACACCGCGCGGGGGTTCG
>NZ_JACSPZ010000032.1 GCF_014836905.1 Solibacillus faecavium
AAATCTATTGTTTGCTTCATTTAAGAAGCTTGTTTCATTAACGTTGCTTGTTCAGTTTTCAAGGTTCATTGTGTTGTCGTTAGCGACAACTTTTATATCATATAACATCCATTTTAGAATGTCAACAGTTTTTTAAAAAAACTGGAGCGGGTGATCGGAATCGAACCGACAACATCAGCTTGGAAGGCTGAGGTTTTACCACTAAACTACACCCGCATTTTATTATTTTATATTTTTGGCGCGCCCGACAGGAGTCGAACCCATAACCTTCTGATCCGTAGTCAGACGCTCTATCCAATTGAGCTACGGGCGCAAGTTAAAAGTTACTTGGTGCGGCCGAGAGGACTTGAACCTCCACGGGGTTGCCCCCACTAGGCCCTCAACCTAGCGCGTCTGCCATTCCGCCACGACCGCTTCATTCGACTTTAATTATTATACATCTTTAAAATAATTTGTCAATATGAAAACTGGTGAGCCATGAAGGACTCGAACCTTCGACCCTCTGATTAAAAGTCAGATGCTCTACCAACTGAGCTAATGGCTC
>NZ_JACSPZ010000003.1 GCF_014836905.1 Solibacillus faecavium
GGGTATAGCCAAGCGGTAAGGCAACGGATTTTGATTCCGTCATGCCCTGGTTCGAATCCAGGTTCCCCAGCCATTTTTTTTTTGCGGAAGTAGTTCAGTGGTAGAACACCACCTTGCCAAGGTGGGGGTCGCGAGTTCGAACCTCGTCTTCCGCTCCAATATGGCGGCATAGCCAAGTGGTAAGGCACAGGTCTGCAACACCTTTATCACCGGTTCAAATCCGGTTGCCGCCTCCATATTTAATTAATCGGTAATTCCGGTTTTTTTTTACCCTTTTTTATTTTGCCGATATGGCGGAATTGGCAGACGCGCCGGACTCAAAATCCGGTTCCTTCTGGAGTGCCGGTTCGACCCCGGCTATCGGTATCATTGAGTTCAAGTTAGAACTATTAAAACACCCTCAAAGTCTTGATTACAGGCTTTGAGGGTGTTTTCGTTTACTATAGTTTATTTTTAGTTGAGAAGGAATTACAGTACTACAACAGTTGGCTTACAAACATCGAAGAAAACAAAACGTTTTCTCGTATTATATTTACAATTATTTACTTCTTATATATAATGAATGTAAAGTCAGCTTTACGTAAAATATACTTTACGTTAGGTAGGTAAAAATGAAAAATAATATTAAGGATTTACGTACACGGTATGGTTTATCACAGGATGGCTTAGCTGAAAATTTAAAAGTTTCTAGGCAAACCATTATTTCTTTGGAAAAGGGACGTTATAACCCTTCCATTACATTGGCATTTAAGTTAGCCCGTCAGTTTAACTGTCACATTGAGGATATATTTATTTATGAGGAGGATAATCAATAATGATTACTGGAAACAGGTCATTCTTTTTGTTTATCGGTATCTTTATGCTTTTAATAGGTATTTTCATTAATGGATCTCATATGTTTTCAGGGAAGTTTCCTGATGCATTAATGGTGATTGCCCTTTCGATTATGGCGTTTAGTTTGGCTTATTTAGAACCTCACTTTGCAGCAAAGGATGAACGTGCTCAAAAGATTCGAGAACGTGCAACATACATTAGTTATTTTTGGGGAGTGATATTTGCCATTATATTAATGTTGATTTTTAACCCATTGTCTCCTCTAAATGTTTCAGCCTTTCAAGTGTTATCACTATTCATTGCATTATATATTTCAGTCGTATTTTTAAATATGGTTTATTATGCAAAAAAGTACTAGTTTATAATGTCCTACCCTTTTTCCGGCTTGAAATTCATTCCTAACATATTAATAAATTATATGGGTACAATTAAAGTTAAATCGTATTTTTTAAAAGAAAATGTGAACTGTTTTATATAGCATATTAAAAATTTATGCTATAAAATTAACGTATTGATGTAAGGAACTAAAAATGAACTTTACTTTATTTGAATTATATAAGCATAGGGAGTAGGGAAATGAATGAATGCTGTAACAAATTTAAAATGGGTTGAAGCGACAGATTATGATGAAATGAGTAAAATTGCTGCAAGTATTTTTGTAGAACAGTTAAAGGAAAATAGTAAAACTGTTTTTGGGATGGCAACTGGAAGTACACCTGAAGGGTTTTATAAAGAACTTGTATCAATATATAAGGAAGGGAATATTTCCTTTGCTCAGGCTAAGTCTTTTAACTTGGACGAATATATTGGTATTAATCCATCAAATGAGGCAAGTTACCATTACTATATGGACCACAACTTATTTAATCATATTGATATGAAGCAGGAAAATATTTACTTACCAACAGGTAATGCAGCAAATATTGAAAAAGCAGCAATGGATTATGATGCAATGATTGAAGAAGCAGGGAATATTGATATTCAGCTCTTAGGTATTGGTGTTAATGGACATATTGGCTTTAATGAGCCAGGAACACCATTCGATTTAGGGACTAATGTTATAAAACTAGCTGAGTCGACACGTGAAGCGAATAAAATTTACTTTGACTCAATCAATGATGTACCGACACATGCAATTACTATGGGTATTAAAACAATTATGAAATCAAAAAAGATTGTCTTACTAATTGCAGGCGCAGCGAAGCAAGAAGCATTTGATCGTCTTCGTAGTGGTGAAGTGACAGAAGACTTCCCAGCAAGTGTATTAAACTATCATCCAGACGTAACTGTTATTTATACAGGAGTAGAATAATTAAAAGGAGTGCTGATGATGCACTCCTTTTAATTTACTTTTTTATAGATGAGATAAATACCCCGACAATTATGGCAACCCCGCCGATTAATTGTGTAAGTAGCAGCTTTTCATTTAAAAAGATTACTGCAAAGATGCTAGCAAACAAAGGGATAAAGTTTAAGTAAATTCCTGCCTTGTTGGCACCTAAAGCTACAACGCCTGTATTCCAGCTTAGAAATGCCACAATCGATGCAAATACCCCAACATAAAAAATAGCTCCAATAGTAGTAGTGCTCCATACAATAGTTTGGGATGTAGTGAGTAGTTCATATACCGCAAATGGGAGCAGCATTAATGCACCTATAGCAATTGTTACTAAAAATGTAGAATAGCCAGGGAGCCTGCTAGCGCACTTCTTAATAAGCAATGAATAAATACTCCAACAACACACTGCAACTAGTACAATTAAATCTCCTTTATTAAATGAAAAGGCAAGTAAGCTTTGTAATGAGCCTCCGGAAATAATAAAAGACACTCCAGCTAGAGAAATTATTGTACCTATTAACTGATACTTAGTTAAACGTTCTTTTAAGAAGAGAAAGCTTAATATGTATATAATTATCGGTGTGGAAGAATTCATTAAAGATGCATTGATGGATGTTGTATAATATAAACCGATATAAACGAGCGTATTGAATGCAGCGACTCCTGTCAAAGCTAACGTAATGACGGCAACCCAATTTTGCTTCAGTACACTCCATTCCTTTTTTGTCCGTTTGTAAGCAATGGGGAAAAATACGGCAAAGGCAACAATCCAGCGTAAAAATGCCAGGGTAATAGGAGGAATTTCTCCGGTAACAGCGCGACCAATTACAAAGTTACCACCCCATAATAAAGTAGCTAAAATGAGAAGTAGCTGTGGTGGAAATTTCATTAAGTAGCATCTCCTTAATAATGGAAAAATAATTTTATCTATTATAGGGATAACCTGGGGGAAATTGCAATGCGCTTTACATAAAACGCTATGATACAATAGCGACAGAAGCAAAAGGAGGTCATTTACATGAAAATACGACCAGCAAGATTACAGCATGGCGATACTGTAGGATTAGTAAATTTAAGCAGCCCGCTTAATATAGAATCTTTAGGGGACAAATTAGCAATATTGGACGAGCTTGGTTTGAAATATAAGCTAGGCAATACAATTCAATCGTATGACGGCTATTTAGCAGGTACAGACGAGGAACGATTAGAAGATTTTCACCAAATGATTCGTGATCCAGAAGTGAAAGCAGTCTTTTTAGTAAAAGGTGGCTACGGTATATCTAGAATTATAGATAAAATAAGTTATCCATTAATCGAGGACAATCCGAAAATCATTTGGGGCTATTCAGACATCACCACTTTACATACACAAGTGAATGAGTTTTCAAATGTCGTTACCTTCCATGGGCCTATGTTATCGGGTCCGGAAGGGGAGCTAGACCCATTATCAAAAAAAATGTTCCAGCAATTATTCCAACCGATTGAAATCCAGTATACAGAAAGTATTTCGCCACTTCGTACACTCGTATCCGGTGTTGTACGTGGTGAATTAACAGGTGGTAATCTGAATCGTCTTGTTAGTACACTTGGAACAAAATTTGAAATTGATGTTCGGAATAAAATTGTTTTAATTGAGGATATCGGTGAATCGATTGAGCAAATTGATTTATCATTAAATCAATTACGTCTTTCTAGAAAGCTTGAGCTTGCTGCAGGCTTTGTAATAGGCGATTTTAATATGCTTAGCAGTAAATATAACTATGATGATGTATTAAACGTTATAGAAGGGTATATAAAGCCTTTAAACAAACCAGCAGTAGCAGGATTTAAATTTGGTCATTGCGAACCGAATATTGCGATACCACTAGGAGTAGAAGCTATTTTAGATGCGGATGATAAAACATTACGGATATTACCGGGTGTAGAATAATACTAGGAAATAAATAACAAAGACACCTTTTCACTAAATAAGTGAGCAGGTGTCTTTTAATAACGAGCGACGGAAATACACAATTTAGTTTGTAGTTATCTTTTACAATAGTTGGTCATTAGTGAAAGGTAACGTTGTAACAGGTAAAAGTTGATTGGTTTCTCTAAGTTTGCCTAAGCAAAAATCGCTCGTTATTACCTAGATTGGAGTCTCACCGCTCTAGGATTAGAAGTAGTTGCTATCATCAAATTCGATTTCGACTTGATAGTTTTTAGCATTAATTAAATTGGAAAGGCGATGTGCTTCCTTTTCCAGCTCGTTAGCGCGAGTGCGGTATGTCATCGGATCATACAGTGCTACACGGTACAGGATGGCTTCACCAGAATTGTGGTAGAATGCTTCTTTTTCTTCAGAACCTAAGCTTTTACATAAGGCAGCTTCTGCCCGTAACTGGCTAGCAAGTTCGATCGCTTCTACAATGGGCATTTCCTCGTCTTTAAATACAATTACATTTTCAATATTTGCACGGTAAATGAGTGAATCCAGCTTACGAGAGTCATACCGTAATTGTTTTAATTCAGCTTCTAGCATTTCAAGTGTGTAATCGGGTCTTTTTGGTTGTTCACCTTTTTCAATGATCACATGTGTTAGTTGATTCACAGCAAATGTACGTTCTTGAATTTTCTTCGTAATAACGCTCTTTAGTTTTACAGCCTCCGCTAGATTAATACTCACACTATCAGCTCCTTAAAAATGAATTTTTTTATTTTCAGTTGAAAGAACGTGCGCCTCAAATTCGCCACCGCTTACTTGTGTAAACATTTTTCCGGCACTGTTTAATAACTTTTGTGCTTCCTGTTCACTGATCGATGGACGTAAATAAAAGATTTGCAATGCATTAGTAGTTACTTCAGTTACAGCAGTTCGCTTTGAATCAACATAGGGGCTACCGAATGGACCGAACGTATCTTTTAAATAAATGATATTTTCCAATGTGTTGTAACGACCATTTATTCCTTCGTAGCCTGTCGATGCATTGCCGATTTGTATTTCAACATTTCCTTGAATACCATCCATATCATAAATACCGACTGGAATCTCATATTGCAATGAAAAGAAATTATTCAAATCTACCGCTGTATGAAACGGTGTTAAATATTGCTGTTTAGCGATACGTCGCATTAAGCTTTCGGCAGAGTGTCGATAACGATTTGGATTGGCACCATAAGATTTCCAAAGTTGGCGCCATTCTTTAATTCCAGTTCGCTCAGTCACAGGTTTTTCCTGTAATTCTAAAAATAAATTTTCCTGATATAGTTGCGTGCGACCTTTAAACATTTGAGGAGATTCCTCTACGATAATTTTGCTATAATGGATAAGGCCAATTTTAAATTGTTCATTCACTGTAAAGAGTGAGTCATTAATAGAGATATTCAATTAAAGCACCTACTTCAATTATAATATTGGATAATTATGTAATATAAAATAACTTGTATTCATTGTATCATTTGAAAGGAGCAAGGGAAATGAAAGTATCTCAACTTCAAGAAGAATTAATTCAATACGCAACTTCTATTGGGGTAGATAAAATCGGATTTACAACCGCTGCTCCGTTTCATGAATTAAAAAACCGTTTACGACGACAGCAACAATTAGGCTATCAGTCGGGATTTGAAGAATCGGATATTGAGCTTCGTACAGAGCCGTTAAAATTATTGGATGATGCCGAAAGTATTATTGCAATTGCTATAGCATACCCTTCTCGAATGCAGGATGCTCCACAAGGAAAAAAGGGAGAACGCCGAGGGATCTTTTGTCGTGCTTCGTGGGGAGTCGATTATCATACAGCAGTGCGGGAACGTCTGCAGCTGATTGAAGCATGGCTACAAGAAAGAGTACCGAATGTAAAAGTGAAATCGATGGTCGATACAGGGGAGCTCGTTGATCGTGCTGTAGCAGAGCGTGCTGGAATCGGGTGGAGCGGGAAAAACTGTTCCATTATTACACCTGAGTTTGGTTCTTACGTATATTTAGGTGAAATTATGACAAATATACCTTTTGCTCCTGATACACCGATAGAGGATGAATGTGGAGACTGTAATTTATGCATTGACGTCTGTCCAACGGGTGCAATTGTAGCACCGGGTCAGCTGAACTCACAGCGATGTATTGCCTTTTTAACACAAACAAAAGGGTTTTTGCCTGATGAATTTCGTAGTAAAATAGGGAATCGATTGTACGGCTGTGATACATGCCAAACAGTATGTCCGAAAAATAAAGGAAAACTAAATTGGATTCATGAAGAATTCAAGCCGGATCCTGAAATTGCAAAGCCTTTACTTCAGCCTCTTTTATCAATCTCCAATAAAGAATTTAAATCTAAATTTAGTCATGTTTCGGGTTCATGGCGCGGTAAAAAGCCAATTCAGCGCAATGCCATATTAGCATTGGCTCACTTTAAAGAAGAATCGGCAATGCCTGAGTTAGTTCAGGTGCTGCAAAAAGACGAACGCCCGGTATTAAGAGGGACGGCCGCATGGGCAATTGGAAAAATAGGAACAAATGAAGCCGAGGGAATTTTATTGGCTGCAAAAAAACTAGAGCAAGATGAAGAAGTGCTGGCTGAAATAGAAAAAGGACTAACATTGTTAAATCAATAAGAGAGAAGGATTTTGAAGTGCCAAACCATATTGTGTTATACCAACCGGAAATACCGGCAAATACAGGAAATATCGCACGTACATGTGCTGGAACAAATACATCATTACATTTAATTCGACCACTGGGATTTTCTACAGACGATAAAATGTTAAAGCGTGCAGGATTGGATTATTGGGAGCATGTGAATGTTGTGTATCATGATTCTTTAGAAGAATTTATTGAGTACAGTAAGAATGGAGATTTATATTTAATTGAGACTTATAGTGATGAGCCTTTTACAACACATGATTTTAGTGATACGTCACGGGACATCTACTTTATGTTTGGAAGAGAAACGACCGGTTTACCGAAAGAGTTTGCAAAGGAACGTGCCGATATGTGCCTGCGCATTCCGCAAAGTGACCATATTCGCTCACTGAATTTATCAAACACAGCGGCAATTGTTATTTATGAAGCTTTAAGACAACAAAACTATCCAGGGTTAAAATAAAAATGGCAAGAAGCAGATCAATTTGCTTCTTGCCTTTTATTATTTCATTTTAGCTTCTATCGCGTGTGAAAGTTTTGCTGACAAATTATCATTTTCGAATAGGGTAAGGCGAATGAAGCTTTCATCCATATCGAAAGCTTCTGATAAAAATCCGCCAAGCCCGCGCGCACGTCGGTCAACCTGAAGTAGGATTTCGACTGAGTTTTGTGAATGACCTAAAAAGACCAATTCCAGCTCATCTAGATACCGGCGATACGTTTGATTAGTAGGGGTAAATTCAAATTCCTGCACAATTGGTGTTTGGCGACGTAAATAAGATGGCGCTTGCTCATTGTCTACTTTACGTAATCGGAATCCCATGTTTTGAATTGCTGTTAACACGCTATTTGCCAGAGGTGATGGCTGAATATCAATAAAGTCTTTATCTTTCGGATCCACCGCATTTTTAATGTCTAATCCAGTTTGAATCCACACTCGGGATTTACCTATAGTAATTGGAACTACAGAAGGTAAAGGAAATGAGAAGGGGATTTCATGTTTTTCATTCGCTTGAATTATAAACGGCTCATTTAGTTGGAACTGGGAAAGTATTGCTTGATCATTAATTTTTTTGTCATCGATTTCACGTATGAAATTTGTATAAAGTGATAAATAGATAGCATCAATTTGTTGCTCCGTACTTCCTCCAGTAATCTCCACTATACCCGTTACATTTTCATTTAATGTATAAGAAGATTTGTGCAATTTTGTATCAACTTTAGCAGAACCGATTCCTACACTCGCTAAAACTTTATTAAATAGTGACAATAAAACTCCTCCATTGTATGTTAATTAATAATTTATACGCTGGAGTCAAAAGAAAGTTTCAAAAATATTTTATTCTCCGTCTACAGTAAACACGATACGTAGACCATTAGGATCGATTGTAGAGAAAAGTTGTTTACCGCCATATACTGGTGCTTCATTAAAGGTCTCAACGACGAAATCATGGTCTATTAAACTTTGCTTAACTTCATCTGCATATTGCTCGTCTTTTAATACGATCGTAAATGATTTTAGACCGACCATATTCTCTGTTGGTACATGGCCATTATTGCTGTTCCACGTATTCATACCGAAATGGTGATGATACTTTCCTGTAGATACGAACAGAGCCTGTGCACCATAACGCGTTACGACATTATAATCCAATACATTTGTATAAAATTGTTCTGATTTGTCTAGATTTACTACTGATAAGTGAACGTGACCCATTACTGTTTCAGAAGGTAAACCATTCCAATTTCCGTCTGCCGCTTCTAAAATGGGTTGAAAATTAAGCTGTTCTGTTACCATATTTACCTGATCCTTGTTATCCCATGTCCATGTAGTTTCGTCACGGTCTATGTAGATTTCAATCCCATTACCATCTGGATCATTTAAATAGAGTGCTTCCGATACGTCATGATCTGCTGCACCAAGGCGAATATTTAAATCAACAAAGTGTTGTACAATGTTTCCTAAGTCCTTGCGAGAGGGTAATAGTAATGCTAAGTGGTATAAACCTGCAAACCCTTGTTTAAGAGGCAGAGCATTTTGTACTTCGACTAGAGAAACTAAGCTCGTTTGGCCATCTGTTGTTAAATATGCTTCCGACTCTGTTTGCTGTAGGACTTTAAATCCGATTATCGTTGTGTAGTATTCAATCGAACGTTTTAAGTTAGAAACTTTTAATTGAACATGAGCTGGATATAAATTTGGTTTTTTATGAAAATGAGTAGGCATTTATCATTCTCCCTAATTAGTTATTTTTTATAATCAACTTACTTTATGTAACTAATATATTTTATAAAAGAAAAAAAGTCAAATTAAAAAGACAATCGCATAAATAACGATTGCCTTTTAATGAAAAGCTAATAGGATTAGTTTTCTTTTGAGAATGGTTTGCTATCATAACCAGCAGTGAAAATTGCTGTTAAGAATGCGATGCAAACACCAAGAATTAAAATTAATTTCATGGAAGTATCCTCCTCATGTTTCTAATTATTCTTTTTTAAGTATAGCATAAATTACCTGTATGAAAACTTTAATTATGTCAGAAATAGTTCAAAATTGGAAAAATATAAAATAAAATATGGAGGGATTTATATGAAGAAAGATGAGATTGTAAATGGGAATATGGCCAATTCAATGGAAGAATTAAAAAACCTTGGTAAGCAGATGGAAAATATGCGTGACGGAGGGCAATTGGAGGAATCGGACCGTATTGCAGATCCGCAGCAATTTGATGATGAAGATGAAGAGAAATAAATGAATAAAAGGTGTGGCCAGCGAAATATTCGTCCACACCTTTTATGTTTGATTTTCTAACTTGTTTGAACTTCGTAATCTTTTAATTCTTCTCTTAATTTAGCTTTTAAAAACTTACCTACAGATGTTTTTGGTATTTCCTTTAAGAATACGATATCGTCCGGGAGCCACCACTTTGCAAAATCCTGTTCAATAAATTGAAGAAGCTCTTCTTTTGTTGCAAGAGCATCTTCTTTTAAAACGACACAAGCTAACGGTCTTTCCTGCCATTTTTGGTGGGGAACAGCAATGACTGCTGCTTCAAAAACATCTGGATGAGACATGAGTGCATTTTCTAAATCAACAGAAGAAATCCACTCACCTCCTGATTTTATAAGATCTTTTGTACGGTCTGTAATTTTGATATAACCTTCCTTCGTTAATACTGCAATATCACCTGTATATAACCAGCCATCACGGAATGCTTCATTTGTCCGATCATCTTTATAATATTCAGATGCAATCCAAGGTCCGCGTACGCGCAATTCACCCATAGTTTCTCCGTCCCAAGGAACCGGACCTTTTTCATTTACGACTTCTGTTTCAATTAAAGATACGGTTAGTCCTTGCGTTACGCGAATGTTTAACATTTCATCATCCGTATAACTGTTCATTTCGGTAGTAGGATGCGACATACTTACAAGGGGCGATGTTTCAGTCATACCGTAAGCGTTTACATAAGGGACTCCTAACTTTTCGTTATAGGCTTGAATTAATCCTTTCGGTGAAGCTGAACCCCCAGAGATAATTAAACGGATGGATGATAAATCGCGCGGTTGCTTTTCTAATTCTGCAAGAGCACCAAGCCAAATTGTCGGAACACCTGCTGTAATCGTAACTTTCTCTTGTTCTATTAAATCTAGAATTAAACTTGGAGTCATCATTGGACCTGGTAATACAATATTTGCGCCAAAATTAAGGGCAGCAAATGGGAAACCCCATGCATTTACATGGAACATAGGCACAACTGGTAATGCAATATCACTTTCCTTTAGTGCAAAGGACTCCGCGAGACCGAGTGCTAAGCTATGCAAGACAATACTCCGATGTGTATAAATGACACCTTTAGGCATACCTGTTGTTGCGGATGTATAGCACATCCCTGCCTGCATATTTTCATCTAAATCTGCAGGGAATTCGAAATTTTCATCGGCTTCCTGAAGAAGTTGTTCATAGCTGTAAACATTCGGAAAGCTGGATTGTGGAGCAACCGGATCATCACTCATGACGATAATATGCTTCACTGTTTTTAAATGACCTAGAGCAGGCTCTACTAATGGGAATAAGTCACCATCGATTAATAAAATTTCATCTTCTGCATGATTAATAATATAAATAATATGCTCGGGTGCTAGTCGGATGTTAATTGTATGCAGAATGGCACCACTACATGGAATAGCAAAGTAGGCTTCTAAATGACGATGGTGATTCCATGCAAAAGTACCGACTTTTGTACCGCGCGTCATACCTAGCTTCGTTAATGCATCAGCTAATCGATGAGTTCGTTTCACGTAATCTTTGAATGGAATGCGATGTGTCATAGTAGGGCTAGTACGAGAGATGATTTGTTTGTTTGGGAAATACCTTTGTGCGCGCTTTAAAAATCCTGTTAAAACTAATTGCGTGTCCATCATAGTTTTTCAGCTCCTAAACAAATTTATTAAATTCTATTGAAAGAATTTTCTGTTAATTAAATCATACTAAATAACATCGAGACAATCTACCATTTTTTCCTTATTATTGAAACTGTTTCGTAACATTTACATAAGTAGTGCTATAATAAAAACATTCTAATACCGAGGTGATGAATATGAATTTACAAACAACAAAAGAATTAACGAATGGAGTTAAAATGCCTATGCTTGGTTTAGGCGTTTATAAAATGACTGACCGGGATGAAACGCTTCAAGCAATTACTACGGCGCTGGACTTAGGTTATCGGGCAGTCGATACAGCAGCACTTTACTACAATGAAGAAGAAGTAGGAGAAGCAATCAAACATTCTTCAGTACCACGCGAGGATATTTTCGTGACAACAAAAGTTTGGAATAGTGACCAAGGATATGACAACACGTTGCGTGCTTTTGAAATATCGCTAAAAAAGCTTGATATGGATTACATAGATCTATATTTGACTCACTGGCCAGTCAAGGAGAAGTATGTGGAAACATACCGGGCAATTGAACGCCTATATGAAGAAAAGCTGATCCGTGTACCGGGTGTTTCCAATCACCATGAGCATCATTTAAAAGACATCCTAGCAAGCTGTAATATTGCCCCAATGGTCAACCAAATTGAAGTACATCCATATTTAAGCCAAGAGTCCTTAAGAAACTATTGTGCACAGGAGCAAATTGCGGTAACAGCCTGGTCACCGCTTGGACGGGGAAATGTATTAAATGACGATACAATTGTACGTATTGCACATGAATACAATGTCACACCAGCACAAATAATTTTACGCTGGCATCTACAAAATGATGTCATTATCATTCCAAAATCAGTTACACCTTCACGTATTAAAGAGAATAGTGAACTTTATCACTTTGAATTAACAAAAGAAACAATGCAGCAACTGAATGCGGTAAATCGCAATGAGCGCTTTGGACAAAATCCGGATAATTTCAAATTTGATTTTTAACATATAATTACTTAGGGGAGTGATGAAGTGTTCAAAAATTTTTCACCAGGTTTATTTTTCTCTATGGCAGCAGTTACAGTTGTGATTTGTGCACCGTTTATTATGATGTTTCAGCCTATTTTTCAAATGGAGTATTTTTCTTATAATAACCGGGCATCGACATTCATCCCTAATCCTGTAAACCTGAGACTCGTGCTTTTATCTTGTCTAATATTAATCATAGCGTTCGGCATTATTGGCTACAGACAAGAGAAAAAAATGTATCTTTATAGTATTTTGTTTTTCGGATTAAGTATTGGGGTTGCTTATTTATCTATGCAAAATTACTTACTAATTAGCCAGGAAGCAATAGAAAGACATCATTTTTTTGATAAACAGCATTATCGATGGGAGCAATTAGATGAGATTGTATTTGAGTATGTTGTAGGGAGTAAAAATGGGGACATTACATTTACAGCAAAATCGGGGGAACAGTTTGTTATTAGTCATAAGGAAATTCATTCATCAGGTGTAAGTCAAATTTATCACTTAGCATATCAGAATGAAATAACTTATATCGAGCGTGAAAAGAGCTTAAAATAAAAATGAGGCTGGGACATAAGTAGAAATTTCTTTGTAAAAGGAAAATAGTCTTATTAAGAAATTGAAATTATATGAATTGATTGGAGTGAAGTGGCGACTCCTGGGGGAACAGCAAAATTTATTTTGCGACGAGTAACCGCAGGAGCACCGACACCTGAGACTACAGGCTCAGGCCGTGCCCCCGGAAAGCGTCCCCGTAACGGAAATCAATTCTGGCAGAAGCAGAAAAACATCTATTTTTTCTCTGAAAAAATAGATGTTTTTCGTTTTGTCCCAGGCTCATTTTCAATTATCTTTTACAATAATCTGCTCATTTAAAAATGGGTGTGTGAATGCTAATTGAATAGCGTGCAGGGCATAATCGCCAGAAGCAGTTTCACGTGCACCGTACATTGTATCCCCAACAATCGGGTGACCTAAATGAGCCATATGCACGCGGATTTGATGGGTACGTCCTGTTTCTAGAACGACATGGACAACACATGTCCCTTTAAAACGATTTACTACCTCATAATGTGTAACGGCAGATTGACCATTCGGGGCTACAACTCTACGTGTATTGTGATGACGGTCTTTACCAATTGCGGCTTTAATCGTACCACTATCTGTACGTAAGTTTCCTTGAACTTCAGCAGCATACGTACGGACGATTGTTTTTTCTTCAATCATACGATCAAAAATAGACTTCGCTATCGGATGTTTGGCAACAAGTAATAAGCCGTTCGTTCCTTGATCCAAACGATGTACATGCTCAGCGTAATGTCCCCCATTATCGACAATATGGCGCATTACATGATTCATACAAGTATCACTGTCCATTGGCTCATTTGGATGAGTAGCCATCCCTTTAGGCTTTGATACAATTAAGCAATGCTCGTCTTCATAGCGTACAGTCACTTCACATTTATCTGTTGGGATATAATTAGACGCGGGGATATCGAAAGCAAAATGAATTGTCGTCCCTTTCTCTAAAGGCTCTTTCCATAGTACTGGTTCATCATTTAATGTTACTGCTTTTGCCATGCGTAATTCATGGACAATCTTTTTTCCTAAACGCCATTTCGTACGTAAGAGCTCTTCTATAGTTAAGCCGTTTTCATTGATTGTATATGTGAACATTGTAAATTCCTCCAAATGAAAAATCGTGCTCATGAAGAACACGATTTTATTAATACTTCTTATTTTAACACAACATCATTAAAGAATTGGCGCGTTGTTTCATTAGGAGCGTCACCTTCTAAACGGGCAACTTCTTCACCGTTTTCGAAGTAAATAAGTGTTGGTGTTGCTGTAATATTATAAGTATCCCATTCATTAGTATACTCAAGAATATTTAATTGATCCACTTGAATATCCATCTCGTCAGCAATAGGCATAAGCTTCGGTGTATAATTTTTACAATGCGAGCATTCAGGACTGAAGAAATAGCCGACAACCCCTTCACCTGATTCAATTTTCTTTGCTAATGCATCTGGTAAAATGATATTTTGGTAATTCTCATCATCCAAAAGATCAATTGTAGATTGTTTTAGATTTTTCGTGCCGTAAGGGTTATCCTCTAATTTCTCACTATTTTTCATATTTGTCAGAATGATAATTCCAGCGAATAATAAAACTATTACTGCACCGACAATTGCTAATTTCTTCATACTAATTTTCCTCCTTTAAAACTTTTAACATATAAAAACTAATAATTGCAATAATAGTAAAAGCGGTAAGTGCTAAAAATGGAATCGTGATAAAGCCAAGCCAGTTAATGTATTGACCTGTACATGGCACACGTCCACATGCAGGGGCTGTATCCTGCAAAAAATCCAGTTTTTGTAACCCATAATGGTATAATGATGTTAAAGCTCCAATCGTTGAGAACACGGCTGTAGTCATGGCGATTCTAGCATTTTTTTGTATGTATGCTACTGTAGCAATAATAACAATGGGATACATGAGGATACGCTGATACCAACATAATGCACATGGTTCGTAACCCCGTATTTCTGAAAAATATAAAGATCCAAGGGTCGCTGTTAATGATACTACCCAAATGACGAGCAAGGCATTTTCGAGTTTTTTAGACATACTGTTACCTCTATATTCATAATTTAATCTCAATTGATTATAGTTTGAATTCGAGAAAAAGTAAATTACTACGTTTATGGAGTGCTATGAAAAGGAAAGTCTATATATGTATGGAGGGGGAGTTATTATGACAGATGCATTAGATATGTCCAAATTTGAAAAACCAATGATTATACGAAATATGACAGTAGAGGATATAGATGCGATATTAGAAATTCAGCGCATATCTTTTCCAGGTATGGAGCCGTGGGAGCGGGCACATTTATATAGTCATTTAACAATTTTCCCAGAAGGACAAATTGTTGCAGAGTTAGATGGAAAGGTGATCGGTTCATGCTCGAGCTTACGTATAAACTTTGATGAATACGACGATCGCCATACGTGGAACGATATTACAGATAACGGCTTTATCACAAATCATGATCCAAATGGTTATAATTTATATGGAATCGAAGTAATGGTGCATCCAGAATATCGCCGTATGAAGGTAGGACAAAGACTTTATGAGGCACGTAAGGACTTGGCTCGTACACTCAATTTAAAGTCTATTATTATTGGAGGGCGTATTCCGAATTATCATGTACATTCGAATGAGATGAGTCCACGTGAATATGTAGACGCGGTAAGCCGCCATAAAATATATGACCCAGTACTAACATTCCAAATGATGAATGGCTTTATTTTAATGCGTATAAATCCGAATTATTTAACAGATGATGTTGCATCAGGAAAGTACGCAACGTTATTGGAATGGCATAACGTAGATTATCGTCCGCTCTCGAAGCGTCACTTTAAAACAAGTTATCCAGTACGTATTTGTGTTGTCCAATATATGATGCGTGCGATTGATTCCTTTGAGGACTTTGCAAAACAGTGTGAGTACTTTGTTGATGTAGGCTCTGATGCGGGTTCAGACTTTGTCGTATTCCCGGAAATTTTCACGACACAATTAATGAGCTTTTTAAATGAAAAATCACCTTCGCAGGCAGTCCGTAAACTGACAAAGTATACACCTGAATACATTGAATTATTTACAAGCTTAGCGGTTCGCTACAATGTGAATATTATTGGCGGTTCCCATTTTGTCGAGGAAGAGGACGAGGAGATTTACAATATCGCTTATTTATTCAGACGTGACGGGACGATTGAAAAACAATATAAAATTCACATTACACCAAATGAGCGTAAATGGTGGGGAATCAGTAATGGCGATAAGGTCCGTGTATTTGATACCGACTGCGGGAAAATCGCAATTCAAATTTGCTATGATATTGAGTTTCCGGAACTTGCCCGAATCGCAACAGATATGGGCGCGAATATTATTTTCACACCGTTCTGTACAGAAGACCGCCAAGGCTATTTACGCGTGCGCTACTGTGCTCAGGCACGTGCAGTTGAAAACCAAATTTATACAGTTATTTCTGGAACCGTGGGGAACTTGCCTGAAACGGAAAATATGGATATTCAATATGCACAATCAGGCATTTTTGCACCAAGCGATTTTGAATTTGCCCGAGACGGCATTGTAGGCGAAACAAGCCCGAACTTAGAAATGGTTCTCATTGGAGACGTCGACTTGGAAATTTTACGTCGCCAGCGTCAAGATGGGACAGTAAAGCATTTAAAAGACAGACGTCATGACGTATATCGTGTTGAATATTTAAAGTAAATTTAAGGGGAATTCTGCTATTGTAAAAGATAGCAGAATTTTTTTTGGACTGAACGAAACGTATGTTACAAATGTCTAATAAGTAGGGAGGTGTCTTTCATGGATGAGCAGGAACTTATAAAAAGTGCGATTGCTGGTAACGAACTAGCAATTGTTGAAATGTTAGAGAGCTATGAAGACGGATTTTATAAAATAGCTTTTGCATATTTGAAAAACGAATATGATGCAGTCGATGCGATTCAGGAAATGACGTACCGTTGCCTAAAAAAAATACATACAGTCAAACAACCCGAATATTTGCAGACATGGCTTATTCGTATTTTGATTAATATTTGTCTTGATATGAAAAAGAAACAAGCTCGTTATGATTTGAAGGAAGATATAGAAATACCGAATGAAGAGGTCCATCCTTTAGAGCTTGCAGATGTTATAGCAGAGCTGCCGATTGAACAGCAAGAACTTATATATTTACGATTTTTTAAAGATTTAAAAATGAAAGACATCGCTCAAATTCAACAAGTATCAGAAGGAACAATTAAATCTCGTTTGCACCATACGCTTAGAAAACTTCGAGGGATTTTAATAGAAAGAGGTGAACGATAATGGATGATAAGCTAAAGGAATATTTAAATAAGCTTAACACCCCAAATGAAGCATTAGGAGCAGCGAGAGCCCAAGCAATCATGAAAAAAAGAGCGGACCAAAAAAGGCGAAATTATTGGACAGCTACCATTATCTCAGCTGCAGTCATCTGTCTTTTTATTTTGTCCATACGTTTTTCACCGACAATCGCATATGCCGTATCAAAGGTACCGGGATTAGAAACGATTGTCGAGCTCATTTCTCATAATAAGGGAATCGAGGATGTGTTGGAGCAAGGATATAATGAGGAAATTTATGCATCAGCTGAACTAAATGGGGTCAAGGCAGTAATTGAAGAGGTTATAGCAGATGAAACAGGAATGTTCATTATGTATCGGTTAAGCAGTGAACAGGATTTGAATGACTATAAGAATGTAAATTTAGAAGTATTTCAAAATGGCGAGCCTGTAAAAGCAGGTGTGTCCTATAGTACATTTATAGATGAAGAAACGTATGAATTTGCCAGTAAGATTGAAGTTGTTTCAGCTGAAGGAATGGACTACAGCAATCCAAACTTTGAAGTTCAATTTATATTAAAAGAAGGCACAATACATGTACCGTTCGAATTAAAAAATGAAATTAAGAAAACAAAAGTATATGCAGTTAATGAACAGCTAGAAATAGAAGGGCAACGTTTTACTGTTAAAGAAGTTCGGATTTCACCAATACGGGTAGGGATTGAAATTGCGATTGACCCGAATAATGACAAGCGTATATTAAGCTTTAATTCAATTGAGCTGTTGGATGAAAATAATGAAATTTGGAGTAAGGTTTCGAGTGGCATAACGGGTATGGGGGCTACGGATGAAAATGTAATGACCCATTATTTACAAAGTAATTATTTTAGAGAACCTAAGTCACTGACGTTAAAGATTTCTGAAGTGGAAGCTTTACCTAAAGGGCAGGATTATATGGAAGTTGATTTTGAGAAGCAAGAGGTAATTTTTGCTCCTGATTTTATTGATTTATCAAAAGTTGAAGTGTATCCAAAACAGTTGAGAGTACAATATAAGGCAGCAAACATGAAACATTACCGTCAACTATTGTCTAATGCGATTGATGCGACAGGCAGAGAATTAAGTGAAAGAACATCCTCCATCTCGGAAATGGATGAAAAGCATCATGAATTTACTATTAGCTATGATATTGAAAAATACACAAATCCCGTTAAAATTTATTTTTATAGTTATCCTTCTTATTTAGATGGAACAGCGGAAATTAAAATTCCTATGCAAAATTAACTTGTAAGTAAAAAGTGTCCCGTTTAATTAGGGGACACTTTTTTCATTCAAAAGTATGAGGTGTATAGCGGTGCGAACTGATTAAATGGAATGGTATGATATAGAAAAGTGAATGATGCAAAGGAAGAGTCAGAATGACAAAAGACCATTCGAATATTGCAATATTGAAAGAGATTGCAGAGCTATTAAATGAAGAGACCGAAATGATTCCAATGTTAAATGGGGCACTTTCAAAATTTTTAAGTGGAACAAAATTTGAGACAGGTTGGATTTTCTTTATTGATGAAAGAGGAAAATCGGAGCTTGTAGTGAAGCAAAACTTACCGGATGCACTTAGCTACAATGATTGTCAGCATTTAAAGCGCGGTGGATGCTGGTGTGTGTCACGCTTCCGCAATGAGGAACTGGAAAAAGCTTCGAATATTATTGAGTGCCAACGAATTGAAAGCGCGATAGAAGCGAATGTTGGCGAGCATAGCGACATTACACATCATGCGACAGTACCATTGCAATCCGGTCAGGAACGTTTTGGATTACTAAATGTTGCATCGAGAAATACAGTACGCTTTAGCGATGAGGATCTGGACTTACTGGAATCAGTCGCATTTCAAATGGGCTCTGCGATAAAGCGCATATATTTAACAAATGAACAGCAGGAAATTGCCCTTGTGCAGGAGCGAAATCGCTTGGCTCGGGATTTACATGATTCTGTTAATCAGTTGCTCTTTTCGGTAACTTTAACTGCAAGAGCAGGGATTGAAATGAGCGAGCAGCCGGATATTAAGGAAACGTTTAAAGACATCCAACAGCTTACACAAGAAGCCCTGACAGAAATGCGTGCACTTATATGGCAATTGCGTCCAAAAGGATTGGAAAGTGGACTCATTGAAGCGATAAAAGTATATGCTGAAATGCTGAATTTGAAATTGGCGGTCAATGTTTCGGGTGTTATCCAATTTCCTTCAAGAATAGAAGAAACGCTATTTAGAATTGCGCAGGAGGCATTAAATAACGTGCGTAAACATGCTGGCGTTACACAAGCAGAAATTTATATTAGCGTAACAGCTACGGATGTATTACTCGTTGTTAAAGATGAAGGGCAGGGCTTTAATATTGAGGCTCATCGCCATATACCTTCAATTGGATTGCAGTCAATCGTTGACCGGGTCCATGCAGTAGGTGGGACTGCTGATTGGGTAAGTGAGATCGGAAAAGGGACAGAGTTATTAATTCGTTTACCATACTAGGGGGAGTTCGATGATACGCGTATTAATTGCAGATGATCATCATGTTGTACGTAGAGGGCTATTATTCTTTTTAAAAACACAAAAAGATATCGAAGTTGTAGGGGAAGCTAAAAACGGTCTAGAAGCAATTGAGCTAGTAGAGAAATTTGCGCCGCATATCGTACTTATGGATTTGGTCATGCCAGAAATGGATGGTATTCAGGCGACAAAAAAAATAAAAAGTAAGTGGCCGGATACGAAAGTACTTATGCTCACAAGTTTTTCGGATAAGGACCATGTGCTGCCGGCGATGGAAGCTGGTGCATCAGGCTATCAATTAAAGGATATTGAGCCAGATGATTTAGTAGAGTCGATTCGGCAAATTATGCGCGGCGAAAATACAATTCATCCGGAAGCTACATCACAATTAGAAGAAGGGCTTCGAGAAGACGAAAATAAGCCTCATATTTTAAATCCGCTTACACCAAGGGAAAAGGATGTACTGGCTGAATTGACAAAGGGGAAAAGCAATAGAGAGATTGCTTCATCACTTTATGTAACAGAAAAAACTGTGAAAACACATATTTCCAACATTTTTACGAAGCTTCAAGTTCAGGATCGTACCCAGGCAGCTCTTTACGCTGTGAAGCATAATTTAACCGAAACGAACGATGGATAAGTTCACAAATTAAAAAGAACGCACCTTTTAATACTAAAAGGTGCGTTCTTTTTGAATTATACTTCTTCGTCTATTGCTTCAATTTCAGGAAGTTTAGTTACTTCTAAGTATAAAATATGATGTCCATCCAATTCGGTAACTTTGAATTGATAACCTTGTTCTTCAATGGTATCGCCTACTTGCATATCAAAACGCTGTGTCATAAACCAGCCGCCGATTGTATCGATATCTTCATCTTCAATTGTTGTCCCTAAAATATCATTCATATCTTGCAATAACATTTTAGCATCAAAAATGTAGTGATCTTTTGCGATCTCCTGAATTTCAGGAATTTCATCTTCATCAAACTCATCTTGAATATCACCGATAATTTCTTCAATAATATCTTCAATCGTTACTAAACCGGAAGTACCACCGTATTCGTCCATTAAAATAGCTAGGTGAATACGTTCATTTTGAATTTTTAATAATAAATCACTAATTGGAATCGTTTCAATTACACGAATAACCGGCTGCATATATTCCTCAACAAGCTTATCGCCATTTGCAGGGTCTTTAATGTAAGCTGTCAATAAATGCTTCATATTGACAAGGCCAATGACATGGTCTTTGTCACCGTCTGTAATTGGGTAGCGTGTATATTGCTCAATCCCCATTACTTCAAATACTTCGCGAATTGTTTGACCTTTTTCAATACTGATTATTTCAGTTCGAGGTACCATTATCTCCTTCGCAATGCGATCAGAAAACTCAAAAATACTGTTAACGTATTCATATTCGGAGTGGTTAATTTCCCCACCCTTAAAGCTGTCTGATAAAATCATGCGAAGCTCTTCTTCAGAGTGCGCTTCTTCAGATTCAGAAATCATTTTTAAGCCGAAAAGCCCTGTTAATGCACGTGCCGACCCGTTCAATGTACGGATAAATGGATACATGATATTATGGAATAGTATTATTAATCCTGATAGCTTTAATGTTACAGCTTCTGCTTTTTGAATAGCGAGAGTTTTTGGTGCTAATTCCCCTACGACAACGTGTAAAAACGTTACGAGTGAGAAGGCAACAATAAATGAAAGAACAGATGTGATACTACCGCTTAAGCCGAAGAACTCGAATAGTGGATGAAGAAGAATTTCAAAAGTCGGTTCTCCTAACCATCCTAGTCCTAATGCAGTAATCGTAATTCCTAGCTGACAAGCAGATAAATACTCATCTAAGTTTGAAATTACCTTTTTTGCTCTAATTGCAGGTTTGTTACCCTCTGCAACGAGCTGGTCAATTCTTGTTGTCCTTACTTTAACTATTGCAAACTCAGTTGCAACGAAAAATGCCGTAGCGGCAATTAAGATAGCAAATGCTATCAACCTAATGGTTAGTTCGATTCCTATGTCTACGTCCAACTATATTCCCTATTTGCGGCGCAAATGAGCGTGGCAAATAAAGAGTACACCTCCTAAAAAAATTTTAATAATATAATCATAAAATATTTACGTAAAAAAAACAATTTTTCAATTTGAAATTTGAGGAAATAATTTGTTTTTAATTACTGGAGAAATTGTAGGGTTATTTAAAATTTAAATAATATACAATTGAATTAATAGAAAATTGAAATTTTAGAAAATATATGCTAATGTGAAGAAGTAGATAGTGATAATTTAGTAGACGGGAAATATAAAAAATAGCCAGCAAATACATATACCCGTAGCCAGCTACTAAATTATGATTAGCTCGAAACGCGCATAAAAGTGGGAGCATCCGAATAAATAATCGGATGCTCCCACTTTAATTTTTTATTCATATACGTGAAAAAGCATTAATTCATGAATCACTTTTTCAATATTTTCTCTTTGGTCTTCTGAAGGACCTTCACCAATAAATTGAATACTACCATCTTTATAATACTCTGCTGCATAACGATTCTGCTCAAAGAAGAAACTAATTGACCAACCCGGTATTTGACTATTTTCAAATAGGGGCTTAAAGCTAAAATGTTGAATCATGAAACTTCCCTCCCTATTTAATCGTACAGAAAGTAGTACATTGTTGCAATTTATCTTTTAAAAAATTAATAATAGAACATACACATGTTGAAGAAAGAGTGAGCAAAATGGGAGAATTTATTTCGTTATTATTCCTGCTTGGTGTTGTAGGTGCTGCTGTTGGTGCAGCGACAAACTATATGGCGATTAAGATGTTATTTAGACCGTATAAGCCAATATACTTTAAAAAGTGGAAGTTGCCATTGACGCCTGGCTTGATTCCAAAGCGTCGAGAAGATTTGGCGATTCAGCTCGGAAAAACAGTTTCAGAGTACTTACTGACACCTGAAACGATTAAAAAGAAATTTTTATCTGAGGAAATACGCACAAATGTTTTAACCTACGCACAAAATAAAGTAGCGCAAGAAGTATTTACAAATGAGAAAACAATTAATGATTGGATTCATTTAGCTGGTTTTACACAATTACCACAATCTGTTGAGGGAAAAGTCAATGACATTATCCATACTCAATTTATTTCCGTAAAAAATACATTATCTACGAAATCAATTAGAGAGTTATTACCTGATGATTTGGAGCCGGTATTGGACCGGAAAATTGATGAAGCGGTCATACAAATTTTGAAAAAGGGCGAAGATTATTTTTCGTCACCAGAAGGTACGATGACAATTAAAAATATGCTGGATGACTTCTTATCGACAAAAGGCTCTTTTGGTGGGATGATTCAGATGTTTTTAGGGGATTCTTCATCACTTGTTGATAAAGTCCAAAGGGAACTCATAAAGTTTCTCCAGGCGCCAGGAACCGCTTCGCTTTTACACCGTATTTTCATAGCAGAATGGGAAAAAATTAAAAATCGTCCTGCAATGGACTTTATGAATGATGTGAATTTTGATACGATTGAAGCTAATGTCCAAAGCTATGCAAAAAATGCACTCGCATTGGAAACACGCCTGGATAAAACAATTAATGACTATTGGCCAAAAGGGAAAGAGTGGGCTACTAATGATTTACTTCCGAAAATAATGGATAAAGCATTTTTAGCTGCTGAAGGAAAACTTGAAGACGTATTAAAACGTCTGAATTTAGCTGGAGTTGTCCGTGAGCAAGTAGATTCCTTCCCGATTGCCAAATTAGAAGAGCTCGTACTAGGTATTATTAGTAAAGAGTTAAAGTTAATTACATGGCTAGGCGGTATTATAGGTGGTCTTGTCGGGATCATACAAGCGTTAATCGTCTTTATGACGAACTAAAATTAGAAAGTAGGACTATTACATGATCAATATTTATGAAGATATTAATAAATTGGAAGCAACATTCCGCAAGACTGATGAGTTTCAAAATTTACAAAAGGCAGTAGAAACAGTACGTGAAGATGAAGAGGCTAAAGTTTTGTTTACAAACTTCCGTGATGTTCAATTGAAGATGCAAGATAAACAAAATGCTGGTGAAGAGATTACTGAAGAAGAATATGTATTTTTACAGAAAACAGCGCAACTTGCTCAACAAAATGTGAAAATTTTAGAAATGCTTGAAGCTGAAATGGCATTAAGTGCTGTGATTCAAGAAATTAATCGCATTATTACACAGCCAATCCAATCTTTATACGATGGACTATAAAAAGGAAGAGGAGCACAGTTATACTGCGCTCCTTTTTTATTTTGCAATTAAAAAGTGAAAGTTTGTTTAATAAGAAGTGTCAAATAATATATGTAATAATTCATTTTTCTCTTATAGAGGTTTTTTTGTTACAATGAGATAGATTTTTATTATTTAAAATTAAGAAAGTAGAGAAATATTATGAAAACAATTCATATAAATGAACAGTTTAAAGAAGATTGGACTCGTGTTCTTAATCATATAGCAAATTTATTTTACGAAGACTCCGTTATTCAAATTGAGCAGGACGGTTCGGATATGTCGATTGAATTTAACAAAGCAATCGATGAAAATTTTACGATTTCTACTTATGCCAAACTTCTAGTGGATGGTCAAGAATATACGAGTGATTATTCCATTCAGTATACGACAGAAGGAACTGAGAAAGAGCAAAACATCCGGATGAAACGTGCATTGTCCCATGTCATGCTTGATGTACTTGAACAATATTCAGGTATGGTACAGCAATGGGGGATACTGACAGGAGTACGTCCAACAAAGCTTTATCATAAATATCGTAAAGCCGGTATGAATGATGAACAGATTGCCGCGGTACTAAAAGAGGATTACCGAATTTCAGATCAAAAGATCGCATTGATGAAAGCGATTGTTGAGCGACAACTTACGATTATTCCTGATTTGGATGAGCTTGGAAAGGAAATTTCAATTTATATTGGGGTACCGTTTTGTCCGACAATGTGTGCTTATTGTACATTCCCGGCCTATGCGATCCAATCAAATCGTAAGGCAGGACGGGTAGAAAAATTTATCGATGGCCTTCACATTGAACTACGTGAAATGGGTAAATGGCTGACAGAAAAAAATATGCGCATTACTTCGATTTACTGGGGTGGGGGCACACCGACTTCTATTGAGGCGCATGAAATGGATGCATTATATAAAACAATGTTTGATGCATTCCCGAATCCCGAGTCCATTCGTGAAATTACGGTAGAAGCAGGACGCCCGGATACAATTACACCGGAAAAAATCGAAGTGCTGAAAAAATGGGGGATTGACCGTATTTCCGTTAACCCGCAAAGTTATACGCAAGAAACATTAAAAGCAATTGGCCGCCATCATACTGTTGAAGAAACTGTAGAAAAGTTTTGGCTATCACGCAATTCCGGTATGAACAATATTAATATGGATTTGATTATCGGTTTGCCAAATGAAGGCATTAAAGAATTTAAACATTCTTTGGAAGAATCGGCTAAAATGCAACCGGAAAGCTTAACTGTTCATACATTGAGCTTTAAACGTGCTTCCGAAATGACTCGAAATAAGGATAAGTATAAAGTTGCCGACCGTGAGACAGTTGGGGAAATGATGCAGATGGCAACAGAATGGACAGCTGCAAATGGCTATGTACCGTATTATTTATACCGCCAGAAAAATATTCTAGGTAACTTAGAAAATGTCGGCTATTGTAAACCGAAAGAAGAGTCGATCTACAATATTGTCATTATGGAAGAAGTACAAACAATTTTAGGTATTGGCTGTGGGGCATCCTCAAAGTTTGTGCATCCCGAAACAGGAAAGATTACACAATTCCATAATCCGAAAGATCCTGCCGCATACATTCTGACATTTGAAGAATCAATTGCAAAGAAAATAGCTATTTTAGAGGAGCTATATTCTTGATTAGTTAGGTCCTATACAAATAGCACAGCCACTTTCTGAGGTATGTGCTATTTGTTGTTTTTACCTAGTGGAGAAACAGGAAACGATTGTCATCACACCAGATTGGGTATCATATGAAATAGATACACGGCAGTGTCCAAGTTAGCTTGTAAGTAAAAATATGTGAAGAGACTTTTGCATTTTAAACAGTAAAGGTATAATGCTGACTGCAATGAAAGTAATACCAAATGAATAAAAGCGAAGGGGGAGATTGTAAGTGAATGACAATAAGTATACGCTGGATCGATTTGAAGGAGATTATGCAATTTTTTTAAAACGTACTCAAGAAACGGACCAACTTTTAATCCAACGTGATGAAATTTCAGTAGAAGTGAAAGAAGGCGACATTGTAGAAATTCAAGATGATGGCTTTGCGTATACGATTAGATTATTACCGGAAGAAACAGCTAATCAAAAACAGCGTGTCAACAATCTATTAGAGCAATTAAGAAATAAGAACAAATAAGTTTTGGCGCAGTACGTTAACGGTTGATTTGAAAAGTTAGAAAAATCAAAAAGTAACAGAAACTAGACGCTTCTATATGGTAGAATATATGAGTACATATATTAATTTTAGGAGCATAACAATGGCAATTAAAACAATTATATTCGATTTAGATGATACTTTATTATTTGATCAAAAATCAGTAAAAACGGCATTTGAAAAAACGTGTGACTATGCAGCAACTATAAAAAATGTAGACTCCCGAGAATTGGAAGAGGCGGTCAAAGTGGCGGCACGTGGATTGTATGAAAGCTATTCTACATACGACTACACAGTCTTAATCGGAATAAACCCTTTTGAGGGGCTTTGGGGGACATTTGATGATCCTACACCACAATTTCAACAGATGAAGGAAATTGTGCCTGTATATCGTGCCCAAGCTTGGACAAACGGCTTAGCAGCAATTGGGATTGAAGATGCTGAACTAGGCGCGGAACTTGGAGAGCGTTTTGTTGAGGAACGTAAAAAAGCCCCGTTTTTCTATGAAGATACTTTTGAGGTGTTAGATCAATTAAAAGGGAAATACGAGTTAATTTTACTTACAAATGGAGCACCAAGCCTACAAAATTTAAAGCTGGAGATTACACCTGAAATTGTCCCTTATTTTGACCATATCGTTATTTCAGGAGACTTTGGTAAAGGTAAGCCAGATGCTTCTATTTTCGAATTTGTTATGGATAAAGCAGGTTTAACAAAAGATGAAGCCATTATGGTGGGGGATAACTTAATGACGGACATTTTAGGTTCATCTCGTGTCGGCATGCGGAACGTTTGGATTAACCGTGAAAACAAACCTAAAAACCCCGATGTAGTGCCAACTTTTGAAGTGACATCATTAACGGAGTTTTTACAGCTATTAAAATCGATATAAAATTAAAACGCACTGTTCATTCGGTGCGTTTTTATTTTGTTCATAAGAATGAATTTTCTGAATATTTATGTTATCATAATTAATAAGAAACTAATGAAAGAGGTTCTTCCTATGGGAAATGCTAATACATACCGCTGTGAAAACTGTAACCGTACAAATGAATCTATCCAAGTGAATAGCGTGACATTAGCTCATCATACGGCAAACCTTTGTTTAACTTGCGAACATGTACTTACTTTACCTAAAAATGAAGACCGCTTTTTCCAACTCATACGTAATAAAAAGAGACAGCACTCCAATAGTGAGATGCAAAAGGCGCACCGGATTTTAACGGCCTTTATTGCAGTTGGTGTTTTGTTTTTAGTTGTAATTGCAGCATTGGCTGTAACACAAAACAATGGCTTCACTACTCAAGCATTTCAGGAAATACAGTTAGATCCGATGATTCAGCAATTGACGTTCTTACATTTAAAATCATTCTATTAAAATATACAGTATAGGAATCACAATAAAGAGCATCGCAAATTTTTCAATTGTTTGCGATGCTTTTTCTTTAGTTCTTTTAAACAACTCGAATCATTGCTTTTTTAGTAATTCTGAAACTGTCACAAATGTATAACCTCGTATTTGTAAATCAATAAGTATTGTTTCTAATGCATCTGCAGTTGCTTGGTGAATATCATGC
Source organism: Solibacillus faecavium (assembly GCF_014836905.1). GTDB lineage: Bacteria > Bacillota > Bacilli > Bacillales_A > Planococcaceae > Solibacillus > Solibacillus faecavium. The sequence goes on from NZ_JACSPZ010000003.1 coordinate 27,742, forward strand.
ATTAATATGATGCTACCGTTGTTTACTTGTTCCTCTATAGCAAGCGCCGTTTTTTCCGGATCGCGGTGTTTCCAATCCAGTGTATCAATTGTCCACATTACGTTTGGTACTTTTAACTGCTTTATAATGGTTTCATCATAGCTCCCATAAGGCGGACGGAAAGCCGTTGCTTTTTTACCTATAACAGATTTAATTAACTCATCCGTTGATTGAATTTGATGATTCACTTCTTTTTGAGACAATGTTGTCAGCTTTTCATGATTGTATGTATGATTGCCAATTTCATGGCCTGCTTCATATACTTCCTTTAAAACTTCAGGGTACTTCACCACTTCTTGGCCAATAACAAAAAATGTAGCTTTTGCATTATACTTTTCAAGTGTTTTTAATATTTGCCTCGTCACTTTCGGGTGGGGACCATCATCAAATGTTAAGGCAATTTTTTTTCCGTTCACAGGTGGCACCGCTTTAGGTTTGGATGGCTTCAGAGGTACAGTTTTTTGTGCAGGAGTCGTTAAACCATTCATAGGCACATAGCCAGATAGACTCTCAGATGTGACAAACGCCCAGCCCCTTAAGTTTGTAAACATTGTGACATTACTGTTTTTACGTAAAGTCCCTATTTCATCACTCGATGAGCTAGCAATAGACCGGACTACTAAATCTTTTGTAGGTTTTACCTTCATCTTTTTTCCAGTAGGCTTTATGAGAGCATGCTTATTTACATACCCTGCCAGGCCACCGTATTTTATGAATACAAAGTCGGTAGAGTTAGATCCGTACAGTTCAACAATACTATTTAAATAAAGTTTTCCGATAGACCCGCTGTGTTGTTTATTCGTCACGCGGACAAGCGGTTCTTTTTGGGATTTAACGAGCATGTACTGGGGAGAAACCGATTTTAAATACTCACTCTTTATAAAGCCAATTACCGTTTTATACTGAATTTTCGTCCAACCTTCAGTTTCAGCTAATACGATAATAGGGGTCGCCTTTGATAGAGAAATAATCTTTTCCTGCAGATTTTCTTTTAATACTTCGGTTTCTATCGTTGTTAGTTTAATTATGGCTGAAGGAGCAGCGGAAGCATTTTCGACATTTACTGTAAAAAAGCCAATTAAACAAAAAATCATAAAATAAAAATGGAATACTTTTTTCAACTTAATTCCCCTTTAGTAATATAAAAATACGCGAGTAAAGTGAAAGTAGAAAGGAGGAATAGTGTAGATTAATTCACTTTCTCTAAAACCTATAAATTATTTATACTGACTTAAAACAAAGAGATACCATTACATTTAAACATATGTACTGTAAATGAAATTATGAAAACAAAAAAGGGGCTGTACCCGAAAGCTAGTTATTACGAAGAAAGGCTTTGTTAAAGGTAATGTTTACTTTAACAAAGCCCCGTAGTTAAGTTTAAAGTGAAATAGCTTTTACTTCATCAATGTTTTCGAGCTGTGCTACGAACAGTAAATCTTCTGTAGTCACTTCGTTATCAACAACTAGCATCATAACAGCAGATCCGCCAATTTGATCGCGTCCTACTTGCATTGTGGCAATGTTGATATTCTTTTCAGCTAATTTAGTAGCGACACGTCCGATAGAACCTGGTTTATCTTGGTTTTTAATATAAAGAAGATTTCCGTTAGGGATAACGTCTACTACAAATCCTTCGACTTTTACGATGCGGGCACCTAGACCATTTAATAAAGTCCCTGCTACTGTATGTGTTTCAGTTTCTGTAACGATTTCAACTGTAATTAAGTTTGTAAAACCTTTTGCTGTTGTTGTTTTATGTTCATTTATTTGAATGCCGATACGTTCTGCTAAATAACGTGCATTAACATCATTTACGTGAGAGCCGTGGTTTGTAGAAAGTAGTCCTTTAATGGCATTTGCCGTTAATGGGCGAACATCAAAGTTTGCGACTTCACCAGCGTATGAAATATTTAATTGTTGAATGCTTTCTTCAGTAACTTGAATTAAAAACTTTCCAAGCTTTTCTGCTAATGCGAAGAATGGCTCAACTTCTGCAAGCTTTTCTTTTGGAATAGACGGCATATTTACAGGGTTTGTTACTGTACCTGTTTTAAAGAACTTAATAATGTCGTTAGAAACATCAACTGCAACTGACTCTTGCGCTTCTACTGTAGATGCGCCTAGGTGAGGTGTAGCAATAACTTGTGGCAATGTTAATAGCTTATGATCTGTTGCCGGTTCCTGAACAAATACGTCTAGTGCAGCACCAGCTACTTTACCTTCGACAATAGCATCGTATAAATCATCCTCATTAATAATGCCGCCGCGCGCACAGTTGATAATGCGAACACCGTCTTTCATGATTGCAAAACGTTCCTTGTTAATGATATTACGTGTTTCTGGTAATAACGGCGTATGAACTGTTACAAAGTCAGCTGCAGCACATACTTCATCCACAGTACCCTTTGTAATACCTAATTCTTTAGCACGGTCTTCCGTTAAGAATGGATCATATGCGATAACATTCATACGTTGGCCTTTAGCGCGGTAGGCTACTTCTGCCCCAATACGTCCCATACCGATAACACCAAGTGTCTTATTCTTAAGCTCTACACCTACATAAGATTTACGATCCCATTTTCCATTTTTTAATGTGTTGAACGCTTGTGGAATAAAACGTGCAAGTGACGTCATCATGGCGATTGTATGTTCAGCCGCAGAGTTTGTATTACCATCTGGAGCATTTACAACGATAATTCCATGTTCAGTTGCTGCATTTAAATCAATGTTGTCAACACCTACACCAGCACGACCAATAAGCTTTAAGTTTTTCGCTTTTTCAATTACTTCGCGTGTAACAGTAGTTTGAGAACGAACAAGTAATACGTCTACATCTACTATTTTTTTCATTAAATCTTCAGGTGCTAAACCTGTATCAACAATAATATTCAAATCTAGTTCTGTTTCTTGGCGTAATGGAAAAATACCGTCATCACTAAGTGGATCTGCAATAAATACATTAATTGTTTTTGTGCCTTGTTCGATTACTTCTGTTGTCATAATAAAATCTCTCCTCTAAATTCTTTATTAATTTACTGAAATGATTCAACAAAAAAAGCCTTCCGTCCCTTACGTGTAACGTAAGGGGCGAAAGGCATTCATTAAACAAATCGCGGTACCACCCTTATTCGTTGCCATAATATTTTGAAAAATATATGTACAACCTTATCCATATGCGTAACGTGCATGGGACGGAATAACCTACTGATAAATTTCAGCTATTCTATTCAAGAGTGGAGCGAATTCGAAGCATACACTGATTTACACCAACCATCAGCTCTCTTTGGTAATACATTCGAAAAGCATGTCTCTATCGTTATATTTTGCTGTGTTTAAGTTGATAACATCATAAACCCGATTGTTCACCTTTGTCAACGGAGTTTTTAGAATAATTTGAGTAATTTTCTTTTTGTTTAATAAATAAGTGCTTTAAAGCGAACTATTTTAATTGATTATTAATTGAATGTTCGGATTTATTATTTCCTATGTAAGCGCTAACGATGTTGATATAATAAGATTTAATTAAATTTACAGAAAATTTATGACTTTTCAAAATAATCATTAAAATTTATTTTTTATTTTGTGACATAATTTTGTCACGTTTTAAATTAAGCCTTTTTTTTATTGGAAAATAAATAGAAGGTGAAATGTAAAATAACTCGAAATGGTAATACATATGTACATATAAAGGGGGAGTAAAATATGCATTATGATGTAATCGTTATTGGAGCAGGGTTGGCTGGATTGACGGCAGCTTGTCAACTAATCGACGCGAAGAAAAAGGTGCTGCTAGTCGACCAGGAGCCAGCAAATTCAATTGGGGGGCAAGCATTTTGGTCATTTGGAGGCTTATTTTTAGTTGATTCCCCTGAGCAAAGAAGGTTAGGGATTAAAGACAATAAAGAGCTTGCATGGCAGGACTGGCGTGGTTCGGCAGGCTTTGACCGTTTAGAGGATGAGGATCATTGGGCGTATGAATGGGCAAAAGCATATATCGATTTTGCTGCAGGAGAGAAATACAACTGGCTAAAATCCCAAGGCATTAATTTTTTCCCGGTCGTTGGTTGGGCAGAGCGAGGTGGCTCTTTAGCAGGGGGACATGGGAATTCTGTTCCGCGCTTTCATATCGTATGGGGGACAGGTCCTGCATTGGTAGAACCGTTTGCAAATAAAGTATTAAATGCCTCTGAAAAAGGGGATATTACCTATTTGCCGCGGCATCAAGTAACAGAGTTGATTACTGAAGATGGGACCATTACAGGTATTCGGGGAAATGTTTTGGAAAATAGTATTATTCGACGTGGTGAAGAAAGTTCGAGAGTAGTAGTAGATTCATTTGAGTATTTGGCAGATGCAGTAGTAGTAGCTAGTGGCGGAATTGGGGCGAATATCGAGTTGGTTAAGAAAAATTGGCCATCCAGACTCGGGACACCGCCAAACAGCATGGTGGCAGGAGTTCCAGCCTATGTAGATGGTAAAATGTTGGAGATTACTGAACGAGCTGGCGGTCGCATCGTCAATCGAGACCGCATGTGGCATTATACGGAAGGGCTGAAAAACTGGGAACCTATTTGGAATAATCACGGTATTCGCATATTGCCTGGACCTTCATCAATGTGGTTTGATGCATTAGGAAACCGTTTTACTGCTCCGAATTTTCCGGGTTTTGATACATTAAGTACACTTGAAGCGATACAGAAGACTGGATATGATTATTCATGGTTTATTTTGACTGAAAAAATAATTGAAAAAGAATTCGCTTTGTCGGGTTCAGAGCAAAATCTAGATTTAACAAAAAAGAGTATTAAAGATGTGTTGAAACGTGTTTTACCAGGACCGCCAAAAGCAATTCAGGATTTTAAGGATCATGGAGAAGATTTTGTAATTGCCGATAGTTTAAAAGATTTAGTGGAAGGTATGAATAAACTTGTAGGGAGTGATTTACTTGATTTCCTGCATATTAAAGAGCAGATATTGGCACGAGATCGGGAAATTGAAAATCCCTTTACAAAAGATGCACAAATTACAGCATTACATGGTGCTAGAAATTATATAGGGGATAAATTAATTCGTGCTGCAAAACCTCATAAAATATTGGACCCATCAGCAGGGCCATTAATTGCAGTACGCTTAAATATTTTGACACGAAAAACATTAGGAGGATTACAAACAAACTTAAACGGGCAAGTACTTAATGAGGAAGGAAATCCTATACCAGGACTTTTCGCTGCTGGTGAAGTGAGTGGATTTGGTGGTGGAGGCGTCCATGGCTATCGTTCATTAGAAGGGACATTTTTAGGGGGATGCTTGTTTACAGGCTTGCAAGTAGGAAAATATTTAGCTGTTGCCCATAAGTATTCGAGTATGACCTAAAAGTAATAAGGTCAGGCGCTGAAACATACAGTGTGACAGAGCTTGAGTCAATCACACGAACTATTATTTATATTGGTTTTGAAAAATTAAAGGGATATCATTTAGTTATGTCGAAATGAATGATTATTCATTTATAAGGGGTGTATGGAAATGAACTTTGAAACGATTAAATTGGAAATAGCAGAACGAAAAGCAACTTTAACATTAAATCGTCCGAATGCGATGAATGCAATGGATTTTACAATGATGCGGGAATTGGCCGACTGCTTCGAAGCATTACATAATGAAAAGGACGTCCAAATTCTGATAATTAAAGGAGAAGGGAAAGTCTTTTCAGCAGGAGGCGATGTGAAGAGGATGGTTGCCTCGAATGATTTTTCTGATTTTGGTACGATAATGGATGATATTGCACGTTTAGTCAGAGCATATTACACGCTTCCGATGATTACAATTGCACAAATTCATGGTGCTTCTGCTGGGCTAGGCTTTAGTTTGGCATTAGGAAGTGACATTATTGTTGCAGAACAATCAAGTAAACTGGCGATGAACTTTATCGGTATTGGTTTAATACCGGATGGTGCCGGCCACTTCTTTATGAAGGAACGTCTTGGTACAGTAAAAGCTAAGCAAATGATTTGGGAAGGGAAAGTAATGAATGGAGATGAGGCATTAGCGTTAGGTCTGATTGATTATAGTTGTCCAGATGGAACGGCATTAGAAACAGTTGATCAGCTCGTCGGGAAAGTACTGGCATCTCCAATTCTAGCAATGATTGAAACAAAATGTATTTTGCATGCTTCTAACCTCGGCCAATTGGATGAAATTCTGAAGGGTGAATCAGAGGGACAAGTGAAGATGCGACAAACAACAGATCATTTAGAAGGCATTAAAGCATTTGTAGAAAAACGTATGCCACAGTTTATAGGTAAATAATTACCAATGAAAAATCCACCATTTTGCTGAACGGCAAAATGGTGGATTTTTCGTTTTAAGACCAATAATTTGTAAAAAGAATAATCAGATAAAATTAAAATGCCCTACATGATAGGGCACCTCCGATTTATGTACGGTTAGTTTACACGTGGAATAAAATTAATTTGCCAGATGAGTTTACTAATCGATGTGTTTTTTCAGCAATACCTTTTTCTTCGATTTGCTTCTGGCCATCGATTTTTGCAGCGTCATCGTTTGCAAAAGTCCATACTTCATCGAATAAAGTTTCTCCTGTTTTCTCAAATGCAGTAAAACGATAATTCTCCATTTAAACCACCCTTTATAAGCAAGATAATATAATTATACTAGTAATTTTCGAATAATTCACGAAATAAAGCTTGTTTTGTAGAAAAAAGACGAAAGTAATGTCATTTAGATGAACAGTAATATAGTCTTTTAATCGATAAGTATTGCATATACATGTTACAATAAATTGTAATAGAGTTATAAAGGGGAGATTGCTTGTGAATGGAATTACAAAACTCCAACCGGGTGACCAAGTAGATCAATATTTACTAATTAAAGAAGCAAAAAAAGGTGTAACGACAGTTGGTAAACCATTCATGTCACTTATTTTACAAGACCGAAGTGGAGATATTGAAGCAAAGCTTTGGGATACAAATGAAGAACATGAAAATTTATATCGGGCTCAAGTAATTGTTAAAGTCGGTGGAGAAATTCACGATTATCGTGGAAAGAACCAGTTACGTGTAAAACAAATTCGCCCGACACGTGAAGAAGAGGGTGTTCAGATCAGCGACTTATTGCCGACATCCGCCATTCCGAAAGAACAGTTATTTGAAGAATTAAATCAATATTTCTTCCAAATTCAAAACCCAAATATTTCACGTCTCACGCGCTATATCGTGAAAAAATTTCAAGATCAAATAATCATATTCCCGGCAGCGACAAAAAACCATCACGACTATGCATCGGGTTTAATTGACCATGTCGTGTCCATGTTAAAATTAAGTGAGGCGATTTGTGATTTATATCCAACATTAAATCGTGACTTGCTATATGCAGGTGTTATTTTACATGATGTTGGTAAAGTGATTGAATTAAGTGGTCCTGTCGGTACAATGTATACAGTGGAAGGGAATTTACTTGGCCATATCTCGATCATGGTCAATGAAATCGGTCAAGCTGCACATGAACTGAAAATAGAAGGTGAAGAAGTGATGTTACTACAGCACTTAGTGTTGAGCCATCACGGAAAAGAAGAATGGGGCAGCCCTAAAAAACCAATGATTCAGGAAGCGGAAATTTTGCATTACATTGATAATATTGATGCGAAAATGAATATGCTTACACGTGCCTTGGATAAAACAAAACCAGGTGAATTTACAGAGCGCTTATTCCCATTGGACAATCGTTCATTTTATAAACCAACGTTATAAGAAAAAGCATGAGCCAAACCTTGGCTCATGCTTCTTTTAATTGCGGTTGTTTTTTTATAAGAATAACAAATAGACTTGCGAGGAAACAAAATCCTCCTGCCAGCAAAAAGGCCATTTTATATGAACCAAATGCGCTATAGAATACACCACCATAGTAGGCAGCTACAGCAGCCCCCACTTGGTGAAATGCCACCATCCAGCCGTACATCATGGCGCTTTTTTCTATACCGAAACGTTGGCGTGTTAAACCAATTGTCGGTGGGACAGTTGCAATCCAATCAAGCCCATAAAAAATGGCGAAAATCATTAGCCATGCATAGGAACCTGTGTCAAGTGCAAAGGGAAGTGCAAGTAATGAAAGCCCTCTTAAAGAATAATACCAAAATAAAAGCCAGCGATTATCAAAACGATCCGATAACCAGCCTGATAATGTAGTACCGATTAAATCAAATATCCCCATAAAGGAAAGCATTGCAGCTGCTGTAACGACAGGGATACCAAAGCTAATACAGTAAGATATAAAATGAGTTCCAATCAAACCACTCGTCGATAAACCACAAATAAAAAAACTGCCTGCCAATAGCCAAAATTCCTTTGCCTTCAATCCTTCAATAAGTGAAGCTACGGCCATTACAAAAGGATTCCCTGTTGAGCGCACAGGCTCTACTAGATCATCATTTCCATAAGGAGCAATCTGTCTTTCAATCGGATAGTTATACATAAAGATAGAGATAATAACGATCATCAATATGCTTAGTACAAAGATTAAAGCAATGGCTGCTTGCCATGAATAACGGTCTACTAAAGCCGCAAGTACCGGCAATAATATCAGCTGTCCTGTAGCAGTTGCAGCGGTTAAAATCCCTACTGCCAGCCCTCTACGTTTAACGAACCACCGATTTGCAACTTGTGTACTTAATACTGTTAAGAATAAACTAGAGCCGATGCCCATCATAATGCCCCATATAAGTATAAGCTGCCATTCTTTTTGCATGATGAAGGTACTGGCTAATGCGAGGGAAAGCAACGTCATTGATCCAAGCATCATACGCTTTAAGCCATATTTCTCAACGAATGCAGCCATAAAAGGACCTGAAAATCCATATAAAAATAAAGATACAGCAAATGCTAATGAAATCGAGGGGCGGCTCCAGCCAAATTCCTGCTCAAAAGGATTAATAAATACCCCAGCTGATGAGCGTATAATACCAGCTACAATAATCGATATAAATGTTACGGCTAGTATAATCCAGCTATAATGCCATTTTTTCATCATTATACCCCCCTATATACAAAAATGCCCCCATGATATTAGGGAGCATCTTCACTTTAGTTAATTCTATTGGTTATCTTGTTGGAATTTCACCATAAATTCAGAAAGGGCTAAGCAAGTTTCTACTGGTACAGCATTGTATGCAGAAGCGCGGCAGCCTCCTACAGAACGGTGACCATTTAAACCGACGAAGCCAGCTTCTTTTGCTTCAGCTAAAAATTTCTTTTCCAGCTCTTCGTCAGCAACGCGGAAAGTAATATTCATCAGTGAACGAGATTCTTCTGTTGCATGCCCGAAGTAGAAGCCGTTTGAATTGTCGATTGCGTCGTAAATATATTTTGCTTTTTCCTCGTTACGTTGCTCTATAACCTCTAATCCACCTTGATCTTCCATCCATTTTAAAACTTCACCTAACATGTAGATTCCGAAAGTAGGTGGTGTGTTGTATAAAGAATTATTTTTAGAATGAGTTGAGTATTTTAACATTGTAGGAATATTAGAGTTAGCACTTTCTAATAAGTCTTTACGAATAATCACTACTGTTACTCCAGATGGACCAAGGTTTTTTTGTGCCCCTGCATAAATCATTGCAAAGTTCGAAACATCTACTTTTTTAGATAAAATATCAGAAGACATATCTGCAATTAATGGAATATCACCTGTGTTAGGGAATGCCTTCCACTGAGTACCGAAAATCGTATTGTTTGATGTTAGGTGAACATATGCAGATTCTTTATCAATTTGGATGTCTGAAAGAGCAGGGATATTTTTATAGTTATTTTCTTTTGAACTTGCCGCTAAAACTGGTGTACCGAATAATGACGCTTCTTTAAAAGCCTTTTCTGACCAAGCACCAGTTTGAATATAGCTTGCTTTTTGATCTTCTTTTAAGAAGTTCATAGGAATCATGGAAAACTGTAGGCTTGCTCCACCTTGTAAAAATAATACTTCATAGTTTTCCGGTATTTCATATAGCTTACGCAGACGTGCAATTGCTTCATTATGTACTTCTTCAAATGCTGCACTTCGGTGACTTAATTCCATTACTGACATGCCAGTACCTTTAAAATCAACCAGTTCTGCTTGTGCTTTTTGTAAAACTTCAAGTGGTAATGCAGATGGACCTGCATTAAAGTTATATGCGCGTTTTGTTGTTATCGTCAATGGAAACACTCCTTATGTTAGTTAATTCATATAAGTAGATAATATACTCTTTTTATATTAATGTGTGAAAATTCTTTAAATTATTTTTCCAAAAGGCATAAATGAGAATAACTAACTACATATATAAGGATTTTTGTACAATGTGAAATACTAATGTTCGGGTTTAGAAGAATTGGCTCTAATAAATAGTAGTAAAAGTTTCATTGTTTTGAATACAGTAATTGTAATAAGTTGGTATAATTTATGGTGAATTTATTAGGAAAGAGGCGTTCCAATGTATGAAACATTTCAGGTCATCGCAGCAGTAGCAGAAAAGAAAATAAAAATCTTAAATAAAAGTGTATTAAATTATTTGATGCTTGCCTTTTTTGGGGGCTTATTTATAGGTTTTGGTATGCTGACTTTTATCGTGATAGGGGGCTTATTATCTCCTTCTGAAATGCCTATGCTAAGGATTATACAAGCAGCTGTTTTTGGGATCGCCCTCTGTATGGTAACAATAGGTGGGGTTGATTTATTTACAGGTAATAATTTGATCTTAACAATTGGAGCACTTGAGAGAAAAAATACTTGGTTCGATTTGATAAAAAATTGGACTGTTAGTTATAGCGGGAATTTTATCGGTGCATACTTTTGTGCATGGCTACTTTTTATGACGGGATATGTTGTCGGTGATTTAGCAGTATATGTAGAAAAAGTGACTATTATAAAAATGACTGCATCGACGACAGAGTTGCTGTTCCGTGGCATTCTTTGCAATGTCCTTGTTTGTTTAGGTGTGTGGTGTTCCTATCGAGTTAAAAGTGAGGTTGCCAAAGTGTTGCTTATTTTTTGCTGTGTTTTCCCGTTCATACTAGGTGGGTTCGAACATTCAATTGCGAATATGATGCTCTTTTCGTTAGCTTTGATGATGCCGCATAGCGAGATGATTACATTACAAGGTGCATTACATAATATCATTCCTGTCACGATCGGCAATATAATTGGAGGCGCTGTTATTTTAGGGTTTGGTTTTTGGTTATGTAAAGGGAGTCAAAACATAATGGAGGAATAGTAGAGCATTGATAACCTTGTTTAAAGGTTTGATTTATGCCAGTATAGAGAAGATGAATGACTGGAGGTTATATGAAATGGAACAATTACCAAAGTGCCCTGAATGTGGTTCGGAGTATACGTATGAAGATGGACAAAATTACGTGTGTCCTGAATGTGCGCATGAGTGGTCCCAATCGGTGGAAGTAGAAGAAGGGTTAGTTGTCCGTGATGCTAATGGAAACCTTTTAACAGATGGCGATACCGTTACAGTAATTAAAGATTTAAAAGTAAAAGGGAGCTCATCCACATTAAAAATAGGGACTCGTGTTAAAAATATTCGTCTTGTGGAAGGCGATCATAATATTGACTGTAAAATCGATGGTTTTGGTGCAATGAAACTAAAATCCGAATTTGTAAAGAAAAACTAAAAAAAGCGAGACCCATGTCAGATGGGTCTCGCTTTTTTGATGTGATGTAATTATTCAGCAGTAAAGCTAGAAAATGCGTCTTTTAAATCTTCATCTTTTACATCAATTTTAGCGCCTTTAATTAATTCAGCCATTGTCGTGTTCCAATCACCTTTTGTAGCAACGATTGACTCACGGATTTCTTCTTTTTTCTCTTCAAGTGTACCGTAATCTTTTACAGCACGTTTTTCTTGTACTTGAATGATGTGGAAACCGTGTTGAGTTTGTACTGGTTTACTAATTTCATCAACTTTTAATGCATAAGCAGCATCATTGAATTCAGGCACCATTGTACCAACAGTAAACCAACCTAAATCTCCACCTTGTTGACCAGAACCTGGATCAGTTGAGAATTCTTTAGCTAATTCCGCAAAATCTTCACCAGCATTTAGCTTTTCGATAATTTCATTTGCAGTTGCTTCATCTTCAACTAAAATATGGCGAGCATTTAATTCTTGAGAAGCTTGGTCATAGTATTTTTGGATTTCTTCGTCTGTTACTTCAACGTCTTCTGTAGCTTTTTGTTGTAACAAAGTGAAGCGGATATTTGTTTTTAGCATTTCTTCCGTTAAATTGCTCTGTGCTAATGCAGCTTCATAGCCTTCGCCATACTGCTCTTTTACAGTAGCTAATTCTTCTTCAATTTCTTCATCTGTTACTTTATATTTATCGTTTAAAATTCTTTCAACTACTACTTGTTGTAATAATTGGTCTCCTGCAATGTCTTTCATTGAATTATAAAATTCCTCTTGAGTAATGTCGCCTACATTTGTGGATACGACAACTTCATCTCCAGGATTACTACACGCAGCTAAACCGATTGAAGCTGCAACTGTTAATGCGAAAAGAGTTTTTTTCATGTTAATACGCCCCTAACTTAACTTTTATGCAATTGTAACTATAACATAAACGAAATAAAAACAAAAATGGTTCCCAAGGAAAAGAGCGCCTAAGTTTTGTGAACATTAGTGCATACGATAATTAGGAAAGCAAGGGAAGGAGGTGGCAAGTATGGGCGGTGGAGGTTATAACGGCGGCGGCTATGGCTCTGGATTTGCGCTTTTAGTTGTTTTATTTATCTTGTTAATTATCGTAGGCGCAGCATTCATCTACTAAAAAAAAAGGTGGTAAAAATCGTATTTTACGATTTTTACCACTTTTCAATTGAATGTGGAACGACTTAGACAGCCAGTAGCACTTCAACATACAAACTGACGAGTAAAATTGTAATTAAAACATTTATCGTACGGAAAATTTTTGGTTGTTTTTCTTCTGGAATTTCACGGCGACTGCATAATGCCGCAGTCATTCGATTTATTTGGAATAAGTATATTACTGAAAATAAGATGACAACAAGTAGTAACAAATTTATTCCTCCCCTCTAAAGCATCAATAAAAACTATAAATCAAGTGGTACTAAAATTTCATAACCTCTAGGCGTCTCTTCAATTATAGCATTGTTTGGTGCATACATTAAATTTTTCACATATAAAAAATCCATAAGACAAATACTACAATGTAAAGCAAGCAGTCCGCTAAAGTAATGTGCGTATTGGGGAACTGAAAGGCCCCCGAATATTAAGCTTGCATTAATTATAATAAAAGGCGTGACCAGTGCAAAAATATAGGATCTTTTAGGGATACCATTTTCTAAGCGCATCTGAATAACCGGAATAAAATAGTATTGAATTTTTAAACGAAGTATAAGTGACTTTTTATATTGAAATAAAGCAAGATAATGCAAAAACTTGTGTAAAGGATAAAGAAGCGGAATTACTAAAAAAACTAACCATAAATAATGATCAATGTGCTGACCATTAAAATTAAAACTAAATGCAATATAAGAAAAGCAAAAAACCAGTACAAAAATGGTAATTCCCAATAAAAATAAGCGTGTTGTACCGTATTCACGTTCAATATTAATCGTTTTCCAACAATGCATGTTACCCCCCCTAAAACAAATGGATAACGATTTACTTTATTTTCCCAATAAATATTAAGATTTAAACATTAAACTAACTATAATGAAAGAAAAAAGAAATGTCACCAATTTAAATTGACGGCATTTCTTTCTAATTGATTTATTTAAGTAGTCGGTATACTCGGTTTTCCTGAATCGTCCAACGTCTCTTTGAAATTGTAGAAAGAGCGTTCGAAAATTTCAATGAAGTCATCGCCGTAGATATTGCGAATAACGGCCATTACATCTAAAAACTCAGGGAATCTCCCGTATAGTTCCTTTAATGGCAACGCACCTAATAAAATAGAATGCTCTGTATCGTGATAGTGGTCATACATACGTAAAATCAGTTCAGAGCCCTTTTCAGTCAACTCGACATATGTATTACGTTTATCTTCATCACGTTTTGAGAAAGTGAGTAATCCACGCTCTTCCAATTTTTTTGAAAAGTTGAAAGCAGTAGATACATGCATGACGCCGAATTTAGCTACATCCGAAATTGAAGCGCCTTTCAAATGATATGAAATCCATAAAATGTGATGTTCATTAATGTTTAAATCGAAAGGTTTAATCCATGTTTGCCAATCTTTTTCAATAGCTTTCCAAAGAGCTTTTGATAGCTGTGCGACTCTTTGGCTGAACAGCATAGCCTCTCTTTGTGAGTATAAATCTTCTGTCAAAGCAATCACCTTCTTCTTTCATTATCATTTTAAAAATATTATAGCAATAAAAGAAAAGACTTTAAAGTTAGAAAAATGGAATAATTGAACATTGCTTGAAATATACTACAAAAAGATACTTTTAGGATTTAATTTGCTATTTTTGTAAAAAATAACAGGACTAAATAACTATGAGTGAATAGCCGTTCATTGTGTATTATTTTTGTTTGAAGGGATATTTTTCTCGATTTCACTTATAGAATTCTGTAAATTTTCAATTTCTTGTTTTAATAATGCTGTTTCTGGTTCGATTTCTGTTTTAAAAGTTGTGAAATTATCTTTTAATTCATTTATTATACTAGGCATATTATTCTGGGCTTCTGCCTTTAGTGTTGTAATGGATTGTTTTACATTATTCAGTTCGCCTTGTACTTCTTGAAGCTTAGATTTAACATTTTTTGTATTGGCAATAAGGTTCTTTCTTAATTCGGTACCTGATTGTGGTGCGGAAAATAAAATAACTGCAGCACCGCTGACAATTCCTGTTGTAACACCTAATAGAAATGATTTAACTTTCATAATGATTCCCTCACTTTTTTTAATATGTCTTTATCCAAATCTTTTTCCAAATCCATCTACCAATAAACATTTAAAACAGGAATTAGGATGGAGAGGAAAAATAGTTCATACAAAAACCAGCATTTTGTATGGAGAAGATGCTGGTATCGTTAGATGAAACTATAACTGTGCTTTAATCTGCTCTGAAAGGTTTGTTAGCACATCCGCTTGGAAATCCTGTTGACGACTGTTCCATTCAACTACTAAGCCATCTGTCTCGTCATAGCGCGGTACGAGATGAAGATGATAATGGAATACGGTCTGGCCTGCAGCAGCACCATTATTGTTGATTGTGTTCATACCTACTGGGTTAAATGCCGCTTTAATCGCATTTGCCACTTTTGGAGCGGCTGCATATAAATTGCGTGCAACGTCCTCAGGCATTTCAAATAAATCTTTGCAATGCGTTTTAGGAATTAGTAATGTATGACCCTTTGTTAATGGCGCAATATCCATAAAGGCAAATACATGATCGTCTTCATAAACTTTCAAACTTGGTATGTCCCCAGCGATAATTTTACAAAATAAGCAATCGTTCATCGGATTTTTTCTCTCCTTTTTCTATTATTTTTCTTTATTTTATCATAGATTATTTTGAAAACTACTTTATGTAAAGGATTTGTATGAAACGTATAAAGAATTGGCTGATTCATTCAGTGTTCAACTTCATGAGCATTTGATAAACTGAATTTAGAAAAGAGGAGTGACGACTGTGACAATTTTACAATTAGAAAATGTAACAGGTGGTTATACGAAAAAACCTGTAATTAAAGACTTATCATTTGAAATTAAAAAAGGTGAGCTTGTTGGATTAATCGGATTAAACGGTGCCGGGAAAAGTACGACAATTAAACATATAATCGGTACACTCTTACCTCGTTCTGGGGAAATCCGCTTAAACGGCGTGACACTAAAGGAGAATTTGGATAAATATCGTTCCAGTTTTTCTTATATTCCGGAAACGCCTGTCCTTTACGAGGAACTAACATTGAAAGAACATTTACAATTAACAGCAATGGCCTATGGAATAGATGAAAAGACATTAAATGAGCGTTCTGAAAGCCTATTGAAGGAATTCCGAATGGAAAAGCGTTTAAATTGGTTTCCATCGCATTTCTCAAAAGGGATGCGCCAAAAGGTAATGATTATGTGTGCATTTTTAGTTAATCCGAGTCTTTATATTATCGATGAGCCCTTTGTCGGTTTGGACCCACTAGGGATTCAATCATTACTAGATCAAATGGATGAAAAGAAGCGTGCAGGGGCATCGATTTTAATGTCGACACATATTTTGTCTACTGCCGAAAAGCATTGTGACCGCATCATCCTCCTTCATGAAGGAAGAGTACGGGCACAGGGGACGATGGATGATTTACGAAAAGCTTTCAACATGCCGACTGCAACATTGGATGACTTGTACATTGCGATGACAAAGGAGCAGGACAATGAACAACATGCATAATGTATGGGCTAAGCGCTTTGAGCATTACATAGGCGAAGTAATGAAATATATGCGCTTCGTCTTTACGGGGCATATAGCCATTGTCCTCGTTTTTATTGCTGGCGCAGGGGGCTATCAATATAGTGAATGGCTAAAAGTAGTATCAACAGATTTCCCGGCTGAGTGGATTATTGCCGTAATGATTGGGGCACTGATTGCATTGAGCCGACCAGTAACATTAATAAAAGAGCCGGACCAAGTATATTTATTGCCACTAGAAAGTCAAATGCCCGGCTACTTTAAAAAAGCGATGAACTGGACATTTTGGTCACAAGTTTTGATTCCGGTTGTATTATGTATTATAGCGATTCCATTATTAAAGGCTGTAACTGAACTTTCTGCTGCTGAAATTTGGATGAATGTATTATTTATAGCTATCTTGAAATGGTTTAATGTGCGCGGTGAATTCTATTATAGATATGTGAACCGTGGTCACTCAATTGGTTTGGACCGGGTTGTCCGGATGGTCGTATCGATTTTAGCCATTCAGATGATGCTAACAAACGGTTTAATTGGTATCGTATTTTTGATTATGCTCGTATTTTATAACATCACGCTTCAGAAAAGAATGCAGAATAATCCAGTACCATATGAACATTTTATTAAACTAGAACAAAATCGCATGATGCGTTTCTATCGTTTTGCGAATTACTTCACAGATGTCCCGCATTTAAAGGGATCGGTAAAGCGCCGTGCTTGGTTGGATTTTGCGTATAAGGCGATTAGTTTTAAAAAGGAAAATACACAGGCTTTCTTAATTTACCGTACATTTATTCGGACAGATGACCATTTCTACCTATGGGTACGTCTAACGGTCATTTCAGCAATTATTGCTATGTTTATAACAATTCCGTTTGTAACATGGATTGTAGTCGGAGCATTGGCATTTGCAACGACTTTACAACTTAAATATGCATTAATGTCGGCAGGGGATTTCCGAATGGACATGCTTTATCCGATTCCACGAGATACGAGAAAGCAGGCAGTCGCAAAGTTACTCCGTCAATTAAGTATTGTACAAGCAATAATTGTGACAGTATGTGCGATAATGCAGCCTCAATTTTACATTATTCCGTTTGTAATTATTGGCGTAAGTGAATTAACGATGAGAATGTCTAAATAATTCAGTAACAAAACAAAGAGCATCTCTTCTTTTGGTGAGAAGAGATGCTCTTAGACTGTATACAAACTTTTAAAAAGTATTTGTTAAAAATTAAATTAATATTAAACCGTTGATTTCCATTCCGGGACCGATGCTTTCCCCGGGCACGGCTCCAGCTAACTAAATTGTGCCTACAACGGCAGGCACAATTTAGTGGATCTTCCGCGCGGTGCTCCTGCGATTACTCGTCGCAAAATAAATTTCGCTATTCCCGGTGGAGTCACGGTCCCTCCATTCCAATCAACTTATTCATCGCTTTAAATAAAGTGAGCTACGATATCTACGATGACAAATAATCAATTCAAATTAATGAACATGAACAATTTGTTCCTGCTAAGCATCTAGTTAAATTTATAATAAAAAGACAAAACCCTAAAGACCATTTGTCGACAATCTGGAGGCTGGGACATAAGTAGAAATTTCTTTGTAAAAGGGAAATACTCTTATTAAGAATTGATATTATAATGAATTGATTGGAGTGAAGGGGCGACTCCTGGGGGAACAGCAAAATTTATTTTGCGACGAGTAACCGCAGGAGCACCGACGCCTGAGACTACAGGCTCAGGCCGTGCCCCCGGAAAGCGTCCCCGTAACGGAAATCAATTCTGGCAAAAGTAGAAAAACATCTATTTTTTTGGGAAAAATAGATGTTTTTCGTTTTGTTCCAGGCTCTTTGATTACACTATAATCCTATAAAAACAATCCCCCAATTAATAGACCAGCTAAAATGACAAAGGCAGGGTGAATTTTAAATTTCTCCAAAGCAAAATAACTTGCAGCAAGTAATAGAATTGTAGGAATAAGGTTATTTAATTCATAAGAAGTTTTTGCAAAATCAAATGTCAGAGAAAGCATTAATATTGCAATAGCCGGTAATACATAGCTCGACAAACGCTTTACACGTAAAGAATGACGATGCTTATATAATAAGTTTAATAATAACAGCATAAGTGCAAGGGAGGGCGCTACTGTTGCAAAGAGTGCAACCATACTTCCTAAAATGCCGGCCACTTCAAAACCGATATAACCTGCCATTTTGGTTGCAATCGGTCCCGGTAAAGAGTTGGCAAGGGCGAATACTTCGCTGAATTCTGTTTTCGTCATCCAGCCATATTTTTGTACAACTTCATGCTCGATTAATGGAATTGCAGCAGGACCGCCACCGTAAGCGAGAATATTTGGAAAGAAAAATGCTAAAAATAATTGAAAATAGGTCATGAAATATCGCCTCCTTTAACGGGAAGAGCAAGTGCGATTATTAATAATGTAGCAATAACAAATCCGGGATGAATATTTAATACAATAATAGCAATGAAACTTACAATAAAAATAATCGAAGCCAATTTAATACCAAGGGATGCTTTTGACTTTTTTATAAAATCCCATGTTAAAACACCCATCATCACGGCAACAATGGGAATAACCCCATTTGTCATACCGTTTACGAAATCAGATTCGCTAAATTGCTTTAGTGAACCGAGTAATAATACCAAAAGGATGACAGTTGGAAGAACCGTTGCTACTAATGCGTTTATGAGTCCCAACCATCCACCTACCCGAAAACCAATATAACCAGCCATCTTTGTAGCAATCGGACCAGGTAAGGTATTTCCAATTGATATGACATCAGAAAATTCTTCATCTGTCATCCACTCATAAGTTTTAACAACTTCTTTATGTACTAGTGGGATTGTCGTGGGGCCACCACCAAAGCCAAGTAATCCCGATCTGAAAAACGCAATAAAAATATGTAACTGCTTAGCCAATGTGTTTCCTCCTTTAAATAAGAAAGGAGTTACCTTCATAGGAGAGATAACTCCAAAAAAAGCATTATTCTTTTGATGGGGCACTGTATGTCGTAATATATGCTGCTGCGTTAAACATTGACTGCAAAGCCTGAGTAGTTCCCTCGAATACCGGGGAAAATGAAGTTTTATACTCATTGCTGTTTTTCCATACTTCATAGGAAGCAGGTCCACCCCATTGGATAATAAATAAATACGTCTCTGCTTTGATCGGACGGAGTAGGCGATATGCAATGACACCGTCGTTTGTATTTAATGAAGAAATGACGTCGAGAGCTTTTTTCTCGAAAACAGGACGTTCATCTGACATAATGGGCATATTGTAAAAAGTAAAATAGCCCTTCTGCTCAAATTGTCCCTTTTGGGCAATGACTTCGAAATTACGGGGTACAGCAAAGATAGACTTTTTATCGGTTTCATGTAATACGACAGAGTTGCCATTTCCGTGTAATAAGATAAGAGGGTGCTTAGCATTTTTTTCGACTAACTTTTCCATATAGTCGGGTGTACCTGAAGTTACATAAAAATTCATGGATATGACCTCCTTTTCTTTATTTAGGGGTTTGATTACGTAAACGTAATTGGTTCTATTATTTCCATTTATAAAGATGTTCAAGCTATTTGTCAAAAAGTTCTATAGCAGAAAGGACAATTTTATGACATTTAAAGAAGAAATCTATACAATTATTCTTGAAAAGCTTATAGTCGATAATGGATATTAATGACGTTTTTTTAAAAGTACAGAATAAAAATGAATTTATTTTAAGGGGTAGAAATCAAACATGATGAAATTTAATGATACATTATTACGTGCTGCTCGCGGTGAACAAGTAGAACATACGCCAGTTTGGTTTATGCGCCAGGCAGGTCGTTCCCAGCCAGAATATCGTGAAATCAAACAAAAATATTCATTAGAAGAGATTACAATGCAACCGGAACTATGTGCATATGTTACACGTTTACCCGTTGAACAATACAACGTAGATGCTGCCATTCTTTATAAAGATATTGTAACCCCTTTACCAGGTATGGGAGTAGATGTAAAAATTAAGGCAGGTATTGGACCGGTCATTTCTAACCCGATTCGTTCTGTAGCCGATGTAGAAAACTTGCGCGAGTTTAATGCAAAAGAGCATACACCATATGTTTTAGAAACGATTAAAATGTTAACGAAAGAGCAGTTAAATGTTCCGTTAATCGGCTTTGGCGGTGCTCCGTTTACACTGGCAAGTTATATGATTGAAGGTGGTCCAAGCCGTAATTATGCAAAAACAAAATCCTTTATGGTTTCACAGCCAAAAGCTTGGATTGCGCTAATGGATAAATTAGCTGACATGATTATCGCGGATATTACAGCACAGGTAGAAGCCGGTGCAAAGGCTATTCAAATTTTCGATTCATGGGTGGGCGCATTAAATGTGGAAGACTACCGAATTTTTATTAAGCCAACAATGACTCGTATTTTTGCTGAATTACGTGCTTTAAATGTACCTTTAATTCAGTTTGGTGTTGGGGCAACACATTTAGTAAACGAATGGCATGACCTGCCAATCGATGTCGTAGGGTTAGACTGGCGTTTACCAATCCGTGAAGCAGAAGCACGTGGTGTAACAAAGGCCGTTCAAGGGAACTTAGATCCTACATTATTATTGGCAGACTGGAACGTAATCGAAGCACGTGCAAAAGATATTGTTGATCAAGGATTAGCACATACAGGTGGTCATATTTTCAACTTAGGTCATGGTGTCTTCCCGGAAGTAGATCCAGCCGTATTAAAACGACTAACAGCATTTGTACACGACTACAGCCGTGAACAAATTGCAAAACGATAATAATTAAATAATTAATTCTAATTTGATTCGTTGCTATTTGAGAAGGAGAAGGTGAATGTCCTACTGATGTTTTCACCGTTTGCACAGTGAAAACATTAACTCCTTTCTAGTCAGCAATAAAATGAAGTCGAAAATTATCCAAAAATAAAAACGTGTTTAAAAACATTCAGAGGTGATCTTACATGAAAGAAGTACGTGGATTATTAGTAATGGCGTATGGTACGCCATATAAAGAAGAAGATATTGAACGTTATTATACACATATTCGTCATGGCCGTAAGCCGAGCCAAGAACATATTGACGATTTAACAGAGCGTTACCGTGCAATTGGCGGGATTTCACCTCTTGCAAAAATGACGGAGGCTCAAGCACACGCATTATGTGCACGTTTGAATGAGGTTCAGGATAAAATAGAATATAAAGTATTTATCGGTTTAAAGCATATTGAGCCATTTGTAGAGGATGCCGTAGAAGCGATGGTAAAGGAAGGGATTACTGAAGCGGTTTCCATCGTTTTAGCGCCACACTTCTCTACTTTCTCCATTAAATCTTACAACGGACGTGCTAAAGAAGC
Organism: Solibacillus faecavium; assembly: GCF_014836905.1. GTDB lineage: Bacteria > Bacillota > Bacilli > Bacillales_A > Planococcaceae > Solibacillus > Solibacillus faecavium. The sequence goes on from NZ_JACSPZ010000003.1 coordinate 49,600, forward strand.
TGCCGAAAAGTTAGGCGGTACATTAAATATTACTTCTGTTGAAGCATGGTATGACGAACCGAAATTCATTGAGTTTTGGAAACAAGCAGTAAATGGTGAATTGGCGAAGATGACTGAAGAGGAACGTGCAAATGCTTGTCTAATTGTTTCTAACCACTCATTACCGGAAAAAATTAAATTAGCTGGTGATCCATACGAAGAGCAATTAGTTGAAACTGCCCGTTTAATTGAGGAAGCTTCTGATATTGTGAATGTTGAAGTAGGCTGGCAATCAGCTGGACAAACGCCGGAGCCATGGTTAGGGCCGGATGTGCAGGATTTAACAAAGGAATTATTTGAGCAAAAGGGTTATAAAGCATTCATCTATACGCCAGTAGGCTTTGTTACAGAGCATTTGGAAGTTCTTTATGATAATGATATTGAATGTAAAGTTGTATGCGATGAAATTGGCGCAAGCTATTATCGACCAACAATGCCAAATACGCACCCTTTATTTATAGACGCAATGGTAGATGCGATAAATAAGAAAATAGCGAATTAATATAGAGAGTGATGATGAAGGTGACTTTAAAAAAGAGGAAGGTTGTTATCGTTGGCGGTGGAATCACTGGTTTAACGACGGCATACTATTTACAACAAAAAACGAAGGCGCACAATTTACCAATAGATATTGTGTTAATCGAAGCGTCCCTGCGTTTAGGTGGTAAAATCCATACAGAGCGTAAAGATGGATATATCATTGAACGTGGACCTGAATCGTTTTTTGATACAGGTAGCAGTGTCCGTAAGTTGGCACGTGATTTAAATATCGAACATGAAATAGTTCAAAATAATAACGGTCGAACATTCATCGCTGTTGGTAGCAAGCTACATCAAATTCCGAGTAATATTTTACTCGGAGGGTCACCTAAAATATTCACGTTTATGACATCGAATGTCCTTTCTTTAATGGGGAAATTTCGAGCTGCAGGGGATTTATTTTTACCTAAATTACCTCATGAAGCCGACGAGGCGATCAGTGAGTTTTTCAGTAGACGCTTCGGGAAAGAGCTTGTAGAAAATTTGGTGGAACCGGTATTGGCGGGAACATTTGCCGGCGATGTCGATCATGTTAGTATGCAATCGATGTTCCCGCAATTTTATCAGCTTGAAAATGATTATCGTAGTTTATTGGTTGGCATGAAAAAGACAGGTAAAGGAATTTACGCGCTTGTAGATACACCGGGTGAAATTCATTATGAGTCATTTGTAAATGGATTGGAGTCGTTAATTGAGACATTGGAAAACTCGTTGACCGATGTGACCATTCTTAAAGGACTAAAAGTAAATTGCATTGAAAATAAAATCGATTATTCACAATCGATTACATTAAATGATGGTACTACTATAGATGCCGATAAAGTTGTGATGACAACACCATTTAATGTGACTAAAAAAATCTTCCCGGATTCTGATATTATGCAGCAAGTGCCGGAGATGAACTATGCAACCATTGCAACTGTAACGATGGCATTTAAACCTGGAACAACTAAAAAGTATGAAGGTGCGCTTAACTTCTTCGTTTCGCGTAACAGTCATTTTGCGATAACAAGCTGTACGTGGAGTCATCAGAAATGGGATAATATTACACCGGATGGTCATGAGCTAATACGTGTGTATATTGGTCGTGTCGGTGATGAGTCTATCGTAGAGCTATCAGATAATGAAATTGAGAAAATTGTATTGCAGGATTTGAATCGAGCAGTTGGACTCGATGCACAACCGCTGTTTACGACAGTTGCTCGCTGGAAAGAAGCTATGCCCCAATATACTATCGGTCATCAGCTACGCATGTCTTCAATGAAGGAGCAGTTTTACAAAGAATTCCCGAATGTCTATTTGGCAGGAAGTTCGTATGAGGGTATTAGTATCCCGGATTGTATCCTACAAGGGAGAGAAACCGCGGAGCTACTACTTGCGCAATTGTTAGAACAAAAGTTGGCAATTTAATCACTCAATATGTAAATTGAACAAAAACGCTGTATTAAAAGTATAATTGCTTTTAATGCAGCTTTTTTGGTGTGAATTTCCTTTATTCGTTCACAAAATTATCCTATTGGCTTCATGCAAATTTCACATATTTTTAGTACGCTTATTAATGAGGTGCAATGAAAATGAAAAAATTTATAATACATTTTTTTAGTTGCATAGTTCTTTTACTTTTAGCTAGTTGTGATAGCGAAAGAATGGAAGAAATTAATCCACATCAGCCTTTTGTTGCATCCCTTAATATTTTGCAGCCTTCCTTAACGTTTTACGAACAGTCAGGTGAATTACTCGCGACATGGGTTTTCGAGAAAGGATATACAGGAGCAGTATTAATTGGATTTGACCACGTAGTGTTATATGGCTATCAATTGCAGCATGCAGATATTCTACAGCTTTCATCTGGGGAAAAGGTAAAGTCCATTGATGTAGGATTAGGCATTACAAACGGTTATTATGATGAAGATACGAGCCAACTATTTTTAACAAATGGCAAAACAAATGAACTAATAAGCTATACCGAAAAAGGGGAGCTTAAGAAAAAAGTTAGGCTGCGCAATTATCCAATGTCAATGGCAGCGTCGAAAGATTATTTATATGTGATAAATTATAAAGATACCGTGTTATCTGTCGTACATAAAGAAAACTTAGAGGTAATCGATGAATGGCCTGTTTCAACTTCTTCCCAAGGGTTGTATGTATCATATGAGCAACAGGAATTATGGGTTGGGGGACATGGTATAGGTAATAAACCAAACAAATTCGTCCGGGTTTATAATTTAAGTACAGGTCAGTTAAATAGAGAATTCACACTGCCTCTAATGCCGATTGCCTTTTCGAAGACTGATGAAGATATCATCGTTTCGAGTCATGGTTCCAATACAATATACCGTGTTGCAGCGGATGGTGATATATTATGGCAACAGGAGATTGGGGCAAATCCATTTGCAGTTGCCCAATTTCAGGATAAGTTGGTTGTTGCGGGTTATGATGATCATACGCTTTACTTTATAGATGATGGCGAAGTTCAAAAGCAGGTTAAAACAAAAGAGGGACCTTTTCAATTGCTCGTAAGGGGGGATAGTCATTGACAACTATTTTAATAGTAGATGATGAAGAAAATATGCGCCAATTAATCGATGTTATTTTAACGAAATCTGGATTTGAAACGGTACAGGCATCAAATGGCGCTGAAGCATATTTTATATTGTCCCAGCAGCAGGTGGATTTAGTTTTGCTTGATGTGATGATGCCAGGGGAAGACGGATTTGCTGTTTGTGAAGCAATGCAGGCTATGGCGAAAGTTCCTATTATTTTTTTGACAGCCCGTGATGCGAATGAAGATAAGGTAAAGGGTCTAATGATTGGGGGCGATGATTATATCGTCAAACCTTTTACTGCCGATGAACTAGTCGCACGAATATTTGCGGTGTTAAGAAGGGTCGGAACAGTAAGTGAACAGCCTTCCATTCAATACTTGCACAGGGGTATTTTAAAAATGGATGAAATTTCTCGTAAAGTATACATCGAGCAGGAACCTGTATTGTTAACTTTAAAGGAATTTGAGCTTTTGCATTTATTTATGCTAAAACCGGGGATTGTCTATACGCGCGAGCAACTTTTAGAACGGATTTGGGATATTGATTATGCAGGTGGAGCTCGTACAGTAGATACTCATATTAAAACATTGCGGCTAAAACTGAGCAAAAAATCGAAAGAGGCTAGTGAATACATCCAAACCGTATGGGGTGTAGGCTATCGCTTTGAGCATACGACATGAAAAAAATATCTTCAAAGCTATGGCTATTAATGGTGTTATTTTTAAGTGCCACTATCATTTTTATGTACATATTTACGAACTTTTTATATGAACAGCTTTACGTGGAAGATACGAAAAGTACTATGATTGAAACAGGCGAGAAGCTTCAGACGAAGTATAGTGGAGGTAAAGTATCAGACGAACTAATTTCTGATATTGAACAATTTGCTGCCTACTCTAATCTTGAAATATTTGCTGTTCGAAATCCGAGGGAATTAAGTGCTTGTGTACCATTTGATATTGACTATGATGCATTAATTGGCCCGGATGAGCGGAAGCAATTACTTTCAGGGAATGCTGTAACAAAAATCGGTTATGAGGAACGATTCGATCGGCAAATTATATCCGTCATTCTCCCTTTTACTGATCAAAATCGGCTGGAAGGTATTCTTTACATCTATTTTCCGTTAGCTAAAATTTCGGAATTGGCAAAAGAAGAAGTGATTTTACTCATTACAGGGGCCATTATGTTTTTGCTTGTAGCTGGCTTTTTCGTGTATCAAGGAATGCGGAAAATCCTACTGCCGTTGGAAACATTGCAGCATGCCGTAAAACAAATGACAGCCGGGGATTACAATGTACGGGTCAATGTTTCCGTAAATGATGAAATTGGGCATTTATCTTCCGCTTTCAACCAAATGGCGGATGCAATTCAGCAAGATGACGAAGTACAAAAATCCTTTTTAGCAACAGTTTCCCATGAGCTGCGTACACCGATCAGCTATGTGAAAGGATATAGTGAAGCCATTCAAAAAGGAATAATCGATGAAGCTAAGCGGGATGAAGCGATCCGGTTAATTGAAAAAGAAGCAACAAGAATGGAGCGCCTAACGAATGAGCTTATGCAGCTGGCACGTAAAGAAGACAGCCAGGCAGAATCATATTTTGATATGCTTGTCTTTGCAGAAACTATCCGTGATGCCATTCGTTTAGTACAACAAAAAGCAAATAAAAAAAATATTCAAATCGTTCAACAATTAAATGAAGAGATAATTGTAATTGGTGATGAAGAAAAACTAAAGCAAGTTTTTATTAACATCATGGAAAACGCGATACACTATTCAACTGATCATTCTAGCATTCGTGTAGAATCTTCTATAGTAGGTTCATATGCAGTTTTAACAATTACCGATTATGGGATAGGTATTCCACCCGAAGACCTGCCTCATGTAACAGAGCGATTTTACCGTGTGAACAAAGCGCGGAGCCGATCAGACGGCGGAAGTGGTCTCGGATTATCGATAGTGGAGCAAATTGTTAAACAGCATAAAGGAAAATTGGAAATTAAAAGTATAGTAGATGAAGGAACAGTTGTAAGTGTCATGTTCCCATTAATGGAGGAAGAATGATGAAAAAATGGTTATATAGCTTATTTGCAGTACCTTTCGTATTATTCGGTTGTGGAGATGACGAAGTGGAAACACTAGAAACTGCTGAAGTACCTGCATTTGTCGAGGTACAAATTCAAACTGAAGAGCAATTAAATGTAGGGGAAGTTCAGCTTGCTGCACGTGTCACGCAGGATGAAGAAGTCGTGAATGATGCACAGGAAGTAAAGTTTGAAGTGTGGGAGTCCGGATTTCGAGATGAGGGTGACATGTTGGACGGGCAACTAACGGAGGATGGTATATATGTTGCGGAATATACATTCGATCATGATGGCGTATATTATATGTTTGCCCATACAACGGCTCGCGGAATGCATGTCATGCCAAAGAAAAAGCTCATTGTAGGGAAACCCGATATGAGTAAAGTTGTCGAAGATACTAGTTCGGATTCAATGGAACATGGGTCAAGCGATGAAAAAGAACAAGTAGAAAAAGAAGAAGAGCATGGCCATTAATTGTTGCAAATTGAAATGAACGGTGTATAATGATGACTGGGTGACCGATATGGTCTTCTGGTCATTTTTAAATTAAAAAAATTATAAAATTGCATTTTTTCTAGGGAGGTGGATTTATGGATCGTCGACATGAAATTCTACTGGCTGCGACTAAGTCCTTTACTTTATTCGGCTATAAAGCAACAACGATTGAACAAGTTGCTAAAATTGCTAATGTCGGGAAAGGGACAATTTATACGTTTTTCAAAAATAAAGAAGAGTTGTTTCAGGAAGTGGTATTTCATTTAATCAATGAAATGAAGCACGAAACAGATAAGCTAATTGATGCCAATGCAAGTTTTATGCAAAATGCCCATACAGCATTAATGAAAATGCTGCAATTCCGCGAGCGACATTTACTGTTTGCCAAACTAATAGAAGAGGAAACAGCGCTAGGCACTCCGGAAGTACAGCAAATGCTTTTACAAATAGAATCGGAAATCATTTCATATGTTTCGATGCGTATTCGAAATGGCATCGCAAAAGATGAGATTATTGACTGTAATCCTGAGCATGTGGCCTTTTTGTTGTTTAAATCGTATTTAGCATTTATTGTAGATTGGCAGTTGACACATAATGAGCCACTCAATGAACAAGAAATTTTGACATTATTCAGCGAAACCCTTTTCCGAGGGTTGGCAAAGAAAAAGTAATCGTCACTTCCTAGTGGAGTGGTTTCTTTTTACTATAAAATGACCAAATGACGATTTCAGTCATATAGTTTTGAAGGAGGAAATTAATGTGATAAAAGCAGAATGGCTGAAGATTTTCAAAACAAAGAAAATGCTTATTTCAGTTATTGCCGTTCTTTTTGTTCCGGTCATGTACAGCGGAATGTTCTTATGGGCATTTTGGGATCCATATGCTAATTTAGAAAGCATGCCAGTAGCCATTGTCAATGAAGACAAAGGGGCTATGATGGATGACGAAACAATGGAGCTCGGTCAAACATTGGTCGATAAGCTGATAGATAGCGAGCAATTCCAGTTTGAGGAAGTCGATGTAAAGGAAGCAGACCAAAAATTACTCGATCAAAAATATTATATTTTAATTAAAATTCCGGAAAATTTCTCGGAACATGCTACAACATTATTAGATGATCAACCACAAAAATTGGTTATCGATTATATTCCAAATGAAGGCTTTAACTTTTTAGGTGCACAAATTGGTGAAACTGCAATGGACCGCATTAAAGCGGAAGTAAATACACAAGTTTCCGCAACATATGCCGAAAAATTATTTGATTCCATTACACAACTTGGTGACGGTTTTGTCGAGGCTGCAAATGGTGCAGGGGAACTTGATGAAGGTGCCGCGAAGCTTGCGGATGGCGCTGATGAGCTGAAAGGCTATTTAGAGCAATTGGCATCAAGTACTGTTGAGCTTTCTGATGGTACAGGTACTTTAACAGCCGGTGCCAAAAATGCTGCGGCAGGTGCAAAGGAATTATCAGCCGGGGTAGCAAAAATTGCTGACGGTAGCAATCAATTGTCAGTAGGAGCAAAATCTGCAGCTGATGGTGCCAATACTCTGCAACAAGGGATTGAAAGCTATACTGATGGTGTTGCACAAGTAGCAAACGGACAAAAGGACATTACATCTGGTCAAGCGAGCTTAGCTGAAAATCTGTCATTATTAACACAAGGTACAGCGAATATCGATGACAAAGTTAAAGCATTGGCTGATGGTTCAGCTAATGTAGCAGGTGGGATGGATAAATTAGCAAGCCAATTAGAAGGAATTCTTCCAATGCTGCCAGAAGAAAATCAAGAAGCTTTAAAAACAGCACTCGCACAGTTACAAGCTGGTAGTAAAGAGGTAAGCGGTGGTTTAGGTCAGTTACATGAAGGTGTAAATGGGCTAGATGATAAAATCGCAGCGATTAGTAATGGTGCGAGTAAATTAAATTCAGGACAACAACAAGTCAATGCCGGTGTTGCACAATTACAGCAAAATTCAGCCCAGCTCGTTGCAGGCGCTAGTTCATTAGCAGAAGGCAACGCCACTATTGCAGGGAAACTGGATGAATTAAACAAAGGTGCATTGAGTGTCGCTACAGGTGCCAACTCATTGGCACAAGGTTTAAACACATTAGTGGACGGTTCGAATAAATTAAGTGATGGCACAAGCTTATTAGCTGAAAAATCAGGTGAGTTAGCACAAGGTTCGACTACTTTAGTAGATGGCACGAAAGAGTTAAAGAACGGTACGAAAACATTATCTGGAAAGTTAACTGAAGCAAGTGAAAAAGCAGAAGTCAACCCGACTGAAGAAACTTATAATATGGTAGGCTCTCCAGTGGAAATTGAAAAAGAATCAGTAAACCATGTACCTAACTACGGTACAGGTTTTGCACCATACTTCATTTCACTAGGATTATTCGTTGGGGCATTATTAATCTCCATCGTGTTCCCATTTGTTGAACCAGCGATTATACCGAAAAACAGTGCAAGCTGGTTTGCAAGTAAAGTAACAGTATTAATCGGTGTTGGATTAATACAATCCTTCATCACGATTGCAATTGTCGTTTGGGGACTTGGTCTTGAGGTCAATAGTATGCCACAGTTTATTCTTACGACGATTTTAACAAGCTTTACATTTTTAGCGATGGTTCAATTATTAGTATCACTGTTTGGCGATCCAGGACGATTTATTGCAATTGTCGTTTTAATACTTCAATTAACAACAAGCGCAGGTACGTTCCCAATCGAACTAGTACCAGAACAATTGCATTTCTTTAACAAAATTTTACCGATGACATTCTCTGTGCAAGGTCTAAAAGCAGCTATTTCAATGGGTGATACAGCATTCTTGATGTTCAACTGGGCGATTTTAGGTACAGTAATGTTCTCATGCTTGGCAATTACATTCAGTTACTTTACATTACTTTATAAAAAACGTTATTCAAAACATCATACAGAAGCTTAGAGAGAAGAAGCGTGGATTCAAGGGTAACCTGAATCCACGCTTTTTTTATGGATAGAAAAAACCACGAGCATTGAGCGGGCTCGTGGTTTGTGTAAGTGTAAGCTATTATAGGTTCATCTTTTTCTAAGATGAAGGGATAGTGCGAATTAAACAGTGAATATAGAATTAAAGAGAGTTACATTTATCACAATTGTTGCTGTAGCACTCGCTTTGTTCTTCGATTTTATCACCGCATTGAACGCAAATTTTATCAGGTAAATTCTTGAAAAATTCCACTACGTTTTCTAACATTGTGCATGCCTCCTTTAATGTTCTGTTATATTACTTCTGTTTATATTATGTATTGTATTATAACAGTTTTAATTCGTCAACACAAATGGCCTAATTTAAGTTAAAATAAATATGGATAAATTGTGAAGGAGAGAAGCCCCATGTATTTTATCGATAACAAAGGGATTACAGATCCACGCATTAACTTAGCAATAGAAGAGTACGTATTGAAGAATATGGATATTGAAAAAGACGATTATTTATTGTTTTATATTAATCAGCCTTCAATCATCATTGGGAAAAACCAAAACACAATCGAAGAAATTAATACAGACTATGTAGAAGAAAATGGAATAATTGTTGTACGACGCCTTTCAGGTGGTGGCGCTGTGTATCATGATTTAAACAATTTAAATTTCAGCTTTTTAACGAAAGATGATGGGAATAGTTTCAGCAACTACAAAAAATTTACTCAACCAGTTGTGGATGCACTTGCAAAACTAGGCGTAAATTCAGAGCTGTCAGGTCGTAATGATATTTTGGCGGAAGGTAAGAAAGTATCGGGTAATGCGCAATATTCAACTCGCGGCCGGATGTTTAGTCATGGTACGTTAATGTTTGATCTGGATATAGATGCTGTTGTCAATTCACTGAAAGTTAAACAGGACAAGATCGAATCTAAAGGGATTAAATCTGTGCGTTCGCGTGTGGCAAATATTATCGATTTTCTGCCTGAAAAAATTACTGTTGAAGAGTTCCGTATGGAAATTTTAAAGTCGATTTTCGGCGGTGAAGAAAATATTAAATATTATGAGCTTACGGAAGAAGATTGGAAAAAAATCCATGAAATTTCCGAAAGTCGCTATCAGTTATGGGAGTGGAATTATGGTAAATCGCCACGCTTTAATATTCAAAAAACAAAGCGTTTCCCATCAGGTAGCTTAGATATTCGTTTAGATGTAAACAAAGGGGTTATTGAAGAAGCAACTATTTTTGGTGATTTCTTCGGTATAGGTGATGTGGATGAAGTTGCACAATTACTGATCGGTACTAAATACGAACGTGGCGCAATTGCAGAAAAGCTAAAGTATATTGAAATTCCAACTTACTTTGGAGGAGTTTCTGAAGAGGATTTCCTTCAATTAATTTACTAGCATCCAGTGTATCGCATCATGAATGTAATAGAGATTGTTTAAAGAGGGTGCTCCTGATTTCGAGAGCTCCCTTTTTTTGATACAATAAGAGTAAATGAGAAAGTTTTTTTATCCATCTTTTTATGCGGTGAGAAGTTGCGTATATGCTGCTACTGCGGAAACGATGGATTAATAAAATGATTAGGTATTATTATTTGATAACCTATTGAAAAGGAGGTCATTCAGATGGAAAAGCATCGAATTTTCATCGTCGAGGATGATCCAAAAATAGCTTCACTATTAGCAGATACATTAAGGAAATATCAATATGATGTGGAAACTATCAGTGACTTTGATTTATTAGTCGAGCAATGTTTGGCATTTTCACCACACTTGATTTTATTGGATATAAATTTACCTTCTTATGATGGATATTATTGGTGCAGAAAGTTAAGACAATTTACGAAATGTCCAATACTGTTCATTTCAGCTCGTTCTGGAGAAATGGATCAAATTTTTGCATTGGAAAATGGTGGGGATGACTTTATTACGAAGCCATTCAACTATGAAATTGTACTTGCTAAAATTCGCAGTCATTTACGTCGTACATATGGAGAATATTCCACTAGACAGGAGGAGCGAACGGTTGTACAAGGTCAGCTCACGTTATATTTGGAACGGATGGAACTTCAGTTAAGAGATTTGGTCATTCCTTTGCAAAAGAAGGAATGTATTATTTTAGGATTGTTAATGGGACAAGCACCAAAAGTGGTGTCGCGCGATCATTTGCTGGAGGAATTATGGGATGATCAAGCATTCGTCGATGAAAATACATTGAATGTAAATATGACACGTGTCCGAAAAAAGTTAGCGGACTATGGAATCAAATCAATGATTGAAACCGTACGTGGGGCAGGCTACCGCTTTTTATTGAGTGCGGAGGAAATGTAATGGCGATCAAACTGTTCATTAAGGAGCATCTTTCCTATATTATTTTTCAAATTGTGCTGACGTTATTTTTACTATCTTTATTTTGGCTGGATGGCTTTCGTAATATCAACACCGCCATTTATGCAATTGCTATTAGCACTCTTCTTATTTTTTCTTTTCTAGTTGTGAGGTACATGCTAAGACGCCGATATTTAGCAAAGATTTCGGTGCTTCCAATTACTATGGAAGATGCGCTTCAAAAAAATGCAAAGACTACCGAATATGCAGTAACAGAACAGTATTTACATGAGCTTTACCGCCTGTATCAGCATGAAGTACAGGCATTGTATGCGACCCAATCGCGGCAGTATAAATTTATGAATCAATGGGTCCATCAGATGAAAACGCCCGTATCAGTTTTAGAACTGTTGCTGCAGCAGGATGAGGAGCTTGATAAAAGAAGTGTCCAAGAGGAAGTGGAGCGTTTAAAGCGAGGCCTTGAAATGGTGCTCATGCATGCACGATTAGAAAATTTTGCGGACGATATGCAAATCATGAAAGTACCGCTTAAATCCGTTATTATGAATACCATTAACGAGAATAAGCGCTTATTTATTACGAACCGTGTTTTTCCGGAAGTGAATATTGACGAGGATATAGTTGTAATGAGTGATGAAAAATGGCTGCGCTTTTTAATTGAACAATTTATTACGAACGCGGTGAAATATACATTTGAACCAAATAAGAAAATCTATATTACTGTTGTGCAGAAGGAAAGCCAGGTGCAATTATGCATACGTGATGAAGGAATTGGTATACCGAAAGCTGATTTATCCCGAATTACGAAAGCCTTTTATACAGGAGAAAATGGTCGTAAAACAGGTGAATCTACTGGTATGGGGCTTTATATTGCAAAGGAAATATGCGATAAGCTCGGGCATCAGCTCGTGATTACTTCTGAAACAGGTCAAGGTACACAGGTAGAAGTGATTTTTCAATCATAGGGGGCGTACGATGATACACATTGGAGACTGGAAATTAGCGGTAGATGTAGAAAAAACAAAAATGGCATTTGAATTTAATAGCTACCGTTGTATGAGTGAGGAATGCCACAATTTTGTAGAAGCGTGTGAAAAACATTTAGAACATAAAGTACTTGATTTTGCTAGGGAGCTAGGCATAGATCTTTCAAAGCCAAGCCACCTTGAAAGTCATCAAGTAAACGACAATACAGCCATTATGTATTCGGGAAAATACCATATTATCGGCGAAATTGTAGAGGGTGAAGTCGATGGATGGGATATCATACTTGGAGAACACTGTTTTTCGCTAACTGATGAAATGGATCAGGTTCCTATAGTGATGGATGGTCCTATTATCGAAATTAGCTTTGAAGTTGTCCTGCCTTGGGTGATCGAAAGTAATATACTCGTTTAAAAGGAGTTACTATGCCAATTTTACAAATACAGGAAGCAACGAAAGTGTATGAGGGAAAAGTGACGAAGCGTGCACTAAACCAACTTAGTTTTGAGGTGGAAAAGGGTGAGTTTATAGCAATTATGGGTCCGTCGGGCAGTGGTAAAACAACATTGTTAAATATGGTTTCCATGATTGATACACTTACTTCCGGAGAGATTATATTCAATGGAATGAAACCGCAAAAGCTTAATAGTGAGGAGCTCGCATTTTTCCGTCGACGTCAGCTAGGATTTATATTTCAAGATTTCAATTTGCTTCCGACTTTAACGGTAGAAGAAAACATTATATTGCCGTTAACGCTTGATGAACAGCCGATAGCCGTTATGGAAGAGCGTCTTCATTATTTAAGTGAACTGCTCGAATTGACTTCTATTTTAGAAAAGCGTCCAAATGAAATTTCCGGTGGACAAGCACAACGTACGGCGATTGCTCGGGCATTAATTCATAGACCGATGCTTGTTTTAGCGGATGAACCGACAGGGAATTTAGACTCGAATGCGTCACGAGAAGTTTTGGAGCTGTTGGGAAAAATGAATCAAGAAAATAACACTACTATTTTAATGGTGACACATGATCCAATCGCAGCAAGCTATTGTGACCGTGTTATTTTTATTAAAGATGGTGAGTTCTTCAATGAAATCTATAAAGATGACCGACGCCAAACTTTTTTCCAACGAATTTTAAATGTATTAAGTTTATTAGGGGGACATGTCGGTGACTTTTCTTCAATTCGCCTACCGTAACGTTTTCCGGAATTTTCGAAACTACGCTGCTTTTTTTATGGCCAGCTTTTTCAGTGTTTTTGTTTTTTTTATCTATTCCATGTTGATGTTTCATCCTGAAATAGAAAGTGGGTTTTTAGGAGAAGTATCAATTGCAGGGATGGTTATTGCTGAAATTATACTTGTTCTCTTTTCATGGTTTTTTATTTTTTATTCGATGCGGGCCTTTTTAGAGGCGCGTTCGAAGGAATTTGCGATATTGCTTCAACTTGGCATGGATCGCAATCAACTCGGAAAACTAATTATCATTGAAACGATGACAATTGGTATATTCTCCTGCATTTCAGGAATTGTTTTTGGTTATGCATTTTCTAAGTTTTTCTTTATGATTGTGCGTGAAATTTTAAACTTAACTGCGTTGCCGCTCTATTTATCATGGGAGCCGTTTGTACTTACGTTATTTGTTTACTTGAGTGCTTTTATTGTAATTTCAACAATCAGTATTATGTTTACTCCTGACATTAAAATTAGGAATTTAATTCGAGGGCCAAAATTTGTTGATGTTGTAACGAACTATTCAAAACGCAATGCGATTTTAGGAATTGTACTTATTTTATGTGGCTACAGTTTAGCGCTTATTACAACGAAATCATCCATTTTTACGTATACACTACTTATCCCGATCTTTGTAACTTTCGGGACGTATTATTTCTTTACAGATACAACGCTTTTTATTATAGATCGTTTGAAGAATCGAAAGCTGTTTTATTGGAAGCGGGCACGCATGTTGGCGATAGCCGAGCAAGTGCATATTTTACGTGTTAATTCTCGGATGTTCTTCATCGTTACCCTTGTTTCCACACTAGCCTTTTTAACAGTAGGCGTATTGTCTGCAATGTCGTCCTATACTTCCCAATACGATAAGCTCAACCCGATTGGCCTTATTTATAAAGGAGTAACCGATAATCCATATGAAACTGAGCATATTCTCTCTATTATAGATGAGTTGGAAGATAGCGGAATAAGTTATCATATGACGCGTTTTACTGTAGTACGTCAAACATCCACTTATACTTCGAATCCGGTAGAGGTGTTTCGGGAAACCGATATTAACCATTTACTGTTTTCCTATAAATATCCGCTTGTTAGTTTAACGAGTGGGGAAGCAATGTTCATCCCGTACTCGGAAGATTCGATTGAAACATTGGAGGAGACGGTTGTAGAGACGGTTTTAAAGGAAAACGATATTCACCTGACGATTGATAGTGTGTATCCAAAAGTGTTTTTCCCATCTGCGATTATTAGCAGTAATGCGATTATAATCAGCGACGAAGATTTTACGAGTCTCGTAAATGATTTTGAGATGACACCATTTGTCGAGCCGGGTTATCACTTATTTACTTTTGATATTCCTAACTGGACTGAAACTGATCAAATTGGTCTTGGCATTCAGCAAATGGTTGCCAGAGATTATATTTTAAATAGTGATTATACACTGCCATTTTATTTTGAAAATGCAGGTCTAAATTATTCTTATATATTAGCTACGTATTCCTTGTTAACACTCATTGGTATATTAGTAGTAGCTGTATTTTTATTGGCATCAGGGAGCTTTGTTTATTTCAAAATTTATGCAAACTTGGACCGGGAGAAAAAGCAGTTTGATATGCTCAAAAAAATCGGTTTAAGTGATAAGGAACTAAAGCGGCTTATAACAAGAAATTTAGTCATTCAATTTTTCCTACCATGGGGCTTAGCCTTTATCCATAGTGCTTTCGCGTTCTATGTCGTCCAAACTGTTTTAAATGATGTGATGAATTTATCGATCGTAAAGGAAGTTGTATTTTCATTTACATTGTTTGGAGTTATTCAAGTTGTCTATTTTTATTTAATAAGATGGCGGTATTTATCGCATGTCCGAGGATAATAGATATAGAAAAAATATGATTTTAGTACAATATTTCGGTATAAACGAGAGTTTGGTATTGTTTTATTAATATACTTATTTTATAATGCTAATAAAGTGAATATTGTTTCATTTTACGCATAAAGGGGATGGGTGTATTGAATTTAGTTGAAAAGGTAAGACAACAGGCTTTCGAACAACCAGAAAAAACAGCGTACTACTTTTTAGGCAAAGGCACGTCATACGGGGAATTGGAGCAAACCGTTGCGCGATTTGCTGCTGCCTTGGAAGATTTAGGTGTACAAAAGGGCGATCATGTCGCGTTTTTACTTGGGAATACACCGCATTTTATCATCAGTCTTTACGCTTCTATGCGTATTGGTGCTGTTGCAATTCCGATTAATCCAATTTATACAGCAGATGAAATTTCTTATATTATTAAAAATGGTGACGTTAAGGTTGTTATCGCACTTGATTTACTTTTACCGCTTGTGGAAGCAGGGGTGCATAGATTACCACAAGTTGAACAGTATATTATTTGCGAAACGACACCGGAAATCGGTGAGAAATATGCGGCACTTTCGGATGCTGCTAAAGAAAAAACAAAGCTGTTTTCACAAGTACTGGCTACAACGGCTCGTACAACTGATCCGGTAGATTTAGCTCCGGACGATACAGCTATTATTTTATATACTTCCGGTACAACAGGTCATCCAAAAGGTGCAATGCTGACACATAATAACCTGTTTTCTAATGCGCGTGATATTGGGGATTATTTGCAAATGACGACGGATGACCGTGTTATTGCAACATTACCAGTATTCCATGTATTTGCATTAACGGTTGTGGTGAACTCGCCATTAACGCGGGGAGCGACAATTTTATTGGCTCCACGCTTTAGTCCAGGAGAAATTTTTGAACTAGCTTCGACATATAAGGCAACTGTATTTGCAGGAGTGCCGACAATGTTTAATTTCCTGTATCAGTATGAACAAGGCGATGTTTCGGCATTTTCAAGTGTTCGATTGACGATTTCAGGGGGAGCATCATTACCAGTATCATTACTACATAACTTTGAGCAAAAGTTTAATGTAAGAATTTCTGAAGGCTACGGTTTATCAGAAGCTTCACCGGTAACATGCTTTAATCCTATTGATCGCGAACGTAAACCGGGTTCAATCGGGCAGTCGATTGTGAATGTTGAAAATAAAATTGTTGATGAAAATGGCGATGAAGTAGGAGTCGGTGAAGTCGGGGAACTGATCGTCCGTGGACCAAACGTAATGAAGGGCTACTATAAAATGCCAGAAGAAACGGCTGTTGCGATTCGTGATGGCTGGTTATATACAGGGGATTTAGCGAGTAGAGATGAGGAAGGTTATTTCTATATCGTAGATCGTAAAAAGGACTTAATAATTGTAGGCGGTTACAATGTGTATCCTCGTGAAGTTGAGGAAGTATTGTTCTCGCATGAAGGAATAGTTGAGGCAGCAGTTGTAGGCTTCCCTGACCGTGATTTTGGTGAGGCGGTACATGCATATGTTGTATTAAAAGATCCTTCTCTTACAGTTGAGGACATTCGAGCATACTGTGCAAAGCATATCGTGAAATACAAAGTGCCGTCTGTTATTGAAATTTTGGACGAGCTTCCTAAGAATACAACAGGCAAAATTCTGCGACGCTCTTTAAAAGAAATCGCAAAAGCATAACATACAAACACCTACTGCACTTGTGGTAGGTGTTTTGCTATTTGAAAAGGTTCTACAGAATTGGTAGAAGGAATTAATAATACACTTAAAAGTATTAAAAGGAAGGCCTATATGTTTCTTTAATTTTAACACTATAAAGCAAAGATATTACTAATTAAATCATGTATATAAAAATGTAGGGATACACCTTGGTTAATCAAGAGTTGATTGGAATGGAGGGCGGCAGACTCCTGCGGGAACAGCACGACGCCTGAGACTACAGGCTCAGGCCGTGCCCGCGGAAAGCGTCCGCCCGTAATGGAAATCAACGGACTTTATTAGAAACAACAAAAAGAGGTAGTGACAATTGAAGAAATAATATGACACTACCCCAACAAAAAGTTATACTAATAATATTTTGAACTTTCAAATAAAAAATGTTAAAGTGTTATTACGGAAATCGAAATAAATTTTAAGAGGTGTTATAATGGCAAACTATGTAACGAAAGAAAGTCTTTTTGAAATACAATCCATTACGAATCCAATACTTGCACCAAACGAGAAAGAAGCATTATATATACGCACTCAATTGAATGAGAAGGAAAATAACTATAATGCTCATCTGTTTCATATTGATTTGGAAACAGGGGAATCAACGCAATGGACATATGGCAATGAAAGAGTTTCAAGTCCACAATGGTCACCGGATGGCAAGCAAGTTGCGTTTTTAGTTAAACGCAATGAAAAACAGCAGCTGTATATTTTAAATAGCCGTGGAGGAGAAGCACAGGAATTAACGACACTTCCAAATGGCGTCAATTCATACTTATGGAGCCCATGTGGTGAGAAGCTTTGGATTACGAGTACTGTAAAAAAAGGCTTGGGCATTACAGAGCAGGAAGAAAAAGAAGAGAAAAAAGTTCCGAAAGCATATGTAGTCGACAAAATGAAATACAAAGCAGATAGTGTTGGGTTATTACCTCAGGAACGTTATTCACAAATTGCGAAGGTCGATTTGGCGACAAAAGAAGTGAGTGCTTTTACAGAAGGTGATTATTCTCATAGTTTACAAGGGATTTCACATGATGGAAAAACATTGGTTATTGCAGTAAATCGTACTGAAAATACGGATGACATATTCCGTACACCGCTATTTTTAGTTGATGTTGAGACGAAAGAAGAAGCAGTATTAATTGATGAAGACGGCTATTATGGTGGCGCTGAGTTTTCATCTGATGATCGTTATATAGCATTTGGCGGCTCGGACCATACATATAAAAACGCGACACATGGCCATGTGTATATTTATGATACAGAAACAAAAACTACGCAAAAGCTGACTGAGATGCTGGACGTCCCTGTAGGGGATTATGCTGTTGCAGATATCCAGCAAGGTGTTGATGCTCCAACGGTCATTTGGACGGAAAATAACGATTTATATTTCCAAGTGTCTACTGAGGGAGATATCCGATTATATTATGCTACATTAGAGGGCGCAATTTATCCTGCATCACCTGAAAATGAACATGTATATGGATATGCCGTTTTCAAAAATGGTAACCGTGCATTGATAACGGTTTCGAATCCGACGTTCCCTGGCGAATTATTTGATTTCGATATTACAACGGGTGAGCGTAAACAACTGACAACATTTAATGCTGAGTTTTTAGAATCAACAACACTTTCAACACCGGAAGCGATTTCGTATACTGCAAAAGATGGTATCACTGTACATGGGTGGATAATGAAGCCTGCTCAATATACAGAAGGCGAGAAATATCCTTTCATTGTGGAAGTGCATGGTGGACCTCATACATTGTATGCAAATACATTTTTCCATGAGATGCAGTTATTAGCGGCAAAAGGATACGGCGTATTATATGTGAATCCTCGTGGCAGTCATGGTTATAGCCAGGAATTTGTAGATGGTGTGCGCGGTAAATATGGTGAAGGTGACTATGAGGATATTATGGCTGGTGTTGACTATGTATTGCAACATTATGCATGGATTGACGAGTCACGTTTAGGTATTACTGGTGGTAGTTACGGTGGATTTATGACGAACTGGGTTGTAGGACATACGAATCGCTTTAAAGCAGCTGTTACACAGCGTTCGATTTCAAACTGGATAAGCTTCTACGGGGTATCGGATATCGGCTATTACTTCTCAGAATGGCAAATGCTTGCGGATATGAATGACGTTGAGAAGCTATGGCATCATTCGCCGTTAAAGTATGCAGCAAATGTTGAGACACCGTTACTTATTTTACACAGTGAACGCGATTTCCGCTGTCCAATTGAGCAAGCAGAACAGTTGTATATTACGTTGAAGCGTATGGGGAAAGAAGTTGGATTCGTCCGCTTCCCGGAATGTGATCATAACTTATCACGAACAGGGATTCCAAATTTACGACTAGAACGATTGGAGCAAATTACAGGTTGGTTTGAGAAATATTTATAAAAAGTAAACAGGGTATCCCATATTGGGCGCCCTGTTTTTTTGTTTATTTCCCTTTAAACTGTGGGGGTCTTTTTTCTGCAAAGGCGTTTAGTGCTTCAATTCGGTCTTCTGTAGGAATTGTCAGTTCATAAGCTTTTCGTTCTATTTGCAAACCAGTTTGAATGTCTGTCTTCATTCCTTGCTTCACGGCAAATTTAGCCTGCTGTAGAGCAATCGGTGCATTCTTTAAAATTAATGCCGCAAAATCAGCAGTTACTTCATGTAAATTTTCAAAAGGTGCTATTTTTGTGACCACACCGTATTGAAGCGCTTCTGCTGCAGTCAGCCGTTTAGCCGTTAAAATAAGCTCTAGCGCTTTTGCTTCACCGATTAAACGAGGCAGTCTCTGTGTTCCGCCTGCACCTGGAATAATCCCTAAGCCTGTTTCCGTTAAGCCGAGTGAAATTTGGTCAGCAGCGATGCGGAAGTCACAAGCAAGTGCCAACTCAAGCCCGCCACCGAAAGCATATCCATTTAAAACGCAAATTGTCGGCTGTGGTAATTGTTCAATAAGTGTAAATACTTCACCAAAGCGATTTAAATTTCGCTTTACCAGTGTGTCAGGGAGTGTTTTGCGTTCTTTTAAGTCAGCACCAACAGAAAATGCTTTATCACCTGCTCCTGTAATCACGACAAGGCGAATGTCAGGATGAATTTGAATGGATTCGATGACACTTCTTAATTGTTCAAGCATTTCATAATTAAAGGCATTTAACATATCCGGACGATTAAGGGTTACGTATGCGGTAAAATCTTTTTGGTCGTATTTTACAGTATTCACATTTACTACCTCCTGATATTTTGTTACTCTAGTTTTATAGTACATTGTAAATAGTTAAAATTACAACAAATTACATTAATAGTGAAAATATACTAGAAGTAGGGAAGGGTTAACTTGGAAGTTTTTATCGGAAGACAGCCAATATTTAATAAATATGAAGAAATCATCGCATATGAATTATTGTATCGAAACAATTACGTTAATCAGTTTCCGAATATTGATTCGGATACAGCAACAATCGAATTATTAATCAATTCATTTCTTTCCATAGGTATTAAAGAAGTGGCAAATGGCAAACCAGCATTTATTAACTTCACAGAAAACTTAATTATGCAAGATTCTGTAGATTTTTTAGAGTCTGAACAAGTAGTAATTGAAATATTGGAAGACGTTTCAATTACTCCTGAACTGATTCAACAGCTAAAACAATTGAAAAGTGCAGGTTACAAGCTTGCTCTGGATGATTTTGTAATTGATGAAAAGGTCCTTGTATATGATGAGCTCTTTCCTCAAATTGATTATATTAAAATTGACTTTTTACATACATCGGAAAACGAGCGAATAGTAACAGAACGGCTAATTAAATCGAAATTTCCTCATATTAAGCTTTTAGCAGAGAAGGTAGAAACGCGCGAACAATTCGAAATTGCAAAACAATCTGGGTACTCTTTATTTCAAGGGTATTTCTTTGAAAAGCCTCAAATATTAACTGCAAATGATATACCAGCAAATATCTTTCAATATTTTCAAATTATATCTTTATTGCGTGATGATGAAACAAATATTGATTTATTGGCAGAAAATATTGAACGTGAGATTTCACTTTCATATCGTTTATTGAAGTTAATTAACGGATCCTCTAAGCGAACGAAAAAGAAGGTGCGTTCGATAAAGCAGGCGATATTAATGTTGGGACTGCTGGAACTGCGTCAATGGGTATACTTGCTAGCGATGCGTGAGTCGAATATAAATTCTAATAACGATGTGTTTAAAGAATTAATGTATACATCGTTATTTAGAGCAAAAGCATGTGAAATAAGTGCTCGCCTAAATTATAAAAAAAATTACTCAGAGTACTTTTTAGTTGGGCTTTTTTCATTAATCGATTCTTTATTGAAGCGTCCTTTAAACATTATTGTTACACAATTGCCTTTGTCAGACGATATTTTAGAAACAATTTCTGGATCACAGACAGTTATGACGCCTTACCTTCAATTTAGCACAGCATTAAGTAAGCTAGATTGGGAAAATATAATGCCGTTAGCTAATCAATTAAATATTCCGAGCGATGAGATTTTACCAATGTATGAGGAAGTAAAAGGGTGGGTAAATGATACGCTTAATATGAAATAACCGGTACAGCTAGCTACGTCCTCTTTACTTTAATGAAGTTCTCATTTCATGTTGGATTTGCTATAATTCAAAGGAATTTGCAAAAGAAGCGAGGATTAATATGACGTATAGTTCACAACATTCAGTGAAAGATAGTATAAAAGAGTATTTATTTGTCATTATAGGAGCGGCAGTCATTGCCTTTGGTTTTAATGTATTTTTATTTCCAAACCAAGTTGCTTCTGGCGGGGTTAGTGGGATAAGTACTATTTTGCATGGTATGTTCGGCTGGAATGCCGGAATTGTACAATATGCATTTAATATCCCTTTATTTATCGCAGGGGTACTTGTACTTGGGAAGAAATTCGGCATTAAATCATTTATCGGTACGATTGCGCTTCCTTTTTTCGTTATTTTAACGGCAGGCTGGGATGCATGGACATTAAATCCGTTATTAGGTTCAATTTTTGGTGGGATTGTTGTCGGCTTAGGTATTGGACTTGTATTTAAAGGAAATGCTTCTACAGGTGGAACAGATTTACTTGCGCAAATTATAACAAAATTTACAGGGCTGACTTTAGGGACGAGTGTATTGTTTATTGATGGAGTCATCGCTGTTAGTGCGGCGATTGTTTTTGATTTGGAAAAAGGACTTTTTGCTTTAATTGGTCTTTATGTAACAACAAAAACGATCGATATTGTGCAGCTTGGTTTTAGCCAATCGAAAATGGTTTATATCATTACTCGAAAGGAAACAGAAGTGCGCGATGCGATTTATAAAGAAGTAAATCGTGGTATTACGAGGCTTCCCGCATATGGAGGCTATACGGGTGAGGAACGTCCGGTATTGATGGTTGTCGTTTATCAAACAGAGTTCACAAAGCTGAAACAAGTGTTGAAAGCCATTGATCCAGAAGCGTTTGTTATCGTTTCAGATGCGTATGAAGTGCTCGGAGAAGGTTTCAAAAAGGTATAAGTTTGTTATAATTAGCAGTGTATTAGTAATTCGTTTTGGAGGGGTTTAGAGTGAAAAAAGGTTTACTTACATTAGTATTTGGTTCAGCACTATTTTTAGCAGCATGTGGTGGGGATGATTCGGCAACAAACGGCGAAACAGCAGAAGTCGATGGTGAAAAAGTAGTTAAACAATCCTGTGCAACATGTCATGGTGGTCAATTACAGGGTGGCAGTGCTCCGGCATTGGATAAATTAGGAGCAAAATATTCTGAAGAAGAGATTTTAGATATTATTTTAAACGGTAAAGACCGTATGCCTCCTGGGATTGTAAAAGGCGAAAAGGCTGAAGCGGCTGCAGAGTATTTAGCAACTTTAAAATAACAAACGAAACGATGGGCAAATGAGCTTCATCGTTTTTTTGTTGGGCTGTTAATTTGGCGGTTCCGTGAAGAAAAGTAAGTTCGTTTTATATTGGAAATTTATAAGTCATGTTAAAATACTTTATAGATGTCTGGAGATAGGAGCGTACCAAATTCATGATTCAAGTAATTGCGAAAGATGTTATGG
This sequence comes from Solibacillus faecavium, assembly GCF_014836905.1. Taxonomy (GTDB): domain Bacteria; phylum Bacillota; class Bacilli; order Bacillales_A; family Planococcaceae; genus Solibacillus; species Solibacillus faecavium. Next base: position 72,519 of record NZ_JACSPZ010000003.1, read on the forward strand.
AAAAATTCAATTTAAAGCTGATTAGTGGTGAAGAAGGGATTGGACGTTATATAACGACTAGTGATATTTCAAGGCCAGGTTTGGAAATGGCGGGTTATTTTACTCATTACCCGGCGGATCGTGTCCAGCTATTAGGGAAAACAGAGCTATCATTTTTTGAAATGCTGCCTGAAGAAGATAAAATTAGCCGGATGAAGCGCCTCTGTTCCGATGAAACACCAGCTATTATTATTTCGCGTGATTTACAGGTGCCGAAAGAGCTTATCGATGCATCGAACGAAAATCATGTACCTGTATTTGTTACAAATCAAACGACAACATGGTTTTCAAGCCGGTTAACAAACTTTTTGGAAAGTAAACTTGCTCCGACAACGGCAGTGCACGGTGTTCTTGTCGATGTTTATGGGATTGGTGTATTAATAATGGGGAAAAGCGGTGTCGGTAAAAGTGAGACAGCGCTTGAGCTAGTAAAAAAAGGGCATCGTTTAGTAGCGGATGATAGCGTGGAAATTCGACAAGAAGGGGAAAATATGCTCGTTGGAAGCCCTCCACCATTATTGGAACATTTGCTTGAAATACGTGGAATCGGTATCATTGATATTATGACGCTTTTTGGCGCAAGTGCTATTCGTCCATATAAGAGGATTACATTAATTATCGAGCTTGAAACGTGGGATCCTGAAAAGTTTTATGATCGTCTAGGTCTAGATGAAGAAAAGATGAAAATTATTGATACAGATGTAACAAAGCTTACAGTACCTGTTCAACCGGGTCGAAATGTATCGGTAATTATTGAAGTGGCTGCTATGAATTATCGCCTGAAAAAAATGGGTGTGAATGCAGCAGAGGAGTTTTCACGTCGTTTAGATGATATGCTTGTCGTAAATGATGAGATGGATGATTATTAATAATGGAGTAGGTAGTTGAAGGGAGAATTTTATGGGTACAAATTTACTAGCGATTAATCCGGTCGCATTTCACCTTGGATCATTTCCGGTGAACTGGTATGGCATTATAATCGGATTAGGTATTGTTATTGCTTACTTTTTAGCTCAAAAGGAGTCGGTACGCCGCGGATTCGACCAAGAATTTATAGCTGATTTACTCATTTGGGCAATACCGATTTCAATTTTATCAGCACGTGCGTACTATGTTGTGATGAAATGGGATTATTATAGCCAAAATCCAGGACGCATTATTGAAATTTGGAATGGTGGTATTGCGATTCACGGTGCTTTAATTGGAGCATTTATTACTGCTTATATATTCACTAGAAAGCGTAAAGTGAGCTTTTTGAAATTAGCCGATATTGCTGCACCGAGTATTTTAGTCGGGCAAATTATTGGTCGCTGGGGCAACTTCGTTAATCAGGAAGCTTACGGTGGTCCAGTGTCGCGTGAATTTTTGGAAGGTTTATTTATACCGAACTGGATTATCGAACAAATGTATATTAGAGAAGAAGGTACATATGTCCATCCGACATTTTTATATGAATCATTATGGAATGTTGTCGGATTAGTAATTTTACTGTTTGCTCGTAAATTGAATTGGCGACGCGGGGAAATGTTTTTCTTCTATTTAATATGGTATTCAGTAGGCCGATTCTTTATCGAAGGATTGCGTACGGATAGTTTATATATAGGGGACGAGTTACTGCGTTCTGCGCAAGTTGTTTCGATTATTGGAATTGCTGTTGGTATTATCGGTATTATTTACCGCCGAGTGTATGTCAAACCGGCTGTGCATTATTTAGATGAGGAAAAAAAACCAGCAAAACCAGCAACAAATAAAAAGAAAAATAATAATAAAAAGAAATAATAGTACAGAGGCTGGGGCATAAGTAGAAATTTCTTTGTATAAGGGAAATACTCTTATGAAGAAATTGATATTATATGAATTGATTGGAGTGAAGGGGCGACTCCTGGGGGAACAGCAAAATTTATTTTGCGACGAGTAACCGCAGGAGCACCGACGCCTGAGACTACAGGCTCAGGCCGTGCCCCCGGAAAGCGTCCCCGGAACGGAAATCAATTCTGGCAGAAGTAGAAAAATATCTATTTTTTCAAAGAAAAAATAGATATTTTTCGTTTTGTCCCAGACTTTTTTTAAAAGAAAGAGGCCATGGTTATGAAAACAAAAGCGTTGTTATTTGATTTTGATGGTACGTTACTGAATACAAATGAATTGATTATCCAAACGTTTATGTATATTTTTGACGAAAGATTTCCCGGGCAATATTCGACAGTAGATTGCCTGAAATTCATCGGTCCGTCATTAAAACAGACTTTTGACGAATTAACACCTGGTGAAACAGAAATAATGATTGCGAAATATAGAGAGTGGAATGCAGCAAACCATGATTCGTTAGTGACCGGCTATGAAGCAGTAGTTGAAACATTGGAAGAGCTGCATGCATTAGGAATTAAATTGGCCATTGTTTCTACGAAGAGCAGAGAAGGTTTAGCTCGCGGAATGAAAATTTTACAAGCAGAGCACTTATTTGATGCTGTAGTTGGTTTAGATGATGTCGAGCATGTGAAGCCACATCCAGAGCCTGTTCTTCTGGCGCTGCAAAAGCTTGGCGTGAATCGAAGTGAAGCAATTATGATTGGTGATAACTCACATGATATTGAAGGCGGGAAGAATGCCGGTGTTCGAACAGCAGGTGTTGCCTGGTCTGCAAAGGGTGTCGACTACTTAATGTCTTATGAACCGACATATATGCTGCACCATATGCGAGATTTACTTGAAATTGTGAAAGGGGAGTCTTCATGAGGAGAACCGAACGCTATCGTGTACAAAATGCTAATTCATTGTGGAATGTATATGAAACGGTTTCGTTTTGGAAAGTAATGAAGTGCTTTATCGTAATTCAAATTGGACGTATTACACCTGTTATGGCTTGGAAAAATTGGCTGTACCGGACGTTTTTGAAAATGAAAATCGGCAAACAAGCCTCACTGGCGCTAATGGTTATGCCGGATTCGATGTTTCCGGAGCGTATTTCGGTAGGAGATAATTCCATTATCGGCTTTAATACGACAATTTTAGCTCACGAATATTTAATTGAGGAATATCGATTGGGGAATGTAGAAATCGGCAGCAATGTGATGGTTGGTGCTAACTCAACGATACTACCGGGTGTAAAGATTGGAGACGGAGCCATCGTATCTGCTGCAACACTCGTTCATAAAGATGTCCCAGCTGGCGCAATGGCAGGAGGCAATCCGATGCGCATTATCTTCACTGCTGAGCAGATGGCGGAACGAAAAAAGAACGATCAGCCTGTATGGCAAAATTAAATTTGGAGACACTTTGCTACGGCGGGGTGTCTTTTTTAGTTTTGACAGATTTGCGGCAAATGAAAACTTCTCGAAAATCCCTTTGCCTAAGATATTTCACCATATATGATATATAATGAATTGATATATCAGAAAATTAAATTATTGAATATTCAACAATTCCATTGACTATGAATACTAGTAGCAGTAAAATACTTTCATACACTAGTAATTCATTACTCTAGCGAAGTGAAGTGAAATTACGAAACAGGAAATAATATTCTATTTAAAAAAGTTTAGGATGTGTCAAAATGTCATCGATAAAAATGTTTGAAAAACCTCTTGGGATGCGCGATACATTTCCCGATATATATGAAAAACTTGAATTAATTCGATCGACTGGTCGAGAACTGCTGCATACTCGTGGTTATGAGTTTATTAAAACTCCCTCTGTAGAATATTACGACACAGTGGGGAAAGCATCGGCAATTTCTGATGCCCGTCTGTTTAAACTTGTTGATAGTCAGGGGAATACACTTGTATTACGCCCAGATATGACAACACCCATTGCACGTGTCGCGACTTCAAAATTATTAAAGGAAAAAATACCACAGCGCTTAGCCTATTTTGCGAATGTATTCAGAGCACAGCAACGTGAAGGTGGGCGCCCGGCGGAATTTGACCAAATGGGTATTGAATTAATCGGCGACAATTCAGTGTTTGCTGATGCGGAAGTCATTATGACCGCGATTGATTTAGTAAAGAGCTTTAATATTACCGATTTTAAAGTTACGATCGGACATGCCGGCGTATTAAGTCGCATATTAAAGGATTATACAGAGAGTGACGAACAGGCTCTTCATTTAAATGATTTACTCGTACAACGGAATTTTGTAGGCTTTGAAGAAGCAGTATTGGCATTTGATTTACCGAAAACAAAATCTGATGCATTGTTGGCCTATATTGAAGAAGCCATTAGAGTCCCTTCTATAGAAGCTATTGAGAAATATGTCCGAAAAAATGATGCGCTTGAATATATGCGCAGCTTAGCAAAAATTTTGGATGCTGCTGGGTATGATGAATACATAGCATTCGATTTCACATTGTCGAGCCATATGAGCTATTACACAGGGATGTTATTTGAAGTATTTGCTTCAGGCAGTGGTTTCCCGTTAGGAAATGGTGGTCGTTATGATGGATTGCTTCAGCAATTCGGTTCGCAAGTTGGCGCGACTGGTTTTGGATTACGTGTAGATCGCGTTTTTGAAGCGATGCCAAAGATCGATATTGTAACAGACAATGTGCTTGTATTATTTGAGTCAGAGCGTTTTTCTGAAGCTTTACAGACGGTGAAGCTTTTACGTGAACAAGGTAAGCAAGTGACGTTCCAATCATATGAGGGAATCGAAAATATTGAAGCATTGAAGGCATATTATAAAATAGTTAATGAATTTAAAAGCAGGGAGGCATAAGCAATGACAGAGCTAACAATCGCGATGCCAAAAGGCAGAATTTTTGAAGAGGCATATGAAATGCTGCTCGAGGCTGGTTTCAACCTTCCTGAAGAAGTAGAAATGTCACGTAAACTAATGATTGAAATTCCAGAGGAAAAGATCAGCTTTATTTTAGCGAAGCCTATGGATGTGCCGGTATATGTAGAGCATGGTGTAGCGGATATTGGAATCGCGGGGAAAGACGTGCTGCTTGAGCAACGTCGTACTGTTCATGAGCTGCTCGATTTAAAGATTAGTGAATGCTATATTGCTTCAGCAGGTTTACCGAATACGACGATGAGTGAAATCGCACCACGTATTGCGACAAAATATCCGAATATTGCGTTGAAATATTATAAAGGTATCGGTGAGCAAGTTGAAATTATTGAGCTGAATGGTTCGATTGAGCTTGCACCGATGATTGGCTTAGCGGATCGCATTGTCGATATCGTATCAACAGGACGTACATTAAAGGAAAATGGTCTCGTGGAATATGAACATATTGCCGAAGTCTCATCACGTTTGATTGCCAATCCTGTAAGTTATCGTATGAAAAGCGACCGTATTCAGGATTTAGTTACGCGCTTAAAAAAATGTGTGAAATAAGAGAGGCTAAATAGATGAAAATAACAATTTTAAACGATGATATTTCTTTAAAACGCCAACTCGAGCAAGGCAATGAGCAGCAGCTGCAAACCGTTCGTGAAGTAATTCAGCAAGTACGAACAGAAGGGGATGCGGCAATTAAATATTATAGTGAAAAATGGGACGGTTTTGCACCTGAAAATTTACGTGTCTCGGAGCAGGAAATTGTTGAGGCTGTAAAAAATTTCGATCAGCAATTATATATCGATTTACAGGAGGCAGCAGATAATATTCGCCTTTACCATAATGAACAAAAGCGCAGTGGCTTTCGATTGCCGTTAGCGGACGGTTCGTATTTAGGGCAGCGGATTACACCCCTTGATGCAGTAGGGCTTTATGTACCGGGTGGTTCAGCGGCTTATCCTTCTTCTGTTTTAATGAATGTCATTCCGGCGCAAGTTGCAGGGGTGAAGCGTATTGTCATCACATCGCCAGCAGGCAATGATGGGAAGCTACCGGATGCGGTATTAGTGGCAGCCCATATTTTAGGAGTGACGGAAATTTACAAAGTAGGCGGTGCACAAGCGATCGCAGCACTAGCATATGGAACAGAAACAATTGCCCCGGTAGATAAAATTACGGGTCCGGGAAATATATTTGTTGCATTGGCAAAGCGTGAAGTATTTGGCGAAGTGGCGATTGATATGATTGCAGGGCCATCTGAAATTTGCGTTTTGGCTGATGAAACTGCCTATGCCGATGAAATTGCGGCAGATCTTTTATCACAGGCTGAGCATGATGCACTGGCTTGCGCGGTACTCATTACAACAAGTGATGATTTGGCAGATGCGGTATCAGACCAGGTAGAAATTCAATTATCCAAATTGCCGCGTGAAGCAATTGCCAGAAAATCAATCGAAAACTTTGGTCATATTTATGTTGCTGAATCGATGAAAGAAGCGGTTCGAGCGGTGAATTCATTAGCGCCGGAGCATTTAGAAGTTGTAACGGAAAATGCCGAAAAGGTTTCGGAAATGATTACACATGCGGGTGCTATTTTTATCGGGCGTTATAGCTCTGAGCCAGTGGGCGATTATTTTGCAGGTACGAATCACGTATTACCAACAAATTCAACAGCACGTTTTGCAAGTGGGTTGAATGTGGATGATTTTATTAAACGAACGAGTGTTGTCTATTACAGCGAAAAAACTTGGAAACAAAATTCGCCGAAAATTGCACGTCTTGCACGACTTGAAGGGTTAGAAGGACATGCAAGAGCAGTAGAATCACGGGGCTGGGATAAAGGAGAAGAAGAATGACACGTTTTGCGAAAATCGAACGAAATACAAATGAAACAAAAATTGCAGTAGAGCTTAATATCGATGGTTCTGGGCAAGCTGAAATAAAAACAGGTGTCGGTTTTATGGACCATATGCTGGATTTGTTTATAAAGCACGGGTTATTTGACGGAAAAATTATTGCAAATGGCGACACTTGGATAGATGACCACCATACGACAGAGGATATTGGTATCGTATTAGGTCAAGTATTCCGTGAAGCATTGGGCGATAAAAAAGGGATCAAACGTTACGGAACTGCATTTGTACCGATGGATGATGCATTGGCACAGGTTGTGGTGGATTGTTCGAACCGTCCGCACTTGGAATACCGTATTACACCTGAACTTAATGCCAAGGTAGGGTCATTTGATACAGAACTTGTGCATGAGTTTTTATGGAAGTTTGCGTTAGAGGCACGCATTAATTTACATGTCATCGTTCCTTATGGACATAATACACACCATATTATTGAAGCAGTTTTTAAAGCATTAGCACGTGCCTTAGATCAAGCGGTTCAAATTGACCCGCGTGTGAAAGGCGTGCCATCAACGAAGGGGCTGTTAACGTGAAAATTGGTGTAATTGATTATGGAATGGGTAATTTATTTAGTGTTGAGCAGGCATTAAAGCGCCTTAATGTTGAAGTCATTGTGTCAAATGACAAAGTGGAACTCGAAACAGCAGATGCTTATGTACTGCCGGGTGTTGGTGCCTTTCCAGATGCAATGAAGCGTTTAAAGGAAACAGGTTTAATTGATTTCATTCGCAATACGAAAAAGCCGTTACTCGGAATTTGCTTAGGAATGCAGCTGTTATTTGAAGAAAGCGATGAAGTGGCTTTAACAGAAGGGCTAGGTATTTTTAAAGGGCGTATTCAACGCTTTGAAGGGGTTTCCCGAATTCCGCATATGGGATGGAATGACTTAACGTTGCAGCATACGCCAAGCTGGCTGGATAGAGATAACCTGCCTGCAGCACGCCATGTATATTTTGTCCATTCATTTTATGCGAGCGGATTGGATGAGAAGGAACGGGTTGCTTCGGCAGACTATGAACATATACAAGTGCCTGGGATTGTGGCGAAGAATAATTTTACAGGTATGCAGTTCCATCCGGAGAAGTCAGGTCCGTTTGGTATGCACTTGTTGACGGCTTGGGCAGAAGGAGTGAAAGAGGGCGTATGTTAACGAAGCGCATTATTCCATGTTTAGACGTAAAAGAAGGGCGCGTAGTAAAAGGGATACAATTTGTTGAATTGAAAGATGCAGGCGATCCGGTAGAATTAGCTAAATTTTATGATGAGCAAGGTGCGGATGAGCTCGTATTTTTAGATATTTCGGCTTCGCATGAAGGACGTGAAACGATGGTCGATGTTGTCCGACAAACAGCATCAGCGTTAGCCATTCCTTTTACTGTAGGTGGCGGCATTCGTACGATTGAAGATATGAAACGTATTTTACGTGCCGGTGCAGATAAAGTGTCGGTTAATACATCTGCTTTAGAGCGTCCAGAGCTTATTAAAGAAGGCGCGGATTACTTCGGTGCACAATGCATCGTTTGTGCGATTGATGCGAGATATTCTGAAGAAGACGGTACATGGATGGTGTATACACACGGTGGCCGTAACAAAACTTCAAGGAAAGCTATAGATTGGGCAAAAGAAGCGGTAAAACTAGGTGCAGGGGAAATTCTACTTACATCGATGAACCAAGACGGTGAGAAATCGGGTTTTGATTTAGCGTTAACGAAGGCAGTTCGAGATGCCGTTACAGTACCGGTTATTGCAAGTGGCGGCGCGGGTAATGCTGAACATTTCCGTGAAGTCCTGCAGGATGTTGATACAGATGCAGCACTTGCTGCGAGCATTTTTCACTATAAAGAAACGAGCGTAGCAGAAGTGAAAAGCTACTTAAAAGAAAAAGGGGTACGTGTACGATGAATGTTAAATTTAATGAACAAGGGCTAATTACAGCAGTAGTACAGGATGCCCGATCAAAAGAAGTATTAACGGTTGCTTATATGAATGTGGAATCGCTACAAAAAACAATTGAAACGAATGAAACTTGGTTTTACTCTCGTTCCCGCCAGGAGCTATGGCATAAAGGGGCAACAAGTGGTAATACACAAAAGGTTGTTTCAATTAAAACAGACTGTGATCAAGATGCATTAGTAGTTGAAGTTGTTCCTGCGGGTCCAGCTTGTCATAATGGAACAACATCTTGCTTTACAGAAAGCTTGGTAGAAAACGAACGACCTGGTACTGTAGCAATTTTACCTCAGCTTGTGGAAGTAATTAAACAGCGTGAAATCGATATGCCTGAAGGGGCGTATACGACGTATTTATTCGATAAAGGTATCGATAAAATCTGTAAAAAAGTTGGCGAAGAGGCAACAGAGGTAGTAATCGGGGCGAAAAACCGTGACAAGGAAGAAGTGAAATGGGAATCCGCTGACCTTCTTTATCACTTGCTTGTGTTACTTCAAGAACAAAAAGTGGATGTATATGAAGTGCTTGATGTGCTACAAAAACGACATGAAGGCAAAAAGCAATAATCTAACGAGAATTCCGTTGTTTGCAAACATGATTTAAGTACATATTTGCTACATATGCTATAATGGAAAGAATTGATTAAGGGACGACACTTGTGCGTTCCTTATTTCTTTGTTTATTTCTCAGTGGTTGTCAAAAGGCTACTAAACGAAATAGAAGCTTCGGATGGTTGTCTACTTCCTGTTATAGGGTGTAATGATGCCGAGGCGTATTTTACTACAATTGAGCATACGATACACTTCGTATTGAATTATATAAAGGTATTGAACGGAAATGACTCGGAGGAATTTTATTGGAAAATAAACGTTTAAAAGCAAATGCATCAAATGTCGTGTCGTTTGTTCCGAATGGTGATTATTATTATAACGTAGCATTAAAAGCAATTGAGCGGGATGAAATGGATAAAGCCTATAAGTTTATTAAGCGCGCAGCGGATTTAAGTCCGGATGACGCGCACGTGTTATTGCAATATGGCATTTTAGAAATGGAATTGCAAAACTTTGAACATGCTTATGAATTGATCCATACCGCTTATAGTTTAGAGCCGGATGAATCCGAAATTATATTTATGATGGCAGAAGTTTCAGGCTGTATCGGACATATTGCGGATGCACAAAAGTACGCAGCCCGCTATTTGGAAATGGAACCTAATGGTGCTTACTTAGAGGATGCTTCTGAAATATTGGAATTTGTCGACTATGTAGGCGAAGAGATAGATGATATGGACGAATTTGAAGGGGCGAAACATGTAGCGCAGGAAAAAGCTCGTCGTCACATGGAACAAGGGGATTTCCAGGCTGCAATTGAAATGTTGGAGCAAATAATTGAGGAATACCCGGACCTTTGGAATGCTTATAATAACTTAGCGTTAGCCTATTTTTATATTGGCGATGCTGAACAGGCGCGCGCACTTTTACATAAAGTGCTGCGTGAAAATACAGGGAATCTCCATGCAATGTGTAACTTAGCAGTGTTTGCCTATTATGAGAGAAACACGGAAGAGCTTGAGAATCTCCTTTCAATATTAAAGAAAATACAACCTTTTGAATGGGATAATCGCTATAAGCTAGGTGCAACTTTAGCATTGATCGGTCAATATGATGAAGCATATAAATGGCTGCGTTCAATGAGTAAAAAGGGATATGAAGGGGATCCAGGCTTTTATTTTTGGCTCGCCCAATCAGCCTACTTTACAGGACATGAAGCAGTAGCCAATGAATCATGGAAATTGCTGATTCAGTTGGACCCTTCAAAAGAAGGTATGGAGCCATGGAGAAGTAATGAAGGAACGATTTTCGGTAATTCGGCTGAAAATCATCGGGAATTCATTGTTCGCCAATTATCGGATGAACATGAATCAAGCCGGTTATTCGGACTTTTCCTATTAAAGCGTTCTGCGTATAAGCAGGAAATTGTAGCACATCCTACTATTTTAAATGTTGATAGCTTTTCGGACTTGGAAAAACTATGTCTGGCTTATGCCCTTGAATATGATTTCGATAAAAAAAGTAATGAGGAAAAGCACTTTTTACGTTTTATGGAAGTGGCGGAACTTATTACAGAAAAAAATGAATCGATTTCACTTGAAGTAGCACAAATATTAAGCACGTGGTTTGCACTAGGCGAAATCGCTTTCCAGCAAGGGTATGCGTTTAAAAATAGTGCTGCATTGGCTGCTGCGGTTGAATATTCATATAACATCGCACTTGAGAAAAAGGTAACGAAAAAGGCGATTGCAGGGAAATACGGTATTACAACTGCAACATTAACGAAGTATAGTGATGAATTGTATGAATTCATACCGGCTGACTTTGAATAGGGCAGTATAGTTGTATTTATCTAAGCAATCTTATACGATAAAAATATCGTAATGGTATACGCAAGAGGAGGATCAACATGTCTGAAGAAAAAATTTATGATGTAGTAATTATCGGAGCAGGTCCGGCAGGTATGACGGCTGCGGTTTATGCATCACGCGCAAACTTAGCAACATTAATGATTGAACGTGGTATTCCTGGTGGTCAAATGGCTAGTACTGAAGAAGTGGAAAACTACCCAGGTTTCGATACAATTTTAGGACCAGAGCTATCTACAAAAATGTTCGAGCACGCGAAAAAGTTCGGTGCAGAATATGCTTACGGTGATGTGTCCGAAGTAATCGATGGTGAAGAATATAAAATTATCGTTTCAGGTAAAAAACAATACAAAACACGTACAATAATTATTACAACAGGTGCAGAATATAAAAAATTAGGCATTCCAGGTGAAACAGAGCTTGGAGGTCGTGGTGTAAGTTATTGTGCTGTATGTGATGGTGCATTCTTTAAACAAAAGAACCTAATTGTAATCGGTGGGGGCGACTCAGCTGTTGAAGAAGGTATTTATTTAACACGCTTCGCAGACAAAGTAACAATTGTTCACCGCCGTGATAAATTACGTGCTCAAAAGATTATACAAGATCGTGCATTTGCCAATGAAAAAATTGATTTCATCTGGAATACACAAGTGAAGGAAATTCATGAAGTGGACGGCAAAGTCGGTAAAGTGACATTAGTTTCAAATGTGGATGGCACTGAAAAAGAAATGCAGGCAGATGGCGTATTCGTATATGTGGGCACGCTTCCGTTGACAGCTCCTTTTGCTTCACTGAATATTTTAAATGAAGCAGGCTACATTTTAACAAATGAAAAAATGGAAACAGCTATTCCGGGTATTTATGCAGCGGGTGATGTCCGTGAGAAAATGTTGCGCCAAATTGTAACAGCTACTGGCGATGGCAGTATTGCTGCACAATCAGCCCAACATTACATCGAAGAAATAAAAGAAAAAATAAATCAATAAATCCTTAACATAAATGTAATCATCTCGTTACAAAATAAGGGTATACTAAAAGTAGAATTTGTTTTAACCCCCTTATATTTTTATCCTTAGGTTGTTTCAAGCGCGATCTGCGCTGAAACAACCTCTTTTTGTGCGGAATTATAAATACTCAGCCCTCAATCCTTTATTTACTAATGGGACAAATGGTACGAGTACTTTTACGTAATGCCTGGGACAAGGTATAATAGAAATATAAGCATTAGGAAAAGAAATTTAGCGTACAATAGCGTGAGAGACTATCTGTACTTTATGTGGATTACCTTGAAAGTCATAAATTAATATCCACAAATGAAAGAATTGAGGTGTTACGTATGCAACGTATTACAAATTTACTCGCAATAAAGGATGGCAAAGTGCTGTTGCTCCAAAAACCGAGAAGAGGTTGGTTTGTTGCACCAGGCGGCAAAATGGAGCTTGGAGAGTCCATCTATGAATCGGCTGTTCGCGAATTTCAGGAAGAAACGAATTTAAAACCTAAAAACGTTCATTTAAAAGGCATTTATACTATGGTCATAAAAAATGGTGATACAGTCGTAGATGAATGGATGCTCTATACATTTATTGCAACAGATGTTGAAGGAACACCGTTTGTGGAAACACGTGAAGGCATTTTGGACTGGTATCCAGTAGAGCAATTAAACGACCTTCCGATGGCAGCAGGTGACCGCACAAATTTATTATTTGCAACAGCAAATCAAGGAATGCAATATGGTACATTTGAATATACAGAAGATTTTGAGCTATTAAGTGAAACCATTCAACACTCGATAGAACAAAACTAGAGGAGATGAAACAAGTGGGTAGTTCGAGCTTTACACATGAGTTAGTTATTATTACAGGAATGTCAGGGGCGGGCAAAACGGTCGCAGTTCAAAGCTTTGAAGATTTAGGCTATTACTGTGTTGATAATTTACCACCGGAACTTTTGACTACTTTTTTAGCACTAATGAAAGATTCCGAAAAGAAAATTTCACGTATCGCGGTCGTAATGGATTTACGTGGGAGAGAATTTTTTGGGTCGTTAATTGAATCGCTCGATGCATTAATGAATGAAGAGGACATTTTACTCCGGATTTTATTTTTAGAGTCCGACGATGCCACTTTAGTTCGACGCTATAAAGAATCTCGTCGTTCACACCCACTTGCAACACAAGGTTTACCATTGGAAGGGATTCAACAGGAACGGGAATTGCTTTCAGAGGTAAAAGGCCGTGCAAAAACAATTGTAAACACATCCAAGCTGAAACCCCGGGAATTACGCGAACGCATTGCACAGGAATTTTCAAATATGAGCAGCCCAACTTTTTCACTTAACATTATGTCATTTGGCTTTAAGCATGGCTTACCGATCGATGCTGATTTAGTTTTTGATGTACGTTTTTTGAAAAATCCTTATTATGTTGAGGAATTGCGTCATAAAACCGGACTTCAGACAGAGGTTTCTTCCTATGTGCTTGCAACAGAAGAAACACAGCAGCTCATTGCCAAGTTAACGGACTTGTTTACATTTATGATTCCGCATTACCGTAGTGAAGGAAAGTCGCAGTTAGTAATCGCATTTGGCTGTACTGGTGGACAACATCGCTCGGTAACGCTCGCTGAATACTTTGGCAAACTGTTAGCAAAAAATGATCAAGTCATCATTTCACATAGAGATATCAATCATAGAAAGGATTGATTAAATGAAGAAAAAGAGAACACGTATCGTCGTAATCGGTGGAGGCACGGGGCTTTCTACGATATTACGAGGTTTAAAACAGCATCCTTTTGATATTACAGCCATCGTTACGGTAGCAGATGACGGTGGCTCTTCTGGGCGTTTACGAGATGACTATGATATTCCGCCTCCAGGGGATGTCCGGAATGTGATTGCAGCATTGTCGGATGTAGAGCCTTTAGTTGAGCAAATGTTTCAATATCGCTTTTCACAATCCAATGACCTTGACGGACATTCTTTAGGCAATTTAATGTTAACAGCTTTAACGGAAATTACAGGTGATTTTAACCATGCCATTGCAGAAATGAGTAAAGTTCTGAATGTGCACGGAAAAGTCATTCCTGCTGCAAATAAAAAAGTGACATTACATGCTGAATTAATGGATGGTTCAGACGTTATCGGGGAATCGAAAATCCCGTCTGGCCATGCACCAATTAAGCGTGTGTATTTAGAGCCGAGCAATTTAAAACCGTTGCCAGCTGCTGTTCACGCAATTGAACGCGCGGATTTTATTTTGATTGGACCAGGCAGTCTTTATACGAGCATCATTCCGAACTTATTAGTTAAAGGAATTGGCCAGGCGGTAATTCGAGCAAAAGGTGAGAAAATCTATATTGCTAATTTAATGACCCAGCAAGGTGAGACAGGTCAATATACAGCCTCACAGCATATTGAGGCCATTCATGCGCATGTAGGCGAACCGTTCATTCAATCGATACTGATTAATGAAAAAGAGCTTCCGTCGTCAATTTATGAAAACTATCGTGAAGAAAATGCCGAGCCCGTAAAATTTGATATAGATAGAATAAAAGAGATGGGCATTAATATTATTCAAAAGGAAATTGCACTTATCCAAAATGGAACAGTACGTCATGATGCAAGTAATTTAGCGGATTGGCTGTGTGAATATACAATACTAAAACAACAAACAATGCAGTAATATTACTTGTAATCACTACATAGTTTGCTAGGAAAGGGGGAGCACATAATGTCATTTGCATCTGAAACAAAAAAGGAACTGACACAGGTTGAAGCGGATGACAGTTGTTTGAAGGCTGAAGTATCCGCCCTTATACGAATGAATGGTTCGTTAAGCTTTGCGAATCGTCAAATAAGCTTAGATGTTCAAACAGAGAATGCAGCTATAGCACGTCGACTATATATCATTGTAAAAAGGCTCTATCCATATAATGTAGAGCTTCTTGTTCGAAAAAAAATGCGCCTGAAAAAGAATAATGTGTACATATGCCGTGTTCGGGAAGGTGCCCGTGAAATATTGGATGATTTAGAAATTGTATCGAATTCTTTTGAATTTAATCATACGATTTCAAAATCGATCATTCCGCGAAACAGTGAGCGCCGTGCCTATTTACGCGGGGCATTTTTAGCAGGCGGATCAGTTAATAATCCGGAGACTTCCTCTTATCATTTGGAAATCTATTCTTTATATAAGGAGCACGGGGAAGCGTTGGCACAGCTGATGAATCGCTATGATCTCAATGCAAAAACAATCGAACGAAAAAAAGGCTATGTTACTTATTTAAAAGAAGCAGAAAAAATTTCGGATTTTATGAATTTAGTCGGTGCTGTACAGGCTATGCTAAAGTTTGAAGATGTCCGTATCATTAGAGATATGCGCAACAGTGTAAACCGAATCGTAAACTGTGAAACGGCTAATTTGAATAAAACAATTGGTGCGGCACTGCGGCAGGTTGAAAATATCCGCTATATTGATAATGCAGTGGGACTTGATCAATTACCCGAAAAACTACGAGAGATTGCCCGACTTCGAGTCGAATATCAGGACGTCACATTAAAAGAGCTTGGAGAGATGGTCTCAACAGGTGTTGTTAGTAAGTCAGGCGTTAATCATCGTTTACGTAAAATTGATGATATAGCGGAGGCCCTCAGACGTGGTGAAAAAATTTAGTGGCATTGGCTACGTAGAATTTTGGAATGAAACTTACGATTTAAGTACATTTATGCTAATGTATAGGTAATAATGGTAACGATTTCATGTGTACCGGAATCTATTATTGTTCTTTTCGAATAATTCCGATAAGATAGATAAAAGTAGCGATGAACGGTTGTGAAAGGGAGTATATCAAGATGATCGAAAAACAAGTAGAAGTAAAGCTGAAATCCGGCTTACAGGCAAGACAAGCTGCATTATTCGTACAAGAAGCAAATCGTTTTAAAGCAGACGTTTTTTTACAAAAGGATACGAAAAAAGTTAATGCAAAGTCGATCATGGGGATTATGAGCTTAGCTGTGGCTAAAGGTACAGTTGTCACATTATGTGCTGATGGTCACGATGAAGAAAAAGCCATTAATGCTCTCCAGCTTTTAATCGAAAAAGCAAACTAACTTGAAAAGCACAACCAATTCACAGGATGAACGGGTTGTGCTTTATTTTTTTGTGGGCGAGTGGCGATTATCTGGAGGTGACTGACGATTATCTGGGGGACTGACGATTATCCGGAGAAGAGTGACGGTTATCTGGAGTGGAGTGGCGATTATCAGATTATAAGTGGCGAATAACCATACCTTTGTGGCGATTAAGCAGTGCGAGGGACCTGGAAAAATAAAAAGCACACAGGATTAACGCCTGCATGCTTCATCGTACATTATTTATTTAATTGGTTACGCTCATAGATTTTGTCGATAAGACCGTAATCTAATGCTTGCTTTGCAGTCATGAAGTTATCACGATCTGTGTCGCGCGCTAATGTTTCGTATTCTTGGCCAGTGTTTTCAGCCATAATGCGGTTTAATTTTTCGCGTAAATGTAAAATACGTTTTGCTGCGATTTCGATTTCAGTTGCTTGACCTTGTGCACCGCCAAGTGGTTGGTGAATCATTACTTCTGCGTTTGGTAATGCAATACGCTTACCTTTTGCACCAGCAGAAAGTAAGAAAGCACCCATTGATGCTGCCATACCGATACAAATTGTTGAAACGTCCGGCTTGATGAAGTTCATCGTATCATAAATAGCCATACCCGATGTGATAGAACCACCTGGTGAGTTGATGTATAGGTAGATATCTTTATCTGGATCTTCTGCTTCTAAAAACAGTAGCTGTGCAACGATTGAGTTTGCAACGTTGTCGTCAATTCCGCTACCTAATAAGATGATGCGGTCTTTTAATAAACGTGAATAAATGTCATATGCACGTTCCCCGCGATTTGTTTGTTCAATAACTGTAGGAATTAAGTTCATTGAATAATCCTCCCTTTGTTAAAGCTTTTATTCGCATTCTTATGCTGAAAAATGGAAATCATTTCAGCTGTAAACCTATCATACACGTATTAGTCAGTTATGGTCAAATATAAACTCTGACTTTTGCTATTGAAAATCTGGCGTACCATCTGTATAATGGGAAAAGTTGAACATATACTTATTTTACTTATTAATATGTCCTCGTGGTGTAATGGATAACACTTCAGATTCCGGTTCTGAGGCTGGGGGTTCGATTCCCTCCGAGGGCGTCTTTTTTATTTGCGAATAATTAAGTATTAGCGTTCTTTAATAGGATGATAAGTATTTTAATTCCATTATTTAACATTCGTTTTAGGCACTATACTATAAATTTCCGAATTCTGTATAATTTAAACGCACTTTTAAAAAATATTTAAATTCTTTAAATGAAATTTATAATTTAGACTTGAAAAAAGGAAAGATAATTAGTAAATTATTAAAGGTTATGTTCAAGCAATACTATATTATCATGTCCAATAGGACGCCATTTTACTGTTTTCATATACTTTTCTATACCAATTGTAGAAAAATAACATAATAGTTATTGCTCTACAATGGAGAATGGATTTTTTGGTAGGATAAAAGGAATCACTGTACCGATTCCTTTTATCCTTCATTCATTCTTAAACCAAGACTACTTTCGGGATTCCCGTGAAGTAGTCTTTTTTGTATTACATAACGAGTGGGAGATTGAATTGCGTCAGGAGATAAATAGCGGAAGGGATTTCCGTTATTTAGAAAATAATATAAAAAATGATTCATTACCATAAGTTGGGGATGACAAAATTGCCGCCTCGCGATAGCGCAAGCGGCTTGATTAGGTGTTTTTTACTTCACTTTATAACGAGGGCAAAATTTTGAGATTGGTGGGCCTCGCAAACGGCAATAAAGGCAGTGATAAAGACACGTATATCACGTGGCTTTAGCGCTGTCTTGCCGCAGCCCACCAATCAAGTGGAATTTTATTAGAAAAGTAACCCCATGTTATGGTGATGAACCCAAATTTTAAAAAAGAGAGAATAAAAATACAGTACCCATAGTACATAGAAGATTAAAAAACAATAATGATATAACAATTTAATGAATAAATATTAAAAGATATGCAGATTTCTTATCATTTTTGTTATAAAAATTCATCATACTGCAATAATAATCAATTTTTTAAAAATTAAATGTTGTATATTAATTGGGGAATTAATATAATTGAACAAGATATTAATTAAAAAACTTAAAACTCCAGGAGGATATTTATAATGAACGCTAGAAAATTACTTAAATGGGCAGCCCCTTTAGCAGCAGCTTCAATGATTTTAACTGCATGTGGTGCAGATGAAAAATCATCTACAGGGGATAAAGAATATACAAAAATCGTAGCAGGTACAGAAGCAACATATGCTCCTTTTGAGTATTTAGATGATAAAGGTAATGTAGTAGGTTTAGATGCTGATATTTTAGCAGCAATTGGTGAAGAGATGGGTGTCGAAACAGAAATTAAAAATGTTGGCTGGGACTCGATGATGAGCCAAGTAACAAATGGTGAGATCGATATGGGTGCAGCAGCGATTACGATTACTGATGAGCGTAAACAATCATATGATTTCACAGATCCATACTATGAGGCGACATTATTAATCGTGACAAAAGAAGATTCTTCAATTGAATCTTTAGAGGATATTAAAGACAAAAAAATCTCAGTACAGATTAATACAACAGGTCACAAAGCAGCACAGGATTTACAAGGCGTATCAAGTTCAAAAATTTTAGCGTATGAAAACTTTTCAATTGCACTAACAGAAGTATTAACAGGTGCTTCAGATGCGGCGATCGGTGATAATGCTGTTATTTTAGAATACTTAGAGAAAAATCCGGATTCTGGTTTAAAAGCGATCGAAGACGATTCATTTGAAAAAGATTACTTCGGTTTCATGGTGAAAAAAGGTAATACAGAGCTATTAAATATTTTAAATGAAGGTCTGGACAAAATTAAGGCTAACGGAAAATTAGCTGAAATTACAGGTACAGAAATCGAATAAGCTATTTTTAATTTATTGGAGGGTTTCAGATGGAGTTTTTTGATTTTTTCCGTTGGGAAATTATCTGGAACTACCGTGAGCTATATGCAAAAGGACTTTGGGCGACCATTGTTCTAACCGCATGTGGTTATATTGGTGGTATCATTTTCGGTCTACTATTAGGGTTAGGCCAAGTTTCGAAAAGAAAATTAATTTATTGGCCGGCTAAAATTTATGTAGACGTATTCCGTGGTACACCATTGCTAGTGCAATTATTATTAATTCACTTAGCTGTTATTCCAACTATTTTTGGTTCATCACAAGGTTGGTGGGTATCGGGTATCGTAGGATTAATTTTAAATAGCGCGGCATACAATGCGGAAATTTTCCGTGCAGGAATTCAATCAATAGATAAAGGGCAAATGGAAGCAGCAAGGTCATTAGGTTTAACGCATAGTCAGGCGATGCGCAAAGTCATTTTACCTCAAGCATTCCGTCGTATGATTCCACCACTGGGGAATGAGTTTATTGCCTTGTTAAAAGATTCATCGCTTGTAACGGTTATTGCCGGTGCAGAAATATTATACGTGAGTAAAGTCGTTGCCGGAACGTATCAGCGTTTCTGGGAGCCATATTTATTTGCAGCGTTCTTATATCTTGTATTAACGTACGCAGTAACAAAGCTCATCGCATTTATCGAAAAGCGGGTCGATATCAATTACAACCCACGTAAGAAAAAGGAGCGCGCGTAAATGATTAAAGTAGAAAACTTACACAAGCATTTTGGCAAGCTCGAAGTGTTAAAGGGAATTGATTATGAAGTTCATGAAAAGGAAGTTGTGTGTGTCATCGGTCCATCCGGATCTGGTAAATCGACTTTCCTCCGTTGCATGAATTTACTTGAAGAAGTAACAGATGGCGCGATTTATATTAATGGTGTCAAAATTAATGATCCGAAAACAAACATTAACGATATCCGAACAGAAGTAGGGATGGTATTCCAGCAGTTTAACTTATTCCCGCATATGTCGGTTATTGATAATATTACGATGGCTCCGATGCAAATTCGCAACTTAAATAAACAAGATGCCGAGAAATTGGCAATGGAGCTACTTGATAAAGTTGGATTGCGTGAAAAAGCGGATAATTACCCACAGCAATTATCAGGTGGGCAACAACAGCGTGTTGCCATTGCACGTGCTTTAGCAATGAAGCCAAAAGTGATGCTATTTGACGAGCCGACATCAGCGCTCGACCCTGAAATGGTTAAAGAGGTTTTAGAAGTAATGAAAAACCTTGCCAAAGAAGGGATGACGATGGTCGTTGTCACACATGAAATGGGCTTTGCGCGCGAAGTTGGTGACCGCGTACTGTTTATGGATGGTGGCTATATTGTAGAACAAGGTCATCCGGAAGAAGTTTTCGGCAATCCACAAAATGAACGCACGAAGGCATTTTTAGGGAAAGTATTATAGGGATAGAAAAAAGCTATCTTTTACTATATTAAAATATAGTGAAGATAGTTTTTTTAATATAAAATATCGGAAAATTCAAAATAAATGTTGTATTACTATATTCAATAAATGTATAATTATAACATAAAATGTATAGGGGGATTTGCAATGTTGAATAAAAAATGGTTAACAATGATGCTGCTTGTAGTATTATCATTAGTTTTAACTGCATGTGGTACTGGGGATAAAGAAACTTCAGGCGCAGATGCGGAAGGTAAATTTGCCAAACTATTAGTCGGTACGGAAGCAACTTTTGCTCCGTTTGAATCGATGAATGATAAAGGGGAAATTGTCGGAATTGACGTTGATATTATGAACGCAATCGGTGAAGAGATGGGTTCGGAAATCGAATTTAGAAATGTAGGCTGGGAGCCGGTATTCCAACAGTTAAAGAATGGTGAGTTGGATTTAGGGGCATCAGGAATTACGATTACAGATGAGCGTAAACAAACATTTGATTTTACAGAGCCTTATTACGAAGCGACATTAATGATTGTCGTAAAAGAAGATTCACCGATTACAACATTGGATGAGTTGAAGGATGAGAAAATCTCTGTACAAATTAATACAACAGGTCATGAAGCGGCGAAAAAACTGCAAGGTATGACAAGCTCGAAAACGTTAGCTTATGAAAACCAGCCAATTGCTTTCCAGGAAGTAATTAATGGTGCAACAGCGGCTGCAATTGGTGATAATGCTGTAGTGTTAGAGTACTTAAAGAACAATCCTGAATCAGGCTTAAAAGCAATTGAATCAGATCAGTTTGAAAAAGAATATTACGGCTTTATGGTGAAAAAGGGAAATACTGAGCTACTAAATCACCTAAATGAAGGCTTACAGAAAATTAAAGAAAACGGTAAGCTTGAAGAAATTACAGGACAAAAAATCGATTAATAAAAGGAGCTGCCTTGCATACATATGCAGGGCTTTATTTTGTTTCTACTTCGTAGCCGTTGTTCTCCGTTACGGCGGACGCTTTCCTGGGGGCACGAGGCCAACAGGAAGTTGGTCACAAAAGCGTTGCCACAGGACGTGGCGTTTTTAGCTTTTGTTCCTTACGTCTCTCCCACCTGCTCCTGCGATTACTCGTCGCAAAATAAATTTTGCTTGTCCCCTGGGAGTCGCCGCCTTCACTCCGAACAACTACATTTACTTCTATATCGATTAAATCCCTATAAGAAAGCTAATTTGAATATCACATGATTTTCATTTCGCGAAAAATCGAAATTAAATAGACATGACCTCCTTGTTGCGAAGGAAGTCATGTCTATTTGTTATCGTTATAAAAGGTTATTTTTAATACGGATGGCATTAGAGAATAATCTTGCGTCTCTCCCCATTTTAGTGGGAGCATATTTGTATTGACTTAAACATTGTTGAAATATCGCATCGCAGTAGCGTTTATCATATCCGTAGTAATAGCATGCATCATGGTGCAGACAGCAGTTATCTACTGCATTTGTTGGTGCACCGGGACCGGAACAGCCTGGTCCGCAGTATCGGTAACCAGGGTAACAAAAACCAAATGCAGGGCGTCTCATTACTTTTATCTCCCTTCTTTTTAATAGTTACCATATAGTATGATTTCCTAAATAAGAAGGGTAGGGCTAATCTATTTTTTTACTAGGTGAAAACAATGCATAAGGCTGTGCCTGATTTTAGTAAAAGGCAGATTAGAAGAGAGGCATTCGTGTAGCCATTCCTCGTTCGAATGATATTTTAAAATAGTAAAGTTGGTTAGTTCATAGTAGCGGATTTCACAGGTAAAACCGAACTTTCTGCAATCTTCACTACGGCATTTACAAGGACGTCAGCACCTTTTGAGCATTCTTCATAAGAAGTATACTCATCTTCCCGGTGGCTATAGCCGTTCTTGCTTGGAACGAAAATCATTGTCGAAGGAATGTATCCGGCAATAAATTGTGCGTCATGACCGGCGCCGCTATACATTTGTTGGCTTGAATATCCTAATTCATTTACGCTTGCTGCTACGGCATCTATGACTTCCGGTGCGAAATGAACCGTATCGCGGCTCCATAATTTTGTATAGCTAAGCTGGCAGTTTTCTATTTCCTTTGGCAGGTTGAAAATAATTTGTTCTACTTGCCCGATCACTGAAGGGTCTTGATGGCGGGATTCTAACGAGAATGTTACTTTATTTGGAATGACCGTATGAATATTCGGGTAGGCATTGATGCGCCCGATTGTATAAACAAGATCATCAGGTAGCTGTTTTAGTTTATTTTGAAGGATTGAAATAATTTGCATTGCGGCAAACATACTATCTTTCCGCATTGAAATAGGGGTTGTACCGGCATGATTCGATTCGCCAGTTAATGCGATGTCATAACAGACCATACCAAGAACACCTTCGACGACGCCGATTTCCTTTTCATAATGTTCCAGTACGGGGCCTTGCTCGATATGAAGCTCTAAATAGGCGTGTGCATCCGTTAACCGGTTAGCTATATCACCTTCATAGCCGCTTTCTTTTAAGGCCTGTTCAAATGTAATGCCTTCTATGTCAGTGGAAGCTAGCATCTTTTCTTTTTCGAATTTTCCTGAAAGAACGCCGGAAGCCATTAATGAAGGTTCAAAGCGAGCGCCTTCCTCGTTTGTGAAGTTGACGATTGTTAGAGGGTGATTCAGTTCAAGTCCTGCATCAATGATCGTTTGGACGGTTTCTAAAGCTGTTAAAACGCCTAAAACGCCATCAAAGCGTCCGCCTTTAATAACAGAATCCAAATGAGAACCCATCACAATCGGTAAATGGTTGGGTTTGCCAGGAAGTGTGGCATACATTGTCCCCATATCATCTGTTGTGACAGTCATTCCAAGCTGTTCGCAAGTTTCCTTCAATTGGTTGCGAGCAAGAATATCCTCTTTTGAAAGGCTTAAACGTGTGACACCGTTATTTTCTGTAGCTCCAAATTGACTGAATAACTCGATACTGTTTTTTAGTCGTTCACGATTGGTTTTTAACATTAGGAGTCCCCCTTTAATCCATTAATATATATACATTAGCATTTTCATATAACAAATTAATATATACCTAATGTAAAATGTTACAATAATTGTATGGACGAATTGTTAATTAGAGGAGGCTGCTTATGATAACTGTAAAAGAAGTGCTAAATCGAAAATACTTTGAATCTGCCAAAGTTGTTGCGGGTCAATCAGGATTAAATCATGCGATAAAATGGATACATATATTGGAAGTTATCGATGTGAAGCAGCTAATAAAAGGTAATGAGCTCATTTTGACAACCGGAGTTATTTTAAAAGACAACGAGCAAGGTTTTTTAAACTTTGTCCAGCAGCTTAGCGATTTGGAAGTGGCGGGTCTATGCATTGAATTAGGAATGTATATTCAGGTTGTACCGGAAAGCGTCATAAATTTAGCGGATCGTCTTGATTTTCCACTTATTGTGTTTCAGGAAATCGTGCCGTTTATCGGGATTACGCAGGATTTGCATACAGCGATTATTCATCAGCAATACGGTATTCTGAAGCAGTTGGAGGATTACTCCCAAAAAATAAACAACTATGTGTTAAAGGTAAATGACAAGGCGAAGATTTTGCAGTACATGCAGAAATATTTAAATGTAAACACTTATTTTGAAGTGAATAAAGGGACAAGTCTCGCAATCCCGGATAAAAAGATTGAAAATTACAAAGATTTCATCAATAGATTGAACAGTAAAAATAAGGCGAGTCTGGAAATGAATTTATTTGATCAGGTGTATGGTACGGTCCATATTTACTCCGAGAAAAGGGAAATTACCGAACTGGATTTACTCATTTTGGATCGGACAGTCGTTACGTTGTCTCAGTTTGTTTTAAGGGATTTATATATTGAGGAAAAGCTTGAAAGTGAAAACCGTAAATTTTTTGAGAAATGGCTGGAAGGTAAAAACAGTGATGATGAAATACGTTATTTTATCGAAGAATCGGAACAGAAGCTCAAGCAAAACGGCTGGATGGTTATGATTCATCAAATGCGAAGAAAAAATATTATAAAGGATTTGACGAACTATAAAATCAATCTTCGCCAAGCTTTGCAAAAGGAAGGCTTTTATACATTTATCGTAGAGCAGTCCCAGTATTTAATCTTTATATTGAATGATTTGGGGCCGGAAGCTACTTATAAAGAGCGGATGAAGCGCGCGATGAATGAGCTGATCAATCAGTACAGGCTGGATACGCTCATTGCGGTAGGGAAATATGTATCTCATTACAATGAATTGAAGGAAAGCTATCAAACTGCGCAGGAGACGCTTCAAATCAGAATGACGAATATGGAGCTTTCGTATTTCTATGATGAGCTGCTTCTTTATCATATGGTAAAGGTTCTGCAAAATAACAATAGTCTTATGCAGGCGGCTAAGGAAAAGATTGAGAAGCTCAGTCAGTATGACAGCAAGCATAATACGAATTTAATTCAGACGTTGGATATCTTTTTTCAGTGCAATGGATTGAAAAAGGAGACAGCCGAAAAATTATTTATTGTTCGCCAAACGCTTTATCATCGTCTTGAAAAGGTGGAGCAAATTATCGGCAGTGATTTTATGAATTATGAAAATCGTTTATGTTTAGAACTCATGTTATTGATGACAAAGCATAATTATTATGAGGGGATGAAAGTCACCTAATATCGCTTGTCGGACTATACAAAAACGTTATATTAACCTACTAATGAAGAACTCACTAATTACCTTAATGTGAAGTGAATGCAAAAAATCATTTTACACAATGTATAATGCCCTAATAAGTTCGATAAGCGAAAATAGAGGTAAGTTCTGAAATTTAGGAGGGAAATGCATGAGCCAATACGTAGAGTATAACTGGAAGGCAAATGACGAAAAGCATGTGTGGCATTCGATGAAGCCTTATAACCCGGATGCAACGTTTATTGTAGATAGAGCAGAAGGAGCTTGGCTGACGGACATCGATGGCAACAAATATTTGGATGCGATGGCAGGGCTATGGTGTACGAATATTGGGTATGGACGCAAGGAAATTGCAGAAGTAGCCTATGAGCAGATGCTTAAAAATTCCTATACGCCACTCACATATGGGCATACGCCGGCAATTTTACTAAGTCAGAAAATTAGCGAGCTGCTTGGTGATGAATATGTCGTTTTCTACTCCAACAGTGGCTCGGAAGCAAATGAAGTTGCCTTTAAAGTCGTGCGTCAATACCATCAGCAAAAAGGTGAAACGAATCGCTATAAAATTGTGTCCCGCTACCGTGCATACCACGGGAATACGATGGGTGCGTTAGCCGCAACAGGCCAGGCACAGCGTAAATATAAATATGAGCCGCTTGCTCCAGGGTTTCTGCATGTAGCGCCACCTGATCAATATCGTAACCCAGAAGAAATGCAGGGGGAGGACCCTACGACATTGCCGAGTGTGAAAAACTTGGACCAGGTGATGACGTGGGAAATGTCGGAAACGATTGCCGCTGTCATTATGGAGCCAATTATTACGGGCGGTGGGGTAATCGTCCCGAATGAGGCCTATTTGCAAGGTGTCCAGGAAGTATGTGAAAAGCACGGGGCACTACTTATTATTGACGAGGTTATTTGTGGTTTTGGGCGAACAGGAAAAGCGTTTGGCTTCCAAAATTACGGAATTAAGCCGGATATCGTTACGATGGCAAAAGGGCTGACAAGTGCGTATATGCCTTTATCGGCTACTGCTATTCGTCGTGAAATATATGAACAGTTTATAGCTGAAGGAGATTACGAGTTTTTACGTCACGTTAATACTTTCGGTGGTTCACCGGTCGCTTGTGCGGTTGCGTTGAAAAACATTGAAATTATGGAGCGCGAAAATTTATTTGACCAATCCACGATGCTCGGGGAATCACTGAAGGAAATGTTAACGGATAATTTAATGGATCATCCATTTGTCGGGGATATTCGAGGAAAAGGTTTATTGATCGGGATTGAGCTTGTGGAAGATAAAGAAACGAAAGTGCCGCTTGATGTTAACAAGGTCAATGCCGTTATTGCCTACTGTAAGCAAAAGGGCGTCATTATCGGTAAAAATGGTGTAACTGTAGCGAATTTCAATAATGTATTAACTTTATCACCACCGCTATCGATTACGTCGGAGGAAAAGGACTTTATCGCTTCGACATTCATTGAGGCGGTCAACAGCATTAAATAAAGGGGGACATTTAGAATGACAGAAGCAGTTTCGGTAAAAAAGTTAACGCATTTTATTAATGGAGAATTAGTCGAGGGGAAAAGCAGAAGCTATTCAAAGGTTTATAATCCGTCTACAGGCGAAGTGATTGCTGAAGTACCGATTGCAACAGCCGAGGAAACGCGTGAAGCGATTGCAGCGGCAAAAGCGGCTTTTCCTGCGTGGAGAGATTTATCCGTTGCGAAGCGAGCTGAAGTATTAATGCGCTTCCGCTATTTAATTACAGAAAATATGGATCAGCTATTAGATACGATTTGTACGGAAAGTGGAAAAACGTTGGAGGATGCACGTGGTGAAGTGACGCGGGCATTGGAGTCGGTCGATTTGGCGATCGGGGCACCTCACCTTGTGAAGGGTGAGTATTCGGTCAATGTTGGTGGTCAAATTAATGCCTACTCGGCGAAGTATCCTTTAGGTGTCGTAGCTGCGATCTCACCGTTTAACTTCCCAATCATGGTACCGCTGGCGCAAACGTCAATGGCCATTGCTGTAGGGAATGCTGTTATTTTAAAGGCTTCCGAAAAGGTACCGATGACTTCACTATTTGTAAGTGAGCTATGGAAAAAGGCAGGCTTGCCGGATGGTATTTGGACAGTAGTAAACGGTAGCAAGGACGCGGTAAATGAACTTCTGGAAAACCCGACTGTGCAGGCGATTTCATTTGTCGGATCAACGCCGGTTGCGAAATATATTTACGAAACAGGTGCTAAATACGGCAAACGTGTAACGGCGCTTGGTGGCGGGAAAAATAATATGGTTGTTATGCCGGACGCGGATTTAGAGCAAGTGGCGAACGCGTTTATCGGTGCTGCTTATGGCGCGGCTTCTCAGCGTTGTATGGCGATTTCTACGATCGTGCCGGTTGGTGAAGAAACAGCTGATAGATTAGTAGCGATTTTAAAAGACAAGATCAGTAAATTGAAGGTTGGCAGCTATACAGAAGAAGGTACGGATTTTGGACCGGTTATTTCGAAGGAGTCGAAAGAAAGTATTTTAAAGGCAATCGATTTAGCTGAGCAGCAAGGTGCGACAGTTGTGAATGATGGTCGTGAAGTGGATATTGTGAAGAATTCGGAAGGCTTCTTCGTAGGTCCGACGCTATTGGACAATGTGACAAAGGAAATGGATATTTGCGATCAGGAAGTGTTCGGACCGGCTCGAAATGTCGTGCGCGTAGGTTCGCTTTCGGAGGCGATTGACTTCATTAACGATCAGGAGCTAGCAAATGGTGTAACGATCTTTACGAATGATGGTGCTGCGGCGCGTAAATTTACTACGGAAATTGATGTAGGCATGGTTGGTGTCAATGTGCCGATTCCAATCCCGGTAGGCTATCATAACTTTGCCGGCTTTAAAGGCTCTCGTTTCGGTGAGGGGCATATGTTTGGCCCAGATCAGGCGCGATTCTTTACGAAAACGAAAACGGTATCCGAGCGCTGGCCAGGGACAACGGAAACGACTGCTTCGACATTTGCGTTTCCGAGTAACGACTAAAATAATATGGGAAACAGCCTGATTCCGGGAAATGGGATCAGGCTGTTTTTTATATGTAATTGAATTTATTAGAACAGTTTGGGGGGATATTAGAAAATGCGGGTGGGATATTAGAAGGTTGAGAGGGGATTTTAGAACAATTTGCACCTATTTTAGAACATGCCGAGGCTTTATTAGAAGATCAAAAATATATTAGAACAAATGAAAATATATTAGAATATTTCAAAGTTTATTAGAACATTTTTTGCTGAATTTATCGAATTAGCACTTATTATGTCATAAAATATAACATGAAAAGTGGATTTTCCCCTTATCTTTTTACGTTATGTCCAAAAAGATTATTGGAAAAATTACCTTTTGTATATTAATTTTTAATCAAGCATCGAGTAAAGTTAAGTGTATGAAGGGAAGAAGCAACTTTTAAAATTTATTTTAATTTTTTTGAATAATTAGATATTATGTAAAAAAATATAACATATAATAATATATATTTAATTATATGCTTCTCAAAAGTTAAATATGCCAAAAAAATCAAAAGAGTATTAAATAACTCTAATTGTGACTTAAATTTATTGAAAATTCAGATTAAATGCAAGGCACGGGTTTCATCGGTTCTTTCTAGAACTTAGCTAAATTACTAGAAAAATAGGAGGGTTTACTATGAAAAAGATTATTACCGGGGGAACAATTGTTACGGCTACAGACACGTATAAAGGTGATGTGCTGATTGAGGATGGCGTTATTCAGCAAATTGCGGCAAGCATTCAAGATGCGGATGCAGAAATTATTGACGCTACTGGAAAGCTGTTATTCCCGGGCGGAATTGATCCACATACCCATTTGGATATGCCGTTCAACAATACGGTAACAGATGATGATTGGCAATCAGGTACCATTGCAGCAGCATTTGGTGGAACCACGACAATTATTGATTTTTGTATTAGTGCAGGCTCTCCGACATTGATGGATGCGATTGATACTTGGCATGGCAAGGCGAAGGACAAGGCCGTGATCGACTATGGGTTCCACTTAATGATTGGTGATTTGAATGAGCAACGTCTAAAGGAATTGCCGGAAGCTTTAGAAAGAGGCGGCATTAGCTCGATTAAAGTATTTTTGGCTTATGCAAAGGAATTCCAGGCGACGGATCGTACGTTATTCCAGGCATTTAAAGTAGGAAAGCAATTAGGCGCAACGGTAATGGTGCATTGTGAAAATGGTTCTGTTATCGATGAGCTGGTAGAAGAGGCGAAGGCAAATGGGCAGACAGAGCCGATTTATCATGCACTGACTCGTCCTCCAGAAGTTGAAGGTGAAGCGACGAAGCGTGCGATTGAGCTAGCAAATTTAGCGGGTGCACAGCTTTATGTTGTACATGTTACGTGTAAAGAAGCCGTTGATGAAATCATCGCAGCGCGTAATAAAGGCTACAACGTTTTAGGGGAAACTTGCCCACCGTATTTAGTATTGGATCAAACGGCATTGGAAAAGCCGAACTTTGAAGGGGCGAAATATGTATGGTCACCGCCACTGCGTCCAGTAGAGCATCAGGAAGTATTGTGGAATGCATTAAAAGCTAAGCAGCTGCAAACGATCGGCTCGGATCAATGCTCGTTTAGCTTCAATGGCAAGAAAACATTAGGGAAGGATGACTTCTCGAAAATTCCGAATGGTGGACCATTTATTGAAGATCGCTTCTCTGTACTTTATTCGGAGGGTGTTGCGAAAGGCCGCATTACGGAGAACGAGTTTGTTGATATGATTTCGACGCAGTCTGCGAAGATTTTCGGTCTGTTCCCTAAAAAAGGAACGATTGCGGTCGGTTCTGATGCGGATATCGTATTATTCGATCCAACAGTCAAACGGACAATCTCGGCAGAAACTCACCATATGAATGTTGACTACAATGCATTTGAAGGGCTGGAAGTGACAGGGGAGCCAATGAGTGTACTGGTGCGTGGTGAATACGTGATTCAGGATAAAAAGTTTGTTGGAGAACTGGGAAGAGGCCAGTACATTCGTCGTGAAGTAAAGAGCTCCACTAAAGTAACTTCATAGTTTAGTAATCCTAAAAAGTAATAACAAATCAAACTGGAGAGGGTTGTTATGAAATGAGCAATAGTTTAGCGAAAAACTTTGAAGAAATATTTGGTGGTTTAACAACATACGCAGCAACCGTGGAAGCGAATCGATGTTTGTATTGCTATGATCCACCGTGTGTTAAAGCGTGCCCGACAAGCATTAATATTCCGAGCTTTATAAAGAAAATCGCCTCGAATAATATGAAGGGCTCTGCTCGTGTCATTATGGAAGCGAACCCAGTAGGAGCAAGCTGTGCACGTGTATGTCCGACAATCGAGCTTTGTGAGGGTGCTTGTGTGTTGAACAGTGAGGAAAAGCCAATACAGATTGGTCACTTGCAGCGCTATGCAACAGACTGGCTGCGTGAAACCGATGTGAAGTTGTTTACACCGAAACCTGCAAACGGCAAGAAAATCGCGATTATTGGTAGCGGTCCTGCTGGATTATCTGCTGCACGTGAACTGGCATTACTAGGATACGGTGTGACAATTTACGAAGCAGATGAAAAAGCAGGGGGCTTGAATTATTACGGGATCGTTTCATTCCGCCTACCTCAAGACGTTGTGGAGTGGGAAGTGCAGCAAGTACAAAACCTCGGTGTTGAAATTAAAACGAGCGCAAAAATCGGCGAAGATGTATTAGTTGATGAACTGCTTGAGAATTTTGACCGCATTATCGTAGCGGTTGGTATGGGGAAAGTACCGATGCTCAATATTGAGGGCGAGCACTTGGAAGGCGTCTATGATGCGATTGATTTTGTAAAAGAATCGAAAGCTTCATTTACAGATAAAATGCTAGGCAAAAAAGCAGTCGTGATCGGTGCTGGTAATACGGCGATTGATGCAGCGACGTGTTCGGTAAGGTTAGGAGCTGAGCAGGTTCAAATCGTTTACCGCCGTACATCGAAGGAAATGACAGCTTATGACTTTGAATATGATTTTGCGAAGCAGGACGGTGTTGAATTTAGATGGTTATCGTTACCGAAGCGAATCATCGGGGACGAAGCCGGTAAAGTAGTTGGTCTGGAATGTATCAAGATGAAGCTAACTGATATGGAAAACGGAAAAGGAACGTTAACTGAGATTCCGGGTTCTGAATTTATTATTGAAACGGATGCTGTCATTCGGGCCATTGGTCAAGCTAAGCAGTATGAGCTGATTGAGCATCTAGGTCTGGCGAATACTCGTGGGGTCATTGATGTCGAGATGAATAGCTTAAAGACATCCAATCCGAAAATCTACGCTTGTGGCGATGTAATTTACGGCAATGGATACGGTGAAGCGACTGTTGTATCCGCGGCGCAGCAAGGGAAAGATTCGGCATACGCAATTCATTATGAACTAAACGCAAATTCAGAAATCGCATAGGGGGTATTCACATGGCTGATTTAAGTATAAATTTTGCTGGAATAAAGTCACCGAATCCATTTTGGCTGGCATCTGCACCACCGACTAACTCGGGCTATCAAGTCCAACGTGCTTTTGAAGCAGGCTGGGGTGGCGCTGTTTGGAAAACGTTGGGGGACCCTATTTTAAACGTTTCTTCCCGTTTTGCAGCTGTAAGTTTTAATGGTCAAAAGGTGGCAGGGTTCAACAATATTGAGTTAATCACGGACAGACCGCTGGAAGTGAACCTGAAAGAAATTTATGAAACGAAAAAACGATTCCCTAATCACGCGATCATTGCTTCATTAATGGTCGAGCCGAAAGCTGAAAAGTGGTATGAAATTGTAAAAAAAGTACAGGATGTCGGGGTCGATGGCTTCGAATTAAACTTTGGATGTCCCCATGGAATGGCCGAGCGTGGCATGGGTGCCGCTTCTGGTCAGGTACCGGAACTGGTGGAAAAGCAGACGTATTGGGCGAAGGAATATGCTCAAGTACCGGTCATTGTTAAGCTGACGCCGAACATTACTGATATTACGGTAACAGCTGAAGCGGCGATACGCGGTGGTGCTGACGCGATTAGTATGATTAATACAATCAATAGTCTGGCGGGCGTTGACTTAAACTCTTGGAACACAATCCCGCACGTTGGTAACAAAGGTGCCCACGGAGGTTATTGTGGTCCAGCGGTTAAACCGATTGCGCTGAACATGGTTGGTGAATGTGCGAGAAATCCGTATATCAATGTACCGATTTCAGGCATTGGTGGTATATCGAACTGGCAGGATGCTGCTGAGTTTATACTGATGGGCTCGACAAGCGTGCAAGTGTGTACAGCAGCTATGCACCACGGCTTCAGCATTGTAGAGGATATGATTGATGGCTTAAGCAACTATTTAGATGACAAAGGCTTAGACTCGGTCATGGATCTCGTTGGCAAAACGGTTCCGAAGTATTCAGATTGGGGCGATCTGGACTTAAATTATAAAGTTGTAGCAGAGATTAATAATGATGTTTGCATTAACTGTAATAAGTGCCATATCGCGTGTGAAGATACATCGCATCAATGTATCGATTTGTATACGGAAGACGGTCGTCCGATGCTCAAAGTTCGCGAGGAAGATTGTGTAGGCTGTAACTTATGTTCGATTGTTTGTCCGGCAGAAGGTGCTATTACGATGAAGGAATTGGTGCCTACACAGCCACCAATGACATGGAATGAAAGACAGTCGTTAATTGCAGGATTTGCAGCGAACAGTTCAAGTATTGTGAGGTAGTTGATTTTAAGGAATGGATGTCAGCCTAACAGCACCGCATGTGCGACAACGGCTGACTGACCTATTTCCTGTAGACCCAAAAAATTGAATAATGAGAGGTGTAGCGATGTCCAATCCAAAAAGCTCGAGTAATAATTATTTGAAATCACCTGATTTACTTCCTGTCTCGCATGAGAATCGCAGTATTGGAGTGCTTGGCTTTGGTATGATCTGGGTAGGAATGGCGATCGTCCTGGCCGCCTTTGCGATCGGTGCCGGCGGGATTGTGAATTTAAGTATGCCGATGCTGATCCTTGCGACATTGGTAGGATCGATTTTAATTGGTATCTTCATGGTGATTATCGGCGATATCGGTGTAGAACACGGATTATCGTTTCCGGTGTATATGCGTGCTCCGTTCGGAACGATTGGTACCCATCTTCCTTCGTTTGCACGTGCATTTACGGCATCTTGCTGGTTTGGTATTAATACGTATTTCGGAGCCCTTGCAATCAATGGAATCTTAAATATTATGATAGGCTTCGATAATTGGTTTGTGTGCTTTATCGTCTTTGCGACATTGCAGTTATTCAACGTATCGTTAGGGATTAAATCAATTGAGCGTTTCGCCGATTTTGCTGCACCGATCATTATCTTTATTTCGATTTGGATGTACTTGCAATTATCGGCTGAAGCAAAGGCACAAGGAAAAGCGGTATGGTCTTGGGTGGAAGCACCGCAGACAGGCTTTGAACAGTTTACGGCATTTATGATTGTCGCGATGGCAATTATGGGCTTCTGGGCGACATTGGCTGCGGATATGCCAACTCTTTCACGTCACTTTAAAGCACCGAAAAATGAGCGTAACTGGTTTAAACGAAATAAAACACAATTACTAGGTTCACTAGTAGTTCAGCCAATTTTCAATACGCTAATGATTGTCATTGGCGCGGTATGTTATATGTCTACCGGTTCAGGTGACCCGATTAACGCACTTCAGCAAGCAGCAGGTGGCATTGTTCTTGTAATGTTATTATCGATGATCGTACTCGCTCAATGGTCGACAAATACTTCTGCGAACGTTATTCCGGCGGCGACGATTTTCTCGAATATCGGCGGCCCGAAAGTACCGTTTTGGGTAGGGGTTGTCATTGCAGGTATTGTAGGGACGATTGTTCAACCGTGGAGCTTGTTTGATATTTTAAATAGCGTTTTACTCGTTGTTGGTGGTATCCTTTCTTCAATTGTTGGTATTTTATTTGCCGATTATTATTTAATTCGTAAGCGACGAGTAAATGTAAAGGATCTATATGAAACAGATGGTCAATATCAATATTTAAAAGGTGTCAATGTAGCGGGTATTATCGCTTGGGTGCTTGGTGGATTAATCGCAAATATTTGGCCATCGTTTTCTTCACTAATCGGCTTCTTTGTAGGGGCGGCAATCTATTATGTGCTGGCGAAATTCTGGTGGTTCAAAAAGTATCCGCAAGCTGAAATTACGAATCCGAGTGATGAGGAGTATTTAGGCATAACAGCTGGACGTAGCTGGGAAATTGATGTGACGCCGGAACCGATTGGTGTTCAACAAACAGCTTCTACAGATTAAATGTGAATGGGGTGCGACGATGTCAGAATATGAATTTGTGGCTAAGGAAATTTTACAGATTGATGAGCTGCTTGCCGATAACTATATTTTTAAAAGTGTATACGAAAATTTAGAAGGTGCCTTTGTTACTTTTATCAATGAAGATACGAACGAGGAGCGTATACTGCATATTAAAATGGCAGATACGCGAAAATATTTCTCCAGTAAACTATTGGAACAATTAAGCAGTTGAAAATTTAGAGTGTCAGGCGCATTTCCATATGGGATGCGCTTTTTTATTTTATTAAATTACACCAGAAAATTTCGAACAAAGGCATATTTCGACATGGAAATACATATTGTGAAGAAGGATAAGTGGATGCACCAGTTGAATGTAGAAAAATTTCTGATCGAAGTGGAGGGTTTTTTATGGGTGGAGGAAAAGGCACATTTCAGAAATGGAGGAAGAAAGTCAACAAGAAGGTGACAACGCTTAGCAGTAAAACGTCTTTTGCGGTCGACCGGTCCAAACTGCGAAAACAAATCAATGGAATTGAAGAAGAGATCAAAGTGCTGAAACAGCAAATTGGGGAAATCGTCAATATGAACCGCAATAGCCTGTTTTCGGTTAGCATGGTGAATTATCAGCTCGCGCAAATTGAGGCGAAAGAAAACGCAATTGCGCAGCTGGAAAAAGATATCGAAGAATTGAATGAACTTAGTAAATTAGCGGGTGCCGAAGAGGAGGAAATCATACCCGATCTGAATGCAAAGCAAACGATTGACGAAATTACAGCGCCCTATATATACAATTGCGCCAACTGTAATGAAGTCTACGAAGAGCCGAAAAAGTTTTGCGAGGAGTGTGGTTATAATATGAGTTAAAATGGGCTGAAGGAATGTAGCCTTTAGCTCAAGGTGCAGGGGGTGAGCTAGCGAGAAGCGATACTATAAGTCACCTTAAAGGAGCGATCATAAGAAAATATACAAGGTTTTACATGGAGAGTTCCACTAGATCTTTCGGTGAAAATACCGTCTTATGAAGTTTGCGCAGATTGTAAAAAAGATGTTTTAATAAAATTCCATAACATTTAGCACAAACTGTTTTAATAGCGTTTGTGCTTTTTTGTTGTGTTTACAAACAAATTGAACTTTAAGAAATTGTTCATTAATCCATACTAGACCTTGAAAGGGTATATTGTTTAAACTCTTGCTGAATCAGTTCCCAATAGTATTGATCGTCGTAAAGCATCAATAACTGTTGAGCTTTTTTTAAGGGATGTTCAGGTTTTTTTTCCTGTAAATTAACTCTACAAATGGCTTCTCTTGAATAATGAAGCGACAAAATAGTATAACTCATCTTTTTTTTATCAGATTGAAGTGAATCTTCGATAATTGTAAGTGCCTTTGCATAATCTTTATTTTTTATAAGTATCAGGGAGAGGTTGATTTTAAATGCAATCTTTAGTCTTTCAGCATCATGAAAATCTTTATACATATCCAGTCTAGTTAATACTGTTTGTGTGAATTCAATCGCAATGTCTGCAGGAAATAAAAATAAAATGGTATTGATTATGCGGATATCATTTAAATACCACTGTTCGTATTTCGACATCTCTTTCCAAATAGGCTCCACTATATTTCGGGCTATATCAATATTTTTTGTATCATGAAGTTGTATAAATGCCTCACATATCAGGTAGATCTCCTCTATATCCTCGTCACGATGCTCTTGTAAAAAAAGGACTGTTTGTTGTTTTAATTTATGTAAACTCGCGATGTGATTGTAATCTAAAGAAAATAGACTATGAATAAGTTTTTGTTTCCGTCCGTAATTATAGTCATTCCGAATGTAATCAAATTCTTCCGCTGAAATATTCAAGCGTTGAAGTAATTGAAGGTATATGCTCGCGTCTACATCCCTTATTCCAGCCTCAAACTTAGAATAGGTACTTTGAGAAATAATATTACTCGCCACTTCCGCTTGGCTATATGTTTTATTCTTTCTAATACTTTTTAAATCTTTACCTAAATTCATTCCTATCCCTCCAATGAAATATTCCATATGGAATAATATGTTGTATAGTCCAGTATATCCTTTATAGTAGCTATAAGAAAGGTGGGGTTATGTAATGGAGTTAATACAAATCCTTGTTGATATTTGGATTATAGGTGGATGATTGTATTTAGGTTAAATTTTCATAATAAAATATAAAGGAGAGATTTAATAATGTATAGTAAAAATTTGAAGAAGATTGTTGCTTTGATGATGATGTCGTTTGTATTGTTGACTGGTGGAGTTGGGAATTCTTTTGCACAAGGGCCTACATATGATGAAAATGGATTTACTGAAAAGGACATTCAAATTAGTGAAGTAATAATGGAACACTTAGTATTCGATGAAAAGACAAAATTATTTACCTTAGTAAATGAAAATGAGTTAGGGAAAAAGTTGCAAGTAATATCTTCTGATGTTAGTTTAAGTGAAATAAAAAAAGATATCGATAATATAAATAATGCCATTGAAGATTTGGAAGTAGAAGCTGAAGGTGAGCTCGAAT
This sequence comes from Solibacillus faecavium, assembly GCF_014836905.1. Taxonomy (GTDB): domain Bacteria; phylum Bacillota; class Bacilli; order Bacillales_A; family Planococcaceae; genus Solibacillus; species Solibacillus faecavium. Next base: position 109,733 of record NZ_JACSPZ010000003.1, read on the forward strand.
ATGGTACTTATGCTAGTATGTGTGAAATCGCATTAGGTGTGCTAGGGTTATACCATGGTGTTCAAACTCAGGCAGCTATGTATATTTTAGGTGTAGCAAGTACACCTGCTTTAATTGCTGTTACAGCACTTACTGGAGCTATTTGGGTGGGAGGATCATTAATGTGTTAATAGGAGGTTGAACTAATTGGTTACAAAATACTTGGATCGTTACGCAATTTCGGTAAGTCTATTAGTATTGTTATTAATCCTTTCTCTAGTATTTACTGGCTTTTTTACTAGTAATGTAATGCCATATGCTTTTGCAGCTACTGTATTAGCTGGGACTAGCTTTTTCTTTGAATACTTATTCAACAAAGCTGGAAATGAAAGGCAAGAGAAAGGCAAGAAAATGTATTTTTATGTTATTCCAGCAAATATGATTATTTTTGTGGGTATTGTTTTACTCTTATTTAATTAATATTTTACAGCTTAATCCCTTTCTAAATTGGGGTTAAGCTGTTTTTTGTCATTAAAAAAGCTGGCTGTAAAGAACCTTAATGATTCTTTAAGCCAGCTGAAAGCAGATTATCCTGCTTTTATTACTTACGATGTTCTACAAGGTCAATTGCTCCTAATACAATATGGGCAAGGCCGAAACCGAAAATGGTATTGGCAAGCATCTTGTTTGTACCGATTTTTTGTTTCATTGCATACCCCGTTGCAGTTACAGCTGATCCAAGTACAGTCGGAATTAAACCTTCACGAATATTTTTCATAAAAGCCCCTCCTTCATCGTAGTAGGTGATACAACACCATTATTAGTGTTTGTTCGTTTAGGGAAGTATATTCTTTAATTTTTGCAAGTAAATATTGGATATCCGCAAAAAAAATGTATTATTATTAATTCAAAGCCAATAATTAATGGAAGAATTAATCGTATACTTTATTGGGGATTAGTTAGGCATATTTTTAGCTTGCTGTGCCTGCCCATACATATTGAGCATCGTATTCATATCCTGCTGCGAAAGTTGTGGTACTTGATAATACCCTTTTTTGTTTTGGTACAAAGAGATTTCGTAGGCCATCTCGATGCAGTTTGGTACAGAGTCCTGCAGTACACGACGTACAACTGGGTTTGTACACTCTAAAGCTGCAGCCGTTTTTCCTGCTGCTCCTGCTTTATGACAGCTTAGCATGAAGCTTGAAATGATATCGTCATTAATTTCGTTAGCAGAAGTAATTGGTTTTTTAGGCTCGCCTGGTTTTATACCGTAATTTGTATCATTGCCGATTTGCATATTGTAGCTGCGAGTTGGGTGCTTTGGATCGTGTCCTGTTTTGTAGGCTTCCATTGTAAGATTGTATTCATCAAGCATAAATGGGTATTGTCGATCCATAATAGATAGTAGCTCTGGGTCTTGAATTTGGTCACGTAATAAAACGTATTGATTTAATCCGCCGATCATAGCGCCTAGTACTTCATGAACATCCAGTAATTCATGAGCACCATGATTCATTGAAAATGGCATTTGGTTATCTTGTGATTGGGATGATTGGGTAAACATTCAGTAACCTCCATAATAAGAATTTCGTACGCTCTTATTGTGGATGTGAACATAAATTTTATACGCACTTTTTTAGAAAGAGGGGATGAGACAAAATGTATTCTAAAAATGAAAGAGGCAGTGCTGGTTTAATTACGGTCATTGCCATCATTGTAGTGATTGTCATTGCGGCAATGATCGTCGTACCGAAATACAACAATTTAGTGAGTGGGGAAGAAACGGTGGATGCAGCATGGGCGCAAGTGGAAAACCAGCTGCAGCGTCGATTTGATTTAGTACCGAACTTAGTGAATACCGTAAAAGGTTATGCGAAGCAGGAAGAGGAGATTTTTACTCAAATTGCCAATGCACGTACACAATATGGCAATGCCAATACAGTTGGTGAGGCAGCAGAAGCGAACAATGATTTATCTTCGGCATTATCCCGATTATTAGTAGTCATTGAGAATTACCCGACTTTAAAATCCGATGTGCAGTTTACACGTTTAATGGATGAGCTGGCAGGGACAGAAAATCGTTTGGCGGTAGCGCGTAAGGATTATAATGATACGGTTCAGCAATTCAATAATACTGTGCGTCGATTCCCAGGAAACTTAATCGCGGGCATGTTCAGCTTTGAGCAAAAAGATTACTTTGAAATTAAAGAAGGTGTGGAAGAAGCACCGGCTGTCGATTTTGATTAATAGAGGCGAAATTTCCAAAAAGGGGGGTTGCGTATGAGATGGATTGTCTCGCTTTTCATATTGTTCCTAGCTGTACCGCTTCAGGTGATGGCCGCTATACCGGAGAAGCCGGCTTATAATTCCTACGTTTATGATTATGCGAATGTACTATCTGATGATGTGGAACAACAGCTGATTCAGTCCGCAAAAGCATTGGAAGGTTCAACTGGCAATGTAATCGTCATGATGACCATTGATACGATCGGTGGAATGGATGCGTATGAATTCGGAACGGAAACGATTCGGCAATGGGGAATCGGTGGTGCGAACGAGAATAACGGGATGCTGATTTTCGCTACGACTGAGCAAGGTCCAGGGGAAAATGATGTATGGATTACGGTCGGCGGCGGCTTAGAGGGTGATTACCCGGACGGCAAACTCGGCAGTATGATTGATGAATATATGTTTCCTTATTTAATGAATGGGGATTATACGAGTGCTTTTGCGAATATTTTCTCTGTTTTTTATGAGGAAATGGGTGGTGAAGCAGGTGGGGCTGATTTAGTGAAGCCTGTTTCATCGGGTGATGATGACGGCATTTCCATTGGCTTTATTATTTTTATTATTATTCTTTACTACCTCATTACGAAGTTTGGCGGTGGCGGTGGTCCAGGTGGACGTAGACGTACTGCTCGACGTGTATACCGTAGCGGCGGATTCCCTGGTGCATTTGGCGGCGGTTTCGGCGGTAGAGGTGGCGGCTCTTCTGGCGGTGGATTTGGTGGTTTCGGCGGTGGCGGATCATTCGGCGGCGGGGCTGGCAGGAAGTTTTAGGTTTTAGGATGGGCATCTTACTCTTAAGGGGGTGAGGTGCTTTTTTTGTGGTGTGGTGTGCGGCAGGCGGTGGAGGTTTTCTAATAAATGTCCGGGATGTTCTAATATGTTTTGCGATTGTTCTAATAAAATGTTGATTTGCTAATAAAAGGGTCGGATGTTCAAATAAGTGAGGTTCGTTTGCTAATAAGTGTTATGAAAGTGCTAATATGTTGCAAAGATTTTCTAATAAAAGCTTTCCCCATTTCTATTCTCCCCGGCTATAATATAAAAAAGGGAGGAAATACCATGATTATTAAATTTTATTCTAAACCGGACTGTGAGCTTTGCGTGGAAGGGCTACATACGTTGAAAATAGTTCAGGAAGATATCGACTTTACAATTGAGCACTATAATATTGAGGAAGATGATGCAGTGCATGAAAAATATATGCTAATGATTCCCGTCGTTGAGCAGGATGGGGAAGTTATTCAATATGGACAGCTTGATTATGCAACGTTATATGAGGCGCTCGGAGATTGATGCGGGTGCCTTACTTTTGTTGAAAGTCATAATTCCGACAAGTATATAAGTTGCAAAACAATATTATGCATTTTATAATAAAGACAGAAATTATTTTTTTTGCTCTAAGTGGGACTAGAAAATAATATGCGGGACATAATTTGTCCAATATAGTTGAGTAGGTGGTTTTTTGACTGATGTTTCGTTTTTTGCAGCAGAGCGCAAACTAATGCCTGAAATCGATAAGCTCTTTCAAAAGAGGTTTCGAGTATTGCAGGCTTTAGCAACATTCGGGCCAATTGGTAGGCGTGCTTTAGTCGAGCAGCTTCAGATGACAGAGCGTGATATTCGTAATGAAACAACCGTCCTCAGTGAGCAGCAATTGATCTCGATTCAGAAAAAGGGCATGATTTGTATGCCAAAAGGGTATGAAGTATTAGAACAGCTTTCCGAATTACATCGGGAGTTGTCAGGTATTGTGGCGATGGAACAACAGCTTAAAGAAATGTTCGGGATTGCACGCGTTATTATTGTGACGGGTGATGCGGACCAGGATATGACTGTAAAGCAACAGCTCGGTAAAGAAGCGGCACAGATGTTACAGCAACTCGCTAAAGGTAAAGATCAGATAGCTGTGACTGGCGGTAGCAGTGTGGCCTCGATGAAAGAGTATTTAACAGCGAACACGGTGCTCAGTGATGCGAATTTTATTGCAGCACGAGGCGGTATGGGTGACGAGATGACGTTCCAGGCGAATACGGTTGTTTCTAAGTTTGCCAAAAGATGTGGTGCAAAATATCGTACTTTATTTTTACCGGAGCATTTAAGTGAGCAGGCTTATGAAGCGATGAAGGATGAGCCAATCATTAAAGAAATGATTGAACTGTATGAGCAGGTGGATATTGTCGTTCATGGCATTGGAGCCGCTCAGGAAATGGCACTTCGTCGCAATAGCACATACGAGGAGCAGCAGCTGCTTGAACAAAAGGGAGCCGTTGCAGAAGCGTTTGGCTATTATTTCAATAAAAATGGCGATATTGTTCATCATTTACGTACAATCGGGATTCAGCTTGAGCATGTAAATAAGGCGCAACATGTCATTGCGATTGCTGCAGGTAGTAACAAGGCAGTTGCAATTCAGGCTTATTTTAAAAATGCAGTAAAGCAGACGATTTTAATTACGGATGAGCAAACCGCAAATACAATTCTAGAAAGATAAGTTGTTTTTAAAAGTATGTCCATTACACATACTGTTTAAATAATAAATATATTGGAGGAATTTCACATGGTATTACAATTAGCAATTAATGGATTTGGTCGAATCGGACGTTTAGTATTCCGTGAAGCAATGAAGCACGAGGAATTTGAAGTTGTTGCAGTAAATGATTTAACAGATGCCGGACAGCTTGCACACTTATTGAAGTATGACTCAGTACATGGTGTGTACGATGCAGATGTTCAGGCGGAAGGTGATGCATTTATCGTAAACGGCAAACGCATTCAAGTGTATTCAGAAAAAGATCCTGCAAAATTACCATGGGGCGAAATTGGTGTAGATGTTGTTTTAGAATGTACGGGTAGATGGCGTTCAATGGAAGAAGTAGAGAAGCATATTCAAGCCGGGGCGAAAAAAGCGATTCTTTCAGCACCAGCAAAAGGCGATATGCCAACTTATGTTATGGGCGTAAACCATACGGATTATGACCCATCACAGGATGTTATCTCGAACGCTTCTTGTACGACAAACTGTTTAGCACCGCTTGCAAAAGTATTGGATGAACAATTCGGTATTAAGCGCGGTATGATGACGACAATTCACTCGTATACAAATGACCAGCGTATCCTTGACTTCCCGCACTCAGACCCACGTCGTGCACGTGCTGGCGCGGTATCAATGATTCCGACAACTACAGGTGCAGCAGTAGCAGTATCGAAAGTATTGCCACAATTAAAAGGCAAACTAGACGGCTTCTCAATGCGTGTTCCGACACCAAACGTATCTTGTGTGGATTTAGTTGTGGAGCTTGATAAAGACGTAACAGCTGATTCAATCAATGCGGCATTAAAAGAGGCTTCAGAGGGCGACTTAAAAGGAATTCTTGCGTACAATGAATTGCCACTAGTATCGATCGACTATAACGGCAATCCGGCATCATCAACAATCGATGGCTTATCGACAATGGTAATGGAAAACCGTATGGCAAAAGTAGTCGCTTGGTATGATAATGAAATTGGGTATTCTACTCGATTAATGGATCTAGCGTTATATATCGCTGAGCAAGGAATCGACAAAAACTAATTGTGACATACTTTTTAAAGAATGAAGAAAATATGTGACATATTAATTAGAATTTGACATAAAAAGTATAGCCTTTAAAAGGTAGAAACCTTATAATGTATAAGGGTAAAAGAGCGGCAGGGAATTACCCGACCGCTCTTTTTTTTGAATATAAGAAAATTGGGTACATACATATTGTTTAGGGATTTAAGCGCAAAGATTCATCTTCGTCATAAATAATCGCGAATACGAGGGAAATCAGAGGCGACACAAGACAGCATTATTGAAGTTTGATACTATTTTAACTAACGAGTATACTATCCACACAATAATTTCACGATTGAATTTAAAGGAGGATTTTCTTTATGTTTTTAAAGAAGTCAATGAATGATGTAGATGTAAAAGGGAAGCGCGTATTTGTACGTGTTGATTTTAATGTGCCAATGGAAGATGGCAAAATTACGGATGAAACGCGTATTCGTGCAGCTGTTCCAACAATTGAGCAATTAGTGAGTGCAGGGGCAAAAGTTATTTTAGCTTCACACCTTGGTCGTCCAAAAGGTGAAGTGAATGAAGATATGCGTTTGACAGCAGTAGGTGAACGTCTTTCTGAATTAATGGGCAAGCCTGTTACGAAGCTTGATGAATCAATTGGTACAGATGTAGAAGCAGCGGTAAACAATATGCAAGACGGCGACATCATTCTTCTTGAAAACGTACGCTTCCATAAAGGCGAAGAGAAAAACGACGAGACATTGGCAAAAGAGTTTGCAAAATTAGCGGACCTTTACGTAAATGATGCATTTGGTGCAGCTCACCGTGCACACGCTTCAACAGAAGGTATTGCAAAGCATGTACCAGCTGTATCAGGTTTATTAATGGAAAAAGAATTAGACGTATTAGGGAAAGCTTTATCAAATCCGGAGCGTCCATTCACAGCGATTATTGGTGGCGCAAAAGTTAAAGATAAAATCGGTGTAATTGAAAACTTATTAGATAAAGTAGACCACCTCATTATCGGTGGCGGCTTAGTATTCACATTCGTAAAAGCAATGGGGCATGATATCGGGAAGTCATTGCTAGAAGAAGATAAAATCGAGTTGGCAAAAGGCTTTATCGAAAAAGCAAAAGAAAAAGGCGTTCAGCTGCACATGCCAGTTGATGCAGTCGTAGCAAACGAATTTTCAAAAGATGCTGACACTAAAGTAGTTGCAATCGATGCGATTCCTTCTGACTGGATGGGACTTGATATCGGACCGAAAACAGCCGAAAACTATGCAGAAGTTATTAAACAATCAAAATTAATTATTTGGAATGGACCAATGGGTGTGTTCGAAATGGAGAAATTTGCAAATGGTACAAAAACAGTAGCAGATGCAATGGCAACAACAGATGGCTACACAATTATCGGTGGCGGTGATTCAGCTGCAGCGGTAGAAAAATTTGAAGTAGCATCTAAAATGGACCATATTTCAACAGGCGGCGGTGCTTCATTAGAGTTAATGGAGGGTAAGGAATTACCGGGTATTGTTGCGTTAAACGATAAATAATTTATAGAGTAATTATTTGTGTCAACACTGACTCAAAGCGTCCGTCGTAGCGGAAAACAGTAAGTGTTAATGAACAAAATAATTAAAAACGGAGGGTTTTGTATGAGAAAACCGATCATAGCAGGAAACTGGAAAATGTATAAAACATTTGATGAGGCAGTGGACTTTGTGGAAGAGATTCAGCAAGACATCCCATCCCCTGATAAAGTGGATGCAGTCATTTGTGCACCAGCCCTATATTTACCGACGCTTGTCGTAGCATCAGAAGATTCAAGCCTGGCAATTGGCGCACAAAATATGCATTACGAAAATGAAGGGGCATTTACAGGTGAGATCAGTCCTGTGATGCTTGCCAATATTAATGTAGATTACGTTATTTTAGGGCATTCAGAGCGACGTGAAATGTTTAACGAAACAGATGAAGCGATTAACAAAAAAATTCGAGCAGCGCTTAGTCAAGGAATTGTACCGATTATTTGCTGTGGTGAAACGTTAGAAGAGCGTGAAGCGGAACAGACAGAGGCAAAGGTAGCACGACAAATTACAAAGGCGCTGGAAGGCTTTGCACCGATTGAGGTTGAACATATGGTCATTGCTTATGAGCCAATCTGGGCAATTGGAACAGGTAAAACGGCTACGGCTCAAGATGCTAATGTTGTATGCTGTGCAATTCGTTTAGCGATCGAAACGTTATATGGCAAAGATACTGCTAGAAAAGTACGTATTCAATACGGTGGCAGCGTAAAGCCTGAAAATATTAAAGAGTTATTAGCGCAAGAACATATTGATGGTGCCTTAGTAGGTGGAGCGAGCTTAGATCCGGCATCATTTATGAAGTTATTGGAGGCGGCAGCAAATGCCTAAACAACCTGTTGCATTAATTATTTTGGACGGCTTTGCTTTTCGTGATGAAGTAAAGGGAAATGCCGTTGCCCAAGCATATAAACCGAATTTCGATCGCTACTGGAATGTTTACCCGCACGCTACATTAACAGCGAGCGGGGAGGCTGTAGGTCTGCCAGAGGGCCAAATGGGGAACTCTGAAGTAGGTCACTTAAACATCGGTGCAGGGCGCATAGTTTATCAAAATCTTACACGTATCCATAAATCGATTCGTGAAGGTGATTTTTTCAGAAATAAAGCATTTTTAGCTGCTGTTGAACATGCAAAGGCTCATGGTTCAAAGCTGCATTTAATGGGGCTGCTTTCAGATGGTGGCGTACATAGTCACTATGAGCATCTGTTTGCCTTATTGAAATTAGCGAAGGCAAATAATCTGGAGGAAGTATATGTCCATGGCTTCCTCGATGGTCGTGATGTTGGTCCAACGACAGCGCTTAACTATATTCTTGAAACGGAAAAGCAGATGACGGAAATCGGTGTTGGGAAGTTTGCCTCGATTCATGGCCGCTACTATGCAATGGACCGAGATCGTCGCTGGGAGCGTGTCGCTTTGACATATAATGCCTTAGTCGATGGAGTTGGACAGACTGCTTCTTCTGCTACTGCTGGTGTAGAGTCTTCGTATGAGCGCGATCTTCATGATGAGTTCGTTGTTCCGTTTGTTGTGACAGAAGAAGGTAAGCCGGTCGCTACAATTGATACGAATGATGCGGTAATCTTTTTCAACTTCCGTCCGGACCGTGCGATTCAATTGTCGCAAGTGTTTACAAGTGAAAATTGTGATGGCATTCCGTTATCACAAAACCATCCACAAAACTTAAAATTTGTTTCTTTCACACATTATAGTGAAGATGTCGTATCTGAAGTTGCCTATGAGAATGACAACCTTGTAAAAACACTTGGTGAGGTCATTTCAAGAGCAGGCAAAACACAGCTACGCATTGCGGAAACGGAAAAGTATCCGCATGTCACGTTCTTTATGAGTGGAGGTCGTGAAGTTACATTTGTAGGGGAAGAGCGTATTTTAATCGCTTCTCCGAAAGTAGCGACATACGATTTGAAGCCTGAAATGAGTGCTTATGAAGTGACAGATGCTTTATTGAATGCCATTGCAGAGGATAAATTTGATGCCATTATTTTAAATTTTGCCAATCCAGATATGGTAGGGCATTCAGGCATGCTGGAGCCAACGATTAAAGCGATTGAAGCGGTCGATGAGTGCTTAGGTAAAATCGTCGATGCGATCGCAGAAAAAGGAGGCCATGCGATTATTACTGCAGACCATGGCAACTCGGATGAAGTTGTGACATTGGATAATCAGCCGATGACAGCCCATACGACAAACCCAGTGCCGGTCATTGTGACAAAGCCTGGTGTGATGCTTTATGAAGATGGGATTTTAGCAGATTTAGCACCTACTATGCTGGATTTGCTTGGAATTGACCAACCTGCCGAAATGACAGGGAAATCGTTAGTTATGCCAAGCGAGAAGTAAATCGCGCGGTTAATTATATCGCTTGTCATTGTGCAAGCACCTAATAAATTTATTGACAGAGGAGATTTTTTATTATGCCATTCATTACTCAAGTATACGCTCGTGAAGTATTAGACTCTCGCGGTAACCCAACAGTAGAGGTAGAAGTATTCACAGAATCAGGTGCATTTGGTCGTGCGATCGTGCCATCTGGTGCATCAACTGGTGAATATGAAGCAGTGGAATTACGTGACGGAGATAAAGGCCGCTACTTAGGTAAAGGTGTTGAAAAAGCGGTAGAAAACGTAAACACAATTATCGCTGAAGAATTAGAAGGTCAATATTCTGTATTGGACCAAGTTGTAATCGACCAAGCGTTAATCGAACTTGACGGAACAGACAACAAAGGTAAATTAGGTGCAAACGCAATTTTAGGTGTTTCTATGGCTGTAGCACATGCAGCAGCTGATTACTTAGATATTCCTTTATATCAATATTTAGGTGGATTCAATTCAAAACAATTACCATTGCCAATGATGAACATCATCAACGGTGGTGAACATGCAGACAACAACGTAGACATTCAGGAATTCATGGTAATGCCAGTAGGTGCGAAATCATTTAAAGAAGCATTACGTATGGGTACTGAAGTTTTCCATAACTTAAAAGCAGTTTTAAAAGGTAAAGGCTACAACACAGCAGTAGGTGACGAAGGTGGTTTCGCGCCAAATTTAAGCTCAAACGAAGAAGCGATCACTGTTATTATTGAAGCAGTTGAAAAAGCTGGCTACAAAATGGGCGATGATATCCGTATCGCGCTTGACGTAGCTTCTTCTGAGCTTTACAACAAAGAAACAGGCAAATACGTTTTAGCTGGTGAAGGCGTAGAAAAAACTTCTGAAGAAATGGTTGCTTGGTACGAGGAGTTAACTTCTAAATACCCAATCATCTCAATTGAAGACGGCTTAGACGAAAATGACTGGGCTGGCCATAAGCTATTAACAGAGCGTATCGGTGACCGCGTACAATTAGTAGGTGACGATCTGTTCGTAACAAATACTGAAAAATTATCTCGTGGTATTGAAGAGGGTGTTGGCAATGCGATTTTAATTAAAGTAAACCAAATCGGTACTTTAACTGAAACGTTTGAAGCGATTGAAATGGCGAAACGCGCTGGCTATACGGCAGTAATTTCTCACCGTTCAGGCGAATCAGAAGACAACACAATTGCTGATATTGCAGTTGCAACAAATGCGGGTCAAATTAAAACGGGCGCACCATCTCGTACAGACCGCGTTGCGAAGTACAACCAATTATTACGCATTGAAGATCAATTAGGCGACACTAGCCGTTTTGAAGGGTTAAAGTCTTTCTATAATATTAAATAATGAATTGATTTAAAGAGAGCTCCCGGACATTTTCGGGAGCTCTTCCTGTTTTAATATAAAAAATCGGTTAATTTCTAAAACCTAATTGAAGGGATATTTCTTTAGCAGTTTGAATTAGTTTTTCAGCTAATTCTGATTGAATCCACTCTAAACTAATACGACTACTAGGACCAGAAACACTAAAACTAGCAATGATTTGACCCGAAAAATCATAAATGGGTACTGCGATACAACGAATTCCTTCTTCGTTTTCAATATTATCTAATGAATAGCCTTGTCTCCGAATTTGAAATATTTCATCAATAAATTCGCTAGGTGTTACTATTGTATTTGGCGTTTTTTTTATAAATTCAATTCTACTTGTAATATCATGAACTTCCTCATCTGTTTTACCAGATAAAATCATTTTACCAACCCCTGTACAATATAACGGTGCACGGCTACCGATTCTTGATGACATATGTATTGTTTGGTTGCTTTCAATTTTATCGATGTAAACTACTTCCTCATGTTCTTCCACACATAAATGGATAGTTTCGTTAATATCTGCTACCAGATTTTGGAAATATGGTTTAGCAGTAGAGATTAAACTTGAAGTGTTTAATAAATTCCGTGATAAATACAAAGCTCGATATCCAATTGTATAGCGCTCCGTATCCATGTCTTGTTTGACATATTTAAGTTCAATCAAAGTTGAAAGTAAACGATGAACAGTACTTTTTGAAAGCCCTGTTTCCTTGGCTAATTTAGTAATTTGCATACCATGGGGGTGTCCAGACAAGTGCTCTAAAATAATAAAAGCGCGTTCAATTGATTGTACAGTAGCCAATGATAATCCACCTTTCTATAAATTACATATAACTAATATCATATTCGAAATTGTTTTCCTTTGTAAACTTTATACTAATTCAATAATTTCGCAAATAATATTCAGAATAAAAAATTTATCTTGAAAATTCTAAAAATAATAATATAATTAAGATATATTTGGAACATAGTTCTACATTGTGGAACAAATGAAAGCGTTTACTAAATTTCGAGGAGGATTTAATAGTGAAAATTCTTTATGCACACCATCCGGAAGATTTTAAACAATATACAACCGAAAAATTACGTGAACAATTTATGCTTGAAACAGTTTTTGTAAGTGATGAAGCAAATTTTGTTTATAGCCACGTGGATCGTATTATTTATGGCGGAGTTATGCCGGTAGAAAAGCGTGTAACACTGGATGCGGGGAAAGAGTTAGCAGCAGAATATTTTTTAGAGCGTCGAGAAATGGGAGTTATTAACATAGGGGGTCCTGGTCGTATTAAATGCGATGAGGAAATTTATGAAATCAATAATAAAGAAGCACTTTATATAAGTCGAGGGACTCGTGACTTGGTATTTGAATCGAGTGATCCGCAAAATCCAGCAAAATTCTATGTGAATTGCTGTCCTGCCCATAAATCATACCCTACGACAAAAATTGGATTCGAAAAAGCAATTAAGCGTCCAATGGGTACATCTGAAAATATGAATAAACGTGTTATTAATCAATTTATTCACCCGGATGTATTAGAAACTTGTCAATTAAGTATGGGAATGACTGTGCTTGAAGAAGGTAGCGGATGGAATACGATGCCATGTCATACGCACGAACGTCGAATGGAAGTCTACTTTTACTTCGATATGGAGGAAGACACGCGTGTATTCCACTTAATGGGTCAGCCGAATGAAACTCGTCATTTAGTCGTGGCAAATGAACAAGCCGTTTTATCGCCTAGCTGGTCTATTCATTCTGGTATTGGCACGAAAAACTACACATTTATTTGGGGAATGTGTGGAGAGAATTTGGATTTTGATGATATGGACCATGTTGCAATGAAAGATTTGAGATAAGGAGGTAGACATGATGAAAGTAATTATTTCTGATTGTGATCACGCAAGTCTTGAAATTGAACAATCCATATTTAATGAAGCCAATATAGAATTCGAGCTTCAACAAAATAAAACAGAAGAAGATATCATTCAAAATTGCCAACAAGCAGTTGTTATTGTTAATCAATATGCACCTTTTACAGAAAAAGTTTTAGCGAAGTTGCCCGATTTAAAGCTACTTATTCGCTATGGCGTGGGTGTAAATAATATTGACCTAGAAGCAGCAACAAAATATGGTGTACAAGTTTGCAACGTGCCAGATTACGGGACACATGAGGTTGCAGACCATGCCTTGGCATTAATGTTAGCGCTTACTCGGAAAATTCCACTTATGAATAATCGAGTGAAAACTGGAAATTGGGATTATCAAAAAAGTATTCCAATTTATAGGCATAGAGAGCAAACGGTAGGCGTAATTGGTCTAGGGAGAATCGGAAGTGCTTTTGCGCAAAAAGTGAACGGGCTTGGAATGAAGGTAATTGCGTTTGATCCCTCTAAACAACAAAAAGCATTGGCTGAAGATTTACAGTTTATAGAGTTTACATCGTTTGATGAATTAATTCGAACGTCAGATGTGGTTTCAATCCACTGTCCTTCAGACAACACGTATCATATGTTTAATAAGGAAGTATTTAAAGCAATGCAACCGCACAGCTATTTAATCAATGTTTCTAGGGGTGGAATTATTGATGAAACATCATTATATGAAGCTATTGTAAATGGCGAAATTGCTGGTGCTGGTTTGGATGTTAGTGAGACGGAACCAATTGGCCCAAATTCAAAATTGCTTCAACTAGATGAGGTAATATGTACACCTCATATGGCTTGGTATTCTGAAGAAGCAGCACAAGAATTAAAAAGAAAAGTTGCACAGGAAGCAGTTAGATATTTGGAAGGACAATTTGTTCAGTATCCAGTCAATTCTATAAATTAATTAAAAGGGGATAGGGAAAATGTCGAAATCTATAAAAAAGTTTTGGATGTTGAGTATGTTTGTTTTAATTTTATCAGTATTAGCTGCTTGTGGTGATAGTGAAGGCTCAGGTAGTGTGCCAGTAAGTGGAGAATCCGGTAAGACAGAAGTGTTAAAATTAGCGTTCAATCAACCAGAAAATCACCCACAGTATAAAGCAATGAAGGAATTCGGTGAGAAATTTAATGAGCGTACGAATGGTGCCTATTCTGTAGAAATTTTCCCAAATGAATTATTAGGCGCGCAACGTGAAACAATTGAGCTTGTTCAAACTGGAACAATTGCAATGTCTCTTGTAGCAGGTAGTTTATTGGAAAACTTTAACGAAGACTTCTCAGTATTCAATTTACCATACGTTTTTGATTCTGCAGAACACCAAATGGCCGTATTAAATAATCAGGAAGTTGTGGGTGATTTATACGATTCATTGAAAGACCAAGGATTATTTGTCGCTGGGGCATTCCACTCGGGTGTACGTAACGTTTATAACAAGGAAAAACCAATCAACACACCAGAAGATTTAAAAGGTATGAAAATCCGAATTATTGAATCTGATACAAATATTCAAATGATGACTCAAATGGGTGGTACAGGTACACCAATGGGACAAGGTGAAGTATATACAGCGATCCAATCAGGAGTAATTGAGGGTGGAGAAAATAACGAATTAATTTACTCAAACTTAAAACATGCAGAAATCGCACCATATTTCTCTTACACAAAACATTTAATGTTCCCGGATTATTTACTAGTAAACTCTAAATTATTTGATGGTATGTCGGAAGAACACCAACAAATTTTTAAAGAAGAACTTTTAGTAGCAATTGATAAAGAAGTTGTAATGTGGGATAAAGATGTGAAAAAAGCAATTGCAGATGCTGAAGCAGCAGGAGCAGTTTTCAATGATGCAGACGTAGATGCTTTCCGTGAAGCAACAAAACCGGTTGTTGAATCAAAATTAGTAAGTGAAAATGCGAAAGCTTTATATGAGAAAGTTCAAGCAGCAAGAACACAATAATAGGTGGTGGCTTGATTGGAATCAATTAAGAAAATATTAGATAAAGTACTCTCAACAATATGCGTCATATTATTTGGCGCATTAGTTGTACTTGTTACTTGGCAGGTAATTACGCGATTTATTTTGAACAATCCAAGTGCTTTTTCTGAAGAATTGGCCAAATATTGTTTTGTTTGGTTAGTTATGTTTGGTGCAGCATTTGTATTTGGCGAAAATGGTCATATGCGTATTGAATTTATTCAAGACAGTATGCCTAAAAAGTTGCGTATTGCTTCTCAATTATTTATTGAAGTTAGTATTATTGCTTTTTCTGCGCTCGTATTAATTTCAGGTGGATTGACAACAACAAAAATTGCATGGACACAAATGTCGGCAGCATTAAATGTACCAGTCGGCTATTTATATGCAGTTATGCCGGTCAGTGGGGGTTTCATTATCTTTTACTGTATATACAATATTTATGTCATCGCAAAAACAAAAAAACCATTGGAAATCGTATAGGGATATGGTGGGGGGAAATTAATTATGGGGACAGCAGGGGTTGCTGGATTAATACTATTGCTTGGCGTCGCATTTTTCTTAATTATTGGAGCACCTATCAGTATTAGTGTTGGTATTGCTTCTGTACTTGCGATGTTTTCGATATTAGGTCCTGAAAATGCACTACAAACATCGGCGCAGCGTATGTTTACAGGGATGAATTCATTTACATTATTAGCAATTCCATTTTTCATATTAGCAGGTGTCATTATGAATAACGGTGGAATTGCGATGCGGCTAGTAAACTGCGCAAAAGTATTAGCAGGTCGTATGCCTGGATCACTGGCACAAACAAATGTATTAGCAAATATGATGTTCGGTTCAATCTCTGGTTCAGCAGTAGCTGCTGCAGCTGCAGTTGGATCTACTATGGCACCGTTGCAGGAAAAAGAAGGTTACGACAAATCCTTTAGTGCTGCAGTAAATATAGCTTCCGCACCAACAGGTATGTTGATTCCACCGAGTAATACGCTAATTGTCTTTTCCTTAGTAAGTGGTGGAACTTCGATTGCTGCTTTATTTATGGCAGGTTATATACCTGGCATTTTATGGGGGCTAGGCTGTATGATTGTTGCTTTTTTTATGGCAAAAAGAAAAGGATACAAGAGCGATGAAAAGGTACCGTTTAAGGTTGCACTAAAGGTATTTATAGATGCAATTCCAAGTTTACTATTAATCGTAATCGTTATTGGCGGAATTATTAGGGGAGCATTTACAGCGACAGAAGGTTCAGCAATCGCAGTTGTTTATGCACTTGTTCTTTCTTTCATATACCGAACTATCAAAGTTAAAGAATTACCACGTATTTTACTAGAATCAACTCGTACGACAGCAATCGTAATTTTCTTAATTGGTGTATCAACAATTATGTCATGGGTAATGGCCTTTACGGGAATTCCTCAACTAATTGCAGATGCATTATTAGGATTTACTGATAATATGATTGTGATTTTAATCATTATGAATATCGTACTTTTAATCGTAGGAACATTTATGGATCCAACACCAGCAATTTTGATTTTCACACCAATTTTCCTGCCAATCGTTTTACAATTTGGTATGGACCCAGTGCACTTTGGAATTATGGTTGTATTCAACTTAAGTATAGGTACAATCACTCCCCCAGTAGGACCGGTATTATTTGTGGGGGCTCGAGTTGCGAAACTGAAAATTGAACAAGTAATTAAACCGTTAATCCCATTCTTCGGAATTACAGTAGCAGTATTATTATTAGTAACATATATTCCAGCACTTTCACTGTGGTTACCAACTTTATTAGGGTTTATTAAGTAATGATGGAGGGGGTGTCTAGTGTGTTACAAGAGACAGCCCCTTATTTTATAATGGGGGATATTTTATGAAAGCAATCGTCTATGCAAACCCGCAAAACGTGGAATATCGTGAAGTGGAAAAGCCTGAGGTCCAAGAAGGCTATGTGTTATTAAAAAATGCTTATGCAGGAATTTGTGGAACAGATTTAAACATTTTTGCAGGAACACATCCAAGAGCGAAAGCACCATTAATACTTGGGCATGAATTTTCAGCAACAGTAGCGAGTCATCATCCAAAATATCTAATCGGTACAAAAGTAACGGTGAATCCATTACTTAGCTGTAGTATATGTATGCCTTGTCTTTCAGGGCAATCTCATGTATGTGATGATTTAAAACTTGTAGGTATTGATGTGGATGGTGGAATGGCAGAGTACGTAGTGGTACATGAAGATCAGTTGATTGTATTGCCAGAAGCTTTATCTTTAAAAACCGGAGCTTTAGCAGAACCTGTGGCAGTTGCAGTACATGCAGTAAGAAAATCAAAGTTTTTAGTTGGCGATCGAGCAGTTGTGTACGGTGCAGGAACAATCGGCTTATGCGTAGCTTTAACATTACGTGCTTATGGAGCTTCTGAAGTGGTTGTTATTGAAAATAATGAACTGCGGTTAAGAAAAGCGGAGGAGCTGGGTTTTCAAACACTAAACCCTGCTAAAGATAATGTGGAAGCTGTGATCGACCAGTTAACTAATCAATCAGGAATAGATTATGTATTTGATTGCGCCGGACATCCTGCAGTATTGGCGCAGGTGACTCAAATTGCAAAAGTACAAGGTACGGTTGTAATTGTGGCGGGTTATAAAAAACCAACAGAGCTAAATTTGCTACAAGGAATGTTTAAAGAATTAACAATGCAATTTGTTCGTGTTTATACGAAGAGGGATATTGAACTTGCATTAGATTTGCTCGTGAAAAATAAAGAATTTGATGAAATCATTACACATACATTACATGCTGAACAAGCCAAAGAAGGATTCAACTTATTAACTACACCTACAGATGCCATTAAGGTGTTATATGCATTTGGGGAGGTAAATAATGAAAACGAATCTGTTTAGTTTAGTAGGGAAGAATGCGGTAGTTACTGGTGGCAACCGGGGGCTAGGTAAAGAAATTGCCATTGGACTTGCCAGTGCTGGAGCAAATGTTGCTGTTATTTCACGTACAGAATGTCCGGAAATTGTGAAGGAAATCGAAGTTTACGGTGTAAAATCCGTATCGATACCATTTGATATATCAAACATAGCCGAGCATCAACAATTATTTGAACAGGTCACTTCCCGATTAGGTGAAATTGATATTTTAGTAAATAATGCAGGCGTACAAAAGCGTCATCCAGCTGTTGAATTTCCGCAAGAAGATTGGGAATTCGTGATGAATGTGAATGCAAATGCTGTTTTTAGTTTATGTAAAATATTCGGGAAACCTATGCTTGCGCGCAGTTCAGGAAAAATTATTAACATGGCTTCACTATTATCTTTCCAAGGTGGATTAACAGTACCCGCATACGCCGCAAGTAAGGGGGCAGTTATGCAATTTACAAAGTCATTAGCTAATGAATGGGCATCTAAAGGTGTCAATGTAAACTGTATTGCACCAGGCTATATGGCGACAGATATGAATGAGGCCTTGATGAATGATGTGGTTCGGAGTCGTCAAATTATGGAGCGTATCCCTGCCAATCGTTGGGGGAACGGAAAAGATATGCAAGGGGCTGCAATCTTTTTAGCATCGGAGGCATCGAATTATATTCACGGTTTTACTATCGCAGTGGATGGTGGTTGGTTAGGCCGATAAGGAGGATGTAATGTGGCGAATAATAAAGCGTATTTGGTCTTAATTATGGTCATGTTTATTTGGGGCTTAAATTTACCCGCAATAAAGTATTTAACAACGCAAGCCTCGCCAATCTCTATGACGTCCATCCGTATTTTCGTTGCAGCCATCGTGGTTTTTATAATATTAAAAGTGATAGGAATAATTCGTCCATTAACGAAAAAAGAGTGGAGTTTCGTACTTATAGGATCCTTATTAAATGTAGCGATTCACCATTCATTAATGGCAATTGGTGTTAGTATGACGACAGGTGCAAATGCCAGCTTAATCATCGGTACAGGTCCAATGTTAACAGCTGTATTAGGTTCCTTGCTTTTGAAAAATTTACCTACCCCTATTCAATGGTTTGGTTTTGGGATAGGGATGACCGGAATTTGTATAACTGTTCTGTTTTCTGGTGGGGAAGTATCCGCACTTTCTTTAGGAGATTTGATTGTATTTTTATCAGTCTTCTCACAAGTTTTTAGCTTTATTATTATCTCAAAAGCTTCAAATACAATTGATCCAAGACTTTTGACAGCATATATGTTTTTAGTAGGGTCGATTTTTTTAGGAATTACAGGAATGATATTCGAGCCGAATGGGTTTAAAGACATCCCTTATACAAATACAATATTTTGGGTCGTGCTTATTATTTCAGGGGCACTCGCAACAGCTGTAGGACATATGCTTTACAACAATACAATTCCGCAAGTTGGGGCAGCGAAAGCAGCCATTTTCATAAATTTTAATACACTTTTCGCATTAATTGGATCGGCACTTATCTTAGGAGAACCAATTACTTATGCGCATTGGATAGGATTAGTATTAATTGTCATCGGAGTACTCTTTGGTTCCGGATCATTCGAATACTATATAAATAGAAAGGAAGTCGAAAAAAAATGAGTTTTCAATTTGATTATTTTTCTTTAAAAGGTAAAACGGCATTAGTAACAGGGGCACGTACTGGAATTGGACAAGCAATTGCCCTAGGATTAGCATCTGCAGGAGCACATGTCTTATTAGTTGGACATCAAGATAATATGGAAGGTACCCAATCTCAAATTACAGAATTAGGTGGTACATTTGAAACATTTTTAATGGATTTAAGTGATATCACAACACTTCGAGAGAAAGTACAGTCAATTTTAGAAAAAAATAGAGTTGATATTTTAGTCAATAATGCTGGGATTATTCATCGTGAGCCAGCAGCAGAGCATGCGGATACTGAATGGCACCGTGTCATGAATGTAAATATTCATGCGGTATTTACTTTATGTCAAGAAATCGGTAATCAAATGATTACTAATGGCGGCGGGAAAATTGTAAATATTGCGTCATTACTATCATTCCAGGGAGGTATTAATGTACCTGGATATACAACGAGTAAACATGCTGTAGCTGGTTTAACTAAGGCATTAGCTAATGAGTGGGCTGGTAAGAATGTTCAAGTTAATGCTATTGCACCTGGATACATCTCTACAAATAATACAGAAGCTTTACGTAATGACGAATCACGAAATAAATCGATTTTAGAGAGAATTCCTGCTGGGCGTTGGGGACAAGGTGAAGACATTGCGGGAGCAGCAGTATTTTTAGCATCAAAAGCTTCTGACTATGTATCAGGTCATGTATTAGTTGTGGATGGTGGCTGGATGGGTCGCTAATTTTAAGACGGGTGAGGGAGAAGTATGGACATTATTACAATAGGGGATGGCATGATTACTTTTGATCCGATATCAAAAGGACCACTGCGTTTCGTTCATCAATTCGAACGGAAAATTGGCGGAGCGGAGTTAAATGTGATGATCGGTTGCGCCCGTCTAGGTGCAAAAGCAGGTTGGATTAGCCGACTTGGAAATGATGAATTTGGGCGTCATATCTTGAATACCGTTCGTGGGGAAGGCATTGATATTTCAGAAGTAAAATTGATGGAAAACTACTCCACTTCGTTAAATTTTAAAGAAATTCAAGAATCAGGAGATAGTAAAACATTTTACTACCGGCAAAAATCACCAACAGAAACACTGACAATAGAAAGTTTACCTTTTGACTATATTAAAAAGGCCAAAATCCTTCATGTTTCAGGAGTGTTCCCGGCAATTACAGAGCAAAATCGTCAAGTGATTTTAAAAGCCATTCAATTTGCAAAAAAGTCTGGTGTGAAGGTGGCACTCGATCCGAATATTCGCTTAAAATTATGGTCGAAAGAGCAAGCAAGACAAACACTTACTCAGTATTTACCTTATGTAGACTATTTATTAACTGGTCGCGAGGAATTAGAAATTTTATTTGATACGAATGAGGATACTGAACTATTTGGACATATAGAGAATTATAATTTTGAGCATGTAATCGTAAAAGAGGGAGCAAAAGGGGCCTCTTATTATAAAAATAACAAGTGGAATGTAGTCACGGGTTTTCCTGTTAATAAAGTGGTTGATACAGTAGGCGCGGGTGATGGCTTTGGAGCAGCATTTTTATATGGGAAATTGCAAGGTTGGGATATTGAAAAGATTTTGCAAATTGCCAATGCAGTAGGAGCAATGGTTGTACAAGTGCAAGGGGATAATGAAGGGTTACCATATTTTGAAGAGGTTGAAATGTTTTTAGGAAAACGTGATTATATCGAGAGGTAGTTGGAAAATGATGTATAACGAATTGAAATCAGCAAAGTTAATCCCAGTTTTACGAAAAATTCCTTACGAAACGAGTCAAATATTAATTGAAACGCTCATTTTGGGAGGCGTTAAAGCAATTGAGATTACGATGGATACTAAAAACGCTCCCGAGATTATTAGAGAAGCACGTCAAAACTTTGGTGATCGAGTTATTGTTGGCGCCGGTACGGTACTGACTCTTGAAGAATGTATGCTAGCTCTCGATGCAGGTGCCCAATTCATCGTTTCACCCTCTTTAAATTTGGCAGTTGTTGAACATAGTCTGAAAAATGGCATAGCTGTCGTTCCAGGCGTATTTACACCGACCGAAATGCAAACGGCGTATAGTGCAGGCGCAGAAATGATTAAGTTATTTCCAGCTTCTGCACTTAGTCCAAGTTTCATTAAAGATGTCAAAGGTCCACTAAGTCATATCTCTATTATGACGACAGGGGGAATTACGATAAATAACGCAAAGACCTATTTAGAAGCAGGTGCCTCTACAGTAGGCGCGGGTAGTGACTTAATTAATAAAGAGATGGTTAAAAATGAGAAGTGGGCATTGCTTCAAAAAGAAACTGAGCGATGGGTTGAACTTTTATCATAATTGGATATGTAGTAATAATGCTTCCTTTAAACTCTATTAAGGTTTAAAGGGAGTTAATCCGCAGAAAAATACGCTAGATAAAATTTCTGTCCCACTGGGCATCATTTTATTTATAGTTTTTGTAATATTGTATTTTGTAAATTAGTAGCCATTGTGCTGCTTTTTTTATTGCATAAAAAGAAGGGACTTCATCGAACCGTTGATTTGCATTTCGGAATCGATGCTTTCCCCGGGCATGGCTTCAGCTAACTATTCTCTTAAGGGTTGTTATTTCTGATCAAGTTCAAGTAAAGTTTGTTTTAAAACATTTGCCCCTGTTATGATATCTTCGGCTGAGGTGAATTCTTTTGGGTTATGGCTGATGCCGTCTTTTGAGCGGACGAAAATCATTGCTACTGGGAATTGTCCGTTAAATTGCATCGCATCGTGACCGGCACCACTTGGTAAATGGACGACTTGCTGTCCATTGTCTTCGATAGCTTGTGCGATTATTTGCTGGATTTCGGCATCACATTTAACTGGTGCTACTCTTTGCAATGTTTCAATTGATAAAGTAAGTTGGCGCTCTTGGGCGATGGCTTGAGCTGCGTGATGGATTTCCTGTTCCAATACATTACGGACTTCCTCTTCGATATCCCGAATATCAACTGTAAAAGTGACTTCACCAGGAATGACATTGACCCCGTTTGGCGATACGGATAGCTTTCCGACCGTCGCTACTGCTGCAGGATACTGACGTGCGAGCTCTTCAATTTTCGCAATGATTAAGCTGGCGCCGACTAAAGCATCCTGTCTTAGTGCCATTGGTGTTGCGCCTGCGTGTTCAGCTGTACCGGTAAGAGTAATTTGCTGCCAAAGTGGTCCGGCAATGCCTGTTACTACACCGACACCCACACCTGCCTTTTCTAGCACTTTCCCTTGTTCAATATGCAATTCAACATAGCATTCAACATTCGATAATTTTGCATCTGCTACATTTGCGGCATCTAGCCCATCCTGCTGCATCGCTTCTGCTATCGAAATACCTTCTTCATCCGTACGCTGTAATTCCTCTAGCTGTAATGTTCCGGCAGCTGCACGACTGCCAATCATACCAAACTGGAAGCGTGTCCCTTCCTCATCCTTAAAGGCAATCACTTTTACCGGGCGTTTTAATAGGATGTTGTTGTCTTGTAGTGTATGGATTACCTCAATTGCACTTAATACGCCTAGCGCACCGTCATAATGTCCACCGTTTGGCACCGTATCAATATGTGAACCTAACACAATGGCCGGAGCGTCAATATGACTGTTTACTTCACCGATAATATTGCCGATTGCATCAGTAGATACTGTCATTCCGGCTGCTTCCATCAGTTGCTTAATATAGAGATTCGCTACCATTTCTTCTGCGGTAAATGAAAAGCGATTGACCCCTCCCTCGGGAGTAGAGCCAATTTTGGCAAGTTCAGCTAGATGCAGCAGTAATCGTTCTTCATTAATCATATAGAGGATCAATTCCTTTCTCTTTCATTTGGAAGCGGAAGTGGCACTGGCCTTCACGGAGTAAATACTGATCGTGAATAACGTCAAATTTGTTGTTGTAGCCATAGGCAATGGAGTTATCAATGACTTGGCAGTACAAAATGCCGTAATCATGCATATTGTCGTCAGCCCATTGTTGACCTAATGGACAGCCTGTAAAAGTTTGCTCCAATTCATTTGGCGTGTAGTTATCTTCCATTACGAATAACTCACTACGCCCCATATCGTAGTTCGGAATATAGTTCTCAACGGTGTTTTCCTGGCCGTTTAAGCGAGCGCGCTGTGCAATGCCCCGACCACGTTTTTGGCCGAATTGCCATACGCTTTTCTTAATTACTTCTTCACCTTCATTACCGTAGCGGTCTACAATTTGCTTTGTTACTTGTGCAAACAGCTTGGCGAATAAGGCAAAAGGTGTGGCATTTTCGTAGTTGTCCGTTGCTTGATGGTCAGTGGGAATGTAGTCGTAAAGTGAGTGAATAGATCCTTCCAACGTTGCTTTAATAGCTATTTGCTCCGCGTTATAATAGCCAAAAGAGCGAACGGCGTTTTGGATGAGCGGTACGACTTCTTGCCAGAAAGCTTCTTTGGCATTCGTCTCGATTTGAGTGAAAAGCATTGCTGTCATGTATTCCATCGAATATGGTTTGATGGAAACTGGCTGTTGTTCCATAATGTATCGCCTCCACAATAATGGTATATAAAGCCTAGTGATATACTTATGATTAGGCTATTTTATAATATTCTAATAATTATGTAAACGATTTGAATTTTTAATAGTTTGTATGAATCCAACAGAGAGTAAGCAAGAAAGGGAACTGTAGAGATTTTGTGAACATTTAACTAATGCTTTTCGTCATTTGGCATTATGTGATAAGGTTAGACCGATAAGTATATATTAATTAGACTGATCATTATAATTTAGGAGGGCAGCATGACAAAGCAATCAAAGGATAAAATTTTAGAAACAGCGACAAGGCTTTTTTATTTTCAAGGGTTTCACGGAACAGGCTTAAATCAAATTATTCAGGAATCAGGGTCGCCTAAAGGTTCGCTTTATCATTATTTTCCTGAAGGCAAGGAGCAATTGGCGGAGGCGGCGATAGAGCTGTCGAAGCGAAGAATTGGTGCCTCCATTCAGCGTTATATGAATGAATTTGAGGATGTAGAGGTTGCATTAAATGCGCATATTTTAGCAATGGCGGAGTTATTTGATATGGAGAGTGGCCTTGAGGAGCATTCATTTTCAATTATGCCCTTTGGTTTGCTAGCGGCGGAATCGGCTTTTATGAATGAACGCCTACGTAAAGCGTGTGGGGATACGTATAAGTACTGGGAGTCGATCTATTATACGAAACTGATATCAAACGGCTATAGCGATGAATCGACTGTCATTATTAGTAAAGCTGTTAGTGCAATGATTGAAGGGGCCGTTACATTATCATTATCGCAGCGGTCAAATGAACCTTTGTTAAATATAAGTAAAGTAATCCCAGCAATACTGGCACAATATAAGTAACCGTTAAGGCATACCGTCTTAGCGGTTTTATTTTGGCTAGTTTTATCCGTGAAAAGTTGTTCACAATTGGAGAAGTTTTTTGGGGGAATTGTTAAAAGAGTGTTGATATTTCAGTGATTTTCATAGCAAAGCATTCTAAATGTTGGTAGAGCGGCTTTTGTCACAGGATGGTTAGTTTTTGAATGTAATTTTGTAATCGTTTTCAGTGATATTTGTAAATAAATGTATATGATGTATAGGTCCATAAAAGGTGATAAATGGATATTTGTTGTTCACAATTATAATGATTGGTCTAATTTTTGCTAGAACGAATTGAATTTCAGTGAAAAAATTTGATATATTGTAAAGCGTGCTGTTAAAGGCATAACAGCAAAAGTATGATAGGAAGCAATTATCATCTTTCATAAAAATGTTTTTATAGTACAGGAGGAAACAGAAGTGGCAGCACCTTTTTTCAATGTTAAAAGCCCTAAAGGTATGGCAGCGGTATTAATGATCGGGACGTTCCTAGGTCTATTCGGTGAAACAGCCTTAAACATGGCGTTAACAAATATTATGGATGATTTCAGTATATCCGCGGCATCAGCAGCGTGGTTAACAACTGGTTATCTTTTAGTTTTGGCAGTATTAGTGCCATTATCATCGTATTTAGTACGTTGGTTTACAACGCGACAATTAGTTGTGGCGGCAATGGTTATTGCAATTATCGGTTCTTTATTAGGCGCATTAGCACCTAATTTTACGGTTTTATTAGTCGGTCGTTTTGTACAAGCGGTTGCAACGGGTATGATTTTACCGTTAATGTTTAGTGTTGTGATGTTGATTTTCCCAGTGCAAAAGCGAGGCGCAGTAATGGGGATTGTAGGGGTTATTTTAACTGCAGGTCCAGCATTAGGGCCATCGATTGCAGGGTTAATCGTTTCTTCACTTAGCTGGAGATATATTTTCTGGATCATGGCGGTTGTTTATGCGCTCGTTATTTTATTAGCGTGGAATAAAATAGACAACGTATCAAATGTGACACGACCTAAAATTGATTTATTATCATTAGTTGCCTCGACATTTGGTTTCGGTGGTGTTGTATTTGCACTCGCTTCATTGGCTGAGCAATCGATTACAGAAGTGATCGTTTGGGTACCGCTTGTAGTGGGGTTAGTGTTATTAGTAGTATTCGGTATTCGCCAAACAAAAATGGAGGAGCCAATGATCGACTTATCAGTATTCAAGTCACCGATGTTTAGTTTAGGTGTCGCTTTAATGGTAGCGTCCATGTTCATGATTTTATCCGTAGCAATATTAGTGCCAATGTTTTTGAAAACAGTATTAGGTTTCGCAGCATTAACGGCAGGTTTATGTATGCTGCCAGGGAATATTTTAAATATTATTATGTCACCCATCGTTGGTGCTAATTTCGATAAAGTGGGAGCAAAAATCTTCACACGCATTGGATTTACGATGATTTTAGTGTCGATGGTTGTATTCTTAACGACAATTTCGGCTACAACAGCGACTTGGATTATTATCGTTAACTTATGTGTATTTTTCGTAGGGGTATCGATGACTATTATGCCGGCGCAAACGAATGCAATGAACTCATTAGCGCCACAGAAATTTGCGGACGGTTCAGCGGCATTGAATACATTAACACAAATCGCGGGTGCTTCAGGTACAGCGGTCGCGATTACACTGTTCACTATTGGGCAGGAAAATTATGCTGAAAAGTTCAGCAATGCATTACCGGGAGAAATGCTCGCGCACGGTGTACACACAGCGTTCGTTGTAGTAAGTGTAGTATCTGTGATCGGGTTAGTAGGTTCATTCTTTGTGAAAAATAGTAAGCCAGTGGGGAACTAAGGTTTTTCGTTGGGGGTGCAGCATCGGGTTATTGCCGGTGCTGTTTTTTTTGTGGGGGTGTTTTATTAGAAGATTGAGTGTGTTTATTGGAAAAGTTGTGCTGGTTATTAGAAGAAGTGCGGAGGATATTAGAAGATACGTGGATTTGGGGTGGGGACGGGGGTGGATCGCTGCATTAAGTGGGACAGAGAGATGGGGGTACGGATTTTATTAGAAGATTGAAGTGGGTTATTAGAAAATAGTGAGGGGTTATTAGCACATTTTCGAGTTTTATTTGAACATGTGGAGCACTTATTAGCACAATGGGAACTTTTATTAGAAGATCGGCAATTTATTAGAACAAATAAATTTATATTAGAACATATCGCGATATATTAGAAAATCCGTGGGCGAGGGAAAGCAGTTATTTCTTATGTATTAATGTTTTCTTAATATAATTATGGTATTGTTACTATAAATGAAATAAAAGGAATGTTTATTACTTTATGGAAAAAATAGATATAAAATGGGTATTTGCTGTACTCATCGGCTTTTTCGCGATTTTTTTATTGATTATGTTTAAACCTAATGCGTACGAGTATATTATTTTTGCGATTGCTTCAGCTTTATTAGCGTACGGTGGCTTTATTCGCAAAAAAAATACGCTAGATAAAATTTCTGTCCCACTGGGTATCGTTTTATTTTTAGTTTTTGTACTATTGTATTTTGTAAATTAGTAGCCATTGTGCTGCTTTTTTTATTGCAAAAAGAAGGGACTTCATCGAACCGTTGATTTCCATTCCGGGACCGATGCTTTCCCCGGGCACGGCTCCAGCTAACTAAATTGTGCCTACAACGGCAGGCACAATTTAGTGGATCTTCCGCGCGCGCTTTTCCCGGTGGAGTCACGGGCCCTCCATTCCAATCAACTTATTAATCATTTTAATAGAAACGATTGAACAACAAAAAAGGTCTCGAGAGGTCGTCTCTCGAGACATAGTAAAAGTCCCTTCTTTATTTCAGTCAAACCTCTCCGGAATGATATAGTATGTCCCTTTATTCGTCCCGTGCTTTTCGAGGGCGGCTTTGGCTAATAGTTTGGACGCGATATGGATACAGGGGATGTTGAAAAATTCGCGGAACGCTTTATTGGATATGCGGGGACTGACTAAAATTCTGTATTGCAATAAAGTTTCATATAGGGCTTCCTTACTTTTTGCGCGGCAGACGGGACAGATGAAATAGCCTTGCTTATAGTACATTTCGTTGACATAATCGCACTGCTTGCATAGAACGCCGTTGCGGAGTCGGTGCTTTTCGATCGTTCTGCGTGGGGGGAGCGGCTCGTATAATTGCTCGAATTGTTTTTGCAGAAAAGTGAGATGTGCACGGGGTATTGGATGTTGCTTATAGAGTTTTTCAATAAATCTCGGGATGCCGCTCATATGCATGATTGGGAAATTGTTTAAGGACTCATCGAGCTTTGCGCGGTAATTGGCTAGAACGACGATGTGGTAAACGGGAATGGATAGTTGCCAGGTTTTTAACTGGTGCTCCAAGAACAGTTGATGACGGTAGGCTTGGTCAAATGGATTGGGGAAATTTTCGTTCAATTGGTCCTGTACGCGGAAAAATTCGTGTAGGGAAGGTTTGTAAAATAGGGTACCGGATATTTGTTTTACTTCGATGATTAAGAGGAAATTTGGTGTTAGGAGCAAAGCGTCCATTTGATGGGTAAAGCCGTTGGAATTTTTACATTCAAAATTATAAAAGATGTGAAAATCTGATTTAAAATAAAAATCTGTTAGTAGCCGCTTTAATTTTTGCTCGCCTGATAAGCCGGCCTCTAGTCGGTAAAATTCCTGTTGGATTGTCGGGGTCTCCGAATCGTCCATCCTTATGCGCTTCATTAGTGTTTCGATAAGTAAATAGTGCTTTGATTTTTGCACTTTTTTCACCTCCTGTACTCATTATAAATTATCCTAATATATGGGAAAATAGAAAGGGTGAAAATGTATTTTTTGCAGGAAAAATGAAAAAATATGTTTCTCTTTTAGTAATGCTGGGAAAAGACCATCAAACAGTAAGGGAGGCAATTTATTTATGAAATTAAAAAAATACTCTACACTTATGGCAGCTGCGGTATTATCATTATCACTAGCAGCATGTAACGACGACGATGATCCGGTTATTATTGAAGATGATAACGATGGTGTTGTTGACGATAATAACGACGGTACTAATCTAGACTTAGATGTAGATACTGACGGCGATGCAGGTACTGACGGTACTGAAGGTACAGGTATTGAAGACGAAGACACTACTGATGACAACAGCAACGACTAATTAAAAGCAAAAAGCATGGCGCTCGCATTGATTTGCGGGTACCATGCTTTTTTTCTGTTCTATTAAATTTCCCCGCACGCTAACCATGGGAGGAAGCCGTCTAAAAACTTCTCCGTTGCCGGCATGAAATATGAACCGAAATGGAAATCAGGGTCAAGTGTTGTGACGATCCAAGTGCCTTTTGAGCTGACTTTATCGACGTACATTAATGAGCCTCCATCTTTCATATCGATGAGTGATTGCATGCCGTCCTGTAAATGGAATACGCCGTGTTGATGCCATGTACACGCCGCTTCATCTAGGTAGCCGTCACGGAATAACGGGTAATCCGGTGCAACCATACGTAGTCCGCTATCGGCATCCTTTTCCAGCCACCACCAGAAATTTGTCGGGCGTGTTTCCCAGTTTTGACCTGGAATCCAGTTCCATGGCTGAGGACCAAATGCTACGACAACCCCGCCGTTATCGGCAAAACGGCGAATTGCAGGAGCTGCTTCTAACAATAACTTGTTGTGTAATTGCGAAGGAACGATTACAACGTCCATCCCCATCAAATCTTGCTCAGCAAAGTGAGGTAAGTAGATAATTTTATCGAAATATTGTTTGTACTTTGGTGTGTTGAATGTTACGAAATGTGGTGCGTGACCGCTATATAAAACTGCTATTTTTCTCATGCTTGAGCTCCTTTTAAGCGTAGTAATTCTTCATCCAGCCATGCTAAAAATTGCGGTGCGATAAGCTGTGTCGAGTTTTCACCGGTTGCGTATGTTAAAAAGTCACGGCAAGAAGCTGCAACAACCGTTCCTTTAGTAGCTGTACGGTCAATGAAAACGATTGGTGTGCCGTCTGTATATTGCAAAATGACTTCCGATTCTTTATTTACGATAGGGTGCGACCCACGTGCATAGAAGCCTGAAACCCCTTTACGATACGCAAGCTCCATCATGTCAACGCCTTCATAAAATGTCCCTTCAGCAGCGGGCTCCATTAAATAGTCAGCGTGCGACTTAATTTCCTTTGGCATAAACAGACCAGCACCCGGTAGCCAAGGACGGAAAATATGTGTGTTGGCAATAACAATTTTCCCCTCATTTAAGAAGTTCTCAATTACTTGTTTTTGCTCATAAAGATGTTCCTGATCGATAAAGTCCGTTACGACCAACACATTGAATGCGGAAAGGTCAGCAGTTGAAATTTCATACTGATCGAGAAATGTTACATGGTCCATTGGTTCGTTTGAGACGTTCATCGCTCGTCCCTCTAAGCTAAAGGCATGTCCGCCATCTAGCTTTACAATTTTATACTCCGACATAAAAATTCTCCTTTAAACAATTAAATTTTGTTAAATGATACATATTCTCATTTGAGAGCAGAAATCTCATTGACATTGAAAATCATTATCAATTATACTCAATCTTGTAATTAATTCAAATCATTTTTTTAATATAATTATTTTTTTGTTATAGGCGAACAGAAAATTAGCCTTATAGTAATTGAAAATTCGGTTAGGAGAGACAGATGGAAATGAAACGTAAAGCAATTTTAAGTTCGCTTGCAGTGGCGGCGATGGCACTTGCAGCATGCTCAGATAATGAGGTTGCAAATTCTGGAGGAGAGGTTCAGGCAACGGCAGAGGAAAAAATCGTTATCGACCAGGCGGGAACTGAGGTCACAATTCCTGCTGAAGTGAATTCGATTGTATCAGGCGGAATTTTACCGTACTTCCACACTTGGTATGTGGCGACAAATTCTACAAAGGAAATTGTAGGGATGCATCCGAATTCTTATAATGCAGCAGAAAATTCAATTTTAGCGAAAATGTCGCCGGATATTTTAAAAGCGGATACATCGTTCGTGCAAAATGGTGAAATGAATGTAGAGGAATTAATGAAAATTAACCCGGACGTATTTTTTGAGCTCGCGACAGATGAAAAGTCAATCGAGCAAGCACGTAAAGCCGGTATAAATACAGTGGCGATTAAAGCAATCGATGCAGCGGCAGCAGAGCCACTTGCAACATTCAATAGCTGGCTGGAGTTAACGGGTGAAATTGCGAGCACAACAGAACGTGCTGATCAATTTATCGAAATCGGTACAGCGGTACAAAATGAAATCAACGAAAAAATTGCTGGCTTAACGAAGGAACAGAAGCCTAATGCTTTAATGATGTATCAATTGTCAGAGCAGGCGATTACAGTGAGCGGTAAAAACTTCTTCGGGAATCAATGGCTGAATGCAACGGGTGCTAATGATGTAGCAGAAGACGAAGTAACGGGTCGCAAAGATGTGAACATGGAGCAAATTTACAACTGGAATCCGGAAATTATTTACTTAACGAACTTTACGGAAATCCAACCAGAGGACCTGTATAACAATACGATTCCAGGTCAGGACTGGAGTGAGGTTGAAGCGGTTAAGAATAAGCAAGTTTATAAAATTCCATTAGGTATTTATCGTTGGTTCCCGCCAAGTGGGGATGCACCGTTAATGCTGAAGTGGTTGGCGAATAATAACCAGCCGGAGTTATTTGACTATGATATGAATGCAGAGATTAAGAGCTATTATAAGGACTTTTACGGATTTGACATAACAGATAAAGAAGTAGAGCGCATTTTGCATCCTTCTTCTGATGCTGCGAAGTATTAAGAAATCGAGGGACGCTTATGAAAACGTGGAAAAATATTTTACTGTGGGTTTTACCGCTCGTTATTGCCATCGCTTCACTCGGCATTGGTCGCTTTGAAGTGGATTTTGTAACAGTCGTAAAAATTTTAGGTTCACATATTTTTCCGATAGAACAAACTTGGACGCAAATGGAATATAACGTTGTCATGACCGTTCGGCTGCCGCGTATTATCCTCGCACTATTGATCGGTGCGGGGCTTTCCATTTCCGGAGCAGCTTTCCAAGGGATGTTTGCCAATCCATTAGT
The DNA here is from genome assembly GCF_014836905.1 of Solibacillus faecavium. Classification (GTDB taxonomy): domain Bacteria; phylum Bacillota; class Bacilli; order Bacillales_A; family Planococcaceae; genus Solibacillus; species Solibacillus faecavium. The sequence goes on from NZ_JACSPZ010000003.1 coordinate 141,890, forward strand.
GAGTGCGGACATTTTAGGTGTTGCAGCAGGTGCAGGATTTGGTGCTTCTATCGGGATTTTATTATTCGGAAATGGTTATATAACACAAGGCTTGGCATTAATTTTTGGTTTAGCAGCCATTGGTTTTACGTATGTAATCGGCGGGTCTGGGCGCAATATGCCGATCTTTATGCTTGTATTGGCCGGGGTTGTAACAAGTGCGTTGTTTAATGCGTTAATTTCTTTAACAAAGTTTGTAGCCGATCCTGAAGAAAAGTTGCCTGCCATTACGTATTGGTTAATGGGGAGCTTAGGGACAGCCTCTTATCGTGATTTATGGACTGCCGGACCGATTATTTTAGTCGGAATGTTGATATTACTGGCATTACGCTGGCGCATTAACTTATTAACATTGCCTGATGAAGAGGCAAAATCATTAGGGATTAACGTAACACGTCTAAAGTGGCTTGTTATTGCAGGGGCTACGCTTTGTACAGCGGCAGCCGTTGCGGTAGCGGGGATTGTTGGCTGGGTTGGATTAATTATTCCGCATATTGCGCGTATGTTTGTTGGCAGTAATAATGAACGGGTATTACCGGTGTCCATTGCACTGGGCGGAGCGTATTTGTTATTAATCGATACATTGGCTCGTTCGGTAACGGCTGCAGAAATTCCGTTGTCTATTTTAACTGCGATTGTCGGAGCGCCGTTCTTTGCTTATCTTTTACGTCGTACAGGGGGTAGCTGGTCATGAAAATAGAAGTACGTGAAGGTAACTTCTGCTATGCGAAAAAGAAGGAAGTAAAGCCGTTTATTTATGAATCGAATATTAGCTTTACGCTGGAGCCGGGGAAGATTATGGCGATACTAGGTCCGAACGGTGCAGGGAAGACAACGCTGTTAAAATGTATTACCGGGTTGCACGGTTGGCGTGTTGGTGAAACATTGATTGATGATGTACCGCTTAAAAAAGTTTCGCAAAAGGAGCTTTGGAAGAAGATCGGTTACGTACCGCAAGCGCATAAAATGGTGTTCGGCTTTTCAATTGAAGATTTAGTCGTGATGGGGCGTGCGCCGTATATTGGCTCGTTGTCAAAGCCACGCAAGGAAGATTATGAAAAGGCGCATCATGCATTAAATGAAGTTGGGATTGTGCATTTGGCGAAAAAGTCGTGTAATGAAGTGAGTGGCGGTGAGTTGCAGCTCGCTTTAATTGCCCGGACACTTGTATCGAATCCGGAAATTTTAATATTGGATGAGCCGGAATCGCATTTGGATGTGCAAAAGCAAGTTGTCATTTTAGAAACGTTAAAACGCCTATCTCAAGATCATAATATTTCATGTATTATTAATACACACTACCCGAACCATGCCTTTTATTTAGCGGACCAGGTGCTAATGATTGCGAAGAACAAGAAAGCGGTGATCGGTCCGGTACAGGAGGTCATGACGGAATCGCGCATGAAGGAGTACTTCAATATCGAACTGCGCAAGCTCATTTTTGAAGAAGAGGATTTACTGTTTGAAACGATGGTGCCACTTGCGCTTGCTGCAAAACGGGATATTAGTGAATGCCGATTTAATAGCTTTGAATAAATAGCAGGCTGCAAAGCGCTATATTTGGATAAAATTTGCTGTGCATTTCCAAGAAATATTGTAAAGAGGTTCGCAGTTTGATATACTATTTGGTATTGTGACGTCCATATTTAGGAGGTGGAGCAAATGCATACGTTATTTACAGTATTACTTCTGATCGTAGCTTTAGCCTTAATCGTTGTCGTGTTATTACAATCAGGTAAAAGCGCTGGTTTATCAGGTGCCATCTCTGGTGGAGCTGAGCAACTATTCGGTAAACAGAAAGCTCGCGGGATGGATCTAGTATTACACCGCACAACAATCGTTCTTTCTGTTGCATTCTTCGTTTTGGCACTTGCTATTACGAAATTCTAATTGAACGAAAATTAAACGCCCAACCTCGCATTAATTGCAGGGTTGGGCTTTTTTTTTTACAAAATGGAATTTTAATCATTGGCACTACGTTATTAAACAACCACACCATGCTTAAATTGAACTAACCCAGTTTCATTTGCAAAGAGCGCAACTTGCGTACGATCACCAAGCTCCAATTTTGATAATACCTGGCTTACATGCTTTTTCACGGTATTTTCTGATATATAAAGACTATGAGCTATTTGTTTATTGGAATAGCCCATTCCTAGTTTTTGCAATACCTCTTTTTCCTTAGAAGTTAGGAGTGCTAGACGGCTGTCATCTTTTGGGGATTCCTTTTGTGTTTGTACGAGCATATCGATTAAATCTGGATCATAATATTTCTTTCCCTTTTGAATAATTTGAATGGCATAAATAAGTTCTTCTGGGTGTGAATTAAGTGAAATATATCCAACCACATCCATCGCCATTGCACGTTGAAATGATTCACGATCTTTTGAAAAGGTAAGAATCGCAAATTTGCAAGTGCCCCCTAATTTTCTCGCTTCTTTAATCAATTTTAATCCACATTCATCTCCTACATGAAAATTAATAATAGCCAAATCAGGCATTTCTTTTTGAAACAAATTAAGCGCTTCTTGTGTATTATCAGCTTCTCCGATTATTTCCAATTCTTCATCCGATGATAGAATGGAAATTAATCCTCTGCGGATGATTGCTTGATCATCCACCAATAAAATTTTCATCAATAAATTGCCTCCCCAGTCAAATTAAAAAGTGCTCTTAATAAGTGACTTTCAAATGAAATGAGGTCGGTTGCACCACTGACTCCATACATCCCAGGTGCCCAATTAGAGGATGTATTTCCAAGTCTCCCAATGTAAAACATAGTTCTGTAATAAGTAGTATGTGATTTTAGATAAGAATGAAGTATCAGATGATGGAATTTTCAGTCTATTTTCTGCGGAATTTTCTTCGGAAATATGAGATTCGAAAATTAAAAACTCTAATTCATTATACTCAGTTGCCTTTGGGAGTTTTTGTCATTATATATATTTCCTAAAGCACTTTCTTTGTAATCTTATTGCTTATCTCGTCGTTTTATATCTATTTATGTAGGAAGTCAGAGCATAATATACCACTTTTGATGAATGAGCAGTAGTTTGAAAGCCATTGGAATCATTAGTTGGTCATAGGATAGTTAAAAACATGATGAGAATTACTACTATGAATGATTATCTCCATTAATAGAGACGACAGCATTTTCTAAAGACGATTATGTAGTTTAACTATAGAAGCAATAGGCATCTTGAATTAAGGATAAAACGAATGGAGGTCTGAAGGTCACCTCTGGAAGTTAATAGACATGGGGGGAGGTGTATAAGATACTTTTTATTAATATAAATGGGAATTCGAAATAAGTCAATCAATTATTTACTAATTTTAATTCCTTTAATATAGAAGGTAAATAAAAAAATCGAAGCCGATGTATACATATGTATTCGTAAAATAAAGGTAAAACGTTGGTAGAACGGTATTTATAGACACTGTTTAACCAATTAGTAGTACATCGGATAACACTAAAGTATACCATTGGGTAAGTTCTAAAGTAGAATGCCAAAGTGCTAAAAATCACCCATTAGAGGTGAGAGGAAATTTATGTGGCGGTCTATACTAAACCTAGTTCCACTTTCATAGTTGAAAAAGTGAAATGCAAAGGGGGAGAGCATTACCATTTATATGCCATATTATGAATTTGGTACACATGATCAAAATGCTTTATTGAATTGTAGGAAACTCGTACCCAACGTCGAGAAAGAGAACTTTCTTATACGATCCAGGGAAGAGGCAAAAAAAATTAAAAAACTAATTGGAGGAATTTAAAATGAGTATCAAAAAGAAACTAGCAATGGGAATCGCAACTGGAGCATTAGCTGTAAGCATGATCGGCGGGGGAACTTATGCATATTTCAATGATGTGGAAACTTCAACAAATACATTTGCTGCAGGTACATTAGATTTAGCTGTTAATCCTGAAACTATCATTGATGTAAATAATTTAAAACCAGGTGACTTCATGTACCGTGGATTTAAATTAGAAAACAATGGTTCTCTTGATATTTCTAAAGTGTTATTGACTACTGACTTTACAGAATCAGTAGCAGGTTTTGCGGATCACATTATTGTTGAGTTTTTAATAAACGAAGATAAAAGCAGTCTTCGTGGACCTAGCAATGTGATTGACTCCATGTCTTTAAGCGAATTAGCTAATATGACTGAGGACGCTGTTAAAAACGAATCACCGAAGTGGTTTGGATGGCAAGGTGGAGAAAAAAGCGGCCTTAAAGCTGGAGATGATGATGAGTTGCATGTAATGTTTAGATTCAAAGACAATAATCAAGATCAAAATGCTTACCAAGGAGCAAACTTAGAATTAAGATGGACATTTGACGCAAAACAAACAGCTGGACAATCAAGATAATTTAATCAGAATTTAGGGAGGAGAGCCCTTCTCCTCCCTTATTTTATTTGAAATGTGTCGGAACTCTTCCTTATATATATTTCTCAGCGTATAAATAGCTTTTGTGTTTTGAGGAATATATTTAAGGAAATTCCAATTAAATAAATTAGAAAGGCGGTATTGGATTGAACCCCAGACCTAGAGGCAGATATAAGAAAAAGCAATATAATCTGATCCTATATATAAAAATGACACTTATCGTTTATTTAGCTATTTTTGGAGTCAATTATTTGTCATCTGATACATCCGCCTATCTCAGCAGCCAGTCTGTGCTTACCGGAACAATTGCGGCTGATATATGGGAAGTGCCCGTCGCTCCTGCTTGTGGGGAGGAAGACTTGGATGAGAACGTGCCGGGTGAGGAACCCGAGCCTAATACTGAGCAAACAGTAAATACTGAACAAACAACAAATCCTGAAGAAACAGCAACTACTTCCCAGGAACAAACAGCAACGGTTGCTATAACAAGTCCAGAAAACGAGATGGACTGTGTAATTGTCGTAGGTGCCCCTGGAGCTATAGATGCAGGGAATTCAAGTGATTTAGCATGTAAGAAAACAGATGCACCAGTATTGAACGTTCCGGTATCGGAAGTATCTGGAACAGAGCCTGTAACAGCAGTGGTCCCTGTATCGAATGACAAAATCGATTGTAAAAAAGAAGATATAGATGAAGCTGAAAAGAAAGATGAAGAAAAAGATAAAGAAAAAGATAAAGAAAAAGATAAAGAAAAAGATAAAGAAAAAGATAAAGAAAAAGAAAAAGATAAAGCACCAGAAGATGTGGAAGGACCAGCTAGTGATAAAGAAGATGCAAAAAATGATGAAGAGAAAGATGAAAAAGAAACTAAAAAAGAAAAAGCAACAGAAGATGTAGAAGCCCCAGCCAATGAAAAAGAAGAAAAAGATAAAGCACCAGAAGAGGGAGAAGCTCCAGCTAGTGACAAAGAAAAGGCAGAATCCCCAAACCAAAAGGAATTAACTCCTGCGGAAAAAGACGGGGAGAAAGATTCCGGTACTAAAGCAGGTTCAGGTGAAAGCAAAGAGAGCGCAGGGCAGAAATCGAACGATGAAAGTCCAGCGCAGCCGGTTAGCAGCTCTGAAACTACTACCCCAGCTAGCGAGGGATCACCATTACTGGAGCCGTAAAGCTTCGTGTTGACTGGAAATATTAATTACAAAAAATTATGTAGAGGGTGGTACAGATGAGAAGTATTAGAAACAAAGCAAAGAACAGCAAAATAATGAAATGGGTCAATAATATTGTGACAGCTATTTTAATGACGCTTCTCATTAGCGTCGCTTTCATCGTAGTGATTTCAAAAGCATCGGGCGGTGAGCCTCAATTTTTCGGGTATCAATTAAAAACGGTTCTTTCGGGATCGATGGAACCAGACATCCAAACGGGTTCCATTATCGCAGTCAAGCTTGCAGAGGATAAAACGAGCTATAAAGCAGGGGATGTCATCACGTTCCAGGAAGCAGAAGATTTTTTAGTAACTCACCGCATTACAGAGGTGGTTTCAAATGGAGATTCTGTACTTTACCGAACAAAAGGTGATAACAACAATGCTGAAGATATGAATCCGGTAATGGCTGAAAATGTGGTGGCGCAGTACACGGGCTTCACATTGCCGTATGTAGGTTATTTTAATAACTTTGCTTCTTCAAAAAATGGTGCATTTTTATTGATCATACCAGGCCTTCTATTGCTTTTATATTCAGCATTTACACTATGGAAAGCACTAGCTTTAATCGAAATACCTCTTAGAAAACAAGATGAAGTCATTGCAGAAGATAATGCGAAAAGCACATCTTGAATCGATTGCAAGGATATGGAGGATTATATGAAAAAACTGTTTCAAATGATACCGCTTCTGTTGTTGCTAGGCAGTATATCTTTATTTCCCGTAACAAGTGCATTTGCAGATGATGAAAGCATTGAGGAAAATAATGAAATAAACTTAAGCCTTTCACCAACAGAAACCTTATTTGATATTACAAATATGAAGCCTGGTGACTGGGCGCCTAGAACGATTACCGTCAAAAACATGGGAACAAAAGACTTTGACTATCTCATGCAGTTACAAAATAGTGGAGATAAAAAGTTGTTTAATGAGCTGCTACTTGAAATAAAAGCTGGTGAACAGGAATTGTATCAAGGTAAATTAGCTGACTTTGAATCTTTGCCGATAAGAAAACTGGCAACCGGCAATGAGGAGAATTTGGATGTAACAATTCGTTTTCCAGAGCATCTTGGCAATGAATTCCAAGGACTTCATGCTTCATTCGATTTCGTTTTTACAGCAGAAGGAAATGACAGTGAGGCAGAGACTGTGACTGTTCAAGAAGTGATGATAGGAAAGATTGATAGCTTAGGAAGCCCTATGTCAGGAGGTCCACGTTTACCTGACAGCACAACAAATTTAGTTAATTTCATGTTAATTGGTGGTGCTCTTGGAGTAGGCGGGATTGTCTTAATCGTCTTCCTTTATTACAGAAAGCTAAGATTTGCTCAATAATCTTATACGGATTTTATTACACGCCTAACCAAGCATTTACTGCTAGGTTGGGCTTTTTCTTTTAGTACGGGGGAAAACACAGTATAATAGAAGAAATGGAAAGTTATTCATCAAAATGATCGATTCGTAGGTGTGTACGGGTCGTATTTTTCATATCTTGAATAAGACAGGAGCCACTAGCATGAAAACAGCTTTGTCTTCACCGTTCTTTTTTGAGGCAGGGAAAAGGGCGGTATTATTATTACATGGATTTACAGGAAGTTCAGCGGATGTGAGGATGCTTGGCCGCTTTTTGGAAAAGCAGGGCTATACATCGCTGGCACCGCATTATAAAGGCCATGGTGTACCACCGGAAGAATTAATCGTCTCCAATCCCGATGAATGGTGGGAAGACGTAAAAAGTGGGTATACTACATTAAAGGAAGCAGGCTATGAGGAAATCGCCGTTGCAGGACTATCGCTCGGTGGCGTATTTTCATTAAAGCTTGCGACAAGTCATCCAGTGAAAGGTGTAGTCACAATGTGCTCACCGATGACGATGCGCACGACAGACATTATGTTTGAAGGCGTACTTGACTATGCAAAACAATACAAAAAAAATCAAGGTAAAAGTGAACAGGAAATTGAATTAGAGATTGAAGCAATTAAACAGCAGGGCATGCCTTCATTGCCTGACCTGCAGCAGCTTATTTACGATGTACGACAAACGATTGACCATTTGTATGCGCCGATTTTAGTCATTCAATCGACGAACGACAAAGTCATCAACCCCGATTCCGCCAATATCATCTATGAAACCGTCGAATCCATCGACAAAAAGATCAGCTGGTATGAAGAATCAGGACACGTCATTACACTCGATAAAGAAAAAGACAAGCTTCATGAAGAAGTTCTCACGTTTTTAAATTCATTAGATTGGACAGTCTAATGATGTGAAATAATTTTGTTCAATTTATTTATAAAGGGCATATGTTTAAAAGGTTATTCCCTTATAACCATTGATTTCCGTTGCGGGGACGCTTTCCGGGGGCGTGGCCAGAGCCTGTAGTCTCAGGCGTCACGCTTATCCCCCAGGAGTCGCCCCTCCACTCCAATCAACTGCTGTACGGTTAAAAATATAAATAAACTTGAACTTTATTTTCTGTTCAAAGGAGGGAAATAATACATGACACAACAAAATGAATTACAACAGCGCGTCCTAGATATGATGAAGGACGATGGCTACAAACCAATGACCGTTTCGGAAATTGAAGATATGCTGGAATTGGTAGAAGCGGATGATTTCCGTGAATTAGTGAAAACACTTGTGAAAATGGAAGCACAAGGACAAATCGTTCGCTCCCGTTCGAATCGTTACGGTTTACCAGAGCGCATGAACTTACTGCGCGGCCGCTTTATCGGGAATGCAAAAGGCTTTGGCTTCGTTGCACCCGAAGAACAAGGCATGGACGATATTTTCATCCCCGCACATGAAGTAAACGGGGCGCTAAACGAGGATACTGTATTGGTCCGTGTATTAAAGGAACAATCAGGTGACCGCCGTGAAGGAACGGTTGTTAAAATCGTTGAACGCAGTAAAACTTCATTTGTCGGTACGTACCAAGCTAATCGTGGCTTTGGCTTTGTTATTACAGATGATAAAAAGCTGAATATGGATATTTTCATCGCGAAGGAAGATTCATTGGGCGCGGTGGATGGACATAAAGTAGTCGTTGAAGTGACGCATTGGCCAGATGCAGCAAAATCAGCGACAGGGATGATTACGAAAATTTTAGGTCATAAAAATGATCCGGGTGTGGACATTTTATCGATCCTTTATAAATATGATATTCCACCAGAGTTCCCTGAAGAGGTTGTCCAGGCGGCAATCGATGTACCGGAGGAAATTACGGAGCAGGATTTAGTCGGTCGTCGTGACCTACGTAATGAAGTCATCGTAACAATTGACGGTGCAGACGCAAAAGACTTGGATGATGCCGTAACAGTTGTCAAAAATGGTGATGGTACGTATAAATTAGGTGTTCATATTGCCGATGTTAGCTACTATGTAACACAGGGCTCGGTACTGGATCAGGAAGCTTATGAACGTGCGACTTCTGTTTATTTAACGGACCGCGTAATTCCGATGATTCCACACCGTTTATCAAATGGGATTTGTTCATTAAATCCACAGGTTGACCGATTAACATTGTCATGTGAAATGATTATCGATGGAGCAGGACATGTGGTAAAGCATGAGATTTTCCAAAGTGTCATTAACACGACAGAGCGTATGACGTATTCGGACGTTTATAATATTTTAGAAAATCCGGATGAAAACCCAGAGCTAATGGAGCGCTATGAAAAATTAGTGCCGATGTTTAAAGATATGGCGGACTTAGCGCAAATCCTACGCAACAAACGTATGGGGCGCGGTGCGATTGATTTTGACTTTAAGGAATCTAAAGTATTAGTCAATGAAGATGGCTGGCCGACTGACATCGTATTACGCGAGCGTACAGTAGCAGAGCGTCTAATCGAGGAATTCATGCTTGCGGCGAACGAAACAATTGCCGAGCATTTCCACTGGATGGAGCTGCCGTTCATCTACCGTATTCACGAAGATCCAAAGCCTGAAAAATTACAGCGCTTCTTTGAATTTGTGACAAATTTTGGTATTATGATAAAAGGTACAGGCAACTCGGTACATCCAAAAGCATTGCAAGAGGTCATTAAAGCAATTGAAGGCTTACCAGAGGAGCCGGTTATTTCAACGATGCTACTGCGTTCGATGCAGCAGGCGAAGTATTATGCAGAGTCTTTAGGTCATTTCGGCTTATCGACAGAGTTTTATACGCATTTCACATCACCGATCCGTCGTTATCCGGATTTAATCGTCCATCGTTTAATTCGTACGTATTTAGTAAATGGTGATACGTCGAAGGAAACGGTTGTACAGTGGAGTGCTGTAATGGATGAAATTGCGGAACATACGTCAAGCCGTGAGCGTCGTGCAGTAGAGGCAGAGCGTGATACAGATGCATTGAAAAAGGCACAGTTCATGTCTGACAAAATCGGTGAAGAGTTCGAAGGGATTGTATCATCGATTACAAACTTCGGTATTTTCGTGGAGCTTGAAAATACAGTAGAAGGACTTGTGCATATTTCGAATATGACCGACGATTATTACCGATTTGATGACCGTCAATTGTCAATGATCGGTGAGCGTACGGGTCGCCAATTCCGTATTGGGGATGAAGTGAAAATCCGTGTAGCGAATGTCGTGATTGAGGAGTCTTCAGTCGACTTTGAAATTGTTGACATGATCAGTAGCCCTCGTCCAGCACGTCGCTCAACATCAAAAGTGATTCATGCAGGTCGCAAAGAAGGGCGCGGCAAGGATGTAGAGCGTACAGGCGAGAAGCGTGACCGTAAAGCACGTGGCGGAAGCAAGGCACGTCCTGAGAAGGCAAAACGTTCAGGAGGCTCGTCTGACCGTGATCCACGTGGACGCCGAAAAGAAGGCAAAGCGGGCGATAAGCCGAAGTTTTTCGAGGGCATCGCTAAAGGGAAAAAGAAAAAAAGTAAAAAGAAATAATAAGGTGTGAGGCTATGGTGCATTTTCGGCATCATAGCTATCTCCCTTATGTTGATAATAGAGGTGTTTAACGATGGCAAAAGGCACAGGTAAAGTGTTGGCTCAAAACAAAAAAGCAAGCCATGATTACTTCATAGAAGAAACGATTGAAGCAGGGATGGTACTGACAGGTACAGAGATTAAATCTGTACGAGGTGCCCGCGTCCAGCTGAAGGAAGCGTATATTAGTGTGATGGGCGGCGAAGCATGGGTTAAAAACATGCACATTTCTCCATTTGATCAAGGTAACCGCTACAACCATGACCCACTACGTGAACGCAAGCTGCTCTTACATAAAAAGCAAATTAGTGAGTTAGTCGGTGCAGTAAAACGTGACGGCTATACAATCGTGCCACTTAAAATGTATATTAAGGACGGCTATGCGAAGTTACTGATTGGTCTTGCAAAGGGTAAGAAGGATTACGATAAGCGTCATGATATGAAGAAAAAAGAAGCAAAACGCGATATGGAGCGTGCTTTCAAGGATCGCCAGCAGTAAGCGAGTTTCCTTTATTTTAGTAAGAGTAACTACCTAATAAGTAAATTGAATAGGGGCAGCCCGGTTTTTACTGAGGTCGCTTGTATAAGATTTTTTAAAAGGTATGTTAAAGGTTTTAAAATCTTTTAACATATCTTTTTTTGTGTGAAAAAAGTGGTTTTGAAAATTTTACTTGTGGGTAATAATTTAAAATGGACATTAAATTGACAATATTTTAGGTAGAACAGGTTGTAAATAGGAAAGGTATTAGGATAATAGGGGGATATAATAGGTGATAAAAATACGCAATGCGGAAATTACAGATAGAATTGTTTTGTTAGTTGAAAAACATAGTGAAAATCCTAAATGCATGGCAATGGTAGAAGAACTGGTTGCGATAAAATGTCCAGAATACGAGGAGGTTTTTGAAGAGCAAGTAGGAATGCCTTTAAGTGAATATATTTCAGCCATCCGTTTATATAGAGCTGAGAAATCGCTCGTAAATAATGGGGGCGGTCGTATAAAGTTGCAAAGCCAATTCAGTTGATTCGTTCGTGGAAAGAACAGGACAATATCATTGTGCTTGATGGAAATGAAGCGAGGACGGAATCGTAGCTTTGCGATGGAGAGCGAAGCAAATATTGGTAAGGTGTAATCGAAGCGGATTTACTTGCAAGCTCGCACGTTTTGTCATATAATTTAATGTACTAGCCAGTGTGTATCTACTCATACGGTACACGTTTTAATGAGCATCTCGCTCATGCCGAAACTTAACTCGGGTTTACTACTACTCGGGGACGTTACGGATTCGACAGGGGTGGTTCAAGCTCTGGTCGCGCGTCGGAGGTCTCGTCTTCGTCAACAACGGAAGTTATATAATAACTGGCAAACAACAAAACTACGCTTTCGCAGCTTAATACTGCGTAGCACTCAGCCTGTCTATCGCCCATGTAGACTACGCTGGGTTCAACTTAAGTGGGATACGATCGTTGGCACCACCTGAGTCAACGGTAAGAGATTTCCAGGTTAGCGATTCGGACGCCTGTCTGTCGGCATAAGAATTCGCGAATTGCAAATAGACAAACTACACGCGTAGAAGCCGGCGTATTGGAGCTTCTGGACGTGGGTTCGACTCCCACCGTCTCCATACAATGAATTTCATAGGAATTCAATGAGTGTCAAAATCCTTTAATATTAAGGGTTTTGGCACTTTTTCATTTTCACCTAGTATCAATGAATATTAAATGATTCGTAGGAGATTTCGTAGGAAGTCGTAGGAGAAATCGTAGTTGATTTTCATCCTAGTTGGCTAAATAATGAGCGAACTTATCAATAGCTGAAGTTTTACGTTCTGGTGAAACGTGAGCGTAAATGTTCATCGTTGTTTGTACGTCAGTGTGTCCTAAACGGTCTTGAACTTCCTTAATTGTTACACCAGCTTCAAAGAGTAGTGAACAATGCGTATGACGGAATCCATGAGTAGTGATTGCTTTTAACTTATGGGTATCTGTTATTTTTTTTAACCATTTTTGTGTAAGTGAAGGTTGCATATAGCTATTGTATTTATTACTAAATACTAATTGAGTTTTGCTTTTAGCATTAAATCCTAATACCATACAGTCTTTCATTTGTTGCTTTTTCCATTGCATTAAGATATTTTCTGTATTTGAATCAATACTAATGATTCTTGTTTTACCTGTTTTCGTTGATTTTAAGTAAATCTTATTATTATAATCTAATGAGATAGCCTTGCTTACAGTGATTTCATGGTTTTCAAAGTCAATATCAGTCCATTTAAGTGCTAATAGCTCACCTTTACGCATACCTGTATATGCTAATACATGAAAAAGTGTATACTTCTTAAAGTCATTTTCACTTTTTAAGCATGTTAAAAAGTTATTTAACTCATTCTTTGTATAAAAGTTTTCCTCTTTTTCTTCTTGTTGCATTACTTTTCTCTTTGTAATAGCTGTTGGCATATCAACTAAGTTGTATGGATTTGTTTGGATAATACCGCGCTTTATTGCGAAATCTAAAACTTTAGCAGCGTAAGATATTGTAGCGCGGTAATTTTTAAACTTCTGCGCCCATTCATTAACATGCTTTTGGCAAATATCAATTGTAATCTTTTCAATACGGTAATCCTTCATAACTGGTAGTATATGATTTTTAAAAATACCAAGCGTCTTACGGTATGTGCTAGCTTCTACATTGTTTTTATAATTCTCGATCCAAAGTACATAAAGCTCTCCATAAGTGTCATATGACTTCTTCTGAAACGTTCCTTTGTCAATTTCATATTTAATTTGTAATAAAGCTACTTTAGCTTCCTTTTGAGTTTTAAAATTTGAACGAGTAGTACGTTGTTCTTTCCCTGTTAATGGGTTAGTTCCAAGATATATTTGGAATCGGTAACGTTTTTCTCCGTTTTTAAGTGTATAAGGTTCAATAGGGTTTACTGAATTTCTAGGCATAATAATTCTCCTTCTAGTTGCGTTGTAAGAGCATAAAAAAAGGAATTACCTATAAACCATTATACTAGTAATGATTTTAAAGGCAATTCCATTGTCAAAGTGCTAAAAGCTATGATTTTCTAGAAATGTATCAATTTCTTTACGTGATACACGTTTAATTCCTTCTACTTCCACTATTTTTAATCCCTTAATGCGAAACCTTATAAAAGTTCCATATGATACTCCAGCATAAGCTGCTCCTTCTTTTAGTGAAAGCCATTCTTTTTGTACAGTTATGTTTGAAGATATAATTAATTCTTTAATTTTTTCTAGTAAATCAGTTGTGTCCATAATAATTCTCCTTGGTTTATGTTTTTTCTTTTAACTTAAATTAATAACGTTTACTTATTTGGCGAAAAAACCTCTCATCAATATAAATTTTACTGAGATTTTTTTTCCCTCTTGCTGTCTTTTCTGGTATAGGTTTTTTTGTTAGGTTTTCTTTAAAACATACTTCATTCTGTTGGCTAATTTTATTCTTATTCATATTTTTTAACACCTTTCTTTTTTGTCTAAGGTGCTTATATCGATTTAAAATAAAATGTAAATCAAAAAAAGAATTTTTTTTAAATTGCTATTAAAAACATCTCGGCAAAAGCATAAAAGGCAACCTTTATTTTGCTTCCTTTAGTTTGTTTTTTTTTAAAATTCTAGACTTCCTTTTGGGTATACTAGTTTTCTGCCAGAGTAGATTTCCATTTTCATCATATTTAGAGGTAGTTACAGGATAATTAACCCCATCTGTAACACGTAGTTTATTTTTTTTAACTCCAAATGGTATATACTTTTTACGTTTTCTGATTTTCTTTTTTTTCATTGATATAACAACCTTTCTTTATTTACTGCAAGGTACTTATATCTTCGAAAATTAGGATGTAAATAAAAAATAAAAAAAACTGCAATTATTTTTGCAGTTTTTCGATAAGCCAGTGATATATTTTTTTAGAAGTTATTCTTTTTGGAGTGATTGAATAAATGTTTTTAAGTTTCTTTTTAATGGTTTTAGGTCCTATGCCTAAATCAGTTTTAATTTTTAGGATAGTCGCCATGTTAATTAGAAGCTCATCATTACCAGCCATTAATTCCGCAAAATAACCTTCTACATCTATCATATCCAACTCATTTAAAATAACAATTTCAGCATCGGGGTAAATTTCATTCAATTTATTATTAAAGTAAGGAAGAAGTTTTTTTGAATTTTCATTGTAGTTATCCATTATTTCCTCAATCTCATAAAGTATATATTCAAGCATAGCAATTTTAAAATCATAACAACTAGTATATTTCAGAAATTCCGCTGACTTTAATAATTTTCTTTTTTTTGCTTTATAATACTCCAACTTTTCTGCATTACTAATAAAGATATTAACTAGAGAAGTGTAGTGTGGTATGCAATATAACATTGAAACAGAGTTATTATTAAATGAACGAGGTCTTGATGCGGATTGTTCCAAACTAGTCCAGTTCATAAATTTAGGAAATGACACTATAACATCGTTGGATATATTAAAATTCATTCCTGTTTCGCAAACTGATGTTGTAGCTACAATATCAAAGGGAATATTTTCTTGATCGTTATCATATTTACATAAAATATCTTTTGAAAACTCTTCTATATTTGCTTTTGAAATGAAAGTTGATTTATAACCTAATTGTGAATAGAACTCACTTAAATTTTCAATATTTTTAGTATCATTTTCAAAATGAATTATTTTATTCTTTTTTAAGAAAAACTTTTCACTATCATTAAATTGAGCTTTTGTAGTGATAATTATTTTCTTGATATTTTTTTTAGTATAACCACTAAGATCAATTGTCCTTAGATCCTTTAATAAATAATCTGAAATTAATGTAAAGGGAGTAGGGGTAGCTGAAAAAAATATTCTTATTGCTTTCGACCGTTTAATAATTTCAAAAGAAACATAAGTATTATCATTAAACAATGAATCACATGTGAAATATTGGCATTCATCACAAAGTATATAATCATATTCTGCAAAGCAATCAGTATTAAATTGGCAAATATAAGATAAATTATCTGAATATTTCTTTTCGTAATGTTGGTAACTTTGAATAGTTAAGTTGTCGTGTCTTTTACTATAATAATCACCAAATTGAAGTTTCATTCCTACCCGATTATAAAGATAAAGTACTTTTTTATTATTTACTTTTGCCCATGAAACAAATTTTTCTAGCATTAAATGTGTTTTTCCAGAACCAGTATTTGAAATTAGTAAATAGTCTTGCTTATTATTAATTTCTTCAAAATGTTTTATTGTAATAATTTCTGATAAATATTTCACTAGTTATAACCTTCTTTGTGCTTTATTTTAAAGAGGTTATATCCAAAATTTTTAATTTGTAAATTAAAATAAGGTTATAGTGGACACTTTTTAATAAATTACTATATATAAAATATAAAAAGTGTCCATTTAATAGTTGTTATTTAAATTTTTTGTTGTAGAGCTTGCGAATACAACAAAAAATTCATTCAGCGGTAAAATACCGCTGAATACCTTAATGAATTACTGTACTTTTTTTACAACCTCCCACAGCTGCTGAGGGTAGTGTAGCCATAACAAAAACACCTGTTAAGTGTTTGGTGAAAAAGAAATAAGATCAGTGCTTTGATTAATAAAATATGTATTTTATGAGTGAATGAGTAATAAGTATTACTGCGCAACTAAAGTGTTGCTTAAGCAGAAGAATGGGTGGGCAAATAAAAAAACCAGATTAATTAATAATCTGGTTTTAAAATAATAGTAATAGGTTAAATAGGTTGCATTACTCTACTCTTTTTTTTTTGATTTTTTGTAGATTTTTGCTGATAGTCCCTATATTTATTCAAGAATTCGGGAGTTAATTCGGGTTGAGTAGGTAGAGTTTTAGCAACATTTTTTACAAACTCTTCATTCTTAAGATTATTAATCATATTACCAAATACATTTACCATGCAATCGCCCCCTTATTTTTTCTTATTTAGTATATACCCGAAAAACGGTAAATTATCCATTAATGGTGCTGTTTATTTGAATATAATTAAAGCATTATTAATTATACTATGATTCCACCTTTTTTATGAATAATTGATACTCATCAAAATTTATCGGTTTTAATTTGTGAATTTCTTTTTGAGCAAAAGGTATTTCACTTGTCCCTAACTTTTTAGAGTTATTAAATAATACTGCCTCATCAAATTGCGATATAAGCGCGTAGAATGTTTTCGCAGATTGTAAATTGGTTTCTCTTATTTTAATTTCACTTACTGCACGTCCGGTTTGAAATGCTCTAATGGCAGCTCTCTCTAAAGCAATATCAATATCAATATCAACATAAAGAGCACTAATCATAAAATTGGCTTTCTTAAGTTTTTTAAGTAAAGTAGTATATTTCTCTAAATTTGACATTGTTCCATCATAAATAAATGAATAGTTATTTTTAATGCAAAAGTCCAATAACGAATTAGCGATATGTCCACTTTCTTCATGAACAATATCGGCAGCATCTAAATTTTTATTCTCAATTTCAGCAATATACTCAGGCAATTCATTTTTTATATTATCTGAATCTATCAATACATAATTTTCTTCTGTAGAAGATAAGAAATATTTTTCAATAAAAAATGTTTTTCCAGAAGCAGAACCACCAGCTGATAATACTGCTGATGATGGTGTTTTTGAAACACTTGATTCTGTATTTTTTTTTATTATTAGATTATGCAAATCTCTTCTTTCTTGAACATATTCAGAATTAGTTTGATAAATTACTGAAGTCGGGATATAGGTCATAATTTAAATAATCCCCCTTTTTATCTATATATACTATTTAATTAAATTATGCACTATATTATAGTTAATTGGAAGCATATTTTTCCAAAATAGCCCAATATAATATAACGGTGAATAATTGCAACTTGAGTTAAAAATTAAAAGTTATTATTTAACCTAATTATTAATATAGAATTTTTGAAAAAACATTAGATTTATTTTCACTTGATTTTCCTGTTTTGGTACTATAAATAAACAAAATTCCCCCAATGTTATCTTTGAGAATATATGGTTTTTTCTGTAGAAAAATTGGGGGATAAAAAAAATTCTGTATTACTTTAAATATGGTAATATTTAGTTGGTGTAGAGAGCATGTTATTTTTTTGTTTTTTGAAGAGATAATAAACAGTTGACTTACACTGTAAAAAAGAAGATTTATAATAAGTGTTTAAAGAAATCAGGGAGGTATCTGTGTGTTAAGTTCATTAATCTTCTTTTTTTTAGGATTTGGCTATAGTTACTTTTTTTATAAAAATGCTCAAAAAACATATGAAATTACTGTAATGAGCGATGGAAGTTTTGATGATGAAAACTTCCAGTATTATTATATTTGGAACTCTGGGAAAGAGACTATTTACAAAGAAGATTTACTTAATGATTCGAGATGTTTGGAGATCAAAGTTAAAGACAAAAATTTTGTGGAATTTGCCAAAATTAGTGATGTAACCAGTGATTACTTTAGACTTGACTTACATCAAGAGAATGAAATGGTAAAAGTTGACTTTGATTTACTGAGACCAGATGAAGGTTTTACTTTAATGATGAAAACTAAAATAAATTCGAATTCATACTGGAATCTTCAAATAAAACAGAAAAAGAATATATTTGTTTTTCCGACGGTTATAAAAGCAAGAGGATTAGAATCAAATTTAAATTTGATTATTAATGTTTTAAGTTTTTTAATTTTAGGTTTCCTAATGTACAGTGCCCTAATAAAAATTGATTACACAAACTTAGAAAACGGATCAGAGTATATTCAATTAATTTCTCCTATTATTTACATAGGAGCATTTCTAATTATGTTGCCTACTATAATCAAAAGGATAAAGGCGCCACGCCCGCCAATTGAATTAGAATTACATTTTGTTAAGCGAAATATAGAGCAACAAAAAATGAAAAATGTCCTTAAACGTTTATGGAGAAAAAAATGGACGAGAAGGCTTCGTTAATATATTTAATGAAAATTGTGAGGAGGATGAGCAATCTTGCAAGCCTATATTACTTGTTTAATACTTTATATTTATAATACTCTTACAACGCGTATTTTAGTTAACCGTAGGTAAATCCGTAGGAGCACTTTAAAATCAAACTGAAAAAGTGATTCTAAACGTTGATATAACAACATTTGTGAGATGTTAGGTTATAACTCCCACCGTCTCCATTCATGAATTTTCTAGAGTTGTCTAGAGTGGTCAAAACCCTTGTAAATCAAGGGTTTTTTCTTTTTTTGTTGTATTGAGTTTTCTGGGATTTTTATCGGAATCTGGCTAAAAATCTGGCTACTTTTTGGTCAAGATTCTGAGTTTAAATACGTCACAAATTTATTAATTGTATCGTTTTTTGCACGCTTTGATAGGTGCGTATAAATGTTGAGCGTTGTTTGCACATCTGTGTGACCTAATCGTTCTTGTACTTCTTTGACACTTGCACCCGCTTCGAAAAGTAAAGAGCAATGCACATGACGAAATGAGTGAACATGTGTATATGGCAAGCTGTAATTATCAATGATTTTCATGAGCCATTTTCTAGGAACTGTTTGCTGCAATAAACCATTTTGTTCGTTTGTAAAAATCAATTGGCTTTTGTCACTTACATTTGTAAATTTGCCTTGCTGAATCTTTTTCCATTCAGATAAGATGCCGCATGTTTCATCATCGATTAAAAGCTGGCGTGAAGTATCGGTTTTCGTTGATTTAATATAGAGCTTGTTATTTTTACCTCTCGAAAGAGCTTTTGTAATGAACAATTCCTTTGTATCGAAATTTAAATCCGCCCAGGTTAATGCAAGTGCCTCACCTTTACGGATACCTGAAAATGAAAGCAGATAGAAAAATGCGGTGATTTGAGCGTTACCATATTGCTTTAAACATTGTAGAAAGTAAATTAGCTGCTCCTTTGAATAGTAGTTAACCTCAGTATCTAATACAGTAGAAGCTTTGGTTTTTGGAAGATCCACTAGCTTGAAGGGATTAGAACTGATGTACTCACGCTTAATTGCAAAATCTATCACTTTAGATGCGTATGTTTTAACCATTCGAAACCTTTTTAGTTTCAAGGAACAGTCATCAACAAAGCTTTGGCAGATTGCTACACTCAGCTTCTCTATTCGGTAGTGACCTATTGCAGGTAAAATATGATGCTTGAAAATGCCAAGGGTTTTGACAAAGGTACTTTCTTCAACAGTTCTTTCGTAGTGCTGAATCCAGACATTATATATATCCTCGTATGTTTCAGTTTTAGGCTTCTTATATTCTCCATTGCTAACTTCAACTCTTAATTGTGCCAATGCTAGATTAGCTTCTTTTTTCGTTAGAAAACCACGTCTAGTAACGTGAATTTGTTTGCCTGTTTCGTTATCCATTCCTAAATAAAGTTTAAACATGTAGTAAGTTTTTCCATCTTTTTTAGTGTACGATTTAATATTTTCTTTCATTGAAATGCCTCCTAGAACCATACAGGGAAACTAGGGTACAGTTAATGCTGCGATTAACTATATTGTAAGTATAGCTTATAAAAAATGGTTTCCCAATAAATCAGCTACCTTTATTTTAGTAGCATTAAATGAAATAATTGTGATAGCAAAAAGGCTATATAAAGGATGTGATGATTTTGGAGACACAAAAGATAAATCTTTATGTGGATGATTTAAGAGATTGTCCGAATGGTTTTGTCGTGGCAAGAACTTTTCAAGAAGCAATTCACTTAATTGAAAATCACGAAGTAGAAATACTTTCTCTTGATCATGATTTAGGAGAAGACCTACATGGTAATCTATTGCCAACAGGTTATGACTTAGTAAAATATATTTGTGAAAAAGGGTTACGGGCAAATAAAATATATATTCATACGGACAACCCTGTTGGTAGAGAGAATATGTATCAAACGTTGCATGGGGCAAAGCGAAGAGGTTTTATTGATTCAGGTATTGAAATTTATCACTATCCAATAACTGAAAATAAATATACAGAATGAGGTAATACTAAACAATTCGTAAATGTTATTGCGTACTCAATAGCAATCAAATAAGGTATTACTTATTGAGACAACCTGTTAAAAATTGAGTAAGAAAGAGTGCCAAAATACAAATGTACTTTGGCACGGATTGAGATTCAATTAACAATCATTTATACAATTTGATTAAATTACTTTACTAGTATATTGCCTAATTCAGGGATGCAATGAATATACGTATCTATTGTAGTTGTTATGTCTGTGTGACCTAAGAAATGCTGAATGAATTTAACATCATTCGTTTGATAATAGATACGGGTAGCACAAGAGTGACGTAATCCATGAATTGAAACAAGCCTTAGCCCATGCTGAGTTTGGAACTCTTTTAACCAGGTATTTAACTTGCTGTTAATATAAAAAGTATTTTTATTGTTTGGGAAGATAAACTGCTTTTCGCCTTGATGCTCAAGATTTTGCAACTTTAATTGCTCTGCTTGGAGCTCCTGCCATTTAAATAATGCTTTCAAAGTTTCATTATCAATATCAAGCGTTCTACCATAACAGTTCTTCGGAATTTTGATATAAGGCTTATTCAATTCGTCCGAACCAATGGTTTTATGAATACGGATTGTTTTGTTTTGAAAATCAATATCTTGCCATTGCAGTGCAAGAAGCTCACTCTTGCGTAAGCCTAAATTTATAAGCAAGAGAAAACTTGCGATTTTTGAGATGTCATCTGTTGCTATCAATTTTTGAATAAACTCGTCCGATTCATCTGGGGTATAAAATAATTTTTCAATTTGTTGATTACCTTTCATACGTCGATCCTTCTTTACCCATAAACGCAAAACCCAAAGATCAACAGGATTATTTGAAATGATGCCGTATTCTACCGCATGTTGTAAGCATTTATTTAGTTCGTTTGCTACCTTTAATGGTCTGATTAATTTTATTTTCCATACTTCAAATGACTGTAAAGTATCTTGAAAGGAAATATCTTTAACCTTTAAAGCTCCATAAAACGGAAGAATATGGTTTTTAAACATACCTTTAATTTCCCCTAAAGTACTTTTTTCGATGGTACAATTTTGAAGGTGTTTTTCATAAATAGCATGATAGAATTGCTCAAATGAAAGGTTTGGGTTGTCAGTATCATTTCGTTGTAACATTTCTGCTTGCTTTTGAGTATAAAAAGCTTTTTCTTCAGTTTTTGATTTAAAACCACGCTTTGTAACGTCGATTTGATTTTTTTTATCTTTAACAATTTTGTTCATTGTTGTCATTAAAATGATCTCCTTTTATGTTTTCAATTTTTTTATTCTTATACATTAATTAAAAAGTGATTGATTTTCGTTTTTGAGAATCGCTCGCTTCGACAAAGTTAACTATCGTTATGCCACTAATCAATAAGCATTTATCAAAGATTTGTTCAATGTTATTATCAAGGACAAATTCAAGCTCTGTTACAATGTTTTTTTCAAGGTTTTGTGTAGTTAAGTTTTCCATTTGATTGTTCCTCCGTAATAGATAGTAAGTGTTCTTAAGCGATGAAGATTGCTAAAGTGTTAATACTCAACTCTACAAATTTGCAGAAGAGATTATTCAAAAAAAGGTGTCGGATACATCGGATCAGCGATTATGAAGTATGCAGCATGCTGAAGTATTAATACGACATGCTATGCATTTGTAGAAAAGGTAATTCAGAAAAAAGTGTCGGATACATCGAATCAGCTATTCATCAGCTTTCTAAGTCGAACAAACGCTAAAGTTAAAATAATTAAAATTGTTTACTTCTGAACATTTAAATTAGGTAGCTATGTTGTATAATTGGAAATTTTAGATTCGAAGAGAGGGGGACTATGGAGAATTGTTCGTTATGTAATTTAGTGTTCTAACAGACAAAAATATCATCTTAAATAATGGGGATTGTATATTTCTATAATTAGATTTTGCACGCATAAATTCTATAAAGGGTGTGTAGTTGGAAGGAGCATGCATCATAGTACCTAAAATACATAGTGAGAAAGCATTTGATTTATCGGCAGAAGAATATACACTTCTCTTGTTGACTTGGAATAAAGATTTATTAAAAGCAGCTATAAATGATGATTTTTAACGTTAAGGAATCGGCTGTATATGCAAGATTTTATTCAAAATATGTTCCGGTGCAATTTCTTTTGAATAGCATTGAAAGCTTTGTTGTATTTAAGTTCAAACGATAGTGCATAACTAGGTGTATATGAATGAAATACAGAAAAAGGGTAAAGAAAAATAACCTTCACCCTTTTGCCAAAATTAAATTTTCTTGATTATAAATTCATAATCATTTGAATCTAAAGAGCTTCTTCCAGACAGTTCAAGTACTTCTGCTCCTGTCATAAAATTATTGATTACTTCAGATAAAGCATCTTGAGCATCATCTTTACTGTGATATATTTCTTCATCAACTTCTTCAAGACTGCCGTCAAATTTATCTTTCATAAATATTTTATAAGTCATGCTACACTACACCTCCTTCAAAACTCATATTACATTTACGACTAAGAATTCTAAAAGTTCCAATAACTACTTATAAATGTTAAAAAATTCAATGAAGTGTGTAGAATGATAATAAGAACACATTATGAAGGGAGCGATTCTTTTGCAAGCACAGCAAATTAAGCACGATTTAGCAGTAGCACTACAAGACGAATTCAATACACATAAGCTGTACAAGCATGTGGCTCAGACGATACGAACGCTACTAGACGCTCAGCTAGATGAAAAACAATACGTAGAATGCCATTTTAATGACTACATGGTGAAGGCTGGGGTATTAGAGCGTTCCGAAAATAAAGAACTCTCTATTATTGTTCTTGTATTTCGAGAAAATATTAACGGTGAAATATTGATTCAATTAAATATCGTTGGAAATTGGTTAATCCTGTACAATCAGCTTTCAAATGCAATAATTGAGATTATTGATTGGCGTAAAATAGAGTAGATGCAGCATATTGCATCTCTATTTTTGCTCAAAATGGCTAGGGGTGATTTACATTATGAATAAATACGAAGGGTGTATGCTGCTGTTTAAGCAATAGTATAAAGTTACTTTCTAAACAATTAAAAACATGTCTTATGGTGTAATAGAGAATATCGTGGTACATCATTTTTATAATATAATAGAAGAAACATTATATTATGGAGGCGACGGTATTATGAAAGAAGAAACAAGAGACGTATTATTATATATCGCATCAGGCTTTTATTCGAGTATGCAACAAACCGCCAGATGCCTAGCTTACTTTTTTATCGTTTTCTATGTTCCGTATGTGCTCGCTCATTGGGTGATGGTAATATATGCACAGGTTGATCCGCTACAATTCATGCACGTATATGCTTATACAGTGACGCTGGCATTTCCATTAATGATGATCGTAACGCATTACATTCCAATGGAGCTAAATTTTGAAACGATGCAATTTGAGGTCGTTGACTAAATGGCTCTCAGTTGAATCGAGAATTAACTTTAAAAACAAACTTATCCATCTGAATTCATCTCATGCTTATTGGTCTTATAAGATCGGTAAGCCTTTTTTTATGATTAAATACTTTCCCTCTTCAATTTACATGTGTATTACTCGTTCGGACATTAGTATTGTAGAATCGTGAGGTGTATAGCTGTTGGTAAGGGCGAAGCAATGATGATAGCTATACGTTTTTCAACACTTATCGTATTTGTAATGGCATTGTCATTTGCTTTTACAAAAAAAATAAACCGCCCTCTCCGCCAAAGTTGAGTAGTGGTTTACTTTTTTTACTTTTTGCTCGCTACGCCTTTGAATCGATTCTGCTTGTTGCTAAGATTGCTTAGTGTACCACCACTAAACAGTCTTATTTGTAATCTCTACACACTGAATTATAGCGTAATTTTCGAATATTCTCAATACAGTTTGAATTGAATTATTAATTTTGATGTTCTCAATCATGTATGATTTAGCCCTAGTAAAAGGTATGTTAAGTAACATTTTTACTATGCCTTTTAAAAGTGAATTATGCCCGCAAAGAATCCGTGTAAAGCCTACCAGTAAACTTGCTGTCTCGATAATCTTATCTACCAGAATGATCTAGTATTTCGGTTGCGATATGGTTCACATTTTAATTATGAAATAAATGTCTATAAAACCATCGTTTAATAGACAATTTGAAGAAGGAGCTTAAATTAACGTTTAGGCTCTCTTTTTTTTATAGAATATGTCTATAAACTTGTCTATTATTATAAGTGTATAAAACGTATAAGTTTATAGAAATGAGGGTTTAATTTTGACTAGAATTATTGGTTATTGTCGTGTGAGTACTGAAGAACAGAATTTAGATATGCAGGAACGAGCAATTCAAAATTATGCAGATCAGAAAGGGTTAGAGCTTGTTTTATATGTAGAGAAAGTGTCGAGCCGTAAGAATGAGCGTACAGAATTAATCAATGCAATGAAAGCAGCTACAAAAGGTGACTTGTTCGTTGTGTATAAGCTAGACCGTTTAGCACGAAGTACAAAAGAGTTATATGAGCTAACTGACAAATTAAAAGAAAAGGAAGTAGATTTTGTATCGGTACATGATTCATTTGATACTTCAACACCAACTGGTAAAGCTATGTTTGGTATGTTAGCTGTCTTTGCAGAGTTTGAACGTGATATTATTCAGCAACGTACTAAAGCAGGATTAGAAGCTGCTCGTAAGAGAGGAAAAGTAGGTGGAAGACCTGCAATTGATGAAAAAACTAAGAAGCATGTTAGAGCATTATTTGAAGGGGGAGAGAGTGCGACTGATATCGCTAAAGAATATGGAATTGGAAGAGCGACGGTTTATAAAATAATTAACGACTATAAATCTATATAAAAATAAGAAGGTCATTCCAATTATAAAAGTTTGTCGAGAAATGACCTTCTTAATGTTATAGAGGGGGAGTAAGTATTTCTAGTATCTCACTAGGAATTAATTCAACAAATTCACTACGATAGTCTGATAAAATAATAGAAGAATTTTTTTTATCTATTATGTAATAGAAATAATATAAAATTGTAAGCATGCTATTTACAGTTTTTTCACATTCCCTCGAAGACTTTTTTATTTCAGTAGTATTAAACACTAATAAGTCGCTAAAAACTAAATTTTGTTCTTGAAAGTCAACTAGTGCACTGTGGGAATAAGAGCATAAAAAGGAATAGTTGCTGTATAATTTATCAATATGATTAATAACTATTGAATGTGAATCAAAATATTTTTTACTTTCTTCAAATAGAGGTAGTACTAGAGTAGATTGAATTAATTCTTCTCTATTTAAATAGGAATTTACAATATAACGAATAAAATTTTCTATAGAACTTCTTAAAACAACCATTGCTGCTTTATGAGTACCTAATCTTGATAAGAAGGCAAAAGAAAGTAAATCGGATATTGTTTCTTTTAAATATACATCATCTATTTTGATAGAATATTTAAAGAAATGTATATTAAACAAATTCTTATGGATAATTCTTATATATTGTTCGGCATCTTGAGGGATTGAATTTACAGTAAATTCAGCTATAAATTCTTTAAAATCAATATAGTCTTTTTTGGATTTACTTTGTAAGAAAGACAATATAATCACTTTCCTTTATTATTTATAATGTTTGCCCAATAGTCTACAAAATCTCCACTATTTTCATCGTTATTATTAGAGTTCTCAGGACTATCAATATTAATATGGTTGTTATCTATAAATTCTATCAATCTTTCTTGAACGGTTTTTAGAGTATATAAATCTAAACTATATATTTCTCTAATACCTCTGGCTAAAAGTTGTGTCCTAGATTTATATAGATAGTCTAGTAGAGGGGAATCTACTATTTTAAAAAATAGGCTGTCATTAAAAGATTTTAATTCGCTATTTCTTTTGAATAATACTGTTGATAAACATAATTCGGTATATACTGCAATAACTTCAGTCTGTAATTGCAATTTTTCTTCTTCAACTTCTGCAATATCCTTATATCTATCTACGAATAATTGTAAAACATTACTTTTCTTTTGCTTCGGGTTCATTAAGCTTTTCCACCCTCTCTATAAATTCTTTTGTTATAAGCGTGATGTTTCTTCTGGTTTCAGAGTTGTCAAGCATCATCTCATGGTTTTTAACACCATTTTGTATACTGGTTCTTTTTTGTAATTTATTTTCGAATAGCAATTGGGAATATTTGCTTCTAAATTTACGTTCAACATCCCAAGCAATATTTGTATTTCCTTCAACTATAGTGAAGATAATACCTAAACAAACATTTTCCAATTTATATGTACGTTTTTTAGAGGCAAAAGCCCTATCAAATAGGTTAGTTCCTAATAAAGAGAAATAATCTGGTTTTACGGGCATTAGAAAAGCATCACATGCGATGTATGTAGCAAGTGTATAAAAAGAGTAGGTAGGTGCACTATCAATTAAAATATAATTATAATTCTTTCTTATAATTTCATCTGTTACTAAGTTTTTAAGCTCTAATTCATTTCCTCTATCACTAAAGTCAAATTTAATTAATTCTAAATCACCCGGTATAATATGTAGGTTATCGCTTAGGTTGGTAATTAAATGGCTATAGTTCAGCTTGTTAGTGATATCACTTATAGTAACCGTACTGTGTTCTTCCTCTATTTTGAATATATCTACAACAGTTTTAAATTCCTTAGTTTCATTATATCTTTTCCTGAATTTGCTGAATAAATATTGAGTAGCATTAAACTGTGGGTCCATATCAATGAATAATACTTTTTTTCCTTGTTTACTTAAGGTGTAGGCAATATTAGCTGATAATGTAGTTTTCGCTACCCCGCCCTTCATGTTCATGAAGGAGATTACTTTAATATCTTTTTTCATTTTCATTCTCCATTTCTATTATCTCTAATATTATTCTATTTCAATTTTTAGAAAAAACAACATCTGGAATAATAAAGGAGGAGTTTTCTAAAGAAACATAGTGACTTACATCTTTATCATACAGTTTGAGAAGTGGTTGTAAACAGTGTACTGTAAGATTTAAATCTAAAGCGATAATCGAGTGGGAATAGAATAAGATTTAAGCTGTAATTGAATTAACAAATGGTGTGGAAATTGAGTCACCAATATATTTTGAAATAAACATATGACTATTCAGTAGGTATCCTTGCTGTAATATCTATCGACGGGATGACTTCCCACTGGGTACGTATCATAAACGAAGTAAAACACGTGAACCGTGTGCTGTATAAC
The DNA here is from genome assembly GCF_014836905.1 of Solibacillus faecavium. Lineage (GTDB taxonomy): Bacteria > Bacillota > Bacilli > Bacillales_A > Planococcaceae > Solibacillus > Solibacillus faecavium. The sequence continues at coordinate 169,727 of NZ_JACSPZ010000003.1, forward strand.
ATTACGTTTAAGCCACCGGTAACGATTGAGTGGGGATAATTAATAAAAATGTAAAAAGCTAGGTAGAACCTTATCAAATAAAATATCTGCCAAGCTTTTTTTTTATTAATGTATAAATGAAAGGGGATTAGTTTTAAGTATTTCTTTACTTATTTTAATAAACTGTTTAAAGATAGAGAAAGAACAAATGCCAAAATACGAATGTACTTTGGCAAGAATTGAGATTCAACTAATGATCATTTATGCAGTACGTTTAAATCGCTGTACTAATAGATCGCTTAATTCAGGAATGCAATGAATATACGTATCTACCGTTGTTGTTATGTCTGTGTGACCTAAGAAATGTTGAATGAATTTTACATCATTTGTTTGATAATAGATGCGGGTAGCACAAGAGTGACGTAAGCCATGAATTGATACAAGCTTTAATCCGTGTTGAGTTTGGAACTTTTTTAACCAGGCATTTAACTTGCTGTTATTATAAAAAGTATTTTTATTGTTTGGGAAGATAAACTGCTTGTCGCCTTGATGCTCAAGATGTTGCCACTTTAATTGCTCTGCTTGAAGTACCTTCCAATTTAATAAAGCTTGTAAAGTTTCTTCATCAATATCAAGTGTTCTTTCATACGAGTTTTTCGTGCTTTTAATATAAGGTTTATTCGATTCGTCCGTACCAACAGCTTGATGAATACGGATTTTTTTATTTGGAAAATCAATATCTTGCCATTGCAGTGCAAATAGTTCCCCTTTGCGTAAACCTAAATTTACAAACACTAGAAAAATTGCGATTTTTGGTATATCATCAGTTGTTTTCAACTTTTGAATAAATAAATCTATTTCTTCAGATGTATAGAACAGTTTATCACCTTGTGCATTGTCTCTCTTTCTTTCTTCTTTTTTTTCCCATATTCTTAAATCTTTGATTTTAACGGGATTTTTCGTAATGAAATCGTCATAGACAGCTTGTTCTAAGCATTTTTTTAGTTCGATTGCTACCTTTGATGGTTTTTGTAATTTTTCTTTCCATACTTCAAAAGACCGCAATGTAACTTGGTGAGAAATATTTTTAAGCTTTAAATCTCCGTAAAAAGGTAGGATGTGGTTTTTGAAAATACCTTTAATTTTCCCTAAAGTACTTTTTTCGAGGGAACAATTTTGAAGGTATCTTTCATAGTGAGAATGATAGAATTGCTCAAATGTAAGGTTTGGATTGTCAGTATCATTTCGTTGTAGCATTTCTGCTTGCTTTTGAGCATAAAAAGCTTTTGCTTCTGTTTTTGTTTTAAAACCACGCTTTGTGATGTCAATTTGCTTTTTCGTATAAGGATCGATACCCCCATACATTTTCACCATATAATGAGGAACGCCTCTTTTCATATATTCTTTAACTGCTTTTTCCATTGTTGTCATTAAAATGATCTCCTTTTGTGTTTTATATTATTTTTATGCTTGTACATTTTTTAAAAAGTGATTGATTTCCGTTTTGGAGAATCGCTTGCTGCGACCAATTGAATTACCTTTAAGTCCTTGATTAATAAGCTTTTGTAAACTTTTATAGGAAATTCCGATATAATCGCAAGTTTCCTGAACGTTTAGCCATTCTTTAGCTACATGCTCATTATGCTGTCCAATTGTTTCACCAAGTTTTTTTTCAAGGATTTTATCAGGAGAAAATCCAAGCTTTTTTCCAAGGTAAGAATCAAGCTTTGTATCAAGGATTGATTCAATGTTTTTTTCAAGGCTTTGTGTAATTAAGCTTTCAATTTTTTCTTCGATTGATTTTTCAATAGTTAGTTCCATTTGTTAGTTCCTCCGTAATAGGTAGTATTGTTATTAAGCAATGAATGTTGCTAAAGTGTTAATACGACATTCTATACACTTGCAGAAAAGATGATTCCAAAAAAAGTGTCGTACACATTCAAATCAGCAGTTATAAAAAATGACGCTTGTTAAATTATTACTTCGACACTCTATACACTTGCAGAAAAGATAATTCCAAAAAAAGTGTTGTACACATCTAATTGGCTGTTACAAAGAATGAAGCTTGCTTGCATTACTACGACACTCTATACACTTGCAAGAAAGATGATTCACAAAAAAGTGTCGTATACATGGAATTAACTATTGATTAGCATTCTAAGTAGGATAGAAACTAGAATTAAGATAATTAAATTGTTTACTTCTAAACATTTATATTAGGTAGCTATAGTGTTTGATTGAAAATTTAAGATTCGAGGAGAAGGATTACAGGGAGATGTTCATTTTGTAATTTAGGGTTGAAACCTAAACAAAATGTCATGTTAAGTATAAGAAAGTCGGTACTAAAGCATCCGAAGTGAAGAAAGTAATTCTTAGGGCGAACTACTTACATCTATTGAGGTCTAAATACCAATTTCTTTTAATTAACAGTGATTTTATATTCCATGATACGTGCTAATAACGTAATGGGCTTGGAGCGAATGTAATCTGTAAAGATCGCTTGTAAGTGATTCTACAATAAGTAGGCTTAGGCATGCAGAATGTACAGAGATATACCTGCTCCTAGTTCGAAGGAGGAAACGAGTGCGTGCACAATATAGGTGTTTTTTGTAAACAGTTGTCATATTTAAGACGCAAATGTAGCATTCCTGCTGTAAAGCCAATTAAATTCAAAGCCAATAAATTCTAAAAAATAGGGGATATAAGAGCATTCAGATCAGCAGATACATTTTAGGTCTGAATGCCTTTTTCTTTTTAATTAATAGTGTTTGGTTTTTCCATGATACGTGCCATTAAACGAAATGGTATAAGCGTGCTCGGAGTAAGAGTAATCCTTAAAGTACGCTTGTAGTAGTACGATAACAGGTAGGTTTACGCACGGTCGTATGTACAGCAATACCTGCCTCTAGTTCGAAGGGAAAAGCGAGTGTGGATACACATATAGGAATTTGTTGTACATAGTTGTCACTTTTTGGACTCAAACGAAACATGTCAGCCGTTACGTAAAGGAAACTAAACCCTAGGCAAATAATTTTCAACAAATAGGGGCTATAAGGGGAATTAGGTCAGCAGCTAAATTTGAGGTCTAAATGACTTTTTCATTTTAATTAATAGTGTTTTGATATTCCGTGGTACGTGCTAGTAAACAAAAGGGCATAAGCGTGCTCGGAGCGAGAGTAACTCGTAAAGCTCGCTAGTAGTGATCCACCAACAAGTAGGCTTACGCACGTACGAATGTACAGCAATACCTGCATCTAGTTCGAAGGGGGAAACGAGTGCGTACACACATATAGGGATTTGTTGTACACAGTTGTCACATTTTAGACGCAAATTTAATGTACCAACCGTTACGGAAAGCCAATAATTGCAAACAAATAGTGGCTATAAAAACTATCGACCCAGCAGCTACATTAGAGGTTTAAATACCAATTTCCCTTAATTAATAGTGTTTTGATTTTATACTGCCAAATAGTTATATAACATATATACAACTTATATCGAAAAGTCATAGGGTGCTTCTTGGATATTAGTGCTACATTTATATGGAAAAGGATATAAGTTAAACAACATATATATAACTTATACCGAAAGTCATAGGGTGTTTCTTGGATATTAGTGCCGAATTTATATGGAAAAGGATATAAGTTATGCAACATTTATATAACTTATATATAACTGTTTTATAAGTTTAAAGAAAATTTAAGAGGAAGAGAATGACCGAAAAAACTATAATTAGATTCTTCCAATGAAAAAGCTGATACAGAGTAAAATAATGCAAAAAAGTTATATAACAATTATATAACTTATGCCAAAAACAATATAAGTTATATAACATTTATACAATTTATATCAAAAAAGCTATACAGGTTTCTTGAATATTCAAGCTACATTTATAAAAATAGAGGGATTATTGCTGGAAGGAAATTACTAGGGAAACTATTAAATAATTATTCCAGTAAAAATGGGGTTAAATAGCTATGGAAGGATTCGACTAAAAAAACTATTATTTGATTCCTCCAAGAATTTTAGCGAAAAAAAAGATAAAAAAATCCGAAAAAAATTTTTAACTTTTTTATCAAGAATACTTTAGTACCAAGGGTTGAGTAGCGTTTTCGCTTCGGCAATATCCCCCTAACCAATCGCTTACACGTAAGGGATTGGTTACTGTATGAAGTTTTTTACATGACTTTACACTCTCTCGATAATAATTAAAAATTCTATTAGTCCATATTAGTTAATAATTCTTAATTCATAATTCTTGGCTAAATTTTCCAATGTGATATTCCTAATAATTCCCTGTTAAATTACAATGTAATTAGGAGCCATAGGAACGATTAAATGTTATGAATCACAATTACCGCGAATCCTGAAATAGGAAACAATTTAATCTAAATTTTAACGGTTAAAAAAATCTGTAAGGAGTGTTTAAAGTGACAACACCATATCATGCAAAATATTTTGCAAATGAATTAACACGTATTACATCTGGGGAGGGGATAGAGAAGCTTTCTCAATCATTATTTGATGCAAATGTAGATTTAAATCCACATCAAATAGAAGCAGCATTATTTGCATTTAAATCACCTTTATCAAAAGGGGTACTTCTGGCTGATGAAGTGGGTCTTGGAAAAACAATAGAAGCAGGATTAGTACTCTGTCAGTATTGGGCTGAGCGAAAAAGAAAATTGATTATTATTTGTCCTGCATCATTAAGAAAACAGTGGAGTAATGAATTAGAAGAAAAATTTAATTTACCAACACTAATTTTAGAATCGTCATCTTTTAATCGATTTGTAAAAGAAGGAATGAGTAATCCATTTAATCAAAATAAAATCATTATTACTTCTTTTCAATTTGCAAACCGCAAAAAAGAGCAAATACGTTTAACTAATTTCGATTTGGTTGTGATAGATGAGGCTCATAAATTACGAAATGTGTATCAAACAAAAAATAGACTTGGAAAGGGAATAAAATGGGCTATAGAAGATTCAAAAAAAATACTGTTAACTGCAACCCCTCTTCAAAACTCACTTATGGAACTTTACGGTTTATCAACATTGATAGATGATCATTTATTTGGAGACGTTACTTCATTCCGTAATCAATATGTAAAAGGAGAACAAGATCTAAATGAACTAAGGGATAGATTAAAAGACTTTACAAATAGAACGTTAAGATCCCAAGTGCAAGAATATATTCGTTATACGGAAAGAAAGACGATAACTGTTCCCTTTACACCAGCTGACAATGAATATGAACTTTACCAATTAATTTCTGAATTTTTATTAAGAGAAGATACATATGCAATACCTAAACGACAAAGAGTATTAACTACACTGATATTGAGAAAGTTACTAGCATCATCATCATATGCAATTGCAAATACATTAAAAACAATTAAGGAACGTCTCTTATTACAATACAATAATCAAGAGCATCAAGATTTAACAAATCTAAGTTCTGAAATTATTTTCGATGATGAGATGGAATATGACATTTTAGAAGAACTAGAAGATGAAACAGAAGATGAAGAAATCGTTGAAGATGAACCAAGTCTATCAATGGAAAAACTCAAAAAGGAAATTGAAGAATTAGAGGATTTAGAACAACGTGCCAGAATAATACGAGTGGATAGTAAAAGTAAAGCGTTACTTACAGCTATAGAAACAGGTTTTAAGGAAATGGCATCTATGGATGCTAAAAGAAAAGTACTAATTTTCACTGAGTCAAAAAGAACTCAACAATACTTGAAAGATTTTTTAGAATCAAATGGCTACGCAAACAAGATTGTTTTATTCAATGGTACAAATACGGATGTAGAATCAAAACAAATTTACGAAAAATGGCTGATTAATGATGAAAATGCACAAAATATAAGTGGTTCTAAAACAGCTGATAAAAGACAAGCGTTAATTGACCACTTTAAAAATCATGCAGAAATTATGATTGCAACAGAGTCTGCAGCAGAAGGTGTAAACCTTCAATTCTGTTCTTTAATTATTAACTATGACTTACCTTGGAATCCACAGCGTATTGAACAACGAATTGGGCGTTGTCATCGCTATGGTCAAAAACATGATGTAGTAGTAATTAACTTCCTTAATAAAAGAAACGAAGCAGATATAAGAGTATTGGAGCTTCTACAAGATAAGTTTAATCTATTTGCAGGAGTATTAGGGGCATCAGATGAAGTATTGGGTACAATTGAATCTGGTGTGGATTTTGAAAAACGTATTTTATCAATATATCAACAGTGTAGAACGCCAGAAGAAATTAATATAGCGTTTAAACAATTACAAGATGAATTAGAAGATCAAATAAAAAATAAGTTAGACGACACGCATCGAAGCTTGCTTGAACATTTTGATGAAGATGTACATCAACGTCTAAAGATGCATGTATCGGAAACTGTGCTACATTTAGACCGTTTCAGTCAAATGTTTTGGAATGTAACATCATATATGTTGAAGCCCTATGCAACTTTTGATGAAAGGACATACTCATTTGAAGTGATAAAGCCTATACCATCTATTGAAAATAGTAATGGTAATTATCAATTGAAAATGAAAGAAAGATCTTTACAAAAGAAAACACATCAAGTATATAGGTTGTCCCATCCAATTGGAGAAACTGTCCTTGAAATGAGTAAACTGTTAACTACTGAATGTAATGAAGTTATTTTCAATATTTCAAATCATCCAACTAAAATTTCAGTAATTGAAAATTTAAAAGGCCAACAGGGGTATTTAATACTAAAAAAGCTAACAATAGTATCTTATCAACAAGAAGAATATTTACTATTTAATGGGTTTACTATAGACGGTCAAACCGTTGAACCAGATATTTTTGAAAAGATGTTTAATTGTAATGCTGTTGTAAATGAAAATGTCAAGGTAAATCATGAATTGGTGCATCGTTTGAAACAGGATAGTAAACAACATGTATCTGCAACAGTGAATAAATCTTTTGAGAACAATCACCGTTTTTTCAATGAGGAACGAGAGAGATTAGAAAAATGGGCAGATGACATGATGTACAGCGTGGAAAAAGAGTTACAGGACCTTAAGGTGAAAATTAAAGAAGTAAAAAGAAAATCCAGACATTCCATTTCGATGGAAGAGCAGCATAAATTTCAAAAGGAACTACAAGAATTAGAAAAAACACAACGTAGGAAACGCCAGCAAATATTTGAAGCAGAAGATGAAATTGCAGAACGTCGAGATGATTTAATTAATGAATTAGAAAATCAAATGATTCAAACCACTTTCGAAGAAGAATTATTTATAATAAAATGGAGAGTTGTATAAGAGGAGGAAGACCATGAGCAAACAATTAGAAAAATTTATTTCCCTGCTTGAAGAAATGTTTCAGTTTGACCAAGCAGATTTAGATTTTGGTATTTATCGTATTATGAATCAGAAACGTGAAGAAATTCAGAGTTTCTTAAAGAATGATTTAATGCCTCAAGTAAACCAAGCATTTGAAAAATTTAAAAATTACGAAGTCGATGTAATTAAGCAGGAGTTAGAACAATTAGAAAAACAATTGTCAGATATGGGTGTTGCAAAAGAAAGTTCGGAGAAATATCAATCATTATCTGCAAAATTATCACAAAGTGTAGATACTAGTGCTTTAGAAAATGACGTGTATTCACATTTAACAAATTTCTTTAAGCGTTACTACAGTGAAGGAGATTTTATTTCTCTAAGAAGATATAAAAAAGATGTATACGCAATTCCATATGAAGGCGAGGAAGTAAAGCTTCACTGGGCAAATGCTGACCAATATTATATAAAGTCGTCTGAACAATTTAAAGATTATTCTTTTACATTACCTTCAGGCAAGAAAGTTCACTTTAAATTAGTTGAAGCAAGTACTGAACAAAATAATAATAAGGCTCAATCTGGCAAAGAGCGAAGATTTATTCTCTCTGAAAATTCACCAATTATAGAGAATGGAAATGAGCTTTATATACATTTCGAATATACAGTAGATGATAAAAAGCGTTCTAGAGAAAAGATTAATTTGGATACTTTAGATGACATATATAACTGTGATAGAGTAAATGATTGGATTAAAGAATTGAAATTGCTTGCACCAACTGCTAAAAATAAGAATCGAACATTGTTGGAGAAGCATTTAAATGATTATACAGCTAAAAATACTTTTGATTATTTTATTCATAAAGAATTAGGTGTCTTTTTAAATAGAGAGCTGGATTATTATATTAAGAACGAAGTTATGCATTTAGATGACTTAGACTTACAAAATGAAGAAAATTTTGTGCGATATTTATCTAAGATTAAAGTTATAAAATCTCTTGGGTATAAAATAATCACATTTCTAGCTCAAGTAGAAGATTTCCAAAAAAAATTATGGTTAAAGAAAAAGTTCATTGTAGAAACAAATTATTGTATAACATTAGATCGGGTACCACAAGAATTGTTTAAAGATATAATAAATAATCATGAACAATTAGAAGAATGGAAAAAATTATTTAGTATTGAATTAATAAATGACGATTTAACAACAGTTGGATATAGCGAACCTTTAAAAATTGAGTTTTTGGAACAAAATAGGTTTTTGTTGCTCGATACTAAGTTTTTTGATGAGGAATTTAAAATTAAGTTATTAAAATCTATTGAAAATCTAGATGAAAGTATAGATGGAATATTAATTAATAGCGATAATTTTCATGCACTAAATTTGTTGCAGGAAAGATATAAACAAAATATAAATTGCGTATATGCGGATCCACCATATAACGCAAAAAGTAGTGAGATATTATATAAAAATTCATTTAAACATTCTTCCTGGATGAGTTTTATGTTAGATAGAATAAAACTTGCCAGTAATTTGAAAAGTAAGAATGGGGCACTTATCACAGCAATTGATGAAAATGAAATAACAAATTTAATGCAATTATTTAACGAACATTTTCCTTATTGGGAGAAGAATAGTATATCAATTGTTCATAATCCCGCAGGCGTTCAAGGAGATAACTTTTCTTACAGTCATGAATATGCAATTTTTGCCTTTGAAACTCAAAAAGGGTTGATAGGAAAGGCTGATAGAGACGAAGTTTCTGAAGAAGCATTTAGGGATTGGGGAGGTACAAGTGCCCGAAGTTTAGCAAAAAATTGTTTTTATCCAATATATGTGAAAAATGATGCAATCATCGGCTTTGGTGATGTTTGTCCTGATGATTTTCATCCAGGTACATCGAATATAATTAATGGTGATATTATTGAAGTTTATCCAATTGCTGAGGATGGAGAAGAAAGAAAATGGGTATTTGCAAGAGATACCGTTGAGTCAATTATAGACAATTTAATTGTAAAAAATAGAAATGGAACAATTTCTATTTCGAGATCGAAATCAAAAACTAGTTATAAAACAGTTTGGACAGATAAAAGATATTATGCGAATATTTATGGATCTAAATTGTTAAATAATATTCTAGGTTCTAAGAAATTTGATTTCCCTAAATCTGTATATACAGTTCAGGATTGCTTATTTGCCATTAACTCTTTTAGAGAAAAAGATGCTATAGCTGTAGACTATTTTGCAGGTTCAGGCACAACAGGAAATGCAGTTATCAATTTAAATAGAGAAGATAATGGGCATAGAAAGTATATTCTTATAGAAATGGGAGAGTATTTTGAAACAGTTACAAAACCTCGAATTCAAAAAATAATATACTCCAAGGATTGGAAGGATGGTAAACCTGTTTCGCGTGAGGGCTCTAGTCATTTGTTTAAATATATGAGATTAGAATCCTATGAAGATGCATTAAATAATATAATTTTTAATCAAACAGAAGAACAATTAAGTGCATTAGACCAACGGATGAGTACTCAAGCCAGGGAAGAATATTTTATTTCTTATATGTTAGGCATGGAAACTAAGAACAGCACAACATTATTAAATATAGACAAACTTACTAATCCATTTGATTATAAAATGAAAATTAGTAATGGTTCTGAAAGTAAGCTGCAAATTGTAGATTTAGTAGAAACTTTTAATTATTTACTAGGGTTACAAGTTAAATCAATTGATTTCATTAAAGGTTGTAAACTGGTGGTAGGGAATTTAAAAACTAATGAAAAAGTATTAATTATTTGGCGGAATAGTACTGAAATATCAAATGAACAGTTGAATGAATTATTACGCCAGTTAGATATTAACTCTCGTGACGCTGAGTATGATCTTATTTATGTTAATGGAGATAACCATATAGAAAATTTAAAAGTGGATGAAAGTAATTGGAAAGTTCGATTAATTGAAGAAGAATTTAAAAGACTTATGTTTGAGGTAAATGATATTTAAGGAGAATCTAGGCTATGACGAAAAAATCAAAATTTAGTGATCAGCTCGTATTAAATCAATATATGCTTGGATTATTTGGTGTAAATACATTTGCAAGTTTAACAAATGAGCTGAAAAATGAAATATTTGAAGATTTAACCGAAAATAATATATCTAAATTTCATCAGCAGTTAGTCACATTATTACCAAGTACAACAGTTCTGTCAGAAAAAATGTTACGAACTTATGACGAAAATATTATTCGGTATACTTTAGAGATAAGCGAAAAAAGAGATGAACATATTAAATGGAGATACTTCCAGTATTTAAGTTTACTGTTTACTGAAATATATTTAGATAAATATTTTAATTCTAGAGCAGAGTTATTAGAAGATTTAAATGAATCGCTCAATAAAATTAATCAGACACTATCGAAAAAGGAACAAATAAATCCTTATGAAGAAACAGATTTGAAGAAGCTTGCATTTTGGAATGCAACTGGCTCAGGAAAAACACTAATAATGCATGTAAATATTAAGCAGTATCTTTATTATTTCCATCGAAGTAACAGTAGCAATCTTTTAGATAACATTATTTTATTAACACCAAGTGAAGGTTTATCTAAACAACATGAAAGAGAATTTGTACTGTCGAATATTTCAGCAAAACTCTTTAATAAAAATGAAGGTGGCTTTTTCAGGCAACAAGAAGTTTCTATTATAGACATCCATAAACTTAAAGATGAGATGGGAGACAAAACTGTAGCAATTGGGGCATTCGAAGGAAATAACCTTGTATTAGTTGATGAAGGACATCGCGGCTCTTCAGGTGAGGAATGGAAAAGTAAGCGTGAGCAATTAAGTGAAAATGGTTTTGCATTTGAATATTCTGCCACATTTGGTCAAGCAGTAACAAAAAAGAAAGACTTATTTGATGAATATGCAAAATGTATATTATTTGATTATTCATATCGTTATTTTTACGCTGACGGCTATGGAAAAGATTATCAAATATTGAATCTAGAGAATGACCAAGATGAAAATATTAGACTAACATATTTAACAGCTGCTATATTATCTTTTTATCAGCAACAAAAAATTTATGGGGACAATCATAGAAACTTTTCTGCTTTTTTATTAGAAAAGCCACTTTGGATATTTGTTGGCGGCAGTGTTAATTCCCTGCGAACTGTAAAAGGCAAAAAAGTTTCAGACGTAACAGATATTTTGTTATTCCTTGCTCATTTTATAAAAAATGACCGTGAAAGCATTTCAATTATTGAATCATTAGTTAAAGGTAAATCAGGTCTTGTTAATTCTAATAATCAAGAAATATTTAAAAATGCATTTCCATATATTGCAGAATTAAACTTAACTACTGAAGAAATTTATCTAGATATTATACAAACTTTATTCAATTCAAATGTTATGAATACAACATTAAGAGTTGAAAAGTTAAAAGGTCAAGATGGGGAATTAGCCCTTAGATTGGGCGAGAGTGAACCGTTTGGTTTAATAAATGTCGGCGATTCAAATGATTTATGGAAGCTATGTGAACAATACCCTGAACTAATTACAATTGAACGACATTTTTCTGAATCCTACTTTCAATCGATAAACACTAAAGACTCTTCAATTAATCTATTAATAGGCTCTAAAAAGTTTACAGAGGGATGGAGTAGTTGGCGTGTCAGTTCAATGGGATTAATGAATATTGGTAAAAGTGAAGGATCACAAATCATTCAATTGTTCGGTAGAGGAGTTCGTTTAAAAGGATATCAATATGGATTGAAACGAAGCTCAGCTTTAAATATGGTTTTACCAGATATTCAAAATATCAAATATTTGAAGTATAATGAGACGCTTAATATTTTTGGAATTCGTGCAGATTATATGCAACAGTTTAAAGAGTATTTAGAAGATGAAGGGATTGCAACTGAAATTGAATTTGAAGAATTAATTTTGCCAACGATTCCTACCTATGCAAAACGAAAATTGAAATTAAAAGCACTAAGATTAAAAGATGGTATCAATTTTAAATTGAATGGACCAAAACCAGAGTTAAAAAAACCAGATGGAGAAATGTTTACTTCACAAAAAGTTATACTCAATTGGTATCCTAAAATTCAATTTAAAAGTAGTCATAAAAACAATTTGTCATTATCACCTGTTGTTTTACATGAAACGACATTTAAACCATACCATATAGAATTTATGAATATGGATAGTATCTATTTTGAATTACAACATTTCAAAAACGAGCGGACATGGCATAATTTAATTTTATCCAAACAAAAGATTTGGGAATTACTATTAGATGATAGTTGGTACGTACTTCAGATACCTGAAAAAGAAATGAAATTTAATAGTTTCAAGCAAGTTCGGTATTGGGAAGAAATAGCGATTTCTTTGTTAAAAAAGTATTGTGAAAAGTATTATTTATTCGCAAAAAAACAATATGAAGCCCCGCATATGGAATACTACGAGATAGATGAAGATGATAAAAACTTTATTAATGAATATCAAGTATTGGCTGATAAAGAAAGTGAACAAACATTAATTGTAGAGTTGAAAAAACTTAAAGCTGCTTTGGATAAAAAAGAATTGCTAGAAATAGAGTTTGGACAATTCAAATCATTTAAGTATGAAAATCATTTGTATGAACCATTAATTTCTTATGATGGAAAAAGCTCTACCGTGAAAATAAAACCAGTATCATTAAACAAAGATGAACATCAATTTTTAATTGACTTACGAAATTATTATGAAATGCATTCTTCGTTCTTTAATAATAAAGAATTATATGTGTTAAGAAATCAATCTCGTGGAAGAGGTATTGGATTTTTTGAAGCAGGAAATTTCCATCCTGATTTTATTATTTGGCTGGTTTCAGAAGGTAAACAGTTTATTACATTTGCAGATCCAAAAGGTATAAGGAATTTATCAATTGACGATCCAAAAGTGGAATTTGCCTCAACAATTAAAGAACTAGAAGCAGAGTTAGCAGATCCTAATGTTGTTTTAAATTCATTTATAATTTCTAATACTCCATTTGAATTATTGATTAACACGGGAACGACTCTCACTAAAGAAGAAATGAATCAAAAGCATATTTTATTCCAATATGATGATGAAAATACTTATATTCAAAAGATGTTTGATGCCATTAAATGAAACCAATTAGTTGATTAATTAAGTTTAAAAAGGAATTATTTTTCTTTGGATAATATGATTAGCTTCAAGTACCTGTTACTCTCATAATTTATAGGGATTAGATAAACCTGTGTAGGACGTTCTTGTGATAGTTGGAAATATGACAGAAGGTGGCACAATTTTAAAGGTTGTATATCGCAATTCAATAATGAGCCAATTGTTAACTGAGCCAGTAAGCACTTTACACTATATGTATTTTCTAAAAGAATACTTCGGCTTTACTTGGAGTGGCGGGCATGATATCTTGATTCGGACGTTAAACCACCGATACAAAGCCTTTTGAGCGAGCATTATGCTCTCTATGTAATGCCTACTGAAAAACACACTGTGACACTTACCTTGTCCACTTAAAAGGAACTCCTGTTTAATTGAGAAGTCGAGCTATTTCATTTGCGAAATACAAAAGTTAGAGAAATTAGCCGATATTCTTCAAGTATGTGTGGATTCAGATGCGAAGAAAATCCTGCTACCAGCACCATCAGACCTAACTGTAAAAATTCACTGATTTTCTATTTAGATCCGATAGATGCAGTTTATAAGACGTTAGGGGTGGGGTGAATATTGGCAATCATTCGATAAAGCAAAAACCAATCGATTGAAGATTTACTGACCCTGAAGAATGAATACTTAAGTCGTTCAGTGATTAGTTTGTATACGATTATTGGATGTAACAAAACAGTAAACGAGAATAGGGGTTATAAAATCCTATTCTCACCCTATATTAAATCCCTATCCTACATCGTAAATGGTGTAGGATTTTTTTGCTTATCTTCTTCAATCCATCCGTTATTCTACTCTTAAAATGTAAGCTAAGTAACATTGAAAACAAATTTAGTGTAATGAATTTGGCATTCAGTTTATGTCATACACGGCAATGTTGCATACTCATTTATTTGCAACATTATACATATATCTTGTCGTTAATTTAAAGTGATAAATACTATCATAAAGCTTCTTCGGTAAAGTATTTCATTATATCGAACCCCCATGTAAAGCATAAAAATACGTATTTTTATGCATACCCAATTTATCTTTTTTAGCATTTTTTAATTGAAAATTCTAGTGTAAAAAATATTTTTTGAATAGTTTCTCTCGCAACTTTGTAGAATGAAAAGTCACTTGAAATATAAGCAGTTAAGAGACTTAAATAAGCCGGTAATTTGGCGTAAGAAAGAAACGGCAATCCGTTGATATAACTACGTTAAATAGAAAATTATCTGCTACAAAAGAGGAGGGGAAATATGATTCATACAGCAGAGTTATCAATACAACTAGATTACGAACATATAAATTTTAGAAAGGATCACTTTGGCAAGGAACCGATAAACAAAATTTTACACAGGCATATGATTAAAGGGGTTAGTAGTATGGAATATTCATATAACCTAAATGCATCTTGTAAGATGGTAATAGATATTCCTTTGATTTTAAATAAAGGGAATGTAGAAGAAAGCGATTATGAGCAAGTTGAACGTTATATTAAAGGAGCATTGAGCACCGTTTATGGGGATGAGCAGTTATTCGAGCAGCATAATCTTAGTAGAGTAGACTATCGATTTGATATTGAGGTTTCCGATGAAAATATTAGGAAGATTTACTTTGAATTATTCAGGAAGTTAAAAAAGAAAAAGGCTCATTTGGAAAAGAAGATTTATTTTACTTCACAATATCATCAATGTAAAAGCATTCATATTATCTTCTACGATAAAGAACAAGAGCGTAGAGATAAAAATGAACATGTTGAAATGTGGGAAAGAGGGATGATGAGGTTTGAGGTGTGTGTTAAAAAAGATCATTTGAAATACAAAAAATATAAAAAAGGAGAGCTACGGTTTCTAAAGGATTATTTTAAAAAAGAAAAATACGCCAACTATGTGAACAAGTACATTTTGAACATTTGCCCTACTGGTGATTTTTATTCTTATCCTATGTTAGAGGTAATGATTGCTGCAATGGATTTATCAATTAGAGAAAAATCAGAAATGAAAAAATTTGCAAAATATGTTTCTAAAGGAAACTTAGATACACCTACTAAGCATTATTCAGATAGCACCTATCGAAAATATCTGAAACTGTTCAATGAGCATGGAATAAATCCGATTACGATTCCACCTAAGTACAAGCTGGATTATTTAGAAAGCTTAGTGAAGCAGGCTGCCTCGTAAATAGGAGAAATTTCTTCAGTAAAAAGCAAAATACCATCGCCTAGTATGTACTAAGCAATGGTAATTTTTGTTTGCAATTAGCGTGATCTTTTGAAATGTTCAACAGATCGAATACCGTTGAAAGAATAATTTTTTTCATGTCTGTACTTATTAATTCACCATTGTAAAAAACATCCTGCTCCAGCAAAAGCGATTGTAATTCTAATTTTTCAGCTACTAAGTTCATATTCACAAGTCCTTTCGAATTGTCATAAAGACACCATTTTTATGTGTTTGTTTACTATAAGCAGGGGGTATGGAAATATTCCGTTTTGTTCTCTTTGTTCTGGTAATTTTTGCAGGGAATTCAGTAGAGGAATATAATATTATAGAGGCATGTATCTAGATTTATAGACTGAATGAAGTGTGTAAAGTTACGGAAGTGGAGTTTTGTTCTTCCATAAAAATGTGCAAAATAATGTGGTTTTGTAGTATCAAAATTGCATGCAAAACAATGTGGTTCTGTAGTATCAAAATTGCATGAAAAACAATGTGGTTTTGTAGTATCAAAATTGCATGAAAAACAATGTGGTTTTGTAGTATCAAATTGCATGAAAAACAATGTGGTTTTGTAGTATCAAAATTGCATGAAATACAATGTGGTTTTGTGGTATCAAAATTACATGCAAAACAATTGTGGTTTTGCTGTACCCATACTCTTTCTAGTCCTTTAAATCCATCGGATTCAATTTATTTCCATTTTAGTTATATGTGTTAAAAAATGTTATAATTACATTATCATATAACCGAGGTGAGATTATGACGAATCAAATTAATATGGAAGAATTTGATAAAGTATTTGAAGAAGCTTTTGAAAAAGAATCAGAAGAAATAAATGCTCAGTTATCTCAAAGAATTATATTGGCTTTAGTAGGAGATGTTAATAGCGGAAAGTCATCTACTATTAATAAACTCATGAATGAAGAAGTGGCTATTGTAGGAGCCAAACCTGGAGAAACAGTTAAAATTAAAGAAATACCATATAAAGAAAATATTGTTTTTGTTGATACACCAGGTTTAGATGATGTTCATAAAGAAAATTCCAACGTAACACTTGAGTACTATAAAAATGCAGATATTATATTATTTTTTTTAAATGCAGCTGGTACAGTACTATCAGATAATGAACTGAAAAATCTTAAAGATATTTCTCAAACTAATAATGATATAGTTATTGTTTTGAATAAGATAGATGCGGCAGAAGATCTACCTTCACTAGTCAAATATATAGAAGATAAAACTTATAATCAATATCCAATCGCACCAATATCGTCCAAAACAGGTGAGAATATAGAGATGTTACAAAAACATCTGTTAAATATACTTAGAAAAAAGTCAAAGGATATTTTAATGGGAAAGCATTTAAAAAATAGAAGTTCTGTTGCAAATAAATGGATTGTTGGAGCAGGGGCTTCAGCAGCAGCTGTAGGTGCTTCTCCCATTCCAGGGTCAGATATTATACCTATAACAGGAATTCAGGTGGGTATGATGCTTAAGTTAGCTACGTTATATGATAAACCTTTATCAAAAGATAATGCAAAGGAGTTAATTTTAGCTACTATAGTTGGTAATCTAGGTAAGTCTGTATTTAGACAGATTGTAAAATTTGTTCCAGGTGCTGGATCAGCTGTAGGTGCTAGTGTTGCTGGTGCTACTACACTTGCTTTAGGATACGCAGTTAAGTATATGTATGAAAATAATATAGAAATAGATGCTGAGCATTTAAAATCGATATATAGTATGTTTTTAGCAAAACAGAATAGCTAAATTGAAGTGTTAGGTAATTACCTAACAAAGTTACTTATAACCCTTGAATAGGTAGAAATTTCGAAAGTAAGTATTTGGGGTTTCTGTGTCTAAGGCTTTTTTATTTATATAAATGGCTTAAATGGGTATAATTATATTTACTGAGATGAACTAAAATTCACTTATATAAGTACATGAATGTTTCTTAAATAACATTTTATTCAAACCAATGTAGTAATCCAGGATGTGTATAGGTTTCACAATTTTTGTTAACTATGTGCATTTAGCAATAAGAACAAGCTAGTCTCCCTGTATGGGTATTTTTTGTCGGTGTTAACACGTCTGGCTATAATCTGGCTAATAATAATTTAAAGTGCTTGGAAACGTTGGTATGACTAGGTTTATAGGCAATTAGTTCAAATTCCCACCGTCTCCATAAATGAATATTTCTAGAGTTGTTTAGATTGGTAAAAACCCTTGTGTATCAAGGGTTTTTTCCTTTTTAGTTGTACTGGATTTGTATAGGGAACTGGATTAAAATCTAGCTACTTTTTAATCCGATTTCTAAGTTTAAAGTATGTCACAAAATTAATGAATATATCGATTTTCGAACCAGAACCTTGATTGGTGGCTCATTATTCGAATAATCCAAACCGAATCTCCGATGAAGTAGAGTTCTATTAGGTCACACCTTTTGCCCTTAATAAATACTCAACTCTTCACATTAAATTTAATATTCATCGAATTATGGCAAGTAGGGTAATTACTGCAGCCATAAAATTCGCCTGTTGGTCCTTTTCGCTTCAGCATATAACCACCACATTTTGTACATCGGATAGGATTTTGTAAAATATTAAGTTCTTTATAAGTTTTATTGCACCCAGGATAATTCGAACATCCTAAAAAGCTCCGTCCATCATTACTCTGTCGAATCATTAATACACCTGTTAGGCAGACATCACACTTTGGATTAGTACGTATAGTTTGCTCATTTGTTACTATTTCAAAAGGGATGGACTGTTCTTTAATGAGTTCTTCTACAAAAACAGATGTATCTTTTTCAGGAGCAATTAAGTATGTTCTATTTTTCGTACGTGTAATCGCCACATAAAATAGACGACGTTCCTCTGCATACAAAAATAAATCAGCCTCTGTTAAAACCAGTGCTAATAATGGATCATCCGAAATTTTGTTAGGAAATCCGATTAAATGGTTACGCAAATTAATTACAATTACATTATCAGCTTCAAGCCCTTTGGAACGGTGAACCGTAATATAGGTAATTTTTGCTTGTGGATGTCGCTTATCTCTAATAAAGAGGTCACCTTTTTCATTGTGAATTGAAAATCGACCTTCATTATCTCTTTGTAACATAAATGTTAAGTCAATATTATTTCGGCCAACGACCTTAATCTCAGCCTGTTCTCCCATAGAGGCCACGATATCATCTACTGCAGCTGCAAATGCTTTTACAACGTTGTCTACATATCCATAGATCTTTAAAGGATTAAGTAAACGTTTATCGGAATTCAGCTGCTTTTTAATTTGGATTGGATTTTTTACAACAAAATGAGACGCAATATCAATCAATTGCTGTGAGTTTCGATACGTCTTTTCAATTCGTAGTTGTTTTGAAAAGCCAAAAAACTGTTCAAATTTCGTAAATATATTCAGGTCACTTCCTGCAAAGCGATAAATTGCTTGCCAGTCATCTCCAACGGCAAATATTTTGGCGTTAGTAAGATCTTTTAAAGCTTTAACTAAACGAAAACGTCCCATTGAAATATCCTGAAACTCGTCGATTATTATATATTTATATTGAATCGATGTTGGTAGTTTTGTTTTGACAATATCCGTCGCTTTGTTGATCATATCATTGAAATCAATAGCCAAATTTTTTCGTAACTCTTCTTGGTAGCCTTCATAAACGGGACGTACAATTTTTAAAAAGAGCAGTGTACGGTCACGTAAGAAATCAATTTCTCCTTGTTTGGCAGCTGCTTCTAATTGTTGATAATACTGTACATCGTAACCGTTAGACTTAAATAAAGTAATAAATGTGCTAACTAAATTTTTAAACTCCTTGAACTGCTGATTTTGCTTTTGTTCAATCAGTAACTTCCTATAAATACTTGCATAATCAGCCTCTATTAAAGGGATGTTTAGCTTACGCAACATGTCTTCTAGCTTTTCAAATAACACACCACTGGACACATAATGTGAATATGTTTCAAGCAATTTTGTCTGATTCTTTAAGTGGAGACTCCGTTTCCATTGCATGCCTTCGATATATTTCTGTTCCTCAATAGGGGTTAGCCAAGGGGCACGATTGTTTTTGTTCACACCAAAGTGTTCTAGATAGACATTGTAATCTGGTAAGTAAAAGTCTGGTCGGTAACGTTTTCTAAATTGATCCGTTTCAAATGGGTAAACGGCTTCATATTCATAGTTCACGCCGTGTAAATAGAGATAGTTCGCAATCATTACTTCTTCCAAGCTTTTTACTTGCTCAAATTTAAGTGTTCTCCGTTTAACTTTTAACTCTTCCCCTGTATTTATAACTTTTGAACGAAGCGTTTCTAAATCATGAGAAGATTGGTCTTCTTTATATTCGCCAAGTGTCGTAAACTTTTCGATATCTTTAGGAACTGCTAAATATGTAGCATAGAAACGAATGATTTCCTTCATTACGGAAGGATTATGTAATGCTTGCTGATTAAAGTAGGTAGTAACATAATCAGATAGCGAATCCGAAATATCGGGACGTTGTTTTTCTTCATTTGTAATAGTATCAAGACCAAGTTTATGAAAGGTCATTGCATCAATGGGAAGATCTAATTTCTCTTTTATACGTTCGGTCATCTCTTTAGCTGAGCTGGCTGTAAATGAAATGAGTAAAATCTCTTTAGGATCTACATGCAATCGCTCTACTAAATACTTTACTTTGCCTGAAATCGTTAACGTCTTCCCACTACCAGCTCCAGCGACAACTAATGTATTATCTTCGTTTGTTACAACGGCTCGGCTTTGTTGAGGATCAAGTGCCTTGCCATCAATATTGCTTAAGAGATGTTTAGCTTCAGTTAGTTCTTTATCAATAAAGACCTCATTATACGTTGGTACCAATTTATCTAAATTAGGATAAGTCTGATTAAAATACAGAAACGAATCCTGGCTCTTTAAAAGTCGTTTACTTAAGAGATTTATCCTTTGAGCTGTTTCTAGATAAGTTCTTTTGAGATTTAATAAATCTGTATTTGCTATATAATGTTGCTTTAAATGTTCAAGGTCATCTTTAAAACGCTCTGATGCTTCTAATAATTTAATATCAGGAATTAACTTCTTATTTCTAAGTCTATTTCCTCCGAATACAATCCCCAAAATAATTATAACTATTAATATTAACTCCACTAAGTCACCGTCTTCCAATCAGATACTTACTATTATATGGTAATTTATTATTCGGGAAAAATAAACTGTATTTAATAACTCTTTTTAACTAGATCTAGAAGGTTCTGCTTTTTTAAGAGTGATCGAGGGGTATCCACTACGAATAGAAAAGGCATCACATGATTGCCGTTCACTCGCTTACGCGAATCCACAAACTAGAGCTCAGCTAGCGCTGAATTTCTATCATGTCATGCCAAAAAAGAATCCTCGAATTTGATTTTGAAATTGGACGATTAAAATAACCGAATAAAAGAGGAGGGATAAAATGGTGTCATTGACAAGAGATATTGAAAAGATATTCTTTGAATTAAAAGATAAAGAGCCTCAACCAATTACAAACCTGTTGGTCGAAGTTAAACAATTAAGTAATTCAAAAATTTCTTTTTTATAGTATTCTGAAAAAAGTACTATGCTAATCATATTTTTGTGTTAAAATAAATTCCAATTGAATATGTTTTGCAGAAATAGGTTGCTCTTAATTGAGTATAATAGGGAATTCGGTGTGAAACCGAAGCTGTATCCGCAACTGTAAGTGTAGAAGACTGTGTAAAATATGCCACTGTTAAATGAGGAAAAATGCCTCTAGTCAATGGGAAGGCTTGCACATGATACACGAGCCAGGAGACCTGACTTATTTTTATCGTATTAACTCTCTTCGGAATAAGGAGAATGTACGGCAAATAGATGAACGGGTATTTTTATATGCTTTTTTCTGTTTTCCGCCATTTCTCAATTTGAGGAATGGCTTTTTTTTTGTATTGGGTTAATGGCAAAACATAATTCATGAAAAAACTTTCAGGAGGTTTATTGCATGGATTTTTGGAAAAAGTGGTTGCATATAGCATTAACACTTGTTCTAATGGTATCACTTATTGCGCCAGCAACGGTAGATGCTGAGCAGGTAGAAAACTTAGAGCAACAAGTGGAACAAATTAGTGTGCAACTAGAAGTAAAAGGGTTAAAAGAAAATAATATTGCCAACTCCAATATATCCGTAACAAAGGGAGCAAGTGCACTTGAGGCGTTACAGCAAACATTAACAGCTGCAAATATCCCATTTGAAGTCGTGACTAGCGATTATGGCCCGTATGTAAAATCAATTAATAGTTTAGAATCGGGTTCATTAGGTCATTGGGATGGTTGGGGTTATTCGATTAACGGTGAATCACCTGATCTTGGTTTAGGAAGCTATGAACTTCAAGCAGATGATATAGTCTCTGTTTACTATAGTTTATCGCCAATGTTAGAGGCACAGGCGTCTGAACAAGAGGGCGAGAATCTTGTTGAAGTGTCTGTAAAAGGAGATTTATTTACTGAACAGGCGGCAACATTAGAAAATTGGATAACGCCAGATGGTTTAACCATTACAAACATTACTAAGCAGGACGATCAACAATTAACATTAGCAATTGAAGCAGCACCTGGTACATATGAATTACAGCTACTAGCTCCTGCATTATTAAGTGCACAAGAGCAAAAAGTTTCGGTAAAAGTTGTCGATTCAATTCAACCTGTAAATGACTTAAAAGTGAATTTCCGTGTTGAAGGCATTGCAGGTACAGTACTAAATGTAAAAGACTTTGAAATTAAAGGTAACGGTAAAATTAATGCTGCACAAGTAACACAGCAAATTTTAGATGCCCATAAAATTACGTATGACTACAGCGCCTCAACGGGCTACTTTAAGAACATTGGTGTAGACGGTGAAAAAGGCCTAGGTGTAGGCAGTGGCTGGATGTACAAAGTAAATGGGGAATACCCAGATGTTTATGGAAAAGACGTTGAAATTAAAAATGGCGATACGATTGTTTGGGATTATATTAATGCATCTTCAGTTATAGGAAACTATGAATTCCCAGAGTACAACTTAATCATGTATTCAGGTGCTGAATCTGTCGATAAAATTACGTTGAATCCAATCATTGATATGCCATCAACGGTAGTGGCAGGTACAGACGTAAAAATTAAAGTGACAGGTAAATATAATACAGTATCTTACTTGTATGAGCATATTTCAGGACCACATACAACGGAATTAGCAGACGTAACCGTTGAATATAACGGAAAAAAATATGTTACAAATGCACAAGGTGAAGTAACGATTCCTGCAGTGGAAGTAGTAGAAGGAAATTATGAACTTCGCTTTACAAAAGATTTACCAGGTACTATTTTGACGGATAACGGCAATAAAGAACTTGCCTCGTTCCCTCGCATTATTCGTACGTATGAATCATTAGTGGTTACACCAGATGAGCAACCAGCAGAAAACCGTAAAAAAGCGGAAGATGCATTAAAATTAGGCGCAACATACTTACAAGCAAATAAAGAAACCGTAACGGCACGTGTAAACGAATCACATAGCGCATTTTGGATGTTAACAGCGATGAAGGCAGCAAATGTCAATGCAGGCACATACGAATGGACAACTGCACCAACAACTGCAGGTACGTTCTTTACAACCCCGTTAGAAGCATCACAAAATGATACAAACAAGATTGCGGGTACAATTATTGCAGCAAAAGCATTAGGTTTAGATCCATTAAACATTAAAGGGCGCAATCAAGTAGCAGATTTATTAGCAATGCAAAAGGAAAATGGTTTGTTCTCGACAATTTGGGGTGAAGCATTCGCTTTAATCGCATTAGAGCTAGCTAATGCAGAGTATGACCAACAAAAGCAAATCGAGGCTATATTAGCTTTACAAAATAAAACAACAGGCTATTTTGGTGATAACGATGCAACAGGGTGGACATTATTTGCACTTTCACCATTTAAAGATGACCCAGCAGTAAAAGCAGCGATTGACAAAGCGGTAGCGACTGTACATGCGAACTACCAAGCAAAAGGCTTCACAGATAACTCGAACTCAATGGCAGCGATTATTTCAGGTCTAGCAGCAGTAGAGGAAGATTTATTCTCAACAAAATGGTCGTATAAAAAAGGTGATGACTACGTAAATATCGTAGGTCACTTAGTAGATAACTATATTCTAAAAGATGGTGGCGTACTGTATAAGGTGTCGCAAACGAACTCGAATTTAATGGCATTAGAGCAAGTGTATATCGCTTTAGCGGATGCGTTAAATGGAAAATCAACATTTTATACAGTAGCAGAAAATGTAGTAACTCCAGCTCCAACACCAGAAAAACCTGATTCAGAGAAACCAGATTCAGAAAAACCTGATTCAGGGAAACCAGATCAAGGGAAACCAGATCAAGGGAAACCAGGTACAGATGGCGGCGCAACGGCTCCACCAGTGATAACGAATAGTAAGGTAATGATGTCGATCACTGTATCTGCATCAGAGGTTGTTTTACCAAGTGAGCAGTTTGAAATTTTAGCAGATGAAACAGCATTTGATTTATTAAAACGTGTTACACAGGCAAAAAATATTGCGTTAAATGCACGACAAACATCAATGGGGATGTATGTTGCAGGTATTGCGGGCGTTAATGAGTTTGATCGTGGTAAATTAAGCGGCTGGATGTTCAGTGTTAACGGTGCATTCCCAGAAGTATCAGCAGATGTGTATCAATTAAAAGCAGGCGATGTTGTAAGTTGGGTCTACACATCTGATTTAGGTGAAGATGTAGGCGCTTCACCAGGTGGCGGTTCAGCAGGTGCAGGTGGCGATTCAGCAGGTGCAGGTGGTGGTTCAACAGGTGAAGGATCAACAGTAACACCACCAACAACAGAAGAATCAGAGCAAACGGATGAAATCTTTACAACACAATTAACAGGTGCAGATTTAGCGGGGGAAAAAGAAGTAATCGTAACAACCCCAAAAGGTTTAGTACTAACAATTCCTGTTGAAAACGTAACACTTGCAGAGGGTGAAAAATTATCTGTAAAGGTTGAGGAACAAGATGGGAAAATTATATTTGCAATTCAGATTTTGAATGAAAAAGGCGAAACAAAGCCATTCCCACTCTCATCAGGCTATGTGAAATTAACGTTCCTTGTTAATGCAGCAAATAAAGTAGCTGTAGCTAATGGCAATGTAAAGTCTACACTCATTGCGGCAGTGAATAGTAAATTTAATGCAACATCAAATGCAGCAGAAAATGGAGAACTCGTTATTTTACAAGAAGAGAACAGTGCGTTAATAGCTGTACCGCATTTAATTGTAGACGGTAAAGCAACCGTGTTCACAAAAGCAGGTGGAACATTTGTAACATCAACTGAGCAAGTGACATTCAATGATATTGCAAATTTCAGCAATAAAGATGAAATCACGTATTTAGCAAACCGTTATGTAATTAAAGGATCAAACGGCAACTTTATGCCACAAAGTAAGATTACACGCGGTCAATTTGCGATGATGATTGCCCGTGCATTAGGTTTACAACCGTTAGGTGAGAACCCATTCACGGATACAGTTGGGAAAGAGTATGAACAGGCGATTACAGCTTTATATGAAGCAGGTATTACAACTGGTCGTACAAATACAACATTCGATCCAAAAGATTACGTTACACGTCAACAAGCAGCAGCATTTATGGCACGCGTACTTGCTTACGTAGAGAAGAAGCCATCTGTAAATGGCGAGGTAACTTATAAGGACAATGCGCAAATTGGAGCAATGTACAAGCAGGATGTTGCACTATTAGCGCAGTTAAACATTATGACTGGTAAACAGGATGGTTCATTTGATCCACGTGGTTCTTTAACACGTGCACAAATGGCGAAAATTTTAAAACGTACATTAAATGAAGCAGGATTGATGTAAAACAATAAGTCGAAGAGCCTGGAACAAAAGTAGAAATGTGTTTGTATAAGGGGAATGTCCTTATTAAGAAACTGATACTTTATGAATTGATTGGAGTGGAGGGGCGACTCCTGGGGGAATAGCACGACGCCTGAGACTACAGGCTCAGGCCGTGCCCCCGGAAAGCGTCCCCGGAACGGAAATCAATTTTGGTAGAAGCAGAAAAATATCCATTTTCTCCTTAGGAAAATGGATATTTTTCGTTTTGTACCGGCTCTTTGCCATATGAAAGAGGGGGAAAAAATGAAGCAATTGAATAAAATACTCATTGTGCTATTCCTAACGATACTTGCATTTGTACCGCTACAGCAAGTGGAGGCAAAAAATACGGTTGATGCTTATAATTCAGCCGCTCAGTACATGGTGAAGCAAGTGCCAAATCCAACGTACGGTGATGAATGGGTTGTAATCGGTCTAGCACGAGGCGAGGCTCAAGTGCCAGCGAATTATTTTGAGACGTATTATCAAAATGTAGTGAAGGAAGTAAAAGCACTGAAAGGGAAGCTACACCAATATAAATATACTGAATACTCACGTGTCATCATTGCCTTATCAGCAATTGGAAAAGATCCGAAAAATGTAGGTGGCTATGATTTAACGAAGCCACTTGAAGAAGTAACGAATGTTGTCTGGCAAGGTGTGAACGGTCCGACTTTCGCACTCATTGCCATAGATACGAAGCAATACGATTCCCCTGTAAGAGCTCAATTAGTAAACGCTATACTACAAGAGCAGCTTCCAGATGGAGGATTTACGCTAAGTGGAGAAACTGCTGATTTGGATTTAACAGCGATGGCGATTCAAGCACTTGCACCGTATGCGGAAGATAAAAAGGTTGGACCTGCACTTCAGCGTGCAATCGCAAAAATGAATGCATTAGCAGCAAACGGTTATAACAATGCGGAGACAGCTGCACAAGTAATAACTGCTTATGCGGCATTAGGTCTAGATGCAACGGAACATGTACAGAAAATGATAACTTTTTATAATGCAGCTGATGGTGGGTTCAAGCACGTCTTAACAGAAAAGAGTGCAAATGGGATGGCAACAGAGCAAGCGACGTATGCTTTAGCAGCATATAACCGAGTACTAAATGGTAAAAAGTCATTATATGAGATGGAAGAAACTAATAATAATTTTAATGATACAACAACAGGTTGGGCTAGACCTTATATTGATGAAGCGGTTGAGTTAGGTCTTTTAAAAGGATATGCCGATGGTACATTTAGGCCGAATAATCATTTAACTAGAACACAGGCAGTCGCAATTATTGTTCGTGCAATGAAGATTACCAATAAAGAGAATGCACCGTATCAGGATTTAGGAAATATGGCGATTGCTAGTAAAAATGAAATTGCTGCAGCTTATGAGGCTGGAATTATTAAATATAACAATGGAACATTCAATCCAAATAAGAAAATTACACGTATGCAACTAGGTTTAATGCTTATGCGTGCATACAACACACAGCATGCACCATATGTCGCGAAGGCGAATGTAACCTATAGTGATACTGCTCATTTACCCGCAGAAGAACAACAAGCCCTTGCTTTTTTAGCTGAATATAGCATCGCAACAGGCTCAAACGGTAGATTTAACCCATCCGATCCGACAACACGTGCTCAAATGGCAAAAATGAGCGTTCAATTTGTGAAAGGAACGATGAAGTGATGAAAAAATTAATCATTTTTTTATTACTTACCTTTTTACTAACGGGCTGCGGGGTTCAATCAGTTGAACAATATGAGCAAATGCAAGAAGAGGAAAGAAGTAAGGAAGAAATCGTACAGCCAATCCCTTCAGAAACAAAGGAAGAGACCGCTGAACCTATTGTAGAGGAAGTAAAGTCTCCAAAAGAACAAAAAGAAGAAGTGGACGGAGTAGTAGAAACAACAAAAACTGAAGAAAAGCAGGCCCCAAAACCGACTGAACAAAAAGTAGTTGAGCAGCCAGTCGAACAACAGCCAATTACACAAAGGCCAACAGAGCAAAAAAAGGCTGATGAAAAACCGGTACAGCAAAAACCAGTACAGCAAAAACCAGTTCAGCCAGTAGAGAAGCCGAAGCGTTACGCCACAATTTCGATTCAAGTGCACAGCTTACTGAAACATTGGGATATGTTGCACCCTTCTTTGCAAAGCGAGCAATACGTTCCAGCAAGTGGTTTTGTTTTAACGCCGAAAAAATATGAATTGCTCTCAGACAATGAAACTGTTTGGAAGGTTTTACAGCGTGCCGTGAAGGAACATGGTATTCATTTAGAATACGAAGGAGCAAATGAAAACGTTTATAACAACGTCTATATTGAAGGGATTAATCATTTATATGAATTTAGTGCAGGTCCTTTAAGTGGTTGGATGTATCGTGTAAATGGTAATTTCCCGAACTATGGAAGCAGTCAATACGTTTTAAAGGACGGGGATATTGTCGAATGGCATTATACGGTCGATTTAGGTCGCGACTTAGGAGTAGATGGGGAATAATGACAGCTTTTGAAACGTATCATCCAATCGTCTTATTTGCATTCTTTTTATCAGCCATAGGAATTGGCATGTTTATTATGCATCCTGTATTTTTAGTTATTACTATTTGTGCGGCGATGAGTGTTAATTTTGCATTTCGTCGAGGGCGATTTCTACGAGATTGGAAGCTGTATGTGCCACTTTTTATTATTATGGCCATTATCAATCCACTCATAAGCCACGATGGAAAAATGGTACTGTTTTATTTGAATGGCAATGCGGTAACGATGGAGGCAATTTGCTATGGTGTGGCAATGGCAACGATGCTAACAGCTGTTATGCTTTGGTTTAGCAGCTACAACGAAGTGATGACCTCAGATAAATTTTTATATTTATTTGGGAAATTGTCACCCGTCCTTGCGTTAACACTATCGATTACGATGCGTCTTGTTCCACGCTTTCAGCATCAGCTCATGCGTATTGCCCGAGCTCAAAAAACGATGGGAATGGATTATACTACGGGTTCACTTATACATCGAGCTAAATGTACGATGCGGATTATTTCTATTCTAATAACATGGGCACTCGAAAACGCTATCGAAACAGCAGATTCTATGAAGGCGCGCGGTTATGGCATTGGCAAGCGTTCGTCTTTTTCATTGTTTTTATTTGAAAAGCGTGACGGGATAATGCTTGGTATGATTAGTTTTCTTGTCGCGCTGCTATTAACTGCAAGTGCATTAGGCTATGCGACTTTTTACTATTATCCAACATTTACAGCGATTAATTGGAGCTGGAATAGTATAACGGTATACGCGATTTATACCGCATTACTAATGATTCCACTCGTTATTGAAGTAAGGGAGACACGAAAATGGAAATACTTAAAGTCGAAGATGTAACGTTTACGTATCCAAATGAGCCGAAGCCGGTGTTAAACAATATTAAGCTAAAGGTGGCGAGCGGAGAATTTGTTACGCTAATTGGACAATCTGGTTGCGGTAAAAGTACATTATTAAAGCAATTAAAAAAAGAACTTCAGCCACATGGGGACAAAAGCGGCGCCATTTATTATCAAGGTGAAAATTTGGAACAGCTAGACGCAAAAATAGCCGCGACAGAAATTGGCTACGTTATGCAAAGTCCTGAAAATCAAATTGTGACAGATAAAGTATGGCATGAGCTCGCATTTGGTCTTGAAAATTTAGGGATGGATCAGCTAACAATTCGTCGACGTGTTGCTGAAATGGCAAATTTTTTTGGCATTCATAAATGGTTCCGTGAAAAGACAACGGTGTTATCGGGTGGCCAAAAACAGCTGTTAAATTTAGCATCGGTTTTAGTAGGGCAGCCGAAAGTATTATTATTAGACGAGCCGACATCTCAGCTGGATCCGATTGCAGCGATGGAATTCATTCAAACATTAAAACGCTTGAATGAAGAACTTGGCATAACGATTATTTGTATTGAGCATCGATTAGAGGAGTTGTTACCGATTTCCAATCGTGTTGTTGTGATGGAACAAGGGGAAATAATCTATGATGGCACGCCTCGAAAAATGCTATTAGAGCTTCCAAAAGAGCATCCGATGATTACGGCGCTGCCAACAGCGACTAAAATTTTTGCTGCATTAGACGGCGAAGGTGAGGCACCGCTTACGATTCGTGAAGGACAACAATGGCTCCGTTCTTTTTCATGGCATAAGGTCGCATTCAAAGCAGAGGAGCAACAGTTAGGTAGCCCGATATTGGAAGCGAAAAACATTGCGTTTCGCTATGAACGTAATGCCCCCGATATATTACAGCAATTTGAGTTAAGCGTGCATGAAGGTGAATTTTATACAATTATTGGTGGCAATGGTACGGGGAAATCGACTGCCCTTAATGTACTGGCAGGTCTAGAGAAACCTTATAGAGGTGAGGTTTTAATTTTTGGAAAGAACTTAAAGCAATATCGAAATCAGGAGCTTTATCGTCAAACGGTAGCATACTTACCACAGGACCCCAAAATATTATTCACAGAAAAAACTGCAGAAAAGGAATTACAAGTAGTTGAGGCAACAGAGCAACAAATGGCTGTACTTATTGAACAGCTGCATTTACAGCATATTCTAACGCGTCATCCATATGATTTAAGTGGTGGCGAACAACAGCGTCTAGCACTTGCAAAAGTGCTACTGCTGGAACCGAAACTCCTTTTTTTAGATGAACCGACTAAAGGGTTAGATGCACATGCAAAGGAAGAACTAGCTGCTATTTTGCATCAGCTACAGCGACAAGGGTTAACAATTGTGATGGTAACGCATGATATCGAATTTTCTGCACAATATAGCTCACGCTGTGCATTGTTTTTTGACGGCTCACTCGTGTCACAAGGGACACCACGCAGCTTTTATAGT
This sequence comes from Solibacillus faecavium, assembly GCF_014836905.1. Classification (GTDB taxonomy): domain Bacteria; phylum Bacillota; class Bacilli; order Bacillales_A; family Planococcaceae; genus Solibacillus; species Solibacillus faecavium. The sequence continues at coordinate 200,254 of NZ_JACSPZ010000003.1, forward strand.
GGTAACAGTTTTTATACAACTGCAGCACATCGCATTGCTCGTTCGTTTGAAAAAGAAGTCATTACATATGAGGATGTGGTTACGCGATGTCAAAAAACAGAATTCGATTATTCGTCAATTTAATAGTGTTTGGGTTTGCCATGCCGGCTGTTCTATATTTAGGTATAACGGTTTTCGAGGACCGAAAGTATTATATGATTTCGCTGTGTGTAATTGCACTTAGCTGTATCCCGTTTTTCATTTCATTCGAACGTCGTAAGCCGCAGCCCCGGGAAATTTTGACGATTGCAGTTATGGCAGCAATTTCTGTGGCTGGACGCTGCTTGTTTGTGGCTACACCAGGTTTTAAACCAGTAACGGCTATTACGGCTATAACTGGTTTTGCACTAGGAGCTGAGGCAGGTTTTTTAACAGGGGCATTGTCAGCTCTCGTATCAAATATGTTTTTCGGACAAGGCCCATGGACACCATTTCAAATGTTTACCTGGGGGATGATTGGCTTTGTAGCTGGTTTGCTAGGTAAAACAAAGTGGATTACGAAAAAGGTGCCTCTCGTATTATTCGGCATTTTCGCTGGTATTTTTTTCTCATTTGGCATGGACATTTGGGGTGCAATTTCGACGTATGGCGTATTTGAGATGGAAGCTTACGTATTAGCACTTGCCTCAGCAATTCCGTTTACGATCATCTATGCTGTATCGAACGTTATTTTTTTATTAATTTTAACGAAGCCGCTAATGGAAAAACTAACACGTATTAAAATTAAATATGGCATGATGCAGTAATAGAAACGACAAAGTTACAAAGGCTTTGTCGTTTTTTTGCGCCAGGTACGGATATGAGCGGTAGAGTGAAAGTCCTGAACTTTGAAGGCAGTAGTAGGAGACAAAACTCCCCCCTGAATAATGAAAAAACCCTTCAGCATAAAAATATTGAATAGAGATATAACTATAAGTATGTAAAGAAGTATTCTCGCATAAACCTTGTGCCAATATGGAGGCTATAAATATGAGCGCAGAGAAAGACAGATATTTGGATTCAATTGATCCTTTAGAGAGAAGTAATTTGCTAAAGATTATGAAAGGTACCTTTGAAAAGCTTGATCGAGAATTCATCGATGAGTTAGTAGAAGTGGAAGGCTTTTTTTACGAGGAAGATGAAGAGGCTATAAATTTTGAAAGCCATAAGAATTCAATGATTTTAGAATATATTAACAAGTGCGAGGTACCTGAAGAGTTTGATCTTGAAGAAAGTGTGTTTGATTTATCGCGCAAAATTGTCCATTTTATCTTTAGAAATGGAATTATTGAAGATATGCATGCTGGTAAATATGGTTATGATGAGTTCTTAAAGATACCCGAAAATACACCTCCAGAAGTCATTAGCCAGCTTTCTAATAAAGATATGATGGCTTTAAATAAGTACATGATGGACCGAGTAGGATATATTCTGCAATTATTACAAAATGCGGAGTATACTAAGCTTCATTATATACTGGATCAAGAAAAGTATAACGGAGATGACTGGGATCGTCCGAATATAGAAAAGATTGAGAAGGATACCGAAGACTTAATGTTAATTGAGTTTTCTCGTCAAAAAAATATCGATCATTAAGTTTAAGTACATCTTGGTTTATCAGGATGTGCTTTTTTGCTTCATTCCAATGGTTATGGCATTCTAAAGTAAACGCCATTAGAGGGGGCTTTGTATATGATTTTAAAAAGAGGCGTAACTGGTTTTACTAAAGGGGATTTATCACTTGAACGGGATGGGGTAGCATGTAGTGCTGAATTCAAAAGGTATTGCTACTCGTATGTCGGACAGTTAAAGGGTAGGGTTTTGTCCTTTTATGAGCCGGATAGTGTTGTTGGCTATGCTCATGCCCATGTGAAAATCGATGGGGAAGCGTTCTATATTTTTTATAATGATCTATATGATTATGTAGCTTTCACAAGTAATTGTGAGATGGGGGGCTTAGAATTTATTGACCATCCATTATTGGCGGACTTGTTTAAAAATCCTTATCAAGTATTAACCGCAGCTCAATTAACAGAGCCGTTAGCATTTCAAGCTAGTGGCAATGGGAATATTTTATTGAATGAAAATGACCTGAATGATGTGGAGCTTCATTTTATGAATCGTTTTAGATCACAGACGGTAGGGGATTTAGTGTTTAATTATTGGGATTAGTATTTTCATGCTTATTAACTAAATAAGGGAAAGATTTACCGCTATTACCGCTGATTTAAGAAATAACGTTAAAATAAGGGTAGAAAGTTCCGCTATTCCGCCATAATGGCATTATTTTCATGAATATTTACTGAATAACGGAAAACGCTACCGCTATTTTCGTTGATTTAAGAAAAAACTTTAAAATAACGGAAATTTGTTCCTTTAATCAAAGAGCCTTCCAAATATACGAAATGGAAGACTCATGTATTTGATATTATTCGTAATTAGATAAAACCTGATACTTTGTCTTTGGTCCGCTGCCGACCCGCATAATTTGTCCGCTTTGTATTAATTCCTCAAGAATTTTCCGCACTGTCGCTTTACTTTTTTTCAAATAATTTTCGAGGTCTCTTGCAGTAAATTCTTTACTTTGTGCTAGCCAGTTAGATAATGCTTCATTTTCATCAGTAGGCGTGAGTGAAATATATTTAGGAAGCGTTACGACGAAAGCATTCGGTCCAACCGTCCAGTACGGTTCCATTACACTGCCTTTATAGCTTTCTCTCATTCGTTGTAAGCCTGTGCCGTAACTTTCAATCCATTTTAATCGATACAAAACATTTGCAAGTTTTGGGTTGCGGCTTTGCGAGATGCCTAATTCAATATCTTCTAGCGTTAAGCCTTTCACGAGACCACCAACTGAAACAAGCTCCAGTCGATCCTGGAAGAGGTGGATGAGGATGCTTCCGCTAAAACTATAATCACGGTGTGTGAATGCGTTTATGAGTGCTTCACGTAATGCGTAGCTGGGATAGGTTTCAGTTTCAATCCTTTTAAGTCCTTCAAAATGGGCATGCTTTGCGTTATTGATTGATAAATATTCATAGACAGCTTCCACTTGCTTTAAAATCGAGCCGCTAAATTCTTTTCGGTCTTGGAATTCTATTTTGTCATTACCTAAATAGCGTGCGCATTTTATCGTATGTTCACATTGATCGGAGAAAAGTAGACCTAAATTTGTATAATAGCCGTCTTCTGTGATTAGACCAAGGGTACGCATTTTTTCTGGTCCGAATTTTAAGTTTTGTTCATCAAAAATTCTCTTCGCCTCAGTAAACGTCAATTCTTGTTGTAAGCTTCGCATTGTTTCAAAATTGGTACCGTCCGATTCGATAATCATTTGTCGGATATTTTCTTCGGAGGCATTTGTAACAGATGTTCCATAGCGAATAAAGACACCTGATGGTTTCATACCCTTCGCTTTTAAATGATAAGGACGACGAGTACCTCTCGCAACACTAATTTTTACAACGTTCTTACCTTCTAAATTAACAATTTCTAAAAAAGCATGCACTAAAATGTCTGGCTGGATACTATCGTGTAGCATACTCGAAACGGATTCGAGTACTTTATCTGCATTTTCAAGACCAATAATTGAACCATCATCATCAACGCCAATATAAAGCTCGCCACCTTGTGTATTTGCAAAAGCAATAATTTCCCGCTTAATAGCATCGGTTAATTCCCGCTTAAATTGTAAAGTCGGTGATTCTTTCATTTTCATTTCATTCACCTCTACCGATTATAGGTAAAAAATAATCGATTATAATCGATTAATCAATTGATAAGAATAATGCATATTATAGAGTTATATGTAATAGCAGAATAAATGATACATTTATCATATGCTAATTAATAATAATATAAAATAGTGCATGCAGTTATTAGATAGCGTATTTGTTAAATTCAATCAGTGATCAAATGGTAGGCTTCTAAGTGTTTAATTATTGGGATTAGTATTTTCCTAGTTATTTAATAAATAAGGGAACGATTTACCGCTATTGCCGCTGATTGAAAAAATAACGTTAAAATAAGGGAAGAAAGTTCCGCTATTCCGTCCTAAAGGCATTATTTTCATGGTTTTTTACTGAATAACGGAAAACTGTTCCGTTATTTTCGCTGATTTAAGAAATATTTTTAAAATAACGGAAATTTGTTCCTTTAATTAACGAGCCTTCCAAATATGCAAAATGGAAGACTCCTATTTAGTTTAATCAAATTAATTAACCAAACTCTTTTCCTTCACAGCCTCCACAGCAACCTCCCCAATATAATACGGAAACTTCTTAATGCGTTCCTTCAGTATAAACATATAAATTTCCTCATCCGTTTCTTGATGGTAGATACTTGTGTACTTGTGCTGGTTGTAAATGCTGTGCCACTTTGTTGGTTTGGTGCCGTAAATAGAGGCGTGGAGCATTTGGGCATCGTACGGTGTTTGGGCAAAGTATAGGGCGTACTGGGTAGGGGAAACGCTTGTTGCATACAGCTTGATGCGGTTGATGCCGAGTACGTCGCGTTGATTCATTTCACGGATTTCGGCAATTTCCTCCTCCGTAAATGGGACTTCGTAAATACGCGATGGGTCGTCCTCCTTTTGCAAATAGCCTTTCTTTAAAGCGAGGTAAATCCAGTAAGCACCGAAGTTTTCCTCGTATTTGATCATTTCAAGTAGCAGTGTATAAACGGTTTGTTTCTCCATTTTTATCGCTCCCTTGTCCAAATATGACCTGTTTTTTTGTTGTAATGGGCCATAGCTGTACCTGTTGGACCATTGCGGTTTTTGGCAACGATGAGCTCTAATGCATCGGGGGTATTGGTCTCTTCTCGATCGTAATACGAGTTGCGGTAGAGCAAAATAATGACGTCTGCATCCTGTTCGATGGAGCCCGAATCTCGTAAATCACTCATAAGAGGACGCTTATTGCCGCGGGATTCCACATTGCGGTTGAGCTGGGATAGACAAATGACCGGGCAGTTGAACTCCTTTGCCATTTGCTTTAAGGCGCGGCTAATTTTGCTCATCGCGATGGCTGCATATTCCTCATCGCGGTCTGCTTGGATGATTTGTAAATAATCGATTAAAATAATTGGTGTTTTGTTTTCGTTTTGCCGAATAATACGGCGGGCTTGGCTGCGGATTTGCGGGATTGTTAAAGAGCTGCGATCATCAATTTCGATGCTCGATTTATTGACCCGTTCGAGTACTTGAATCCAGTTCTTTTTTTGTTCTTCTGAAAAGTATTGCTTCGGGTCGCGCATTTTTAATCGAGAGTATTGACCTGTTGTCGCAATGAGCCGATCGAGCAATATCGTTTTACTCATTTCCAATGAAAAGATAATCGGCAAATGTCCTTGCCAGCCTGCATAAAGGGCTAAATTGTTCATCACATCGGTTTTTCCCATCGAAGGGCGGGCTGCGATAATCGTCAGCTCGCCTGGACGGAATCCGTCGATTAGTAGCTCGAGATCCTTAATATGGGGGATAATGAGTCCAGGTGTTTCTACTTCCTCCCACGGCCGATTATCCATTGCGACTAAAGTTTGCGTGATTGTTGTATCTGTCCGATTTCCTTCGAGCTGTGTATGATCAAGCCGCTCGATAATTTGCGGGATCGCCCAATCTCCCTCAGCCGCCTGAAATAAAATTTGCCCCTTTTGCCGCTCGCGCCAAATTTCTCGTAGTAGTAGGACATAATCGTCGAACTTTTCGGCATTGGCAAACCTCATAAGCTCCGTCACATAGGAAATCCCAATCGCTTCAATCTGTTCAAACCGTGCACTTAGTGTTAAGTAGTCTACTGGATGTCCTTCATTTGCGAGTTGCTGCATGAGCGCAAAAAGCTGTCGGTGGTATTGGCCGTAAAACATGTCCGGCTTGAGCTGACTATCGAGTATTAAATAATTTTCCTCGAGCATCGTTGCTAAAATGCTTTGCTCTAAAAATTCCTTTTTAATCATTCATAATCACCTTCATCAAAATCAAGTACGACAGGTGCCGGGACGTAATCATTATCCTGCATTCTTGCGAGGGCATTATTTAAATAGCTTTCAAAATTACCCGAACGGAACAATGTCATCGGCCTTAAGTATTTGTACATTTGCGGGTCGTGCATCCAATTCCTCACTTGCTCATCAATGACTAAATGGCAGTCTTCCACCGTGTAGCCTTCTTTTAAAATCGCTTTGATGAGGCGGTTACTCGTTTTTGAATCGGGATTAAAGTGTTTATTGGTCTTTTCGTTAAAATAGTGAATGATCGTTGCAATGTCATTACTATAGTCCATATCTTCTTTTGTTTTTTTCTTTTCCTGTAAATTTGGCTCTTCTGGAAACAGCTCTTCCTGGGTATAAACTTTTTTCTGAAGCAGCTTCTCAATTTTTTCATAATCAATTCGGTACCATTTCGAACGGTCGGTAACGAAACTGTTCAATTTGTTTGAAGAAAGGATCAGTTGATAGCGTTCTAATTTCGTTATGAGTCTTTTCACTTTCGTTATGTTCCAATAGGAGCATTGCTTTGCCCATCCTTCATAAGTTTGGCGATACCAAATATGTCCTTCCTTCTCTACACCGTTCTTTTCTAATCGATAATGCAGCAGCTGCAGGAATAATGCCTCCTCAACACCGATTCGGACTGCCAAACTGTGTGATACAAGTAATTGTTTATCGTTCACTAATACTTTCATGTTCCAACCTCCAAAATTTGAATTACTGTCTTGCCTTATATATGGCATCCATAATCAAAAAAAGGGACATGAAAGTGAAAATAATTTTTTGGGGAGATCCGAATTGGCATTGCCCTAAAGAAAAAAACCATTCAGTTGCGTGTTAACGCAACAATATATATTTATAAAAATAATTAAAAAAATAATTAAATCTTTTTGAGCGAACTTTTTTGAGCACATGATGATGGGATTTTATTGAGTTGTTGATGATGGGATTAGAACGGGTCGATGGAAGGGATGGATTTGGCTGAGGAAATAAGAGTAAAAGCGGGTCAAAAAATGTTGGAGAAAACAGAAGGAATTCTATTTTAGAATAATAAAAGGGATTTATTTTATTAATATAATTTATCGAATGGAATTTTCATTTGTATAAATCATTACAGAAAAATATGTACAGATATTATAGGGAAAATTAAATTTTGATTTTTTCAGGATGTACTTTTTTGTAATCAAGATTTAATATGCAATGAGTATTTGGAAGTTACGAATAGGGTATAGAGAGTAGGTATAGCAGCTTCAATGGTTGTGAGAATTTATTATAATTACGGAGAGGAGCTAGTAGCATGTTCTCAATAACATTGGATAGTTTTATTCGAATTATCACTGTTGGCATTCTAGCTTATGTCGGTCTAATCTTCTTTCTGCTGACTTCTGGGAAACGGTCATTAACCCAATTAAATGCTTTCGATTTAGTGGTAACGGTAGCACTTGGTTCTATACTCTCTACAATTTTATTGAATAAAAACGTGAGCTTGCTAGAGGGACTGTTAGCATTTGTCCTGATGATTTTATTGCAATTCTTATTGACATTCACATCTGTACGTTGGAAAAAATTCAATAAAATCATTAAGTCAGAGCCGAGCTTGCTCTATTTGAATGGCTCATTTCTTAGAGAAACGATGAAAAAAGAAAGAATTAGCGAGGGCGATATACTACAGTCTGTGCGGAATGATGGAATCGGAGACTTAAAGGAAGTTAAAGCGATTGTTCTTGAAAACGATGGCAGCTTATCAGTTATTAGCGGAGAACTGGGAAATACCTTGGCTAATGTAAAAATAACTAGAGAAAGCTAATGAACTTCACAGGAATTCAATGAGTGCCAAAATCCTTTATGATCAAGGATTTTGGCACATTTTTTTTACGGACTATTGATAGATAATTTACTTACTCAGATATTAAATTTTTTTTTTTGTTTTTCAATCCCCAAATACATAACTGTTCCAAAGCCGTTATAGTGAAATCAACAGAATACTTGAAAAAAATATTTTAAAATATTTTGTAACGAAATAGAGGGTCGTGGTATTAATACTACGAACAACAGGAAAGTGAGGGCAGTTATGAACAAGTTAGAGGAACAATATGAACAAATTCATCCAAAACTCTATGCGTTTTTTTTGTCCAAGACAGGAAATCGGATGACTGCTCAAGATCTTTGCCACGATACCTTTTACGAGGCTTGTAAAAGCATTGGCTCCTTTAATGGACAATCCACTTTGTCGACATGGATCTTCTCGATTGCGGGAAATTTACTGAAAAAATATTATCGGAAAAATAAGTATCAGCAAAGCTTAATGCAAAAACTCTCAGCGATTCCGGAAACTGAAATGCCATCGATAGAAGAGTTAGCAGAACTCAATGAAGATACAAGAATACTTTTACATCATATTTCAAAACTAGATGATGCTTCGAGGGAAATTGTATTGCTGCGTATATATGGAGAACTGAGCTTTGCAGAAATTGGTGACTTAATTGGTAAATCAGAGAACTATGCGCGGGTAACGTTTCACCGGCTGAAATTGAAGATTCAAAAATTAATGGAGGTGACTTTATGAACAAAGAATGTCCGGTTATACAAGATCTTTTACCTTTATACGAGGAAGATTTGGTTCAGATAGGGACAAAACAATTTGTCGAGGAGCATTTGAAAAGTTGCCAAGAGTGCCGCCACATTGCAGAACAATCACAAATCCCGCTGCCTGTGGAAGTAGAACATGGCGGTGGCTCTAAAAAAATGATTCGAAAAATCACGCTGAAGCTGACAACGATACAGATTTTCTTTGTAGCGATTGCCTTTATCTTGGCGATGGGGACGACCGTGATGAATAACAATAGTGGATTTATCCTGACCTATGCCTTACTGGGCGCGGTTACATATTTGTTTTACCGCTCCATTTTTATTGCCGTTCTGCTTGCAGGGGTACCGAATTTTATATGGAACTGTCTATTGTATATGACGGATTGGTTCGGTGAATTTTATGGAGGAAGCTTTTTGGAGTCTTTTTCCCTCGCACTCACATCCGTGGTGATCCATTTAATCATAACGTTTATTGGAATTGTGATCGGCTTTAGCATTCTTAAAATAAGAGAGGAAAATTAATATGAAAAAGAAAATACTATATGGCGTAATTGCTATTACATTAATTGGTGTCCTAGTGTACGCTTACATGCAAATGAGCGGCAATACAGTGCATAAACAAAGAGCAAAAGTGAGCTTAGAAACATTTTTGCAAGAAACGTATCCAGACATGGACTATGAGATTAAACAGGTAGGGTACGGTTGGACGGATGTCACGTATGAGTTTGAAGTGGTGAAAAAGGACTCGTTGGCAGTTGAAACTACTTATACGTTTTATGTTTCTGGTATGGAGCCTTATGAAGTTTTCAGTGATACCATTCGTGGAACCAATATAGACAAAGAGGTATCTGACTGAGGTAGGGTATCACAGTCAGTTTTTCTCCTGACATTCAATGATTGAAATTAAAGCAAATTTCTGTAATAGTATCTGCCCAAAATGCGCATAATAAGTCCGATTGATAATTTGCCTCTAAAATAATGAAGTTGTATATTTAATTTGTTAGTAACAAAAATTTATTAACGATACTGGGAACAATCACGTGAGCGTTGTGGTTTTTCTGAGAAGGAGAAATTGTATTGAAATTAAAAGACAAGGTAGTGATCATTACAGGTGGTGCTGGCGGTATTGGTGCTGGTATGGGGCGTGCAATGGTAAAAGAGGGCGCAATTGTTGTGGCAGTTGATCTCAATCCTGAAGCAGGCGCAAAAGTATTGGCGGATTTGCAGCAACACTCACCACAATCTAGCTTTATTGAATGTGATTTGACAAAGCATGATCAACTAAAAAATGTAGTGGAACAAGTTGTCGAGAAATATGGTCGTTTAGATGTGTTAGTGAATAATGCACACGCTTCGAAACAAGTGCCATTCCTTGAAACAACACCAGAACATTTAGCATTGTCAATGGATACAGGCTTCTACCCTACATGGTACTTAATGCAGGCGGCTATTCCACATTTGAAGAAAACTCGTGGTAATATTATAAACTTTGCTTCAGGTGCCGGGTTAAAAGGACATAAAACACAAGCTGCTTATGCGGCAGCAAAAGAAGCGATTCGTGGGATTACGCGTGTCGTAGCCAATGAATTTGGGGCTGATGGTGTGACGGCGAACTTGATCTCACCAATCGCCAATTCAGAAGGTGTACAAGCATGGGCAAAAGCTCAACCGGAATATTATGAAGGGGTACTTGCAGGTATTCCGATGGGTAAATTCGGTGATCCGGAACAAGATATCGGACGTGCTGCTGTCTTTTTAGCTTCAGAAGACTCGAAGTATATAACAGGTCAAACATTGATGGTGGATGGCGGCTCGATCATGCTCCACTAATATCATGAATTTAATATAACAACGAACCGGGTGCACGAACAATTGATGAATTGTTGGGCACCCGGTTTTCTTTATGTGATGGACTCACCTAATTTTATTTAAAATCCTTACCCGGTTTGTCTTAAACATGACATATACGATGATGTAAATAAGTATCGAGGAGATCACGATATTGCACGTGGCACCTGTTAGAAAGATGAATCCACTTGAATGGGAACTCACAATTCCTGTATAAGCATGTTCGATCGCGTCAATGTATCCTACTTCATCCAGTTCATTGACTTTAGTATTTCGATCCAATAGAAAGCTCCCGACCTGATAATTTAAGAAGAAAAGGAGCGGCCAAATAAAAGTGCCCATGACACCACCGACAAGTGCGGAAACGGTATTCGCCTTTACGAGCCTGGCCATACCGATGGAAAGTACGGGGCCAAATCCGAATGTAGGCAGCCAGCTTGGGATAAAACCAATCGTTACTCCTGACGCCACTTCATGTGGACCCGATTTAAGCCGAAATAGACGGATTAAATTATATTTAACGGTTCGTGTTATTTTCATAGATGACTATCCTCTCCAAGTAATTCGTCCCAAACGTTAAATGGTCATTATAGATATATTATACCTAATTTACAACATATAGATTTATTTTTTCCGAATAATTAAATTAATGAGGGCGGGTCGGAAATTTATTATACTGATTGATGATTCATTATGTAAGAAATAGGGTAAAGATAAGAAGATGCTTCATTACAGCGTGTTAAAAGCGGGCTGCAACAGCATATTATCAAAGGGTGACAACACAGATACTACATAAAAAAGGGGACATGAACTATGCTACAATTATTTTTTAACGACGATCATTTAATTTCGATTACAGGCGATGAAGATATTTTATCGAAAATTCCTGACCGCTATGAGTATTATGATTTAATTAATATTAAAAATGAATTGGTAACAACAGAGCATTTAGTGGAGGCATTCGAGTATGCTTTACGTAAAAAAGGCGAAGATGCAGTAAATGCAGCGGCTTATTATGCTAAATTAAAAGATATGTACGAGACGAAAAAAAGATTACCGATTGAAAACTAGTGAGTTTGCAAAGTGGCATTATAAAATATAAGGCATGGTAACCTGGCACAAAATAGTTGTGCACAGGTATAGCCAGGCTTTTTTTGTGTTTGGAAATTAGTGGGAGCTAATATTGGAGGTAGGGAAAAACAGCTGTAATAGCAGCTTCCTTGCTTGCTCAAAGGTTGTATATTCCTGATAGAAATGATGATAATTTGCTATTCGGTCTTCTAGAAATTCATATTGATAATGCTCAAAAAAAGATTGAAATAGCATATCGATTTGACCTTGGGGGATTTGATTTATGTGATCGCTTAAAACATAACTTAGCGTGCCGGCTATATTCATGCAATAAAAATGGAAGTCATCATAGAAATCCACCTCATTAGGTAATTTCATAAACTCTGTTCGGAAATCTTCCGTTATTTTATTAATATCTTGGGTAGGAAAAGGTTTTCTTAATTTAGGATCAATTTCGGTTAATTGCTTTAAAATGTCGTTCATAGGACCTCCCTTAATGTTGGGGCTATTTTTTCTTCGCCTTCTTCTTCTTTTTTGATTCCTCTTTTTTCTTTTTATCTTTCTTCTTAGATTTTTTCTTTTTTTCCTTTTTTTCCTCGGACTTTTGAGAAGCAGGTTTTAATTTTGTTAAATCGATTTCAAAGGGAATTAATTCCGCTTTCCTACTTTCTTTAAGCTCTTCTCTCACATCTATTTTCCCTTTAGGATATTTAATAATATTGTTTTTCCGTAAATCCTTTTTATTATTATTTAATGCACAGGTATCCTCATGTTTAAGAGCATTGGTAATGAAACGTTTATACATAACGCGTGTCTTATTTTCATCATGGTAATGGAGGCTATGGGTATCACACCCACCTTGCTTCCACGTGTATTGTGGCGATTCGATATAGTGACGATCTTCTGTATCAATAAAGTAAGTGATGCTTGCAGAATTGGACGCAGGATGAAACGTGACGGTCGTGATATTGTGCTCGTAATCTACTAAGGTATAGTGCATAAAAATACCTCCTAGGGAATAATAGGTAGTCTTGTAAATTAAATGGTAAATTAAAGGGTATTGAATGTCAATATTCTACGGTAATAACTTAAAATAGAACTGAATATCTAAAAAAATTTTCATTATATACATCTAAAAAGGGATCTATTTAACTTAAGAAAGGCCTATCTCACCATCTAATGAATAAGAGCATCCTCCCAAGTTCATCGCTAAACTAAACACTATTATTATCGAAATATAACAAAAAATCTAAAAATTTGCATAACTAGTTGTTAAGTTTTTCTTGCTTTGTTATTCTTTAAAACATTAATCAACTAGGGGGGCCCATATGGAAAATAAAGTTGCTAAGAAAAAAATGGTGGATCGGTTTTTAGATGGAATCGAACGAGCGGGGAATAAATTGCCGGACCCAGTTACATTATTCGTTATTTTGGCATTCTTTGTACTGGCATTATCATTTGTTCTATCAAAAATTGGCGTATCGGCGGTTAAGCCAGGCACAGAAGAAACAATTGAAGTTATTAACCTGTTAAATCGTGAAGGACTTATTCAAATCGTTACGAACATGGTGACGAACTTTACTGGATTTGCTCCACTTGGTATCGTAGTCGTGACGATGATCGGTATCGGGGTAGCTGAAAACAGTGGCTTAATATCGGCATTGATGAAAAAGACGGTGTTAAGTGCACCTAAAAAGCTTATTTTGCCTGTTATTATCTTTACGGGTCTTGTCGGGACTGTTGCCGCAGACGCAGCGTTCATTATTTTACCTCCAATTGCCGCGATGATTTTCATGAGTGTTGGACGAAATCCACTTGTTGGTTTAATCGCGACGTATGCAGCAATTGCCGGAGGGTTCAGTGCTAATATTATTATTTCGTCTTTAGACGTTTTATTACTAGGTATTACACAAACAGCAGCACAATTGGTTGATCCTACATATACAGGACTTGCAACGATGAACTATTACTTCATGATCGTTTCGACATTTTTAATAGTGATTGTAGCAAGTTGGGTAACAGTAAAATTCGTAGAGCCCCGCTTTGGTAAGTACAGCGGAGAAGTTGAGGTCGCTGAACCACTTACAGCTCTAGAAAATAAAGGGCTTCGCTGGGCAGGGATTGTCACAGTTGCCTATATCATTTTAATGGCTATTTTAGTCGTACCAGAATCAGGGTTATTACGTAATCCAGAAGATAACGGCTTTTTAAACTCACCGTTTATGACGGGTATTGTGCCGATTATGCTATTCTTCTTCTTATTACCGGGCTTAGCATATGGTATCGTGACGAAGAAGGTAAAATCGGACCGCGATGTAGCGGAGCAAATGTTTAAATCAATCGGTGACCTATCTTCATTTATCGTATTGGCATTCGTAGCAGCACAAATGATTGCTTATTTTGGGTGGAGTAATATTGGTCCGATTTTAGCAATTAAGGGTGCAGAGTTTTTACAAAATATGAACTTTACTGGCGCACCAATGTTTATCGGTTTCATTATTATTTGTGCATTGATCAACTTACTCGTTGCAAGTGCATCGGCTAAATGGGCTTTACTGGCACCAATCTTTGTACCGATGTTCATGTATTTAAACTATTCACCAGCTGTTACACAAATGGCTTACCGTGTAGGGGATTCCATTTCAAATCCAGTTACACCGATGCTTGCATACTTTGCGATTTTACTAGCATTTGCGAGACGCTACGATAAGAATATCGGGATTGGTACGTTAATTTCAGCGTTATTGCCTTATTCAATATTCTTCGCGATTATGTGGATTATTTTATTTGCTGTATGGTTCATGTTTGGCCTGCCATTAGGTCCTGGCGATGGGATTTATTTAAAGTAATATTTTAGGATTTTGAAAAGTAGCCTTTAGAAGTAGGGAATTACTTGTAATGTTTATTCGAAATACAGACAACTTAGAAAATGGGGTATGAGAAATGACGAATATATTTGAAATACTAGAACAGCATTTTGATGAAATGGTTGCGATTCGTCGCTACCTACATGAAAATCCGGAGCTTTCACATGAGGAAGTAGAAACGCCGAAATATATTGCGGCATACCATCGTGCACTTGGTCATGAAGTACGAGAAGGTGTAGGTGGTCGTGGGGTAGTCGCTACTTTAAGAGGCGGCAAGCCAGGTAAAACGGTTGCGCTACGTGCAGATTTCGATGCATTGTCAATTCAGGAGCAAAATGATGTTCCTTATAAATCTAAAGTTGATGGTAGAATGCATGCATGTGGTCATGATGGCCATACTGCTTCACTCCTTGTATTGGCAAAGGCACTGAACAAAATTCAGGATGAGATTCAAGGGAATGTCGTATTCATCCACCAATTCGGGGAAGAAATTGCACCGGGTGGAGCGATTCCGATGATTGAAGATGGCTGCCTGGACGGGGTCGATGTTATTTTCGGTCAGCATTTATGGGCACCGGTTGAGCATGGGAAAATTGCTGTTTGTGAAGGTCCGTTAATGGCTGCAGCAGATGGGTTTTACATTACGATTAAAGGAAAAGGCGGTCACGGTGCGAAACCACAGGAAACGAAAGACTCGATTTATATCGGCTCACAATTTGTTGTGAACGCCCAGCAGCTATTAGGTCGCCGTATTAATCCTTTAAAACCTGCAGTCGTTTCAATTTGTCACTTTGAAGCGTTAAATCCATTTAACGTTATTGCCGATTCGGTAAAAATTAAAGGTACAGCACGTGTATTTGATGAAGAAACGCGTGACCTGATTGAACGTGAGCTGGAAGATGTCTTGAAGGCGGCATGCTTGGTGATGAAGGCCGATTACGAATACGATTATGTGCGCGGTTATTCAGCTGTTATTAATGATCCGGAGACAACAAGATTCTTTATCGAGCAAGCAAGACAAACACCGGGTGTCGAGGAAGTTGTTATTTGTGAACCGGAAATGGGCGGTGAGGACTTTGCCTACTATTTAGAAAAGGTACCGGGCACATTCTTTTTCACAGGTGCGCGTGACCCAGAGAAAGAAGAGGCGTACCCGCACCATCATCCGAAGTTCGATATCGATGAGCGTGCACTTTTAGTTGCTGCCAACACACTTGCAAAGGCAACGTTGGAGTATTTGAAGAAGCATTCTTAAATTGGAGACGCGAAAACCTGTTGAGTGTAACGGTTTTCGCGTTTTCTTGTTTAAAGTCAACGTTCATCTGATTAATGATGAGTTCGAGAAGAATATAGATGAATTTTTTATCGAGAAGAATTTTAGGAAACATTTTAATATAGTATTTGGATCGACAGGTTTTTATTTAGTTTTAATGAAACAGGACCCGAAAGGATTTTATTTTTTATTCTTAATGATGGGTCTATCCATTCGGTTTGAAAAGTTTTGAAAGTAGTGGGGGTTAAACTGGAGGATTTCTTCCCTTAAAATTACTAAAGAAGAATCCATTTTTCTAAATCTCTTTTCAAAATGGATTCTTCTTATTTATCGTAAAAGGTTATAAGATGGTGAGGCTATTTGATAGCCACAGTAAACTTATGTTCTAAACTCCGCCACAATCGCTTGCAATTGTTCGGCAAGACGAGCGAGAGAAGTAGCTGCTGCATTTACTTCTGACATAGATGCCAGTTGTTCCTCAGAAGCTGAGGCAACTGATACAGCATTGTCAGCTGTTGTTTCAGAAACCTTCGCCATTTGTAGCGACTGCTCTGAAACAGATTCTATTTTAGAATGGATGCTATCGGATACAGTTGAAATCTGATTTACTTGATTTTGCACTTGACCGATAATTGACAATATCTCTTCAAATGTAGCCTTTGTATCATGGGAGATGCTGATTCCTGCATCTACTCGATCCTTAACTTGCTGAATAGAAGAAACAGTTTTCGTCGTATCTGTTTCAATTTCAACTGCAATGCGTGAAATATCGTAAACAGACTGCTTTGTCTGTTCGGAAAGCTTTTTAACTTCGTCTGCAACAACAGCAAAGCCTTTACCAGCTTCACCAGCACGAGCGGCTTCAATCGCGGCATTCAGTGCAAGTAAGTTTGTTTGATCGGAAATATCTTGAACAAGCTTTAAAATATTTACGATTTCTTTCGTACGGCTAGCAAGTAATGTTAATGAATCTGCGGTTTCCTCAACGGTAGAATGAATCAGATTCATTTGAGTTACGGTATTTTCTACATACACCGAACCTTCTTCAATTTTTTCACTTGTTGAAGCAGACAGTGCCGTCGCTTTACCCGCCTGACTAGCAATTTCTTTTGCCTCTATTAATACATCCTTTGCGAAGGCAGCAGAAGAGCCCGACATTTCTTTTTGCTTGTCTGCTGCATCTGATACATTTTGAATGGATGTGGAAATAAGTTCGGTTCCAAGCATTGTTTCGTCCGCGCTGGCCATGAGCTCCTCGGCAGATGCAGCAACTTGGTCTGAACTGTCAGACACATGTGTAATAATATCCCTTAAATTGCTTGTCATTTGACGGAAGGTAACTTGTAACTCACCTACTTCATCGTCTGTATCCTTGTCATCCAGTTCCACATTTAAATTCCCGGCTGCAATTTCCTTTGCACCGGCTGTTAATCGTCCTATGCGACTGACAATTTTGTTTGTAAAGTAAAGAGCTGACACGACACTCAAGAATAAAAGTACGACTGCGGCAATAATCGAAATCCATGTAATGGCTTTAATTTTGTTGCCAAGTTCTTGTTGCATCGCGGTATAGTTTGCACTAACCTCTCGTTTTAGCTCGATTACATCATTTACAATTCCGCGAGTACGCTGTGATTGACGCTTAATTTCTGCAACATTTGTATCTTGCAGTGAGGTAGCTGTCGCTTCTGCGATTTTTGCGAATTTCTCTTCAAAGCGGGTACTAATCTTTTGTTGGCGGCCTGATGTAAAGCTGCCTTTCAGATTTTTATAAACCTCTTCTGTTCGGGCTAAATCGGTTTCAATATTATGCTTATTGTTTTCTGATACATTAATTGAATAGACACTTAGTGACTTTTGAAGGCTTTGGACCGTGCTGTTTAATTCCTCAACTGCAACAAGGGAATCCACTACTTCTTCCGTAGAGGCGTTGAGGCTCATAAGCTGGCTAATATTATAAGCAATAATACAGACAGCTAATAGTAGTGGAATCAAGGCCAACATTAATATTTTCTGTTTTAATTTCATTGTTGTACGACCCTTTCTTCTACTTAATTATCAGTTGCCCGTCTGCAAGCTTTTGCTGAACGTCTTCCAATAGCTTTTTTTCCTCTTCAGTTAAAGACACGACACGAATTGGCGCAAGGCTAACACCATTTTCTTTAATGCCAAGCACTTTATCTTTTTCCGAAAGTACCCCTGTTTCAGCAATTTCTTCGATTGCCTGATAAACAGCTGTATCAACTCGTTTCATCATGGAAGAAACAATTGTATCTTCTGCAAGGAAAAACTGATCGCTGTCCACACCGAATGCATGTACACCTGCTTCCTGTGCAGCTAAAATAGAGCCAACACCTGTAAAGCCGGCAGCGGGATAAATATAGTCCGCCCCTTGTTCGATCATATCCCGTGCAATAGAAGCACCAAGTTGATCATCCCCGAAATCCCCGGCAAATACAGATAAAACTTCAACATCCGGATTTACTTGTTTTGCACCTGCTATAAATCCCTTTTCAAATCGTTTAATTACAGGATTATTTACGCCACCGATAAATCCAACAACATTACTTTTTGATTTCATCGCTGCCAATGCACCGATTAAATAAGATCCTTCATCATCTTTAAAAGTTACATTATGAATATTCGGCAAATCTGATTCAGCATCAATCAATAAAAATTGCTGATCCGGATAGGCTTTAGCAATCGCTTCCAAATCATCTTGCACTGTGAAGCCAATACCAATAATTAAGTCTTGCCCCTCTGCCATCAGGTCTTCCAAACCTTGCTTATATGTACCGCTTATCTCAAGCTCTCGGTAATCGAACGTAATATCCAATTCATCACGCGCTTTTTCCAGTCCTTCAAACGCAATATCTGAAAATGACTGGTCACCGAGCCCTGCATCTGACAGCATAACACCAATTTTAAATCGTTCCTGTTTTATTTCCTCTGAACTTTCTGAGCAAGCAGAAAGTAAGATTGAAACGAGAAAGCTAAATAAAAATAACCACTTTCTTTTCATTCCATCATTCCTTTAAGTATATTACAGAAGTATGACTTCCAACATCTCTCATATTAACGCATACTTACTATTTAATAAATAGAAATAAGGGTTGTGGTATATTTATTAAATATTGCGATTATTCAGTTTGGTAGTAGGAAATTAATTATATTCATTAGAAGGGGATAACACCTTTTAAAAGTAGAATTTTACGAAGTGCTTAGTGTTACAGACAAGAGAAGGGAAATCTGCCGCTGAGTTATTAAGAATGCATTGCAATAAAATAAGCGGGAAATTTCCCGCTATTTAGTGAGGTGGCCTCTGTTTTGGGGTAAATAAGGGGAGATCCTCCGCTTATTTGGTATAGGAATTTATATTTTTTATTAACCAAACTAAATATTTTGCAGCAAAGTATGTTAACGGGATACCTAATAACAAAATAACTAAGCCGAAATAATAACTATCAAAAAAATATTGATTTGATATATACGCAGCTATGTTAAAGAATGGAATATAAAGTATAATCATTAACGCAATAATGCCCACTTGTCTCTTCATTACTTTATTTTCTTTCTTATTCAGCTCTTCTTTACGTTTTTCATCCATAAGTAACTTCACCTTTCCCATTCATAGATTTTTGTGAATACTCGTGTTGCAGAATTGGGATTCATCTTGTTAATGTGAGTTTAACATAGTTCGGTAACATTCATAAAAAATATTATGGAAATGAAAATGGCTAGAATTACTAATGCGGCAGTTCCAACAAGTCTTCACGCAGTAAAAGGGGGATGATGTTATAGTGACTTTAGTAGTTTTAATGCTAGGTTTATTTTTAATGATCTATTTGAAGAAACCATATCTATTTAGTAAAAGAGTATTCGATTATATTTTTTTAGTCGGTTATTTATTACTTCTTACACTTTATATTATTAACACAGCTTTTGTTAGAATAATGTCTGATGCGTTATTTTTAATTGTTACAGTTACTTTCCTATTACCTTTATTTATTAGAAGTATTACAGTTAAAAGTAGCACCAAATAAAAGATTCGAGGAGGTTGGAAAATGGATTATACAAAAGTCTATAATGAGGAACTAATCATTTTAGTAAAAGAGAAAATAAAATCCGTCGGTGAAGTAAAAGCGGTGAAGTTTGTGAGAGAACAAACAGGTTTGTCCTTAATACAGGCAAAAAAATTCGTGGATTTTTGTAAAGAATAGATACAGAAACTCAGACTGTAGACAAACTCGAAGAAATTCGGGATTGCCTACAGTCTTTTTTATTAAAATAAAGTTAACTAATGAACACCGTTGATTTCCCCGGGCACGGCTCCAGCTAACTAAATTGTGCCTACAACGGCAGGCACAATTTAGTGGATCTTCCGCGCGTGCGTTTCCCGGTGGAGTCACGGTCCCTCCACTCCAATCAACTTATTCATCGCTTTAAATAAAGTGAGATACGATATCAACGATGACTAGTAATCAATTCTCTAAAAAAATATATAATCAAATATTTGAAACATTTGTTCCTTCCGAATCATTCGGATAATAGAGCTCTTTTCGTAAGCACACGTCTTTATGACGTAATTTTTCACCCTTAAATCGTATCCAAATTTCGTCATCTGCCATGACACCATGCGTTTTACGTACGATGCCCCAACGGTTATAGGCTTGCATGTCAAGGCTTTCAAGTAGTTCATTGGCATTGGCACGTGTTGGTGGGAACGTACGCCACTTCAGCCATTTTTCAAGTTCTTCTAGTGTAATATGCCCTTCCATCATTGGTGAAAACTGCTTGTTAAAGTCATTAATATAATTTACAACATAAGGCGACCCACCATTTGAAGGCTTTAAATCGACTGTTGCAATGATGTCATCCATCCACATGACATCAAACTTCATATAATCAATCATGTGTTTCACTACCTTCCACGAATAGATGTTTAAAAATCGGATCATTCATCTCATCTGCAGGGATATGAATGGTTTCCATAATTCTCACGTCCAATTATTTTGAGTTTTCTCTATTATATAGGGAGTTAGAAGTCTTTTCATTAGAAAGCTGCTGAGACGAATCACTAAAGCAACCCATTAATCAGTCAAATGGGCTTATAAATTTCAATAATTCTAGATAAATGTCTTTTACACCTTTAAATGATGTGAATTTAATGGTTTTTGTGTTTTTGTAAGTTATCAAATCATTCAAAAGTAGTGTATTTTTTTCTCGAAAGCGCTAGAATAAACAGATTTATATTAAACTTATTTTATTATTATTGTTTTGATATTAAATTTTTGCGGTTCAGACTATTTGTAGCATGCGAGCTAAAGAAAAATTTATTTTTGATTATGGTAAACTCCTAAGTAATCACTGCGAAGGCAATTATTTGAAGTGCATTTACTGAGGAGGGGAAAGATGGAGTTTTTAGCGAAAAAGATTTTAGGCAATACAATAATTTTCTGGATACTCTTTCTAACACTCGGGCTAACAGGTTTTTATTTAGTGTTTATGAAAAGCGATCTGAAAGGGTTTTATTTGTTATTTTTAATGGTCGGTTTATCCATTCTTTTTGAAAAAGTGTTATTTAAAAAGGATAAATAAAGGAGGCGTATTTGTTGGAAAATATATGGCGCATAGAAGAAAAAGAAAAGCTAACTGATGATATGGTAAAAAACGCCGAGAAAAAATTAGGTGTAAAATTACCGGATGCCTACATTGAGCTATGCAAAATTCAAAATGGAGGTTATATCACTTACGATGCTTTTCCAACGTCGGTTCCTACAGGGTGGGCGGAGGATCATATTGGAGTTGACCACATTCGAGGCATTGAAGAAGAAGGGATCCTTTCCAATGACTATTACATAGAAGAGTGGGACTTACCGAAAGATGTCATCCTTTTAGGTGGAGACGGCCATACGTGGACGGCAATGGATTACAGACAGACGAAAGATAATCCACCGATCATTTATATTGATTTGGAATGGGGCGACGACATTTTCATTTTAGAGCTGGCACCGAATTTCAAAGCGTTTGTAGATGGGTTGTTTCATTACGATGGTTGATCAAGTTGTTTAGAAAAGAGGTGCATTTAGTATTGAGGAAAATTAACTTTTCAATCATATGAAAGCGTAAAAAACACCATTTTTCTTTAAGTGAAAAATGGTGTTTTTGGTTTCAGGGGAGGCGGAACAAAATAATAATGAAGCGCGTTTAAAATAGAGGGAGAAATTCTGCTTATTTAGAAAATCATGTGAAAATCCATGAAAATAAACGGAGGAATTCTCGTTATTGCCTAAAAAAATATGAAAATCAGCAAATTTTAAGTAAATAACGGTAAATCTAACCCTTATTTTCATTGAAATGAGCACAATTCTTCAAATAACAGGAAATTCTCCCCTTATTTTTTCTCTGTAGGGTTTCAGGTTTTCTTGAAATAAAGGGTGGGCCCTTTTTGAAGGGGTATCGGTACTATTTAGAGAATTAACATAAAAAGTCAGTGGGAGGTATTTATGTTGAAAAAAAGAATCCTTTTAATCTTCGCAGTAATTTTATCGTTTGCAATTGCAGGCTGTAAGGAAGAGGAGTCCATTGGAAAAAATGAAAAAGTAATTAAAAACAATTGGAATGAAAGTTCACTTTTTGAATCAGGCGGTTACACAATGATTGGAGAAGAAGGTCGATTAGGTTTTATTTACGATGATAGCGAAGTAGTTAAGTTCTATCCTGATAAAGAGCAAAAGTACATGTGGCATTTTTGGGGGGAAGAACAAGAGTTAGAAGGAGAACTAAAAGTTGTAGGCACACATGAAAATGAAGATGAAGAAATCCTTGTGACCAATGGCGGACTAGGTGGTGCTAATAATGGCGCAGACAAACACGCCCCCTCTAACATGTCATTACCTAAAAGTGGAATATGGAAGTTAGATGCTTATATAGGAGAAAGCCTATTTGGAAGTGTATATGTGAAAGTTCATGAGAAGTAATTTAGATTAGTTTGAAACTTACTGTTCGCATAATATTAAACGCAGGGATATGGAAAATTTGTGGTAAAATAAAATGATGGATTGTGAGACAAGGGGGATTGAAGTTGAAAATTATTAAAATCATCCTTGCTTTAGCTGCAATGGGAATATCAGCATATGGCTTAATTACAAAAGATTTTTCGTATGGTCCAATATCATCATTACTACTTGGTATTTTCCTTGCACTTATTGCAATAGAGGAGTTTAAAACGAAAGGTAAAAATAGCTGGGCAATATTTTTTATGCCCGTATCTTTGATCATTATCGTGATGGCTCTTTTTAGTTTCTAACTACATTTAGAAGATATTTTCTACTATTCAGTGTTAAGTCGCGAAGTGTAATGTCTTAGTACAATTAATTTAATACTACATCAAAAAACGCTCAGAAATCTGAACGTTTATACTTGCCGTCAACCGAACCTATTATCTTTTAAAAAAAGCTGTAAGACACTTTTCCAAGATTATTTTTTTTAATGATTTTAAAAAAGTAAAGGCTGCTAATTATTAAAAATAGCCAATAGATAACAGTGTAGGATAACAAGAAAGAATTTATATTTCCGTTAATCCAAAACGATACTATGGATAAAGGAAATATAAGAAAAGCAATCGTAGGAGGTATGAGCTTTACCGTCTTGATTTCTAGCTTTCTCCAGTTCTTTTTCAACATCAAATAAATGGAAGCGAAAACCAATACAGCTAAACCAAGAGTGAAAAAAGCTGGTTCTATGAAACCTTTGAGGATGGGGTTCATTAAGTAAACAGCACCGATTAACCACATGGATGACACAACAGATAATAATGTTACGGATTTCGGACTTGATTGTTCATATGTCTGTAAATATTCTTCTGCTAATTGTTGAGGCTTTTTAAACCTAGAGATTACATACTTCTCCGCTTCTTGTCTGTCTTTGCCATTATGGATTTCATTTTGTATTTCTCTATTCAAGTGATCTTCTATTTCATGTAATATCGGCTTTATTTCTTCTCGAGGAACACCAGTTAAGTTTTCCTTCAAGGTTTCTAGGTATTCGTTTACATTATTTTCTCTCATCATTCTCAGCATCTCCTCTCAAATTTACAGCAAAAAGTCATGAAAAATATGAAGTATTTCTGCCAAAACTCGTTGTTCTGCTTCTGATAATTGATAATATTTTCTCCGTACACCTTCTTCGGGGGTACCCCAATCATATGACACTCACATATAGGAGTCAAAGATATATGTAGTTTGCGTGTTGGGCGAAAGGTATGGGTTAATATATTTAGATAATCTTTAATTGGGAATTATTTGCTTAATTTGTTTTTATAGAATAATAAAAAATCGGAAGGAGTGGAATATATGAACAAACGTGGAACTGGGGTTGCTTTTATAGCGATAGCTGCATTTTTATTTTCTGCCAAATATATTAGTGCAGCAATTTTTGGTTCGGGTGTTTTAAGTTGGAACGAGGAATTATTTAATGCCATGCTAACCAATGTAGGAAGCCCTTTAAATGTAGGGAGCATCATTGCTTTAATCATAGGTATTGCTTACTTAGCCTGGGGAGAATATGAAGAGTTTAAAAGTAAAAAGCAATAATTAATAGCCGTTAAGATATAAAAATTCTTTATAAAGAAAAGGTTGGTGAAAGAAAATGAAATCAATACTCAAAATACCGATGAAGCCAATTGCTAATCTGAAAGAAGAGCTAAAAAAAATGATGCCTCAATCAATTGCACTTGGACATGATAACGATGTATTTGTTCTACTGAGGGAAGAGCAAATCCCACTAATTGGTGGTTCCTTCCCTGCAACTGTTACGGAAAAAAGCTATAGATATCAAGTCATTCATTTAAAAGATGGACAAAAGAAAGTGCTGGATTTGCCAGAAGAGAAATGGAATTATCATTACATACAGCCGATTGATAACGGACACATTCTCCTTGTAGGTGCGCGGTCGTATTACCATGATGCTCAAAATATTGAAGAGAACGCACGAGTCTATAATGAAAATGGGCAATTTATCCGATCATTTTGTTTAGGGGATGGTATAGAGCATGTGTACGTAACAAAGAATCAAGAGATTTGGACAGGATACTTTGATGAAGGAGTTTTCGGCAATTACGGTTGGAAGGAACCAATTGGCAGCAGCGGGTTAGTTGGCTGGGACGCGTCGGGTGGTAAGATGGATTCGCTTGAAGAGGATAAGGAATATTATATTTTTGAGTGTTTGGCGTTGAATGATGTACCTAATGAAGGTATTTGGTTTTTCTTTAGCGTGGAATCGATGATTGGTCTACGGAAAGAAGGGCTCACAAAGTATTATTCAACTGAAGATATGTCTTTTACGGCATTTGCGGTAAAAGGGGAGACAATCGTTGCGTACCGAGGGAGATGGGAACAATATGCATTTTTTGAGTTACAACGTGAAGGCAATGAATATAAGACGGTCCGTAAACTCGAACTGATGAAACCAAATGGTAAGCCTCTCGAACCGAAATTAGTGAATAACCGGGAGAATAAGTTGCTGTTTTTGGACGGGAATGAACTGTATATGTATGAATTGGAAAGTTAAGTATTTGTGAGGAGGGATGGTATGAAAACTATACTTGGATTAATACTGGGTTCCTTAGTGGGCTGGCTTATATGGGGGTATTTTACGAGTGATTTCTCTGGAGAAAGGTTTTTCATGTTTTTAATGGGAATCATTACAGGATACATAATTGGCAGAAGTAATCCAAAAAAGAAAGAAACATAATTATAAATTCATAACTGGTACTGCAATCGGGCGCTTTCCTAGAATAAAAGGGAAGCGCCTTTTCATTTGAGCGCCATATTGTTGAGTAATTTATAATTAGATAATGGATAATTATGTTAAAATTAAAGAAGGGGAATTCATTAATATACTGAGGTGAACATATGAAAACAAAAGTTCTTCTTGCGATAATAATGATTTCAATTCTAGCTATAGTATTCGGTTGTTCTATGCAGAATGATGAAAGTGAAACAGAACTTTATCATGGCAAGCCGTTACATATTGGGATTATTGGTGAAGAACCAGATGTTAGAGAAGAACAAATACAATTTACAAGCATCGATTTTACTGATCTGCAAAAAGTAGAAAATTATGATGCTATATTTATTACGAAGGAAAATCTCAAAGAAGCAGATAAAGCTCAATATGCGAAGGATTATAATAATAGTCCTCGTCCATTCTTATTTATCGACTCACAAAAAGGATATGTTCCTTTCATTAAAGAACAATTTGATTTTGAAAATTATCCGGATGTTGATTCAGGTGTTTACGCCTATCTTTATGATAGTAAGAGTCAAAGGTATTGGGGTTATGTATTATCTAATGAATTAGTAAACGAACAAAGTATTCAAGATGTATACTCAAGAATTTTTGAGACTATTGAGGATTTAACAGGGACAAACTAAAAGTTTCTAGACACGTCAAAATATGAATTCGGATTCAAAAGTAACTTTAAATAGAAAAAGAGCAACGTCATAAATGAAGTTGCTCTACTATGTTTGTAAGTATTTAAAAATGAAAATCCTTGCCGTTCTTGTCTTGGATTATTAACTCATATACCTGATTGTCTGTCTTTATTTTTACTTCTTCACTATTTAGGAATTCAGTAATTCTTTTATGGATTTTGTTCACTGCCTCTTTAGATTCAGTATGTGAAGAGTTCATGTTCAGCTTGATGGTAATAGACACTTTTTCAGGGTTGAAGGTATAACGAATGTCATCTATCCGGTACTCTTTTTTCAGGTATAACTCTTCTTCAATACTCGTAATGACGGGCAGCCACTTTGTCTTAATTTCCTCAACCGAAACATCTTTAGTTATAATGTGTACACTTTTCAATGAACCGTTTGATTCCAAAAATTCATTCGCTACCGTGTTAATTTCTGTTTTCTTAGCTTCATCAGTAACCGGTATATATACTTTGATGATAGGCGAGTATGCGTTAACATCCAAAATCGTATAGCCTGCTACCTGCAACTCCGACTTCAACTTTTCGCCTATTTCGGCCCTTTGATCAAATATTTCAGCTAGCACAGGTGATATTTCATTCGTTTCAGAAATCATTAACTCGTAGTTATCATAGCCTCTTTTTTCCAAAACTCCCGACAAAATAGCTAAAACATTGTCCTTTTCTTGATTGACGTATTCTTCCGTTCCTTTCAGCTGTATGTCAAAAAGTGTCATATCCTCCCATCTGCTCATACCGACTCCTGCCGTGTTATATCCATCTTTCTCCAACACTTCTTTAATTACTATTTGGATTGGTTTTTGGAATACTTGTCCTACATATGGAATTTTTGAAGCCATTTCTGCCATAGTTGGATTTAAAAATGCAGAAGCCGTTAGGACACTAAGGCTGATCACCGCTGCAACTGCAAACTGGAACTTCCTCCAGCCTCTTTTTCTTTCTTTTGTTTTTACGAAATCCACTTTCATTTCCGACTCTTCCTTAATATTTTTCGCAAAGTCATATAAGGAAGATGGTGTCTGGATTTTTTCCATCTCTTCTTGAATTTCTTTCTTCATTGAGTCATCGATTTTCATGTGAATTCACCCCTATAAACTGATTTTCCATCAATCTTTTTTTCAAAGCGTTACGTGCTCTGCGAAGGTGGGATTTGACCGTCGAAGTTTTCAGTCCCAGCAAAGCTGATATTTCCTGTATAGCATGGTCTTGATAATAGTAGAGGATGAGGACATTTCGATAGTCCCTATTGTCGAGGGATAGTATGCCTTTTTTAAGTTCATTTTCGGTTTCCTCTTTTAGCACGCTTTCCATGACGCCAAGTTTTTCTCTCCCTATATCAATTTCAAGCGGAGTTTCCTTCAGACGGTCATTTTTTCTCCATGCATCTATTGAGCGGAGGGAGACGAGTTTATAGAACCAAGTATTGAAATAAGTGATTTCTTTTCCACTCATGATGTTGCGGTACGCCTCAATCAGTGCATTTTGAACAACCTCTTCAGCCTGTTCTTTCGATTTGAGGATACTGAAACTGGTCCTGTATCCCTTATCGATCAAGGGGTTTACAAGTTGAGCAAAAGCTTCATCCTCACCGTTTCGAATTCGTGTCATCAGTGTTTCTTGTTCCATTAGGATAACCCCCTTTTTTGTTTTTACCTTATAGGCGATGGCGGAGGAGCTTAGGATGCAATAATATGGAAATTAAAAAGAAAAAGAGCTGGTTTATGAACAGCTCGCCTTTCGAATGAAATAAAGGTCTGTTTCAAAATTTAATTAATATTATTTTACAGCACTACTGGTTTTTATTTACAAAATATGTTTTATGTAGTAGATTTAATAAAAAGATTGATTAATCAATCAAAAGTAGGTGGGACAAAATGAAAAAGACAATTGAAGAAAAGCGAAAAGATGTTTTAGAGGTGGCGACTAAATTATTCGCAGAAAAAGGATACGAAGCTACGACAATGGCTGAAATTGCTAAGCTTGCAAACGTAGGGTTTGGGACAGTGGCTACATATTTTGAGAACAAAGAAAATTTACTATTAAAATGTGTTGAGGAACCTATGGCAGATTTTTTGGAGGAGGTATTAAGATTTAATACGCAACCGAACGATTATCAAGAGGAAATTCATCAAATGACATTGAAGCATTTCCAACTTTTTAGTGAAAAACGTTTATATTTACTGTTATTAATTCATGTGACATCCCAGTGGGAGAAGTATATGAAGCCCTATCTTATTGCGAATAAGGCTGCTCGGGAAATGTCAGATAAATTTGAGCAGTTAATTCAAAATGGTCAGCGAGAAGGGAAGCTTGCAGAGGCAAATGCAAATGTTTTAGCCATTTCATATATATCCCTTTTATTAGGCCTGTTCTTATCTAATACAGATCAATTTTCGGAGAGTGCTTTAAAATTATATGCTGAAAATGCTACGCGTTTATTTGGATTGCAATAAGCAATCCTTTTCTTAAACAATTTATTGATTGATTAATCAATCAAAATAGGGGGCTGTGTATGAATTTCCGAGATTTTAATAGAAGTGTACAAATACGTATTATATTAAAATTTGTTACCGTTATAACAAATACAGCAGTGTTACCGTTTATTGTTTTATATTTTGCGAATGAAATCGGAAGTGTAAAAATAACAATTTTAGCAATAGGAATAGGTGTAATAACTTTATTTGGTGGTTTGCTTGGCGGTCAACTAGCCGATTTAAAAGGGAGAAAATTAACGATTGTTATAGGAGAATCAATGACAGCAGTTGGTTTTATGTTGTTATTGTTAGGACAAATACTGAATGAATACATGATTCTTTTGAGTGTAGTAGCCTTTATTTTAACAAATTTTTTTACAGCCATGGCTTTACCAGGATATAGTGCACTAATATTAGATGAAACGACTATGGAAAACCGCAAAAGTGTTTATATTTATTCGATGTGGACGTCATACTTAGGGTTTGCAATAGGAAGTTCAATAGGGGGACTTTTATTTGCGGGATATAAAATTTTGCTGTTCACCTTCATCATTATAAGCTCGATCATCACAGTTATTGTAATCATGAAGTGGATTCCCGAAACGCTTCATAAAGCGACACAAGAAACTTCTCTATCAATCAAAGAAGATGAAGGACATTCAATAAATAACTCCATCTGGAAGGTTGTATGGAATAATAAGATTTTACTTTTATTATTATTTTTAGGCTTTGTATTTAGTTTAATGGATCAACAAATTGGTTATTATTTAAGCTTGCATTATTATGATTTATTTGGTGAAGACAGCTATTCTTTATTAGGGTTTTTACGGACAGAAAATACGGTGATTGCCGTGGTATTCCTATTAGTAGTAAAAAAATTATTCGTTCGTTTTAATGAAATGAACGTGGCGTTAACAGGAGGAGTTTTGCTGTTTGTAGGTTATATTTTGCTAAGTATGCTGCAAACGCAACCACAATTATTTAGTGCTATGTTTTTAGCAGCGGTAGGAGAAATATTGCTTTTCCCCGCATTACAGGGCATTTCAGCGAACTTTATTCCAGCATCTTTTAGAGGAAGATATTCAAGTCTAGCGAATAATGTAGGAATGCTAGGAGGCATGTTTGCAGTGACGTTTATGTTATTTCATCCATTAGGATTACCTCTTATTGTAACGATTAGTTATCTTATAGTAGGTATATTAACGCTTTTAACGCTATCCATTTTAAAAATAAAAGTTGAGAAAATACAGCAGGAAGAATATGCGTAACTCGAATGCATTAAAAGAACCATTAACTGTTATGTTGGCTAGAAGTCGAGCTATTTCTTGAGGGAATTTTTTTCTTCTCGTTTCTAGCCATCTTTGTATCACTCCGTTAGGTGCCGATGCAACATACGCAGCTAAATAGTATTTGGAAACAAGCAGTTTCTCTTCATTTATAAGTGGACTTTGTTCCCCAAAACGTTTTGTCTTGTTTGGAATGTAAAATTTCCTTTAAGTCCATTATACTTACTTGCACTAGTGCCATGCTTTCTTGAATAGGCGTAAACCAAAGTAAACAAAAGCAAGGAAGCCAATTAACGCAACAAGAATATTTAAAATATTACCAAGAACTCCTCCTAGACCGATTAATCCGAAGAACTCTGAAATGAATCCTAATAATGCTAGCAGCAGCCATATCACACCTGTGAGAAATCCAAGGAAAATTCCAGAAATACCACTCATAGAAACACCTCCTTTTCAAAGATTGTTCATTATTATAGTATGCCGATGCAGGCAATATGATTAGGTTATCTAGATTAAGACTTAAGGTGTGCGATTTTTAGCACTAGTAGATCATAAAAAAATATTGGGAAACAGCGGGAATAGAGAAGAACGAATCGCTGCCCACAACTATTATGGGAATTTAGTATACTTAGGAAAAAGTACGAGTTTTAGCGAAAGATTAAAACTACTTAAAAAAGGGTCAAATTCATTAAAGATTGAAAGGGTGAGTAATTTGAAATTTAATTATAATATTACAGGCGTAGGATGGGCTATATGCGAAATACAGACAGCAAATGGAACGTTTACTTTTAGAGCGAGTTATATTTCTGATGCTTTAGGCGATTTGTTAAATGCTTTACTGTCGCTGAATTCTGATATGAATACAGAATCTTATGCCGATGAAACGAAATTTAGTTGGTATCAAGAACCAGGATTAACAGAGTGGCACATCAAAGCGTTTGATATAAAAAGTAACGGAGAAAACCTACACTTTAAAATCAATCAGTATATAGACGATACTGAAAAAGGTGCTCCAGAGACTACATCAGCATTTGCGTGCAATTATGATGAATTTGTATATTCAGTAGTAGAAAGTTTGGATCGTCTGATGCAAAAATTTGGCTTAGTAGGTTATCAGGCAATATGGGTTGATGCAGATTTTCCAGTGGTCGCCTATTTAAAGTTAAAGCATTATACTATTCACAAAACAGCCTTTCCATTTGTTGATGGACAAAATGGTACGCTTAAAACGATGACAAGTAGGGACTATGAAATGAAATTGCTCACGACGGATTTAAAAGATTGTTAAAGGGGGAGGGGGTCAAGAGTTTTTTTACAAGTTTTTATGCAAATTGTAGAACATTTCTAGATAATATAAACACCGTTTAATTAATAGGTATAGTGGACAATATATCATTTTCAAATTTATCACTTGAACCTCAAGTTGCTTGAGGTTTTATAATAAACTTATACTTTTGTTGGGAGGAATTTTGATGAATAACAATAACAGGTTTTCCGTTGGGGAGTTTTCAGAAAAAACAGGAGTACCTATTCCTACTTTACATTACTATGATGAAATTGGTTTATTACGACCAGAAAAAAATCCTTCTTCAGGGCATCGCATTTACAATTATCAAGATATTATAATATTACAAAAAATTCTGAGTTTAAAATTCCTAGAATATAGTCTGGATGAAATAAAAAATTTATTAAATAAATCAAGCTTTACCGTTGATTTAAATGAAAGCTTGTCTCTCCATTTTCAAGCTTTAGAAAAAGAGAAAAAACGAATCGAACAGTCAATGAAATCTATTAATAGAGTAATTAGGTTAATTGAGGAAGAGGGAACAGTGGATAGTAACTTAATACTTAACCTTATTCACAGTATGCGTACTGAACATATACAAGAAGAGTGGATGGATCGCCATATGTTAACGGATTTCAAGGATGTCATGGAAGAGTTAGAAAAGAAATCGGAAGAAGAAAAATTCCCTTTAGATAAAACGATTTATCAAGTGTCTAAAGAAGTGAAACAATTATATGGTAAACCCGTAGAGGACCCGAAAGTACAACGAATGATTAAGAACTATGTAGAAGAATATTTTTCATTTCTTGGTGAGGGTTTGATGCAAAAATTCGCTGATACGAAGATAGAAGGAGAACTTGATTATCAAGAACTTGAAAATTTGACACCTTCTCCATTTACAGAAGATGAACAAAAATGGTTTGATCAAGCGATAGATTATTATATTCAGCAAGAAGAAATGGAATAGATGTTTATGAACTATACTCTTAAACTATAGTTGGTCTATCCTGTTTAAGATAATACACTTGTTCTGATCTTCCATTAAAGATCTCTTTAACGAAGTAACTAAAGCCTAATTTCTCACTTATAAACCGAGAAATTAGTTTTTTTATATTTCGATAAGAAGGATAATCGGTATAACCCATATTAAAATAACAAATAAAACCTGTATCACTTCGTATGCTCCAATCTATTATGTATTTCAAAGTTGATGGCAAATGTTTCATTTACTTTTCCTTTTCGATGCATGAGGGGGGTTCGCCCAATTAAATATTACAAATGCTAAAAAAACAATTACAATAGCAATTACTGTAAGGGATAAATTTTCCCTCCATCTTATTTTTCCACTTGTAAAATATTGACCAACTGTTGCAATAATAAAATATATTATAGGATAAATAAGATAATATAATTGATTTTTTCTCATATCCCCTCCACTTATTTCCAATCATACTACAAATAATAAATGAAAATGGGTTAATAAATTTAATTATCTAAAACTTGACAGTGGATTAACTAAGTATTAATATTTTAAATAATATAAATAGTGTATTATCCTTAGTTTGGTAGTCAATATTTTGGACATTGATTATCCATTCAAAAAGGAATTAGAATAATAATTTTAAATAATAGGTAGACATTTTAAAAAACCTAGATTAGGTTAGTTAAAAGTAAACCGACAATTTTAAAAGTAAATGGTTTGATATTTGAAACCATTATTTTTTGATTGTCGGTTTTTTTATTTTTTAGAAATGAAAGCTATGAACTTGTTAGAAATGGTGCAGAGAAAAAATATTTATATGTGCATATGGGTGAAACTAGAGGTAATACAGACTATATAATAAATGTATAACGATTAATTGTGGAATGGAGGGGTGAGAGTCATGATGGATAAAACAAAAGGTGCTCTTGAAGCTGAAATCAGTAAAGTGTTAACTAACTGGGAGAAAAGTTATCTAGGGCGCGGTTCCGTATCGGTTAAATCAGATATCTTGCGAGATATGGTGGTTGTTGTGTTAGGAGGGGTTTTAACACCTGCTGAATATGCAGTATGCCAAAATAAAGAGGGCCTATTATCAGTCAAAAAAATGCGAAATAGCTTGGTGGAATCAGGTGTTGAAGAAATAAAAGAAGCAATACTAACGATAACAGGTATAGAAGTGGTGAGTTTTTATAGTGATTTGAGTACAATAACTGGGGAACGCATTATGGTCTTTAAGCTTGCAGAGGAATTGCAAAGTAAATTATGAGTTAACGTAGTAGTGAACTAATAGTCTTCTAGGGAAAGAAAAGATTTTTATCCCTTATTATAATAGCGGAAAAAGGAGGTTTAAATTGATATGGAAAAGAATAAGACATCAGTACCTCACTTAGATACAAAACTTTACGATAATGAAATCCATCTAAATATAAAGGAAACGATAGCTAAAAATAAGGAAATCATAGAGGAAAATCGCGAAATTAAGGAAGCATTAAGTTATCTATCTTCTAAATTTGCTGACGATTTGAAAAAAGCAACAGAATAAGTTTTCTTTCTTCCTCAAAAACACTCCAATAAAAACCGGTAAACGCTGTTGCACCAACGTTTACCGGTTTTTCTTTTGACTCGAAGCTTTGATTTGGGAATGTTTATTAGATATTAAATATCAGCCCTATTACACTTTTGAAAGTGCGTTTTTGGCTTTATAGACAAAGAATAATAGAATTGTAATAAGCAATAATGAAAATAATACACCTAGAATTTTAAAATCACCAAATACATTATGAAGGAATAAGTCATAATGTAGACTAATTCCGAATGACCTTAAAATATACGAAATCAATATCCCCGTAAGTACTCCTAACATTAACAAAGTATTCGTTTTTATAATTTTCACCCCCTTTCAAATTACTATAATAGTATGTTCTCGAGTAAGGGGAATTATCCTTTTTTTATAATATATGGAAAATAAATAACAATATAAAAAGATTTATTCGTTAAACATACCTGGTTCTGACGTTGGGAAAGTATCAATAGAAGCACAGTAGGATTGTTTTTATTTTTTGGCTCTAAAATATTTGTTGGGGATATTGAGTAATGGAGCATTGTTCATACATATATTTTTCCGATTTATAAAGAGGATGATTTAAACAAAACTGGAATATTTAAAAAGGGAGGTGAAAACGCTGATGTTTAGCCTCGACGAACATTGGCATTGTTCTATCCCAAAATGAAGGGGGTAAATGATTTTGATAAAAAAAGAAGCACAAATACTTAAAACGCACGATCATCGAAAAATTTATAAAGATATATACCAAATCAAACCGGGTAAAACTATTATTCAGCAGCTGCCAGAACTTAAGTATGTCTCGCAGCAAATGACAACTTCATATAATATGAACTGGGACGGACGACCTGAACCGATAGATGAAAAGTGGTTGGCTTGGAAAGTTGTGAATCAAATAAAGCAAATTACTAGAAATCAATTAGAATATAAATTTAAATTAATGCCGCCTGAGATCATCTGGCATGAAGAAAAAGATAACAAATGGCTAGTTGATCAAATGATGGTCGTCGCGGATTGTGTGACGGATGACATTTATGAGTATGCACTGAATCGAGTAATTAAAAATTTACGCGTAAGTGATTTGCCTACACTTACATTCGTAAAAAGTACCTCAATATTATGTGCTCAAAGGTTACATGTAGGTGATTATAAAAATACAGTGGAAACGCTAGCAGTGCTAAAAGAGGATATAGAAAAACAAGGCTACCGCGTAAAAGGTCCTCACCGTGAAATCTATTTATTGCCCGCAATGGGCTGTTATCCTGCTGAGAATTGTCATACGATTGTAAGGATAGAGTTAGAAGCCTTGAATTAAAGAAGTAAAAGTGTCTTTAAAGTTATATCTAAGTGCAATAAGATAAAAAAACCACTGAAATCATTCTTCAGTGGATTCTTTTTGTTTCTTTGATTCAAGAATTTTACGGTTTTGCTCTATTACTTCTTTATTCATCTCTATTGTAACCTTGATGTTTTCAAGCATTTCTTTATCTTCATTACTGTTAGTTTCAGAATTATTCTTTAGGTGTTCATCTAAGTGGGATGATCTTGTATCTTTAATAATCACTAAATTCACCTCTCATAACTATATTTTTAGTATAAATGATAGAAAGTAACTTTTATATTAAATTTATGTATCATTTTCAGAATTACGTTTATTTAACTCGTATGCTGGGTAAAAACTGGCTGTTTTCGGAGAACGAAATAGATTCTTTTCCAATCTACGACTTCCTGTTCCTACCTTTTATGCATACAAGCTTTATTCTACTGGATTATTTTTGAAACGAAAGCTAAGTAACCCCGTCTAATGATAAAAGGGAGGTGTGACTAATGAGAAAAATAACAATGACTTTATCTTTTGTATTTATCTCAATTATTTTAGTTGGTTGCCAACAAAGTAATGACAAGAAGCTTGATAATGAGGTGTCGAACACGGATAAGCTGGAAACACAGGCCGAAGTCACAGAGGGGGATTTTACCTATCGACTTGTAACCGAGAAAGCAGAGTATAGTGAAAATGAGCCGATAAAAATCTACGCAGAACTAGAATATACAGGTGATAGAGAAGAAATTGAAATTTTCCATGCTGCTTCTCCATTTTATTTTCCAATGGTTGAGATTACGAGAAATTATGAAATTGAATACGGAATGGATATGCCGCTATTAAGTACGACATTAGTTAAGGGAGAACCACTTCGAGGAGAATATGTTGGTAGTGGAGGATATAGTTCCGAAGACAAAAATGAATATAAAGAATTCATGAAACGAGTTATGAATAAAGAATTTCCCGCTGGACATTATGTCGTAAACGGTATTGCAGATTTTGATATTAAAGTTTCAGAGGGGACTGAACTAGAGGAAAAGTATGAATTAGAAGCACAGGTAGGATTTAGTGTTCAATAAGTCAAACAGAGTAGATAGTTGCAGCTTTCTTAAAAAGATAAACATCCCTCTTGAAATGGGGAACCCCTATTCCAAAGGGATGTTTGTTGAGGTGCATTTAAGAGTATGTTAATAAAAATCGATCTCAATATTTTGTACGTTTTTTTGTGCCGTTTTTGGCATCCTTACTTTAAGCACACCATTTCTATAAGTTGCCTTCACACCGTCTCTAGAAACAGGACTTGGTAGGAAGATAGAGCGCTGGAAGCCACCCGCATAACGCTCTTGTCTAAACATGTCTTCTTCTTTTAATTCCGTTGTTTTATTGATGAAACCTCTAATGTTTAACATATTCTGTTCAACAGTTATTTGAATATCGTCGTCCTTTTCTAAACCAGGGATATCGCAAGTAGCGACGACTTCCGTTGCTGTTTCATGTACATCGACTTTCATGCCGCCAAAGCTGCCAAGCATATTGTCGAAAAGATTTAAATCAAAAGGAAAAGTAGAAAACATTCGTTCAAAATCTTTTCTTATATCCGATAAATGTTTAAATGAATCATCAGGT
This sequence comes from Solibacillus faecavium, assembly GCF_014836905.1. GTDB lineage: Bacteria > Bacillota > Bacilli > Bacillales_A > Planococcaceae > Solibacillus > Solibacillus faecavium. The sequence continues at coordinate 236,944 of NZ_JACSPZ010000003.1, forward strand.
AGTAACGACATTGTAGAAGCCTCCTCTTTACTTTGCTTATATATTATTATGTGTATGTAACCTTAAATTGGTTGGGCGGATATTAATCATTTAATGTTATGGCGATTCTTCGAGATGGAGGTCGTATTCAAGTTTTACAAGGGGACAAGATTAAAATCTATTCAAACGAAGTGAAATTTGAATAAATAAGTAAAAACCGCGCTTCCTCATATTACGGTGAACCTTACCAGTAAGTAAGTACGTTACGGCATAGAAAAAAGAGCTCGTTTTAGGAATCGAGCTCTTTTGTGATTATTTAAAATAGCTTATTTAAAATCAATAATGATCTTTAGCGCTTTTTCTTTAGCAGCGTTTTTGAATGTGTCATAAGCTTCCATAATATTATCGAATGTGTAGTTGTGCGTAACTAGTTCTTCGATTTGAATTTTTCCGTTTACTAACGTTTTTAAAAGCATAGGGATTGTGTTTGTAGATACAAGCCCAGTTGTAATCGTAACGTTACGAATCCAAAGGTCCTGTAATTGTAAATCTACAGGTTTTCCGTGTACACCAACGTTTGCGAGGTGACCACCTGGAGCTAAGATTTTTTGGCATATGTCGAATGTGGCAGGATATCCTACTGCTTCGATTGCAACGTCGACACCTCGGCCACCCGTTATTTCTAAAATTTCTTTTATAGCTGTATCCGCATCTTTAGAGACGATGGTATGTGTAGCACCAAAACGTTTTGATTCCTCTAGTCGGTTTTCGTCTAAGTCCACCATTATAATTGTAGCTGGTGAGTAAAATTGAGACGTTAATAATACGGACATCCCGATTGGACCTGCACCGATAATGGCAATGACATCTCCAGGAGAAACTTTACCGTTTAGTACCCCAATTTCAAACCCAGTAGGTAAAATATCCGAAATCATAACGGCTGCATCTTCGGACATACCTTTTGGAATGTGGTATAGCGAGTTATCAGCGTGTGGAATGTGTACGTATTCTGCTTGTGTACCATTAATGAGATGTCCTAAAATCCAACCCCCATCTTTACAGTGAGCATATAACCCAGTTTTACAGTAATCACAAGTACCACAGGCCGTAACACATGAAATAATAACTTTATCGCCAACTTTAAAGTTTTTCACTCCTGAACCAACTTCTTCTACAATACCGATGCCTTCATGTCCTAAAATTGTTCCCTCTTTACAAGCAGGTACATCACCACCAAGAATGTGTAAATCTGTACCGCAAATAGTCGTTTTTGTTAACTTGATAATGGCATCACTATCATTTATAATTCGTGGCTTCTCAACGTCACGTACTTCTCTTTTTCCTGGACCTGCATAAACTAAAGCTTTCACAATATCGCCTCCATTAATTATCAAAACTTGAAACAATTAAAGTATTGACAAAACAAGGGGAAGTAAACAGCTTTTTAATTTGTTTTTGTTTTGCGGCGAAAGCTTTATCATAATGTGGTTAAGTGAGGTTTTGAAAAAAGCTTAAAGAACACAATTTATTTATGTTCTTTAAGCTTTTTTATTAGATGCTGACGGTAAGATTTATTGGTTGCAAAATTGTTTCAGCGACATCTTCTATTGAGATTTTTTTGGAAGCATATTGCTGCACTTCATTATCACCTACACATACACTATAAGCTGCTTTTTCGAATAAACATTGGTCGTTGCTATCATTTCCAAAAGCAATAAAATCATGGATGTTTAATTTTTCAAGACCAACTACTTTATTAATACCTAATGGACTGATATCAATCGCATTTTCTTTTTTATAAGTTATTATCGAAACAGGTAAATGTTCAAGCTGAGTGATTACTTGTTGTGCAGGATTAAATATGACTAATTTGCAGATTTTGTCCAGCTCTGTAATAGCTAAATTTTTAGCGATAGTTTGGTTAATATTTTTATAAATAGGGTGATCAAAGCTGCCAGTGAATGCATAATCCCATTCGCCATCAGCTAAATAAGTAAGTTGATATGTATGGATAATTTCATGTAGCTGATTTCTTAACTCAGGATCAAAGTATGTAGAGCTAACTTGACCGTTTACTGAAGTGTAACAACCGTTACCACCCACTAATTTACCCTTGATAAATGGGGCTGGAATAACGGAAACTAAATCACGAATTGGTCGTGCAGATGCAAAAATGACTTCATGGCCAGCACTGGATAGTTTGGTTAAAGCATCTATTATTGATGGATGAATCGTTTTTCCATCAAAGCAAAGTGTACCATCAATATCAAAAACAAAGTTCATTCGAATCGCCTCCTGTAAATAGTATAATAAGAAGAAATGACTGCTGAAAGGACAGGTGTCTCCAGTAATGGATTTTAGATAAATTTGCGCAGCATTATATATGAAATATAGAAATGATGTGTTTGGGCATGAGATTATAAGCAAGTATAAATTATTCATACGATGATTATCATCTTAGATATTACACAATTAGAGCATCCGTTATTTGAATCGCTAGAAAGTGTATTAAAATAAGTATATTTCTTTCATCGTTTTGGACTTATTATTATAGAGTATTTGTAATATAAAATAGATAGTGAACTATAATGAACTTAATCGGAGAAATTAAAATGTATTTTTCCAAAATCCAAGTCACATGATGTAAAGTTACATAAAGGAGTTGAAAATATGTTCGAACAAATTGATTTAAAGAAACAGAAATTGGATGAAAAAAGACCGCTACCGAAATATACGGTGCAAAGTTTACGTGAAAAGCTTTTTCTTGAATGGACATACAACTCAAATGCCATAGAAGGCAATACACTAACAATTAACGAAACAAAAGTTGTGTTAGAAGGTATTACAGTTGGCGGTAAAACGATGCGAGAGCATTTAGAAGTGATTAACCATCGAGATGCGATTTCATACGTTGAGGATGTTGTGCATAAAGAAGAGCCTTTTTCGGAATGGCAAATTAAAAACTTACATCGTCTTGTTTTAAAAGGGATCGATGATAGCTATGCAGGTGTTTATCGAGACCAGCAAGTATTTATTTCAGGTGCAGTGCATACACCACCGCCACCATTTAAAATTCAAGAAAAAATGGATGCGTTAATGTCATGGTATGACAGTGAAGCACAAATTTTACATCCAATTGTACGTGGGGCAATGTTACATGCAATCTTTGTTGGCATTCATCCATTTATTGATGGGAACGGTCGTACTTCACGACTTTTATTAAATTTAGAGTTAATGAAGTCTGGTTATCCACCAATTATCATCCGTGTAGAAAACCGATTAGCTTACTATAATGCTTTAGATAAAGCGCATACAACGACGGACTATGATGATTTTGTTGAGCTTGTTGCAAAAGAAGTAGAAGCCTCATTAGATTTATATTTAAGTGCAATATAAAACCGCATGTACTCATATTACGGAGAACCGTATCATAAAAAACACAGAAAACTTAATCTGTGTTTTTTAATATTATAGGTTATTATTTCCTTCCACAAGTATGCCCGTTAGTGCAAGAACGTTTCTTTTATTGATTTAAAAGTCTTGTAATAAAACCATCATCTTCATCCGTCACTAGAAAATCAAACCCTAAATACGCGGCACCGCCAAGTGAAACTGCCCAAAATGCGATGCTTGCTGTCATTAATACTAAAGTTTTTAGGCGTGTACCACCAAAAGTGACAGCTAGTAATGCTGTTAAATGAGTACCTATAAAAAACGGACCGATAAACGCTAAACCTGGTAAACCATATTTATCACGAATTTTCTTCGCACGTTGATGACGTTTAGAATCATTTGTTTCTACATTTGTTTTTCTCTTTTTACGCCAATTACGGATCGAGTCTACAAATATAATAAATAAAGCAACCGTTAATAAATTCCCTAAAATGGAAATAAGAATTACTGGAACTGCCGGCATACCCCCGATAATGGCAATTGGTACGATCATTGTCACTTCAAAAAAAGGAATTGCAGCTAATATAAAAATAATAAAATATGTCCAAATCATTTATAATCCCCCTTACTAAAATTTCATCCTTAAAAATCCTCGAATTTCTTCTTTGCCTTCTGTTTTAATTTAAAACCAAACCGGCCTGTATGCTCATCATTTTTAACTAATAATTGATATGCGGAAAGAATTGTAAGACCACGAACCGATATATAAAGACCAACAGCTATTAAAAATACGAAGATCGGATAATAAGGAACCAAAATGCCCATCTCTAATTTGTTCTCCAGTGCAAAAGCTAAGAATCCCACCGCCAGTAAACAAGCACCGATCACCATTACTCCTGAATATTTTCTTTTAAAGCCTTCGTATCTCCCTGTTAACTCTTTAAAATAATTAGAATCAAATAATAAAACTTCTTTTTTGAGAATGGAATATTGCCCTTGATCAAAACCTAATGTCGCAAAAGAAATGATTCCTAATGTCCCAATGGCAATAATCAAGAGAACCCCTAGCATTGAATTCGTCCCCATAATTAAGTACGGTTCAAACGCCAATGCAAAAAGTCCAAATCCCAACGCAATATGTTTAGCAGTTTTTTGAGTGCTTAATAAAAAACCTTCTGCCATCTCTTTGCTTACATAATAACCTTCTTCATTTCCTTCATTGTTTTCAACAGAATCTTTCAATAAGTAATCAATCGATACCTCAAAAATGTTTCCTATCATTAAGATCTTTTCTGTTTCGGGAAATCCTTGACCGTTTTCCCATTTGCTAATTGCCTGTCTTGAAGTGTTTAGTTTTTCAGCTAAAGCTTCTTGAGAAAATCCTTTTTCTTTTCTTAGCTTAAGTAGTTTTTCACCAAATCCCATTTATTTCAACTCCCTTGTATTTTGTTAGTTATAATGTATAAAAACATGGCCCCTTTTTCTATCACGTGGGGAATGCAAATTGTCAACTTGAGGTTGCATTGTTGTTATAACGGGCTTTTAAAGCCTTTTCCACAAAAAAAGTTTGAAAAGTAATTTACGATAAAAAAATAAATTAAGGAGCCAGTTATTTATCATTATAGGGCATATTGAGGAGTAACTTTAAGTTAAATTGGAAATTTATGTTATGATGAATGAGATTTAAGGAGGCAATTAATGATGAAGATACTTATTGGAATATTAATATTAACGGGATCGATAACGTTATTTTTATTTTATAATCAAAAACAACTGCCGACAGAAGAAGATGTATTTAACATGACGGACAAATGGTCTTTAAGAACTGAAGAGGTCTATTTTGTGAGGGAAATAGATGGGGACTGGTTAACCATGTTTAGAAATAGCCATTCAATTACGGTGGCTCGGTTAGAGCAAAATTGGTTGGGGAATTGGAAGGTGAGAGATGAAGAGGGATATGAATCTACATTAATTTCAACATCTTATCCGCCTAGAGAAGAGGATGAAATTACTTGGGCAAGCTCAGGTTCAAACGGTAAAAGCCTTTCATACTACTTTGGTCAAATTCTCAATCCAATGATTTATCGAATAGAAGTAGAAACTAAGAAAAACGTCTTTGAAGATGCTTTAATCTTTAGTCCCCAAGGATTGCGATTTTTCTTTATTAAATCCGATGAAGATATGTTCTTGCCTGTAAACATTCGGGCATTTTCTGAAGCTGGAGAGTTAATTTATTCTACAGTTAAATAAATTAAAGAGAGTAAATTAATTTAAAAGGTTTTTCAACTAACCAGCATTCACCTGAAACCCATTATACAAAAGAAGCGATTTTTTATGATAGTGATGGCTCTTCTTATGATAAAACATACAAAAGAATGGATTTAAGGAAGTTGTTGAACTAATGAAGAGCATAAGTCACGATAGCGCAATTCTTGAAAAGGAATTGCGCTTTCTTTAGCAATCTGGACACTTTTCATGAATAAGACATAATAAAGGAATTGGATATTTATGTTAAAATCAAGGGGTGGATGTTAATTACACTTTGGTATGGATGAAACGCTTTAGTTCAGGAGGGGAGTTTGTATGGACTTTACAATTCGTAAAATGCAATCAGAAGATATCAAACAAGTACAAGATGTAGCAAAAACAAGTTGGAATGCTACTTATGAAGGAATAATTCCTTTAGAGGTGCAAGAGAAATTCTTGAAAACTGCTTATAGTAATGAAAGAATGCAACAACGTTTAGAGCAATCTTTTCTCTTCGTGGGAGAGAGAGCAGGTAAAATTGTTGGATTCGCTAACTTTTCTCCAGTAAGAGAAGATGGTAAAGCTGAATTAGGTGCTATTTATCTCTATCCTGAAGAACAAGGTAAAGGAATAGGTTCAGCATTGTTACAACAAGGAATCGATAATTTAGACGGTATAAAAGAGATTTATATCAACGTAGAAAAGGACAATAAAATAGGAAAGACATTTTATGAAGCAAAAGGTTTTGACGTTGTGAAAGAATTTGATGATGAATTTGATGGGCATATTTTAAAAACGGTACGAATGGTTTTAAAAGTTTAAATCTAATTGGATAAGCTAGTTTAGTACTCTTTCATCTATTATTACTATTTAAATTCCCGGGAGCTGTTCAATTGACTAATTTATATTTTGTTAGGCACGCACATTCTATATATACACCTGATGAATTAAATAGACCTTTATCGGAAAGAGGTTTTGCTGATGCAGCAGTTGTTACAAAATTATTAAAAACAGAGGAAATTGGTATTGTTGTGTCCAGTCCGTATAAACGAGCTGTTCAAACAGTCAAAGGCATAGCAGAATACATAAATACAGAAGTTGAAATTATAGAGGGTTTGAAAGAGCGTACTTTAACCACAGTCCCAGCCAACGATTTTACTCTTGCAATAACAAAAGTATGGGAGGACTACAATTTTTCGTGGGAGGGTGGAGAGTCTAACAATGTCGCTCAAAAAAGAGGTGTAGAAACCATTTTTAATATATTAGAGAAATACAAAGATGAAAATGTTGTTATCGGAACACATGGAAATATAATGGTTTTAATCATGAATTATTTTGATAGCCAGTATGATTTTTCCTTTTGGCAAAATCTCGATATGCCAGATATATATAAATTAACTTTTAATGGAAAAGTGCTAAAAAACGTAGATAGAATATGGGGAAGAATATAATATAATTGTTCGACAATCCGGCCAGATTGTTGAATAACATTTTTTCTAGGTGATTGTTAGAAAAGATGCGGATTTATAACGATAAGTGATTAGCTATACAATTTTTTATGCAAATTAAAGAACAAGCACAGAAAGTATAAATGTTGCTGGATCATTCGTTTGCGCCATTTGTATAAAAGCTGTATAAGCAATAGTCCTCAAAAAAAAGGCACGAACGTTGATTTTACAACATGTGTGCCATTCTAGTGTCTTCCCTAACTTTGATTTGGGAACGTTATTTCAATTTTCGATACACGAACATACATTGAAAAACTTTTTGAAATGTATCGTGCTAATATAGAAGGAGATTTTCGTTTAAAAAAGGAGCAATCAATTATGTTTTCTAGAGAAAAATTAGAAAATAATCAAGTTTGGTTATATGTTGTCGTCATTCTGTTGGCAGCTGGATTTGGCTTGTTATTTCCTGAATTCGGTACAAAATTAGACGGTACGATTTCTATTATTATTGCGATTTTAATGTATAGTATGTTTTCGCAAATTCCGTTCACATCATTAAAAAAATCATTCTCGAATCGCCGTTTCATTTGGGCGTTACTAACAGTCAATTATATTGCAGTGCCGATTGTGGCATGGCTATTAACAAGGTTATTACCAGACTATCCGCCGTTACTCTTGGGCGTCTTTTTAGTTTTACTTACACCTTGTATTGATTATGTCATTGTTTTTACAGCATTAGGTCGTGGAAATGAAAAACTAATGCTTATTTCTACACCCATTCTCTTTATTACACAAATGCTTTTATTACCGCTATATCTAGTCTTGTTTATTGGAAAAGAGGCAGCCTCGATTGTAGAAATCGGTCCATTTCTTGAAGCCTTTTTAATGCTTATTGTTATTCCTTTAGCAATTGCGATTCTTGTGCAATTGTTTATGAAAAAGTCATCTGTTGCAAATAAAATCATCGACGCTTCAGCTTGGCTTCCTGTTCCATTTATGGCACTTACGCTTTTCGTTATTATCGCTTCTCAAATCGGTAAATTATCAATGTACATAGATGAAATACTCAAGGTAATTCCTATCTATATTCTCTTTATGATGATAATGCCTTTTGTTTCAAAGCTTGTTGCAAAGTGTTTCAAACTGGATGTTCCATCAGGACGAGCATTAATATTTAGTGGCTCCACACGGAATTCACTTGTAGTGCTTCCACTTGCTTTAGCTTTACCTGATAATGTGAGTACAATGGTCGCAGCAATCATTGTGACGCAAACAATTGTAGAAATTGTAGGGGAAATAATTTACATTCGAGTGGTACCGAATATAATTTTGCGTGATAAGGATTCTTTAGAAAACAGTTTATAAAGTATGGATATAAGGTTCCCAAAGCGATGTTTGGGAATATTAATTTCATAAACTTTTGGACGAATAAAGCTAAAGGCATTCGTTATTCAACAATAAGCACTATTCTGTAATAAAAATCGGCGCTCTGTTTCGTTATAGGGCCATATCGTTGATTATAGGTTTGTATTGAAAAAATTTATTAAACGAAAATGAAATAAAGACATACTGTTTTAAATTCAGTGAAATTATGTAAAATGATTTTAGGGGTTAATACTTGAATGTTGTAATTTTAAGTAATACTGATAAAAAGATTAAAGCGAATGATTTAATTAAGTTGTATCAAAATGTAGGTTGGTGGGAGGAAAGAAAACAACAGGATATTGAAGAAATGCTACTAAAAGTAAAATCAGTAGGTGCGTGGAAAGACGATACCCTTATTGGTTTCGCAAGAGCTGTTTCAGACGGAAAGTTTAGAGCGTATATTGAAGACGTAGTTATACATAATTCCTATAGAGAGGAAGGTATAGGAACAAAAATGGTATCAAAATTGTTGGATGAGCTATCACATATCGATGTAATCAGTTTGTTTTGTGAAGAAAAGTTATTACCATTCTACGAGAAGAACGGTTTTAAATACAGCAAATCACAATTTATAATGCATAAGAAATAATCGAGTAAAAAAGTTTAATGCTCAATAACATCTTATTCATTTAATAGAAGCTATAGTTGGAAAAGTATCTTTAACAATCGGGCACGATTCTTTATACGCAAGGCGAAAACAACCAGCATATAAGTTGCTGGTTGTGATTGGTAACTATTTATTTGTTGTTTTTAACTTGTCGGATTTTCTGATTCATTTTTTTAATATCCGTCTCATTTCCGAATTCTGCATTAGAATTCGAACGGGAAGCTTGTCGTTCTTCAGCTTCAATATGTTGGATTATTTGCTTAACTTGGTCACCATCAGTCCCAAATCTTTCATGTGCTTTTTTGTTGTTTACCATGGCTTTCACCTCCTGAATTTAGTCTTTACAGAGGCTTTTTAATTATGCATTTCAAATGATTAATGAAAGGTATTAAAAATTTGGACCATATTGTGGAGTAACTTTTTTTCTTTGGTGATTGTTAGAAAGGATGCAGATTTATAACGATATAAGAAGCGCTATACAAGTTTTTATGCAAATTAAGTATCGTCTCCACCAAGTATAAAAGCTAATTTTAACAATGTTCCAATAAAAAATAGGTAAACGCTGCTACAACAATGTTTACCGATTTTTGTTTTGACAGCAAACTTTTATTTGGAACGTTATAGGGTATGTATAAGTAAATAATTGGTACTGTTAGTTTAATTTTTGGATACTAAAAATTCCACCAAGTTTGGGGATTGATTATATTTAATTGCAGCTTCCTTATCTTTTTCGATAATTGCTTTTGTTAAATCAATATTATTTACACTTGCAATGGCAATTGCATAATGTAAAACATCAACTAACTCTTTTTCTAAGGAAGCATGTAAGTCGATTTTCTTTCGACCTTCTAACTGGTTTAGTACTTCAGCAACTTCACCAATTTCTTCTACTAATTTCATAAATAATGCAGAAGAAGTACGTCCTTCCTTGTATTTTAATGCTAAGTAGTTTTGTAATTCACCAAATGTTAATTGTTCCATATTAATACTCCCTTAAATATACTTTTAATAAATATACCAATAAATTTCCATAATAGTAACTTGTAAAGTGCTAAATAGATTCCCAAAGCGGTGTTTTCCCCAATTATTAGATACAACTAACAGGTGATGGTTTACTTTCCGTTATATAATTTGAATTGAAAAATAGAATAAATTTTACAAATATTGTTATTAGCGTTATGTTCATTATATAAATTTCTAATTGCATAAAAGGGGGAATAGTTAAATGAGGAAACTACTTTTAATTTCTATACTTTTACCGCTACTGACTGCCTGCTCTATTACTTCAAGTAATAATACGGACGAATTTTTAGAAAGTGTTCCATATCCAAAGTCAACAGAGATTTTAGATAAACAGCAAAAGGATGATTATGAAATTGTTTTCTATAAAGATGAAACCGGATTTCGTATTGGATATAAAAAGTTGGATTATGATTATTGGACAAATACTTCCAACGGGGAGATAAATCCAGAAGACGGTTTTGACTGGGTAATGATTAATAACCCAAAAATACCGATAACTTTGTTTGGTGGAATTATTACAAATGAACAAATTACAACTGTTCTTGTAAAACAAAAAACAATAGAGAAAGAATCAACAATTGTTGAAACGAATGAAGGGTTTAGAGGTTGGTATGTTACCTTTGATTCTTTAGAAAATGCAAATCCTGGTGAACCAGACCCATTGAAAATCGAAGCATTTGATACTAATGGAAACATATTGTGGAAAGACGGCGTGTATGAAGATGAGTAAGTAATTAACCTAAATTTTCTAACAAAACCAGCTAATTTGAATTTGCGCGGACGCCTACAAAGGAAACGCTATTTGATTAAAACTCTAGTCGTCATAAACGTATTAAAGTAAAAAGATAAATGAAGAATGAAAAAGATATATCGTTATGTATCTTAAGGGGGAAGTAGTATGAAAAAGTCTTTATTGATTTTTTTAGTAGTAATATTAGGGCTAATTATTTTAAGTGGTCTAATGGCTATTGCATTGTTTTTTAAATATATTTAACTATCTCAAAGGGGTGCAAGTCATATGGATGGATCGCTTATTATCTTATATTTTATAGTTAGTAATCTTTTAGCCTTGTATTTATACCGCAAAAAGAAAATTCAATTATGGATTTCTGGAATCGTTATGGCTCTTTTAGTTCCAGTAATAACCTATAGTTTTATATCATTAGACATTTATTATAGTAATAAAAATACCGGAGATGGTTATAGTGATGCATCTTTTGGGGGAGGCACTATAGCAATAATCCTAGCTCTCAATGCAATTGTTATGTTTGTCATAGGAGTTATTTTAAATATTTTCACATTCATTATAAAGAAACGAAAAGCAAGAGAAAGCCATGTGTTAGAACGATAAAAATACATCCCAAAAGGTATCGGATCACAGATTTCCAACTGTGTTCGATGCTTTTTTACTGAAATTTCTTTCAAGTGTATTTTAATGAAGACAAGGTCTAAATAAAAAGGAGATGCCGTATTCAAATTGAGACATCTCCTTTTTACTATTAATAAGTAGTTACTTTCGCTATTTTTTGTGCCATGTAAATCCAGCGCTGCCACCAGGAGAGGTTATCCTGATATTCTTCCACATCAAGCGTGTAGAGGGCATCTTCATTTTTCCATAGCCGTTCAAAATAACTTTCCATATCCAAGGCAAGCGCGCTATCATTTGGAGCGAGGATGCGGATGTTATTTTCCAGATTGTAATCATCCAATGTTCGTTCTGTATAGTTGGAAGAACCGCTTGAAATGATTGTTTGTTCCGCTGTTTGAATCCAGATGGCTTTTGTATGGTATTGACCGACTACGGTATTGTACCAGCGAATGTTGATCTGTTCCTCTGTATCCCCAAGTAGTTCGTTCACAACCGGTCGATTTGGCAGACCGGACTTTTTCTGACCGAATGAGTTTTCATTTGGATCTAGAATCATATTCACCTGCACACCTCGGTTTACTGCATCGGTTAAGGCGTTGACAATGTCACGCTGGGCAATAAAGAACATGCCTACCCAAATTTTATCTCCTGCTTTTGTCGCCGCTAAATCTTCGAGTAAGGCATCCAAAATCTTCTTCTCGGTCAAATATTGCACTTCATACTGGCCATCACCTTGCTGAGGAATCTCAGCCCTTGGCAATTTCGGACCATCCGACATAAGCGACACCGCCTCTTCTGATTTTAGAATATCGTTTATGATGGGCCCTGTTACTTTTAAAGCAAGATTTCCGTGGAAGCCACTTGCATCATGTGGGTTTGATGATGTGATAATCGCTTCCTTTTCCGAAACGGCCGCTTTACGGTGGTTGGCTTTCACATTGAGCAGTTCTAAGTAAGAGGATAATGTCATTTTTGGTGCTTTGCTCGACATGGCATTGGCAATCCATCCTTTGCCGTCGTTGTCGAACCATTGAAAAAATAATCGGTATAAGCCTGAATAAATCGGTGTGGAATCCCGAAGCGGCTCTAAATTGGTGTAAACAATTTCTACCCCGGCTTCACGCATCTTCTTGAACCACGGGGTTTCATAGGAGCCATAGCCTTTATTTAGCGGATCGGTTATAAATATAACAGGCATATGGGGATTGTTTTTCTTTTTCTCGGTAAGCTTGTCAGAGAGGAGATTTGCGATTGGGGGGAAATCTTCTTTTTCATCGAAATACCCATCAACCAAAAAGAAATCGACAACCACAAATTGTTCGGCTTCATCAATCAATGTATAAACCTCATCAAATATATAATTCTCATGTTTCCGATTGGTCCCTTCTTTGTCTTGTGCATAAGTTAAATCCGTCAGCATTTCAATATTGTCTGTTCTATGCAAGTCTCCTTCATAGGAAATACCATCCGGCAACGGTTTATATGTATGCCATAACATTTCTCCTATATATAGCAAAATCAAAAGAAGTAAAAGAGCGCTTAGAACTTTATATTTGCCACTCCGGCTGTTCCATTTCTTCAGAACTTTTTTCATTCAAATTCCTCCAATACTCTTGCTGTTTTAGTTCCCGTGGAAAAGCAAAGTTAAACAGCGTTAGCTTGCATGGCGCGGGTAATTTTTAAGGGGAAAATGATTTTTAAAACACCATCCCATCGAGCGCTTTTCTGGAATATGAAAAGTGCTTTATTCAATAGCAGGACCATATATTATTAAGTATGTTATAATTTAAATACCAAATATTGGATAAAAAAGTACTGGATATAAGTTAATAAAATCTTCAATCGATGGGGTGATTGTTTGTTAAAAGTATTTTTTTCAGTATTATCCGCATTTCTTTTTCTAGTAATAAGTTCATCGTTTACACAAATGCCTTTTCATTTTGAAAGAAAAATTTTTGATTTGATTATAGGACCTACTTTATACTTACCATTTGGATTAGGTATTATAGGGATAATCTTTGCCATGTTCGGTGTGAAAGGATATGTAAGACTTACATTAGTAGGCTTGAATATATTTGGTTTGATTGGCTATCTTGTTATATTTATTATGGCAACAATAGGTTTTCTAGATCCATAAATTAAATAGAGATCTTCGCGATTCTGCAGTAATATAGATATTTCTCTTATTGAACTTTCTCTAAAAGAGTATAATAGTATTTGTAAGAATATTACAGGCTGTTACGAAGGGGATGCGTCAAGATGTGGGAACAAAAGTTGATTGAAACAACCAGAGGTACTTTCGAATATTTTGTAAAGGGAAGCGGTCAGCCTCTTGCTATTACGCATTTTTACAGTGCGTTTAATGAAAAAGGCAGTTGGTTTGCTAATCCATTCACAGAGCATTATCAAGTATTTTTAATAAATGTCCGTGGTGCAGGTAATTCAGATGGTATTGAAGCGGATGAGCAAATGACTTTAGAAGAAATTATTTTAGATTTAGAAGCGATTCGTGAAGCATTACATATTTCAAAATGGGCTTTTTCAGGGCATTCAACAGGAGGCATGCTTGCCTTACAATATGCTGTATTAAAGCAACAATCTTTAACAAAATGCATTTGCGGTTCCAGTGCAGCAAGTAAAGCTTACGCAGCCCATCCAAATAGCATTTACTGTATGGAAAATAAAAATTTTAATCGGATTATCGAAATAATGGAGAGTTTAAATGATCCGAATACGCCACAAGAAATACGAAAAAAACTGGATTTTGAATGGGCGTTGATGTCCTTTACTAGTGAAGAAAACCTAAAACAGGCCCTCACAATTCCGAATAGTGGGCGTACTGTTGGTCGAGCACTGGATTACTTTAGAAAAGTAGCAGTAAAGTCATTTGATTTACGTAAAGAGCTGCCGACAATTGATGTAGATACCTATGTGTTTGGCGGGAAATATGACGCGCAATGTCCAGTTGAGTTTAGTGTTGAAATTGCTGAGCTCATCCCTAACGCTGAATTAACTATCTTCGAACAATCCAATCACTTTCCGTTTGTTGAAGAAGAGAAAGTATTTAAGGACTTTGTTGAAGAAACTACCAAGACACTTAAGCATGTATAGTATATAAATTAAAGTTAACTGAAAGATCAGGCGCTTTTCTGAATAAGGAAAGTGCTTTATTTAATTAAAGGGCCAGATTGTGGAATAAAATTTTTATTAAAGGTGGATTAACTTTTAGTTGGTAAAAAAGATAATTTTAGGATAATTTGGTAATTAATTTAAAAAATGAAACTTTATGTTATTTTAACCGTATAATTAGTTAGGGACAATACCTAAGGGGGAATTTAAATGCGAACTCATTACTCGCCTCGTCTAATCTTTTTAGTGCTCGCCATAGTAGCCCTTATCAGCATACCTGTTGTTGGAGCAATATTTCCTATGTTCTATGTACAAACATTTTTATTTGATAGATTGGCAATCATACTCTATCCGGAAGAAATCAATTTTAGACTAGTAATGGCTGCATGTTTTATTTTATTTATCGGATTAATGATTCCGGTAATTAAACAGAACAAACTCACTTTTAGCCTATCAAGTATTGTTATTGCAGGTGGACTCTTTGTTTTCTACTTATCGATTTTAAGTTACACATATATAGGAAAAGAACAAGTGGTCTCAAATAAATTATTTGACGAAAAAACGTTTCAATGGTCTGAAATCGAAGAAGTAGTTCTCGAATATTATGTCGATGATATAGGTAAGCATGAAGAATACATTTTCACTTCAGTTGAAGGAGATTCTATTCGAATTCCTTTAAATGGTCAGTTCTTGCACGAAGATAAAAGTGAAATTTATAGGGTAGCTAAAGAAAATAATGTGGAATTTATTGAACGGGAAAAAAAGTAATGCCCTTATACGAACTGCCCCTCCATTGTTAGATTTGGTCTAATAATGGAGGGGCAATTTTTATTAGTAAAGGTATGAGCTATTTATCATGAAGTAAAGTTCTTAACATGATGTTCAACTAAAATTTTCTTCTTCAACAATCGGGCGCGATTCTTCAAAAAGAAGATCGCGTTTTTTCCGTTATAGGGCTATTTAATTGAGGACACTTCTTAAGTAAAATAAAATAGACTATTTATGAAGGGGATTGGGCTATGGAAAAATCAATAAAAAGTGAATTAATTGGGGTATTTGCATATGATGAGGATTGTAAAACATTTAAGGCAAGTAATGGGGAAATACTTTGGACATTAAACATAAGAAATGAATTGGTTGATAAAAATGAGATGATTAAAAGAGCAGAAAAACTTTTCACATTCTTAGAGAAATTCGAGCAAAAGGCTAAAATAGCCATAACAGAGAAATTAATTAATTACAAAAATGATTTTTGGCCCGAGTATGATGAGGATGATGAAAATCTAAATTGGGATGCTGTAGATGCAGGGGAATATGATATAACCAAAGAAGAATTTGCCGAAGCAATTACCCTCTATGCAATTGAAATTAGAGCAGATGATATATACTGTGAATATTATGATGGAGATTTATTTGGTGGACACAGAATACATGCCTATTTTGATAATGATTACAAGTTATTAAATGCAGATGTGTAGTTTTAAATAGCTAAATAGTTTATTTGATATTCAATTATAGGGCGCAATTCTTGAAAAGGAATTGCGTTTTCTTTTGCAGAATTTTTGTTGTTTTCTAATGAGGGGAAAATTTACAAAATCCATCAATTGAAATAGTGGAGGATTAAAGTTAAAAAAGAAGGGATTTTACTAGCTGGTTTGAAATAAAAATATCATCATATGGCTCATACTTTGAATAGCTGAAATTTCTTAAATAGTTTAAATGGAAAAAATATCGGGCAATTAAGGAGTAAGAGAACAAATCAAAATATAAAGGAGCATAAAATATGACACAAACTTCTTATAATGATGTATCGACGACCACTGAAAACGAAAATAATGGGAAGCTTTTAAAAGGTATGGTGTTAGGAGCAATTATTGGTGGTGCGCTGACACTGCTTGATTCAACGACACGAAACAAAGTAACTACCACAACAAAAAATATGAAAGATTCGACACTGGATATGTATAGCCATGTCAAAAATAATCCTTCAGAAGTGAAGGATGACTTGCAAGAACGACTGAAGTCCGCTTCTTCTGTTCTTAAAGGAGCTATAAGCGATGCTCAAAATCTTTATGAAAAAGTAAACGAGAACATTATTATCCCAGTTAGTACAGTAAAGGAAGAATCAAGTGAAATTCTTGCCCAAGCAAAGGAAGCCAAGACGGACTTAAAGGTAATTAGCGGGAAAGTGAAAGAAGCCGGCGAAGAAGTGATCGATAGTAGTAATGGTCAAAATCAAGGTGCAAAGAAGTAGGCATAGCAATTTGAAAGCAAATAATCTTTACATCAGGACACTTTTCTTTAAAGGAAAGTGTCTTTTTCTGTTTCGAGGAAACGGTAATCGGAAGAAATTCTACATCTTTAATCCAAAATAAGGAAAAATGAGTTACTATTTGAATATAAAAGAAAATGAGGTGTGATGATGAATGATAATCAAAAATAAAAAAATCTATGGAATAGGCGTATTGTTTATCGTAGCTCTAATTGTAATAGTAGTCGCTGTCTTTCCTTTTAAAAGCAAAAACGAAATATTGGCCAGTGACGAAGTTTTTAATGATGTAGATTTTAAATCAAAAAACCTAGATGTGAACGGCTCCTATATTGACTTTGAAAATGCGAATAAATATTTAAAAAAACTGCAACTGTCAGATGATGATAAATCTGCAATTATACAAGCTATAGAAAACTCTAGGTTTGAAAAAATACAAAAGCCAGATAAATTGCTCGATGATTACGACTATATTGTTTATATTACATTAAATAAACTGTATGAGTTATATCTCGATTCAACTGAAAAAATATTAGTATTCGCCAATGAATATGATAACGATAGTGATCATTTGTACTATAAAATTTCTAATGACAGTAACTTATTTGAGTTATTAGAAGATGCGGCTTTTCCTAACGGGTGAAAATATTAAAACGGTCACTGCTCTCCAGGAGTTAAGTGACCTTGTTTACTATCGTGGTAATATTATTAAATGATTACTACATGAATTTCACCTGTAATAAACATTTTTATTCCTATTAATGAAATGATAATACCAAGATAAAATGGCCAAGGATTATCTTCTTTCTCCTTATCGAATGTAAAATAGGTTAATATACAAAAAATGAGCGTAAGGAAGGATAGTCCATATTGTGGAAACAGGAATGCAAATCCACTCATAACAAGACCTATCATGCCATAAGGGTTTTGATTTTTAATATTTTTACTATACTTGGTTTGCTCCACATCGTTGTCTCCCCAAATATCAATGTGTTTCATTTTGTTAAGAAAATTAATTGTTTTTTTAAAGATATTCATTAATCACCGGACTTTTCAAAACTTCGTGTTTTAACTTTGAATAAAGGTTTGTAAACTGCTTTATCTCACCTTGATTTTTATGAAGGTTGTGATGACTATTGTAAGTGGCTATCCCTAACTTCGTAAGTTGATTTATCAACATTTTCCACTCGGCCCATTCTGCTGATTGACTTAATAACCCATTATAATACTTATCGAATTGTTCAATGAGGTAAAAACTTGAGAGTTCCTCGGAAATAGCATTAGCTGAATCCAGTGCAACAATACAAAAAGGTATTATTTGTTGCGAGGTTGGTATAGATTCTGAAGAAAAACTAATCCTCGTTTCTAACCAATGCTTCATACCAAATACACCAAAAGCTGTATCTATAGGAATCCACCGGTTAGAATCTTTGTTGTAATACTCAATCCATCTATGGTCATTATGGTTCCATCCAAAAATGGAGTAGAAATTCCCATCCTTTTCAATGAGATTTTCAGAAAACTTTTGTCGATCCTCCCATTCCGGCTGTGAGTTTATTTCCAAAATCCAACGTGTTTTTATTCCTATATGGTTTAAAACTTTTTCAACGACCTTCGCCTGTTCCGCACAGTTCCCAGCCTTGCGTATTAAGATTTCTTCCACAGTTCTTTCCTGATAGTCCGTTTCAATCCATTCAAATTCATCATTGATCCAGGAGAAGATGCATTTTACTTTCTCATCTTCCTTTGTTGCACCCATTATTCTGTCGCTTATTTGATTAGAAATAGTTGTGTTGAAAGACATTTAATATACCACTCCTTTATTTTAAATATTTTACCATTTGTCCAAATTTTAGGCATTCGATTCTTAAAGAAAAACACCAGGTTAGATATTTGAATATAATAGAGGACAATATAAAAAATTGGACGCGATTCAAACAAGGAATGCGATTATTTTCTTTAAAAGAGTCTTTTAGACAAATGAAGTGAGTTTATTTCTTCTTATTCAGTCATATCCTTAGAATAAAAAAGGAAGCGGATAAAATGAAAAAGGTTGGAATCACTTTAATCGGAGCTGTCATATTTTTGTTTGTAGGAGCTTTCTTAATTATCAATAGTTCTTCATCAAAAGGAAATGAATCTGAATTTTCATCTACAGTAAGCTCTGAGGAGATGGAAACTTTCCTATATAAAGATAATGGAATCGTAAATCAAGTGCATAATGAATTATCAGAAAAAGGTTATAGATATAGTATTATGATTGCTGCTTATTCGAAAGAGGATATTCAGATGAAAATTATCCTATCAAACAAAGAAGTGACAGAAGCAACGCAAGAAGAAATAAAATCAATTTTCTATGAATTAGTTAAAAAAAACAATTTAAATCCCAATTCATTTACACTTAAAGTGAGTGATTCTGATGATGGACCAGATTGGTAAAAGGTCTTATTTCGGTTTGAAGCTAACACCTTGTTTACAATTCACTGATGGCTGTTTAAAGAATTCCAAGATTAAATGAAAAGGGGAAACAAAATAAAAACAAAATGGCTTTTGAGTAGTAGTGCCGTGGTAATGGGGTTTTTGGGGTTGGCAGGAACCTTTCTTCCTGAAGAAATTTCAAAAATATTAGGGATTGATCCTTCACCCGTTACTCTCATTCTTCTACAAATCATCGGGGGGCTATATTTAGGGTTTGCAATGTTGAACTGGTTTACACGTTCGTCCCTGATCGGCGGCATCTATAACAAACCTGTCGTATTGGGAAATCTGATACATTACATCGTTGTCTTTTTTGCTCTAATCCGGCAGTTAGCGGAGCAGTTTCATTTCGTATACGTTATTTTGACATTAATTTATTTTGGGTTTGCCGTTTGGTTTACATTGGTTATGCGCTCGAACCCTTTTTCGAAGACTGTTAAATAAAAATAAAAGAGGTCCTCCACAAATTAAATTGTAGAGGACCATTTTTTAAAATTATTTAGCTTATGAAGCTCGGCGCATTGATTTCATAATGAAGCTTACTATGAATACAAGTATAACTGCTCCAATGATAGCTGGGACGATATAGAAATCTGAAACTTTTGGCCCCCAGCTTCCTAGTAGCATACCACCAATCCAAGCACCAACGATACCTGCAATAATATTACCTATAATTCCGCCCGGGACATCTTTCCCCAAAATTACACCTGCAAGCCAACCGATAAGGCCGCCAATTACTAAAAACCAAATGAAACTCATACTATTCATCTCCTAATTTTTATTTAAAATATTTCGCCATAGTGTTTTATAACCTTTATTTAACGAGTTTAAACTTTAAGGAGAAAAAATTATTTTTATAACGAAAAGAAGCTATGTACCTTATCTTCTTTGAGACCAGATTAAAAGGTTTGGAAATGGATAGTCACACTTAATTATAGGATATCTGAAATAACACTGCGTAAAGCCGATATTTTTTAACATACTAAGAATAAAAATAAAAGGTGTGATTGAATTGAAAAGGGCAGTTTTTTTAGATCGAGATGGCGTAATAAATGAGGTTCTGACACATCGAGTGAAATTTGTAAACGAACCGAAGCAATTTTATTTTTTACCTGGTGTAGAAGTAGCAATTAAAAGTTTAAATGACTATTTTGATTATGTGTTCGTCGTAACAAACCAAGGTGGAATCGGATTAGGTTTTATGAAGGAAAAGCAATTACATAAAATTCATGACCATATGGTAGCTGAATTGGAGAAAAAGGGAGCCACGATTCATGAGGTTGCCTATTGCCCACATAAACCAAAGGCTGGGTGTAAATGTAGAAAACCAAATAGCAAAATGATTGTAGATTTAGGCAAAAAATTCAAAATTGACCTTGAACAATCATACATGGTTGGAGATACGGATACGGACATTCAAGCAGGTAAAAAAGCGGGCACAAGAACGGTTTTTATTGGGAAGCACGATCCATTAGCAGATGCAGTGTATCCAAATTTAAAAGAGGCAGCACAATGGATTATTCAGGATTTAAAGATAGGAAATAACCCACAGTGAAAATTTCACTGTAGGTTTTATAGAATGGTTAAATTAAGCCTTCGTTTGCACAGTTTTAGATGGTACAAAGAACGTAAGAACAATCGCGATGATGGCTAGGCCTAGCATCCATATATAGGTGTTGCCTGCTGCCGTAGCAAAGCCTTCATTAGAAGCAAGTGATACGTTAGTTAACTGTATTGTGTAAATGGTTACGATAATCGCTGTTCCAATGGCTCCGGCTAATTGACGGACTGTGTTATTAACAGCCGAACCATGGGAAGCAAGCTCTTTTGGTAATGCATTTAAGGCAGCTGTGTTAAGCGGCATCGTAATGAATGCTAATCCGACACGTAATAAAATGGTGCGCATCACGATATACGTCACGGACATCGTAGTTGTTAAATCAATGACTAGTACCATTGAGAAGGCAATGAGTACGGTCCCGATGATAAAGAGCGGTTTTGCCCCAAAGCGATCGAACAATTTACCGGTAACAGGGGATAAGAATGCATTGATAATCGCGGCAGGTAGTAAAATTAAGCCTGCTATAAACGGATTAAAGCCAAGCCCATCCTGTAAAAAAATCGGCAGCAAAATTAAATCCGCATACATAAGTACAGTTATCGCGATATTAATAATGCTTGTCATCGTAAACATTTTGTACGAGAACACGCGTAAGTTGAGTAACGGTTCCTTAAAGGCGAGCATTCTGCGACTAAATAAATAAATGCCTACTACCCCGATTAAAATCATTGTTAGGACGAGCCAGTCACCCCAGCCTCGGCTCCCGGCGCTACTGAATCCGTAAAGCAAGGCACCGAAGCCAATCGTTGATAAGATAACACTTGTAAAATCGAGCGATACTTTTGAACCTTCTTCTATGTTAATCATGTATTTAAGCGCCAATACAATGATGGCAGCTGAAATAGGAATCATCATGATAAATAAATAACGCCAAGAAACAAACTCAAGTATAAAGCCGCCAACAGTTGGTGCAATGGCAGGGGCAAAAATAATCGCAAAGCCCATTTTCCCCATAATCGCCCCACGTTGCTCTGCCGGGTATAAATAAACGATAACCGTCATCATGAGCGGTAAAATAATACCAGCCCCTGCAGCTTGAATCATGCGCCCTGCTAATAGTGTGCCAAAATTTGGTGCGCATGCGGCAACAATGGAGCCAACTAGTAAAAAGACCATCGAGCTAATGAACATTTTACGTGTTGAAAAACGCTTCATTAAATATGCTGTAATGGGCACAAGTACACCATTTACGAGCATGAAGCCTGTTGCTAACCATTGAATTGTGGCGGGTGTGACACTAAAAATTTGCATCAATTCACTAAGTGCCACGTTCAGTAACGTTTGATTTAATGTAGAGAAAAAGCAGCCGACAATTAAAATAATCACAAGCAGTTTTTTCGTTTTAGGTGATATTTCGTTTTGCATAAAGTCTCCTAACCAATTATATTATAGACACTATGTCTATAAAATATCATAACAAGATGTATAACAAGTTGACCATGAACAATCGTAGACGAAGTGTATAGTAGTAGACAAAACGGGAAAAATTGTCGATAAAAATTGGAGGGGAAGCAGTGCAATATGAAGATCCGCGTGTTTTACGAACACAGCAACTATTAAAGGACGCATTAATGGAGCTTTTGCTAGAAGGGAATCAGCTGCATCAATTATCCGTACAAAAGGTAACGAAGCAAGCCAAACTAAATCGGACGACATTTTATTTACATTACAAGGATCTAGAAGACTTACAGGTACAAATGACGGATGAAATTTTAAAGCAGCTAACAGTTAAAATAAGTACGCTGATGCACGAAAGAAATAGTTCAAGACAAGAGCAAGTCGTCGATTTACTCCATTATTTGCAAAAGCATTGGTCAATGATTACAGTGCTTGGGCAACAAGAAGCGGTCGAACGCCATTTATTTCAACTATTTAAAGAACTGATTACGGCGCGGCGACGCAATCCGATGAAACCGAAGCGAGACTTTTACATAGATCGCGATGTAAAAACAGCATCGATTATTGGAGTCATTATGTGGTGGCTGCAATATGAAAATGAATTATCCGCACAAGACATATCAGAACAAATAGAGTTGATGAATAGGCGGTAGTGCCAAGCGATAACAACTCGGCACTATGTTTTTCACATTACAAAAGTCTTTAATTTAGCTAAGTTTTCTTCTAAAAACACAGCGTTTTTTTCAATACCTCGACGCTTAGACCAACCAATACTATTGAAGGCATCTATAAATGAATAAAACGGTAAGACAGTCTCTAAATCAATGAGCGGTCTAATACTTTTATAGCCTTCCTGAAATGCCTCATAGAAAGCGGGGTTGAAGCTTAGGAAATCACGGTTCAATTTGGTGAAATCGATTTCAGTGGAACCGAAGCGAACGCTTTCAAAATCAATCATGCCTGAAACTCGATCACCGTCAATAATAATATTGGCCGGCCGGAAATCCATATGTACAAAGCTAGGTCCATCATGAGGAGGGAGTTGCTGCTTCATTTCCTCAAACTTTTCAATGGCTTTCCTGTACAAATGTTCGTCCACAACAGTAATCACATCCTCAGCAAAGCCATAAAATTGTTTTTCGATAAAATGAGACCAGTTTGAAAATTCATTTTGTATGCCGGTTAACAATTTCCCCTCTGGCGGACGAACTGTATGCATAGTAGCTTGTAGGACACCTACTTGAAATGCTACGGTTGGTAAAACATCTGTTGTTAATGGTTTTCCTTTTAATTCAGACAATAAAAAAGCGCCGGGACAGGCATCATCACCAGACCAGTAATCCAACATTTCCGGAATAGCAACACGCCCCTTCAAAACCTCATAAGCTTCCAATTCGCGCTGCCATTTCAATTTCGTATAGGGGATTTTCAAAAAAACGTTTTCCCCATTTTTTAATGTACACTTATAGACGGTAGAACTATGAGAATTTTCCACATCACTAACAGATTGCACTTGCAGCCCAAATCGATCAATTAAACTATTTAACAACAAACAAACCTCCCTTATTATTAACTCGCAATCTAAATGAGAGCCACTAAATTCTGTTAAACTGCTCAAATCCGTACGTTTAAGTATAACAGCTTGCAGTCTTTAAATGGTATAATTTTACACATGAACTTTTTAAAATTTAGGTGAGGTAATTAGTGTGAGATCAAAAAAGTCTTCACTATGATGGAAAGGAGGTCCCGCTTTGCTAGAGTTAAGAACAATTAATCAGGACAATTATGAAGAATGTTTAAATTTGCGTACAATTGATACCAATGTGGACTTTGTAGATTCTGTAGCATGGTCATTAGCCGAAGCGTGGGTGTTTTATGATGATTCCCGCCCTTTTGCAATTTATGCCGATAATGTGATGGTAGGTTTTGTTTCAATGTATATTGGCGAAAATAACCCCCAAATCATCAATTTTATGATAGATAGCCGGTTTCAAAGAAGAGGCTATGGATCAGCAGCGGCTAAGCTTTGTATTGAGTATTTGTGTAAAGAATTCAATGCACATAGGATTTCCGCACCAGTTAATCTAGAAAACATTACTGCACAAAAATTTTGGAGCAACATCGGCTTTGAAAGAACAGACGATGTGGAGGATGGTTATCTTTATATGCGGTTGTACATAACGGAAAAATAGGTCTTAGTGTCTTTCTCCTCCATAATCAGCATAGGATACGGTTATGGAGGGGTGGTCTTGAAAAAAGATAAGCAAATTCTCTATTTTTATATGATTTTGGTCACAATCGGAATCACACTCATTGCTTTGGCTATAATGAAGTATATTGTTGAAGTAAATGAACCTAGAGGATATTTAATAATACTTATTGGATTTGTACTTACATTTAACTATATTAATTACTTAGAAAAAAAAGCAGGGATAAGTAAAAAAATCATTTGGATTAGAAATAGTGTGTATATGGTGTTAGTAGGTTCCTTAACATATTTTTTATATTTCTAATTAGTGTAATAAGGATTAATAACGTATCCAAAACAAACGGCACCGCCTTGTTAGAACAAATGGGGTGCTTTGGAATGTATAGAGGAATGGAGGTTCAATACTTTGGGTATCAAGACGTTTCTTCTTAGTTTTATCGTTATCTATATATTGATTAGCCTTCCTACGATGTTAGGGATTGGGTACGTTATTGATTGGATGCCAGAAGCAACAGAACTACAAAAATTTAAGGGATATGTTATGGAAGGACTTACAAACAACTTCCTCATCAAAATTGTCATTTCAATAACAATCAGTGCTATGTTTAGCTTCTTTCTACAAAACGGTAATTTTAAATTGGATTAATCCATTTAATTTTTTGCTTTTATTCTAGAATTAAAATTAAGTATAAACTCATACCCAAAAGCTACTAACAATCCAGTCCAAAAGATTACGCCGGAAGTAAGAGGCTCACTTTCAAATATTAGTGAGGAAACATAATTTATAAATAATAGCAGCATATAAGTGTAAAAACCGAGGATGGCTCCTTTTCTCCAATTATTCTGCTCAACCTTAGCCATCTTTCTGAAGAATTTCATTTTAAGCCTCCATATTGTTAGTTAACAAAAGATGTTACAGCAATACTCCATACAATTAAAACAAATGACGCTGTTAATAAAAATGTATTGAAAGTAGTAGGTAAGCCTTCTTTAACTTTCTTTATTATAATTACTAAATTAACACAAAATATAATAGCTAAAACAGGCATCAAATAAAGACTAATTACTAGAAATACTATCATCGTGTACTTTTCCTCCCATCTTTAAATCAAAAAAGCCCAATTCCTTATGAATTGTGCCCTTATGTGGAAAACAAATATTTTATTTCATTACACTTTCAAATTCTGCAATCGTCTTAGTAAACTTTGATTGAGTTTCTAGGACAATTTTTTGTAAGTCGTCAGTAATTTTGCCGACATTTCCTACGTCTTTTAAAATGGTTTCAACATTCAGATTGACATTTTTAATGGCATCATCAACATTACCAGCCAATCTTCTCACTTCTTCAGCTACTACTTTGAATCCTCGACCTTGTTCTCCTACGCGGGCAGCTTCAATTGCTGCATTTAACGCTAGCACATTCGTTTGCCTAGAAATATTGCGAATCGTTTTAGTAATTTCCGTGATTAAATCAATGTGATTCTTTAATGATTCTACTGCCTGTATTTTTTCATTAGAATTCTCAACGACGAGATTTACTAATTCGATGGGCATTTCCTTTAATTCAGCAGTAATTTTATTGGTAGTATTTTCACGCTCGTTAATATTAGTCGCTATTTTAAGAACGGCTTCTACTTTACCATCAGGATTTATAATGGGGATATAGGTAGCCTCCAACCAAATGATATTGCCAAATTTAGTGACCCGTGGAATCTTTGATTGAAACTTTACCCCTTTACTGAGGTTATTCCATAATTCTTTATATTCTTTACTATTTCTAAACTCCGTCGTACAAAACTGCTCATGCTGCATATTTTTCATTTCATTAACTGTATAGCCTAATGTTTCTGAAAAATTTTCATTTACCCAAATTACTTTTCTGTTTAAGTTGAACTCAATCATTGCTAAATTTGTTTCCATTGCAGCCAGCACAGATTTTTCATTTAGCATTTGAGTACTTATGTTAACGCCCGGAGAAAAGAACACTCCTTAGAAACCCCCTTATAAAGAATTATTAATTTCCTATTAACTAGGAAATCTAATTATATAGTAATTTAGTGCTATTTCGAAAGTATTTTGCTTAAAAAGATTGAAATATATGTAAAATTTTTATTTCGATTTGAGGAAGTATATAGTTTAATACTTTTAAATAATAATTTGATAAAGTATCCACTTATTTTTTATAATATGCTACATTTAAAGAAAAAAATGTTAGAGAGGATAAACCAACTGTGGGCTCGCAATTGTACATGTATATTACGCTTGTTTGTATGTCGGGAGTACTTAATTTGTACTTATGTCTCTATGCCTTTAGCAAACGCCATAAATATACGAATATCGCAAATTACTTTATCTTTTACACAGCAGCTCTAAGCATTTACAGTTTTGCTTCTGGTATGAGTTTAATTTCTACGACGCTTGAGCAAATAAAGTTATGGAATTTCATTTTATATTTAGGAATGCCCTTGTCTGCACCATTAGGGTTATTATTTGTGATGAGCTATTTAGGTGTTAAACTTACGGTAAAGAGAAGTATGCTCATACTGCTTATTCCTTTTATTACGATCTTAATGGTAGCGACGAACAGTTGGCATCATCTGCATTATCGTGTTTTTGAACTGGATCCGAATTTAGGTGCTCCTTACGTTTACCAGGAGATTGGTATTTGGTATACGGTGCATGGCATGTATACATTTGCCTCCTTGTTTATTGCCTTGTTACTATTAATCTTTCATTGGAAAGAAACGGCTAAGGCATATCGTCCACAATTAATTGCGTTAATGTTCGGTCAGCTTATACCTATGGTAACAGCGTTTCTCTATTTGACAGGATTTACACCTGCAGGAATTGACCCCGTAGCCATGATCTTATGGATTTCTTCTCTGCTTTATTTATTATCGATTAGCACTTCCAGTCTGTTTACCATTATGCCAATTGCTAAAGACAAAATCTTTAATAGCATAAATGATGGCGTAATTGTATTGGATGAATCCTTTCGATTAATTGAGTACAATCAGGCCTCGAAGGCAATGCTCCCACATTTGAATAACTCACTTTTCGGTAAGAACTTTGTTGAAATATGGACGGATCATACAGGAGGAACTTTACCTTTTAAATTAGGAGCCGATGTAGGAGACATTCAGGAATTAAAACTGAAGTTAGATGATGGGGAGCGTATTTATCAAGTACGTACGACACCACTAGAGCAAGCGAGAAATAGAAAAGGTTTACTCTTAGTCTTTACGGATATAACGGAAATCAAAAGGCTGCAGGAAAAACTGGAGCAACAGGCTTATTATGATGAGCTCACACAAATTTATAATCGCCGCGCCTTTTTACAACAATGCGAGCAGGATTTTTTGGCAGCCAAAGAAACTGTCTATCCGTTTACGGTGATGTTACTAGATATCGATCATTTTAAACGGGTGAATGATACGTATGGGCATCAGGTAGGTGACCAAGTTATCATGCACGTAGTAAATGTTTGCCAAAGACAATTGCAGGAAGGAAGCTGTTTCGCTCGTTATGGCGGAGAGGAATTCGTCATTGCACTAAATGGATACAATGAAACAGAGGGCGAAGTATTAGGCAACCGACTTCGAACAAGCGTGGAGAAGGCACCACTTATTACTCCGGAAGGAAATATTCCGGTTACGTTAAGCATTGGAGTTGCAGAGGTGAAGGATTGGACAGAGGAAACATTACATCAGTTATTGCATAAAGCAGATACAGCTTTGTATGCTGCCAAGCAAGAAGGACGCAATCGGGTGAAGGTTTTCGGGGTGGGCGCGGAAGTACGCTCCTCTCATTGAGCTAGGAAAATAAGCGGAGAATTTCCGTCTATTTGCTTCATGACCGTTGTTCGGGGGTAAAATAAGGGTTAGTTTTCCGCTTATCACCTCAGAAAATCATATATTTAAGTGTGTTTTCGTTAAATAAGCGGAATTTCT
The DNA here is from genome assembly GCF_014836905.1 of Solibacillus faecavium. GTDB lineage: Bacteria > Bacillota > Bacilli > Bacillales_A > Planococcaceae > Solibacillus > Solibacillus faecavium. Next base: position 265,489 of record NZ_JACSPZ010000003.1, read on the forward strand.
CCGTCTATTTAGGCTAATTTTCTGATGGGATTCAAAATAAGCGGAATTTCTACCGTTATTTCTTTAATCCACCAGAAGTCACATCATTGCAGGAGCTAAAAATGAAGAAATACAATTTTATAAAAAAACAATTATCGAAAACTAATAAGAAAAATGATGAAAATTATGTAGTATCTCGTATTTGGCATTTGCTGAATAATTCGGATGTGAAGATGATTACCCAGCAATACATTGTCCGTGATGTGGCAACCAAAACATATGCGCTTGCCGACATTTATTTTCCACAAATTAATACGATTGTAGAAATAGATGAGCCATATCATTTATCAGATGAAATGGTGCTGAGTGATACGATGCGTCAACACGATATCGTACAAGCGATTGAATGTGAAGTCTTTCGTATAAAGGTGACAAATGATTTGCAGGAAATGAATGAAAAGATTGATGAGATAGTTTTAGCGCTTCGTCAGCAGTTTGACCGTATAGATTATCAGGTGTGGGATGTTGAGCAGGAGTACAATCCAATGACCTATGTACAAAGAGGGTATCTTGATGCGACTGAACATGTTGCATTCAAAACGGTAAAAGATTGCTGTAATTGTTTTGGAGCCGGCTATAAAGGGTTGCAAGGTAGCGGAGCCAAGCACAAATTTCAGGATGCCATCGATATTAAAGCGTTAAAGTTTTATCCGAATGCGAATTGGGATAATGAGTTAAGCGCGAATGAACAATATTTCACCGAGTATCATACTGATGCGGAAGTAAATGCTTCCTATATGAAGAAACGTTTGGATGAGCTGAGACAGGAACTTGCATTATTTGCCCATGTCCGTAGTGAATTTGGCGGCTTCGAATATGTATTTAAAGGATGGTACAAAGTGAATCCGAAACGGTCCCTAGAGTTAGGTAAAGTATGCTATGATCGAATATCAACAACGATGCCGACATATTTTGCATCGGATCAAGTAGCTTATGTGAAAGTGGCAAAAGCTATAGAAAATAATCGAGAAATTGCATTCTTCTATGATAAGGAAGAACTTGAGCGCTTTCAGGAGAGGTATAAGGATGCGGATATTACATATGAATTGATGAGCAACTACAGCTAGGAAAAATAAGCGGAGAATTTCCGTCTCTTTGCTGGATGACCGCTGTTCGGGGGTAAAATAAGGGTAAGTTTTCCGTTTATCACCTCAGAAAATCATATATTTAAGTGCTTTTTCGGTAAATAAGCGGAATTCCTCCGTCTATTTAGGCTAATTTTTCGGTGGAATTCAAAATAAGCGGAATTCCTACCGTTATTTTAAGGGCCGAGGTATACCAGTTGTTAAGCGACACGAACTAGCTAAAGTGAGGGATTGTAAATGTTTGGATTGATAATGAGTGGATTACTTTGGATATTTTTGATTATGAAATTTTATAAAAACAGAAGCCTTTTTAAACAGCTTTCAAAAAAAGAATGGGTTCAGTTTGGCGCAGGATTTTTAGTTGCATGGGCTGCAGCTGTGATTGTCATTATTGGTGGCTCCAATTTTACGGATACTGTACAAATTTCTTGGCTAGTAAACATTTTGGAGATTGTAATTATTTTGATGGGATTGGCTTTAGCAGGCTTCATTATGAATAAAACCTTGCCGGAAAAAATAAGAGAATTTTACTCATAAATTCAGCAAGAGAACGGGGGGAAATACAATGGATGACATTATAGGATATGCAGTAGTTTTTATCATCATTTCAGGGTTAATTAGCGAAAATAGTGGGGGGAATCCTTTATTTCGGAAACAGTTGAAAAGAAAAAATATGATGATGACTGCTACGTTATTCGGTATTTTATTGTTTTTTACATTAAACATTATTAGCGGTATAACAAGTATGCCGGTATCAAATTCCATTACTGCCATCGGGATCTTTGGTAGTTTTTCTTTTTACATATATGCAAAGTTTGTAATGTCACCAAAAGAGGAAAATCAACGCTTTTTAAAGAACTCAAGATGATCATCTCCAGGAAGAAAAGAGCAGCATATCCTAGTCTGGCAGTAATTATCTAAATGGCAAACTGAAGATATATCCGATATAAAAGAACAACTCTCTGAAGAAAAATGGCACTTTACTATTCAATGTCTTATATACTGAACTTTGGGTAGGTGATGAATATGCCTCCATCCCAATATCTTTTGCCATTAAGATGGCTCTTTTCATATGCAAAGGGTCACTTACAATAGTAAAAGTTTTCAAGTTTTTCTCATTTGCGATTTCATAAGCGTATTTTAAATTTTCTTCTGTAATTTTTGATTTAGTTTCAATAAGAATATCTTCTGAATTAACATTGTTTTTAATAGCATAATCTCTTGCTACCTCTGATTCTGCATATTCATCATCCTCACTCTTACCACCAGTAAAGATAATTTTCTCTACATAATTATTCTCATAAAGCCAGATAGAATGATTAATCCGTTCTCGAAAAACAGGAGAAGGTTCATCCTCCCAAATAGCAGCACCAAGTACTACAGCTGCATCAGTTTTAACTAATTGATTTTTGTTTCCAAAAGACCAAATGCTAATAGCTGAATAGCATATGAAAATAAGAAAAATAACTATTATGGCAATGAACAATCTTAGCACGAACTTTTTGGTCAATTGAAATCAGTCCTTTTAAAAATAGTAATGTAATTCCCGAACACCTAGTATATTCCTCATTCAAACACATCAAAAACTTTACTTTCACCCTCTTCAAATGGGCAATGAACAATTTGTAGATCTTTCATTTCCCAAGATGAGGAACGTAAATAAATATATGAGTGATCCAGTTCAACAACATTGTGACTCGTACCATATTCTATATCGTCGTATTGCTTATGAAAACCAGGTTGTTCAATTGTTTTAGGACTATACAAATTTGATGGCTGTTGTGTAGTTTCTTTAATTAATCGCGTACGAATATCGTATTGATGCGTATAGATAAATTCATTAGACGACATCGACAGATTATCATTTCCGATAAAGATAGTTGTACCATCTGGCGAAACAGCTGCCATCATCATTGTAATGCCATATGACTTGATTTGTTCATATGAAATGCGATTAGTCACGACTGTATCTTTCATATTGAATACGACTACTCCAAAAGTACCTTGCATAACGACTATGTTGTTAGCGGCATATAAAAGCCTTGGCATCTCAGCACCGATATTCATTTGTTCAATGTCAGACAAGTCTACTGCTAATTCTGCCCCTTCTATGTTAGACGAACAACCAAATAGCAACAATAATGATATAGCTACAGATAAAAATTTCAATTTCAAATACCTTTCACCGCCTTTTCTAAATTAGTCGTTAAAAACCCATTAAAGTTTCATGAAAATTCAGTTAATATTAAGGTGGTAGAAATTTAATTAGGAGGTGTTTTATTTTGAGAGAAAACTCATTCCGCCATTTTCTTGATTCGTATTTAAATATTTGGCGAAATTCATCGTTATCAGACATGAAAAGGATAATTTCTAAAGATTATAAAGCAAGGGAGATTTCAGCTGGTGAAGTAGTAGACTTTGGTTATGAACAGTCTATAGCTGGATGGGAACAGGGGTTTAATTTTGTTAAGAGAGAGGGAAATAGCTGGGATTTAAATGAGGTTTCAATAATTCCATTACGAGAAGATGAAGTGATGGCGATCATATCAGCTACATTAATCATTGATGGAAAAAGATTAGAGAGTGTTAGCTTATTTTTTCAAACGTTTAAAAAACAAGAAAATGATGATTGGACATTAATAAGAAGTTACATAGAAACAGGCGTTTTGAGTAAAAATGAATTCCCCGGTACGATTCTGTAGCTAAGGTACTTTTGAGAAAAAAATAAGCGGAGTTTTTCCTGTTATTTTTACAACGACACCCATTTCGCCATGAAATAAGGGGAAAAATTCCGCTTATCAACCAAAAAACCACCAAATTTCCCCGTCCCACAGGCCAATAAGGGGAATTCCTCCGCTTATTTAGGCGCATAATCCGTAAATTTTCGAAATAAGGGTAAATTCTCCCCTTATTTTCACAACGCCCACGCCCCCCGAGAAGATAACTAACTTAACTCATAGTACATATCCGTTATTTTTTTTTGCCTTTATTTAAGTGAATCCAAGTGCTTTTTACATACAAAATGGTTTATCACAATAACATTAACAGTTGTTGATTATACGGGATTGAGTTTATCTAAGGAGAAGTAATTGCATGATCTAGGATTGTTTGTATTTCTGAGAAGAGTAAGGGAGACCGCGTTTTTTTAACATTTGTTTGATTTCAACTGTTTGAACGCCTTCTTCCACACATTCTGCGATGAGGCTAAGTATTTCGATATCTTTTAAAGAAAATTTCCTTGTACCTTTGGACGAACGCGCAGGGAGGATGAGGCCACGCTCCTCATAATATCGGATTTGACGAATGGATAATCCAAGAAGCTCACTAACATTACCGATTGAAATGATTTTCTTATCGCGAAAAGATTGATAGTTTTCTTTCATAATAGACCACCTCTCGTTAATAAAAGTTACATACTAGTATTTTTATTCTGAATTTTATTGATTACCTAAGTTGTATGTTAGGATAGTTGACATTTTATTTCAACAAAACATCTAAAAACGAGAAGTATGTTAGAAAATCTAACAATATAGTAGTCAGAAAATTATAAAAATATATACTAAGGGTATCTCAAGCGAATGACCTTAACGAAAAATGGAACGCATTCCGTATCGTGAAACAGGTCTCTCGAAAACATTTTAGAGGAGGAAACCAAGATGATGAAAATACAAAAGAATGGTTTTTATTTACTAATGCTGATGATGCTTCTTTTATTAAGTGCATGCAGTAAAGATGAAGCGAAAACAACGGCTTCAGCCGAAAATGGCGGTGTGATTCCTTTAAAAGTTGGTATTCAGAAAAACGCTGCTTTAACGAATGCCTGGATTGCAGAAAGTGTCGGTATTTATGAAGAGCATGGATTAGATGTCAAACTGATCGAATTTAAATCAGGCTCAGAATCGATCAATGCGCAACGTTCTGGAAGTGTAGATATTATTTTGTCAGCACCAGGTACGGCGATGGTGGCCAATGAATCCGGATTTGATCTAGTATCCATTGCTCAAAATGAAATTGCACAAGCAGAAGGACCAGATACAGCCTCTGTTCAAGTATTAGCCGATTCGAATATTGAAAGCTTAAAAGATTTAGAAGGAAAAAAGGTAGCGATTTACGATTCACGTAACCAGTTAGTTTTAGGACTGAAAAAGATTATTGAAGAGTCTGGTGCAGACGTAGATAAAGTTGAATTTGTAGAAGTACCGTTTTCAAGTATGGGAGATGCCCTTAAGAACAATCAGGTTGACGCCATTTCATTAGTAGATCCTTATACAACACAGCTCGTTTCTGAAGGGACAACAAAAGTAATCTCTTGGAATTACGTAGAAAGTATTCCGGAACAGCCGGTAGGAGCTTGGTATGCACGCAGTAAATTTGTTGAAGAAAACCCGGAAGCTGTTTCCCGCTTTTATGATGCGATCTCCGCTTCGATTGAATATATGTTAGCGGATGAAGAGCGTGCCAAAAAACATATCGTTGATTTCACAGGTGTGGATGAAAAGTTAATTACCGATATGCCGCAAATTGCGTGGAGCAATGAATTTAATAAAGACGTATGGCAGCAAATTGTTGATATGTATGTAGAAGCAGGCGAGTTAAAACAAAAGCATGAAGCAACAGAGTACTTTTCACAATATGTCACGGAAACTTTGAAGTAAAGAAAGGGTGGATTGTTATGAATTTATCAAATGTGTATGAATTAGGTACAGACAGTGAAATGCAAATAGAGACAGGGCGTCCGAAAACTCTTATCCATATTGAAGGAGTGAACAAGGAGTTTTCTGTAAACAAAAATAAGATTACCGTATTTGAGAACTTTTCGTACAAAATCCCTGAAGGCAGCTTTCTTTCCATTGTTGGGCCTTCTGGATGCGGGAAATCAACACTGCTGAAACTCATTTCCGGACTGGAAACTCCTACAAGCGGAACAATCAATTTCGACGGGCAAGTCATTAGTGGACCGCCAAAAGGAATGATTTATGTATTCCAGCAATATACAAAATCCATTTTCCCGTGGTATACCGTTTTGGAAAATATTGAATTTGGACTGAATACGCAAAAGAAGAATATTTCCAAGCAAGAAGCGAAAGAGCGCTGCATGGAGTATATAAAGCTGGTTGGCCTTGAAGGATATGAAGACTATTATCCATCTCAACTGTCAGGTGGTATGCAGCAGCGTGTTGTCATTGCCCGCGCATTAATTTGCGAACCGAAAGTACTTTTAATGGATGAGCCGTTCAGTGCGGTCGATGCGATGACACGAGCAATCTTGCAGGAGCTGCTACTCAGTATTTGGGAGAAGCTGCCAATCACAATTTTGTTCGTTACACATGATGTAGATGAAGCCGTATTTTTATCAAGCCATATTATTTCATTAGGGAAGGCCCCTATTGGATTAAAAGAAGATATCGTTGTAAATCTGCCATATCCCCGAAACCAAATTGATACGAGAAAAAGTAAACACTTTACGACGATGCAGTTGAAGTTGTTTTCAAGTATCTTCTCGCAGGAAAAAGGACAGGCGTAAATATGAGATAGGAGGAGATGTATATGTTAAAACGTTGGCCGGGATTTGTATTAATAATAGCACTTTTAGTAATGTGGGAGATTGCCTCAAAAACGGGGATCGTTGACTCTGTAAGCATGCCTCCAGTCAGTCAGGTATTTACAACATGGGGCGGTATTATAGCTAACGGTGAACTATTAAATTACTTGCTGCCGAGTTTAGGAAGAATATTCAGTGGCTTCTTATTAGCAGCATTAGTAGCGGTTCCACTTGGTTTATTAATGGGTACAACGCCATTTATTTATCGTTTGTTAGAGCCGATTACAGAGCTTATTCGTCCAATACCGGCTTCTGCTTATATTCCGGTAGCGATCTTATTTTTAGGAATTGAAAATGAAATGAAAGTATTCGTTATCTTCCTTTCAAGTTTATTCCCGATTTTATTAAACACTTACAGCGGTGTACGTGGTGTAGATCCAATCTTAATCGATACAGGCCGTACATTTGGTGTTTCGAAAATGAAGTCATTGTTTAAAATCATTTTGCCGGCAGCACTACCTTCTATATTAACTGGTATGAGGGTTTCGGTTGGTATTGCACTTGTCGTAGCAGTTGTAGCGGAAATGATTACGGGTAACAGCGGCATCGGGTATTTCATTTTGGACATGCAGCGTATTTTCCGTGTAGCAGAGATGTTTGCAGGTATTTTCACATTAGGAATTATCGGTTACTTAATTAACTTCGGTTTCTTAAAAGTAGAGCAATACTTCCTGCGCTGGAGAGGAAATACAGGAGGAGTTTAAGTTCGGACTTGATAAATGGAGCTATTAATAAAGGAGGAATTGACGATGACAAGAATTTGGGATGAACTGCTTTCAGAAACGGATAAATTGGTGATAGAAAGAGGCGGCTACGGGAAGTCGAGAGGGCTAGGCAAAAGCCCGCTGCTGCTAATCATTGATCCGCAATATAACTATATGGGAGAAAATGTGCCAATTGAAGAGCAACTGCACAAGTATCCGAGCGGTGGCGGCGAAAAAGCTTGGGCGACACTTGATAATGTGAAGCAGCTAAAAGCATTGGCGGATGAAGTAGGCATTCCGACGATTTACACACGAAATGTGCAAAAAAGATCCATTCAATTTGATTCCTTTGCATTAAAGGCGAATCGCGACAATTCCAACTATGTAGACGGCATGCCAGGAACAAAGATCATTGATGAACTATTGCCGTTAGAAAAGGATATCGTCGTGGACAAAAGCTACGCTAGTGCATTTTTCGGTACACCGTTAATTAGCTATCTTGTGAAATTAGGTGTCGATTCGTTAATTGTTGTCGGCGGCTCAACTGGTGGCTGTGTCCGGGCAACGATTGTCGATGCTGTCACGCATAATTTTAATGTAGCGATTGTAGAAGACGCAGTATATGACCGAATTGAATTATCCCATAAAGCAGCTTTACTGGATTTATGGATGAAATATTGTGACGTTGTACCGACCGAGGCTATTAAAGAGTATTTGCTTAACTTAAAGAAGGCCGTCAGATAACTATTTGAATGGAGGTTGTGGGATGAGGCAACAAACTTCAAACGTTCAATCAGTAGAAAGAGCTTTGCAAATTTTATCTTGTTTCACAATCGAAGAGAACAGTTTATCCGTTAAAGAAATTTCAGAAAAACTGCTGCTTCCTAAAAGTACAGTAGTCAGGATTTTGCACACATTAAAATCGCAGCGCTTTATTGAGCAGGACAGCTTAACCCAGCTTTATCAATTAGGCTTTAAAGTATTTGAGCTAGGGAATGCCTATGCTGCGACAATTGATTTAAGACAAGTGGCACTACCGGTAATGCGGTTGCTTAATGAGGAAACGTTGGAAACGGTAAGTTTAAACGTACTCGATGGCTATAACCGTGTCTGTATTGAAAAGGTGGAAAGCAGTCAGCAAATCCGGAATTTTGTGAAGGTTGGGGGACGTAGCGCACTTTGCTACGGGGCCTCCGGAAAGTTGTTGTTCAGCTATTTATCGAATGATGAGCAAAAAATGGTAATGCAGCAGGAGGCGCTTGATTTCAGTCAACAGGAAGTTCTGCTGGAACAAGCCCAGCAAATTCGAAACGATGGCTATGCAGTCAGTTTAAGTGAGCGGATTGAAGGGCTGCTATCGATTTCATCCCCGATTTTTGACAGCAAGCACCAGATCATTGGGGGATTATCGATATCTGGTCCGGTAGCGCGGATGGGGATTAAGCAGGAGCAAATGATTCAGTCATTGCTAAAGGCTTCTGTAGAGGTCTCTGAAAAAATGGGCTACATCCAACTGATTATAGCTTCTGAGTAGTGGGATCATGAGAATGGAGTAGATGTGTATGGGGGACAAGTTCAATTCTTGGAAAGTACTGATGATAACGAGCTTAGGTGTTCTTTTAGTCATGATGAATATGAGTACGTTAAATGTGGCGCTTCCCTCGATTACAACGCATTTCCAGGCAACCTCTTTAGAAGCGAGCTGGATATTGCTTTCCTACATGCTATTCAATACGGTCTTCATATTAGTTTTTGGTAAGGTCGCGGATTTATTCGGGCGTAAAAAGCTTTATATTATCGGCATTGCCAGCTTCACTATTTTCAGCTTTTTATGCGGATATGCAACAGATGTTGGCATGCTGATTGTGTTAAGGGCACTGCAAGGAATTAGCGGGGCGCTTGTCATAACGAACACGACACCCATGATTGTCTCTGCATTTAAAGCAGAAAAATTAAGTTCAGCGCTCGGAATTAATGTAGTCGTTTCTTCGATTGCGCAGCTCATCGGACCAGTTGTAGGCGGGTACTTCACCTATATGTTCAACTGGCAATGGGTGTTCTGGTTTAATATCCCAATCGGTGTTATCGGGACGGTGTTAGCAATTTGGATGCTGCCAAAAAATGTAGTGAAGCATTCGAAAATAACGTTCGATTATTATGGAAGCTTACTTATATTAGCAGGCTTAGGTGGATTAATTTACGGGATATCAAGCAGCAGTGAGCTTGGCTGGACACATATATCCGTTATTGCAGGAATTGCGATTTTCATACTACTGGCCATTGTATTTTATTTTGTGGAAAGAAAGGCGAAAATGCCCGTTGTGAACTTTGCATTATTTCGTCAACAAACCTTTTCGATGGCGAATATGACGACATTTTTAAACTCACTTGCACGGTCATCGGTTGTTCTGCTAATGGCATTGTTTTTTCAAATCGTATACGGGGCGAATGCTTTTCAGGCAGGCTTATGGGTATTGCCGATGACGGGAGGCACAGTCGTCGCATCACTAATGATTGGAAGGCTAAGCAGTTACATACGAACGCGGATGCTAACGACAGCAGGTCTTTTCATTTCAACAATCGGCATGAGCTTGCTGGCACTAAACATGAATGTGGAAAGCTCGTTTACCGCATTAATGATCGGGCAGTTCTTGATTGGTTTTGGATCAGGTATTTTTATGACCCCGAATACACAATTAATTATGATGAGTGTCCCGAGTCATTCAACAGGTGTCGCGAACGGACTCCGATCGATGCTACAAAATATGGGCGGGGTACTGAGCACGGCGTTAGCGTTAATGATTGTCGTCTCAGCTGTTCCGGATGATTTAAAGGGAGCGGTGTATGCCGGTGCTGCAGCGAACGTTTCGGTAAATCGCTTAGTATTTATAACAAGTGGATTCCAATTGGCATTTATCATTACAACGATGATTACACTAGGTGCAGCATTTGCAGCTTTTTGGACAAGAGAACCAACATCACAGGAAAAGGCAGTGGAAGTAGAGGAAAAGCGTGATGTTGCCTAAACTAAAGGAGGAATGAGTATGAAGACGATTATTAAAGGTGGAAATTTAGTTATTCCGTATGAAGGTGTAAAAAGAGCAGATATCATGATAGAGGATGGAATCATTACAGCGATTGGCAACGATTTAAATGAGCACAATGCCGAAATTATTGATGCAAATGGCAAGCATATTTTCCCGGGCGCCATCGACGGTCATAGTCATTATGGCGTTTACGGCAGCCTAGCGGAAGACTATTACAAAACTTCGCGTTCTTCTGCCATTGGTGGGGTAACGTCAGTCATTAATTTTATGCGCAGCTCCCAATCGTACAAAGACCAGCTGCCAACGGAAATCGGGATTGGCGAAAACGAAAGCATCATTGATTTCTGCTTCCACTTAGGTATTATGACAAATAAGCATTTGGAGGAAATGAGCTCCTACGTGAATGAATTTGGTTCTACTTCCTTTAAATTATACTTAGGCTACCGCGGTCAGGAGCAAAGCCGCTTTGGCACAGACCGCTTATTGGATGATGAACTTTTATTAGATATTTTCGCGGAAATGAACAGTATTTCAAAGGATCTTGTATTAGCCATTCATTGCGAGAACGTGGATATGGGGAAACATTATACGAAAAAGTATGAGGGCGTAACCGATAAAAACGAACTGATTTTCTTTGAAAAATATAATCCGGATATTGTGGAGACAGAGTCGGTTGTACGCTGTGCGACATTGGCCTTACACTATGATGCGAAAATTACCGTCGTGCATATGAGTGCCGGTACGAGTATGCAGGCATTGGAAAAAATGACGCATTTCAATCCGGATATCGTCAATGTAGAAACATGTCCGCACTACTTACTCGAAACGGTAGACAACAAGAAAGGCTTAGGGGCAATTGTTAAGCCACCGCTTCGATATAAGGAAGATAATGAACTGCTATGGGAGGGCATTAAAAAAGGGATTGTAAAGTTTGTCGGGACAGACCACGTATCAATTTTCTGGAAAGATAAATTTAAAAATGGTTATGATATTGATAAGACGGTATTAGGATTTGGAGGCGCGGAATTCATGTTCCCGCTAATGCTAAGCGAAGGCCATTTCAAGCACGGATTACCTTTAGAAAAAATAGCCGAGCTAACAGCCGCGAATACAGCCAAAACATACGGCATGTATCCTCAAAAAGGAACAATCGAAATTGATTCGGACGCAGATTTAGTACTCGTCGATTTAGAGAAGAAGCTAACAATCGATGCGAATACAATTCCAATCAATTCGGACTATACAATTTATGAAGGCCGAGACATCCAAGGTTGGCCGGTCATGACAATACGCCGCGGCGAAGTAATCGCAAAGAACGGCGAGATTGTGGAACCGAACACAAAAGGCAGATACATTTTCCGAAAAGCAGAACCGGTGGAGAATGCAGCGTTAGTTGAAGCAGCAGTGAATTAAAGGAATGAGAACGAATCGCCCGTTTTAGTAGTGAGGGGCGGTTTGTTTTTTGTTGTGAGCAGTAAAATAAGCGGAGAAATTCCTGTTATTTGCTAGTTGACCGCTGTTTTGGGGTTAAATAAGGGTAAGATTTCCGCTTATTGCTTAAAAAAAAATAAAATTTCATGATTTCCAGGTCAATAAGCGGAATTTCTCCCGTTATTTCGGCTGATTTTTAAAAGAAATTAAAAATAAGCGGAGATTCTCCTGTTATTTACCAAAGCCAATTATATGAACCTGCCTACTCACCAAAAATAAGGGAAGCAATTTCCGCTATTTCCTGATCGAGCGCTGTTTAGGAGTTAAATAAAGGAAATATTTTCCCTTATCATTGAAAAAGTCACCCATTTTCACGATTTATAGGCTAATAACGGAAATTTGTTCCTTTATTTCAGCAGATTTTCAAAGGAAATTAAAAATAAGGGAAATTCCTTCCTTTAAAATAAGCAACAAATATAAGAAACCCGGCAGCATCCACCCAAGATGCTGCCATTTTTTTTAGGAAATTCCGTTATCAATAACCATCTTCATAGATAGCTGGAATTTGGTTAATCTATTAGCAATATAACTTAGCAGGAGATGATTGAGTGGGTTTCTTTGACTTAAAAGCGACTTGTGGTGTGTGTGATCAACAAGTTGAATTGAATCGATTTAAATTAAAAAAATCAAATGCGTGGATTTGTCCGAGCTGTTTAAAGGAAGCTGGCGGAGCAACGCGTATTAATGTGAACAAAGTAACGGTTGAAGAAGTGAAGGCCATTATTCAGGAAAAAGAAGACAAGCTTGGTGATGATCCGATGTCGCGAGCAGAGAATATGTACCAGTACTGTGTAGATAATCAATTCGGCTCAGGCTTTAACCAAAGTTGGGGAGTAAAGCATTTTAAAGTATTACAGGATAATTTAATCCGTGATGAAAAAGTATTGATGACATTTATAGGGTTGCATAATTATAACTCGGTAACAAAGCATGATAGTAATTATGCATACGCAATTACGAACAAGCGCATCCTATTCGGACAAAAATCAATGACAGGTGAAAAATTCAAAGCAGTCAACCATGAAAGAATTAATGATATCTCTTTCGAAAAAGGGATGGTATTTGGTGTTTTAACAATTGATACACCCCAGGAAAAATTTAAGGTTGGTCTGGATAGTGGTTCTGCCACAGCAATAAATAATGCTATTCATGAAATACTGGATAAATTAAAAACAAGTAACAAAAATGATCACACATCAGTCCCTGTACCTATATCAAATGCCGAAGAGATCATAAAATATAAAGAGCTACTAGACGCAGGAATTATAACTCCCGAAGAATTTGAAGCAAAGAAAAAGCAACTTTTAGGATTATAGTGATGTAAGAGAATATGAAGGTGTTGTTAATAATTGTTAAAAGAGTTATTTTTTCGTTGAATTTGGAATATAGTTATCGATAATTAGGGTAAGGAGAGATAAGAACAAAAAAAGAGGAAAGGCGGTAATGGGGTAAAAGGAAGCAAGATTGATATTTCTCCATATGTGAAAGATCGTTTTGAATTATTCGAGAAAAGGGTGAGATAATATGAATCAAATTTTCAAAAAAGATGAGTTCATTATTATTCCTTTTTATAAAGGGCGAAAGCAAGAATTTATGGTAGTTAATACGAAGAAGGAATTCAAAAATGGACATACCCACTTAAAGTCATTTAAGATGGCCAAGTATTTGATTAATCTTGCACGTTTCCAAAAAATCAATTCCGGATTAAGACCCTATTTATTAACAAGCCTTACAAGAATATCAACGGATCATGAATATATTCAGAAATTAGAGGAGCTTCTAGCCGTCAAACGGAGTAAAGGAACGAAAGCTTCTTACTATAATCGAGCAATTTAAATATAAATAAATAGACCGCTTTTTCAAGAAATTGAAAGAGCGGTTTTTTGCATGTAAATTTGGCTATCAAACCAATTTAAATCATTTTTAATAAAGCCTCTTCACCAATCATGCCTTCTTCGATGCCACACGCTTTCGCTTCATGTGTGATGGACTCCAATGGCGCTTTAAGTAAATCATCAATTGTTCTGACACCAACTGCACGACCCGCAATAATTTTGCGATCAGACAATTTTTCATTTAACAGTCCGACATCAAGCGCACCACACATAATGTATCCACGCTCATTTGAAATCGTCAGCAATGTTGTCTTAGGTAAATGAACAGTTACAGCATAAAATAAATGACCTTGAAGATCAATCGTTTCCGTATAGACGATAACCTTCGCCCCCCTTCATATAAATCATATGAAACAATTAGAAATAGGTACTTGTTTTGGGGGAAATAAGTAGGGTATTTGAAAAAAGCCGGTGCTTGATACAATTCAAGCACCGGCTTATATAATTACTGACTTTCACTCAATTGTAAAAATAGATCAGGGAAATGATCCGTTGTTAAAGCATAATATTTATCATAGTTCTCAAAACTTAAAGGGAAATTGATATATGTACGATCCGATTCATCCTTATAAAACTGGATTTTTCTGAAGGAACCATCGTTATCTGTAAACATTAATGATCCTATAAATGAAGTCGGATGTTCCGGACTTGGATTCTTTTCCGCATGCTGCCTCATCAAACTAGTAGTTAAGGATTTTCTTATATCGTGTGTCAAATCGATATAAATAATATTATCTTCCTCCTCGTCTAAAGCAGATAATATAGAAAATGAGAAATCCACGTTATCAGCACTAAACCCACCTATTGTAGATATTTTTGCTTCCTCAGTACTTTCCCCAATTTCTCCATTAAAAAAGATAAACAATCCTACAGAAATAATAACTATTAATAAAGCAACCATGCTAATTTTCTTCATAAGACTTCCTCCTTTACAAAATAACCTTAGCAGAATTTTACAGTATGTCGATAAATTATTTTGTGAAAGGGTTGTAATTTTTTCTATAAGAACACCTTTACTATATGTAAACTAATTAGAAATAGATTTTATTCCAATTAAATCCTTGATACGCCCATGTTAAAATAGTAAAAACACTCGAAAGGAGGTCGAAACCTTGATAACTCGCCTAAGGCAATCTTTAACGGCACGGCTCATTATTACGATTAGCGGGATCATATTTGCGATTTGTGTGCTGTTTTTAATACTAATCAATCATCATTTAGATGAATCGATACTTAAGGAGATGGGGGAAAAGGCGTTAACGAGTGCGTATTTAATTGCTGAACGTCCAGATATCGTTTCCGCATTTTCTACAGAAGACCCCTCTTCCATTCTTCAGCCAATTGCAGAGGAGATTCGACAGCAGATCGATGCCAGTTTTGTGGTGATTGGAAATGAACAAGGGATTCGGTATACGCACCCTGACCCCAAAAAGATTGGACTGTCGATGGTAGGAGGAGACAATGATTCGGCGCTTATTAATAAAGAACCGATTGTATCACTAACAACGGGATCACTGGGAGAGTCTATCCGCGGCAAGGTACCGGTTATTGTTGACGGCAATGTCGTAGGGATTGTTTCAGTCGGATTTCTAACTAAGGATATTCAAAGAACCATTGACACCGCATTTTCTGGATGGCTTCAAATAACGCTCCTCGTTGCGGTTTTCGGGATCATTTGTGCAGTACTGTTATCGCTGTATGTAAAAGAACAGCTGCTCGGTATGCAGCCGGCACAAATTGCCAAAGTTTATTCGGCCTATCATACAATTTTAGAGGAAACGACGGATGGCATTATTTTAACGACACTGAATAATGATGTCGTCATCTCAAATTCCCGTGCGAAGGAACTCCTTTCACCACTGGCAGAAGGCATCTCGTTACATACACTGCTACCCGTAAGGCTTTTTCAAGAAGAGGTAGTTCGTGCTTTAGAAATTCCTTTGCAGCAACAGGACATGATTATTACAAAGACGCCGTTAAAACATGATAAGCAGCTCGGCTATTTATATATTTTGCGTGCAAAGCTTGAGTATGAAACTGTGATTAATGAGCTGACACTTGTTAAGCAGCAAGCACGGATGCAGCGGGCGAAAACGCATGAATTTGCCAATAAACTGCATGTAATCCTCGGCTTAATAAAGAATGACCATATTGAAGAGGCGATTCAATATATTCGGCAGGAGCAGCAGGATACAACAAAACAGCAGCAAGTACTTGCAGCCCAACCTTCTATTCTTATACAAGCATTATTAGAGGGGAAAATTTCAGAGGCTAAGGAGCGCGGAATTACGATAACTATTGAAACTCAAGACGTTTTAATCGATTATAGTGATGAAGAAGTGGATGCATTATTAACAGCATTAGGCAACGTTCTTCAAAATGCAATGGATGCGTTACATAATAAGAACATAGCCAATAAACAAATTAACATTTTTATTCACCAATATAGTCATGAACTGATTATTGAGGTGCATGATAACGGGCCTGGCATAGAGGAAGAAACGGCAGAGCAGATCTTTACACTCGGCTATACAACAAAGGGTGGCTATGATCGAGGCTACGGCTTGGCAATCAGTGAGCAGGCACTGCAAAAAGTAGGCGGTTCCTTATTAATAGAAGAAAGTGACCTAGGCGGAGCTTGCTTTTTAATCATTTTACAAAGGGAGTGATGTAATGGATATTTGGCTGCTAGAAGATGATTTTCGTATTGCGGCGATTCATGCCGACTACATAAGAGCGATACAGCCGGAAGCACAAGTACAGCAATTTTTAAGTGGCGCATCTTTAATAGAATCGCTCACACATACAACACCTCCAACCGTTCTTTTAATGGATTTATATATTCCGGATGTCAAAGGCTATGATCTTGTTGCCTATGTAAGAGCTCATTATCCGGAAATCTATATCATGATGGTGACTGCAGCAGCAGAGCGTGAACATGTGGAAGCATTATTTTCATATGGGGTATTTGATTACATTGTGAAGCCATTTGATGAGGCAAGACTTCAAAAGGCATTTCAACAGCTGCACGTGACACGTTTGGCATTTCAAAAGAAAATGCATTTTACACAGCACGATCTGGATATGCTTTTTAACCGGAACAGCAACAGCAGTGCTTCTACCGAAAAAGCATTGCCAAAAGGGATCGATACATTTACGCTCGAACAGGTCATTCACTTATTTAAAGAGCAAAAGTACACAACGTTAACAGCTACCCAGTTAAGTGAAGTAATCGGGACAAGCCGTTCCACAGCCCGACGCTATTTAGAATATTTAGTGGAAATGAATGTGTTGGAAACGAAGCTTCTATACGGAACAGTCGGTCGTCCGGAACGCAATTATGTCCTTCGTGAAACTTATGAACAAAATTAGCTTTATTGCTTTTATTGAATAAATGAGCATATTATTCCTCCATGCGCTTAATTGTCATAAAATTATTACAATTATAAGCAATGGGGGTTGTTTAATGTTAAGTATTATTGGAATTATCACGATTTTAGTTATTGTCGCGCTGTTAATTAGCGGACGGGTATCACCAATTGTTGCAATGGTCATTCCGCCCGTAATTGCGATGTTTATTGCAGGCTATTCGTTTGATGATTTAGGAGTGTTTTTCGGGGATGGGATTAACTCCGTCATCAGTGTTGCAGTTATGTTTATTTTTGCGATTATCTTTTTCGGAATTATGCAGGATGTTGGGTTATTCGAACCAGTCATCAATAAAATGGTAGCGCTATCAAAAGGAAATGTCGTACTCGTAGCAATAGTAACAGTAATTGTCGCTGCTATTGCACAGCTGGATGGTTCGGGTGCGTCCACATTTTTAATTTCGATTACAGCATTACTACCACTTTATGTTCGACTAGGTATGAACCCATACTTACTTTTATTATTAGTAGCAGGGTCTGCGGCAATTATGAATATGATTCCATGGGGAGGTCCATTAGGCCGTGTTGCTTCCGTTCTTAATGCAGATGTAACAGATCTTTGGCATCCATTAATAAAGATTCAAGTAATCGGTATTGTATTAATGCTGCTACTCGCTATCTTTATGGGCTTCCGTGAAAAACGCCTGATTGCCAAACGTGCGCAAACAGGACAACCATTAAACTTCGATTTAAGTAACAGTGTTCTTAACAACGAAGTAGATGAATCATTAAAACGTCCAAAATTGATTTGGGCAAATGCTATTTTAGCTATTGTTGTTCTAGCTGTACTCATGTCAGGACTTTTACCGGCTGGCTTGGCGTTCTTAATCGGTGTGGCAATTGCGTTACCGCTTAATTACCGTACACCGAAAGAACAAATGGGACGGATTCAGGCACACGCATCGAATGCATTAACGATGGCTTCGATCATCATTGCTGCAGGCCTATTTTTAGGGATTTTAAATGGTACAGGCATGTTAACGGCCATCGCGAATAATGCTGTAAATATACTGCCAAGCTTTTTAGCACAATATTTACATATCATAATCGGTGTATTTGGCGTACCGTTTGACTTGCTGTTAAGTACGGATGCCTATTACTTCGCGTTATTCCCAGTCGTAGATCAAATCGGGTTAACTTATGGCATCGACTCATTATCTACAGGGTATGCAATGATTATTGGTAACATCGTCGGCACATTCGTTTCACCACTTGCACCAGCAGTATGGCTTGCACTAGGTCTATCAGGCCTGGAAATGGGCAAGCACTTGAAATTCTCGTTCTTCTGGATGTGGGGATTAAGTATTACTCTATTAATCTTTGCGGTTCTATTAGGTGTAATACAAGTATAAATAGATTGAAATGAAGCTTCTTTTATGAGGGGCTTCATTTTTTTAGGCTTTGGAATTGCTCTGCAACGAATTGTCAATGCAGACAAAAACCTGTCATGAAATTAGATTTCAAATATAAAGAATTTTTATAGTGCCTACCAATAATTCAATAAGAATTTTCTTATTTCAATAATTAATAACCAATATAAGGTATTTTATTATAGAAAAATATCTTAAACTATTAAATTTATGTCATTACAAAGGAAAAAAGGAGGAAAAGGGTTGTAATGATAGTTTTTAAATAATAAACTTAATTTGGAACAATCGAAATATAATAGAAAAGGGGATAATTCATGAAAAAGAGTATATTAGCAAGTTTCTTACTCGTACCAGCATTGTTATTAGGAGCATGTAACAGCGGGGATGATACAGAAAAATCATCATCAACTGATTCAGACAAAGAGGTTTATAAAGTAGGTATTGATGTTACATACCCACCATTTGAGTTCGAAAAAGATGGTAAATATGTTGGGATTGATGTGGAATTAATCGAAGCAATTGCTGAAGACCAAGGTTTTGAAGTGGAATTAAAAGCAATGGACTTCAAAGGAATTATACCAGCATTACAAGCAGGTCAATTAGACGTAGCTATGGGTGGAATGAGTATCACGGATGATCGTAAAAAAGTTGTTGATTTCTCTGAGCCTTACTTCGATGCAGGTGTGTCTCTTATTGTAAGTGACGAAAATACTGATATTGAATCTGTAGAAGACCTAAAAGGGAAACGTGTAGCAGTTAAAAAAGGAACAGTTGGTGCAAACTATGCAACTTCTATTGCATCAGAGGTCGGCTTTGAAATGGTGCAGTTTGATGATAGCCCATCGATGTTCTTAGATGTACAAAACGGAAATTCTGTAGCACTATTCGAAGATTACCCAGTAATTTCATATGCAATCGCACAACAAGATTTACCATTAAAAATTGTTGGTGACCGTCTGAATGACGATCAATATGGGATTGGTGTATTAAAAGGTAAAAATCAAGAAATTCTTGATAAAATTAATGAAGGTCTAGAAAACTTGAAAGAAAGCGGAGAGTACCAAGAAATTCTAGATAATTATTTAGCTGAATAAAACTATAAGCACGCATATAGCGTGCTTATTTTTAAGAGGAGGGAAATACATATGGAAGTGGCAATTGCTGCCTTACCTTACTTACTTGAAGGGTTAAAGATGACTCTTTATATTTTTGTTATTGCTATTGTATTAGGATTTGCTATTGGTCTTGTCGTGGCATTGTTCCGTTTAGCACCTTTAACAATTTTAAATATCATTGCAAAAGTCTTCGTTAATATCATCCGTTGTACACCAATCATTGTACAATTATTCTTCATCTACTTCGGTGTAACAAAGTTTATTCCGATGGATAATATTACAGCAGGGATCCTTGCGATTTCATTGAATGCCGGCGCTTATTTTTCTGAAATTATCCGTGCTGGAGTACAATCGATTGATAAAGGACAAACAGAAGCAGCTCGTTCACTTGGCCTTTCAGGATTTCAAACGATGAAAGACATTATTATGCCACAAGCACTTAGAAGAATGCTTCCTACCTTTACGAACCAAGCGATTATTAGTTTGAAAGATACATCGCTATTATCTGTTATCGGTATAGCCGACTTAACTCAAAAAGGGGACATACAGGCTTCAGCTACTTTTGCTGCGTTTGAAATTTGGTTAACTGTTGGAGCAATCTACTTTGTGATTTTATATGCGTTAACATTGTTTAGTAATTATCTTGAAAGGAGAATGGCCCTGCGATGAGCATTATTACCGTAAATAACCTAAAAAAATCATTTGGGAAATTAGAAGTTTTGAAAGACATTTCCACAGAAATCCAAGAAAAAGAAGTTGTTTGTGTCATCGGGCCATCGGGTTCAGGAAAAAGTACCTTTTTACGTTGTTTGAATCGCCTTGAAGAAATATCAGGCGGAGAAGTCGTTGTAAATGGTCATGCCATTTCCGACAAAAATGCAAACTTAAATCAAATTAGACAAGAAGTAGGAATGGTTTTCCAACAGTTTAATTTATTTCCACACAAAACCGTATTGCAAAATATCACATATGCTCCGCTAAAATTAAAAGGGTTAACGAAAGACCAGGCTAATGAGCGGGGAATGGAACTGTTGGAAAAAGTTGGATTAGTAGAGAAAGCAAATGCATATCCTGCTGAATTATCAGGTGGGCAACAACAGCGTGTTGCTATTGCCCGTGCACTTGCCATGCAACCGAAAATTATGTTATTTGATGAACCAACGAGTGCACTTGACCCTGAAATGGTTGGGGATGTTCTTGATGTAATGAAAGATTTAGCAAAAGAAGGAATGACAATGATTGTCGTAACACATGAAATGGGCTTTGCGAAAGAAGTAGCGGACCGTGTTATTTTCATGGACGGTGGCTATATCGTTGAAGAAAACAATCCGATCGCGTTGTTTGAAACACCACAAGAAGAAAGAACAAAAGCTTTTTTAGGGAAAGTATTATAGACAGCATGACAGAGACTGGTTCGTACAAAAAGTACGAACCGGTTTTATTTTTGGAGCTTTAAGCGGTAGTACTTGATTAAACAATAATAAAAGTCAGGTCGATAAAATTTACATTATTTGTTAAAAATAAGGTAGAATAGGATGGGTATCTAATAACATAGGGTTAATTTTACGGGGGAATGGTATGTTAGTTATCGGTTTATTATTTTACATAATAATTAGTTTGTCTTTTGTGGCTTTTATTGTTTTTATAGCTTATTTAATACAACCGAAAGGGGTTGTTGGAGAGCGGAGGGTTAGCAAATTGCTTGAAAGTTTAGGTGAGGAAGCTATGATATTCAATGACCTATATATACCGAAGAAGGATGGTGAAATGACACAGGTCGATCATGTTTTACTGTCGGCTTACGGTCTGTTTGTAATCGAAACTAAAAATTATAAGGGCTGGATTTTTGGCGGTGAGACCCAAAGGAACTGGACTCAAACAATTTATAAAAAGAGATCACGGTTTTATAATCCGGTGATGCAAAATAACACACATCTAAAAGCGTTACAGCACCATTTAAATATGGATGTGCCGGTACATTCAATTATAGTTTTTTCGGATGCTGCAACATTCAAATTTAAAGAGCCCTTTCAAACAGCACACGTAATTCAAACAAAACATTTAAAACGCACCATTGAACAATATAAAACACAGGAAATTTCAGCCGAGCAACTGATACGAATTTCGAAGCTCCTAAATGCCCTAATTCCAAAAACAAAGCAGCAAAAGAATGAAATTAAAAAACAACACTTGGAGCATGTGAAGGAGATTGTAAATTCTAAAAAGAAAAAAGTGAATGCGGTGAAAACCGAGCCGATTACTATAGATCGAGTTGTTATGGAGCCAGCTAGTAGTACTTCAGTTGACACTTGTCCAAAATGCGGCAGTAATTTAGTATTGCGAAATGGTAAGCATGGATCATTTTATGGTTGTAATGGCTTTCCGAAGTGCAGGTATACGAGGAACCACGATTTCAATTTAAATAGGAGTCACCTCTAATTCGAGAATCATCAAATAATATACTATAAACAATTCTAGCGAGTGAAAAATAATTCGTCTTTCCGAATTTTTCATTTGCTAGTTTTTTAATGGATTATCAAGCCCCCTTCATAAAGGCATGCCTATATTAACTATCATTTTCTTAACAACTAATTTAATAATTTAACCATTTTCCATAAATATTTAACAGAATATTAATAATAATATGATAACATATTGATAAGTTAGTTAGCTTTTGCTATTTAACTTAAATTGACATTCTAGGAGGAGAAAAATGGTTAAAAATCGAAACACACGTTTACTGTTTTCTTGGGTACTTATTGTTTTCATTTTAATTCAGCCTCTTCAATCTACAGTAACAAATGCAGCTACTGGGGACGGATCGTGGTCTTCGCCGTATTCTGTTTCTCAGGCAATTAGCAATCAAAACAGCTCCACAAAAACAGTTCAAGGGTATGTAGTGGGACAACCTACATCCACAACGACAGTGCTTAAAAGCAATTTTCCAAATGACTATGCACTAGCTTTAGCAGAAAGTGCGACAGAAACGAACACGGCAAAAATGATTTATGTACAGATCCCAACATCTTTCCGTTCCTCATATGGATTAAAATCGAATTCTTCGCTAATGGGGAAATCTTTGAAAATTACAGGGACAATGTCGGCCTACTTCTCACATCCGGGATTAAAAGACGGTACTGCCTTTACAGTACAGGAGGGGGGCACTGTAAATCCTGGACCAACACCAAATCCTCCATCTAATAGCTATTATGATGCGGCTTACGGGAAAACAGGAGAAGCGTTAAAAACAGCTTTGCACAATATTATTGATGATCATACAGAAATTTCTTATTCAAATGTTTGGACTGCACTTCGCGAAACGGATGAAGACCCGAACAATCCGAATAATGTCATACTTCTTTATACAGGACGCTCACAAAGCAAATTGACAAACGGCGGCAATGCGAATGACTGGAACAGGGAACATGTTTGGGCAAAATCACACGGTGGCTTTGGGACATCAATGGGGGCAGGGACAGACTTGCATCATTTACGACCAACCGATGCGAGCGTCAACAGTTCGAGAAGTAATCTCGATTTTGATAACGGGGGCAATGAGCATTCGGAAGCAAGAGGAAATTATTATGACTCCGATTCCTGGGAGCCGAGAGATAGTGTAAAGGGAGACGTTGCCCGTATGCTGTTTTATATGGCGGTTCGTTATGAAGGGGACAGCGGAGAGCTGGATTTGGAATTAAATAACCGTGTAAACAATGGCTCAGCTCCTTACCATGGAAAACTTTCTGTATTGCTTCAATGGCATAAAGAGGATCCAGTTGATCAGTTCGAACGCACAAGAAATGAAATTATCTATACGGACTACCAGCACAACCGCAATCCATTTATCGATCATCCCGAGTGGGCATCAGCAATTTGGGAATAATAAATTTATTATAAAGAATGTACTCTCCTGCTAAGGGGAGTATTTTTATTTAGGAAGACAATTTGTAGATAAGCACTGTCTTTTGCCTTAACAATTTCTACCGATTATAATGAAACGATAGATAGACATTAAAGGAGTTTTTTTATGAAAATGAACACACGATATAAAATTACACGCCATGATGCAGAAGGCAATCCGACCCTCAAATTAGAGGAGTGCCAAAGCTTCTTTGCAGCAAAATCCGATTTCGAGTACAGAGATTTCTATAGTGTTACTCAGGATGGCGTAAATATGAAGATTAACGGTCACTTTTTCATGTGGCAAATTGAAGGAGTGGAAATACCGTTCCGATTTTTCGAAGGTGAAATTTATGTAGCAATTTCACATCCAGCCGTTATGGAAAAAACAATGGAAGTAGCGCGCGGAATGGAAGCAAATTATATTGAAGGATAATTTATCTAGGAAGTGTGAGATTAGTTTCTCCATTTCCTAGTTTTTTTATGGAATGGGATTCAAGCTAACGTAAGAGAGGATTTAATAAAACAAAAGCGAATTACTTTTAAAACTAAGTTTATCACTAGGAGTGAAGCATAATGGAGAAAGTAATATGGGTTAAAAGTAACATGCGAACAATCGGTGCAAAGGAAGACGATGGGTTGACTGAAGTAAATAAATACTTGGAAGACGGCTGGAAAGTAAAACATATATCTGCAAGCACTATGGGAGATAGCATAATTTCAGGACAAGCGTATATAGTTATTGAAAAGGATGAATAGTAGTCTTTCTAAAACCTTAGCTAAAAGGAAAATCCCGATAGCTAAGGTTAACTTAACCTCGCCGTAATCGTTTTGAAAATACCAATACCCGTAAGTTTCAATATCATTTTTTCATTACGTAAAAGATGCTTTTCAACATAAATTGCTGAATTGTCTATTTTAAATTCCTTATAGTTATGTAAATCTTTCGGCTTCCCGAAATGAGTCATGCATTCCTGAACAGGGGGAGCACAGCATGCATTCACTTGAATCATTTTTATGGACACAGGCTTACCTTTTAATTGAATACAGTTTTTCGTATTCTCATCGAGCTCTATGTACATTATAATCCCTCGCTTTCATCCCTTTTAAAATGAATATACATCATATTTTAAAATATCGTCATGAAAAAGTTCTAATATGTCCGGTCAAACTTCTAATAATATCTGAAATGTTCTAATAAAGGTGGGGTCTTCTAATAACTTTAATCGATCTTCTAAAATAAGTGCTCGATTTTCGAATATCTGTTTCAGAAGTTCAAATAAAGCATCGCGATGTTCTAAAATAACAATAAAACTTCTAATATCCGCTGGCCCCGCCAATCAAGACCACCCCCGAGAAACACACAAAAAAAACGAACTACACGAATAGTCCGTTACCTAAATCTAGATTTACAATGCCAAAATATTCTCAGCCAAAACTCGTTGAACCGCATAAATGTTCGTTGCTTTATTGAACTTCTTTTCAATCGGAATACTATTACCTGAAATCCAAATTTTCAGCTCAGCATCCAAATCGAATGTACCCGCTGTTTCGATAGAAAAGTTAGTAATACTTTTATACGGAATCGATAAATACTCTGTTTTCTTACCAGTCATACCTTGTTTATCAACGAGTATCAATCTTTTATTCGTAAATATAAATGTATCTCTTATTACTTTAAAGGCATGCTTTACCGTTTCTCCACTCGTGATAATTTCATGCATATCCTTTTGAACATCTTCCGCCTTCAATTCACTTGCATTACCCATTAAACCGTCAAAAATACCCAATATGCTCACCTCATCTTTCTATAGTTCATAATATTTTTCACAAAATTCTTCCAAGCTATACTCGTACATTTATGTAAACAAAAAAGAACACGAAAATAACCCCGTGTTCTCCCAAATAGACTTATTTCTTAGTTGATGTCGTCTCCCACATATCCTTCAGCCAAGCGTCAAATTGTGCACCTTTTTCGCCTTCATATGTGTTGTAAATATCGCTACGCATTTTTTCTAATTTTACCTTGAAGTCCTCGTATGTGTGGTCTGCAGGTAAGCTTTTCTTAATACGCTTGAAAATTTTGCGAAGATCTCTAAATAAATCGCCTTTAGGTGTTTCAGCAGTTTCTACTTCTTGACCCATTTTCTTCAAGTGACGAGCTGCTGCTTCACGAACTTTTGTTACTAAATCCGCTTTTGCTACATATTTAAGGACCTTAATTGTTTCGTCTGTTTTATATTTCGCCAATTCCTGTACCGCATTTAAACGTTCTTCCCAGTCAGCTGTTCTGTTGACAGCTTTCTTTAGCTCACTGAAATTTTCAGGTAATTGTGGTGCTGATTCTTGTTTTTGTTGACTCATTATTTTATCTCCTTTGTCAATGCCTTACTAGCAATGATCTACTTAACCCATTATAGCATGAAAGTGAAGTATTTACCTGTTGCAATGGATTGCCGGACGAGGTACTCTAATTTGACTTTCAAATAAAGCCTTTAATTGTTCTAATATCATGTGCAATTTTTCTAATAAAAATCCGATTTTCTAATATAAGTTTAAGTTATTCAAATAAGTGCTCGAGATCTGCTAATAAAGACCGCCAATGTTCAAATATCCTGCGTAACTCTTCTAATATCCTCACGAAATGTTCTAATAAAAATCCCTCTCGAGACTAAAAATAAACCCCTCCCCAATAATAAAAGGGGAAGGGCATCAAAAATAATATTCAATCCAATATATTAATTAGTCACACGAGCCTGAATTCGTGTCTCTACCAATTTAGCAAGCGCCATGACCGTATCAAAGCTATCACCTAAAAATTCAGAAGTCGCAAAGTCGACATTTAATTCTTCTGCAACCGCTTGGCATTCAGCATTAATTTCACCAAATGATTCCACATCAGCGCATACGCTTAGCAACTCACATGTAACAAAGCCTTGTGCACCATCACCATGTAGAGACCTCATTGCATCTTTCACATCCGGTCCAAGCCAGCCTGCCGGTTTACCTGAGCGATATACTGTCTCGAAACGTTCAATACTTGCCTTTTTCGCAATGGCAGCGGCCAGTTCCTCAAATTCCCGCACATAAGGGGTATTGCGCTCTTCGTCCACCGGCTGACTATGCACCGTAAACAGGACATAAGCAGATTTTTGGGCATCCCGTGATAACCAGTCAAAAGCGCGGGCTACACGATCTGCATACAGCCCGACAATGCCTTCATCCAAATGAAAATCGTCAATCGCAATGTGGTGGATATCACTGTCCTTTGCCCATGCCGCAACTTCAGTATGAACTGCACCACCGCCGCTTTCAGATGCAACAGGGTTTACCGATAACGTAACAATCGTTTTTGCTCCTGCTTCCACAGCTTGTTCATATGCATCTTCAACAAATGGCGCTGTATGCTTATAAGCGGTATAGACCCTAATTTCTTCATCTAATCGGTCACTTAAAATCGTTTGAATTCCTTTTGCAATACGTTGAGTAGAAGAACGAATGAAATCAGGAAAGCTCGGCTTTTTAAACATCCCGATGATATTTTCCAACATCGGTCTCGGTACGTTTTTGCCATTTAAAATATGGCTGAAGTAAGGCTCCACATCATCAATGGACTTTGGTGCACCATAAGCATAATAAATTACTGCAATCATCAAAACATCTCCTTTTATCAATCTAATTTTATGAACTGACTTTCATCAGGCACTTCCGATTCAGCGTAAATACTAGTTTTCCACACACTTTAGCGAAATAACTGCCTCCATATCGAACATTTCTATATATAACACACAGAGGGGAAGTCCAGCGTAATACAGTTTCCCTCTTTTCAACCTAATCAATCGGTCACGGTACTTATAAGCCTGATTAATATCTTGTAGATTTTATTATTCATTCAACCATTTTTAAGGCTGTATGTCTTTCTGCACGAAATTCCAACTCATTTCAGTTACACTCTTAATAGATATTTTGTAAAGGAGGAATACAAATGTTTGAAAATAAAACCGTCGTCATTACAGGGGCAGCACAGGGAATCGGTCGCTCGATTGCGATTCATTTTGCAAAAGCCGGGGCAAATGTCGTTATTGCGGATATTGCGCATGACTTAGGTGTACAACTAGCAGGAGAACTCCAAAAAGAGGGCTACACTGCGATCTTTATAGAAACGGATGTACGCAGTGAAGAAAATGTTCGTCAAACGATGGAAATGGCAGCAAACCGGTTTGGCGGAATTCATATTTTGATCAACAACGCAGGGAAAGGCAAATGGGTTTCACCGCTAGAATTATCATTGGATGACTGGGAAGACATCATCCATACGAACCTACGCAGCGTCTTTTTATGTTCGCGTGAGGCGGCAAAATTAATGAAAAATGGCGGGGCGATTATTAATATGGCTTCGACGCGTGCTGAGATGTCTGAACCACATTCTGAAAGTTACGCAGCATCTAAAGGTGGGATTGTTGCACTAACACATGCATTGGCAAGCTCCTTTAGTGAATTAAATATAACGGTAAACAGCATCTCTCCAGGCTGGATTGAAACAGGAGACTACGATGCACTAAGACCATCTGACCATTTACAACATCTTTCAAAACGCGTCGGCAAACCGGATGACATTGCGCGTGCATGCCTTTATTTAGCAAACCCGGACAACAATTTTATAACTGGAACGAATTTAACAATTGATGGCGGAATGACGAAGAAAATGATTTATGAAGAATAGCAATAAGACAATATAAAGGCGCTTTTCTTCAAAAAAAGGAAAAGCGTCTTTATATTGTTTACATAATGATTAAACCATCACACATCCTAAAAAGAGGAGGTGTGAAAAAATGAAGGGAAATGAAAAACAAAAGACAATACAGCAAATAGAAGAAGTGCTTGGCTTTTCACAACATGACAGTGAAGCATTACTTGTACAAGCAACGGAAGTACAAACAACAGATATCATTCCTATAGATACTGTAAAGGCTCATGACGAAGTAGATAGTACACCGACAAGATTAAATAACCAGCATGCAGAAAATACTTCGGCAATTTTAGGGCGAAATGCACCGAGATAATCAGGTATAACGATATTATGCCAGTTCCCAAAGTTGCTAATACACAAATCAAAAAAAGCGACCGTCACAAATATTGTGGCGGTCATTTGACTATAAGAAATATAGAGCATTGATCACTGTGAAAATAAGCATAATCAGTGTAACCCCGCAAAAGATTTCTGCAAAATGGACGAACATGACCTTTTCAGTACTTAGCGCACTTTTCCGGAAACCAAACAGATCGCCATTATGAATAATATAAATAAAAGTACTGATTACCATTAAGGTAGACATTAAAAATGAAATCATTGGAAGTGAAGTAACATAGCGCACATTACCTCCTGTTTCCATATAAAACGGAACGTCCCACGCTTTGCTCCATACAAAGCTTATAATGACAAGGATGTAAATAATAAGTGAAATGTTAAACGGATGCCTACGATAATCAATTAAATCCAACAGTTTCTTTGTTTTCCCTTTAAATTGTAAATTAACTTCTTCAAGTCTATCTTCTTTCAATAAATAAACAAAACCCGCTAGTACGATGCCTAGAAATAAATACAGCTTAAGCAGCCCGAAAAGCAAATCCAAGCTATAAAACGCTGCAATTACTAATGGAATAAGTATTATACCTGTAAACCATTTATTCGATGTACCATTAGCATGAAGCCATTTATTTAAAGTATCCCGGTAATCCTTTTGAAATACCTGTTCACCGTCATGGTAAGTAGATAATTTACTTACTATAAAAGCACAAACGACAAGAGCTAACCCAATCCCGAATGCAATAATGGAAGCTTTCGGATAGATTGATACCTGATCATAATTAAGAATGATCCAATTCCCGCTAAAGGCGACAACTAAAATTCCTAAAAACATAATAAACGAAGATAAATTTCTCAATTTGTCACCTCCATGATCCTTAATACTTTTAATCTACGATAATATTACATAAATTGTTTCACATTATTTTATCACAATGCTTGAAACCCTTAATACATAAGGTTTTCGGGCATTTATATTTTTAGTTTTCGCTATCTGAATAATTTTGCCGGATGTGTAAATTTAAATACTGTAGGAAACAGTTAGCCCGATTCATGTTATTTCCTTTTAATGGTTTTTTGAAAACCCATTGTCCTTATAAATTTTTAAAAAAGGATAAATTTTCTTGTTAAAATTGCCATTAAATTTATTTTTAGGTCTTTACTAGTGAAAATAATAAGGTTCTTGACGGTGTTGGAAGTTATCGCTATCATTGCTAGTATATCAATTGATAATGATTATCATTATTGATTGATGGTTGATAATACAATCAATCATTTTTTACATATAGCTTCAAATGAGAAAGGAAGAGTTATGATTTGAATTTTCAAGAATTGAAAGGAAAAGTTGCACTTGTCACAGGGGGAGCCCAAGGAATTGGTAGAACCCTTGTCGAGAGTTTGGCTACACAAGGTGTAAAAGTGGCAGTTGTAGATTATAACGAGGAACAATTAAATCTCCAAGTTAACCGTTTAAAGGAACAAGGCTTTGACGTATTCGCTTTTCCTGCAAATGTAGGGGAAAGTAAGGCAATCGATGCAATTGTTGAACAAGTAGAAAATGAAATAGGGCCGATTGAAATGCTCGTAAATGTGGCAGGAGTACTGTCTAGCGGTCCTATTCAAACATTTAGTGACCAGGATTGGGCGAGAACATTTTCGATTAATACGACAGGCGTTTTTAATGTTTCAAGAGCGGTAAGTCGTTACATGATTCCAAGGAAAAAAGGGGCTATCGTAACAGTCGGCTCAAATGCTGCCAGTGTGCCGAGAATCTCGATGGCAGCCTATGCGGCATCAAAGGCAGCAACCGTTATGTTTACAAAGTGTCTAGGTTTAGAGCTTGCAGAACATGGCATTCGCTGTAATATTGTCTCTCCAGGCTCAACTGATACGGACATGCAGCGCTCTCTTTGGACGGATGATAATGGAGCTGAAATGATGATTAAAGGTATGCCTGACAGTTTTAAAGTAGGGATTCCGCTGAAAAAGATTGCACAGCCACAAAACATTGTCAGTGCTATTTTATTTTTCCTATCTGATCAATCTAGCCATATCACAATGAGTAATCTAGTCGTAGATGGAGGAGCAACTTTAGGGGCGAGTTAAGACTGCTCTTTGAATTCTGAATAGGTAAACAAAAAGGAGAGGTAATTATGGTAACGAAACAAAAAGCAGTATTGGAACAGGAACTTCTAGATGATTATCGAGTTGGTGACTTTTTTATCGAGACACCGAAACGAACGATTTTAGGCAAAGGCGTATTCCTACAAGTCCCTTCTGAAGAGGACTGTGAAAATCAACTTGTTAGTTTGCCTAAAAAAGTAGCCTCAACACTCAAAAAAGCAAAAGAGCAAGGGCACCCACATCCAATCGTGACGGGAGCAGTTCCGTTTGATTCCTATAAAAAGGCTTGTTTGCATATTCCTAACTCTGTTCATTTTGCACCTTCATATCAACATGAGGAAAGAGGACAGGTTAGTTCCACTCCAATTGCTGTCGATAAGCTAATCTCTGTTCCAGCCCCTGAACAATACATGGAAGGGGTAGCACAAGGGATTAAGAGAATCCGTAGCGGTGAGCTGGACAAAATCGTCATTTCACGTTCATTGGAACTAAGCTTAACGGAGTCTGTTAATATTCCACAGCTTTTACGGAATCTCGCCTATCAAAATAAACGTGGTTATACGTTTGCAACAAATATTGAGTTCGAGGAGCAAGTGAAAACACTAATCGGCGCTAGTCCAGAACTACTCGTTTTAAGACAGGGGATGCAGGCGATTGCGAATCCATTGGCAGGTTCAAGACCAAGAAGTAAAGATCCTATAGAAGATCAAAGACGCGCAGAAGAGTTACTTTCCTCTCCAAAGGACCTGCATGAGCATGCGGTAGTTGTGGAGACTGTAGCGAATGCCTTGCGTCCATTTCTAAAAAATATGGAAGTCCCAGAAAAGCCTTCATTGGTCACTACTGAAACAATGTGGCATCTGTCGACTGTCATTAAAGGAGAACTGCTAGACGCAGAAGTGTCATCGCTTGATTTAGCGGTCGCTCTACAACCGACACCAGCCGTTTGTGGTGCTCCTACAGAAAAGGCGAGACAGGCAATCTCGGAAATTGAACCGTTTGATCGTGGCTTCTTTACTGGTATGGTTGGCTGGTGTGATGCTGATGGAGACGGGGAATGGGTTGTAACAATTCGATGCGCAGAGGCAAATGGGCAGTCATTGCGATTATTTGCAGGTGCAGGCGTTGTCGGCGAGTCGAAGCCTGAAGAGGAATTAGCCGAAACAGGTGCCAAATTCCAAACGATGCTTCGCGCAATGGGTGTTAATACGGAGCAGTTTAAAGATATTTAATTGAACGAATCAACTAAAAACATATAAAAGGAGTGATTCGATGGCTATTCCAGCTATCTCATCATATGAAATGCCGAAAGAAAGTAATTTACCGAAAAACAAAGTACCATGGGAAGCGGATTCGAACAGATCTGTTCTATTAATTCATGACATGCAGCAATACTTTATTGATTACTACAAGCAAGATGCATCATTAATTCGTGAATTAGTCGCCAACATACAGGCAATTAGAAAAAGATGCGATGAGCTGGGCATTCCCGTTGTATATACGGCTCAATCTGGCAATCAAAAAGCCGAGGACCGTGCATTGCTGACGGACTTCTGGGGACCAGGCCTTAAAGACGACCCGAATATTACAAAAGTGATTGATGACTTAGCACCGACAGCAGATGATATCGTATTGAAAAAATGGCGCTACAGTGCATTTAAGAAAACGAATTTATTAGAGTTTATGAATGAACAAGGACGCGACCAGTTAATTATATGCGGTGTTTATGCTCATATTGGGTGTCTTATGACAGCTGGAGAGGCTTTCATGACAGACATACAGCCATTTTTCATTGCAGATGCGGTCGCTGATTTCACATTAGAGGAGCATGAAATGGCAATTAAATACGTAGCACAACGCTGTGGCGCGGTCTTTTCTACAGCTCAGATTATTGAGCAATTAAACAGTGAACCGTCTTCCAAAGAGGAGCTCGTACAAGTATCAAACAACTCCGCTTTGTAAGCTGAGGCGAATAGCCAGGTGGTGAAAAACAATTTGTTTTTCACTGCCTGGTTTTTAATTTCTAAACTTATTGGAAGAGGAGGTAAACGTTTATTTTATGAACGGAACGTTTTAATTAAAGGTAAGTTTTTTAAAAGAATAAATAGGGAAATGGTTATCAACAATGTTATTTATAGAAAAAGGAGATGAATGATATGACAAATTCAGTACCTAAGGAAGAGGGAATCGACCATAGCCTCAGTCTTCTAAGAGAAGGTTATTTGTATATATTGAATAGACGCCAAAGCTTCCATTCAGACGTTTTTGAAACACGATTACTCGGAAAAAAAGCAATCTGTATGGGCGGAAAGGAAGCAGCGGACGTTTTTTATGACAATAGCAAATTCAAAAGAGAAGGCGTTGCACCAAACCGTGTAGCAGAAACATTATTCGGTAAAGATGGTGTACAGTCACTGGACGGGGATGCTCATAAACACCGCAAAGAAATGTTTATGTCGATTATGTCCCGTGAGCGGCTTGAAATATTGAATAAAATTACCGCTAAACAGTGGGAAATGGCCTTGGAAAAGTGGCAGCAGATGGACGAGATTGTCCTTTATGAAGAGTCACTGGAAATCATGTGCCGTACTGCCTGTGAATGGGCAGGTGTACCAGTGGAAGAAAATGAAATGAAAAAGCTAGCTAACGATTTAAGAGCAATGTTCGAATCAGCAACGGCAATCGGTCCTGCGCACTGGGCAGGTAGACATGCACGTAATCAAGTTGAAAAATGGATGGGTGAAATTATTGATCAAGTACGCGGCGGCAAACTGCATCCAGAAGAAGGCACCGCATTATATACATTTGCCTGGCACCGCGATTTAGAAGGGAAACTGCTTGATACAAAAATTGCTTCAGTAGAAGTAATCAATATTTTACGACCGATTGTAGCGATTTCGGTCTATATTAACTTTTCGGCGTTGGCCGTCCACCATTATCCCGAAGAGAGTGAGAAGTTGAAAACAGGTGATGGGCAGATTGCACAAATGTTTGTTCAGGAAGTGCGCCGCTTTTATCCATTCTTCCCCTTTGCCGCTGCAGAAGTAAAAGAAGATTTTACTTGGAAAGATTATACGTTTGAAAAAGGGACATTAACCTTATTGGATCTTTATGGCACGAATCATGATATTAATATTTGGGGAAATCCTGAAGAGTTTCAACCGAGCCGTTTTGAAAACTGGGATGGCAGTCCGTTCAGCTTTATTCCACAAGGTGGCGGCGATTACAATTTGGGGCACCGCTGTGCAGGAGAATGGGTGACAATAGAAGTGATGAAAGTGAGTCTCGACTTTTTAGTCAATCATATGACGTATGATATTCCGGAGCAGGATTTAAGCTACAGTAAAGTAAGCATTCCAAGTCTCCCTAAAAGTAACTTCATCATTAAAAATGTCCAACGACTGTAAAATGAATAACAATAGCCTGTAACCGTTTAAAAATGGTTACAGGCTTATTTAATGAAACACTAAGCACTATTATTTAAAAAATGCTTCAATCTGTCCCCACTTATACGGCGTAACAGCGTCCAAGGAATCCTCGGTACACAGCGTAGCACTGTAATTAGGAGCAATAAAGAAAGGAATGACATGGGCCTGTTCGATTCCTAGGGGAAGGTGAATCAACCCATCTCGTTGAATGGTCGCTTCAGTCAATGAAGTGTGAAGACCAAACCCTTTGTACTTCCCGTAACTTTCCTTTGCAGTCCACAGCCCATAGAAAGCTTCCTGTTCATGAAGCGGATAAAGCTGTTTTTCTTCCTCGCTCCATAAAGACTGAAAGAGCGAAAAATCTCTTTTTACGTGTTGTTCAATATCTATGCCGACGGGAAAAGCACTAAAGGCACATGCAACATAATCCCCTGAATGCGAAATGTTGAAGTGAAAGTCTTGTCCTGTCTGGTATTTACCATTCGAATCTTTATATATGCAAAGTTCTTTTTGAAAGGTTGTTGTAAACTCCATTTTCGTCAGCAAATGGGCACAAACTGTTCTCAACTGATCTTCCACTTTCCTCATTCGCTCAACACGCTGAACCACTTCCGCTTCTAAAAAAGGAAGATAATATTGCCACTCAGCGGGCATATCGTCAATTTTACAATAGGCAATAGTTGTCATGCTTTCTCACCTTTTAGAATGGTTTCGTTTTCTTTGGTAAATAAAGAACATACTAAACCTGCCAAAAGCAGTCCAACCGTAGCGATAAGTGCATATTGATAAGAAAGCATTTCTGATAAGTAACGACCAGTCACTGTTAATGTAGTTGCGACAAGCGCAATTCCTGCAGCTGCGCCAACTCGATTGAGCATATTGTACAGTGTAGTTGCTTTACTCATCTGGCTTTTCGCTACATGATGAAATGCGGAAATTTGAGAGCCAATTACGCTATGCCCTAAACATACACCCATTGCGAACATCAAGCCGCGCAATAGCCAAGGGTTTGCTGAAGGACCAATGATGGCAATACAGCAGAAAATAATAACAGTACCAATCAGACCAAGACGTACTGTGAAAAGCATGCCAAAACGCTTAGCCATTCCAGGCAGTAATTTTGACGCTACCATCAATCCGAGTGCTTCGGTAAACGTAATAAGAGAGCTTTCTAACGGTGAAGCCGAGTAAGTATATTGATACATAAGAGGGAACAGGTAAAGCATTCCCATTAAGGCACCCATAGAACACATCGCAACAAGACTTGAAGAACGGAACTGTGGCTCTTCATAAAGGCGCACATCCAGAAGAGGTTCCTTTATTTGCTTTTCATATACATAAAAGCGTCTTAATAAAAATACACCGATGACTGCACACATTAAGACAGCTAAAGAAATACCTTCAGAAGCAATAAGACTAAGTGTCAGCATTAACATCGGCAAACCGATCGCGATTAGCACGTAGCCCTTCGTATCAAATGGCGCTTTATATAGCTCGAACTCGTTCACGGCATAAAACCCAATCAGTACGATTATGAGGCCAAACGGAATATTAATGAAAAACGCCCAGTTCCATGATAAATATTCGGAAAACAGTCCTCCCACGAGGGGGCCAATCGCCGGTGCAAAAGCGATTGGCAATACTAATGAGCGAGACAGGTTTTGTCTTTCTGGCGGAGAAAATGTCCGAAATAGTAAGGTCATGCTCACAGGTGTAATAATTCCTCCTGCCAGTCCTTGCAGAACACGCGCCAGAATAAGAGCCTGCAAGCTATCAGCCAACCCACATAGAAGAGAGGCGAATGTAAACAAACTAACAGAAAGGAGATACATTTTCTTTACGCCGAAACGATTGCTTAAATAGCCGGCAGCAGGCAACGCAATAGCAATGCTGACAAGGTAGCCGATATTAATGGCGTTCGTCGCAGCTGGAGCTACACCAAATTCATTGGTAATTGTCGGAAGTAGCACATTGACGATTGTTCCATCAATGGAAACCATGAACATCGCCACTACATAGAGGACGATAATAACTGCTCGTTGGGTTTTCATCCTAAAAGACTCCGCAGACTTTTAGGTCTCATATCTACCCATGTTTCTTCTATATATAGTTGACAAGATGCTTTTACAGCTGGTCCGAAAGCGATCTCCCATCCAGTAGGGAAAGGAATCGCTGCTGGCCATAAGGAGTACTGTTCTTCTGCATTTCGCAAAACATAGTATTCACGATCAGCTTGTTCAAAAGGGTTAGACATACATTTTTTTCTCCTTTACTAAGTGGTTGATTAAAGTTTGACCGATTTCATTCAATGGGATGGATTGACACATATCTTTATGGCGACAGGCAATATCAATCTGTGTAAGCTCTCCCTTGATATATGGTTTCCAGGACGCTACATCAACATCTGGTATCCAATCTGGTACGAGTGTAGATTTATAAAATAAAACATCCCCACAATAAATTTGAGGCTTATGTTCTTTCAGTAAGTTAATCGAGTTTTTATAAACTTCTTTTAAGCGTAAAATCGTCGATTCATCCAATGTGGCAATTGCACTGCCCTCTGCTTTCAAGGCATCCATCACATATTCCTGAGTAACCTCATCTTCCATATCAGGTTCATAGCCGGCTAGGGCAAGTAGCGCAACAAGAGCCTCCTGTTCCTCGGTCAATTTAACTGGAGGAACGAATGCAAACGGATAAGCATCCAAAATGCAAAGAAGCGATACACATTCTCCTTGGTGTTCCAGTTGTACAGCCATTTCCTGCACGACATTTCCACCTAATGACCAGCCGAGCAAACGATAAGGTCCTGTTGGTTGAATTTCCTTAATTGCCTCGATATAGCTCAATGCCATTTCAGTCAAAGAGCGAGGGAGTTCGCAGTCTTCTGCAATACCTTGTGCTTGAATGCCGTAAAGGGCAAATTCAGCAGACAGATTTTTTAAAAGTCCGGCATAGCACCAACTTAATCCGCCGGCAGGATGAATGGCAAAGATCGGTTGTTCCCCATCACGTAGCGGTAGAACAACGTTTAAAGCTTGAGAATCCTTTCCATTTTGCAGAGCATGGGTCAGTCCAGATACGGTAGGTGCTTCAAATAGATGTCCGATTGCGAGCTCTTTACCGAAAGCCTCGCGAATGCGTCCAATAAGCTGAACGGCTAATAAGGAGTGGCCGCCAAGTTCAAAGAAGCTGTCGTCTGTTCCAACCTGTGGAAGATTCAGTACTTCACAGAATAGTTCACAGAGCAAAGTTTCCTGTGGTGTTTTTGGTAAAACAAGCTCCTGCAATGTGATGACTGGTGCAGGAAGCTGCTTCGTATCGAGCTTTCCATTCGCTGTTAGTGGCATCTGCTCCAAGAAAGTGTAGCTAGTCGGGACCATATATGCTGGTAACGACAAGGAAGCGAATTCCTTCAACATTTGTTCAGTAACAGCACGTCCTTGCTCCGGAACATAGTAGGCAGCCAAGCGTACATCACCAGGTCGATCTTCTCTAGCGATGACGGCTACTTGTGCAATTTGCGAATGTTTCAGAAGAACTTGTTCAATTTCACCAAGCTCGATGCGGAAACCACGTATTTTTACTTGATGATCGATACGTCCGATATAATCCAACTCGCCGTTTTTCGTCCATCGAGCTAAATCACCAGTCCGGTACATACGACTTCCCGGAGTGCCATAAGGGTTGGCGATAAAACGTTCGGCAGTAAGGGATGCTTGATTTAAATAACCTTGTGCCAAGCCTTCACCCGTAACATACATTTCACCAACAACACCTGGCGGAACAGGCTTTAACTGCTCATCAAGAACATAAATATTTAAATCGGGAATCGCCGTACCAATCAAGCTATTTGCCTGTGATTGGCTAAGCTCTTCGTTTAATCTTAAGTAGCTTACATGTACAGTTGTCTCCGTGATTCCATACATATTCACAAGGGTAGGGGCATCTTCCGGATGTCGGTCATACCATTCCTGTAAACGTGTGAGATTAAGTGCCTCACCACCAAAAACAATATAGCGAAGCGCCAGTTTTTCGGATAATTCTGGCTGTTCCTTATCCACTGCCATTAGCTGATAGAACGCGGATGGTGTTTGGTTCAGCACCGTAATTTTCTTCTCGGCAAGTAACGCCAAAAAGTCGAGTGGCGAGCGGCTTACATTGTATGGGATGACGACAAGCTCGCCACCGTATAATAGGGCGCCCCAAATTTCCCATACCGAAAAGTCAAATGCATAGGAATGGAACAGCGACCAGCGATCTTCTTCATTGAAGTGGAACCATTCATTTGTTGCATCAAGTAAGCGGATGACATTTTGGTTAGGTATCACCACACCCTTTGGACGACCCGTTGAACCGGATGTATAAATGACATAAGCCGGATTCATTGGGTGAAGGATACCTAAGCGCTCATGATGTTTAATATTTTCAGAAGGATATGATGCAAGAGGAAGCTCCTCCATTACGATGAATTCCATTACATTCATTGCTTCTGCTTTTAGCTTCAAATCAACGGAAGTGATTAAGCAGCTAGGAACAGAATCCTTCAATATATAGTCAATACGGTCCTTCGGATAAACAGGATCAATCGGTACATAGGCAGCACCGGTTTTTAACACTGCTAAAATACTGACAATCATATCGACCGAGCGCGGCATTAAAAGTGCTACAAATGTTTCGGATGTAACTCCCTTTTCGAATAAAATATGCGCTAGCTGATTTGCTTTTCGATTCAGGTCCAGATAAGTGAGCTCCTCATTGTCGTCACTTACGGCAATGCGTTGTGGATGCATTTCTGCAATCGCTTCGAATTGTTCAGCTATCGTTTTTTGTTCGCTTTTATGACCTTTCGGGTTCCAGTCAAGCAGCACTTTCTTCTGTTCACCTTCCAACATCACATTCAGCTCAGACAGGATTGGGTTGTTCATCACCTGTTCAAGTACGGAAACATAGCGTTGTAGGAGAGCGGACACCGTTTCTTTTTTATATAAATCCGTTCTGTATTCTACCAAGACCTCGATGCCGTTTGGTTTGTCGCCAATGAATTCCTCACGCATTTCAATGTTTAAATCGAATTTCGGTTGACCTACAGTATGTAGCTGAATATCGGCTTTTTGTTGCTCCAATACAAGAGACGGCTGAGGTGTATTTTGCAAAGCAAACATAATCTGGAATATCGGATGCTGAGAAGGGACACGTGTCGGCTTCAAGCGCTCTACAATATGGTCAAAAGGAACATACTGGTGCTCCATTGCTTCAATGCATGTTTGTTTCACTCGCTCCAGTAATGTTACAAAGTTATGGTCTCCGGAAGTATCGGTCCGCATGGCTACTGTATTTATGAACATACCGACATTAGCCATCAATTCTTCCTGATCACGGCCGGCCATTGGACTACCGAGAATCAGATCCTCGCCTGCACCAAGTTTCGTCATTAAAGCTAAAAATCCACTTTGAAGCACCATGTAAAGAGTAGCCTGTTTATTTTTAGCGAGCTGCTGCAATCGTTGATGAAGTGCGGCATCAATTGTAAAAGTTAATGTCTCGCTTTCTGGTTTAGACTGAAATTGACGCTTGCCATCCCGAACAAGCTCAATTTCATCTGGTGAGTGCTTT
This sequence comes from Solibacillus faecavium, assembly GCF_014836905.1. Classification (GTDB taxonomy): domain Bacteria; phylum Bacillota; class Bacilli; order Bacillales_A; family Planococcaceae; genus Solibacillus; species Solibacillus faecavium. The sequence goes on from NZ_JACSPZ010000003.1 coordinate 305,419, forward strand.
AGTTTCTCCATCCAGTATGATAAGTTGTCGTTTGTGTAAACACCTTCCGTTTGCTGCCAAACTGCAAAGTCGTGATATTGAATTTCTAACGGTTCGAGATCATTGTTGTCATAGGCAAGCTGCAAATCTTCGGTAAATGTCGCAAGTGACCAGCCATCCGCACTAATATGATGAAACACGACTACCAGAGTTTTCCTATTAATAAGCGTCACACGGAATCCAGGCTCATGTTTTAAATCGAAAGCATAACGTGTGCAAGCTTTAATTTGGGCCTGCACTTCGTCTGGGTCAACTTCCTCAATGAGAACTTTAGGCGCTTCATCAACTAATTGCTGATAGGGTACACCATCAATGGCTGGGTAAATTGTCCGTAAAATCGCATGTTTTTCTACAACTTTACCAATAGCTTTAATCAGTTTTAAAACATCGATTGGCTGTTCAAATGTATAAACAATTGGAATATTATAAGATGCACTTGATTCGTCCAGTTGCTGGATAAACCAAAGACTGCGCTGTGCATGTGATAAAGGAATTACTTCCACCTGTTGTCTGTCAATGACAGCAAGTGATTTTTTCTTCGCCTGTTCCACAGCTTGAGCCAAATCTATTACAGTAGGGTGATTGAAAATAACGGAAATGGATAAATCGATTGCGAATGTTTTCCGTAATTGCAATAGCAGCTCGGTTGCTAATAGGGAATGTCCTCCTAGCTGGAAGAAGTCTTCGTCGATTCCTACTGAGTTGAGTTTTAAAATCCCCTTAAAAAAGTCGCATATCGTTACTTCAGTACGTGTTGTTGGTTCCATTTTTTCTATATGTGAAATAACAGGCTGCGGCAGCTTCAACCGATCAATTTTACCATTACTCGTTTGTGGGAATGTTTCCATGAAAACAAAGTGAGCAGGTACCATATAATCAGGCAATCTTTCTGCCAGCTGTTGTCTACATTGTTCTTCTGATTCATCCCCTATTACATAGGCAACAATCCGTTTATCACCGGGCTGATCTTCACGTATCATGACAACAACAGCCTGTTCAATCGCAGTGATTTCTTCAAGCGCATTTTCGATTTCTCCCAACTCAATGCGGAAGCCTCGTATTTTCACTTGATGGTCGGCGCGGCTAATATAATGAAGGTTGCCATCTGCCTGCCATACAACTAAATCACCAGTCCGGTACATTCGTTTCCCGGCAGCAAAAGGGTTAGCAACAAAGCGCTCAGCCGTTAACGAAGGACGATTATGATAACAACGAGCCAACCCCTCACCAGCGATATACAATTCACCAATGACTCCAATCGGAACTGGCTGAAGCATAGCATCCAGTACATAAACCTCGGTCCGGTCGATAGCAGATCCTAATGAAGGAGCCTCTTGCGGACGGATTTCAGTACAAGTGGACCAGATTGTTGTTTCGGTAGGTCCATACATATTGTAGACAGTTGCTCCGGCTTCCAATAATGACAGGGCAAGATTTCTTGAGAGTGCTTCACCGCCAACAAGTACAGTGAGTCCGTTCAGTGCATCTTTTGCATACTGGACCATCATCTGCCAAACAGTAGGTGTTGCCTGCATAATTGAAATGTTTTGCTGCTCGATTAGCGCCTGCATCAGAATTGGATCTTGCACTTGTTCTTTAGTTGCCAGATGAATTGAGGCCCCGTATAGCAACGGTAAGTAAATTTCCAAAGCTGAAATATCGAAAGAAATCGTAGTAATCGCCAGTAAATTGTCCTTTTCGGATAGTGAAAATTGCTGCTGCATTGCCTGTAAAAAGTTCACTAAGCTTGGCATTTCTACAACGACACCTTTTGGATTACCTGTTGAACCGGACGTATAAATCATATAAGCAGTCTGTCCGATGCAAGAAGTAATCGGTTCGTATATTTGCTTGGAAGGTTGTAATGGCACAATTGGTGTTCCTTCTGCAATAAAGGAAACCTCTCCGTTAACGAGAACAATTTTAGGGCAAGCATCCTCGATCATATAAAGCAGCCGTTCTTCCGGATAAGTAGGGTCCATTGGAATATAGGCAGCACCTAGCTTGAAGCAGGCAAGCATCGTTGCGACCATTTCAATCGACCGTTCCATGCAAATTCCTACAAAGTCTTCGAGTCCAATGTCATGCGCTTTCAATTGATGGGCAATTCGCCCGACAAGCAGGTCGAGTTCAGCGTACGTAATATGTGTATTATTTATTTTGATAGCGGTAGCACCGGGCATGTTCTGCATTTGCTTTTTAAACAATTCATAAACTGTGATGTTGTTCAGTTCACTGACAGGGCCTTGTTTATCCTGGAACATGACGAACTCTTCATTCAATAGGACTGGCAATTGAAACATCGGAGCATCTACTGTTTCCAACAGCAAATCAAGAAATTGTAGGAAACGTGCTGAATGATGTTCCAGTTCTTCTTTGTCATAAAGGTCCGCGTTTGCTACAAGATCGAGCTGCATGCCATGAGGTGTACTGTAAAAATTGAACGAAATATCCTCAACCGGACCTGTAACAACCTTCCTATTTTCGACTTTCACTTTCCCAAACATATAGTTTTCATAAAACGGCATGAAATTAATTTCTGGACCATACAGCTGATCATCGGTTGTCAGCTGTAAATCACGGCGCATCTGCTCTTGACGGTAATATTGATGTGGTTTCATCTCATCCATTAAGCCCTTGACCATTTGACAAAGTTCTTCAAAAGTTTGCTCCGTATTGAAAGAAGCACGTAAAGGCAAAATATTAACTCGTGTACAAGGCACAGACATTGCCTTATGCCCAAAACGGTTCATCATCGGAATGCCAACAATGACATCCTTCGCCTGTGTCATACGTTTCGTATAGGCAATTACTGCGGCACTAATGACTTCCTGCATGTTAACGTGCAATTGCTTACTATATTGCTGCAAGTTCATCCACGTTGCTGAAGAAAGGGGGGCTTGATGTAAAATGACTTGTCCCATTTTGCTACTCTTTTTTCTGCTAAGTGAGATGACCTCTGTTTCTTGCAACTTAGAAATCCAATAGGAAGCATCCTTCTTTGCCTGTTCGGAAGTTTTATATTGCAGGTCTTGCTCAACCATTTGAACATAATCACCAAAGTGCTTTGTATATGGCTTATTTTGAACTAAAGCCGAGTAACGCTCGTTAATTTGCTGAAATATTAACCGGAAACTATAGGCATCACTTACAAGATGGTGGATGCGCAAGTAGAGAAAGTGCTCTTCGGAAGACGCAGAGAATAGTATGGCACGAACTAAATCGTCCTTTCCTAGGTTGCGTACTATTTCCACATCTGCTTGCATGTGCAAAAATGCTTCTTCTGTTGAATATGATATCTTTTCTGCCTGAAACGTAATAGAAGAAGGGATTTTCTGATAAAGTGAACCTTCTTCTTCCGAACATTTGATATGCAGCCCAACTGCGCTCCCAATAGTGGCATCTACAGCCTGTAAAAGTAAATCGGTATCGATGTAAGCAGGAATATGTAAATACTCCGCTGTATTGTATAAAGGACTTTCCGTTAGGTGATGGGCATACCATATCCCAGAAGCAGCTTCAGTTAAAGGGAAACGTAATTCGATCATTTATTTCATCCTCCGTAATCAGCTTCAAATTCTTTAATAAGACTATGCCAGCCCTTGATTGTTGGATTGTCTGCGAGCTGGATAAATGTAAGGGGAAACCCTTTTTGGCGCAGCTCCTCAACGATTGTCATCATCGTAATAGAGTCAATGCCGACATCCAGTAAATAATCTTCATCTGAAATAGTATCTATAGGCTCTGTCACATAGGATGCGACAAAAGCGCGGAGCTGTTCAATTGTAAAATCAGTTTGATTTACCATAATATCAACCTTCTTTTCTTAATATTCAGTATTTTAAGTGTGTAACTGTTTTTCAAACGAAAGACGCAAATCTTTTTTCGAAACCTTACCAAGATGAGTCAACGGAAAGCTCTCCACAAATAGTATTTCATCCGGAATTTTGTACGTTGCCAAACCTCGTTCCCGCAGGAAAGACTTCAATTGGCGCTTCGTCACATCTGGATTTCTTAGAATAATAAAGGCACAACTTTTTTCGCCCATATAGTAATCAGGCATAGCAACGATTGCTGCGTCATGTACAGCCGGATGGGCAAGCAACATATTTTCAACTTCCTCTGCCGCTATTTTTTCACCACCGCGGTTAATTTGATCTTTAGCTCGACCCTCCACGATGAGATAACCATCTTCAGTTTTACGTACAATATCGCCAGTCCGGTAAAAACCATCTTTTGTGAAGGCTTTTTCATTATGCTCCGGAGCTTTATAGTATCCCTGAATAGTGTAAGGACCACGTGTCAACAGATGTCCTGCCTCTCCAATCGGTAATTCTTGATCTTCATCGTCAACAACTTTTACTTCATCATACGGTGACATTGGTCGACCTTGTGTATGGATAACGATTTCATCCGGGTCGTCCAATCTTGTGTAGTTTACTAAACCTTCCGCCATCCCGAACACTTGCTGTAGCTGGCAATCAAATATAGGACGTACGCGTTTGGCCGCTTGAGCGCTGAACTTGGAGCCACCAACAAGCATTACTTCCAAGCTAGATAAATCCTCTTTGTGAATCGGTTTGACATCCAGCCAATGCAGCGCAAGCGAAGGAACAAGCTGAAGCATTGTCACGCGGTGCTTTTCAATAAGTGGGAATGCCACATCAGGACTTGGTGAAGAACTTAATACGATCTTTCCACCTGCATACAGAACGCCTAAAATACCTGGAGAACTCATTGGATAGTTATGAGAAACCGGCAATACAACCAAAAGCACAGTATCTTCTGTCACGTGGCAATGCTCCACACTCAATTTAATCGTGTACATATATTCATCATGTGTACGCGGAATAAGTTTGGAAATCCCTGTGCTTCCGCCTGAAAGCTGCAAGAAAGCCACTTCGCTTCCTTTTACTGATGGAAAACTAATTGACTGTGTAGTAAATAGCGAATCAAAAGGCACAAATTCCTGTGCGTCACCAAGATTAATAATGTGTTCTAACGAAGAAACCTCCTGCTGTACTTGTCTTGCAAGACTACGGTAATCAAACCCACCAAAAGAATCCATAGCGATATAGGCTTTTGCTTCGGTAAATTCACAAAAATAGCGAATTTCGTTATAACGGTGAGAGGGCAGTGAAAAAACGGGTAATGCGCCAATTTTAAATAAGGCGAATACGATCTCGACATAGCCGACGACATTTGGGAGCTGTACAACAACTCGATCCTCCTTTTGAATTCCTAGTAAAAGAAGCCCATTAGCTAATTGATTGACCCGTTCATTTAGCTGCGAATATGTAAGTGTGCGCTCATGATCAATGACCGCCACATTTTCAGCAAACTGACGAGCTCTATCTTCAAGCATTTGACCAATCGTTAAACCTTCCCAACAGCCTACCTCACGATAAAAAGCAGCTCTGTCATCTGGCCGTGGAGTAAACCCATCCAACATGTAAGAAACCTCCTTGATACAATAGTGTTATTGAATAAACTACAATGATATTGATAATCATTATCAATTCATTGTAAGAGTTATGCTACGCTTTAAAATATTTATAGTCAATAAACGATGGACAATTTGATTCAATAAGACCAATCGATCTGGTCCTTTAGACTTTTATTATTATTTTATAAATTTAAAAACTGTATCTTAAAGGGGAGTAGGATATCCATACAGCTAATCATTTTAGCCGATTAATCATGAGGCTTTAAAAGAAAAATCCACTATATGGTATAATGAATCCAATTTAAGGTGATTGTAGAAAATGTTTCTTAAGTCAATTGCCTTCAAAGATCAAATTATAAAAAGAGAGAAGGAAACAGTATGAGAAAAAACTCCTTAAGCTTAAGCATTGTTACTGCTTGTCTCCTTTTAGTCGGCTGCAGTAATGAAGCAGATGAACCGGTAAACGACAGTGTAATCGAAGCAATAGAAAATAAAGAATATGATAAAGCGTTAACTTTAATAGAGGAAAATGCAGATGGTAGTCCAGACGATGAAGAGACAAAGGCTTTGTATGCACAGCTTCAGGAATTTAAAGAAGTAAAGGACACGAGAGACAATGCTGATTGGGATGGTGTGTTGGAAAAGGCGCATCCAATGCTTGAAAATGCCTCATTGGAAAGCGGTTTGAAAGCGGAGTTAGAAAAAATGATTGTAGAAGCTGAAATGGAAATTAATAATAGTATTAAAGAGAACGCTGAACAAAATTCCACTGGTTCAAAGGAAAAGTATTTAGCTAAAATAGCAGAAGTAGAAAATGGAATAAAAGAATTGGACCCGGTATTTGAAAATGGTACCCAAATTGAGTTAACAGAAGCACAGGTAGAAGTATTCGAGCGATGGGATGCACTATTGAATGAAATCTATAAACAACTAGAAACACAACAACTTTCACCGAACGACATGAACAAACTAAGAGAAGAACAACGAAAATGGTTAACGCATCGTGATGAAAAAGCAGCAGAAGCAGCATCAAAGTTTGAAGGCGGTTCAATGAAAAATTTGGAATACGCTAGCGTACAAGCGCAGTTAACTAAAGAAAGATGTTATGAATTAGTTGAAAAGTATATGAAATAAGGGAAATGAGACTGTATGGTTTAGATACCATGCAGTCTTTTTACGTATGGAGGAAGAATTGCTAATATAGTGCCAGGATCTTCTAATAAGCCCTAACAATGTTCAAATAATCTACCCGAATGTTCTAATATCACATCGAAATCTTCTAATATCTCCTATAACTGTTCTAATAAAATCCCCTTCGAACATGCTAAATAATTTAAGTAAATCACTACTTTTATAGAAATCCCAAGAATAAATTAGAATAGACATTTAAATACAAAAACATAACGCACATCACAATAATAATGGAGGGGATTTATGGAATGGCAAGAACAGTGGGATGTTGTAGTCGTAGGTAGTGGAGCTGGAGGGTTAGTCGCAGCAATAACGGCTGCCTATAATGGACAGAAAGTATTGCTTGTAGAAAAATCAGACGTATTCGGAGGTTCGTCTGCCTTATCAGGTGGGGGACTGTGGATTCCGAACAACCATGTATCAAAAAAGGCGGGCTTACAGGATAGCGAGGAAGAGGCATTAACATATATGGAAGACGTAATTGAGGATAATGGACCCGCTTCCACACGCGAACGGAAAGTTGCCTACATCAAAAACGGTTCCAAAATGGTCAGCTTCTTAGAAGAATTAGGAATGGAGTGGGTTGCTGCACCACTTTATCCGGACTATTATCCAGAACGTCCAGGCGGTAAAATTGGTCGCTCCATTGAAGGAGAAGTTTTTGATTTAAGAGAATTAGGTGAATATGAGTCGTTACTACGTAAAGGTATGGTGGAAATGCCTTTCCCGCTATATTCAGGGCGTGTTTATTCTGTGCCGCGAACTTTTACGAGCATGAAGGATTTCACGAATGTATCGGGGATGCTGTTTAGCGGGATTAAATATAAGCTACAAGGTAAGCATGCAACTTCAATCGGACAAGGACTCGTATCACGACTAATTAAAATGGCATTACTGCAAGATGTAACGATTCGGTTGTCAGCCCCACTAAAGGATTTAATCATTGAAAATGAAGAAATTATAGGAGTCGAGATTGAACAAGATGGCGAACCGTATTTCATTCAAACAAAGGCGGTCATTTTAGCAGGGGGCGGCTTTGAACGTAATGAAGAATTAAGGCGTAAATATCATAATATCGGCTCTGAATGGTCATCGGCTAGTATAGGGAATCAAGGCGATATGCTGCTTATCGCGCAAAAGCACAGTTTAGATACAGCACTTTTAGACGAGGCCTGGTGGGGACCGACAGCCATTAATGATGACGGATCACCGAGCTTTTTAGTATATGAACGTTCATTGCCACATACAATTATCGTTGATCAGGAGGGCAATCGATATTTCAACGAAGCAGAGTCGTATGTTGATGCAGGAAAGGCAATGCTTGATAAGCAAGAACAATCAGGAAAGGCAATTCCTTCATGGATGATCATGGAAAGCCGCCATCGGAATCGTTATTTATTCGGTTCGATGATGCCTCGCATGGTACCGAAGAAATTATTAAACTCAGGCTGGCTAAAACGTGCGGATTCCATTGAAGATTTGGCAAAAATTTGCGCTATTGATGTGGAAGGGCTACGAAAAACAATCGACCGCTTCAACACTTTTGTCGATAAAGGCAAGGATGAAGACTATAAACGTGGCGATTCAGCGTATGATAATTATTACGGTGACCCAGCATATGCCAATCCTAATCTTGGGCATATTAGTAAGCCGCCTTTCTATGCAGTGAAAGTATACCCAGGCGACCTTGGTACAAAAGGCGGTATCGTGGCAGACGAACATGGCCAGGCTTTACGTGACGGTAAGCCAATCATTGGTCTTTACGCAACAGGCAATTGCTCGGCATCCGTTATGGGCAAAGTATATCCAGGTCCAGGCTCAACACTCGGACCAACAACAGTTTTTGGCTATATTTCAGCGAACCATATAAAAAGCACAATGTTTGAACAGGCAGAAGTAGAAACTATATAAAATAAAAGCGAATTAACAAATGGGACAGAGGAAAAGTTCCAGACGTTAATTCGCTTTTTTCATAATCAGCTGTAAAATTTCATTTGCACAAATTGCATCGGCGTCTGCAGTATGATGCTTTAGAAGCGGGATATTGTAAGTGTCAGCGATGACGTTTAAGTTATTTTTAGGACTGTTTAAATATTTACGTGCAAGTAACACTGTGCATGCAGCTTGATTGGTAGGGCGTATGCCATTGCGAAATAGCTCGAGCGCCAAAAAGCTATACCAATCAAAACCGATATGATGGCTAACAATCGGCAAATCGCCTAAAAAATTCTTAAAGCTGTGAATAACAGGGGTGATTGTTTTCTCATTTTTCACACGTTCATTTGTTATTCCATGAATATGTGAATTTTTGATTGGCTTTTCCGGATTCACAAAGCGGTGAAAAAGATCAATAGTTTCTCCGTTGCGTACTTTTAATGCGGCAATTTCTACAATTTTATCCCCTCGTGCAGCAGAGCCACCCGTTGTTTCAATATCTACTACGACATACTCGGTCGCTTGCTCCAACATATGCACCATGTCCGCCACCTTTAAGCGTGGACTGTAACTTGCCATAAAGATTCTTAAATACTGGGCAGCAAGCTTCGTATTGTAATAATGACCATACAAAGAGCGAGCAATATAGCCATGCTTTTCTAATTCGTCAATAGCCTCTTTTGGATAGCTGGCAACTAATTCTTCCTGCTTGGCGAAGCTTACAATCGAGCAAGTAATAAAAATTCTTATGTGCACTCGTTCAATTTTCATCATCTTCCCCTCCAAAATGAAACTTTCGTTCTTTTATTGAATCATATTTTAATCGTATAATGCTAGAAATTTGGCTGGGACTGAGGGCAAAATGTTCTCCAGGAATTTTGGAAAGTAGCGGGTGAAAATGAAAAGAAACCCCCGGCGCATGTCTTTGTAAAAGTGGTTTAAAACAATACACAAAAACGCAAAAGCTTCTAAACTGCTTTTGCGTTTTTGATTGAAATATTAAATTTTAAAATGATTTACTTCTTCTTGAATACTCATTGCACCTTCACTTACTGATTTAGCTACAGCGTTAATTTCCTGCATTGTAGCTGTTTGTTCTTCTACAGCAGCAAGTACTACACTTGTTTCATCTGCAGCACTGTTTGCAGCATGAGCCATTTCGGAAACTGATGCAGCCACTTCCTCAGTACTTGCTGAAATTTCTTCTGAGGATGCTGAAACTTCCTGTATTTGGGCAGTCATTTCTGTAATAGCGCCAACAATATTATTAAATGAAACTTGAGCATTTTGTAAATAAACTACACCTTGATCTACATTTTCTACTGTCGTACTTACACTTTCCTCTACTTCCTTCGTATCCTTTTGTATCGTAGATGTTAAGCCAGCAATTTTTGTAGCAGAGTTTTTCGATTGCTCTGCTAATTTACGTACTTCATCAGCCACAACAGCAAAACCTTTACCATGTTCGCCTGCACGTGCAGCTTCAATGGCAGCGTTTAAAGCAAGTAGATTTGTTTGGTCTGTAATATCGGTAATTACTTTTGTGATGTTTTCGATTTCTGCAGACTGTTTGCTTAGCTGTATTATTTTTTCTTTTGTTTTATGAGACGACTGCTGGATAACAAACATTTGCTGTTCTGCAGTTTGTAATGTTTGTCTACCTTCGCTGGCAATTGTTTGCATATCATTAGCCTTTGAATTCAACACTTGTGCAGCTTCAGCGATTCGACTCACTCCATGAGCTGTTTCATCCATTGCAACAGCGCAATCATTTCCGGTAGTTGCAGATTGCCCAGCGCCTAGTGCAACAGTTTCTACACGTTGTGCAACCTCATTCGTAGCAGAAGTCACTTCATCGGTACTACTTGCCAGTTGTTCTGCAGCTGCAGTTGTACTTGATACATTTAGTGATACGTTGCTGATTAAGTTGGATAGGCTAGCCTTCATTGTATTAAAGGCAGTAGCAAGATCATTAATTTCATCTTTTGTTTTAACTTGAATATCTTCCTCGCGTAAATCCCCACTTGCAATGACATTGGCGGCATTTGTTAATTTGCGTAACGGGCGAGTAACACTTTGTGTAATGATAATTGCTAGCCCAATTGCAAATAAAACACCAATTACTGAAATAATAATTACTAAAGTTTTACTTGTATTCGCGCTTTCAGTTGTTTCAGTATTCGTAGTATCCATTAGCTTCTTTTGAGTAGTAACAATGTTATTGATTGTTTCTTGAATAATTTGGCTTGTTGGTAAAGCGAACGCAAATAACATGTTATCTGCTTTATCCATTTCTTTACTGTCCACATAACGAACCACTTCATGAACATAGTCATCATATGAATCTTGTTGCTCTTTTAATGTGCTTAATTGTTCCTGCAATTGAGTGGTATTAGACAGAGTTTCAAGTTCAATTATTTTTTTATTTATTGTATCAATTTGAGAATTTAGATTTTCTAAATCTTTTGGATCTTGGCGTAAAACATAGGAACGAATATATAGTCCCTGTAAAGATGTAGCATTTTGAATTTCCGATAACTCCATTACTTTTAATACCCTGTCTTCGATTACAAAAGAATAGTCCTCATCGATTTCTGTCATTTTAATAATAGAAAAAGTAGAGAGAAAAACTAGAATTAAAATAATGATGCTAAAGCTTCCGTATAATTTCCTTTTAATGGTCATATTTTTATTATCCTCCCATAATATTATAGTTATAAATGCATATATAATTTCGGCTAAAAAGTTAGGAACTTAATACTATTTCATAAAAATTCTCTTAGATTATTTATTTAGTCAATTCAAATAAATTAGTAAAGGGGAAAAATTATGATTTTATGTATGATATCTAGAAGTTATGAAGATTTGTGCTGATTTATATAGGTTTCACAAATAATTTCCTATTACTCTAACGGTTTAAGATAGATGATAATGGGTATTTTCTATTAAATGTGTTTTAAGATGAGGTGAACATATGAAAGGGAAATATTTTTCAAACGTAGTATTTACTGTTTCAGCAATTTTTATTTTAGTATGTGTCATTTTTGGTATAGTGGCACCAAATTTATTCAGTGATGTAGCTACTTCTTTATTTAGTTTAACAACCGATTATTTTGGTTGGTTCTACTTATTATCTGTATTTATTATTGTAGTATTTCTTATCGTGCTAGCCATCTCAAAATATGGGAAAATCCGATTAGGTGGGAAAGATGCAAAACCTGAATTTAAGTTTTATTCATGGATTGCGATGCTATTCTCAGCAGGTTTAGGGATTGGCTTGGTGTTCTGGGGTGTAGCAGAGCCAATGAGTCATTTCTTCTCATCACCATTTAGTAATCAGGAGCCGCAGACGACAGACGCTGCTCGTCTTGCAATGGGATATTCCTTTTTCCACTGGGGAGTTAGTCAATGGTCTGTATTTGCAATTATGGGATTAGTTATGGCATTTATGCAATTTAACAAAAAAAAGGATCTATTAATGTCTACAGCATTAGAACCTGTCACAGGAACAAAACGAGGTATTAAAAATACGATTGATATTTTAGCGGTCATTGCAACTGTAATGGGTGTTGCTACTTCAATAGGTTTAGGAGTCCTCCAAACAAATGGTGGTTTAAACGCTGTATTTAATATACCTATATCGATTTGGGTACAAATGTCGATTATTGCCGTAATGTTTATAGGGTATATGGCTTCTTCTACTACAGGTTTACAAAAAGGGATTCGGATTTTAAGTAATGTTAACATGTATCTAGCTATGATCTTATTATTGTTTGTATTTATTGCAGGTCCAACTGTATTCATACTTGAAAGTTTTGTTTTAGGTCTTAGTGATTATATTACACATTTTGTAGAGTATAGCCTGCGTTTACAGCCGTATGTTGGCGGTACTTGGGTTAAGGACTGGACAATTTTCTATTGGGCATGGGCCATTGCCTGGTCGCCTTTTGTTGGTTCGTTTGTAGCCCGCGTATCAAGGGGACGAACAATCCGCGAATTTATCGTAGGGGTACTAATTATTCCTCCACTAATTTCTTGTTTATGGATTGCTGTGTTTGGCGGTTCTGCTCTTTATTTCGATTTAAATAAAGGGACGAGTATCGCTGAGGCAGTGAATACAGATTTAACAGTAGCATTGTTCCAATTACTCGATCAACTTCCTTTAACAACGATTGCTTCTATTATAGGGATGGTTTTAATATTTACTTTCCTCATTACCTCTGCAGATTCAGCAACATTTATTATGGCGAGTATGACTTCTAACGGGGCATTAAACCCAACAAATGCGTTGAAAGTAATATGGGGTGTATTAATGGCTGCAATTGCAAGCGTACTGTTATTTACAGGCGGTCTAGAAGCGCTGCAAACCGCATCCTTAATTTCTGCACTTCCATTTACAGTCGTCATACTTTTACTCATCGTGTCCTTCGCTAAAATGGTACGGCACGAAGTAATTCCTATCAGTAAGCGGGAATTAACCCGTTATAAGCGCATAATGAAACAGATTGATGAAAGTGAAAACAAAGATAAAAAATAAATAGGACTGCACAACCTATAAAAACCGCGTATTATTTACCACGAATGAAATTCGATGGTTAATACGCGGTTTTTCTAATATACAGGAACAGGATTATTGTTTTGCATTCTGTAACCAATGATATTGTTTATTACCAAATAATGTCCCTATATCAAATTGAGGCTGCTCATCAATATCGATTGTATAGTGCGGTAAATTAAGAAAATATTTACCCTTTTCATTTTCAATTCTAATAGGTATTTCATTTTCTATTAAAACCTTCTTTAGCCGGTAAATTGTTGTATATAGGTTTTGCTCTGCCTTCTTTAAATCTACATTTGGCCATAGCTTCTCTGTAAGCTGCCATTTCCCAATACCATTTTTACGACACATGAGCATAAGTGCGAAAAGCTCCTCTACCTTTACAGTAGGCCACTTCAGCCGAACTTCTATACCGTTATGGAATACTTTGAAATGTCCAAGAAGCTCAATTCTTAATTGTTCATCACACACAGTGCTTGAGTAATATTTTCTTTTTTCCATTACTCTTTCTAGTGCTGTGCGAATGTCCTCTTCATCAGCGGGTTTTAGGAGATAATGAATAGCATTTAATTTAAAAGCTTCTATAGCATATTGATTGTAGGCCGTAACAAAAACGATCTCTATTTCGCTGTAAACATTGAGTAGCTTTGTCGCCAGTTCAATGCCATTCATGCCAGGCAATTCAATATCCAGAAAGACAACATCCGGTTTTAAATTTGGGATTTCACAAAGAGCGGTAGTCGGTTTTTGAAATTGGTCAACTACATTGGCCAAGCCGGTTTGCTCTAGTTGTATTTTCAGGAAATCTGATACTAGTTTTTCATCGTCTACTATTACTGCTTTAAGCACTAATGACACTCTCCCTCTAACTATGAAGTGGTATTTCAAACGATACCTTTGTCCATGATCCTAGCTTACTTTCGATAATTAACTGAGTATCATAATATTTTGTCAATCTTCTATTAATATTGGCAATGCCAATTCCCCGTTCTTTTTGATTGGACATACCTAGCAACTCTGAAATTTTATTTGAAGGAATACCGACCCCTGTATCATAAACCGTCACCACTAAGTGTGAATGTATTTTATTAATCGATACTCTAATTATACTAAAATCCTCTTTAGGACAAATGCCATGATTAATAGCATTTTCCACTAATGGCTGAATTGAAAGAGGGAGAATCGATTCTGCTAATGCATCCGGATCTACATTAAATTCAATCTGAAGCTTCTCGCCGAATCGTGCCTGTTCAATCGCTATATACGAATGTAACAGCTTTATTTCTTTCTCAACTGAAACATACATTTCCTGAGAATTAAATTCAAAAGATTGTCTTAAAAAGCTGCTGAAATGAGATAGTAACTGAGCTGCCTTTTTTCCGTCTGAATAGCAAAGGGACATTACACTCGTCAATGTATTGAAGAAAAAGTGCGGTTTAATTTGTGCTACTAAATAAGCTTGCTCTGTCACATCCAGTTCGTGAGTCAAGAGGTCATTTCTTTTGTATGAATGATTAACGCGTATCGTCAAATATATAGCGAGGGCAATTGCATAAAATAGTATATTTAAGAACCCGAGCTGCAATTTAGATGTGAAGCCAAAGCTATAGAGCAATAAATTAATATTATAAATATTAATATTCAACATACTGAACATAATAATTTTCTGTTGATAATCACGTGCAACATCTTTTTTAAAATAAAAATACAACATTTTTATCATCATATATAAATATACAAAGCAATTTAACACTATAAAAATCGGCAAAAAGGAATGATAGAAATTTAACGTTGTCAATAAAATAACGAGTACATAAAATGTGTAGACAAAAATTAATACATTTTTAAACAAAGGGTTAAGCAGTCTTTGATCAATTTGCGTAACAATGAGAATTAAGGAAATTGTCGCAAGAAATATGGAAGTATCTTTAATTTTAAATAGCGCTTCAAATGATAGGCTTGGTATAAGATAAAGAATTGTTCTTTCGCTTAAGCATAAATTTACTAGAGCAAAAAATATACATGACAACGCAAAGGCAAGAATAAAAAATTCTTTCCTCCTGTATCTTTCCACGAACAAATATAAAAATATATAAAGCATGCCGATTGTCAATAAGATTGCAAGGATCCCTAATTCGAATATCACATGTTTAAAGCTTTCACTAACTAAAACATCCTGTTCACCAAAATAGATGGAATTAGAGATGCCTGCACTGTTGTAGGAAAAATCGGTCACTTGAATAATAATCTCTAACTGTTCTTTATCTGGTTGGAAGAAAATTAATTTTGGTATATTTCCTTCTGTATAATTTGTTTGTTGTTTAGCTACAAATCCTTCTTCACTAACCAATTTACCGTTAATAAAAATTTTACTCGCACTGCGGATATTTTGTTTTTTTATGCCAAGCACTTGATCGGTAGGGACATTTTGAATAACAAGCCGATATGTACCGCTCCCTGACTTTTCAGCCTCAGTCGACCAAGTTCCAGGTACCTCTATATATTTAGGATTTTTTGAAATACCTCTTTCAAATTGCTCTTGATCATATAACTGACTTTCATAAAATTCCCATGTTCCATCAAGCGGGATTAATTTCTCCTTATTAAATGATGTACTAACCAAATCCAATTGACCTTGTAATGCAAAAGCTGGCTGATTATTATACAAACTAAAAAGGGGCATTAGTAATAGTAAAGCAATACCAAATAGTACAAGCAGAGCCTTTGTGATTTTTATGTGAATACCTCCAATAGCATTTAAGTAAAAAGCTCTATCTCTAAATTGAACTTTGTAAGATTTTTGTAAGAAATTTCTGTTTGATACATTTATTACATTATTTCATAATAGGATTATAAAGTTTTATAGGTATTAAGTCTATATTTTAATTTGATTATGGAAATGGTTGTAGGTTAATTGCCATGAATATAGCAATAAGTGGAAGGGCTCTCTAGTGAAATTTGTAATGTAAAGAAGCAAATCCCGCAATAATAATTAGGGCTTGCTTTATTAGGCATGCTAAATTTCTATTTTTAAAAAAATATCTATCAATATTTAAAATAATGAATTAAAATTAATATTAGTTATTTTTACCTGTTTGTTATTTGGAAAATAGGGAAAAAGAAATGATAAATTGGGAATTAAAGCATGATACATACATGGAGATACGTTGTATACTATTATTATCAGATATTTCAGTAAAAAGGGGTTGACTAGAGGGAGATGGAATTTACTTATGAAACCAAACGCAATACGCTATTGCTTTGGATAATTACAGGGCTGCCTATGATGGTGGCTTTATATTTTTTCTTTCCTAGTCAGCCAATCGACCTGGAAATTTTTGCGTACTTATTAATATTTGCCATTATTACTACTGCCATTCCATTTCAAGTAGGCGAAACGACAATTGTCCTGTCGCAATGGGTGACGTTAACTGCCTTTCTTCTTTATGGTATCGGTGCAGAAATGATCATTGTCCAATTTAGTCTTATACCGATTATTTATCAAATGAGAAATCGTCCGGATGTGGTTACTCGGGTTTTATTCATTTCCTGGATGTTTGTAGCATCATCGTTTATCGCTGCGGGAGTTGTCCATTTACTGGGGTTTGAAGTGGGGAACACAAATTTAATGCATTTGCTCATATATGGATCAATATTTGCACTTATCCATATGTTTGTAAATCACTTAATCTTATATGTACGTGATCGATTAATAGGGATTAAGGAGAAATTCTTTAGTGAGGATTCAAAATGGGATTACAGCAGTATACTTATTACCTTGCCGTTTTGCATAACATTGGTAATTTTGATCAATGAATTAGGCGTACCGGCAATCTTCCTGTTAGGGGTACCTTTTTTTGTCATTACTTTTGTTGTTAAGATGTACAATATTTCAGAGCGGGTGAATTATTCCCTTAGTAAAGCGAGTGAATTTGGTCATGAGCTTGCTGACCGGCTAAGTGCCCAGCAAATTATGGATTTATTTATTCATCGTGTGAGTCAACTTTTCCCACATGATGCAATCTATATTGTTGATAATCTTAATGGTAAGTATGTTATCCTTCGTGCAAGAATTGATAAACAAGACAGGGAAATCCATACAGATTCCGATTCAATACAAAATTCATTTATTAATGAGTGCTTCCAATCCGAAGAAAAAAGTGTATACGGAAATACAAAAGAATGGATGGAACAGGCACCGGATTTTTTAACATATGATATGAACAGTGTCATGATTGTTCCAATTCATCGAAACCAGCGTACTGAAGGGGTAGTCATTTTAACAGCCCGCAAGAAAAACGCATTCGAAAAGTATCAAATGGATATTGTTCATTTGTTGTCGACGTATTTTGCCGTATCGCTGGAAAAGGCAAAGTATATAAGTGCGGCAGTGGAACGTAGTGAGACGTGTGCATTGACTGGTCTTTATAATTATCGTTACTTAGATAAGATGTTGGCTGTGGAGCAGGATCGTGTGGAGGCCAATCCGCATTTGCAATTCTCCCTATTGATGATGGATATAGATCATTTTAAAAGAATTAATGATACGTACGGTCATCATGCAGGAAACATCGTCCTAAAGGAATTTGCAAAGATATTGGAAAGCTTTGTTCCTGAGGGGGCAGTTTTGGCACGGTATGGAGGGGAAGAATTTGTTATGCTCATTCCTCATCTAAATAAATCTGAAACAGCCGAGCTAGGGGAACAAATACGTCAGAAAATCGAAATCACACCGTTTTTAATTGAGTCTGATTTAACCGAAACGAATCAGGAAGAGATTATTCATATTACAGTAAGCATTGGCGTATCAAATGCCCCAGAAGATACTGACGAAATGATAGGGCTATTAAGAAATGCTGACCGTGCTCTTTATATAGGAGCTAAGCAGGCAGGACGAAATAAAGTAGCCAAATATGTGAAATAATAAAAGCAGTTCAAATTTTACGATGAGTAAAGTTGAACTGCTTTATTTTTTTGTCTACTTCTAAGAAATTATATTCTAAATTGGTTCTTAATTATTGAGTATTCGAGCGATAATTCATACTTTTTTTATCTGAATAATGTATGATATTAATAGGATCATTAAAATTAATTTAAGATTATATTTTAACTATCGGAGGAATGAAAAATGGCAAAGATTTATGTAATTCATGAAAATGATGACTGGACAAGTCATTTAGTTACACGACTAGAAGAGTTGAATTTACCATATGAAACGTGGCATTTAGATGAGGGGATTGTCAATTTATCGGAAGCACCTCCAGAAGGTGTGTTTTATAATCGTATGAGTGCATCCTCACATACACGTGATCACCGCTATGCACCGGAACTGACAGGTGCGGTATTAGATTGGCTTGAATTCCATGGTAGAACGGTTTTAAACGGCAGCAATGCGCTTCGTTTGGAGTTAAGTAAAGTAAAGCAATATACAGCATTAGAAAAGCATGGAGTAAAAACGCCTAAAACCATTGCTGCAGTTGGAAAAAAGCAAATTATAGAAGCAGCAAAAGCACTTAATATTGTGCCCTTTATTACGAAGCATAACCGTGCCGGAAAAGGGTTGGGTGTGCAGTTATTTTACTCAATCGCAGCATTGGAGGAGCATTTAGCGAAGCCCGATTATGAAGAGCCAGTAGATGGTATTGTTCTGATCCAGGAATATATCGAATCTCCAGAGTCATATATTACACGTGTTGAATTTATCGGAGGGCAATACTTCTATTCTGTGCAGGTTGATACATCAGAAGGATTCGAGCTTTGCCCAGCCGATGCATGTCAAATCGGGGATTTGTTTTGCCCGGTAGGTGAGGAGCCAAAAGAGCAGCGGGCGAAGTTTGAAATAGTTGAAAATAATGAAACAAAGCTACTTGAAAATTATGAAGCATTTCTGAAAAATAGTGGGATTGACGTAGCGGGCATTGAATTTATCCGTAATGCAAATGGTGAAATATTTACCTATGATGTAAATACGAATACAAACTACAATTCCGATGCGGAAGCAAAAGAGGGTAAATTTGCAATGCTGCAGCTTGCAAAATTCCTAGGGCAAGAGCTTGAAAAAGTGACGGCACAAACAACACTATCAAAGTAGACTAGCCAAAATAAAACGACCGATAAAGTAGAGAGTTTTCTACCTTTATCGGTCGTTTTTGAATTGCTATTTATGCTTTTTATGTTGCTTCATGCGCTTTACTAAAAAGCCACCTTTAAATGATTTTGGTTCATAAGAAATAATAAATGCTGTTGGTTCATGATGCTGTACGAGCATAAACAGTTCTTTTTCACGATTTCGTTTCGTTAAAATTTCATATTTATAACGTTGGCTGTCACGCCCTTCACCCACATAGGTTGTTAATGCAAACCCTTCGTCGCGAATTACTTTAATAAGTTCTTCGTTGCGGTTTTGTGTATTAATCGTTACGTAAATATAGCCAATCGCAAGCTTTTGCTCAATGCGCGTTCCGATAATAATCCCAAGACCAAACCCGACCGCATAAACGAGCATTGCAAGGAAGCCCTGATCACCACTGAATACAAGTGAAAGACCGAATACGTAAATAAGCATTTCCACAATACCGATAAGTGATGCAAGCATTGTAATATTTTTCACTAGGAAAATTGTGCGTAGTGTAAATAAAGGAACATAAAGTAGTTGTAGTAATAGTATAAGTAAAATTTCTTTCAATGAAATCGAATCCTTTTCTATAAAGAGTATGCTCATCATAATATGTGCCTTGTTCTAATGCAATAGATAGGCATAAATTAGGATTGATTTATTGAATAAAAAATTAGTAAAAAGGTGAAAAGCATTTGTTGCTAAGTGCAATGACAGAATCGATATAAGGTGAATTTATTGAAATGAAGTATTATTTAAGTTAGTGTTGTTAAAAGAGTTGGTAATTAACTTCCTGCCATAAAAAGTATGCTAAATAAGGGTGTAAATTTTTATTTACTAGTATACTTCGGTATAATTACATTGAGTGTATAGGAAGTATAATCAGAGAGAAGGTGTTGGAATGACTATTCTTATTGTAGATGACAATCGAGTGAATCAATTCGTTATTGAGAAGATTCTGAAAAGCGATGGTTATGAAAAATATGTTTCAGTACATTCTGCAAAAGAAATGTTTGACTACTTAGATCCATCCAATGCACCTAAATGCAACGAAATCAACGTCATTTTATTGGATGTTATGATGCCGGAAATGGATGGCATTGAAGCATGTCGTATTTTAAAACAAAATCCACAATGGAAAGATATACAAGTCATTTTTATAACTGCACTTGAGGATAAAGCGAAATTATCTGAAGCTTTAGATGTTGGGGGCATTGATTACATAACAAAGCCAATAAATCGAGTGGAATTGTTAGCTCGTATCCGTGTTGGGAAGCGTTTGAAATCAGAACTCGATTGGCATACAAATCAGGAAAAAGTAATTCAGAGGGAGCTTAATTTAGCAGCGCGTGTCCAACAAAGTTTGTTGAGTCCGCCTGTACAAAAGTCGAACATTGCAATTACGGCTTCCTATTTACCTTCTTCGAATTTAGCAGGAGACTTATATTATTGGGATAAGCTTGATGAAAACCGATATGCGGTAATGCTATTGGATATGATGGGGCATGGCGTATCTGCATCATTAGTTTGCATGTACATTTCTTCAGTTTTAAGGGAAGCGATTAAAAAACTTACAGAACCAGAGCTTGTAATTGCAGAGCTTAATCGCTATATGAACCTACTGCAAAATGAAAAAGAAAATTTACTATACTATTTTACAGGTGTGTATTTTATTGTTGATACGAAAGAAAAAACGTTGGAATATGTAAATGCCGGCCATCCAACCGGTTATGCGCTTATTGATGGGGAAAAGACAGTGCCAATTATACAGACAAGTTATGCTGTAGGTTTTGTAGAGGATATTAAAATCGAGAAGGAAATAATTCATTTTAATTCTTCCATTCAAATCGTACTCTTTACAGACGGCGTATTAGAAGCAATGGGTGATTGTGATATTGAGGCTGATAACGAGCTACGTAAAATTGCAAGTAGTGCATGGTCAACAGAAGTACCGCCAATTGATTACTTATTAGAAAAAGAATTACAGCATGATCAGCCGGATGATATGTGTGTACTGCTTCTACAGGCAAACGGTAATGAGATTTCCAGTAGCACTAAGAAGTTAGTACCAAATCAAATAGATGATGAAACGAATAGTGAAACAAAAAAATCAATTTTCTCTCAGTGAGAAAATTGATTTTTTTATCGTTTTTATAATTTTTTTTGGTAAATACGTTCTGCTGAATTGATTGTACGGTATTTATGTGCCAGGGGTGTAAATTGTAATGTTTCTTTATCACCTAACCCTAAAAAGCCATTCGGTGCTAAGCTGTCATAAAATAAGCGGTGCACATCATGCTGTAGATCTGGTGAGAAATATATAAGCACATTGCGGCAAATAATAACATCGAATTCCTGAAATGAGTGATCTGTTACTAAATTATGCTGGGCGAACATAATATTTTCTCGTAAATACGGGTGGAACGAAGCAAAGCTATTATCTGTTTTGTAATATTGAGAAAAGCCTTCCGTTCCACCGGCTAAAATATAATTCTTTGTGTAAGCTTGCATTTTCTGAAGAGGGAAGGCACCCTGCTGCGCTTTTTTCAAAACACTTTCATTCATATCAGTCGCATACATCACTGTACGATCAAGCAGGCCCTCTTCCTGAAGTAAAATAGCCATTGAATATACTTCTTCACCCGTCGCACAGCCAGCATGCCAAACACGTATTTTTTCGAGCTTTTTTAATTGAGGAACGATATTTTCACGAAGTGCTCTAAAGAAAGAAGGGTCTCTGAACATCTCGGTTACATTAATTGAAAAATCATTCAGCAATATATTTAAAAGCTTTTCATCATAAATAATTGACTCTGTTAAACGGGATATAGTGGGAATATTATTTATTCGCATCCGATGCTCAATTCGACGTAATATAGATTGCTGATTATATTGCCGAAAATCGAAACCCGATAATGAGTACAGAGCCTCTAATAGTAAACTAACTTCTAACTTTTTCTTATCCATTTTTTAAACGTTCCCTACTTGTTAACCATACTGTTAATACAGAAAATAGTTGATCTAAATTTAAAGGTTTGCTTATATAATCTGATGCTCCGACTTCAAATGCACGGTCACGATCTTGTTTCATCGCTTTTGCAGTTAATGCAATAATCGGCAGCTCTGTTAACTGCAAATCATAGCGAATACGTTGCATCGTTTCGTAGCCATCCATTTCAGGCATCATAATATCCATTAGCACGGCATCAACGCGAGTAGCCGTTTGTAAAATATTCAAGCACTCCAAGCCGTTAGTAGCTTCCAGCACGTGAACACCTTTTTGTTCTAAAGCTTGGCGTAAAGCATAAATATTTCGATGATCATCATCGACTATTAAAATATGCTTTTGGTCAAATATCGTTTTTGGAGGCGTTACTGGAACTGGAAGGGCAGGAGAAGCATCTGTAAATGCAACTTCCTGTTCGGAAATCAGTGTAGTAACATTTCCTTCCGGCAGACTAGGTAAATAAACTGTAAATGTACTGCCTTCGCCTTCTTTACTTCGTAACGTAATCCATCCGCCTAAAAGCTTAACGACTTCCCGGCAGATCGATAAGCCTAGTCCTGTACCGCCATATTTGCGGACGGTTGCTCCATCGGCTTGCTGGAACGATTCAAAGACAAGCTGCTGCTTATCTTGAGGAATACCTATACCAGTATCCGTCACGTTAATCGTTAGCCACGTATCACTAATTTGTTTCATTGCTGGTGTAACCTGTGCCATTTCCACCTTCACATCAACAGAACCTTGCTCGGTAAATTTCAATGCATTTGATAATAAATTATTCAAAATTTGGTGGAAGCGTTTCACATCAGTGTGGAAAATTTCTACCATGTTTTGAGCGACATCAACATTTAAATCAAGTTCTTTTTGTTTGGCAATTGGTGAGAACAAATTATGGACATGCTGTGGAATTTCATGAACATCCATTTCTCTAAACCATAAATCCATTTTGCCTGCTTCCACTTTAGATAAATCTAAAATATCGTTAATCAGATTTAATAAATCTTCACCTGAATCATGAATAACCTTGGCATATTCTAAATCATCGTCAGATAAACGATTATCATTATTTTCCGACAGCATCTCGGATAATATTAAAATACTATTAAGCGGTGTACGTAGCTCATGTGACATATTCGCTAAAAACTCAGATTTATAATTTGAGCTTTGACGCAACTGTTCAGCACTTTCTTGTAGCTCGATCTGTGCTTTCTCCAGTGCGTGCGTTTTTTGCTCTGCATCGCGTGTACGTTCCTCAAGACGCTCATTAATTGTAGTAAGTTCTTCTGTTTGCATTTTCAATTCTT
This sequence comes from Solibacillus faecavium, assembly GCF_014836905.1. Lineage (GTDB taxonomy): Bacteria > Bacillota > Bacilli > Bacillales_A > Planococcaceae > Solibacillus > Solibacillus faecavium. The sequence goes on from NZ_JACSPZ010000003.1 coordinate 329,014, forward strand.
CAGATTGTGTTTGTAACTCTTCTGATTGAACTTGTAATTCTTCGGTCATTGCCTGTGACTCATTTAAAAGACGAATAACTTCCATCCGTCCGATAATACTGTTAATCGTCACGCCTAAATGCACGACTACTTCTTTAATTAAAGCGCGGTGATGTTCATTATATTTCTTTAAAGATGCTAGTTCCAATACTGCGATAACGTCATTCCCGAAAAATACAGGAACAATAATTCCGTTTGAAATCGGTATATTTCCTAAAGCTGTTTCAAGGTAATGGAAGCTATTTTCTTTATTTTCATAGCTTAGTACACGTTTTTCCTTCACACTTTGACCGACGAACCCTTGTCCGACCATAAAGCTTTGACGTCCGACATCATCACCTGTCTCGGCAAAAGCCGCAATCTTGTTGAACTGGTTAGTATTGCGTACATCTTGAATATAAAAAGCACCATACACTGACTGTGTTCGGGTAGTTATAGAATTGAGTAATACTTCACCCAGTTCATCAAGCGAGTGTACGCCCTGATAGGCTGTTACAATTTCAGCTAAATTTCTTTGGAACCATTGACGATTTTCCATTGTAGCTAGGAGCATATTCGTTGCATCAACTAGATCTCGCACTTCATCATTTGTTTTCGCAACAATGCGCTTACGGTTTTTGCCGTCTGTTTTGTTCATATCTTCAATCGCTTCAGTTACTTCATTGATTGATCCCGCAATATTTCGGGAAATCATTGTAAATACGATAATCGTAATTACTGCAATGAGAGAGAGAATCGCAAAAAGACCATATGTTAAATCGGTATTTCGTTCATTCAGTACTGATACCTGTTGCTGAATATTTTCAGTCTCGACAGTACGGAATGCGGTAAAATTCTGTTGCATTTCACTAATCGCTACACTGCTTAATTCTCCATTGAACAACGCGTTTATCTGATCACTGTCATCTCGTGTAATGGCAGTTAATAAGGGTTGTCCGATGTTGTTTATCCAATTATTAATACTATTATAAATAGGAGTAAGCTGGTTTTCGTCAGTAGAGTAATTATTTACGAGATTATTAAGTTCCTCATAACTTGCTTCCCAAGTAGCGACTTCATCCTTATACGTATCTAAATACTTTTCGTTGTTTGTAATTAAGTAACGATGTAACGATGACTCTAGGTTAAGAATTTTTCGCTCTAAATTATTCGACATTACACGCATTGAGGAATCATACTTAATAATAGCGTTTCGCTCTTCCTGTAAACTGGTTATTTGATTGTTTAACACAACTGCAGAAACAACTAAACATAAAATTAAAATAATATAACCACTAGTAATTTTAAAGCCAATCCCAATTTTCCGTTTTTTATTCATTTTAATCCTACCTTTAATTAAGATTTCTTTTAGTAAGTATACTATAACTTAGTAGGGTGTACGAAAATAGAGGATTATAACATTTTTTTGTTTTTTATATACTATTTACCTATTTAAAATGAGTCGAGCTTACCATATTGACCTCCACCACCACCAACTATCTTCATTTCCCCACTTTTTGCAATCATAAACCTTTTTGCGAGATTTTCTGGAATTATTTTTTTTATTTCTTCAAATGTGGCGTTATGGAGTATACTCATCTCTGTTCCAAATGCATTTAAAAGCTTTTCAATCGTTTTAGGACCAATGCCCGGAATGAAGTCGAGTGGGATTTGGTGAATGTAAGGCGGTCGTTGTATTTCTTCATACTCAGCATCAGATAATTCCTTGATTCTTTTGGCGACGCCTTTAATAAGCTGTTCTTTTCCGCATTGAGGGCAACGCAAAAAGTCGTCATTTAAAATTTGTTCCCCACAATTGACGCATACGGTTTCATAATATTTACCAAGCAGGGGGTTTAAACCATAATTTGCAGTAATCGTTCTGCCATCTTGTTGATGAAGCACTTTTTTCAGTTCTACAAAATTGGCATCCATCACTTTCATTCTCTGATATTCACGCGCCAGTTTTCCAAGAGAATGCGCATCTGAATTTGTCACAAAACTATAGCGGGCTAATTCTTTAATTCCGCTTACCATTGTCGTATCCGAACTTAATCCTAATTCAATTGCATCAATTAAGTCAGGGTCGAACACTTCAGTTAAGCTTTTCTTCACACCTTTTCCAAATAAGCTTTTAAATGGAGTAAAGACGTGAGCAGGAATAAATAAACCACCAAGTTCATGCACTTTTTGCTGTAAGACACGTCCATCACAATACATACGCTGAGAGCTTAAATGAATATTTTTCTGAAGAGGGCACATCCAGTCCGAAAACTGTTTCATCTTATTAATAGAAGGCATATAGCAAAGCACATGGATGGGTCCGTGGCAATTTGCATCATAAATTTCGATTTCTGACCCTAGAATGAGCGTTGTCTTTTTAAAACGAACCCCGCCTTCCGGTAACTCAATGGCCTTTTGCTCACGAACAAGCTGTTCTATTTCGTCAAGAACTTCAGGTGATTGGCAATCGATAATACCAATCAAATCTAAACCCTTTCTTGATGTAGCGGTTTCTAATATATTGGTAAGAGTTAAATTATTGCTACCCGTTATTTTTACTGCACGTCCATTTTGTGTCCGCCCAATATGTATATGCAAATCTGCATAAATTTCCTTCCACATCTTGTCCACTTCCTTTATTCATATTTATTAAAAGAATACCCGTAATGGGAAAATTTATAGTAGGGAAGGGAAAAATTGTCGGCTTGGCTTTCGGGAAAAATAATTTAAAGGATTTTTTTCATTTCATTCCATTTTTCCATTGCAGCGTTCTCGTCAAACGTACTTAATACACGATAGTTTTCATCATCCAGAATTCGATAATGAGCGCTTAAATAATTTTGCTGAAGACGATGATTTTTAAATTCATCAATATTTTTCCACCAAATGTAGCCACCCAGCGTTTTTTCTTTCGGAGTGATAATGACATCATGCGCCGTAAGCTCGATTACTTCCATCGGGTCACCGCCGATTTTATTTTGTAGTGTAGGGCTGTGGCGAAATAGGGCACAGATGGCAATAGTAGTTGTCCAATTTGCAAGTGTACGGTCTTTTTCAATTTGAACGAGTGTCTTTTTGGAAATTCCTAAAATTTCAGCCATCTTATCTTGTGTGAAATTATTTTCTGTTCGGATAAGTTTTAAACTTTCCGAAGTAATTTGCATAATAAATTGTCTATCCATTTTATCACCTCATGTAAGAAAAGCAGCCTTAACAAAATCGCTAAGGCCACCTCCATTAATCTTATCCTTCTTTATCTTTTCCTAACAGTTTATTTGAAATAAAGAGCCCGATTGCTCCAATGGCAATGAATGAAATGGAGCGAATTAAGATGTCGAGTTCAGATAAATCAAAGAAAATCATTTTAATAATGCCGAAAAACAGCAAGCCTATTCCAACAAGCTTCAAGTTTCGGTAACTTCGTTTTGCTGCTAAAAATAGTGACAAGCTAGCGATAACGAAGATTGAGACTGTATTTAAGATTACAGCTGAGTTCCAATTGATGAGATCATGATAGTTCATGAAATGCGTCATATTAAACAGCCATATAATTGAAATAATCATACCGGCAATCGTCAATTGTTCTGTATAGCGGGCGATAAAAGCTTCATAGTTTTTATAAATAATACCGCGCTTCCATAAATCTGCTACGATTGCCCATAAAACAGCAATATATAAAATACGGACAAGTATCGCGACTACAATCGCTCGTTCATCAACCCATGTATTCACTAGTAATATGAGCCACACAAATCCGTAAATTCCACCGGCAAGGAACGGAAGCAACCGGCCGATAAACGCTCGGTTAACCATAACAATTCCTGCAAAGCCAATCGCAACTACGCTAAACCATAAAAAATTAGTGAATTGCATCGGCATATACGCCCAGTCTAATTTCCAAATGTATAGTAGCCCCGCAGCATAGAGTAGGGGTGGGAATAGATCACGTAATCCTATAATCCATTCTTTATTTTCTACTGGCTCACGGTTAGATCGAAGCAGCATTGCATATAAACCTGCGAGCATAGCGATGACGAGTACCATTGTTACATGCTCCATCGAGAAAAACGGTTGAACAGAATAAAAAGTAAAAACATAAATAGCCAGTATTGAAAACGTAATACCCTTTACCCATTTCATAAAAATGATGTCATGCTTCACAGCGAGTATTAATCCTGCAAATGAAACAAGTACGAATAAAAGGAACATAACTTCTTGTGAAATATTCAGTTGCGCAATAATGTTTAAAATTGTTAAGACTGATAGTGTAGCAAACATATCAATTAACAGTTTATCTGCACGTTTAAACGCAATGTATAACGAACCGGCTAAAGCTCCCAGCATTAAACCTAATACAATTAAAAGCTCCATATCTTTATTAATTAGCAATCCATTAATCAGTGATAGGACAATAATGGTAAAGGTAAAGAGCATACTTGCATTTCGTTTGCTATTGCTCGAATACAAACGTAAATAACTTATTAAAAAGACACAGTATAACGTGAGCATTGCAAGTGCAAAGAACAAAATTTGTTCATTATGGAATGCCGATACAATTGCCAATGCCAATATTGAAAAAGCCATACCAATATAAAGGGCTTTTCGCTGTTTATGTTTCCAAATAACAATCTGTACAGTAGTAAATAGCAATACTATGAAAATACCAATGATCAACTCACTAAATTCCATATATTCAAGTAAATAAGGAAGCAGCAGCGATGTAAATACAACGAGCGCTGTTAATGCTTCATTGCCTTTTAAATAGCTAATGAATACGCCGTAAATAATGTAAATTAGTGCAAGGACGAGTGCAACGTAAAGGCTCAGTACATCATATATGATTGCTCCTGCAGCCGTAACTAAAATCCCGACGATGAATGCACCGCCGTAAAGAGATAAGGCTACAACCCGTGATCCCTTTTGCTTTTTCTCCATCCAATATGCACATACAGCAAGACCGACAGATAACATAAAGCCAGCAATTATTTTTACACTGTCTGATAAGAAGCCATAATCACTAACAAGCTTTAAGCCCCAAAGGACTCCGAGCACTAAAATAACCATGAAAATTCTAGGGAGTGCACGGGTAAATGTTTCTTCGAGAGATCGTTGTGCCTTTTTAGGCTCTGTCTCCTTAGGCGTTGTTTCTTTAGGTGGGACAGGTTGCTTAATGACAAGTGTATCTTTTGGTTGGGCCTTTACAGCAGGAACGGATGTTGTCATTTTATTTTGTGCGGGTACGACTTTCTCGAACTTCGTATGTTCCTTTAAATGCTGGACCTCAGCTTTTAATGTACGTAACTCCTGTTCAAGTGCACCAATCCGTTCTAACATTTCAGATTCTTTTTCCAAACATCTCACCTCTCTTAATATAATACTCAATTAGTGTAATTTTACACTTTAATTCAGCGTATGTAAATAATTTTCGAAAGATTCAACCTTTTGTATGAATTAAAAAATAAGAACGTAGCCCGATTTCTAGAAACTTTTATGTATCTTATTCGTAACAAAGTAGATGAACAAATATATAGGGAGGAATATTCGGTGTTTGGAGAAAAGCCTAAATGTACTATATGCGGTAAAGAAATTAAAGGTGAGGAGGTAGTTTATATTAAAATGCGCTATCCAAAGCGAAAAGGGATGACAGAAATAAAAGCTTATTTAAATAATGAAGGAAGTTTCATGTGTGAAGACTGCTTTCAACAGAAATCGAATTAAATATTAGGGAAACCCTACTACTGAGTTTCCCATTTTTTAAGATAAGGTTACTTATTTTTAATCTCCACTATGTTTTCGTGAATCTTAAATAATACAATCATTAACTCACAGTAAATCCGAATTATAACTGGCCCCAACACAGTGAATATAAGGCACATTAAAAACGAAATAATATCTCCGCTGAAAAGGGAAAATAAAGCAGATAGTAAACCACCGATAATTGTTAATCCGGCCAAAGCCCAAAAAACATACTTAATAATATCTCCTGCAATCATACGGTTGAAATTTAAAAAATCGTTCAATTTTCCAGTCCTTTCTAAAATAGTTTGCAATTCGGTATTAATAAATACTCAGCATTCCTTAAAACCAGGACGACAGCCAAATCCAATCTTTCGACACCAATCACCAGCCCATTAACAAAAATTCAGGAAATTGTTGCTAATTGTATATCCTATGCAAAAGGATTACGCACATATTATCGAATTTTGAAAGAAAATGGGTTGCAACTGTCATTGCCAACGGAACAACTAGTGACAAAAAAATATATATTAGTAGCGAACTGTATATTAGGGACTGTAATAAGGAAGTATTAGTTATGTAATGTTAAAAACAATTTAGAACATATAATTATTATTCAAAAAAGTTATTTGGTAGTATTAAATTGAGTATAGATTTCATAGGGGGTTTTATGAGTAATTTAATTATTTTTTCATGCATATTTCTTATTCTATTAACAATTTTTATAAAGACTTTCCGTTCATTTACATCGCAGCTGTACTTGCGCAGTAAAATAAAAAAAGGTCTCCTTCAAAATAAAACAGAGATTCGGCTAGCTAAAGGTGATAAGCAACAATTGTCCGAAGTTTATAAACGCGTTTATAACATTGTTACCCATAGACCAAGTCGTTTGTTTACTTCAAAAAATAGAAGGAAATTCGAGCAAAGGGCAACAAGTGAACTGAATCGAATGGTAAAAAATCCTCTGACAAAACTATTCGCGAGTTTATTAACGTTTTCTAAAGGAATGCTCACATTTATTTTCCTGATAGCAACAACTTTTTTTGGTGTATTGGTAGTAGATGAAGTAAAAGCATCCTCGTTAACATTGCCGACAATTAATAAAGACGTTCAATTAAAATTGAATGTCGATTTGGAAGACAAAATTGATTCAATCGTTTCCAGTTTATTTAATGCAGAAAATAAACTGCAGAGCTTTAACTTTCAGCCATTGGCAAATGATGAGGTCATTCCTGTATATGATGTAAAAGATTATCCGCAGGTCATCACGAATGTGGAAGAATTAGGGCAAGCGATTGCACATCATATGTCCAAATTCGAAAATCAGTTTACCCTGCATTATGAGGGGGATGCATCTGATTTTGAGAACACGGTTGATGAAGTGTATAAGTGGCTACAGGTAAACGAGCCTTATTTATGGGCAGTCATGGGAGATTTCTCAACACGTGCAAGGTCCTTTGGCAATCAAATTGAATGGCAGGCTACGATAAATTATGATTTAACAGCTGAAGAAAATGCGATTGTATTAGGTATGATCGAGCAAATTGTTCAAACTATTCCTGACGATGCATCAGAAGCGGAAAAAGTGAAGTTTGTAAATGACTACTTAGTAGTGCATACAAAATATAATCTGAACAGTAAAGCCAATGCACATACACCATACTCCGTTTTAGTCAATGGGGAAGGCGTATGTGAAGGATACGCACTAGCAGCATTATTAATGTTTGAAGAGCTTGGTATTGAAGCAAAGTACGTTATCGGTGATGCGGGCGGTCCTCATGCCTGGAATCTAGTAAAAGTGGATGGACAGTGGTACCACTTGGATGTTACATGGAATGACCCGGTGCCTGATCAAGGTGATAAAGTTCATTATAACTATTTCTTAATTACTGATGAAAAAATGAAAAAAGACCATCAGTGGATTGAAGCAGACTACCCTAAAACGGCAGTAGAAAATTATCTTTAATTCCAAAAAAATCAAAATAATATTGACAAATGAAATGTATTAACCACATAATACACTTTAAGGAGTGTATGAAGTGCTTAATACATTTTTTTGTGCATACTGTATTAAAGGGTTAGTACAGGTGAGAACGCATTTTTTAGATATAGTGTACTAGGTCATTAATACACGAAGGGAGCTGACAACAATGGATGTAAAATTTAATAATCGTGATCCTGTTTATGTGCAAGTGATTCGCCATTTTAAGGAACAAATTGCAAAAGGTTTCTTTGCGCCTGGACATGTGATTCCATCACGGCGGGAGCTGGCCAATCAGCTCAAGATTAATCCAAATACGGTGCAACGTGCCTATAAGGAAATGGAGGAGCAAAAATTGATTTATACAGAGGGAAATATGCCAAGTTGTATTACGAAGGACGAAGCAGTATTAAAAAGCGTTCGTGAAGAGCTGATTACTGAAGCGGTGCAGGTGTTCATAAGTTCTATTAAATCAATCAATGCACCACTTCCGGAAATTATGGAGCTCGTGCAAAAAAAGTATGAGGAGGCTGAGCAGCGTGATTGAAGTAAAAAATGTCTTTAAAAAATACAGGAAAAAACAAGTATTAAAAGATATGAGCTTCACAGCGGAAAAAGGGCAAATTACGTGTTTAATCGGTATAAATGGTGCGGGGAAAACAACAATCATGAAATCGATTATGGCGCTAACACCAATAGACCGCGGTGAAATATTAATCGATGGTAAAAAGATTAATAAGGATGCGTACGAAAAAATTACGTACATTCCGGATCGACTTACAATGCTGCCGAACTATACGATTGCAGAAAGCTTTGAGTTTATGGCGGACTTTTATAAAACATGGAATGAACAGCGTGCAACAGAACTACTTACTTTTTTCAAACTAGACCTTCAAGATAAACTTTCAGGCTTATCAAAGGGGAATGCGGCAAAGGTCAATCTACTGCTTGGCTTAGCATTAGATGTGGACTACATATTAATGGATGAGCCTTTTTCCGGTATCGATATCTTCTCACGTGAGCAAATTGCGAATGTCTTTACTAGTCACTTAATTGAAAATCGCGGTGTTATTATTACGACACATGAAATCAATGATATTGAGCACTTAATAGATAAAGCTGTGCTTATCGGCGATGGTAGAGTACTAAGAGAAATGAATGTAGAAGAGATCCGTGAAATAGAAGGTAAATCCGTAGTAGATGTGATGCGGGAGGTGTATGTAGGATGAACGAATATTTAAAGCTAGTCAATTTTGAGATAAAGCGATTTAGTAAACTCTTTCTAACACTCATAGTTATGGTAATTGTTGCTCAAGTTATAGGGGCATTTCTGACATCGTTTAGTTATATGAACAGAGTAGAAACAACGATGGCGCAGAAGCTACTAGGTGAAAGTCAATACGTACATGAGTATGGGGCGTATAATCTCCAAGAATTTTTATTTTCGGGGTATTTTATACTTTCAATTATGTTCGCAGCATCAATTTTAATCATATACGTATTTTTCATTTGGTATCGTGATTGGCTTGGAAAGTCGTCATTTATTTATCGATTATTAATGCTGCCAACTGCACGAAGAAACATTTATTTTGCCAAGCTGACTACGATTTTGCTGTTCGTACTTTGTTTAGTAGGAATACAAATTGCTTTATTAGAAGTGGTGCAACTGATTATTCATGGCATTATACCAGATCAGCTGCGTGCTGATTCAAGTAAAGCTTATATTTATTCATTCGATATATTATCGTTCTTATATCCAAAGACTCCTTTACTGTTTGCCCTTCTTTATGGACTTGGAGCAACAGTAGTAGCTGTCGTGTTTACAGCGATTTTATTTGAACGAAGCTACCATTTGAAAGGTATTTTCCTAGGAGTCATTTATCTGGTCATTTCAATCATTGTTATGGCAATCCCAGTAATTATCCAGGATATTACAGGTTATTTATACTTGAACGAAATTATTGGACTGACTGCTGTAACGAGTATTTTAACACTTGGGGTGGCTCTTTATTTAGCAGACTATTTATTAAAACGAAAGATTAATGTGTAGGGGAGGGGAAGCAGATGAAAAAATACTGGCAGCTTCTTTTAATTGTCGGAGTTAGTGTAGTCACGGTAAGTATCCATTATATCCAAGTCGCCAATGCTAAAAATTATCATATTACATTTGATAAAATTTCTGGGGACGACAAATATGTAGACTCACTATTAATAGAAGGAAATATAGATGAGGGAATGACATATAATTCGGTTATTATTGGAAAAGATAAAACAACATTAGTAGACGATTTCAAATATCAAGAAGCACCACTTTTATTCCGCGATTTAATCGAGCAGAATAAAAACTTTATGCGTGGAAAAGGATTTAGTGCCACTAATTACTTTGAGGATGAAACGAAGCTTGTTTACGTAGAAGAGCCAAATGAAACCTGGAAATTAAATGAAGGCGACTCCTACAGCTACCGATTCGATTTATTGGATAAAGTAAAAAACGATCGGATTACATTTGACATACAATCCAAATTAAATAAGAAAGTTAACTGGCTTACGGTTCATAATATAACTGTTGTAAATAATGAGGTGAAGTTGTTAGTCAGACATTACCTTAACAATGGTGATGAAGAATTTTACATTGTTATCATTGATTTAGATAAACAACAGTTAGTAAGCGAGACTTCCATTGAGACTGTTACAAATGATGAAGCGATGTATACTAATCTTGAAATTTATAATCAGTATCATAATCTAGGTTATGAAAAATATCTTATCTATTCAACGACATTATATAATGCTGAGCATGAAGTACGTAATATCATTTCACGTCAGTTTAAAGTAGTAAATATGGAAACAAATGAAATAACGCCACTCGAATTACCGGACGGTTTAGAAATCGATATACAAAGTGGTACGGTAGATAATAACTATTTCGTTGCAGCTCGCATGACGGATACCGACACTTGGATTTACCGTTATAATATCGGACAACAAAGATGGCTTGAACCGATAACAGTTCCACACCCTGAAAAATTCGTGAATAAGGAAATGAATAATACGTATGGCTACAACGGTAAATTCTACGTATTAAACGAAATGGAAAAAGATTTCGTACTCCAAATATTCGATATTGAAAAGGGTACTACTTTATATGAAGGTATTCTTTCAAAGAAAGATGCCAAGCAAAAATATTATATATGGGCTAATCGATTCTTGGAACAAACGGAATAACTTACAAACGAATATAAGCAATGCAACTCTTAATATTTGGCTACCAACCTATAAATATTGAGCTCGCATGGAATACCCACTATTTATCTGTAAAGAGAATAGTGGGTTTTTCTTTTTATTTAAGTTTTGTAAAGTTTCGTAAATTTATTACTTGAAAAGAGGGATGTTTGCTACGATTATGATATTCAAAGGGTAATGGAAGGAGATAAAATGAAGTCACTGGATCCGAATAAAAAAGGGTTATTTAAAACGTTAATAGAGATTTTTTTCGTATCGACTAAATTGGGCTTTACCTCATTTGGAGGGCCAATTGCTCATTTAGGCTACTTTCATGAAGAGTATGTCCGGAAAAGAAAGTGGATGGACGACAAAAGTTATGCAGACTTAGTGGCATTGTGTCAATTTTTACCTGGCCCTGCTAGTAGTCAGGTAGGGATAGGGATTGGTGTGGTACGTGCTGGAGCAATAGGAGGCATTGTATCATTTATAGGTTTTACATTACCATCTGTAGTAGCACTTATTATATTTGCATTAGTCGTTCAAGGTTTGGATTTGAGTCAGGCAGGTTGGATTTATGGATTGAAGATCGTAGCAGTGGCAGTGGTAGCACACGCAATATTAGGAATGGCACAAAATTTAACACCGGATAGACAAAGAAAAACGATAGCCCTCTTTGCTGTAATAGTCACATTAATATGGCAAACCGCCTATTCGCAAGTAGGAGTAATACTTTTAGGTGCGTTCATTGGATTTCTACTATACAAAAGAGAGAAAGCTGACGTGGAAGGAATGTCGCCCTTTCCATTAAGCAGGCGCTTTGCAATAGGCTGTTTAGTATTATTTTTCGGCTTACTTTTCCTCCTTCCTATTTTAAGAGAACTGACTTCCATTCAATGGATTGCCCTATTCGACAGCTTTTATCGTTCAGGTGCACTCGTGTTTGGAGGAGGTCATGTCGTGTTACCGTTACTTGAAAGGGAATTTGTACCGACTGGCTGGTTGAGTGAAGAGGCGTTTTTAGCAGGTTATGGGGCTACACAGGCTGTACCGGGTCCACTATTTACATTTGCAGCATACATAGGTGCCGTGATGAATGGTTGGTTAGGTGGGTTACTGGCAACTGTAGCCATATTTTTACCAGCCTTTTTATTAGTATTTGGAACATTGCCTTTTTGGGATAGCTTACGACGTAATTCAAAAGTAAAAGGTGCCCTTATGGGAGTAAATGCAGCGGTTGTAGGTATATTAATTTCAGCATTTTATACACCTATATGGACAAGCACTATTTTTACACCAACAGACTTTGCTTTTGCAGCCATTTTATTCAGTATGCTTGCATTCTGGAAGTTATCTCCTATGGTCGTTGTTGTGACAGGGATAATAGGTGGTATGCTTATGACAATGTTATAAATAATCTTTTATAAATAAAATATGTTACAGTAGACATACTAACCGCGAACATAGCGGAGTTGGAGGATTATATGACAAATACAGTAGATGAACTATTGGAATCGCTAATAGCTGCGACCGTAAATAATGAAGTGAAGTGGAGCAAAGGTACTGCCGAGCTTGAAACAGTTTTAGAGGAGGTATATGGCAATACAGAAAAGCTTTATTTCTTCTTTGATGAAGAAGAGGGCTCGAACATCGTCATTGCTACTTATAAGTATTACGAAGGCGAAGTAGAAGCAGACGAGTTTTTAAAAGATGGCATAAGCCTTTTTGTGATTGATGCAGATGATTCGGAAATTTTAAATGAAGTAACGGATGAAGATGCAGATGATGCACAACTATTTACAACATTGATCGAAGCAATTCAAGAAGAGAAATAGAAAAGAATATGTACACGGGGGCATTCATATTTGAGGTATGTATGCCCCCGTTACATAGGCGTAATTATACAAGTTCAAACTTTATACCTTCTGGATATATACCAATATAATTGCCTTCTTTGTTTTCATAGGCGATTTCCGCCCCTTCAATTACTTGGTTTTTCGATAATTCTTCCAATACAGTATTTAATGCCAGATCCAAATCTATAACAAGACAAAAAGTAGTCCCAGCACCATCTCCAACTTCTGAGCCATAAAGCTTTCCATTTCCAGTCAAATATAAAACTTCGTCCAGTAAGTCTTCTACCCATAAAGTTTTTTTCTCAGCTGCTTCAAATTGTGACTCATCCTCATAACGGTATTGAACAACCATTTTTGTATAGGACTCTTCTTTTACATATTCATAACCTTGATTTATCTTTTCTTTTGCCAATTTCTTCATCGTTCCTTTAGAGCTTTCAAAAAATCCTAACGAAACCGTTTCTTTTGTGCCAGGAACCCCTAATTTGCCGGATATTATATGTAGCTGTTTCTTCTCGTTCCATATTTGCCAATGAAATGTGTCACTGCCTGTTGTATTAATTAAACGAAGTACCATGCTAAAAACCCCCTAAAAATTTTGTAGAACCAATACCTTATTTCTATTCAACTACTAATTAATGATGCACTATCGAAGAGAAAAAATTAATTTTCAATCAAATGATCTAGTGCAGAACTATCCGAAAACCTTACCCGATTTTTAAGAAGTAAAAACCTTTAATGTAAAAAAAAGTATTTTATGTGTAGGCGATAAGGAACGCCGTTTATAGTGTAGACTTAAATAGGGAAAAGTTGCTAAATATTAAAGGTATTACTAAAATAGAAGTAAGAAGAGTCTATTAGAAAAAAGGTTGTAATAAAAAAATAATAATATAAACAGTGGTGTTTCTTGAATTCCGGAATACCGCTGTTTTATTTCTATTTACCTGAACACAGCAATATTCTAAAGAAAAATGAAAGAATAGGAATAGTCTATGAAAAAAACACAAAATCCCTCAATAGAGCGCTATGTTCAATCAGAGGAAGAACAACAAAAGCTTTATAAAAGAACGTTGTGGGTTGTTGTTTTGTCGCAAACATTTGGCGGAGCAGGACTGGCTGCCGGAATTACGGTCGGGGCGTTAATCGCTCGGCAAATGCTTGGTTCCGAGAGCTTTACAGGTTTGCCGACTGCATTATTCACACTTGGCTCTGCATTATCCGCATTTTTAGTCGGCCGTTTTTCACAGCGTTTTGGGCGAAGATACGGGCTGTCATTCGGATTTATCACAGGGGGAATTGGAGCGCTCGGGGTCATAGCTGCTACGACGATGGAAAATATCCTCCTGCTATTTTTGGCTTTGTTCATTTATGGAGCAGGTACCTCAACGAACTTACAGGCACGCTATGCCGGAACAGATTTGGCTAAGCCAAAACAGCGTGCAACAGCAATTAGTATGGCAATGGTCGCGACGACAATTGGAGCGGTTGCAGGTCCCAATTTAGTTACGCCCACCGGTCATCTTGCTGAGGCAATTGGTTTACCAACTTTAACTGGACCATTTTTACTGGCAGCTGTTGCTTATTTAATGGCTGGCTTTATATTTTTCTTCTTATTGAAACCGGACCCTTTACTTGTGGCAGTTGCTATTGCAGAAAAACAAAACGAAGAGCAAGTTTCTACAGGTGGGGTAAATCAACAATCTACAGTTGATCGTTTAGGAGTTGGAGTCGGTGCGATTGTCCTTGTGATGTCGCATGTTGTGATGGTTGCAATTATGACGATGACACCGATTCATATGGAGCGGGCAGGAAGTGGACTGTCACTTATTGGACTGGTGATTAGTATGCATGTGGCCGCGATGTATTTACCTTCTCTTGTAACGGGGATTTTGGTCGATAAAGTGGGGCGGTCATGGATGGTTGTTGCCTCGGGTGTCACATTATCATTTGCTGGCTTTATAGCAGCGTATTCGCCAGGGGATAGGATGTGGTCGGTAGCACTTGCACTCATTTTACTTGGTCTTGGCTGGAACTTTGGACTCATTAGTGGAACAGCTATGATTATTGACGCTACAACGATTCAAAACCGTGCAAAAATCCAAGGCTCAGTAGATGTTTCAGTTGCACTTGCCGGCTCTGCAGGTGGCCTGCTTTCAGGTATAATCGTGGCCAACTCAAGCTATGCATTCCTCAGCTTTATCGGTGCGTACATGGCAATATTATTTATTCCACTTATGATTTGGGTACGTTATAGGAAGAAATAAGGGTGTAAAAGAATTTACTAAAATAAAAAAGTTCTAATAAATTGACCGCACTTGTATCGAGTGCGGTCAAAATTTGCTGAGCTCAGTGCTTACTATAGAAAGTTAGAGGTGACTTATGAAAAAAATATTGTTAGCCCTATTGTTTGTGATGCTCATCGTTGGGTGCTCTCAAAAAGTGCTGACATTGGATGATGAATTGCTATTTGAATTACAAGATATAAATGATGAGGAGTTCCAGCTGTTAAGAGCAAAAACGAGTAATTTTACAGAAGAAGAAATAAAACAAAATTATGCAACGATTGTATTGGATTATCACGTACGGAATGGCAAAAAATTTGATAATCTAACCGTTCAGTATAAAAATGGTTTCGGTAATTTAATGGAGCAAGTTAAATATGAGGACGGGCTCAAATTTATGAATGGTGATGGGAGAACATCCAATTATAGAAATGGAAGTTTTGAACGTAATACAGACCGCTTAGTTTTTTACGTAAAGGATTTTACAGATGCGCAATTACAGGCTATTTTTAATGAATTTATGTTAGAGGTTAGCTGGGAAAATGATGATGGACAATGGGAAAACAAAACTATTCCAGTCGGTGAGGCCTTTTTGGATAAGAGAGGAAGTAAATGATGACACAATATACAGCGTTAGTATCGGATGAGGAATTACATGAGGTTGATTTTAGAGGATTTCGCTTAACAACAGTGCGGGAAATGAAAAAGCTGTATCCATTAAACGAAGGGTTCCCGGAACAACCATGGCATTCATTTGATGATGATGTGGAAATTTTAAATACACCGGATGAAAAGGCAATGGAGAAGCTACGTATATCTAAATGGTTGAACCCGCCATATGATTTAGAAGATTATAGTGATAAAGCTTTTATTTATTCCGTTGAAGGTAGATGGAATGATTTATTTCTAGAGTCTCTGCAAAAATATATAAAAGAGCATATCACGCCAGATCAAAACGTCGATTTAATCCGCTTTTGGGCAGGACATGCTGAAGATTACCATCTATTGAATGAGTCTACGCTAGAGATTGATGAGATAGAACAATCAGATTTGGCACTAATCGGTAAGCAACTATATATTCGTGTGAAACTTGTATAATTGATTCGAACTTTCTTTAAATAATAAACCGTATTGGATGTTTGCAAAACGTCTTCCCCCGTCAACAAGTTTTATAAATGTCAAAGAAAGCAAATTGATGAATCAGCAAAAGAAGACGGTGTATCCCTTCAGGAAATTTATTATGACAGAACTGAAAGTCAGAAATTATTTGGTGAAAAACTATTCGAGTTTATTTTCACCACTAAGAGTTAAAACTTCATTACCCAAATCTTAAAAAGCCTATCATTCCTAAATCAATTGAATGCTTTCTACATTCATTAATAGGGGGATGGTAGGCAATTTTTTTTCAATTTTTTATACTTGACGACTCTACAATAATGTAAACTCCTTAACTGCTAACGGTATTTCACCAAATGGTCTCTGATCAAATTGCTCTTCAATATAAATTTCTGCAAGCACGCGCTCACGTTCTCCTGTAACTTTGCCATGTTGTACTGATATGACGGCCTCATATAGACGAGCTAGCTGTTGCATAAGTGGTTTAGCTTCAAGTGTTTGTTTTGCTTGATTAAGCGTGACGAATGTTTCGAAACGTTTTTCGAGTGCAGATGCAAGCTGTTGTAAATATGGATGGTCCGTTTGCTGTAATTCCTTTAGCAGAGCAGAATGGGCATTTTTTTGGACGAGACGGATTAGCTCATGTGCTAAAATATTTGCTGTGCCTTCCCACACCGTTAATACTTGGGCATCGCGAAGTAAGCGAGGGAGCACAAAGTCCTCAATATAACCGTTGCCACCATGGAGCTCAATTGCTTCATGAGTAAATTCAATTGCCCACTCTGCTGTTTCCTTTTTCACCAACGCTATTAAAAGTCGGACGATTTGTTGTTCATCCTCTGATGCTTTGGAATTTACCACCTTATCATAACGAGATATTAAATCGAATAACGCTACTAAAGAGGCGTGCCACTTTGCGTGTAATGCCCCTAAAGAATGTTTCACCATTGGAAATTCAGCAACCGTCTGACCAAAGGCAATACGTCCGGTTGTATAGTGAATCGCTTCATCCAATGCGCGTTTCATAATGCCAACAGAAGCGGCTGCATTACAAATTCTAGATAGATTAAGCGCCTCCAGCATGTAGTAGATACCTTTAGATGCGTCTCCCACAACATATGCTTTTGCCCCGTTAAATTCAACTTCCCCGGAAGGTACTGCCTTTACGCCAAGTTTATCTTTTAAGCGTCGAATAGTAATCTGATTGAGCTTGCCTTCTTCATCATGCCAAGGAACGGCAAATAAAGTTAACCCTTTAGAACCGGCTTGTGTATTGTTCGTTTGACGTGCAAGTACCATTGCAACGCCGCACATACCGGCATTCGAAGCAAAATATTTTTCTCCATGTAAACGCCATTCACCTTGTTCAAACCGTGCTTCAACAACATTTGCACCGACATCTGACCCGCCTTGACGTTCCGTTAAAAATGTTGCCCCTTCGAATAATTCCGTATCACCTGTCGCACAAATGTGAGGCATAAACTTTTGTTTTAATTCATCGGAAGCATAATGTTCAAATAAATAAGCGGTTGCCATTGATAATGTTACAGGGCAATAAAAGCCGGGTTCTGTTTGCGATAGTAAATACCCCTGTGCGAAGCTGTATACATAATTACCTCTATGTCCTAATTCAGGAATATCTTTATGAACATAGCCGACAATGCCAGTCGCGTATGTTTCTGCAACAGTTTGCTTGTAACCTTCATTAACAATGACTTCGCTTACTTCATCACCGTATGCATTATATCGGCGTAACTTAGGCTCGCCTTCTCGATCTGTCACTTTTGCACGTGCATCGATTGGTCCTGCACAAAGCGCTCCGAATGCTGTGAGCTGCTCATTTGCATACTTATAAAATTTAGGAGCGAGCTTTTGCTGTAACAGTTGCTGCAATGTTTTGTCTGCTTTATAAAAGTTATTATTTTTCTCTAGTTTATTTGCTAAAACTTGTTCTGGCATTTGCTTCACCTCGTAGCTGTTGCTTTAATATTTTTCCGGATGCATTGCGAGGAAGTGCTTCCACTTGCTCAAAAATTTTCGGTACTTTATATGAAGATAGTTTCCCGCTAAGGAACTCTTTAATATCTTGTTCAGAAACAGGGGCTTTTGCAGAATATACAGTTTTCACCGTTTCACCCCATTCTGGATGGGGAACACCAAATACCGCTACTTCAAAAATATCCACATGCTGAAGCATTTGATCTTCAATTTCTTTCGGATAAATATTAACGCCGCCGGAAATAATAACATCCTTTTTACGGTCGACAATGTAAATATAGCCTTCCTCATCTATACAAGCTAAGTCACCTGAACGCACCCAGCCATCAACGAGTATATTTTCCGTTTCCTCTGGATTTTTATAGTATTCTTTCATATTACCTTCACCGTATAAAATAATTTCGCCAATTTCACCTGGTGTAACATCTTCATTTATTTGATTGATTACACGTAGCTCTGTTCCAAATGGTGCACGCTTCCCAATGCTGCCGGCTTTTTGTGGATGATCAGCTGCATGTAAGATTGAACCACTTGGACCTGCTTCTGTTAAACCATAAACACATACTAAATTATCCGTATTAAACTGCTTTTGAATATATAGGACTTCTTTTTCAGATAGTGGTGCACCGCCATATACCCACCATTCCATTGATGAAAGGTCTGCACTTTCAATGCGAGGTGAGCTCGCCGTTAACAGATAAGCAACAGGTGCGCCGAAGAAATGTGTCGTTTTGTATGTTTGCACGGTGTCTATCAATAAATCTGGTGTAAAGGTTGGTGTTAATACAGCAGTTGCACCTACTAATATAGAAGTTACTAAAAATAGATTTAATGGTGCAGAATGTGTTAACGGCATCATAATGAGTAAACGGCTTTCAGGCTTTACTTCCATTTCAATAGCAATCATATGTGATACAGCAAGCACATTACGATTTGTCAGCAGGACCCCTTTTGGATTGCCTGTTGTTCCTGATGTATACAGTAAAGTAGATTCATCATCTTCAAGTAAATCGCACACAACAGCTTCATAATTCCCAGACTGTTGAAATTGCTCAAAGCTTTGCCAATGAAGTGATGAACCGCCTGTTTTAACTTTTAAGCCATTAAATGAAATTGTGGAAGCTTGTTCAAAAATAAGCTCATGTGCAAAGATTGCCTTTGCATCGCTATGGTTCAATACATATTCGATTTCCCGCGCAACAAATTTGGCATTAATCGGTACAACAACTCCACCAACACGTTGAATTGCAAAGTAAAGAACGACGAACTCTTTTAAATTGGGCATGAAAATCCCGACTTTATCGCCCTTTTCTATACCATTTGAACGTAAGGCTTTAGCCGTATTGTTCACTTGTTCGTCCAATTGTTTATACGTAGTTTCCTGTCCTAAACTTATTACAGCCACCTTATTCGGATATTTTCTTGCATGACGAGCTAATAAATTTGAAATATTCATGATTGTTCCTCCAATAATTGAGTTAGTTTTTCACGAAAAATAGCTTCCGTCTTTTCAATATCTTGACGGATTTCATACAACTCTTGAATCTTTTCATCTATTTCTTTTAACTTTTGCTGCCCGTATTCAATTGTCCGTTCCAGCTGTTTCACTCCAGTACGATCAAGATTAAAAAGTAAAATCATTTCCTTAATTTCTTCCATGGAAAAACCGTACTTTTTTCCTCTAACGATGAGCTTAATTTTTGCCTCCTCCCGTTTAGAATAATGGCGCATCCCGTTATCACGTCGTGTTGGTTTCAAAATACCCAGTTCTTCATAGTAGCGTAAAGTTCTCGTTGTAAGTGCATATTCTTTGGCAATTACTTTAATCGACTTCACGGAAGACACCCCCATTGGCAAAAGTATATCATTTACGTTAACGTCAATTTAAAGAGAAATAAAGCGCGAAGGAGAAAATATAGTCATTTTATTTTGATTTCTAAAAGAAAGTTTAAAACCCCCTTAAAAACAAGTACAATATTAATAGACGAAATAAACTGAAAATGAGGGGTCGAGATGGAGTTTAGGCAATTAGAATATTTTATGATGCTTTGTAAAGAACTTCATTTTACGAGGGCGGCAGAGAAGCTTCATATTTCACAGCCAACGCTAAGCCATCAAATAAAAGTTTTGGAGAATGAAGTGGGGGCTTTGTTGTTTGACCGTATTGGAAAGAAGATATCTCTTACGGAGGCAGGGGAAATATTATTTAACCAAAGCGCATTCATTTTTAATTCAATTGATAATGCAAAACTTCAGATTAATGAACTGGAATTGCTGGAGCGAGGGACATTAAAGATTGGTGCATTGCCTGGAGAGCTAACGAATATTGTATCGGAAAGCTTAATTCAATACTCATTTGAATATCCTCAAATAAAATTATCTGTACTTAGTTCGGACGATTTATATTCACTGCTAAGGGACAATCAAATTGACTTCGCTTTTTCATTTTCTCAAAACTATCTCCCTTCAGCAGAAGACCAATTTATCGAAATTCCATTGTACATTGAAGAATTTTTGTTCGTTGCAGATCGCGAACATCCATTAATGGCCGAAGAGGAGCTGAGCCTCTCACAATTAATGGATGTACCATTAATATTATTCTCAAATTTGCATCTGTGTCGAAAAATTTTGGATGGCATTATAAAACAAGAGCATATCTCATTAAATACTGTTTTTGAGACTTCCAGTATTAATACGATTTTTAATTTTGTAAGTAGGGGGATGGGCGGTACAATCATTGCAAAGTCACTCTTTCAAATGCAAGACAACGAAAAATTAATGGCACGTCCGATTACTAATGAAGGATTAAAGCGGGAAGCAGCTATTATATACCGGAAAGATAAATTTATGAATAAGGCTGTTCGTTATTATATTCCAATTATAATCGATTACTTAGAACAACTGCACATTCCATTATCTGAGCAAACGAAAGACCAACTTTATACCGTGTCCGCAGGGAAATAAAAACGATTTTGCTACTGTAAGCGAAATCGTTTTTATTATTTATATATAATTATTAAGCAGGAAATAGACTTTAAGTATTAATTTCTGTTGACAATGATTATCATTTACATGTATTATTTTCCTTATCGATAATGATAATTGTTATCAATTGAAAATTAAGGGGCGTTATGAAAATGATTACAAAAAAGTTTAATTCTTTTTTGACAATGCTACTTGTAGCTATCGGGTTACTAGTAGTTGCAGGTTGTGCAGATAAAGAAACGGGCACAGAAGAAAATAAAACAGAAGAAACAAATTCTCAAGCTACAAATTCAGAAAATTCCGCAACTGAGTATCCAATTGTGATTAAACATGCACTAGGCGAAACGGTGATTGAAGAAAAGCCGGAGCGTGTAGCAACGGTTGCATGGGCAAACCATGATGTGGCACTTGCTCTAGGTGTAGTACCAGTAGGTTTCTCAGCAGCTAACTACGGTGTTCAAGATGAAAGCGGTATGCTTCCATGGACAGTAGAAAAGTTAAAAGCGCTTGGTGAAGAGAACCCGAACATTTACCAAGATACAGATGGCCTGGATTTTGAAGCAATTTCAGATTCAAATCCGGATGTTATTTTAGCAGCATACTCAGGACTTACAAAAGAAGAGTACGATACGTTAAGCGAGATTGCTCCAGTCGTTGCATACCCGGCAACTCCTTGGGTTATTACATGGCGTGACCAAATCCTATACAACGCAAAAGGTATGGGTATGGAAGAAGAAGGAAAGCAATTAATCACGGACACAGAAAAATTAATTCAAGATAAAGCAAACGAGTTCCCTGAAATTAAAGGGAAAAAAGCGGCATTCGGTATGTTTAACGCGACAGATTTATCAAAGTTCTATATTTATACACCAGCTGATCCACGCGGAGAATTACTGGAAGAGTTAGGTATGGAATTTCCAGAAAGCATTAAAGCCCAAGTTCAGGATGAAAGCAACTTCTACATTGAGTTAAGTGCAGAAAATGCGGATGCTTTAAATGATGCTGAAATTCTAATTGCATATGGCGATGCCTTCACATTAAAAGCACTTCAGGGAGATCCGATTTTAGGGAAAGTTCCTGCAATTAAAAATGGTGCGGTGTTAATTATTCCTGACAATACTCCACTTGCTGCAGCAGGAAACCCGAATCCATTATCCATTCAATACACAATTGATGAATACGTATCACTAATTTCGGAAGTTGCAAAAAAGTTGAAGTAATATGAAAAGTTCATCCGTTATAGAAAAGAAACAATTTATGATGCCGCGTAATTTTATAAAAGTTTTAGTGCTTTTAATTATTTTACTCGGCCTATGCATACTCGCGTCATTAGTATTTGGTTCTCGGATGATTAGTTGGACAGATCTTCTGAATGGATTATTCCATTCAGAAGTTCAGTCACATGAAGCTAATGTAGTAAGACAGCGTATTGTCAGAACCATTTTTTGTTTATTATGTGGTGCTGCATTAGGTGTTTCTGGTGCACTTATGCAATCGGTTACACGAAACCCGATTGCGGATCCGAGTATTTTAGGGGTAAACACAGGGGCATCCCTTTTTGTCGTTTGTGGCATCGCCTTTTTAAACATTAGCTCAGCAAATCAATATATTTGGCTTGCAATAGCGGGAGCGTTTATTACCGCTATTTTTGTATTTGGAATCGGTTCAATGGGCAGAGGTGGCGCAACACCATTAAAGCTTGTATTAGCAGGTGCAGCAACGAGCGCAATTTTGTCCTCATTAGTTGTTGCAATTATGATTCCACGGACGAATGTTATGGATCAGTTTCGGTTTTGGCAAGTCGGAAGTGTCGGTTCCGGCAGCTGGGATACAATCACATTATTTATTCCATTTATTGTAGTAGGAATATTCATTGCACTGTTTACAGCGCCTGCACTCAATGCATTGGCATTAGGTGATGACGTGGCCACAGGGTTGGGTGTACGTACAGTTACAGTAAGAATAGTAGCGGCATTAGGTGGCGTATTATTATGTGGGGCTGCTACGGCTTTGGCAGGTCCAATCGGCTTTATTGGTTTATTAGCTACACATATCGTACGTCTCGTGATCGGTCCTGATTTACGTTATATTATTCCGATGTCGGCTTTGTCAGGGGCAATTATTTTAACGATATCCGATGTGGTCGGCAGGCTTCTTGGCAGTCCGAGTGAACTCGAAGTTGGAATTGTGACTGCCTTTATAGGGGCGCCAATTTTAATATTAATTACGATGAAAGCGAAAATGCGTGCAATATGATGAATGAAACGATGAATATGATTAAGACATTAAGACTAAAAAGAAAACGTCGCTTTATGATGATGACTTCTATACTGGCTATTATATCGTTAGTACTTTGCGGTTTAATGCTCATGCTAGGCAATACCATTTATCCAGTCCAGGATGTCGTAAAGGTATTATTAGGTGAACAGGTGAAAGGGGCTTCTTTTGCGGTAAATACGATTCGTTTCCCGCGAATGGTGGCAGGCTTATTTGCAGGCTTTGCATTTGGTGTAGGGGGCTATATTTTCCAAACGATGCTGCGTAACCCGCTAGCAAACCCAAATGTGATTGGGATTACAACAGGTTCAAGTGCCGCAGCTGTTTTTTGTATCATTGTACTGAGTACAAGCAACACCGTTGTATCCATTGCAGCTGTAATAGGAGGGCTTGCAACAGCTATCTTTATCTATCTGCTGGCAAAGGGTTCTTCCTTTTCGATTGGTCGACTTATTCTAATCGGTATCGGTATTCAGGCGATGCTTACGGCCTTTATCAATTATTTAATGTTAATCGGAAATACACATGATATTCCGGCAGCTATGAGGTGGCTGAGCGGGAGTTTAAATGGAGCCAAATTGATTAATTTATATCCATTAATTTTAATAGTGTGTATTTGTACACCGATTTTAATGTATTTTGCAAAACGCTTGGAAATGCTCGAGCTAGGCGAACAGGCAGCTACGTCTTTAGGGGTCAATACGAACAAAACGAGACTTATCCTTATTATTACATCTGTTCTCATGATTGCATTAGCTACTGCTGCTACTGGTCCGATTGCATTTGTTTCCTTTTTAGCAGGCCCGATTGCAAAGAAAATTGTAGGTGTTGGATTTTCAGCACTCATTCCGGCTGGTTTAATTGGTGTTATTTTAGTATTGGCAGCAGATCTTATTGGTCAGTTTGCTTTTGAAACACGTTATCCGGTTGGAGTCATAACAGGGATTTTCGGTGCACCGTACTTAATCTATTTATTAATCCGTATTAATCGAAAGGGAGATTTATGATGAAAACAATGCATTCATTCCAAACGCAAAATCTTGTTGCCGGCTATGACAACAAAACGATTTTACACGGTATAAGTCTAGCGATTCCAAGCAACAAAATCAGCATAATTATCGGTGCGAATGGTTGTGGGAAATCAACACTTTTAAAAACGATGGCGCGATTAATAAAGCCGATTTCCGGTCAAGTTATGCTGGATGAGCAATCGATAAACAAAATCCCTCCTAAGCAGCTTGCACGTGTTTTAGGTCTGTTGCCACAGTCACCGGTCGTACCTGAAGGAATTACGGTAGCTGATTTAGTAGGGCGGGGGCGATTCCCGCATCATAGTTTCTTAAAGGGTTGGTCAACTGCAGACTATGAAGCAGTGGCGGAAGCGATGGAAATAATGAATATTACCGAATTTGCCGATAGTCATATTGATGAGCTTTCTGGTGGTCAAAGACAACGTGTATGGATCGCCATGGCACTTGCACAGCAAACTGATATTTTGTTTTTAGATGAACCGACAACGTATTTAGACATTACGTATCAAGTAGAAATTTTGGATTTGCTGACAGATTTGAATCGTAAGCGTGGCACTACGATTGTAATGGTCCTGCATGATATTAATTTATCAGCACGTTATGCAGACCATATTTTTGCATTACATGAAGGTAAGCTCATTTCAGAAGGAATCCCTTCTCAAGTTATTACAAGTGAATTAATAAAAAGTATTTTCGACTTGAATTGTATCGTTACACAAGATCCAGTTTCGAATTCCCCATCCGTTGTACCAATCGGGAGACATCATGCGAAATCCGAAATGCTCGTTTAACTTTTTACACAATCCGGAAGCAACTAAGCCAAGGCGAAATGATTAGTAATTTAAGCTAACTTTTTAGAAATGAAAAAGAATGGAGTGTTTCGAATGAACGATATTTATGATGTAACGATTATCGGTGGAGGACCAAGTGGATTATATAGTGCGTTCTATGCAGGATTAAGGGAATTAAAAACGAAGATCATCGAATTTCAACCGACGTTAGGTGGAAAGCTGCATGTATATCCGGAAAAGATTATTTGGGACATTGGCGGCTTACCTGCGACACCTGCTCAAAAAGTAATTGAAAATTTAATCGAACAAGGACTAACATTTAAGCCGACTGTATGCCTTAATACGAAAGTCGAATTCATAACAAAAAAGGACAATCTATTTGTTATTGAAACGAATACAGGGGAAAAGCATTATACGAAGAAAGTGATTGTAGCAGTAGGTGGCGGCATCATAAGTCCAATCAAATTGCATATTGAAGGAGCAGAGAAATATGAGGTGTCGAATTTACATTATACGATTCGAGGCATTCAAAGCTTTAAAGATAAGTCGCTCCTAATTTCAGGCGGTGGCAACTCCGCAATAGACTGGGCAAAGGATTTAATCGGTATTGCAAAGCAGATGATGGTCATTTACCGAGGAGATAAGTTGTCAGCCCATGAAGCGCAAATTCGTTATTTGCAGGAAAATGGTGTCCCGATTATTACGAATACACAAATTAAAACGCTCGTAGCAAATGACGCCAAGACAAAAATTGAAGAAGTTGTTTTGGAAAACGTTAAAACAAATGAACTTTCTAAAATCGTAGTAGATGACGTACTTGTTAATCACGGCTATGATCGTGACCATTCTTTTTCATTTGATACAAGCTTGGCTCCAGAAAAAGATACTGACTATAATTATTATTATGTGACGGATGGTAAAGGACTGACATCCGTTGACGGAATTTATGCGGTCGGTGATATTTCTAAATATGAGAATAAAGTGTATTTAATAACAGGTGCTTTCCAGGATGCGGTCAATGCGATTAATTCTATAAAAGTCAGTTTAGAACCGACTGCAGATCAATATGCAAAGGTTTCCTCACACAATGAAATGTTCGAAATGCGCAATCGTGAAGTAATGAAGGGGATTTTGATAAAGGGTTAATCTGCAATAAAATAAAGAGATATTTGACGTAAAAGTTACCAATAGCTTTTGCGTTTTTTTATTACTGAAAAAGTGCAACGAATACCCTATAATGAAGGTGAGAGGGATTTAGTAATATTAGGAAATTAAAAAAGGGGTGCTAACTATGGTTTTACAAAGAATCTATAATTACAAGTGGCTTCTCATTGCCCTTGTTATTTTAACAGGAAATTTAATCGTATATCAGCTTTCATTCATTGATACTCTTCCAATTGATCAAATAAATGGGATGGTTATAGGTTCTCTAATAGATTGTGCGATAATTGCACCAGCCCTTCTTCTATTGCAAAAAGGAAAATGGTCTATTAAAAATTTTATAGCCTTTGTTGCAATGGGTATTATATTTGCAAGACTAGTTATTCCAACAGCATTTATAGAGCCTTTTCGTTATATGATGTGGTCAGCGATTGCAGTTGAAGTAGCGTTGATTATTTTGGAGCTAACTATTTTAGTTATTTTTATAAAATATTTACCGAGCATCATCCGTGCAGTGAAGTTAGAGCGGGAGCAGCTTATTTTTGCATTTCCTCGAATTGTAGCAGAGAAAGTAAAGGACAACTTACTTATAAAAATACTTTGCTCGGAGATTCTTGTGTTTTATTACGCATTTTGTAGTTGGAAGAAAAAACAGCCAAATGGATTTACAGTATACAAAAATACGATGTATATCGCTTTTTTAATCATGATTTTTCATGCGGCTTTATTTGAAGCAATCGCATTTCATTGGTTTTTTCATGATCGAGTGCCATTTTTAGCTTGGGGACATACCATTCTATCAGTCTATGGACTTTTATTTTTACTGGCTGATTTTCGTGCATTAGCTCTAAATCCAGTAAGAATTGCAGATGGTAAACTATATATTTCCAATGGATTAATGAAACGAGCAAAAATTGACTTAACGAATATTGCGCAACTTCATGCAACTGTTCAAGATGAAAATATATTTCATTTTAAAGTATTAGGAAATACAGATGAACTGCCTGCCTTTGTCATTGAGGCGAAGGAATTGCAAATAATTCATGGAATTGGAGGCTATGAAAAAACGGCGAAATATATTGGAGTTTATGCCGATGACCCGACTAACTTGCGCATGGAAATTGAATCCGCGATGAAGTAGTGTAAAAAATGTACGTCGGGGGTATATACAAGGGAAAGTAATTATACGAGGTGAAAAGATGAATATACGAATTCTAGGTTATAAAGACGCAACGAAATACAAAGAACTACGATTACAGGCTATAAATGATTCCCCGACATCATTTTGCTCATCGTACGCACAGGAAGAAATCTATACCCTGCAGGAAACCGAACATAATATTCGCCCGCAGACAGATCAATTTACACTTGGGGCATTTGAAGGTGACCAACTAATCGGCATGGTTACATTTAAACGCGAAACAAATGCAAACCTGAATCATAAAGGGCGTTTAATGGAAATGTATGTTACCCCTGAAATGAGGAAAAAGGGGATTGGTAGGGCAATGTTGGAAGAGCTGTTGCGTTTGTTAAAAGAAAATGAAGGACTTGAGCAACTTTATGTGACAGTCGAGGCAACAAACGTACAGGTGCTTGAACTTTGTAAATCTCTTGACTTCAATCAGTATGCGATTGAAAAGCGCGCAATGAAAATGGATGGGAAATACTTTGATGAATTGTGGATGGTAAAAAATCTATAACAGTAAAAAACGTAAAAGCAACTTTGATTGCTTTTACGTTTTTTCTATTATATCGCACTTCCAGCAGAGCCTTTTGATAACCGTTCTGAAATAATTAATACAATGAGGATTAAAATAATCTGCAGAACGCCATATGCACAAGCAGTTCCGAACTTAAAGGCGTAGAGCTTTTGGAAAATTGCAACTGAGAGCGGAATGGTAGATGTATTATAAATTAAAATTGATGCAACAAATTCCCCGATACTTTGTACAAAAGCTAGCAAAGTACCAGCAAGAACACCAGATAAAGTTAGGGGAATGACAATTCTTCTAAAAGTATACAACCACGTTGCACCTAAACTACGTGACGCCTCCTCAACAGATTGATCCAACTGCATAAGGGAAGCAGAAGTGGATCTAAACACAAGCGGCAAATGCCGGATAAAGTACGCGAGTGGTAAAATCCAGAATGATCCGATTAACACTTGATTGAATGTAAACACACTTTCAGTAGAGAATGCTGCGATTAAGTTAACTGCTACCACGGTACCAGGTAATGCCCATGGAATCGTGATTAAAATATCGAGCATTGTTTTTCCTTTGAAATTTAGTCTGACCATTGCATATGCTGCCGCCACCCCGAAAATAATATTGCCGATTGTCGCGATAAAGCCCATTTGAAGCGAGTTCCAGATTGGTCGCCATGTACGTTCATCCGTAAATAGCGCTTTATAATGATCAAGCGTATATTCGGTCGGTAAAATTTGAATCGTCCAAGCACCATCTTTTGAAAATGAAATTAAAATAAGGACTAAAATAGGCAAAATTAAAATGAGAGTCCCTATGAAAGATAAAACAACAGCGATATACTTTAAAGGCTTTGAACTTACTTCAGATCGGTGCACACTTACGCCTTTACTTAAATTTTGGTAATTTCGTCGGTTTTGATACCAGCGCATAATAAGTAGGAATGTAATAGAAACGAATGATAAAATCGTTGACTGTGTCGCGGCCATATCTAAGTTTCCGTTCGTTCGCGATAAATAAATTTGCATAGTCATTGTCCGCTCCACCCCGAACATGAGCGGGGCAGTATAGGAAGCCATAGACACCATAAATACGAGTAGTGACGATGCGATTAAAGAAGGTGTAAGCATCGGTAAAATAACTTTCCTCCATACACGGATACGACTCGCACCTAAACTTGTAGCTGCTTCCTCTAATGAAGGATCGAGTCCTTTAATTGCAGCAGAAGCGGTTAAGTAAAAGTACGTATACATTGTAAAGGTATGAACCACAATCACACCCCAAATTCCTTTCAGTGCAAAAGGAACGTCTTCCAATTGGAACATTTGCTGAAATAAGCGCGGAAAGATTCCACTTTCTCCATACAAAAATGTAAAAGATAAAACACCTACCAAAGGTGGCAATGCCATTGGGACAAGTACTAAAATAGATAGTACTCTACGGCCAGGAAAATCATAGCGCTCCAGTAAAAATGCCATCATAACCCCAACCACTGCACAACAGATTACACTAATTATCGATATATAAAAGCTGTTCCAAAGTGCTTCTAAATTCGCTGTGCTTTCCAAACTGAAAAACTTCTGATAATTTGCAAGAGTATTCTCGCCTGCAAAACTTTGCACGAATGTTGTATAAAATGGATAAATAACATAAGCAAATAAAATTAAAAAGAGGGGAGAAATGAGAATATAAACAAAATAGCGTGATTGTGTTAGACGAGACCACCAATTTGCTTCAAAATTATCAACAGATTTTTTGCTCATAGTGTGCCTCCCCCCTATTCTCCAAGAAAATAAATATTCTGTTTTGGAATATGCAGTTCTATCGTATCACCAGCTTGCATAAGTGCTCTCTCACGACTAATAATCATTGCTTTTAGGGTAATGTCATTCCATCTTAAAAAGTAGTTAACACTAACACCGGTAAATTCATTTAGCTCGATTACACTTGTGATCGTATTATCACCAGGACCACTTTCAAAAGCTTCGGGACGTATAGACACATAAATTTCATCGCCGGTATTTATTTGTAAACCTGCTGCCAAGTTTTCAGTCAAGCCTTTTAAAGTTAGTCCAGTATCATTTTCAACAGTAATAATATCTCCTTCGATAGATTTGACGTTCATTGTAAGTAAATTTGTTTCCCCTATAAAAGTAGCAACAAAGCGATTGTTTGGTCGATGGTAAATTTCCTGTGGGGTACCGATCTGTTTGACGATGCCATTTTCCATTACCATAATTCGATCCGACATTGCCATTGCTTCGGTTTGATCATGGGTTACATAAATAGTCGTCACGCCAAGCTCTGATTGGATCCGTTTAATTTCGATGCGTGTTTCTTCTCTTAACTTTGCATCCAAGTTAGATAGCGGCTCATCGAGTAAAAGTATATCCGGTTCAATGACAAGAGCTCTGGCCAGCGCAACACGTTGCTGCTGGCCACCGGAAAGTTCGTTAATTTTGCGGGAACCTAATGGACCTAAATGGACAAGCCCTCGAATACGGTCTACCTTTTCCTTGATTGTCTTTTTATCATATTTTCGAATTTCCAGACCAAATGCGATATTTTCATCGACCGTCATATGTGGGAAGAGTGCATAGTTTTGAAATACCATACCGATATTGCGCTTATTTGGTTGTAAAGTTGTGACATCTTGATTGTCAAAGTAGATTTTTCCTTTGGATGGATAATAGAATCCGGCAATCATCCTCAATGTAGTCGTCTTACCACAACCACTTGGACCTAAAAAAGTAAAAAACTCACCTGACTTTATATCCAATTCTAAATCGTGAACACTCAATACATCACCGAATTTTTTTGATACATCATTAATACGAACAGCTTTCATCACATCGAACTCCCTTCACACAGTAGTAGCTAGAAAAGAAAGACCTCTTGTGCAGAGGTCTTTCGAGTAAAAATTATTTGCCTTTGCCTTTAATATTTGAATCCCAATGTTCCATCCATTCCGCTTCTTTATCTGCCATCACTTGCCAGTCAATATCCATTGATTTTAAATCCAGATCTTTGTACCAGTCCGGCATTGCATCAGGATCGATATCCGTACGAGTCGGAATTTGATAATATTCTTCAGAAAGCTCAATCATTGTATTTTGGTCAAATAGGAATTCCATAAAGAGTTTTGCATTTTCTTCATTCTTTGCATTGTTCACAATACCAACTGCATCGACTAAAATAGGTGCACCGCTCTTAGGATAAATAAAGTCAAATGTGTAATCAGTCGTATGTTTCTTAAGTAAAATATCCTGTAAGTTCCATAAAGAGATGGAACCTTCCTGACGAGCTAATTTTAAATATAATGCGTTTGGATCCTGTGTATATTCCTTCGTATTAGCATCTAATTTCTTCAACCAGTCATAACCTTTTGAAGGATCATCTGCACCTTGTCGATAAATCATGGATGAGTAGATTGTACGCATTGTACCAGATGCAAGGACGCCGCGAATTAAAATCTCGTCTTTCCATTTCGGATCAAGTAATTCGTCCCAATCCTGTGGACCTTCTTCAGGGGATATAACATCACTATTAATCATAATAACTTCAGGTAACAGCATTTCACCTACCCACCGGTTTTGTTCATCTTTATGAAGCGGATCGATATTATCGATAAATGAAGGGTCCCATTCTAAAAGTAAATCTTCACCTGCGGCAACCATCATAGCTGCCTGTGTTCCGCCCCACCAGAAGTCACCTTGTGGGTTTGCTTTTTCACCTCGAACACGCTCCAAAATTTGCTGTGCGCCCATCGTCATGTATTCCACGTCAATGTTCGGGTAGCGCTCATTGAATTTTTCAATAATACCTTGTACCATGTTTTCGTCGCGCCCTGTATAAATAACGAGCTTCCCTGATGCATTTTCTTCAGTTGTACCCTCTGTCGTGCCACTATCGCTTTGTGTAGAGCCATTTGTTGACTCATCAGCATCATTACACGCAGTTAAAACTAATAAAAGAGTTGCGAGAATAAGAGTTAGCCAAGTAAATCTTTTCACTTATATTCCTCCTTAAATATAGTTTTATTTCTATAAATCAGAATAAATTAACTATTCTGTCTTTATTCTAACTTCTATATTTTTAACATTCAATTAAATATATCCATTTATATTAAATATTTACAGTTTACTGTAATAAAAATTAAATTTTAATAGATTTTATTAATTTACAAACTTTTACAACTATTTTTCATACAAAGTAATTTTGTTTATTTACACGTATTAAGGGAATTATAAATGTATAGCACGACAGCGTTAAATAAATAGCAAAACCTAAAGTACGTTAGTATGTGCATCTCATCTTATAATTGATGAAATTATAATACTGAAGGAGTGAAATCATGAAAAGCAATAAAGATATTGCATTACAAATTCTAAATGAGAACAGTATCGGTGTCATGGCAACGAATAATAACGGTGTGCCGAATTCGCGCTATATGACTTTTTACTATGTAGAATCAAAACTTTATACGGTAGCTGAAAAAAATTCGACAGTAGCACGTGAAATTACAGAGTATGGTGGCACACATATTTTATTAGGATATGAAAGTGAAGGAATTCTCGAAACCTTTTTGGAAATTGAAGGTAATGCTGCTACGACATTAAATGATGCTGTAAAGCAACAATTACTTGAAAAATACCCTTCACATGCAGATGGAGATTTTGTGCTAATTCAAATTACGCCTACACGAATGAGAATTATGAATAAAAACGGTAAAAATCAAGAAGAAGTTCATTTAATCTAAGGGGGGCCAAGTAATGGATACATTAAAAGAAAAAATTCTTTCAATTATTAATGACAACAATATCGGTACAATGGCAACATTAAACGGACGTCAACCTTATGTTCGCTATATGACGTTTACGAATGAAGAATTTGTACTATATGCTACAACAACAGAGGATTCACAAAAAGTAATGGATTTAAATGAAAATCCATATACGCATATTTTATTGGGCTATACGAAAGAAGATATGGATGCGCCATATGTAGAAATCACGGCTAAACTGAGTGAAATTAAAGATGATACACTTAAGTTGAAAATCACAAACTTTTTCAAAGATATTTTCACATCAGATGAAGGTGAAATGGTTACGATTCAGTTGGATCCGATTTCAATTAAATTGATGAATGACGGAGAGCCACAGGAACTAAACTTTTAATGAAAGTATCTTGCACTAATTAAATATGTATTGAAGAAGCAATGACATTAAATTGTCGTTGCTTTTTTTCATGTTTCAATTAGTTTATTTACTAAAAGAAAAGCTGATTTATACAAAGTATGAAAACAACAATAATTTGTAAATATTTCAGGGAATTATTATGACATTTGTATGATAAGATTTTTAAGAATTAAATATATTATATGGGGGATTTATTATGAAACTGGGTACTAAATTAAATTTAGCTTTTTACTCAATTATTGCGATAATGATTATTACCGCTGTTATTGTATTCATCAACTTAAACATGATTGATGAAAAACAAACAGAGGCATTAGATAATCGTGTAGAGCAAATTCGTTTAGTTGATGACATTCGGGCAAACCTTGCTTTTCAAGGATTATATGGACGAGCACTTATCTTGGAAAATTCCAATAAGAACCAGGAAAATTTGCTTACATATGCAGGTAAATTAGATGAAAATATTAAACAGCTCGAAGATTTAGCTACAACAAATACAATGAAATCTTATATAGAGGAAATCACAGTATTTAATAATCAATTTAACGAAAGTGTCGAAAAACTACTAGCTACGCTTAAGACTGGCAATATCCAAGCGAGTACAAATATCGTAAATAATGATTTGCAAAATGCGAACGTGGGGATTTTAAATGTAGCGAATGATATGATTACATTCCAGAAATCACAGTTGGATGAAATTAAGAACGAAACCGAACAAACAATGACAACTTCAAAAATAGTTTCAATGGTTTCCGTTCTGATAAGTCTTATAGTCGGCTTCCTTATGGTTTTATTTGTAAAAAAATCTATCGTAAAACCTTTGGCGACTTTAATGAACGCAGCAGAACATATTTCAGAAGGGGACTTAACACATCCTACAATAAAAATTCAATCAAAAGATGAAATTGGGCAACTAGGCACAATTTTTAATAAGATGAAGCTAAACCTGCAAATCTTAATCCAATCTGTTCAAAATAATTCACAACAATTAACTGCTGCTGCTGAGGAGCTCTCAGCAAGTGCGGAAGAAATTACTGCAACGACAGAAGATGTGACACAGCAAATTGAGATTACTGCAGATGCGGCACAAAATTCAGCAGTTGCTTCAAATGAAAGTGCTCGTGCAATGGAAGAAACTGCCCACGGTGTTCAGCGCATCGCGGAAGCTTCTCAAGTACTTCACAATTCATCGTTGGATGCAAGTTCGACTGCTACAAAAGGTGCTCAAATTATTGAAAGTGCTCAAGAGCAGATGGCGACAATCAATCACTCAACTTCTACTGTGAACGAACTTGTACAAAAGCTATCGGCACAAACGGTCGAAATTGAAAATATGACAAAGGTTATTACGGACATTACAGATCAGACAAATCTATTATCCTTGAATGCAGCAATTGAGGCGGCACGTGCGGGAGAGCATGGGAAAGGTTTTGCAGTGGTAGCTGATGAAGTTCGCAAACTTGCAGAAAGCTCGAAGCAATCGGCAAATTCCATTGTTGGGTTAACAATGGAAATTCAGCGTGATACTTTCAATGTAGAGCAAGCTGTTTCAAGCGCAATTAACTCAGTAAATGACGGCGTAAAAATCATTGGTCACGCAGGTGAATCATTCAATGAAATTGTTGGAGCAGTTGATTTAATGACAACACAAATCGAAGAGATTTCGGCAACAGCAGAGCAACTTTCAGCAAGTTCTGAGGAAGTGACAGCTTCTGTAAATGAAATTGCAAGTGGAGCAGGTAGTGCTTCTCAAAGTATGATTTCCGTTGCCGCAGCGATGGAAGAACAATCGGCAACGATGCAGGAAGTAAGCGGTATAGCTGTTTCTTTAGTAGATAGTGCAGCTGAATTACAAAATGAAATCGGGAAATTTAAAGTATAAAATATTCCCTAAAGTAAGTAAAAACAAAAAAAGCTCTTATGAAGCAGGACTTTCACTGCATCATAAGAGCTTTTATTTAATCTTTTAAAAACACTGGAATGTAAGGATAGAATTGCGATTTACAGTGCTGAATACCCAACCGAATCGTCCCCAACGGAAGCCTAAAATTATATTAGAAGTAACGAAAGTTGGGAAAAACCAGAAGCTATCACCATTTCTTTGCCAAATAAACGTATTCCTGTAAATACACCGTCTTATGCCGCTCGAACCTTGCTGCGATTGAGAAGCAGACAATTGCATTTGTGGTGTAAAAGCAGGAGGTGGACCCATAGGCATAGGTGTGTTTCCTCCTGGTTGAGGTGGGCCGCCTGGAAATTGCGTATTACCCCCTCCTGGTGGTGGAGGCGGACCAATCGGGAATGGACTTGATGGATTAAACGGTGGCGGAAAAAATGGGCTGAATGGTTGTTGATTGGGGCTATTGTCAAATGGGTTAAATGGATTTTGAGTCAAAAATTTACCTTCCTTCTTAAAGTATTCATTGCTAATCTATGTTAGAAAATGCACTACTTTCTAGGGTATAGCCTATATAATTGTTATAATTTTACATATTAGCATTGGAAATTTGATTAATGCGCGGAATTTTAATAAAATCACGAAGAATAGGTTTCAAAGAAGGGAATTAAAAAATGAAAAAATATATGCTCGCACTATTTTTATTATTGCTAGCCGGCTGCAGTGATGGAGAAGGGAAACAACATACTAAATTTACAGAACAGCAGGCGGTACCATTCGAATTAGTTCATTATGAAGAGAAAATTGCTCCTATTTATGAATCACTCGTTCCTTATATTGCATATGCCAATACGCCGTCACAATTTGAAGCACTTCAAGGACGATTTAATGTAGAAAATTTTTCAATTGATATGGACAAATATATGGCTGTATTTATCGTTACTTATTCAGATGGCTGTGGTACTTCCGTCGATGGTGTATATAATCAGGATGATTTTTTATCTGTTCAACTAATCGATGCTAAAGGTGAGTCATGCGATGTAGAGGGAGTTCCTCACACATTTGTTTTACAAGTGGAAAAAAATGATTATAAAAAAGTACAGTTGTTTAATGGTGAAATAATCAAATCTTCAGTAGATGTAGAATAGAAAACAAAAAGGAATTTTCGGCTTTGTAAAAAAAGGCTGAAAATTCCTTTCCTTTTTAGAGGAGATAATTTGCTATCACAAAAAAAAGAATATATAATCTTCTTAAACTATAACGTGATGGTTTTGGTTGCTAGTTTAATCATACTCATCATATTCTTTCTTATATTGAGCATGCTATTGCTCAATTTGGGTACATAAAAATAGAAGAATAAAAAATTATAGCAATTCATTTTGGAGGTGAATCCCTCATCTAGAGGGAAGTAATTGGACGTAAACACCATATTAAACATCATTTTATTAATTATCTTTTTAGGTTTAACAGCTTTCTTCGTTGCAGCAGAATTCGCTGTCGTGAAAATCCGTAAGTCGCGTATTGATCAATTGATTTTAGAAGGTAATAAAAAGGCAGTCATAGCAAAAAAAGTAGCAGGTGACCTTGATTATTATTTATCTGCTTGCCAGCTTGGTATTACTATTACAGCAATCGGCTTAGGTGCTTTTACAAAGCCGTACGTAAAGGAATTAATGTATCCTATATTTAATTGGTTAAATGTTTCGGATATTGTAGCTTCTGCTGCATCTTATGTTATTGCATTGGCGATTGTAAGTTATCTGCATGTAGTAATCGGTGAAATGGCGCCAAAAACATTGGCAATTCAGTTCTCGGAGAAAGTGACATTAATGCTTGCGGGACCACTTTATTGGTTCGGTAAAGTGATGTATCCATTTATACAGGCTTTAAATGGAACGTCGCGCCTGCTTTTACGTGCAGTTGGTGTCAAATCATCAAGTGAAGATCAGGCATACTCGGAAGAAGAGCTTAAAATTATAATGGCACAAAGCTTTCAAGGCGGCCAAATTGATCAGCAAGAGCTGAAATATTTGGAAAATGTGTTTGCATTTGATGAGCGTGATGCAAAGGATATTATGGTACCACGTACAGATTTAATAACAATCGATAAAGATATGAGTGCGGAGGAAATCGTTCAAATATTAGATGAACATAACTACACACGTTATCCTGTCGTTGAAAATAATGATAAAGACCGTATTATCGGTGTCGTCAATGCCAATAAGCTTCTCAGTCATATCGTTTCTAACCGAGAAGTTCAGTTGGATCAATTTGTAAGAAAAGTTCCGTTTGTTTTAGGTGTAACAAGCATTCAGGATGCTTTATTGAAAATGCAAATGGCAAAAGTACATATGACAGTTGTCATTGATGAATATGGTGGCACATCCGGTGTACTGACTATGGAAGACGTATTGGAAGAGCTAGTAGGCGAAATCCGTGATGAGTTTGATGAAGATGAAGTAGATGAAATCCGTAAATCCGGTGAAAATGAATATACGATAAGCGGACGCGTATTACTAGTTGAACTGGAAGATCGTTTCGGCTTTGAATTTGAGGACAGTGAAGAAATCGATACGATTGGTGGATGGATTCAACATACGAGCATTGACTCGGTAAAAAATGGGGAAGAACTCCAAATTGGTGATGAAATTAAATTCGATGACCATAGCTGGACAATTTCGGATATGGACAATCTTCAAATTAAAGAAGTCATTTTAAAACAGTATAAGTTTCAACAGTAAATAAACGATATTTATTTGTCTTGGAGGTGAATCCCTCAATTTTCGGGGGAATTAATTGGACAGTATTATAATAATAAATTTAATTTTAGTTGCGATTTTTATTTTATTAACCGCCTTTTTCGTAGGTGCTGAATTCTCAATTTTAAAAGTGCGTATGTCACGTATTGATCAGCTAATTGCAGAAGGTAATAAAAAGGCGATTACAGCCAAAAAAGTTACACAGGATTTGGACTATTATTTATCCGCCTGTCAGCTTGGTATAACAATTACAGCTTTAATACTCGGTGCATTAGGTGAACCAACAGTTGAGAAAATGCTTCAGCCGGTTTTTGACCAGTTCAACATTCCGGCAGCGATTGCGACTGCACTTTCTTATGCAATTGCCTTATCGGTTGTAACATTCCTACACGTAGTACTAGGTGAATTAATGCCAAAAACGCTGGCGATTCAATATGCAGAAAAGATGACGTTAATATTGGCGCCACCACTTTATTGGTTTGGTAAAATAACAGCTCCATTTATAAAAGTACTAAATGGTTCTGCTCAGGGATTATTGAAAATATTCGGTGTGAAACCAGCTGGTCATGATACGGTATACTCAGAAGAAGAGTTGAAAATGATTGTGACACAAAGTTATGAAGGCGGAGAAATCAATAAAACCGAGCTTGCCTATTTAGAAAATATTTTCGCCTTTGATTCCCGTAAATTGCGTGAAGTTATGATTCCGCGCAGTGAAATTGTAACACTGGAAAAAAACTTTACGCTGGAGCAAATGCTAGCTGTTATCGAGGAATTTGAATTTACACGTTATCCGGTTATTGACCGAAGTAAAAATAC
The DNA here is from genome assembly GCF_014836905.1 of Solibacillus faecavium. Lineage (GTDB taxonomy): Bacteria > Bacillota > Bacilli > Bacillales_A > Planococcaceae > Solibacillus > Solibacillus faecavium. The sequence goes on from NZ_JACSPZ010000003.1 coordinate 367,850, forward strand.
ATCGGCTTTTATCGGCTTTGTGAATTCGAAAGAAATGCTGACGGATATTGCTGCAGGACGTATTAATGATATGACTTCATATATTCGTGAAATCCCTCGCTATAAAGAAACCGTTGCGATAAAAGATGTGTTTTTAAAAATGCAGCAAACACGCAATCATATGGCGATTGTTACCGATGGAAAAGGGGTTACAATTGGGCTTGTTACGATGGAAGATATATTATCAGAAATCGTTGGAGAGATTGAAGACGAAGATGATGGTAATATAGTCTATACAAACTAAATCCCGCAACCTTAAAAACGATCATTTTGCCACTGAGCATAGTGATCGTTTTTTACATTACGGCTTTTTATATGCCATCTTTACAAACCGTTCCATCAGCCTTTTTAAACTAAACCTTTTATAATGAAAGAAAGGAGTAAATAAAAATGCAATGTGGTGCAAAATGTTTTGTAGTGGAAGTGGAGCATAATGGTGAAAAAAAGCGAATACCGGTAAAAGCCAGGTCTGCGATAAACGCTAGAAAAACGATCCGCCTTAAATATGAAGAAGCTGTAAAAATTATTTCCGTAAGGGAAGAAAAATAAATTCCACTAAAAAAAATCGATGCCCTTTTTTAAAAGAGGGTATCGATTTTGTGTTAAAGACGATTCTGTTTTTCTAGTTTAATTTGCTTCACTAAATGAATGATGAGCATTAAAATACCTACCGCACATAAAACGATGCTAATGATAAACAAGATGAGCCAGGCTTCCATACTCCAGTTTGTCGTAAAAAATATCGATCCTACTAATAACAGGACCCCTAAAAATAATATAAGGTATCCACCTTTAGACAATGACATGCCAAAAACCTCCTTCCACTACTACATCATAAAAATAACATAAATCTCGTAAAGTTATCTAATTAAAATGATAGAAATTATTTTAAGTAATTATCTAATTCTACTGTGCTAACTTGTATTTTTGAATATGATACAATTTATAAATTAAAGAAGTAGGGGGAGTAACGCAATGATCGTACAACAACTGAATCAATTTATTCAAAAGTGGATCCCCGTATTAACCCCCCTAAGCTTAATAATCGGCGTTTTTTTAGAAAATATTGGTGCGCATTTATTATTTATAGTACCCATTTTATTTGCATTAATGACGTTAATTAGCAGTTTAAGTTTGAAGTTTCGGGATATTAAGGTATTTAGACAATATCCGAAAACGATTTTATTTATGATTGGATTTTTACATATAATAATGCCTTTGTGGGCTTTCCTTTTAGCAGAACTAATTTTTGATGATCGATTATTAACGATAGGTTTTTTAATATCTGTAGCAGTACCAACAGGTGTGACGAGTGTGATTTGGGTGACGATCAGTAAAGGGAATTTGCCGCTTTGTTTAGCAATTATTTTAATCGATACTTTAATCGCACCACTTCTAATGCCACTAGTTTTATTCTTTGTGGTAGGTGAGACAATACAGCTTAATATGCTGTCACTAGTTTTTGATTTAATCTGGATGATTGTTTTACCATCATTATTAGGAATTTTTATAAATGAATGGACAAAAGGGGTATTACTCGAAAAATACGGCAGCCCTTTATCGCTCATTTCAAAGCTCTGTTTATTTGCGATTATTATGGTGAATAGCAGTGCAATTGCTCCTTATGTTAAGAATATAAATTTAGAGTTGGCGAAAGTAATAGGGATTGTGTTGTTATTGGCGGTATCCGGATATGTTTTTTCGCTCATACTCAGTCGGCTATTCTGGAAGTCTAAAGAGGATCAAGTTGCGATAGTTTTTAATGGAGGAATGAGGAACATCGCAGTAGGAGTAGTCCTAGCAACGACATACTTTCCATCAAAAGTTGCCATGCCGGTCGTGTTTGGCATGTTATTTCAACAAATACTCGCATCTATTTTCTATAAAATAATTCGAAAATAGCGGATAAAAATATCCTTATGTATATAATGCTCTTGAAATTTAGTTATTTAATAATTTTATTCGAGTTTTTTAAAGGGAAAAGCAAGTTATAGTAGTAATTTGCTGTAATTTAAGAACTTTTATCGATGTACTTCCAGAAAATACAGTTGTGTTAATTAGGGGGACAATGTATTATTGAAATATATTAAATTAACATAATAAGTGTTTTAGAAGGAGAATCTTTAGAGGATGTTTTTACTCATCACAGATAATCCTACACTCGCTTCAACATCACGAAGTAAGTTAACAACTTAGAATAGCGGAGGGAATTATGAAAAGAATGTTAGGTAAATGGAACAGCATTAACTTAGTTAGCCGTATTATCGTAGGGATAATCGTTGGGGTTGTACTAGCATTGACAATTCCAGAGGCTGTAAGTGGAATTACTATTTTAGGGACTTTATTTATTTTAGCTTTAAAAGCAGTTGCACCAATTTTAGTGTTTATCTTAGTTATTAATGCAATTGCTTCACATGTCGGTGGCAAATCAACAAATATGAAGACAGTACTTGCTTTATATGGGGTTGCTACATTAGCTGCCGGATTTGTCGCGGTTGTTGTAAGTTTTATTTTCCCGACGACATTAACATTAAAAACAGTAGCACAGGATGTAGCACCGCCAAGCGGGATTATGGAAGTGTTCGAAAAATTATTATTTAATATCGTATCAAACCCAGTTAGTGCGATTATGGAAGCAAACTACCTTGGTATCCTGGCGTGGGCTGTTATTTTAGGGGTCGCGTTGAAAGCGGCGAATGACTCAACAAAAGGTGTTATTGCTAATTTTTCGGAGGCGATTACAAAAGTCGTACAATGGATTATTAGTTTAGCTCCATTAGGGATTATGGGGATTGTGTTTGAAGCGGTCTATACGACTGGTCTTTCAGCTTTAAGCGAGTATTTCCGATTAATTATCATATTGGTTGGAACAATGTTTTTCGTCGCACTTGTTGTGAATCCACTCATTGTATTTGCAGTGGCAAGAAGAAATCCATACCCATTAGTATTAACATCATTAAAAGAAAGTGGAATCACTGCCTTTTTCACACGTAGTTCGGCAGCGAATATTCCGGTTAATATGGCATTGGCAGAAAAACTGAATTTGGACAAAGATACTTATGCCGTATCCATACCTTTAGGCGCAACGATCAATATGGGCGGAGCAGCCATTACGATTTCAGTTTTAACGATGGCAACAGCTCATACGTTAGGAATTGAAGTAGATCTTTTCACTGCAGTCATTTTAATGGTAATGGCAGCTCTTTCTGCATCAGGTGCATCGGGTGTAGCCGGGGGATCTTTATTATTAATACCTTTAGCTTGTAGTTTACTTGGCATTTCAGATGATATTGCGATGCAAGTAGTAGCAATAGGATTTATTATTGGGGTTATTCAGGATTCGTGTGAAACAGCTCTTAATTCTTCAACAGATATCGTATTTACAGCAGCTGCTGAATATGCGAAGGAACGTAAACAAAATTAACAAAAATAAAACTATGCTGAACGGTAAAAATTGCCGTCCAGTATAGTTTTTTGTTTTAGAAGGTTAATCTCCGCCACCGCCACCACCGTCACTCACGCCATCAGAAGAGCTTGATTCAACTGCAGAGAAAATAATATCAGAGTAATACGATTCATTCGACGGTATGTCACCGATTGCTTCATTCGAAGTATAGATTTGTGTAGTGATAAGTAAGGTGTTGCATTGATTTCGATTTAGTTTCAATGTGCGGCATATTTCATTGTGGATATCATAAAGTGCCGGAAACTGATGTACTTCAAATTTTGCTAGCGCCAGCAGGGCAATTGTTGCATAGTGGCAGGATTTCAGTTTTGTTTCCGTATTTTTTATAAATAAAGTTAACTCCTTCAGCCTTGAAAATGTAAACTCGTCAAATGTACCTGTTCCAATCGTTAAAATAAGAGCGGCATTTTTAGTGGCGTCTTTCCGTTCATAACCGATAGACACGAGTTCCTTATAGTAGTGCTCAATAGTATTAGCCAAAATCCCTGTATCTTCTGGTCGCCTAGCCAGTATTGCGCATGTGGCAGGTTTTATTGGAGAATATTTCAGGCTTGGTTGTTTCATTAAATCAGCTAACAGTTTCTGGATACGGTCCATATCATCTTCTGACGTTAAATAGGCAGACGTTATATAGCTATGTTCGCCACGTGAAAACTGCTTCGTCAAACTTTTATAAAGATTGAGTGCTTCACCGATTTTTTCGGGCTGTTTTGCAAAGTGGACATAATATGTATTAATAACCTGTTGATTGACCCGTGCCGTGTGATACCATTTCGTATGATTCTTAATTTCCTGCCGAATCGCTTCATAATCTTCATAATGAAAAATGACATTACGCACTGTAAGCTTCAGTGCTAAATCAATATAAAAAGATTTGGCATCCGAGCCAAAGTATAAATTAATTTTATCGATGTTAGTAAAAAACAATTGTAATTGAGCATTCAAAGCGATCACCTCTTACTTAATACGTACGTTTTAAAAGAAGAGAAGTTTCAAAATCTGGAACATTGTTTGACAAAATTCGTTTGTAAAATACAGCATAAATCGAAAGAGTATTGTATGATAAATATGTGAAAAATCAAATGAAAGACCGTGAACAAATTGAGAGGAAGTAAGTTATGACCCAACAACGTTTTTTACCGATTATTGTAGGAACTGATATTAATGCATATAACATGGCAATCTCGTTCCATGAAGAATATAAAATACGTCCAGTTTTAGTAGGGAAGGGTGTATTGCCCTTTACCAATTTAAGTAACATACCACGTGCGATTGAGTATGATAAAAAGTTGGGCGATCCGACACAATTTGCGAAAATTTTAATTAGTGTTGCAAAAAAATATGAAAAAGAAGCAGAAAAGTTAATTTTAGTCGGTACGAATGATTTATATGTCCGCTTAATTATTGAAAATCGGGCTATTTTACAGGATTATTTTGTATTCAACTACATCAACGAAGATTTAATGAATGACTTGCAAATTAAGTCCAACTTCTACAAGCTGTGTGAGCAGTTTGGTATCGATATTCCAACAACAGTATTTTATGATTGCCAGAAGGACGGGGCTTTTGAGCAGGAAATGATGTATCCTGTTATCATCAAACCGAGCAATGGGATTGAATATAGCCGCCATCCGTTTGAAGGACAGGCAAAAGTATTTAAAGTGGAAAATAAAGAAGAAGTACAAAATGTAATCGACATGATTAAAAATAGTGGTTATAACGATGAGCTTATTATTCAGGATTATATTCCTGGTGATGATACCGCAATGTGGGATTCTGTTATTTATGTAAATACGAAAGGCGAAACACAGCTAGTGTCCTTTGCTCAAGTTGTTCTGCAGGAGCATACAAAAACTGCAATTGGAAATTATACTGCATTAATTTCCCGTTTCAATGAAGAAGTGATGACAAAACTGCGCGGATTTTTAGAAGCAGTGGATTATCGTGGGTACGGTAACTTTGATTTGAAATACGATGAGCGCGATGGAAAGTTTAAGGTGTTTGAAGTTAACATTCGTCAAGGTCGATCAAGTTACTATATTAATGCAATGGGTCATAATATGGCCCGCTATTTTGTAGAAGATTTAATTTACGATATACCAAAGCCATGCAGCTATTTAAAAGGGGACGTGCTGTTTTCAGTTGTGCCTAAAATCGTTTTGAAAAATTTCGTCAATGATGAAGAAGTGAAAAAGGATATCGAGCGCCTAATTCAGGAAAAGAAACTAGTCAATCCACTATTCTACAAGCAGGACAAGCATTTAAAACGTAAATTTTACATGTTTATACGTCAAGTGAACTATTATAAAAAGTACAAAGAAAACGTCTGGTAAAGTCGAAGCCTATCAATGAGATACTCTTGTTGATGGGCTTTTTTTGTCGGGAAATACTATAAATAATGTTATAGTAAAAGAAAAATGAAAAGAGTGAATATTCATGACAATACATACATTTACATTAAATATAGATTGGCCGGGGGGGCGTAATTCGGTAGGAGAGCTTTCGGCAGAACGTTTACAAACGAAAATATCGATTCCACCTGAAATGAATGGACCTGGTATTGGTACAAATCCGGACGAAATGTTACTTGGAGCAGCGGCTACGTGCTATTTGATTACGCTTGCGGCTATGCTTGAAAGAAGTCAAATAGAGGCTGAACTTACGTTGGAGTCAAAGGGATTTGTTGATGTGACAAACGGCGTCTTTACTTATAAGTCAATTCATCATTATGTATCTATAATACTGAAAAACAAAGAAGATGATCGTGGGCGGCGTATTGCAGAACGCTATGCATATAAAGCGGAGGAAACATGTATGATTAGTAAGGCGTTAAAAGGGAATGTAGATATAGAAGTACATTTAACTTTGAAATAAAGGGGCGATTATGATGGATATCGTTTCAGCAGTCATCCAACTTTTAGTTGCAGCGGTAATTATTTTTTTCATTAGCGGTCGATTAATTGGTTCGCACGTTAGCTTAACCAAAAGAATTATGTCGGTAATAATTAGTGTTGCTTTTACAACCTTCGTATTTTGGTATACATACCTACGTGGTTCAGACTACTATGACCAGGGTATTGTTTCCAATGTTGTTAATATCGCGACACTATTATGGTTAGGAAGTATGCTCCTTATTTCCATGCTCTTTTATTTGCTTTTTGAGCTCTTTGATCCGATTGAATTAAATGAAAAAGGGACACCTGTTGGGAGGCGCTCGTATTTTAGAACGTTCATTACGTATTGGAAACGACAAAAACGTTTGCGCCAAGTTGTTAGTATTGCTGTGAAAAATGGGGTTACACGAACGATGAAATATGCCCGTGCCCGTGAAGATGAACGTGAGCTGGCAAAGGCATTACGCGAGACTCTTGAACAATGCGGTGGAGTATTTATAAAGTTTGGACAAGTTCTGTCAACCCGCAAAGAGCTATTGTCCCCAGTTTTCATTGATGAACTTGAAAAGCTACAGCAAACCGTAAAGCCTCTCTCTGAGCAGCAAGTGGACCAAATAATAAAGGAAAACTTCAATGCAGATACAACTAAAATATTTTCCTATTTCAGCAAAACGCCTTTAGCATCTGCTTCAATTGGTCAAGTACATAAAGCAATTCTAAAGGAAACAAATGAGCCGGTCGTTGTAAAATTTTTGCGTCCTGATGTAAAAAACATTATGCATGAAGATTTGTCCATTTTAATGGAGTTTGCAAGCTGGATAACGTCTAAATCACAGTGGGCTGAAAGTCTTGGTTTTTATGATTTAGCAAAAAGCTTTAGCTTGGCATTGAGTGAAGAAACCGATTTTAACATTGAAGCCCGCAATATGGAGCAAGTCGCAAAAATTGTAGAGCGCGGAAGCATCGATGTAAAAATCCCGAAAGTATACCCTGAATGTAGTAACTCAAATGTAGTAGTGATGGAGCATGTTAAAGGGAAGTCGGTAACCGTCGCGCATAATATATTTGCTGATTTACAAATTGACCGACATGAATTTGCCCAAACATTACTCAAAATATTTTTGGAACAGGCACTTATTTCAGGAGTTTTCCATGCAGACCCACATCCAGGTAATATTTATGTGGAGGAAACGAGTGGACGTGTAGCGATTCTGGACTATGGGGCAGTGGGACGATTAGCGGCACATCAGCAGGAAGGTTTGAAGTACTTCCTCGTTGGCATACATCAAAATGATGCGGCTATTGTAGTTGATGGTATTAGTCAACTAGTTGAAAATGCTGATAAGATAAAACATCAAGAGATGGAGCAGGCAATTAGTCAAATTCTATTGAAAATTAATTATGTATCGAATGTACCGACAGACGAGTTAATGTATTCCATTTTCTCGGTCGTTCGCGAGTTCGGCCTACATTTTTACCCTTCTGTTAACGTGGCATTACGTGCAATTATAACTTTAGATGGCACCCTTTCAATTATTTGCCCAGGTTTTAAAATATTTAGTGAAGTTAAAGACTTCTCGAATGATTATTTAAAAATGAATTTATTGAAGCCATTTAAGAAGCCGCTTGAAACAAAACAGTACCTTGAAGAAGAACTGGCATTGTTAATACCTAATTTACGAAAAGTTCCGCGCCGCATTGATCAGTTGTTTAAAAAGGTCGAGAGTGGCAAAATCATATTACATCACGATATTTTTTCTGATAAAGCCAATTCAATGTTTGTCACACAGTTATTTTCCAGATTTGTATTACTCCTTGTCGGAATTACGTTCGGTATTATTTCTGTTGCACTTCTCGCAATCTCGCAATTTATTCATAATGCATATGCGATTTATTTGAACACTGCTGCATATTTAGGATTATTTTTATGTGCGATTTTACTCGTACGTTTATCAATTCAGGCAATCCGAGATATGAAGCGAACAAATAAAATGTAGGGACCCCTAGTGGGTCTCTTTTTTTGCGGAAAAAGTAGCAGCACTGGGCAATTTTTTAATCTAACTAATGATTCACTTTAACGCTTTACTATAATGAAATACTAATTCATTAGACAATCAACCTGATAGTATGGAAATGTATTATTAGATAAAATATGCATTAAAGCTAGTAAAAATGGATTTTTTGTATGAAAAAACGTAATTTATTTAATAAATGAGTAGAAATAAACTGTTATTTGTACAATAATAAATTAAGAGTAATAGGATAATGAAGAAGGAAGTGGGCAAATGATTCAACTGAATGGCCAGAATTTATCGATGGGGCAATTAGCACAGATTTTATATAGCAAGGAAAAAGTTGAGATTGCTGAAGAAGCAAAAGTACGAGTTGTAAAAAGCCGTGAAGCGGTGGAACGAATTGTACAACAAGATAAAACAGTGTACGGCATTAATACTGGATTTGGTAAATTCAGCGATGTAAAAATTGCAGAGCAAGAGGTAAGCAAGCTGCAGGTGAATTTAATTCGTTCACATGCATGTGGATTTGGTGAGCCTTTTACGGAGAAGGTTGCCAAAGCAATGATGGTGCTTCGGCTAAACGCTTTATTGAAAGGGTTATCAGGTATTCGATTAGAAGTTTTGGAACGATTATTATATATGATTAATGAAGATGTAATACCGGTAATTCCGCAACAAGGTTCGCTTGGAGCATCGGGAGACTTAGCACCGCTTTCTCATCTAGTATTGGCCCTAATTGGTGAAGGGGATGTTTTTGTAAATGGTATATCCCAATCTTCACATGAAGTGTTTGAACAGAGGGGGCTATCTAAAATAGAATTACAGGCAAAAGAAGGGCTTGCTTTAATTAACGGTACACAGGCAATGACAGCACAAGGAGTAGTCAATTATATAGAGGCAGAAAAGTTAGCCTATGCTAGTGAGTGGATTGCCGCGATGACAATGGAAAGTTTGTACGGTATTATCGATGCATTTCACCCTGCTGTTCATGAAGCGCGCGGTATGAAAGAGCAAATGGATGTTGCAGCTCGTATGCGTGAATGGTTGCAAGACAGCAAGCTTATTACACATCAAGGTGAAAAGCGTGTGCAGGATCCATATTCATTGCGGTGTATTCCACAAATTCATGGTGCAAGCTGGCAGGTGTTAAATTATGTAAAAGAAAAGTTGGAAATCGAAATGAACGCAGCAACAGACAATCCGCTCATTTTTGAGGATGGAGACGTTGTTATTTCGGGTGGTAATTTCCATGGGCAGCCGATTGCATTTGCGATGGACTTTTTAAAAATTGGTATGGCCGAATTGGCGAATGTATCGGAACGTCGGATTGAACGATTAGTAAATCCTCAATTAAACGAAGGGTTACCACCTTTCTTAAGTGCGAATCCAGGGCTAGAATCCGGAGCAATGATTTTACAGTATAGTGCGGCCAGTCTAGTTTCTGAAAATAAAACACTGGCACATCCAGCTTCTGTTGATTCTATTCCTTCATCAGCAAATCAGGAAGATCATGTATCAATGGGCACAACCGGATCCCGCCATGCACGTATGATTATTGCCAATGTACGCAATGTACTGGCAATTGAAGCTTTCTGTGCAGCACAAGCAGCTGAATATCGCGGAGTGGATAAGATGTCTCCGAAATTGTTGGAAAAGTGGAACGAGATACGGGAGATTGCGCCTGCTATGACAGAAGACCGCATTTTTAGTCGTGATATTAATCGTATTATTGAATACTTAAAACCTAATATGTAAGTAATTGTGAACGATTAACATTCCGAAGTTTGTTATAATATATTTCTACTAGCAAAAGAGGAGATTACTATGACAAAACCACATTTACTAATTATTGATGGGATGGCGCTATTGTTCCGATCGTTTTTTGCGTCGGCTGCTATGAATCAATTTATACGACTGGATGACGGCACACCTTCTAATGGGGTGCAAGGATTTGTACGTCATGTATTAACAGCGCAAAATATAATGAAACCTACTCATTTAGCTGTATGTTGGGATATGGGTGCACATACGTTCCGCAATGACTTATATGAAGGGTATAAAGCAAATCGCCCGGCCCCACCTGAAGAAATGCTGCCCCAATTTGATATGGCAAAAGAAGTATCGGCTATGATTGGCTGGCAAAACTTTGGTACGCATGGTCTGGAAGCAGATGATTTAATTGGCTCTATGATTGAAAAATGGAAGGACGAAGCACAAATTACCGTAATCAGCGGCGATAAAGATTTACTGCAATTATTAAATCCTTCTACAACAATTGCCTTTACGAAAAAAGGCTATACTGAGTACGATGTGTATACGGAAAGCCGCTTTATCGAGGAATACGGTATTATGCCAAAACAATTTGCTGAAGTAAAAGCATTTATGGGGGATTCAAGTGATGGATACCCAGGTGTAAAAGGTATAGGTCCAAAAACAGCACTTCAGCTCATACAAAACCATGGCTCTATTGAAGGAGTGTTAGCTGCATTACCGACATTAAAGCCAGGACAGCGTATTAAAATAAGTGAGAATGAACAGATGTTAAGGCTTTCTCATCAGCTAGCTACAATTGATTGTTCAGCAACGATTGAATGTGATTTTGAAGCATTACGTTTGACTGACTATATGCCGGACTTGTTCGAACTGATTGAGCAAAGAGGCTATCGTCTAATCGCCAAGCATGCACGTGCAATTTATAGATAAAGATGAAAAAGGGCTGTGCCGAGCGTCAATTTGACGTTCAGCACAGCTCTTTCTTTTAATCTGAAGTAATACGTTCACCTTTAACTTTTACAAGCTCTACATCCAATTTACGGATTGTAGATTCATCAAGAGGGATTTTTCCATCTTTCTCGTATTCCTTCCAAGCCTTCACATTTTTACGATACAATACTTCCGATAACCGGTAAACATCAGAGTCGAATTGTAAGGAGGCTTTATATGTTTGTTCGATTTCTTTTTTTACTTGCTGTTCAATTTCCTTTTTCAATGAATTCAATTTATTTCGATCAAGTATTTCATTTGTTTGAACGACTAATTTAACATTTATATCGAATTGCACCTTGTTATTTGTAACAACGGGGGTAATTTCTGGATGCACCTCGTCAACTGTTGTCGTTGTATATGGTTCTCTAGACTCCCCCCATTTAACAGTTACATCTGAACGTTTTGTTTTATCAGTGAGCCATTGTACACCGTTTATATCGTCCCCTAATAAATTGCCCTTAAAGCCAGAATCCCTATTTAGAATGCTGATGCCTTTAAATTTATAAACAGGATCTGGTCCATCTTCCTTCGACCAGTTTTCACTCATTTCAACAAACGGTATTTTTGCTTCATAGCTAGGTTCATTTAATTGAATCATGAGTTCACGAAATTGTATGGGCTGTACCCTGGATGATTGACTAAATGAACTGAGTGGATCTGAAAGCTTAGAGAGAGTAATGGATTTATTAATAATCGGTGTGATGAGCAAAACTTCGTCAAGAGGTGAATCTGACATATAAGCCCAAGTCGTATACCTCAATTCACGATATCTAATAAATGAATCTATAATGGGTTCAACTTTGTTTTCCTTTGCAATATTTTCAGAAAAAACAACATATCTTAAATGGCCTAAAAAAACGCGCTCATCCATCGATTGATACAAATTGAAAAAGGCTTCATCGAACGTCCGCCCTTTTGCAACTCCAACTTCTGCTTGAGTTGCATCAGGATTTGGCTGTTCGCTTTTGGCAATATTGGTAAAAGCAACGATTTGTGCATATATAACAAACTGTTCATCTTTATAATCCATTCCCAGTCCGTGAATATAATACATTCTCTCAGCTTGGTTGGTATCCCAACATCCAGAAAGTAATAGCAACAATGGAAAGAAGAGGAGCTTTTTCATTTTTTATTTTCCTTTTTTTTATCTTTTAAATTTAATAAATCTGATCTTTTATTGTTCGAATTTGGTGGTGGGCGGAAAAAGGACATCTTAAAATTACTCCAACTTAAATTAGCAGGTACACTCAAATAAGGCACACCAAAAACACGAATATTCGCTAGGTAAACTAGACACATATATATCGATAAGAAAAATCCAAAAAGCCCAAAAATTGATGTAATAATAATAAATGCGATTCGCAGTATGCTTATAGTAGTAACCAAAGATTGATTGACAAGTGTAAACGTAGCAATTGTTGAAATTGCAATAATTACGATCATAGCGGGGCTCGTAATCCCTGCCCGAATGGCTGCATCCCCTATTATTAATCCACCAACAACACTAATAGTTCCACCTAATATACTTGGTAGGCGCAATCCAGCTTCGCGAAATAGTTCAAACATTAAGAGCATACCTAGCATTTCTAGAGCTGAAGGCAACGGTGAGCCGGTATTTGCTTGTACTACGGTTGCAAGCAATTGAATTGGCAGCTGTTCTTGATGAAAAGTTGTTAAGGCAAGCCAAAAAGCAGGAAGTAAAAGTGAGATTAAAATGCTCCCTAGACGTAATAACCTTTCCAAGGAGGTGAAGATTGGCGGATAATCATTATCCTCTCCAGATTTGAGTAATAATAAAATATTAATGGGTGTGATCATTGCGTATGCAACGCCATCTACCAAAATGATATAGCGCCCTTTAGTAAGAGATTGCATCGCAAAGTCGGGTCGACCTGTCGTATCATTCAGCGGAACAAGATATGAAATTTTATTAAAGCTTTCAAGCAATAATTCACCACTTAGGATAACATCGGTTTCAACTGATGAAAGCTGCTGTTTTATTTGTTTTAATATAGATAAATCCGCAATGTCATTAAAATATAAAATCGCTACCTTTGTTTTGGAGCGTGTTCCGATTGTTATTTTCTCCACGGATAGCGAATTCGTTGGCAGTCGTTTGCGAATAAGTGCAATATTGACACCTAAATCTTCAATGAAATTATCTCGTGGTCCCTTAATCATTACTTCTAAATTAGTCTCTTCCGGGCTTCGATTAGGTTTTTTTTCAATATTACTACATAACAAGATCTTTAAACTTTCAATATAAATAAGAATAAACCCGCTAAATACATTCGTAACGGCCTCTTGTAAATCATCAATTTTCTGAAGCTGTGGAAGATGCAGTTTCTGCATTAAAATCGCTTCATCAAATTGATCCTTTTGATGGCATGCAACTTTTAATCTCGGTACGACTACTTCATTGAATAAATGATTGTCTGTCATTGCCTCACAAGTTATAAGCATTACATTACTTGCTGGAAAGTCGAATGTCTGAAAGCGAATATCAGCACAATTATCAAATTGCTTTTTTAAGGTAGCTTGTTCAATCATCATTTCCCACCTTTTGCTTTGGTTTACGGTTTACTAATACAAAGAGAATAATTGAAAGTAAGAAAAAGAAAATTGTGGTGCTTATTAAAAAATATTGCCCCTTCCATTTACTAAATATACTGTCATCGAGTAAATAAAGAGGTAGTGAAAGGAAGACGAAAATTGGCACAATATACTTCCATATTTTTTTCTTTTGTCCGGTGAATCCTATTAATTCAATCGCTATGAACAATATAAAGCTAATTCGGACAAAGGCTCCTGTAAGCCACTGGTAAATCGAGAAAAAATCTACATGGTTAATATAACTGCCAATGGAAGCGATACGCCATTCTTCATAAGCTGGATAGCGCTGTTTTGCTGCTTCAACTGGTCCAAACTCCGCAATAGCTCCCATTAATGGTCCCATTGTTAACCCTAAAAGTAAAAGTAGCATAATTAACAAATGACTATATTTTAGCTTGGTTTTAAAGTGTTGCTGAATAAATAGCAACAAATAGATTTCTACAAAGCCTGAGGCAGGATATAGCATAGATGCAAAAACCGGTGTAAACCCATGCTCAAGAAAGGGCATTAACAATGAATAATCTTTTACCTGAATGTTAACAAAGGCAACAAAAAAACCGAGAACTACGACAACGAATAATACGATAACATTGACCATCGTTATCGTTAAGATGGAAGATGTAGCAAGTAAAAAACAAACAAATGTAAAGAAGAAAAATAGTAATAAAAAGGGTGTATTGATTAAAAAAGTTGTAGAAACCCACTGTAACGTTTCGTGCATCGTAATGGCAGCCATTAAAATTAGATAAAAAACGATGACATATATAAGAGCATTACCAAACCTTGGATATCTTTTTATTAAATATTGCCGAACAGATTCATCTTTTAATTTCTTTAATGTTAAAAGAGGGAGCAGTAACCAAGGAATAATTAATAGTGTTGCTATTAGTACCGATATCCATGCATCTCTACCTGCACCGTTAAGCAGGGAAGGGATGATTGTAACGTGATTTTTTAATCCGATAAATGTCATTGTTAAAAAAATAATATGTAAAAGACTGATAGAGCCAATTGATTTCATAAATTTTCCTCGCATTTTTTATACAGTAATAACCAATTGAACCAACTTTTATTCTGATGAATAAAAAGAGCACTAGCTATTTGCTAGTGCTCTTTTGGCTCGATTTTTACATAACTTAAAACTTTGCGATTGTCATCATACTTAAATGTTCGGATTTGGCTTTCACGATTCCGGCCACCGTTATCATGAATTGTTAAAAAAAGCTCTTCATCTTTAATTTCATAGCCAATCAACGGTACCCAATGATACTTGTAGAGAGGGTTATAATTTTTTAGGAACTGTCCGGTAAAGTACACATCAAACTTCATCGCAACCGGATTCCCCAAGCGTAATTGTTCAATTGCCTGGGTTAAAGTACATTCTTCGACACACCAATCATCTCCAAGAAGTCGACGTAAGTTTCTGATCATCCGCCATTTAAAAAGTCCAATTTTTGTTCCACCTAATAATTTATAAAATTCATTTACATCTTTTGTACGGATCGTCTCATCTTCGCATAAGTAATTCAAAATAACGTGTGCAGTCGTCGGGCCGCATGCTGAGTTTTGATATTCAGGTCGGATGTCCGAACTATATTGTGACCTGCCATTAACATTTAATAATACCCGCATACTTAATACCTCCATTGTGTTATAAAATTATCATATACCCAATTTTAAAAAAAATAATCCTTAATGATTTGAAACTAAAAATAGAACAGCTCCGTCTAACGGTTACCAAAATAAAAAAAGGGGGGGATTATATGCAGCTTGAGCAATTTGTCAGAACACATGGCGAGGAATTACTTCGGCTTTCCTATACATATGTCAAAAATAAAGAAATGGCAGAAGATATTGTGCAAGATGTGCTTTTAAAAGCATATGAGCAGCAAGACAAATTTCGCGGTGATGCGAGTTATCGAACGTATCTATATCGTATGACAATTAATCGCAGCTATGATTATCTCCGCAGTTGGAGCTATAAAAATACTGTTTTAACGAATAAAATCCAGGGAATTTTCCAAGTAACCAAATCCACTGAACAACAAGTGTTCGAGCAAAACGATAATCGCCTATTAGGGTATGCAGTGCTTGATTTGCCAGTAAAATACCGTGAAATTATTATTTTGTTTTATTACAAAGAGTTGAAGATTGATGAAATTGCAGAGCTCCTATCAATTTCAGATAATACCGTAAAAACAAGACTAAAGCGTGGACGTGAAAAGCTAAGAAAACAATTAGAAGGTGGTGAATGGGTTGACGAATTCTCAAGTGAAACGAGCAATAGATGAGACAATCGGGAGCGAACCGCTGATGAATGAAGCATTTGTTCAAAAGGTGCTGGATGGCAAGAAATGGAGTAAAAAGAGTATGCCCTTCTTACAACCTGCCTTCATATTCCTACTTTTTTTAGCTGTTGGAACAATACTCTACTTTATTCCACAGTCAGACGAACAATTAGCGGTGGACACAGAAGAAGAGGATGTGTATTTAGCAAAGCCTGAGCATTTAAAAGATATGTTTATTCAAAATCGTAAAGAGAGCAGAATCATGTATGTGTTTAATAATGGAACACTTCATTATAAGAGTGATACACGCATCTATTTAGAAAAGCCGAAATCAGAAGATGAAAAACCCTATTCGGGGGAATTAATCGAGGAAACGTATACAAATATTCAGATCGAAACAAAAGACAATCAATATTTCATTACCGGTGATGATAGCTTTAGCTGGACATTAACCCGTACCGCTCCACGTATTTTAGTAGATGAAAAGGGTAACGAATATATCATACCTTATGCATTTGAAAATAAGCCTCAACTCAGTGATGTTCTACTAGACGATGAGATTCAATCGTTGGGGATTTATAAGATTGGTGGTATTGGGACATATGCCTATATTTTAGAAAAAGATTTAGGAGAGATTACTGAATTATTCAGCCAAGCAACAGTGTATGAAGAGTTCATTGATTTAGAGAGATCGGAATATATGATCAATATTGAATATAAAAATGGTGAGAAAGGAAGACTGGAGCTTTGGTTAAAGGAGGGAAATAAAGAAGGCTTTGTAATAAAAAATGATGTAATCAATAATACATGGACAACATTTAAAATTCCTAAAGCATTAACAGACCATTTCTATCAATTAGCCGAGAAAATCAAATTAATTGATTCCAAATAAAAAACAAAAACTACCTCAACCTTTGGGGTAGTTTTCGTCTGTTTAAGTCTAGCTACATAAACCAACTGAAGTATTTTCATACTTCGCATCATCTAGCGCCTTTACCATAAAATGTGCAACGCTTGCTCTTGGAATCGTGCTTGAGCCTTTCGGAACTGTATCAAACGCTTCTTTATAATCTGTTTTCAATGGGTCATCTTTTAATCCCATTGGACGAGCGATAGTATAGACAACACCTTTTGATTTGTAATAGTTTAATGCAGCGCGGTGATCTGCCAAAGGATTTGCCAGCATTTTCATCATCATTTTCCCCATAATACCAGGGATTTCACCATCCACACCTGCTGAAGCACAGTAAACTAAACGCTTCACGCTAGCTTTTTCCATTCCATCTGCAATGTTTTTACCCATTGTTTCAAGCTCATTTGATTTTTTCATTCCTGTGCTTGAGCCTAAGCATGAAATAACTGCTTCATGACCAACAATCGCATCGGCCACTTGCTGAGCGTTAAATGCATCACCTTGGATAACGTTGACACCAGCTGTTTTTAATTTTTCGGGTGTACGAACAAATGCTGTGACACTGTGTCCGGCTGCAACAGCCATTTCAACAAAATGCTGCCCGACACCGCCTGTAGCACCGAATACAATAATTTTCATAATTAATGACCTCCTTTTAATGCTGCTCTTTGAATCTTAACGCCTTTCCACATGAATGTAAAAATAATCGTTAAAACTAAAATAATTAATCCTGCAATAAACGGATATAAAATATCTATGTCATATAACGCACCTGCAAGAAGAGGTCCCATAATATTTCCGATACTCATATAAGCATTATTCATACCCATCGCAAACCCTTGCTCATTACCTGCCATTTTTGAAATTAATGTCGTTAAAACAGGACGCAAAATAGATGTCGCCAGGAAAATCAATAACGAAATTGCAAAGAACATCGTATAGCTTCCTGCAATAATAGAAAGGAAAAATCCAGAAGCTGTAACAATTAAAAATAATTTCAGTACATTTACTTCCCCAATTGACTTTACAAGTCGATCGACAACGAATAGTTGCATAATAACACCGATTAATCCGGTTGAAGTAATCATAAAGGCAATTTCTTGTGGGGTTGCACCAAATTTATCGTCGACATACAGACCAAGTACGGTTTCGTATGACATTAAGCCGAAGCTCATAATAAGTGTAATAACTAATGGAATGAAGAAAGGCTTTTTAACTGATAAAATAATATCTTTAATCATCGATTGGTTGTTATCGATAAGCTGAGGAGTTGCAGTTTCTACAACCTCTTCCAAGCTTTCTTTAAGCGTAAAGTATGATACTACAAATGCTAAAAGACCGACGATTGCGGATACAAGAAGTGGTGTTTTCAAACCGAAATCCGCCAAAAATCCACCGATACCAGGACCAATAACTATACCAAGGGACATCGAAGCAGAAATAAAGCTATTTCCCTTTGCACGCTGATCCATCGTCGTAATATCTGCAACATATGCGTAAATTGCCGGAATTAAAAATGCACAACCAATTCCACCAATTGCGCGCGATAAGTAAAGGAGCCAAATAGAATCGGCGAAGTAAAAAAGAAACATCGAGATTGCTAATGTTAGTAGTCCGATATTAATAAGCGGGCGACGACCATATTTATCTGCCCATTTCCCTCCAATTGGCGATACTAAAAATTGTGCAAATGCAAAAATGGCAATAATTAATCCTGCAGCTGTTCCGCCTTGCCCAAGTTCTTTTAAATAAGAGGGGATAATCGGAATAATAATTCCAAAGCTCCCAACAGCAATAAACATGTTAAGCATAAGTAACGCCAATTTTTTTCTTTGATCTGAAGTCATAAAAATTCCTTTCTTACTATTAAATTGTGCCCGGCGAATTAAAAAAATCCATAAAAAAATCCGTGAAATCCGCCAAGGCATATTTTCTAACAACTGGTGTTTACTCACGTTGAATTAGAAAATTTTCACGTACTCAATTGTAATCGGAAAACTACATTCTGACTAGTTATTTACTTAAAAATAAGATGAACCAAAAGCATGTAAACTTTTGGATTCATCTTAAAAGAACTATTAAGCCTGTGCGTTTAAAAATTCTTCAACTTGTGCTGGTGATTTAGCATTGGCACTATGCAAGTGAGCTAACTTTTCACCATTTTTGAAGATTAGTAGTGAAGGAATACCCATTACTTGATATTTCTCTGCTAAGTCCGGGAAGTTGTCACGGTTAATTGAATACCAATCATATTGATTATATTCTGCAATAATAGGATTGATGAACATATCCATACGTGTGCAATCCGGGCACCAGCCGGCAAAGAATTTAATGATTACCGGTTTTTCTTTACTTGTTAGTTCTGTAAATTGTTCAATTGTTGTAATTTCTTGCATATTAATCACGCTCCTTATAGCACATTGTACACGAAACAAGTAGATTACGAAAAGTAATTTAACTTAAGACACGTTATTACTCTCAATAAAAATATAAGAATAATAATTTTATTTAAAATTGTGAGAAAATTATTGCGTAAATTATCAAAATAATCTACACTAAGAACAGAAAAGCTGTTTGAAGTTTTTTTTTCATTTCAAAATGAATGACTGTTCATTCAAGGGAGAAGGGGGAAGTGCTCGTGTCTTACAAAATTCAAAAAGTAGCGGTTTTAGGTTCAGGGGTGATGGGGTCAGGTATTGCAGCTCATTTAGCAAATATCGGGATTCCTACATTATTATTGGACATCGCACCACGTGAACTTACAAAAGATGAAGAGGCAAAAGGTTTAACACTTGATTCAAAAGCTGTAAAAAATCGTTTTGCTAATTCAGCGATGCAAAAATTACTAAAGCAAAAACCAGCACCACTTTCAGCGAAAAAAAATCTAGCATTAATTACACCGGGGAACTTTGAAGATGATCTAGAGAAACTGAAAGATGTGGACTGGATTATCGAAGTTATCGTAGAAAAATTAGATATTAAAAAAGGATTATTTGAAAAAATTGACGCTGTGCGTAAGCCAGGGACAATCGTTTCATCAAATACATCAGGGGTAAGCATTAACGCAATGGCAGAAGGGCGCTCAGAAGATTTCCAAGAACACTTCCTTGGGACACATTTCTTTAACCCGCCACGTTATTTGAAATTATTGGAAGTTATTCCGGCAAACACTACAAAGCCGGAAGTTGTAAACTTCATGAAATCGTTCGGTGAGGATGTATTAGGTAAAGGTGTTGTAATTGCGAAAGACACACCAAACTTTATTGCCAACCGTATCGGTACATACGGTCTAATCGTTACGATGAATGAAATGGTAGCGCGCAATTATTCAGTAGGTGAAGTAGATTCAGTGACTGGTCCTATAATCGGACGTCCAAAATCTGCGACATTCCGTACATTGGATGTAGTAGGTCTTGATACATTTGCACATGTTGCAAAAAATGTATATGACCAAACGACAGGTGCTGAGCAAGCAGTATTTGAAGAGTCACCAATTTTAAAGAAAATGGTTTCGAATGGTTGGTTAGGCGCAAAATCCGGCCAAGGCTTCTTCAAAAAAGAAGGAAAAGAAATCTTACAATTAAATTTATCTACATTTGAATATGAGCCAAATAAAAAGCTTGTTGCACCATCTCTTGAAATGGCAAAGCAGGCAAAAGGACCGGGCGGCAAATTAAAAGTATTAATTTATGCGCAAGACCGCGTAGGCGAATTATTGTGGAATTCATTTGCACCAACATTACTTTACTCAGCGCAGTTAATGGGCGAGATTGCAGATGATATCGTAGCAATCGATAATGCGATGAAGTGGGGCTTCGGCTGGGCACAAGGTCCATTTGAAATGTGGGATGCAATCGGAGTTGAAAAATCTGTAGCAAAAATGAAAGAAGAAGGTCGTGAAATTCCAGAGTTCGTGAGCGGATTACTCGATAAAGGCTTTTCTACATTCTATACAGAAATCGATGGCGATTTAGCATACTACAACGGTACGGAGTATGTAAAAGTACCAGTAAATGAAAAGGCAATTGATTTAAAACGCTACAAGAAAAAGCATGGCGTTATTAAATCAAATTCAGGTGCAAGTTTAATAGATTTAGGTGATGGAATTGCATTACTGGAATTCCACTCAAAATCAAACGCAATTGGCTTGGACATTGTACAGATGATTAACTTTTCGGTTGATGAAGTTGAGAAGAACTTTAAAGGTCTTGTTATCGGTAACCAAGGTAAAAACTTCTGTGTAGGAGCAAACCTTGCAATGATTTTAATGGAAGCACAAGACGATAATATTTTTGAACTTGATTTTGTTATTAAATCATTCCAGCAGGCAATGCGCCGTATTAAATACTCAACAAAACCAGTTGTTGCGGCACCATTCCAAATGGCATTAGGCGGTGGTGCAGAAGTATGTTTACCAGCTGCACACATTCAAGCATCTGCAGAAACATATATGGGTCTTGTAGAAGTCGGTGTTGGGTTAATCCCAGGCGGCGGCGGTAACTTAGGCCTTTATGAAAAATTCATTAAGGGCTTACCTCAAGGTGTAGAAGTAGACTACCAGCATATTGCTAATAAAGTATTTGAAACAATTGCAATGGCAAAAGTTTCGACATCTGGGGAAGAAGCGCGTGAAAACAATTTCCTAAACTTCGCAGATGGAATTTCTGTTAATCCGGATCATTTAATTTATGATGCGAAACAAGCAGCACTAGCATTAGCTGAGGCTGGCTATACACCTCCTGTGAAAAGAAAAGTAAAAGTAGTCGGTGCACCAGGTTATGCAACGTTACTATTAGGTGCACAAGGAATGTTCGATTCTGGCTACATTACAGAACACGATCTGAAAATCGCTAAAAAGTTGGCATATGTCATCGCAGGCGGCAAAGTACCATACGGAACTGAAGTGTCAGAAGAGTATTTATTAAACTTGGAAAAACAAGCGTTCCTAGAACTAGTAGCAGACCAAAAATCACAAATGCGTATGCAACACATGCTAGTAAAAGGAAAGCCGTTACGTAACTAATATAAAAAGTCTTTATTAAAGGAGAGACTTAGTTTTCGGGAAGAGTTGATTGGAGTGTAGGCGGCGACTCCTACGGGAACAGCGCGAGCGGAAGCACCCGGACTGAGCAAAGCGAGGGAGAAGGCTGGAGCCGTGCCCGTGGAAAGCGTCCGCCGAAACGGAAATCAACGGACTTTATATTGAAACGTATATTTAGTTAAATTCTATCATCGGCAAGTAGATTACAAGTTTACTTGCTAGCTAATCACAAGGGGGAAACATCATTATGCGTGAAGCCGTTATCGTTGCAGGAGCACGAACACCGATTGGTCGTGCGAAAAAAGGAACTTTGGCAAATACTAGACCCGATGACTTTGGTGCAGTAGTAGTAAAAGAAACGTTAAAACGTGCGGGCTATGAAGGTCCAATAGACGATTTAATTATGGGATGTGCAATGCCTGAAGCAGAGCAAGGAATGAACGTTGCCCGCTTAGTAGGAGCATTGGCAGGTCTTCCAGATACAACACCAGCATTAACAGTAAATCGCTTCTGTTCATCAGGATTACAAACAATTGCGTATGCAGCTGAGCGTATTATGCTTGGTCATTCAAAGGCAATCGTTGCAGGCGGTACGGAATCGATGAGTATGATTCCGATGACAGGAAATACTGTGCGCTTAAATCCTAAGTTAGCTGAAGATGCACCGCAATATTATATCGGAATGGGGCACACAGCTGAGGAAGTGGCAAATCGCTACAATGTAACTCGCGAAGACCAGGATGCTTTTGCTGTACGCTCACATGAGTTAGCTGAAAAAGCGATTAAAGAAGGTAAATTCAAAGATGAAATCGTACCGGTAGAAGTTACAGAGTACTATGTCGATGAAAACAATCAATTAAAAGAAAAGACAATAATTTTTGATACAGATGAAGGGGTTCGTCCAGGAACTTCAGTTGAAACGCTAGCAAAATTACGTCCGGCTTTCAATGTAAAAGGTTCTGTAACAGCGGGGAATGCTTCACAAACTTCTGACGGTGCAGCAGCAGTATTAGTAATGGATCGTGAAGAAGCAGAAAAACAAGGGATGAAGCCACTTGCTAAGTTTTTAGGTTTCGCTGTTGGCGGAGTTCCACCTGAAGTAATGGGTATCGGACCAATCGTAGCAGTACCAAAAGCATTGGAAATTGCAGGAATAACTCAAGACCAAGTAGATCTGTGGGAAATTAATGAAGCGTTCGCATCACAATCAATTCAGGTAGTACGTGAATTAGGGATCGACATTGATAAAGTGAATGTTAACGGTGGTGCGATTGCATTAGGTCATCCGCTTGGAGCAACAGGTGCAATCCTAACAGTAAAACTGATTAACGAACTAAAACGTCGCGGCGGAAAATATGGTGTTGTAACGATGTGTATTGGCGGCGGTATGGGTGCAGCAGGGGTATTTGAAGTTCTTTAATTGTCTGGGGAAATAATAAGGTGTTGTTTGTAGTGAAGGTTCGACTCCAGCGGGAAAAGCAAAATTTATTTTGCGACGAGTAACCGCAGGAGCACGACGCCTGAGACTACAGGCTCAGGCCGTGCCCGCGGAAAGCGTAACCGAAACGGAAAACAACGCAATAAAATCACAAAGGAAACTAGGGAGGAATTTATTATGGTACAAACAACAAACATTATTAAAGGTGGCGGCTTCTTAATCGAGGACGTGGATATTAATCGAGTAATTACGCCAGAAGATTTCACAGACGAGCAAAAGATGATTGCTCAAACAACTTCTGAATATGTAACAAACGAAGTATTACCAGTTGTTGAAAACTTAGAGCATCACGAATTCGACCACTCAGTACGTTTATTAAAAACAGCGGGTGAACTAGGTTTACTTGCAGCTGACGTACCAGAAGAATACGAAGGTCTTGGCTTAGACAAAATTTCTTCGGCATTAATCGCTGAAAAAATGTCTCCAGCAGGCGGGTTCTCAATTACTCACGGTGCACATGTTGGTATCGGTTCATTACCAATCGTATTATTCGGTAACCATGAGCAAAAAACTCAGTATTTACCGAAGTTAGCTTCAGGTGAGTTAATTGCAGCATATGCATTAACAGAGCCAGGTTCAGGTTCTGACGCATTAGGTGCAAAAACAACTGCCAAATTAAATGAAGCAGGTACACACTATGTATTAAATGGTGAAAAACAATGGATTACAAATGCAGGCTTTGCAGATGTATTCGTTGTGTACGCTAAAATTGATGGCGATAAATTTACAGCTTTCATCGTTGAGCGTTCATACCCTGGAGTTTCTGTTGGCCCAGAAGAAAAGAAAATGGGGATTAAATCTTCTTCAACTCGTACGTTAATTTTAGAAGATGCAGAAGTACCGGTAGAAAACTTACTAGGTGAAGTAGGACGCGGTCATATTATCGCATTCAACATCTTAAATATTGGACGTTATAAATTAGGGGTAGGTACAGTAGGTGCATCTAAACGTGCATTTGAATTAGCAGTAGCTTATACAAACCAACGTCAACAATTCAAAACTAAATTATCAGATTTCAACTTAACAAAAGAAAAGATTGCATCAATGGCTTCTCACATTTATGCATCAGAATCTTTAAACTATCGTACAGTTGGTTACTTTGAAGATCGCTTGAACCAATTATCAGACGAAGAGCAAAAAGACGGTAAAGCAATAGCTGGAGCGATCGCTGAGTATGCTATTGAGTGCTCGATCGCAAAAGTATTCGGTTCTGAAACTTTGGATTACGTAGCAGACGAAGCAGTTCAATTACACGGTGGCTACGGATTTATGGCTGAGTACGAAGTAGAGCGTATTTACCGCGACTCTCGTATTAACCGTATTTTCGAAGGTACAAATGAAATTAACCGTATGATCGTGCCAGGCACATTCATGAAAAAAGCGCTAAAAGGTGAATTACCACTATTACAAGTAGCGCAGGAATTACAAAATGAACTACTAATGCTTATGCCGGAAGAAATCGGTAATGAAGCATTAGAGCAAGAAAAATATTTAGTGAAAAACGCGAAGAAAATCGCTGTACTTGCAGCTGGTGCTGCAGCACAACGTTTCGGTGCTAAATTAGATGCGGAGCAGGAAGTGCTTGTTAACATTGCTAATATTGCGAACCAATTATATGCAATGGAATCAGCAGTAATCCGTACACAAAAAGCAATTGAGCGTGACGGAGAAGAAAAAGCGGCACAAAAGATTCTTTACACACAAATTTTCTGCCAGGAAGCATTTGCAGAAATCGAAAAAGAAGCAAAAGAAACATTAATCGCTTCAGTTGAAGGTGATGATGCACGTATGATCTTATCGGCATTACGTAAATTAACGCGCAACAACCCTTACAACTTAATTCCGAAAAAACGTGAAGCAGCAGCGAAATTAATCGACGCTGAAAAATATGTAGTATAATAAGATAGAATGAAATCGGATGCAGGGCCCGCATCCGATTTTTTTATGTTTTAGGTAAATGAATTTTCTAATTTAAATCGGAAGTTCTAATAAGAGTTGCACTTCTTCTAAAATATCTTTAAAAGTTTCAAATAAATGAATGATTTCTTCTAAAAAGCATTCAATATGTTCTAATATCATCACAAATCTTCTAATATAAAATTAATTAAGAATATAACCCCCGCAATGCAATTCCAATTTTGATTTGTTTTTCTATATCCGTTACAATAAGGGAAAATGAATGGTAAAGAGGAGTTCTTTTATGACAGTGAAATTTATCCAATACCCAAAATGTACTACATGCAAAAAAGCACAGAAATGGCTAGATGAAAATGGTATTCAATATGAAAATATTAACATCGTTGAAGAAACGCCTTCTAAAGAGCAACTTAAAGCGTATTATGAAGCTAGTGGGTTGCCTTTAAAGAAATTCTTTAATACTTCAGGTATGAAATATCGTGAGCTGGAACTAAAAGACAAATTGCCTTCGATGTCTGATGATGAGCAATTAGAGCTATTAGCTTCAGATGGTATGTTAATCAAGCGTCCAATAGTGACAGATGGCA
Source organism: Solibacillus faecavium (assembly GCF_014836905.1). GTDB lineage: Bacteria > Bacillota > Bacilli > Bacillales_A > Planococcaceae > Solibacillus > Solibacillus faecavium. The sequence continues at coordinate 393,887 of NZ_JACSPZ010000003.1, forward strand.
AAAAATTAACATTAGGTTTTAAGGAGTCTGACTTCTCAGAATCGTGGAAATAAACCGGTATTCACGTTGTATTTCCGAACGAAATATGGCAAAATGAAGTTGAATGTACTACATAATAACTGGAGGTTTTTTAATGAGCACACCTAAAGAGTTACTTTATTCAAAAGAGCATGAGTGGGTTAAAGTTGAAGACGGCAAAGCAACAATCGGAATTACAGATTTTGCACAAGCTGAATTAGGGGACATCGTGTTTGTGGAGTTACCGGAAGTAGGCGATGAAGTTTCAAAGGATCAGCCATTCGGTAGTGTAGAATCTGTTAAAACTGTTTCGGAACTTTATGCTCCAATCTCAGGTAAAGTTGTTGCGATTAACGAAGAACTTTTAGACAACCCAGAATACGTAAATGAATCTCCTTACGGTACAGCTTGGATGATTACGGTTGAAGTAACGAACGACGAAGAAGTTAAAGAATTAATGGATGCAGATGCTTATACTGCATTAATTGAACAATAAATGTTTCAACACCAAAGCCTATTAGTTAAAGGTTTTGGTGTTTTTTTGCTATTGTATAGATAGCCGTAATTGATGAAAGGAAGCGTATCTCTATGGGAAAATGCATTGTAGTTGAAGGACGGGCCGATAAAATGAGGTTAATTCCTTTATTGGCTGAAGAAGTCACGATAATTTGTACTAATGGAACAATAAGTGAAGTCAATTTAATCGAATTACTAGAAGACTATGAGCATTATGAAATTGTGACAATGTTTGATGCAGACAAAAATGGTGAAAAGTTAAGAAAACTAATGAACCGGGCATTTCCTGAAGTAACTCAGCTAATCATACCTCGAGAATATGTAGAGGTAGAAAAAACTCCCAAACATATTTTACAGAACTTATTAATACAAGCAAAATTTTTAATAAAAGAAGGATGACTTAAATATGGAACAATGGTCAAGAGAGCAGTGGGAACAAAATATACAACAACATGATCAAACCGCATTTTTTCTATACACCCCAATGTGCGGTACTTGTGAACTTTCGGAAAGAATGCTGAAAGTAGTTGAGAAATTACTACCAGATTTACCACTAGGTATGGCAAATATCAATTATATTGAGGGGTTGGCCAACGATTTGAAAATCGAAAGCGTACCTTGTTTAATTGTTTCTGACAATGGAAAAGTGTCAAAAAAGTTATATGCATTTAAATCCGTACCATTTTTGTATGAAATATTAAAAAAGTAATTGACGTCTTCTCTTTAGCATGATAAAGTAACAGACATAATAATAAAACTTAATAACGTTGCTCTTATAAAGAGAGGTGGAGGGAAGTGCCCTATGAAGCCCGGCAACCAGCATTTTATGCAAAGGTGCCAATTCACACAAAGTTTAAACTTTGAAAGATGAGAGAACGGTTTACCGTATAAATTTTTATGTGAAACCTTTCTACTTGTCGTGAGTAGGAAGGTTTTTTTGGTGTAATTTTATTTTCGAAGATGCGAAAAAAACACCAAAAACATTATATTGAAATTACAGGTAGGTTATTTCAAGAGAAGGGGTACGACGCATGATTGATATACAAAATATCACGAAAGTATATAACACAAAAAACGGTGAGCTTACAGCGGTAGACAATGTTAGCTTATCGATTGAAAAAGGAGAAATATACGGTATTATCGGCTACAGTGGTGCTGGTAAAAGTACAATGATCCGCCTATTAAATGGTTTGGAAAAACCTTCAACAGGTTCAGTTATTGTAGGTGGACAGGATATTTCTAAAGCATCAGGGGCAAAGCTAAGAGAAGCACGCCAAAAAATAAGTATGATATTTCAGCACTTTAATTTACTTTGGTCGCGCACAGTTGAAGAAAATATTGCATTTCCACTTGAAATCGCAGGTGTTTCAAAATCTCAGCGTGCCAAGCGAGTCGAAGAGCTTATTGAACTAGTAGGCCTAAAAGGAAGAGGAAAAGCCTATCCATCTCAACTTTCAGGTGGCCAAAAACAACGTGTCGGCATAGCCCGCGCATTAGCGAACAACCCGGAAGTTCTCCTATGTGATGAAGCCACTTCAGCACTTGATCCAGAGACGACGGATTCTATTTTAGAGCTATTACTGGATATTAATAAAAAGATCGGTTTAACAATTGTACTGATTACACATGAAATGCATGTTATTCGCAAAATCTGTAACCGTGTGGCTGTTATGGAAGCAGGAAAAGTAGTGGAACAGGGAGATGTTCTGCAGGTCTTCCAACACCCACAAGCGCCGATTACCAAAAATTTCGTTTCGCAAGCTTCTGGAGAAACACAGGAAATGCAGGCGTCACTAGAGCAAATTTTAGCGAATTATCCAGCAGGGAAAATTGCCAAATTAACATTTGCGGAGGCAACGACAGAACAGCCGGTAATATCGCAGATGATCAAGCAATTTGACATAGTCGTTAATATCGTTCACGGGAAAATATCCAATACAACAGCCGGTTCATTCGGCACGCTATTTATTCATATCGATGGTGAGCAACACGAAGTAGAGAAGGCATTAAACTTCTTAACAATGCAGGAAATTCAAACGGAGGTGATTGAGCATGCTTAATCAATTATTTCCGAACGTTGACTGGGGTAAAATGCTCGACGCAACATATGAAACTGTTTATATGACAGCTGTAGCTACGGTCATTACATTCATCCTCGGAATTCTAATAGGAATTGTGTTATTTTTAACAAGTGACAACCAGTTATGGGCAAATAAAGTTGTTCACTTTTTGACTGGGTCGCTCGTAAATATTTTCCGTTCGATTCCATTTATCGTATTAATTATTTTATTAATACCATTTACAAAGTTTTTACTTGGAACGATTCGTGGTGCCAATGCAGCATTACCAGCACTTATTATCGGTGCGGCACCTTTTTATGCCCGCATGGTATTAATCGCACTAAGAGAAATTGATAAAGGTGTTATCGAAGCAGCCCGCTCAATGGGTGCGAAAACATCAACTATTATTTGGAAAGTGTTAATTCCGGAAAGCTTACCCGCATTAATTTCCGGTATAACAGTAACAGCAGTTGCTTTAGTCGGTTATACAGCAATGGCTGGTATTATCGGTGCAGGCGGCCTAGGGAATTTAGCGTTCCTTGATGGATTCCAACGTAACCGAACTGATGTCACGCTTATGGCGACAGTTTTAATTTTAGTTGTAGTATTTATCATTCAATATATTGGTGACTTTATTACAGTAAAAGTGGACAAACGATAGTTCGTGACTTACAGGTCATAATTATATAAGCCAAAGTTTTTTGAGCAATAATAAACGCAATCTTGAAAGAGTGCGCGTTTATATATTTAATTTACAGAATATAAAAATTGTTCGGTTAATAATGGCTAAAAATTACAAATAGAGAATAGGGGTAAAACAGATGAAAAAATTATTATCAAGCATTATTTTAGGAGCTTCAGTATTAGCATTAGCAGCATGTGGTGGAGATGAAGATACATTAAAAGTAGGTGCGTCAAATACGCCGCACGCGGTAATCTTAGAAAAAGTAAAACCAATTTTAGAGGAGCAAGGCATTGAGCTGGAGGTTGCTACATACACAGATTATGTCCTTCCAAACCAAGATTTAGAAAATGGTGATATCGACGCTAACTACTTCCAACATATCCCATATTTCGAAGCTCAAAAAGCAGATTTCGATTATGACTTTGCAAATGCAGGCGGTATTCACATCGAGCCAATCGGTGTTTACTCTAAAAAATACAAATCTTTAGAAGAGCTTCCTGAAGGGGCGACAATTTTACTGTCAAACTCTGTAGCAGACCATGGACGTATGCTTTCATTGCTTGAAGCACAAGGTTTAATTACTTTAGCAGATGGTATTGATAAAACAAAAGCAGAAACAAAAGACATCGTAGACAATCCGAAAAACTTCGTATTTGATTCAAACACTGCAGCTGAACTATTAGTGCAAATGTATGAAAATGAAGAAGGCGATGCAGTATTAATCAACTCGAACTTCGCAATTGATAATGGAATTAACCCATTGGAAGATTCAATCGCAATCGAGTCAAGTGAATCACCATATGTAAACATTATTGCTGTAAAATCTGGTGAAGAGGATTCTAAAGAGATTAAAGCATTAGTAGAAGCATTACGTTCAAAAGAAATTCAAGACTTTATCCTTGAAGAATGGGGCGGCTCTGTAGTACCTGTTTCAGGTGAATAAAATACTTGGAGTTGCTTAATTAGGCAGTCATTGCAAAGAGATTAGCTGAGAGGATTCTCAACTAATCTCTTTTTTTATTGGAATCTTGTTAAACGTGAGTAAAATTTAGACACAAAATCTACAAATACTTTTTCAGATGGGGCGAGGTCACGGGTCGATGGTGCAATTATGCCGACTGTCCGTCTTATGGATGGGATTGCAATAGGTACTTTTACTGTCATACGAGGTGTGGAATCGTATAAAGAGCTTTCTGGTAAAAGCGTAACACCAATTCCAGCTGCTACAAGTCCTTTTAAAGCATCCATATCTTCTCCTTCAGAAGTAATTGTTGGCATAAAACCTACAGAGCGACAAGCGTCGACTGCTACTTTATTTAATATATATCCTTCTGGGAAAAGGACAAATTGATCACTTCGTAAATCGACTAAATTAATTTTATCCCTTTTAGCCAATGGATGTGTTGCGGGTAGTAATGCATGAATACTTTCGCTAAATAAAACCGTCGTATTGATTGATTCGTCTTTAGGGGGTAAAGGGCCGAGTAACGCTAAATTAAGTTCCCGATTTTTAACGGCTTCGATTAAATATTTATAAGAACCTTGGCGTAAATGGAAAGCGATATCCGGATATTCTTTTTTGAATGCGGAAATGACTGATGGCAATACATAGCTTGCTAGACTAGTTGGAAAACCAACTTTAATTACCCCTTTTGCCGGGTCTAGGTATTCTTCAACTTGTTTAGCAGCAAAGTCAATGGCCTTTAGTGCAGTAATGCTGTGTTCCAAAAAAGTTTTACCAATCGGTGTCAGTTTGACGTTACGTCCAATACGCTCGAAAAGTGCCGCTCCAAGCTCTTCTTCCAAATTGGCAATTTGCCTGCTGATTGCAGACTGGGCAACATGTAGATGCTCTGCTGCCTCTGAAATATGTTCTCGTTCTGCTACCTCGACAAAGTAACGTAATTGTCTTAATTCCACTAATCCCACCCCATTCATCTAAAAAATAGATTGTTTATATCCAAACTATATATTGTTTATATTATTTCGAAAACTTTAAAATGTAAATACGTTATTGAAAGAATGAGGGGGAATTAATATGAGTTTTCACCAGTTGCCAGGAGCACAAGGTTTATATAATCCACAGTTTGAACATGACGCGTGTGGTATCGGAATGTACGCTAACATAAAAGGGAAACCATCACATACGATTGTAAAAAAAGGTTTAGAAATGTTATGTCGTTTAGAACACCGTGCTGGACGTGGAGGGGACGGTAAGACAGGCGACGGAGCAGGGTTAATGGTACAAATTCCACACGACTTCTTTAAATTAAATTGTCCGGAAATTAATTTACCTGAAAAAGGAGCTTACGGTGTAGGGCAAATTTTCTTTACGAACGATGAAATCGAACGTAAGAAAATTGAACAAAAAATGAACGAATTAATTCAGCAAGAAGGCCAGGAACTTATCGGCTGGCGAACTGCTCCCATCAATAAAGAAAATTTAAGTGAAATTGCAAAATCTACTGCACCGGTTGTACGACAAGTATTTATAAAAGCTCAATCACAAAATCAGCAAATATTTGAACGGAAATTATATGTTATTCGTAAACAATTGGAACATTGGGCGGTAGAGCAAGGCTTTGAGCTTTATATCCCTAGTCTTTCAAGTCAGACAATGGTTTTTAAAGGTTTACTAGCTCCAGAGGAAGTAAGCGAATTTTATATTGATTTACAAAATGAAAGCTTTGTTTCTGCTTTAGCGCTTGTCCATTCACGATATTCGACTAATACATTCCCATCATGGAAACGTGCGCATCCAAATCGTTACATCATTCATAATGGTGAGATTAACACATTGCGTGGGAATATTAACTGGATGCGAGCACGTGAGCAACAATTTGTATCACAGGTTTTTGGAGAGGATTTACAGAAGCTGTTACCAATTATCGATGCAACAGGCTCAGATTCTTCTATGCTTGATAATGCGTTCGAATTTTTAGTTTTAGCAGGACGGTCACCGGCAGAGGCAGCGATGATGATGATTCCTGAGCCGTGGACGGAAAATCCGCGCATTGAAGAAGACCGTAAAGCATTTTATCAATATCATGCCAGCTTAATGGAACCTTGGGATGGTCCGACAGCCATTTGTTTCACAGATGGTAAACAAATTGGAGCGATATTAGATCGAAATGGCTTACGTCCAGGAAGACTATATGTAACAAAAGATGATCATGTTATTTTCTCTTCTGAAACTGGGGTTGTGGATTATGCAGAAGAAGATATTTTATATAAAGACCGTTTAAGCCCTGGGCGTATGTTGTTAATCGACTTAGAGCAGGGGAAAATCATTTCGGATGAAGAACTGAAATCTCAAATGGCAGCAGCGAAACCGTATGCTACTTGGTTAAAGGAAAACATGATAGAGCTTAAAGCGAAAGATGAAAAAATTGTTGAATTAAATGACATCACTTTACGTCAAAAGATTCATGGTTATACTTTTGAAGATGTTCAAAAATATATTGTACCGCTTGCTAAAGAAGGAAAAGATCCGCTTGGTTCGATGGGGAATGATTCACCGCTAGCTGTATTATCAGATCGACCACAATCATTATTCAACTATTTTAAACAGCTCTTTGCACAAGTTACGAATCCGCCAATCGATTCCATTCGAGAGCATGTAGTAACTTCTACGATGACTCTATTAGGTGCGGAAGGGGATTTATTGCATCCGAACGAACAAAACGCAAAGCGTATTTTCCTAGAAACACCAGTGCTATCGACTGCTGAGTACGAGCTGCTTTTAAACAATGAAGAAGAAGCATTTAAAGTAGCTGAAATCTCGCTTAAATTTACGGAAAATTTAGAAAGCGAGCTTAATCGTATAAAAACAGAAGCAGAAGCGGCAATTTTCGGTGGCCGAACAATTATTGTGTTATCGGATTATGTAGAAGATGCGAAACAATTAACGATACCGGTATTGTTAGCAGCTAGTACTATCCATCAATATTTGATTCGTATCGGGCTTAGAACAAAAGTAAGTATTGTAGTAAATAGTGCGGAAGTTCGCGAAGTGCATCATTTTGCAGCATTGATTGGATTCGGTGTTGATGCGATCCATCCGTATTTAGCTTATGCAACAATTGAAGAAGCCATTGAAAATGAACACTTAACAATTCCGTTTGAAAAAGCAATGCAGAAGTTCCGAAAAGGCGCGGCAGAAGGTGTCGTAAAAGTAATGTCCAAAATGGGTATTTCAACGGTGCAATCATATCGCGGTGCTCAAATTTTTGAAGCTGTAGGAATCTCAAAAGCTGTAATTGATGAATATTTCACAGGAACTGCTTCCCAAATCGATGGTATTGATTTAGCAACAATTGGTGAAGAGGCTAAACGCCGTCATGAAGCAGCACTACAATCGATGACAGATCAGCTGCAATCAGGTTCGGATTTCCAATGGCGTGCAGATGGTGAACATCATGCGTTTAATCCGAAAACAATTCATACGCTGCAATGGGCAACTAGAAAAAATGATTACGGTCTATATCGTATGTATGCAGAAATGGCTAATGAAGAGCGAATCGGGTTTTTACGTAACTTATTTGACTTCAAAAAAGCAGAACGTCGACTTCCGATTGAAGAAGTGGAATCTGTTGATTCGATAGTTAAAAGGTTCAAATCGGGTGCGATGTCATATGGTTCACTATCAAAAGAGGCACATGAAACGTTAGCGATTGCGATGAATCGTTTAGGGGCACGCTCGAATTCTGGAGAAGGTGGAGAGGATCCAGCGCGCTACAAACTAGATGCAAATGGCGATAACCGTCGTTCAAGCATTAAACAAATTGCATCGGGACGTTTTGGAGTGAAATCGCATTATTTAGTAAACGCTGATGAACTTCAAATCAAAATGGCGCAAGGTGCAAAACCAGGAGAAGGCGGTCAGTTGCCTGGTAATAAAGTTTATCCTTGGGTAGCAGAAGTACGCGGATCGACTCCAGGGGTAGGGTTAATTTCTCCACCACCTCACCATGATATTTATTCAATTGAAGATATGGCAGAGCTTATTCACGATCTGAAAAACGCTAACCGCTACGCTAGAATCTCAGTGAAGCTTGTAGCAAAAGCAGGCGTTGGTACAATAGCGGCAGGAGTAGCAAAGGGTGCAGCGGACGTTATTGTAATTTCAGGCTATGACGGAGGAACAGGTGCTTCGCCAAAAACTTCGATTAAACATACAGGTTTGCCGTGGGAGCTAGGTCTGGCTGAAGCACATCAGACATTAATGCTAAACGGATTAAGAGATCGTGTAACGTTAGAAACAGATGGGAAGCTAATGACAGGTAAGGATGTCATAATGGCGGCATTGCTTGGGGCAGAGGAATATGGCTTTGCAACAGCACCATTAATCGTATTAGGCTGTGTTATGATGCGTGCTTGCCATTTGGATACTTGTCCAGTAGGAGTAGCGACACAAAATCCGGAACTGCGTGCTAAATTTATGGGGAATGCAGATCATGTTGTAAACTATATGCGCTTTGTAGCAGAAGAAATGCGTGAATACATGAGTATTTTAGGCTTCCGAACTGTAGAAGAAATGGTTGGACGTACTGATGTTCTTCAAATTTCTGAACGTACGGCAAAACATTGGAAAGCAAGTCAACTGGATTTATCCGCATTGTTGCATCAAATGCAAGGTACGCGTACAAAGCAGCAACAGCAGAATCATCAAATTGAAGAAAGCTTTGATATGCGCGAATTATTACCAAAGGTCACAAAGGCAATTGAAGAAAAAGAGCGCATAGAATTAAGTTATCCAATTAAAAATACAGACCGAGTAATGGGTACAATTGTCGGTAGTGAAATATCAAGAAAATATGGTGAAGCTGGACTGCCTTTAAACACTATTAATTTAACATTTACAGGGCATGCTGGCCAAAGTTTCGGTGCCTTTACTCCACGTGGTATGGCGATGAGAGTAGTAGGGGATGTCAACGACTACTTTGGAAAAGGTCTATCGGGAGGTAAAGTAGTAGCAATTGCTCCGATTAAAGGGGAACAAGAGAAAAACGTCATTGCAGGGAATGTTTGCTTATACGGTGCAACAAGCGGGCAGGCATTCATTAACGGGCAAGCAGGACATCGCTTCGGTGTTCGTAATTCCGGTGCACAAATCGTGGTTGAAGGAATAGGCGACCATGGCTGCGAGTATATGACTGGCGGCAAGATTATCGTATTGGGTGATGTAGGTCAAAACTTTGGTGCTGGGATGTCAGGAGGTATAGGCTACATTTTGCCGAGTGACGAGGAGAAATTTAAAGCGCAGTGCAATATGGAAATGATTCAATTCGAAAAACTTTCGGATGCTACTGAGATCGAATCAGTTCGTCAACTCATTATTCAGCATTTAGAAGAGACAGACAGCTCTTATGCACTTGATGTTTTAGCGAAGTGGGAGCAATTCGTTCCTCTATTTGTAAAAGTTGTGCCGGTGGATTATAAAGAAATGCTGGAAAAAATCGATGAGTATAAATTAAATGGATTAACATATGACAATGCCGCAATGCAAGCCTTTGTGGAAGTAACAGGAAGTCAAAAAAAGCTTGTGAGTTCGAAATAACAGGAGGGTTCTAGCATGGGGAAAGCAACTGGATTTATGGAATTTAAGCGTGAAAAAGTACAGGAACAAGCACCACTAGAGCGCATCTCGAGTTGGAGCGAATATGCAAGCAAACTACCAGATGAAAAGCTTCAAACTCAAGGGGCTCGTTGTATGGATTGTGGAACGCCATTTTGCCATATGGGAATTGAAATTCGAGGTACAGCTGCAGGGTGTCCGATTTTTAATGTCATCCCGGAGTGGAATGATTTAGTTTATAAAGGGCAATGGAGAGAAGCACTGGATCGTCTTCATATGACGAATAACTTCCCAGAATTTACGGGGCGTGTTTGCCCTGCTCCATGTGAAGGGTCGTGTACATTAGCCATTACAGATCCGGCCGTCGCGATTAAATCAATAGAGCGTACTATTATTGATAAAGGCTTTGAAAATGGCTGGATTACACCGCGTATTCCAAAGGTACGCTCTGATTTTAAAGTGGCAATTGTTGGATCAGGCCCCGCTGGCTTGGCTGCAGCAGATCAGCTTAATCAGCTAGGGCATTCTGTAACGGTATTTGAACGTTCGGATCGCTTCGGTGGACTTTTAATGTACGGTATTCCAAACATGAAACTTGAAAAAGAAGTAATTGAGCGCCGTATTGACTTGTTGGCATCGGAAGGCATTTGCTTCGTAGCAAATACAGAAGTTGGGAAAGATATTACGAAAGAGCAATTACAGGCCGACTATGATGCTGTAATTTTATGTACAGGTGCACAAAAGCAGCGTTCGCTTCATATGGAAGGCAGCGATGCTGGTAACATCCACTTAGCAATGGATTATTTAACAGATGTAACGAAAAGTTTATTGGATTCAAATTTTGCGGATAATAAAGCACTGAATGTAGAAGGTAAGGACGTTATCGTTATCGGTGGCGGAGATACAGGTGCAGACTGTGTAGCAACTGCATTGCGCCAAAATTGCCGCTCAGTTTACCAATTCGGGAAACATCCTCAACAGGCGAAAGTTCGTACAGATGATACAATGTGGCCGAAAGACCCTAATATTTACACGTTGGACTATGCATACGCAGAAGCAGACGCCAAATTTGGTCGTGACCCACGTGAATATTGCATTCAAACAACAAAAATTGTTAAAGATGCAAAAGGAAATGTAAAAGAACTCCATACAATTCAAATGGAGAAGATTTTAGGAGAAGATGGTTTCCATTACTTTAAAGAGCTGCCGGGAACAGAGAAAGTGTGGCCGGCACAGCATGTATTTGTAGCAATAGGTTTTGAAGGGGCAGAAAAGGAAACGCCAGAACATTTCGGTGTGGAATTTACGAATAACCGGATTCGCGCATCCATTAAAGATTACGAAACGAATCTACCGGGAGTATTTGCTGCCGGTGATGCCCGCCGTGGTCAAAGTCTTGTTGTTTGGGCGATTAAAGAAGGACGCGGTGTTGCTGCAAGTGTTGATTATTATTTAAATGAATTAGTAGTAACAAGTTAATATAATTATATCAACACCATTTTCTTTTAAGAGAATGGTGTTTTAATTTATTATATAAAGGGTATGGTTGCGCCCAGCAATAAGTGAAATTGATTCTCAATTAGTGTTTAGCTATTGAAAAAATATAAAGCATAATTATTACTGTTTAAATAGTAGAAACAAACTGCACTAAAGCGTTTTAATAGATTGATAAGTATTTTTTAATTAAAATCATTCTAAACTATTTGCAACACACATTCATTTCGGGTAAGATTGGTTATGAACTTAATTTAGCATACAAAAAGTATGCAAATGAATATTTGGAGGTAATTTAATGGCAACTTTAGAAATTAAAGATCTTCACGTTGAAATCGACGGAAAAGAGATTTTAAAAGGTGTAAACTTAACAATCAACACAAACGAAATCCATGCAATCATGGGTCCGAACGGTACAGGTAAATCTACATTAGCTTCAGCAATTATGGGGCACCCAAAATATGAAGTAACTTCAGGTGAAATCATCCTTGATGGCGAAAACGTATTGGAAATGGAAGTTGATGAGCGCGCACAAGCAGGTTTATTCCTTGCTATGCAATATCCTTCAGAAATTCCTGGTGTAACAAATGCGGACTTCTTACGTTCAGCAATTAACGCGCGTCGTGAAGAAGGACAAGAAATTTCATTAATGAAATTCATCCGTGAATTAGATAAAACAATGGAATTTTTAGAAATGCCGGAAGAAATGTCACAACGTTATTTAAACGAAGGCTTCTCTGGCGGTGAGAAAAAACGTAACGAAATTCTGCAAATGATGATGATCAAACCAACATTCGGTATTTTAGATGAAATCGACTCTGGTTTAGATATCGATGCATTAAAAGTAGTTTCAAAAGGTATTAACGAAATGCGCGGCGAAGGTTTCGGCTGCTTAATGATCACTCACTATCAACGTTTATTAAACTACATCACACCTGACCATGTTCACGTAATGATGCAAGGTAAAGTCGTGAAATCTGGTGGTGCTGAATTAGCTCAACGTTTAGAAGCAGAAGGTTATGAGTGGATTAAAGCAGAACTAGGTATTCAAGATACTGAAGCAGTAACAGAAGAAGCATAATTAAGGAGGACGACAAAGATGACGGTTGAAACAAAATTAGCGTTATCAGTAGAAGAAGTACGCTCGTTCTCGCAAAATAACGCTGAACCAGCAGCATTTACTGATTTCCGTGTAAATGCAATGGAAAAAGCTGCTGAGCTTGACTTACCAAAACCAGATAGAACGAATATTAAAAAGTGGAACTTCATTGATTTCGCAAACCATACAGTAGAAAGCGCACCATTCACTTCATTGGAAGAACTGCCTTCAGAAGTGAAGTCAGTCGTAGATACTGAAACACAAGAAAATTTATATATCCAACGCAACAATACGCCAGCGTTTGTAAAATTATCGGAAGAACTAAAAAACAAAGGTGTTATTTTCACAGATATTCAAACAGCAATCCGTGACCATAAAGATTTAGTAGAAAAATACTTTATGACAACTGCTGTAAAAGTGGACGAGCACAAACTAACTGCCTACCATGCAGCACTAGTTAACGGTGGTATTTTCGTATATGTTCCACGTAATGTTGTAATCGAAGAACCGCTTCAAGTTGTATTTTTAAATGACAATGCAGAAGCATCATTATTTAACCACGTATTAATAGTGGCAGAAGAATCTTCAGCTGTAACTTATGTTGAAACTTATATTTCTACATTTGATGAAGCACATGGTCAAGTAAACGTTGTAACGGAAGTAATCGCAAAAGATAATGCACAAGTTACATTCGGTGCAGTAGATAACTTGGCACATGGTTATACTGCTTATGTAAATCGCCGTGGACATGCACTGCGCGATGCAAAAATTGACTGGGCATTAGGTTTAATGACGAACTCAGACACAATTTATGAAAATACAACAAATTTAATTGGCGATAACTCTACTTCAGATTTCAAAATGGTAACTGTAGGTAGCGGAGATCAAAAACTTAACTTTACAACTTTAATCCGTCAATGGGGTAAAAATTCCGATGGTCAAATTTTAAAACACGGTGTAATGAAAGATAAGGCACAATCAATATTTAACGGTATTGGTCACATCATGCATGGTGGTACGAAAGCAAATGCAGAGCAGGAATCTCGTGTATTAATGCTTTCTGAAGGAGCACGCGGTGATGCAAACCCGATTCTTTTAATCGATGAAGACGATGTAACAGCAGGACACGCAGCATCTGTTGGACGTGTTGACCCAACGCAACTTTACTACCTAATGAGCCGCGGTATTTCTAAACAAGAAGCAGAGCGCCTTGTAATTCATGGATTCCTTGCGCCAGTTGTTGCTCAATTGCCAATCGAAGGCGTTAAAAAACAGCTGACGGAGGTTATCGAAAGGAAAGTTCGATAATGATACCAAAAGAAATAAAAAGTTATTTTCCGATATTAAACCAGGAAGTTAATGGACATCCATTAGTTTATTTAGACAGTGCGGCTACATCTCAAAAGCCAATTCAAGTAATTGAAGCAGTGTCGAATTATTATAACCTGGATAATTCGAATGTTCACCGTGGTGTGCATACACTTGGAAACCGTGCAACAGATTCTTATGAAGGTGCACGTGAAAAAGTTCGTAAGTTCATTAATGCCAGTTCAACACAGGAAGTTATTTTTACGCGTGGTACTACTACAGCCCTTAATACAGTTGCCTCAGGTTATGGCCGTCAAAATGTTAAAGAAGGTGATGAAATTGTCATTACGTACATGGAACACCATTCAAACATTATTCCATGGCAACAGCTAGCAAAAGAAAAAGGGGCCGTATTAAAATATCTTAACCTTGAACCAGACGGTACAATTTCACTGGAAAAAGTACGTGAAATCATTACACCAAAAACAAAAATTGTTTCAATGATGTATGTTTCAAACGTATTAGGTACGATTAACCCGATTAAAGAGATTGCACGTATTGCACATGAAAATGGTGCTATTATGGTAGCTGATTTAGCACAGGCAGCACCGCATTTAAAGATAGATGTACAAGATTTAGATGTGGACTTTGCAGGTTTTTCAGGTCATAAAATGTGTGCTCCTACTGGAATTGGGGTACTATATGGAAAAAAAGCGCTTCTTGAAGAAATGGAACCAGTAGAGTTTGGTGGCGAAATGATTGATTTCGTAGGTTTAGAAGAATCGACTTGGAAAGAGTTACCGTGGAAATTCGAAGGTGGTACACCGATTATTGCAGGAGCAATTGGTCTGGGTGCTGCAATCGACTTCTTAGAAGAAATTGGTTTAGACAACATCGCAGCACACGAACATAAATTAGCAGGCTATGCGATGGATCAATTAGATACAATTGATGGTCTACAGATTTTTGGTCCACGTGACCCGATGAAACGTTGCGGACTTGTTACATTTAATCTTGACGATGTCCATCCTCATGATGTGGCGACAGTGCTTGATATGAGTGGTATTGCAGTTCGTGCGGGACATCATTGCGCCCAACCTTTAATGAAATGGCTTCAAGTATCAGCAACAGCACGAGCAAGCTTCTACATGTACAATGATGAAGAAGATGTTGATCGTTTAGTTGCAGGATTGCGCTCAGCGAAGGAGTATTTTGGCGATGTCTTTTAATAATTTAGATCAACTATATCGTTCCGTAATTATGGATCACTATAAAAACCCTCGTAACAAAGGGGCACTTGAAGAAAACAGTGTGACAATCGATATGAATAACCCAACTTGCGGTGACCGTATCCATTTAACACTGAAGCTAAACGATGGTATCGTAGAAGATGCGAAGTTTGATGGAGAAGGATGTTCAATCTCTATGTCTTCAGCATCAATGATGACACAAATCGTAAAAGGCAAAAAGTTAGATGAAGCTTTAGAATTAGCAGACATTTTCTCGAAAATGATGCTTGGCGAAGACTTCGATGATGAAAAATATGATCTTGGGGATGTGGAAGCACTACAAGGTGTTGCTAAATTCCCGGCACGTATTAAATGCGCTACATTAGCTTGGAAAGCGATGGAAAAAGGCGTAAATAACGAAAATAAATAATTTAAGTAGGCTAAAGTGCTTGTACAGCATTTTAGCACTTCTCATATTTATCCAGGTCAAAGCGCTAGCTGTTGTTCGGACGTTTCGATTCCTTCCTGCGTGTGCGAGCACACTTGTCAGGACTCTCCAACGTCCGTCACAGCTAAACGAGCGCTTGGACACTTTTAGTTAATGAACGGAGGAGACAACATGGCTAAAAAAATGCCTGAAATCGGCGATTACAAGTATGGCTTCCATGATAAGGACGTATCAATTTTCCGTTCTGAACGTGGACTTACAGCAGATATCGTTCGTGAAATCTCAAGTATGAAGGAAGAGCCACAGTGGATGCTTGACTACCGCTTAAAAGCTCTCGAAAAATTTTATGAAATGCCAATGCCTCAATGGGGCGGTGACCTAGCGTCATTAAACTTCGATGAAATTACGTATTACGTAAAACCATCTGAAGCAACAGAACGTTCTTGGGATGAAGTACCTGAAGAAATCAAAGCAACATTTGATAAATTAGGTATCCCGGAAGCTGAACAAAAATATCTTGCAGGTGTATCTGCTCAGTATGAATCTGAAGTAGTTTACCATAACATGAAGCAAGACCTTACAGATATGGGGATTATCTTCAAAGATACAGACTCAGCGTTAAAAGAAAACGAAGAAATCTTCAAAAAACACTGGGGTACAGTAATCCCTTATACAGATAACAAATTCGCAGCATTAAACTCTGCAGTTTGGTCTGGTGGTTCATTTATTTATATGCCTAAAGGCGTTAAATTAGATACACCACTACAAGCATACTTCCGTATTAACTCTGAAAACATGGGTCAATTCGAACGTACGCTAATCATCGTAGACGAAGATGCATCTGTACACTACGTAGAAGGTTGTACAGCGCCTGTTTACACAACAAACTCTCTACACTCGGCTGTAGTAGAAATCATCGTTAAAAAGAACGCTTACTGCCGTTATACAACGATTCAAAACTGGGCAAACAACGTATATAACCTTGTTACAAAACGTACAGTTGTTGAAGAGAACGGTACGATGGAATGGATCGACGGTAACATCGGTTCTAAATTAACAATGAAATACCCTGCTTGTATCCTTAAAGGTGAAGGCGCACGTGGTATGACACTTTCAATTGCTATTGCAGGTAAAGGTCAACACCAACACGCTGGAGCTAAAATGATTCACTTGGCACCAAACACTTCTTCAACAATCGTATCTAAATCGATTGCTAAGCAAGGTGGTAAAGTAACTTATTTAGGTCAAGTAAGATTCGGTAAAAACGCAACAGGTGCTCGTTCAAACATCGAGTGTGACACGTTGATTATGGATAACCAATCAACTTCTGATACAATTCCATACAACGAAATCTTAAATGATAACGTATCTTTAGAGCACGAAGCGAAAGTTTCTAAAGTATCTGAAGAACAATTATTCTACCTAATGAGCCGTGGTATTTCTGAAGAAGAAGCGACAGAAATGATCGTAATGGGCTTCATCGAGCCATTCACAAAAGAATTACCAATGGAATATGCAGTAGAAATGAACCGCCTAATCAAGTTCGAAATGGAAGGTTCTATCGGATAATACAATGTAAGCATTTGCCTCCTAACCAATTGGGGGCAAATGCTTTTTTTTTGGAATTTAGATAGAGAAATTCATTGAATTAGTAATAAAAATCGAAATCGCATTACTAAAAGCAAAATTGTGTTGAATTCGTGAAGAAAAAAAGTGCTTTTACGAGAATTTATTAATTAAATACTTGGCTGCCGTTTACAATAATTGTATTAGATGGAATAATGGGAATGTAGATTATATATAAAAGGAGCGAGCTATAATGGAAAACTTATTCTGGCCAATTACTTTAGGGGTACCTGCTGTAGTGTTAGTCGTAGCAGTAGCTGTTATATTTTGGGCATTAGGACAAAAAAAGAACAACAAACTTTGGAAAAACGAAGAGCACGAAGGTATAATCAAATAATTTAAAAATGCTTCAAACGGATAATACTTATCGTTTGAAGCATTTTTCTATTTGAGGTTGGAAATAAAGTTTTCAATTTCTTCCTGGGTTTTACGATCTTTGCTCACAAAACGCCCAAGTTCAATTCCATTTTCATAAGCTAAAAAACTAGGAATCCCGATAATACCTAAATCGATGCATAGATCTAAAAACTTATCGCGGTCAACTTTAACGAATTTGTAATTTGAAAACTTTTCAACTACTTCCGGCATAAACGGATCAATAAAACGACAATCGCCACACCAGTCAGCTGTAAATTCAAAAACGACGGCCGAGCTACTTTTAATTTGCTCAAATTCCTCGATTGATTGTAAGATATGCATAAACTGAACCTCCCTTTTCTACTATTATTGTAGGAATTAAATCATTTTGCAATGTATCAATATATATATGATCAATATGTTGTACAATACAATAAATTAAAGAGGTGAATTGAAATGATTTCAATTGGCTTAACTGGTTGGGGCGATCACCCAGATGTCTATAGTAAAGTGACGGCAGCAAAAGATAAATTATTTGATTATAGTGGGCATTTTCCGGTTGTAGAGTTGGACACCTCCTTTTATGCAATACCGTCAGTAGAGAATGTAGAAAAATGGTGCAAAGATACACCTGATAACTTTAAATTCGTTATTAAGGCATATCAAGGGATGACAGGTCATCTACGGGATGAATTACCGTTCGAAACGAAAAATGATATGTTTAATGCATTTAGAAAATGTGCCGATACATTTAAAAGGCATGGAAAGCTGGCGATGGTGCTTGTGCAGTTTCCTCCATGGTTTGACTGTCAAAGAAAAAATGTACTATATATTCGCTATATAAAACAACAACTAATAGATTATCCAATTGCGATTGAGTTTCGCAATCAAACTTGGTATAGTCCCAAAACGAAAGAAAAGACACTTCAATTTTTAAAAGAAAATCAATTTATCCATACTGTTTGTGATGAACCGCAAGCGGGAAGTGGTTCAGTACCTTTTGTACCTGTTGCTACCGACAATAAAGTGCTTCTTAGAATACATGGTCGAAATGTACATGGCTGGCGTAATATTGGGCACGGGGAAAATTGGAGAAAAGTTCGATTTTTATATGATTACAATGAGGAAGAATTGCAGAAACTTGCGGAAGACATAAAAGATTTAGAGGCACAGTCAGAGCATGTTTATGTTTTATTTAATAATAATTCCGGTGGACATGCAGCAAAAAATGCAAAACGGATGCAGCAAATCTTACAGATTGAATTTGGTGGACTTGCACCAAAACAGCTAGGATTTTTTGAAGAGTAAAAGAGAGCGGGGTAGCAAAAGTGCGAGAATTAATTCATTTTTTTCATACGAATGATTTGCATAGTCATTTTACGTATTGGAAGCGCAGTCAATCGTTTATACAGATGCAACGCAAAATGCTGTCCGATCGAGGGGAAACAAGCTTTTTAGTGGACTTAGGCGATCATCTAGACCGTTCTAATTTGTATACAGAAGCAACATTGGGCAAAGGCAATATTAAAATGCTGAATGAGGCGCAATACGATGTTGTAACAATAGGGAATAATGAAGGAATCACACTTCCTTACAATGTCCTTTATCATTTATACGATGATGCTGAATTTGAAGTAGTGGTCGGCAATCTTTACTCACAATTTGAAGAGAATCCAAGATGGATGAAGCCTTATACTATTTTAACAACAAGGTATGGCACGAAAATTGCAGTAATTGCGGCGACAGCTCAGTTTGACCTATTTTATAAGGAACTTGGTTGGGAAGTGACAACACCTCGTGCAGAGCTTATAAAATTGGCTTTTAAATTAAAAAAACAAGCAGATATCATTATCTGTATGTCCCATTTAGGAATTACAGAAGATGAGTTGTTAGCACAGGAATGTCCGATTATTGATGTAATCTTTGGCTCGCATACACATCATGTATTTGAACAGGGGCGCCTAGAAAATAATGTCCTTTTAACAGGGGGCGGTAAATTTGGTCAATATACGGGGCAGTTAGAGATAGAGTTTGACCATGCCACACGGACATTAACCGAAAAGAAGGATCGCCTGTATGAAAATGCTCTTTTACCTGAAGTTGAAAATGAAGGGGAATGGTTAATCCAATTGCAAAAGGAAGCCAAGCTCCTACTGGATAAACCTGTATTTACATTAACAAAATCGTATAATAAAGAATGGTTTCACCGCTCTCAATTATCCGATTTATTTGCAGAATGTATGTACGATTATACAGGAGCAGATTGTGTCATGTTTAATGCAGGAATTTTCGTTGACAAATTGCGAAAAGGACTAATTTCTACATATGATATTCACAAAATTCTGCCTCATCCGATAAATATATGTGTCATTCAAATAACTGGTAGTGAATTAAAAGAAATATTCCTTCAATTTGAAAATGAAGAGTGGTCTCGCCTTGAATTAAAAGGACTAGGCTTTAGAGGAATTATCTTCGGGAAAATATTGAATTATGGCATTGAAATTACGAAGCAACGTGAATTGTTCATTAATGGTCATCTCATGGAACCTGATAAGGTATATCGATTAGCTACGTTGGATTTATTTACGTTTGGCTATTTTTTTCCTAGTTTTAAATATGCGAAGAAGGAATATTACTTACCAGATTTTATAAGAGATGTATTTAAAAACTACTGTATGAAGAAATTTCAGTGAAAATTTATATATTTCTCCCCCATTAAACGTGAATATGAAATGTACGTAATTTTAGATTGGAGAAATTAAACAAATGCGATTAATATCGATTAATGTTTTGAGAGAAGGTATGGTAGTAGGGAGGACTATATGGAATGAAGCCGGGCATCCACTCCTCCATAAAGATGTAACTGTAACAAAAGGGATTGTTGAAAGGCTGCGACAACTTAATGTTCAATACTTATATATAGATGACAGCCTTTCAAAAGGAATAGAAATAGAGGAAACAGTTGAACCGAAGAAGCGTATTGAAGCAGTAAAAAATATGACAAAAGCATTTGAACATGTAAAACAGGCCAAACCAAATCAGGCCTCGTTTGTACTCGATCAGCAATCTAAAGTAATCGGCTTAATAGTAGATGATATTATGAATTCTATTATCAATAGTGATGATGTATTAATGGTGCTGACAGATGCCTATTTATATGATGAATACATTTATCAGCACTCCTTTCAAGTAGCAATGTATTCGATAGCCATTGCAAAAGAGATGGGTTACACTTATGAAGATATTCGATTGATTGGAATTGGGGCACTTTTGCATGATGTTGGGAAATTGCTTATTCCTATTGAGATACTATTAAAGCCAGGTAAATTAACGGATAGTGAGTATGAAGAGATAAAGCGTCACGCTCAATATGGATTTGACATATTGCGTAACCTGCACAGTCTGTCTTTACTTGTAGCGCATTGTGCGTTTCAACATCATGAGCGAATTGATGGGAGTGGCTATCCACGAGGGATAGTGGACCATGAAATTCATCCATTTGCGAAGATAATAGCAGTTGCAGACGTATTTGATGCATTGACATCTAATCGAGTGTATCGAAACAAAATGCTACCGACAGAAGCAATTGCCATCATCGTTAAAGATGATGGGATAAAATTTGATACAAAGGTAGTGGAGGCTTTTAAAAGAAGCATAATTCATTATGCGAACGGAACCATTGTATTGCTGACAGATGGACGACGTGGAATTGTATCAAAGCAAAACTTAATCGACGTAACCCGTCCGTGGATTCGGGTTTTCGAAGAAGATGATAAGTTGTTGGGTGCTACATATGAAATATGCTTGAGTGATTACCCGGAAATCTACATAAAAAATATTGAAACAGAATTTGCTGTATATGTTGAATAAAAAATCCTCCTTCTCATATTTTAAGAGAAGGAGGATTTATTTGCGTTTTCGTAAAAGAAAGTGGAGGTCAAATTCAAAACCAAAGTCAAAGTCATATGGCAGAAAAAAAGGTAGAATGCATAACATTGTTACGATAGTTGTCGTAAGTATTGTTGGAATGGTTTGTATTAGTATATATGTATTAAATGAAAGATTAATGCCGACATATTTGCAATATGCCGAAGTACAGACATATAAAGTTGCCTCGTATGTCGTAAGTAAAGCGATCAATTCAAGAACGTCAAGTGTTCTCGATGTGAATGATATTATTGTAGATTTACCGACTCAATCAACAGATATGATTACGACAAAATTTAATACGGAAATTATTAACCAAGTGCGCGCAGAAACAACGGCATTAGTAAAGGAATATTTAGAGCAAGCAGAAAATGGGGATTTATCGCATTTGCCGAATTTGGAAAATGTCGAATATGATGTCGGGAAGATGGAGGCTGGAGACGGAATTGTATTTTTTGTGCCATTAGGGCAGGCTCTTAATGTTCCTATAATTGGGAATCTAGGACCAAAAATACCTATACGTTTTCACATTATTGGGAATGTACATAGCAATGTTGAAAACACTGTTAGTGAATTTGGAATAAATAATGCTATTGTAGAAGTGAATTTATTTATTGAAGTAAACGTTCAGATAATTGTCCCATTTGCAAGTAAATCTGCATCCGTAGAGCAGAAAATCCCAGTTGCCATCGGTTTAGTACGAGGAACCGTTCCTCATATTTACAGCGCGGGTGAAGGTGCACAACCTTCTATAGAAGTACCTATCCCTTACGATTAACCCTAATTTTGAAAAGTTGCAATTATAAGAATAGTGTGTTGTTGGAAAGTATTTAATATGGTAATCTGACATCATAACAACGTAGTAGTTGAGTGAGGGGAGTAAGTGAAATGACATCTTGTAAACCAACTAATCTGAAGGAAGAACATGTACGTAAGCCGGAATGGTTAAAAATTAAGCTGAATACGAATGATGAGTATAAGGCATTAAAAAAGTTAATGCGGGACAACAATTTGCATACTGTATGTGAAGAAGCACGCTGTCCGAATATTCATGAGTGCTGGGGTGAGCGCCGTACAGCTACAATGATGATTCTTGGCTCTGTATGTACACGTGCCTGTCGCTTCTGTGCAGTTAAAACCGGATTACCAAATGAATTAGATTTGGCAGAACCAGAGCGCGTAGCAGATTCAGTTGCATTAATGAACTTAAAACACGTAGTAATTACGATGGTAGCCCGGGATGATTTAAAAGATGGCGGTGCTGAAGTTTTGGCGGAAACGGTTCGCGCGATTCGTCGTAAAAGTCCATTAACTTCAGTGGAAGTGCTGCCTTCTGATTTAGGTGGTCGAGAAGAAAGTCTACGCTTACTTATGGATGCAAAACCTGATATTTTAAATCACAATATTGAAACCGTACGTAGCTTAACACCACGTGTACGTGCGAAGGCAACCTATGATCGGTCATTGGAATTTTTACGTAAAGCAAAAGAGATGCAGCCAAATATACCGACAAAGTCATCATTAATGATCGGCTTAGGGGAAACGATTGAAGAAATTTATGAAGTAATGGATGACCTGCGTGCAAACAACGTAGATATTATGACGATTGGGCAATATTTACAGCCGACAAAAAAACATTTGCCTGTAAAGAAGTATTACTCTCCAATCGAATTTGGCAAGCTACGTAAAATTGCCATGGAAAAAGGCTTCAGTCATTGTGAAGCAGGTCCGTTAGTCCGCAGTAGCTACCATGCAGACGAGCAAGTAAATGCTGCTGCAAACCATAAAGTAGAGATCTGATGAGTTTGCTGTCTTTTTGAAATTTTATAGTGAATATTGCTTTCATGGTCAATATTCATTAACATGGAAATAAGATAGGTGGTGTCTAGTTTGATTATTGCGGAAGGTTATACTTATGAATTGATTGAAAATGTGCGGGAAGGGTTTCAGGAAGAAGCATTTCTGACGCGTTATTCAGATATTTTAACGAAATATGATTATATTGTTGGTGACTGGGGTTATGGGCAGTTACGTTTAAAAGGTTTTTTTGATGATAAAAATCAAAAATCAACATTTGACACAAAAATCAGCACAATCCAAGATTATTTATACGAATATTGTAATTTCGGCTGTGCATATTTTATTGTTCAAAAAACCGGTCGCGCAACAGAAGTGAAAAAAGAGCAAGAAACAGAACCAATTGTAGATGAAAAGGTTGCGGAAGTAACTGAATAAATGAAAAACGAGGAGACGTTTTAATACGTTTCCTCGTTTTTTTTTAGCTTAATAGCTCACGTAAATATTCACGCAAATCTTCAGTATCAGCTTCAGTACGGTTATAAACATGCTCTAAATAACCTGGTTCCTCTACATCATCAGCTCCGATAATAGCAAATCTTCCAAACTGAATATCTAGCACGAGAACCTTCCCAAAAAAGCGACTGCTTTGTAAAATCGCTAAATCATAACGTTGCGATTTACCGGCAAAACTAACAAAGCGCGTTTTTGTGTCTTCTACATCATCATATAAGAAAAATCGTTCCATTTTGTTTTGAACCCCTTCCATCTCTAAAGAATATGGTACTATATAAGGGAAAACACTATCAACTTTTATTGATTGAATGGAGGCTTTATCTATGTACTTCGTAGATAGAAATAAAATTACAAACAACTTATCACATTTAGATGAATTAATATCAATTTTTGAATCAACGGACAACTGGTTAGGCGATGAAATTCATAAACTTGCTTTACAGCGTATCGGCCATAATGTGATGGAAGCGATGATGGACGTTGGGAACCTTGTAATCGATGGCTTCATTATGCGTGATCCAGGTAGCTATGAAGACATTATTGATATCTTCGTTGATGAAAAAGTAATTACGCCTGAAATGGATGCACCACTAAAAGCAGTAGTGGGATTACGTAAAATGATTGTCCGTGAATTTATCGCAGTAGATAATGAAGAAATATTAACAGTGTTAACTTCAAATTTAAGTGCGTTAAAACAATTCTCAAGTAAAGTTGAAGATTATTTATTAAATGAGTTAGGTCCAGTTTCAGCATTTTTACCTGAGGAC
The DNA here is from genome assembly GCF_014836905.1 of Solibacillus faecavium. Taxonomy (GTDB): domain Bacteria; phylum Bacillota; class Bacilli; order Bacillales_A; family Planococcaceae; genus Solibacillus; species Solibacillus faecavium. The sequence continues at coordinate 418,311 of NZ_JACSPZ010000003.1, forward strand.
CATGCATAATGTTAGCTTATAAAGCGTACTGCTTTGATTTGGATGGAACAGTTTACCGCGGTAAAATGGGCATCGAATCTGCAGTGCAATTTATCCATCATCTTCAAAGACAGGGAATTGAGCCTTATTATTTAACGAATAACTCGTCAAAAACGCGGGAAACATTACAGCAACTGCTAAAAAGTGTAGGTATTGAAGCACCACTTCATCATATATATTCGAGTTCATTAGCAACAGCAAAGTACGTTGCAACCATCTGCAAAAATAATAAGGTGAATGTCGTTGGGGAAGCAGGTATTCGTACAGCTTTACTTGAAGAAGGATTAGAAATAACGGAGGAACAAAGCGATGTACTTGTAATGGGCATTGACCGCCAAATAAGTTATGAAAAGCTTGTTAAGGCAAGTGCCTATATCCAAAATGGTGCAAAGTTAATCGGGACAAATGAAGATATCAAATTTCCAAATGAAAATGGTTTTGCACCTGGCAATGGTTCGTTTGTTCATTTAGTTAGCAATGTGGCTGGGGTAACACCGTTATTTATCGGAAAACCTTCACCAGTAATGCTTCAAATCATTGCGGACGAGCATCAATTTAAGAAAGAAGAAATGGTTATGATAGGCGACAATTATGACACCGATATTTTATGTGGCATACATTTTGGTTGTGACACAATTCATGTCAATACGGGTGTAACGCCTACAGAAATTGTAAAACAACAGGCACAGCTACCCACTTATTGTGTAGAGAATTTAATTGAGCTATTAAAATAACAAAAAGAAATCCGGTGTGGGTAGTTTACCACATCGGATTTTCTTCGATATATTCATAAATGCGCTTCGTCAGTTCTTCTGGTGTATCCGCCTCGACTAAATCACCATTTACAACCGCATAAAAGCATTGTGCACATTTTGTACAATAGCTTAAGCAACCATATTCCAAAACATCTATATCAGGGTCTTGTTCTAATTGTTCATATGTTTGTTGTGCACCATTTGCTAAGTTACTAATACAAAATTCGACTAATGGATTTAACATATCGTCACCTCACTATTAGTCATGCTACTTTGTTTTTTTATTAACGTCAATTGCTCTGTTTCATAATATATTGCTATGTGAATTAATTCACAAAAACTAATTTAATGTATTGTGAAATTTATCACAAACAGTTATAATGTTTATGGAAAGTTTGTGAACAAAACTATTCTTCGTACAGTAAGCGTTCTATTTCGTACTGAATGAAGGTAGAGCTTCTGACAGGCGTTGGAGATTTATATAGATTTTTTTGGGGTAAACTAGAAAAAAACAGACACAATTACGCGTAGGTGTAATTGATTAATTACAGAATATGAGGGAAATTGCTATGCAGAAATTAGTATTATTAGGTGGCGGATATGGAAATATGCGAATTTTGCTTCGTTTATTACCAGGCTTACCGGCAGATGTAGAAATTACATTGGTGGATCGTACACCTTTCCATAGTTTGAAAACAGAATTTTACGCACTTGCAGCGGGTACTTCTACAGATAAAGAAATTCGTGTTGCGTTTCCGGAGCATGAGCGGTTAAATCGTGTATATGGTGAAGTTGTTCGTATTGATCGTGAAGATAAAAAAGTATATTTGGAAGATGGACAGGAACTGGCATATGACCAGCTTGTTATCGGTTTAGGCTGTGTTGATAAATATCATGGTGTCCCAGGCGCTGATGAATTCACATATAGTATTCAAACTATCGCAAAATCACGCAAAACATTTGAAAAGGTTTGCGGTTTAGCTCCTGGCTCAACTGTAGCAATTATCGGTGCAGGACTTTCAGGAATTGAGCTTGCAAGTGAATTACGCGAAAGTCGCTCAGATTTAAAAATTAAATTATTTGACCGTTCGCACCGTATTTTACGAGACTTCCCAGAAAAGTTAAGTGAATACATTAAATCATGGTTCGAAAAACATAATGTTGAAGTAATTGCTGAATCTAATATTACACGTGTAGAAGAAGGTCGTCTTTACAATCACGATGAAGTTATTGAAGCGGATGTAATTGTTTGGACTGCAGGTGTACAACCTGTAAAAATCGTTCGTGAATTGGATGTAGAAAAAGATAAATTTAATCGCCCAATCATTACAGACCATTACCATGTAGTTGGCGATGAGGATGTATACGTAGTAGGAGATTGTGCTTCTTCTCATTTACCTCCAACAGCCCAATTAGCCGAGGAACAAGGTGAGCGTATTGTAAAAGTACTAAAAATGCGCTGGAAAGGCGAGCCACTACCGGAAAAGCTTTCAGAAATCAAAATGAAGGGCTTTATGGGCTCCTTGGGTAAGAAGCAAGGCTTTGTTCATTTAGCTGATACAACGGTAACAGGACGTATTGCACGCCTAATGAAGTCAGGTCTTCTTTGGTATTATAAACGTCAAAACGATAATTAATAATAAAAATGCCTCTCTAGCAAAATTATGCTAAAGAGGCATTTTCTTACTCTGCAATTGGCTCAAAGCCTGCTGCTTCAAGTGCTGCAAATACAGGTTTAATTTGTACATAACCTTCTCCGACAACTTCATCATTTACTAAAACCAGTGGATAGAAAAATTCATCTTCTTGTATGCGATTTGCATAATCTTGATCACGCTCGTTATCAATTGTACCTTCAATGTCGATATAACGAATCGTAAACGGTTGTTCAGGATATTTACGTGAGATTGCAGCTTGAAGCCATTCGTATGTATCTTTAGAAGAAGGTGCGTTCACACAGCTCGCACAAATGATATTTGCGCCGAAAACTTCAATAATTGGCTGAGATTGTGACATGGGAATTCCAACCTTTCGCTATTCAATAATGGATTTTTTTGCTCCTTCACATTATAATGATTTTAATGAAGGGAGTCGAGCAAAATGACAGAAACAGAACAATATGCACAAGTACAGGAAGTTTTAGATAAATTACGCCCGTTTTTATTACGCGATGGCGGAGACTGTGAATTAGTTGATATTGAAGAAGGTATCGTAAAGCTGCGTTTACTAGGCGCATGCGGTAGCTGCCCAAGTTCTACAATTACGTTAAAAGCAGGTATCGAACGTGCACTATTAGAAGAAGTGCCAGGTATTGTTGAAGTAGAGCAGGTATTCTAATTAATGGTATTATCCTTTAGATTAAGGGGTATCCCATTTTGCGGAAAATAGCAAAATAGCATGAGCTGCCTTAAATTTAAATTTAAGGCAGCTCTATATTTTTTTTATAGGGGCATTTTTTCACGTTCTTCTCGGACCAATTCCCATTGCTCCTTGGCCATCTCTATAAGTTTTGCTTCGCCACCTACACGCTGACTTTCGATAACGCGTGAAAAGAAGCGAGTTGCATTTTGATAGTCGTTGATTCGACGTGATAATTCAGCAATCATATACATAATACGTATGGAAGACATTTGTGTACCCGAAAAATCTTCCGTCGAGAAGCTTTCCATATAAAAATCACGTGCCATTTTAAGAAAGCGTTGTTCTTGCCCAGTATTATTGATGGAGCGGTATAACCATGCAAGTCGTAGGGTCAAACCAGATATAATAACAAATTTTTCTTTTTTAATAGTTGCACATAATAAAGCAAGTTTATATGCCTGGATGGCATCGAAAACCGTACGCTCACTTTTAAAATTGTGTGGTATCCAATTATTAGAAATTTGAATAGTGATTTGTTCTTTGACACCCGGGGCAAAATATTTATTGAAGTCTTCCGTAAAGGAAAATCCACAATGCTGACAAACGAATACATTATAGTATAATGCGTTGACTTGATTATCTGCATATATTGGGTGAAAATCGGATTCGGTATGGTCAACTTTTATGGATTTTGAACGCACTTTTAATGTAGGGAATTTTTTTTTGCAATTTAAGCATTCAACATCTTTTTCATAGTATGGGGAAATTATCATAGGTCACATACCTCTCGCATAAATAATAACTATATTATAGCAAGGGAATTACAGGAATAGTGATAAATTAACTGAATTATTATGAATTTTTTAGGTATTTTATCCTCCAGTAATAAAAGTGCTGTAGTAAAATACTTGGACTAGGCAGTTTTGTTGTCAGATACGTTTTACAATTGATATGATAAGTAAAGAAAGTAGGTGACTGAAATGGCAAGTGAAAAACAAGTAATTATATTAACAGAAGCGGCCTCATTTCAAGTCAAAGAAATGATGGTCCAAAACGAAGAGGAAAATGCGAGCTTGCGTGTAGCCGTAAAAGGCGGGGGCTGCAGTGGTCTTTCATATGGTATGGCATTTGAGCAAACAGTTAATGAAGACGACTTCGTTGACAACCAATACGGGATTCAAATTATCGTATCTAAAGAAGATGCGGGTATTTTACAGGACACTAAAATTGATTTTAAACAATCATTAATGGGCGGCGGTTTCACAATCGACAACCCGAACGCACTTGCTTCATGCGGATGCGGCACAAGCTTTAAAGCGGCTGCACGTCCAGCAGTAGAGCAACCATGTGAATAATAATTAAAATGACTAAGTCTTTAGCAATAAATGCTAAAGGCTTTTTTTGAATTCTTATATCTCCTATAACGGTACTATGTTTTAGTGTATACTTTTGTATTATTATAAGGTTTGAATTATTATAATAATAAAACCATACTGCTAGGGGGCAATGAGGTGAGTGTATTAGAGTTATTGGATAAGCTGGATCAAATCGAAATTTTATATGAGCCGATCTATAGTGCAGATGGACATCGCGTAATTGCATACGAAGTAATTGGTCAAGTAGAAAGCGAAAACAAGATAATTAATATCGAAAAATTCACATACGAAAAAGATGTGCCTGCGGATATTAGAGCAGAAATTGAGCTATTATTTGTCCGGAAAACTTTACAGGCAGTTGCACATTTAATCGATGATTTTGGTTTATATATTCCTTGTAACCCTGAGTTGCTTATGCTAGATTTTGGAGAAAACTATTTTTCAATGTTAAAAGAAATAGTTGTAGAATCGAATTTATCGAATATTACACTTGTAATGACCGAGCATAAATTTGATGGGGAGACCAACCAACTCCAACATCTAATCCGTTATATAAAGACATACGGCGTGAAAATTGCATTTGCAGATGTCGGGTCTCAAACGCAGCTTGAAAATATCATGTTGCTCGAGCCATCCATTTTAAAATTGAATGTAGGTCAGCTAAATTATAATTTGTGGGGTGCTCAAAATCACGCATTCTCTACGATCCGTACTCTTGCTGTTAAGATGGGCACTCAATTATTAATTGAAAATATCGAAACAGTATACCAATTACAGCATGGATGGAAAAACGGGGCACGTTACTATAAAGGACCTTATTTACAACTCCCACAGAAGAAATTACATGCACGTGATTCATTAAAAGAGCGTTTCCGCAAAGAATGTGAGCAATTTATCGCTACAGAGAAGAAGCAGCTTCTACATAAATATGACGAAATGAAGCGGCTTGAGCGAGTAATCTGTACAATTGTGGAACAGTTAAATCCTACAAGTATGCAAAACGAAAAATTATTGGAGTTGGCAAAAGCTCTGGAAGATTGTGCATTCCGACTTTATATTTGTGATAATAATGGTTTCCAAACATCACCGAATATAAGTTGGAAAGATGGTAAGTGGGAAATGCATCAAGAAACAATAGGGAAAAACTGGAGCTGGAGACCATATTTCCTATTGAACATTATTAAAATGACAAAAGATAACCAGGGAGAATTGTCAGGTGTATATAGCGATATTGAAACAGGTGAGCTAACGCGTACCTACTCGATGGCAATTGCCAATGAAGAATTTTTATTTATTGATATCAAATATGACTATTTATATGAGCATAATATCGTTAATTAATAGAGTACTATTTACTGATTTGTTTGAAATAACCAATAAAAAACGCTAGTATTAAAAGTAGTAATTTCGTAAAAAAATAGCACATTCTAGCGTACAGAAAATAGAATTATTCTAGTACTTGCGCTAGTACATTAAAATTAAGGGGGTTTTGATTGGTGAAAAGACCGACAATTTTAGTATTAGGTGCAGGTTATGGTGGATTAACTACTATTGTTAATCTACAAAAGCTTGTCAATGCAAATGAGGCAGAAATCATTTTAGTAAACAAAAATGACTACCATTATGAAACGACATGGTTGCATGAAGTTGGGGCAGGTACGATTTCTCCTGACAAAGCGCGCTATCCTATTTCAAAAGTAATTAATCATAACGTAACCTTTGTAAAAGCTAATGTTGAAAGCATCGATGTCAATACAAAATTGGTCGGTACTTCTGCCGGTGATTTTTCGTACGATTATCTAGTCATTGGATTAGGGTTTGAAGGTGAGACATTCGGTATACCTGGATTGAAAGAGCATGCTTTATCATTAACCAATATTAATACAGCACGCCAAGTCCGCGAGCATATCGAATATCAGTTTGCTTCATGGACTTTGGATGAAGTAAAAGACGATAGCAAATTAACAATCATCGTCGGTGGTGCAGGCTTTACAGGAATCGAATTTTTGGGAGAACTGGGTAACCGCATCCCTGAGCTTTGTAAAGAATTTGATATACCTCAAGAAAAAGTACGTTTACTCTGTGTCGAGGCAGCATCGACAGTATTACCAGGATTTGATCCGGAATTAGTCGATTATGCGAAAGCACAATTATCAAAAAAAGGCGTAGAGTTTTCGATTGGTACACCAATTGTTGAAGCAACAGCAGAAGGTGTTAAAATTAGAAAAGATGAAGAGGATTTTGAGTTTATTAAAGCAGGGACTGTCGTATGGGCAGCTGGAATACGCGGAAATGCTTTAGTGGAATCAAGTGGTCTCGAGTCCAATCGGGCGCGTATTGCAGTTCGTGAAGATATGCGCGCACCAGGCTTTGATGATGTATTTATCGTAGGGGATTGTGCATTTCTTCTAAATGAAGAGGCGGGGCGTCCTTATCCGCCAACTGCGCAGATTGCGATGCAGCAAGGTGTTACTATTGCAAAAAATATTAAACATTTAATTAATGAAGAGCCGACAGAAGTATTTGTATACGATGATAAAGGTGCTGTATGTTCATTAGGGCATGAAGATGCTATTGGGACTGCATTTGATCGTAAATTTACTGGTAAGCCAGCCTCTGCATTAAAAAAAGTAGTTGATGACCGTGCACTGTATTTAGTTGGTGGTGTAGGCTTAACACTGAAAAAAGGGAAATTTAAATTTTTATAATCTAACTTCAAACTTGCAAACGAGTGTGCAACACTTCTTTTGCAAGTTTTTTTATCAGCATAACAAGGGGGATTTCTATTATGAAAAAGGACAGAGGGAAAGTATGGCTTGGAGTTGCTGCCATTGTTGAGAACCAAGCGGGGGAATGGCTGCTCGTAAAAAAGACTTATGGTGGGCTTAAAGGGGTTTGGTCACTGCCAGCTGGCTTTGTACAGGAAGCAGAAACGGTAACAGCTGCAACTACGCGTGAAGTTTTGGAAGAGACAGGTATCATTTGCAAAGTAAAGGGGTTGGCAGGATTTCGCTCAGGTGTGATATTAAATGATATTAGCGATAATATGGCTATTTTTCATTGCGAGCCAATCGATAATATTCAACAGTTCGTATTGCAGGAAAAAGAAATTATCGAAGCCTGCTGGATGGCACCAACAGATATCGTACAGCATGAATTATCTTCCGTCATGTTAAGGGAAATGGCGCATCAGCAAGTTGTTAGTCATATTCATCCAATCATCGAAGATATTAATCCCGGAGATGTATTTGGCTATAGCGAATATCATTTATTTTTCAAGAAATAATAACTGCTAAAATAAAAATACTATTAACTTTATGGAGAAGTATTGACAATTTTAATCTCCTGTTCATTATTTTGGATGTTGAATTGAAAGTACCCACTATATCATGTAAAATTATGAGAGATTATTGGGGGTATACATAACATGAATGATGTTTCATTAGTACAGTTAATCATTTCGATTGTTTTATTTTTTGTCATGTTTTTCGGAATCGGATTTTTATTGAATATGTTATTGCGTATGACATGGTTAATGGCCATTGTTTATCCGATTGTCGTAATTTTTATTATTGATGAAGTTAGCTTTTTGGATTATATCTTTAAACCTAGTATGGCATTTTCTGCACTAGTAGATAAAGTTCAGGCATTACAGCTCGTAGATATTTTAATTTTAGCGGGTGGCTTCGGAGGTGCAATAGTAGCTGGATTTGTTATGATTGCTCTTCGAAAGGCCGGTTATCGAATGTTTTAAAAATAAAAAATGGATCTGTTAAAGGTAATCTAATCTTTTAACAGATCCATTTTTTATAAACCTTGAACACTATACCACACAACTGCAAGCACTATTCCCGCAAGTCCCCCGATAAATACTTCGCTTTTTTTATGACCTAATAACGTTTTTAAATCTTCTATTTTTTCCTGTTCATTCATTTCAGGCCAACGCTTGATTTCATCGAAAAATAACTGAAGGTCATGTCGGATTTCGTTTAAAACTGCTGCATGTTGTCCAGCTTGAAAACGTACATGGCTCGCATCATACATTACAATGCCAGCTAACATTGCAGCAACAGCAAAAGTTACAGAATCAAAACCTGCTTCTATACCAACTGCAGTGGCGATGCTCGTTACAGCAGCAGAGTGGGAACTCGGCATCCCCCCTGTAGAAGTTAATAAGCTCCAGTCGAACTTTCTAGTAACAATAAAATTTATCGGAACCTTTAATATTTGTGCAAAAACAATTGCGAAAATCCCGAGCCAAAGTGGCGTATTTTGCAGAAGTTCGATAATTACACCCACTTTCTCATAATTGCTGTAATTATACCATTTTTCCTATGTTGGATTAAAATTAAACTCACAGAAAAATAAATAAATTGTTTCTTTCGTTACCCGAATTAACTGATTTTGTATATAATAAAACTATACATTAGGAGGTTTTAAAAATATGAATATTGAAGTGATGGAAAAAACATTTGAAACACAAACTTCGGAAACATTAATTATCGGTGTTCAAAAGCACCGTGAGCAAATGAAAAATTGGTCATCTTTTAGTGATTTCTTTGGAGAGACAATTGATACATGGCTTCATACTGGAGAAATTTCAACAGAGTCTAAAACAATTACGAAATTGCCGTTTTCAGGAAACCATTCATCACTTAAGCGTATTTATTTTGTTGGTCTAGGTGAGCGTAAACATATGACAGCAGATGAACTACGTGAAGCATTTGCAACAGTAGGTAAAGAATTAAAGAATGCAAAAGTAAGTGATGTTGCAATTTGGGTAGAGTCATTTACTACGGATCAATTAGAAGAAACAGAAGTCGCATATTTAGCTGGAGAAGGGTTAAATTTAGGCTACTATTCAACACTAAGCTATAAAACATCTTCAAATGAACCAAACACATACTTAGATCAGGTTCAATTTGTAACAGAGGCCAAGATAGAAGATGTTGTAGAAAACTTCGAAGTTGGAAAAGTATATGCAGCTGCTGTAAATGAAGCGCGTACTTTGATTAACTTACCGCCGAATTTACTTACAGCAACAGATTTAGCTGATTATGCAACAGAGCTTGCTAATATTTATGATTTAGAAGTGGAAATTTTAAATAAAGCACAGCTTGAGGAATTAGGTATGGGCGGTATTTTATCTGTCAACAAAGGTTCTGTAGAAGAGCCGCGTTTAATCACGATTAAATACCAGGGCAAACCAGAGTGGGAAGACGTGATTGGTTTTGTCGGCAAAGGTGTTACATACGACACGGGCGGTTATTCTTTAAAACCTCGTGATGGTATGGTTGGTATGAAAGGTGATATGGGTGGTGCTGCAGCAGTACTTGGTGCGATGCGCATTATTGGTGAAACACGGCCAAAGCAAAATGTAGTGGCAGTAATTGGCTCTACAGATAATATGGTGTCTGGAGAAGCCTTTAAACCTGATGATGTAATTACAATGTACAATGGGAAAACGGTTGAAGTACTTAATACAGATGCTGAAGGTCGTTTAGTACTGGCAGATGCCATGACATATGCTAAACAGCAAGGTGCCAACTACTTAATCGATGTTGCAACTTTAACAGGCGGAGTAATTGTTGCACTTGGAAAAGATAAAACTGGTGCTTTAACAAATAACGAGGAATTTTTCGAAGAGTTTATGGAGGCGGCGATTGAAACAGGCGAGTTTGTTTGGCGTTTACCATTAACAGAAAGCGATAAAAAGCGTATTCGAAAGTCAGAAGTCGCGGATTTAAACAACTCACCAGGTCGTGATGGACATATGATTTTTGGTGGCGGCTTTGTTGGAGAATTTGCTGAAGGAACGCCATGGATTCACCTTGATATCGCAGGTACATCGGATGCAGGTGCACCACATGCTTTAGGGCCAAAAGGTGGAACAGGAGTCATGGTGCGTACATTAGCAACATTAGTAGAGCTACGCGATAATTAATATATTTGAGAAGATGTCTTGTAAGTATAAAACTTATGGGACATCTTTTTATTTTTAGGCAATTGACCAATGGCTCTATAAATTATGAATACACTATTTATAAGGGAGGAGGACATAAACATGGTTAATCGTAACCCATATTTTAATTCAGGGTTTGTATATCCATTTGGTGTTCCGTTTTTAGGTAGTTTTCTAGGAGGCTTTTTAGGGGGGTCACTTAATAACAATTACTCACCTAATTACCCACCATACGGGCCGTATCCACCAAATTATCCGCCGAATTACTACTATCCACCTTATAATTACCCACCATACCGACGACGTTATTGGTAAATAGGAGATAATTATAGGTAAAGACATACTTGCTCGTAACAGTATTGTTAGCTATGATGTAAGAATGAAATATTACGATTTTTGAGGGAAATGAATTTATGAAAAACCCATATTTATATGGATACTTACCATTAATAACAATCATTTTATTTAGTTTTTCATTCAGTATGTTTGCTATATCTGAATCTTTACAATTACTTCACGCAGTTGGTGTATACAACGGTATGCGTGAGTTTTTATCGGATTTAGAATTGCGTTTCGTACTACTAATAGTATTTGCATTATTATTTTTTATGCTATTTTCAGCATTGAAGCTTATTGGTGAAACGATTCATGAGCTTGGAATGTTATTTTTCTCAAAAGATAAAGAGGGGCAAACAATTCATGCAGCGCGTGGAGGATATGTTATCTTCTTTTTCGGAGCATTTACTTCTATCATCGGATTTCAATCGTTACTTATTTTAGTCATTGTTTTTTTAATAACAGTATTTTGTTATTTTATTTACAATGTCTATAAAGTGAGTCAGTATATGTCCATTACAGGTGTGATTGGGTTAATTTTCTTTGAAATAATTACTTGGTCAATAGTAGTGGTGTTAGTCATCTATGCGATTGTGAAGCTTTACAATGGAATACTTGCGGGCTTGCCATTTGCATAAAATAAAAAAAGCTTGTTAACATTTTAGCGGGGGAGGTGCGCTATACATTAGTTAACAAGCTTTTTTATTATGTTTGGCTATGTAGTTTTGCGGTTACTACATACTTAATCTGTTATTGCATTAAATATAGAAAAGTGAATTTTTGAACTTTCAATTGACTCCATTGAGCGAGGTCTATCATAGCCGACCCAAATAGCCGTTGTATAATCATTCGTTAGCCCTGCTATCCAGTAATCTTTAAATGCATTTGTCGTACCTGTTTTTGCCCCGATATACTCTGAAGAACTATAAAGACCTCGTGCAGTACCACTTGTTACAGTCGCATTTAATAAATCACGCATCGTTTTAGTCGTTGTTGCAGACCAAATTTCCTCACGATCACGAGACCAGCTATATAGCACGTTTCCTGTTAAGTCTGTTACTTTTCGGATACTGCGTACAGGCGAGTAGAAGCCATCGATAAAACTAGAATAGGCATCGGCCATTTCAAGTGATGTTACCCCATAAGTTAATCCACCCAATGCCGCAGCAAAAGTCCGATCTTTATCCACTATTGATTGAAAGCCGAATTGATCTATATAAGAAAAAGCTGTATCGACTCCAACCGTATTAAAAATTCGGAGTGCACTTGTGTTAATACTATTTTTGAAAGCTGTTTCAACAGTTACATTGTTATACCAAATACGGCCGTAATTTTCTGGACAAAAGTTGCCAATACAATAAGGACCACCATTTATACTCGAATATTTCGTACCAGTAGTCGTTTCAAAATAAGGTGCAAATACACTAATCGGTTTAAATGCAGAGCCTGGCTGTCTAGGTGCTTGGTAAGCGCGGTGTAAATCGTGCTTTTTATAATCTTTGCCTCCAAAAATACTGATAACTTCCCGTGTTTCGTTGTCAATAACAGTGGCACTTGCCTGTAAATCGGAATTAGGTAAAATCCGATTGATAGCAATTTCATCTTGACGCTGTTTTTCCGGTTGAAGTGCTGTATATACGTTAATACCTTGACGTAAAATTAAATCAATTTTCTTTTGAAGCTCTAATTGCAAGATTTCCTTCTCCATTTTATCCGAAGTCTTGTCAATAAGTTCACGATAGCCAGTTTGATCAGCGATAAGCCATTTGAGCTCCTGCAAAACGAATGTGCTGTAACTAGGATACTGTTGTGTCTTTTGTTTTACTTCCAATTGGATGCTTTCTTCTTTATAGGCAATCGCTTCTGTTGCAGTAATAGCACCATGCTCCATGAGCTTATCGATTAATCTTTCTTGGCGATTTTTTGTGTTTTCAAAATGTTGAATAGGATCGTATAAGGTCGGGCTATTAGGGATTGCTGCGATAAAGGCAATCTCAGCAACCGAAAGCTTCGTTAATGGGCGATTAAAATAATAGGTTGCTGCAGCTCCAATACCATAAACTTGATTGCTAAAATACATTTCATTTAAATACATTTCAAAAATCTCATCTTTTGAATAAGTCTTTTCTATTTCATAGGCATAAAAAAGCTCCATTAATTTACGTTCGTACGTTTTGTCTGTAGACAAATAGCGCATTCTTACTAACTGTTGCGTAATGGTAGAACCACCCTGCTGAATGGACTGTTCGGACGTATTAGCTATAAAAGCCCGAGCAATGGCACTTACGTCAAAACCAATATGATTGTAAAAGTTTTCATCTTCACTATATATGAATAGCTGTTTCACTATTTCAGGTATTTCATTTAAGGGAAGGGGTTGTGACCATTCTATATATTCTTCGCTGAAAATCACCTTATTTGCATCATATAAATTGACGGGAAAGGTTGAGACAACTTCAGGAAGCTCAATGGACTCCGCAATTTGTTGTTCATATTGCTTAGCTTCTCCTATTTCGACCCATACTTCACTACCAATTAATAGGAGTAAGGGGATGCTACATAAAATGACTATGTAGCCGAATATTTGTTTCATCTTTTAATCGGCCCCCATATGTTGTTTTCTAAAAAAGAATACCATATTCATATGGATCTAAGCATGTTTTTTTAAGAGCTCCTTCATATTTTGCTCAGGGAGCTTCTTTAAAATGGACATGACAATAAATGCGATTAAAAATAATAAGCTAGTCGAATAGAATACCGAATGGATACCACCGATACTAGCAACTACTCCACCTAGTACTGGTCCTAATATATTGCCAAGGAAACGGAAGCTTTGGTTATAGCCCATAATTTCCCCTTGAACCTCAACCGGAGCTTCCCTACGAATAAGGGCAGAAGTGATTGGAATAAGCCCACCCGAAACAATTCCGAATAAAAAGCGCAATCCAATTAACTGCCATAACTCTGTTACAAATGCTTGGGGAATGATGATAATTACAGCAACGATTAATAAATAAGATAATATTCTTTCATAGCCGTAATGGTCACTCAATTTCCCCCAAAACCTGGCAAAGCATATGTTTCCGAGTCCTGCAGCACTAAAAGTAATTCCCGCAAGCAATGCGACTTCCTGCGAAGGGGTAAGTTCTGAAACATATAGCGACAGCAAAGGTTGAATACTGAAATTTCCGATTTGGATTAATGTCGTTACAAGCATGACATTTATAATTAATCGATGATGGAAAATCGCCCAAATAACATTCTTGCTGGCGTAAATTGCATTTTTCGTTTTCCGTATAATAGTCGGTTCGTGAATACCTACTATAATAATTATTGCCGCAATTCCAATAGCAACTGCAGTAATAATAAATGTATATTTAAAACCGAATGTATCGGCCATTACTCCACCTAAAACAGGACCAAACAATGTCCCACCGACGCTGCCCATTTGCAGAGTACCTAATGTTTTTCCAGCCACTTCTTTTGGCGTATGTCTACTTATAAAGGCGATAGAGGTTGGAATAAAACCAGTGACGACACCCATAGCTAATCTTAATACGAAAAACTGCTCAACATTTTGGACGTAACCCATTAAAAAAATACTTGTTGCTACACCTATGCAGTTAATAATCATAATTGGTTTGTATCCGTATTTGTCAGCTATTCTTCCCCATATAGGAGACATTAAAAATGCTGTAACAAATGTCGCAGCAAAGATTAAACCAGCCCAGGTTTGAACATAGTCGTCTGAAAAATCCCCTAACGTATCAATATACAAAGACAAAAACGGCATAATCATCGTAGCGGCCGCTGCAACTATAAAGTTTGCTACTAAAATGATGATGAAATTATGTCTCATATTTTTCAAATTAATCACATTCTTCCATAATATTTGTAATATAGTATAACTTATTTCGGAATACGAAGGAAGTCCCTCGCATGTTATTAGCTTAAAATAACAGAGTTATGGTAAACTGAAACTTGGTAGAAAAGGGGAAGTTCGGTTCTATTACCTATACCCAACCATTCCATATTTTATTTAAAGGAGAGACAAAAATGTTTCCACAATTAACGAAAGAATTAAATCCAGGCGAAGTAATGGTAGAAATGAAAACAACGATGGGCTCAATCAAAATTAAATTATTCCCGGAGCACGCACCAAAAACAGTTGAAAACTTTTTAGGTCACGCGAAATCAGGTTATTATAACGGTATTATTTTCCACCGTGTCATTCCAAAGTTCATGATTCAAGGTGGCGACCCTACTGGTACAGGTATGGGCGGAGAGTCAATTTGGGGCGGTACATTCGAAGATGAGTGTGTACCTGAATTATTAAATATCCGTGGTGCTTTATCTATGGCCAATGCTGGTCCAGGCACAAACGGTTCTCAATTCTTCATCGTACAAGCACCACAAGTGGAAGTATCTATGCTAAAACAAATGGAAGTACGCGGTTGGTCGAAGGAAGATGTAGAAGTATACAAGAAAAACGGTGGTACGCCATGGTTGGATGGTAAACATACTGTATTCGGACAAGTAGTGGAAGGCATGGATGTTGTTGACAATATTACGAACGTTGACCGAAATATGCACGATAAACCAAAAGAAGATGTTAAGATTGAGTCAATCACTGTAATTGACTAATTTTTAAAGGAAGTGTGAGCACGTGAACCAATTTTTAATGAATTTCTCTGGTGGCTTTTTATATTTCCCGGAAGACAAATCACTTTATCTTCCTGCTGCAATTGAATTCGCGATTTTACTGATTATTGTTTTTGCTACATTCCGTTTTATTCGTCGTATCGCTGCTCGCCAAGCTGCACAAGCAAAAGTTTTAGAAGAACGCGCATTAAAGGAACGTAATGAGCGTATGGCTAAAGAACAGGCATTGGAACAGTTACAAAAACAATAATCGAAATGTAGAAGGGGCTATCCGAAAAGAATTTTCCGGATAGCCCCTTTTTTGCTATTTAAATGTTTGCAAAGTTTTTTTAATGCCTTCAACGCCAACTTTTAACGTATCAAATGGACATGCAACATTGATTCGTAAAAAGCCTCGACCAGCTTCCGTGTATTTCGTACCGGGATCTAGAGCAACTTGTCCGATTGTTAGAAGTCGATTCATTATTTCTTTTTCCTCAATGCCAGTTGCGCGGTAGTCGATCCACATTAAATAGGTTGCATCAGGAATTTTTACATTAATTCCTTCAATTGCATTTAATTCTTTTGCAACATATTCCATATTATTTTTTAAGTATAAAAGCAATTCATCTAACCATTGGCCACCATCATTATAGACAGCTTTTACAGCGGTGCTTGCAAAAGTATTTAAGCCAAGATTTCCATGTGCCTGTGAATTTTTTCCGAGAGCTGTAAATAACTCTTTATTTGGCGCAACAATCATTGCAGCATGAATACCAGCTATATTAAATGTTTTAGTAGGCGCAATACAAGTAATGATTTTTGCTTCAGCAGCATTTGGCAATGTAAAAATAGGTGTATAGGCTTTTTGGATTAAAATGTCTGCATGAATTTCATCGGATAATAAATACACATCATATTGAATACATAAAGCGACAAGCTGTTCAAGTTCTTTACGCTCCCAAACAATCCCTGCTGGATTATGGGGATTACATAAAATAAACATTTTAACACCAGTACGGAAAACTTCTTCTAGTGTTTCAAAATTAATTGTGTAAATGCCACTTTCTTCTGTTAAGTCGCAAGTCACGACTTCCCGCATCTGGTCTTTAGGGACATTGAAGAATGGGGGATATGCCGGAGTAGACATGGCGATTTTGTCTCCAACTTCTGTGAATGTCTCGATTATCGTAGCAATTGCTGGTACTACACCAGGTTGGAATAGGATGGTAGATGGATCAATGTTCCACTGATGACGTGTTTCATACCATTTAACGATTGCATCCTTTACTTCATCACTCGCAAATGTATAGCCAAATATAGGATGCTCCAATCTTTCTTTTATAGCCTGAGTCATAGCAGGGGGAGGGGGAAAGTCCATATCAGCTACCCACATTGGTAAAATATTCGAAGTATCCTCTAAATTGTATACTGCACTCATCATATCCCATTTAATTGAATCGGAATTACGGCGAGCGTGAATTTCGTTAAAAATAGACATTATAATCCTCTTTTCTATAGAAATTATTTTTACTTATGTTATTATACTAACTATTATAAGAGAGTAATAGGGTGAGGGAAATGGATAATATTGAAATGAATCAAAAGTGTGTTCATATATTACAAAATTGGGATCCATTCGGATTTGGTATTCATAGCTATGATACGGAGACAGCCGATGTTGTAGCCGCATTACAAGGGATAGATGATCCAACAGAGCTAGGGAAAGTAATTCAGAAAGTTTATGAGTATTCATTTGAACAATGGATTCCTTTTGAACGCTGTGTAGCTATTGCGTATAAATTACTTGCGGTAAAATTTGAAGCCAAATGCATCATTTAAAAAAAAGCGAGCGACCTTTAACTAAGGCCGCTCGCTTTTATATTTAAGCCATCCATTAAATTTGACACTGGTACTTCCAAAATCGTCGATAATAATAATATTGTTTGCGTCGAAGGGATCTGGTCACCTTTTTCATAGGCTGTCAGCTTTTCAATGCCTACTTGTGTCTTTTTTGAAAGGTCTTCAATGGATAAGCTTTTTTCTAGACGCAATATTTTTAACTGTTCATGAAGCTTTAATTTCACTTGGTGCACATCCTTCCAATATATTCTTTTTACTTATTATAATATGTAGAACTATTTATGAAATCCCCTGTTTATGACAAAAATAAAAACTTGTTCAAAATTTCAATTTGAACAAGTTTTTAAAATTAACTAAAGAACACTTTATTAATAAAGATGGCTACGATGGATATTGGTGCTAAATAGCGTACGATGAATAGCCAAACATTATATAAAATTGGCGATGCCTGAATTTCCTCACGTGAAATTTTCTTAGAATAATGGTATCCGGCAAAAATTGAAGTTAAAAGGGCACCAATTGGCATTAGTATTGCACTTGTTACATAATCCACAAAGTCAAAAATAGAACGATCAAAAATTGAAACGTCCGACAAAATACCAAATGATAAAGCACTTGGAATACCAACGATAAAAATAATGGCAGCTAATAACGAAGATGCCTTTTTACGTTGTGCAGTTTTTTCACGTATGCCAATAGAAACAACTACTTCTAATAAGGCAATGGAAGAAGTGACAGTGGCAAAGAGCAATAAGATGAAAAAGACAAGCAGTAAAAAACTACCGAACGGCAATTGCTCAAACACTGCAGGAATCATAATGAAGACTAATCCAGGACCTTCTGTAGGAGAAAAGCCAAGTGCAAAAACGGCTGGGAAAATTACAAGACCCGCCAATAATGATATCGCAATGTTCAATGTAGCAACATTTATAGCCGAAGTTACAATTTTCTCTTTTCTGGATAGATAAGAGGCATAAGTAATCATCGCGGCAACGCCAATACTTAGTGAAAAGAAGGCCTGTCCTAAAGCTAAAATCAATGTCTCTCCATTTAAATAGGACCAATCAGGAATAAACATGAATTTTACACCTTCAAAGGCACCTTCTAATGTAATCGAACGGATAAACAGCAAGATGAAAAAAATGAACAATATCGGCATCATCCATTTACTCGCCGATTCGATTCCATTTTTAATGCCGGCTTGGACGATAACTAAAGTCAAAATCATAAAGCATGCCTGTGCAAATAGGACTTCCATTGGATTTGAAATAATATCCGTAAATAATGCGCCAAAGTCATTCCCTTGACCGGTAAGGGAAAATGTAGTTGCTCTGACAATATAGCTCAATATCCAACCACCAACGACACTATAAAACGATAGGATGAGTCCACAAGCAACTAGCCCGATCCATCCAATCATAAACCAAGGCTTTCCCGGTGCCTGTTCTTTAAAAGAGGTAATCGGATCTTTTTGACCTCTTCGTCCAATCATAAACTCAGCAATTAAAATCGGTAACCCGATTAAAATTGTACATAATACGAATAATAAAATAAAAACACTACCACCATTTGTTCCCGCCATATAAGGGAACTTCCATATTGCTCCAAGACCGATTGCGCTACCTGCAGCAGCTAATATAAATCCAATCTTAGATGTAAATTGATCTCTAGATGACAAAAGACAACCTCCTCATGTGTATGCAAATAAACATTTTACAATAATATTCGCAAATTTTGCAAAAAAGATTTAGTGAAATGATAAATTTCATGCAACAAATAATAAAATAATTTTATTTATTGGTTTTTTATTATAATTATTGATAGAAAAACGCTAGATTAATACGATTCTTTGTTACTGTAAGCTTCATATGTTATAATTTAACATGACATTTACGTATATACGAAAAGAAGGTAGGAACAAAGTATGGCAAAAAAAATTGAAGTGGGTGACGTGTTAACCGGTAAAGTAACAGGAATACAACCATACGGAGCTTTTGTTGCTTTAGATGAATTTACGCAAGGGCTTGTGCATATTTCTGAAATCACATATGGTTTTGTGAAAGATGTAAGTGAATTTTTATCCGTTGGTGATGAAATACAAGTAAAGGTTTTAGATGTAGATACAGATCAAAAAAAAATAAGCTTATCTATTCGTGAACTTCAAGAAGTGCCCTTTCATCGGAAAAGGGATATGCAACCTCGCCGTTCTTTACAAGATCGGGTAGATGAAGTAGATGCAGATGGTTTTCAAATTTTAAAGGAAAAATTAAAGGACTGGATTGAACAATCCGGACATTAAACAGCACACCTCGTTATATAAATAGATAATGAGGTGTGTTTTTATTTGAGGAAAATAGGTTAACTAAGTATAAACATGGTTTAAAAAGTACTTTTTTTCATAAATTATTATAGAAATAATAAAAGTCCATAAAATGTGACGAAATATTTAACAAACTCTGAATGAAGTATGTTACAATGTTGGCGGAAAGACACAAATACAATAATTTTAAAGAGGCGAATAATATAATGGCTGAAAATTTAAACTTATTCACATCTACTCAAGAAGTAATTCATGAGGCATTAAATAAACTAGGCTATGATGAGGCAATGTATGAATTACTAAAGGAACCTGTCCGTATGTTAACAGTAAGAATTCCTGTGAAAATGGACGATGGTACGACTAAAGTATTCACTGGTTACCGTGCACAACATAATGATGCAGTTGGTCCTACAAAGGGCGGAGTACGTTTCCACCCGATGGTTTCGGAGGAAGAAGTGAAAGCGCTTTCTATGTGGATGACATTGAAATGTGGAATTGTCGACCTTCCTTATGGTGGAGGTAAAGGTGGCGTTATTTGCGATCCTCGTGAAATGTCAATGGGGGAAATCGAACGCTTGAGTCGTGGTTATGTACGTGCCATTAGCCAAGTAGTAGGTCCTACTAAAGACATTCCAGCTCCAGACGTTTTTACAAATGCTCAAATTATGGCTTGGATGATGGATGAGTATAGCCGTATGGATGAATTTAACTCGCCAGGATTTATTACAGGTAAACCAATTGTTCTTGGAGGCTCACAAGGGCGCGATCGCGCGACTGCTGAAGGTGTAACGATTGTAATCGAGGAAGCAGCAAAAAAACGCGGGATTGAAATTAAAGGTGCACGTGTTGTTATTCAAGGCTTCGGGAATGCTGGGAGTTTCTTAGCGAAATTCATGAGCGATTTAGGGGCAAAGGTAATCGGAATTTCAGATGCTCACGGTGCATTACATGATCCTAATGGTTTGGATATTGACTATTTATTGGACCGACGTGATTCGTTCGGTACTGTAACAACACTATTTGAGAACACTATTTCAAATAAGGAACTATTGGAATTAGACTGCGATATTTTAGTGCCGGCTGCAATTGAAAATCAAATTACAGCAGACAATGCACATAATATTAAAGCGAACATCGTTGTAGAAGCGGCAAATGGTCCAACGACTGCAGAAGCTACTAAGATTTTAACAGACCGTGGCATCCTGCTAGTTCCAGATGTATTAGCCTCTGCTGGCGGTGTAACAGTATCCTACTTTGAATGGGTTCAAAATAATATGGGTTATTATTGGACTGAAGAAGAGGTCCGTGAGAAATTATATGCAAAAATGGTTACAGCGTTTGATAATGTATATACAACAGCTCAAAACCGCAATATTAATATGCGTTTAGCGGCCTACATGGTAGGGGTACGCCGTACTGCCGAGGCTTCTCGCTTCCGTGGATGGGTATAATCGTTATAAAATTAAGTCTCACTCCCAATGTGGAGTGAGGCTTTTTTCAAAAACAGGGGGAATTATTGGTGAACAACTTTTCATTTTACAATCCGGTAAAAATACACTTTGGTGAGGGAAGTATCGAAAACTTACGTATGGAACTTCCACAATACGGGAAAAACATTTTAATTGTATATGGCGGCGGAAGTATTAAAACTAATGGTGTTTACGATTCAATCATGTCAATTTTGAATGATTTGGATATGAATGTATTTGAACTATCAGGTGTTGAACCGAATCCACGTGTAGAAACGGCAAGAAAAGGAATTGAAATTTGTAAGCAACATAATGTTGATATCGTTTTGGCAGTAGGTGGCGGTTCGGTTATTGACTGCTCGAAATTAATTGCGGCAGGAGCCAAAGTCGAAGAAGATGCATGGGATATTGTAACGAAGAAAGTATTGGCATTGGAAGCATTACCTTTGGCAACTGTTTTAACGTTAGCGGCAACAGCATCAGAAATGAATTCAGGATCGGTTATTACTAATTTGGAGACAAAAGAAAAGTACGGATGGGGCAGCCCTGCTGTGTTCCCTAAGTTTTCGATTTTAGATCCTTCCTATACATTTACGGTGCCAGCAAATCAAACAGTAAATGGTGTTGTGGATACGATGTCACATATCCTTGAGCAATATTTTAACAATGCGACAAACACACCGATTACAGATGAAATGAGTGAAGGGATTTTACGTACCTTAATTGATGTTGCTCCTAAAGCTTTAGAGGATCCATTCAATTATGAACACCGTGAAACATTGATGCTTGCAGGAACGATTGGCTTAAATGGCTTCTTATCACTAGGTTCGCGTGGTGACTGGGCGACACATAATATTGAACATGCTGTTTCAGCTTATTATGATATCGCGCATGCAAGTGGCTTAGCGATAATTTTCCCTAATTGGATGAAACATAATTTACACGTCAATCCCGCACGATTTGCAAAGTTGGCTATCAACGTATTCAATATTGATGCAACAGGTAAAACTGATGAGCAGGTTGCGTTGGAAGGAATCGAGGCATTATCAGCATTTTGGACATCTATTGGTGCACCAAACCGCTTAGCTGATTTTGAGATCGATGCAAGTCATGTTGAAGGAATGGTTGAGCATTGCCTAGTATATGGTCCATTCGGAAACTTCAATAAGCTTGAAGCAGAGGACGTTCGAAAAATTCTGGAAATGTCTTTATAACAATATAAAAGGGAAGCTGGTCTGCTTTTGGACCAGCTTCCCTTTAATTATGATGATTAATTAAATCATCCCTTTTTCCGTTTCGGGCTTTGTGACAGTATGTTTCCATGCACGTTCTCCATCATCTTCATCGAAGGCCATTGTCACCTTTGTAACACCTTTTTGATTTAATAGCAGGGTAGTTAAATAATCACGTACATCATCTAAATATGCGAGCGATAGACTAGGGTCTGTTTCCGCAATTAATTCCACATGCAAAAATTCACCCTCTTTTATTACTTCCAGTCGTGCAATATCCTTTACGTGAGGATCTTCCATTACTAAGTTACCGATATGAACAAGCATTTCCTCATCTGTTTCACCGATAGCTCCACGTGCATTATCCAAAAATACACGACCTACTACATAAAACATCATTAAACCAATGATAATAGATACAATTCCCTCTAATCGGTAGAAGTCTGTAAAGTAGGCGATGACAATAGCTGAAAAAGCAAGAAGGTTTCCTGATGTTGCCACTAAGTCTTCCATCCAAACAAGCTTTGTAGCAGGCTTTGCACGTTTCAAATACTTAGCAGACTGAATGATTGCAATCCCTTTACGCTCTACCCCAACTTCATGCAATACTTCTTTTGCGGCCTTGTTTAAAACGAATAATTCCAATACGAACCCGATTGTTAATACACCAAGTGCAATAGCTACGCCTGAAGATTCTGTAGCAGGATGCATGAAGTGATGCCAACCTTCTTTAATGGTCTCATAAGAAAGAATAGCAACAATTAAAACAGCTCCTAAGCACACTAAGTTAACAATACGCCCGTATCCGTTGGGGAATCTTGGAGTTGGAGCTTTTTTCGACAGCGCGGAACCGATAAATACGAAAAATTGGTTTGCAGCATCCCCAAATGAGTGCATCATTTCTGCGAACATGGCGACATTGCCAGTGAAGAAGAACGCAACCCCTTTTATAATGCCTAAAAATGAATTGACAAAAGCGGCGATTAAGGATGGCTTATTACCACCTTTTATTAACTTAAATAATTCTCCCATGCGTTTTCCTCCATTTAATCTAAGTATTCAATTTTAATATTTTGAACAAATTTAAGCTTTCTTAGTCGGTTATATAACTCAATTGTATGATTTGTTTCAATAGTTGAAAATCTAATATCAATTTCGTGCAATATTTTTTCGGTGTTAGATACATCTCGAATGCTTACATTTTCAACGTACATATCATATTTCTTCATATACTCCATCAAATCATTTATATTATCTGCCTGTTCGGTAATAACCATTAATGAAACTTCCCGCATCCTTAATCTTTTAGGCCCGAATTTCATAAGTAAAGGGGCGAGAAGCTCGATTCCTAATACGACGATCATTACTGTAATAAAGGCTTCAATATAAAAGTTTGCACCAACAGCAATACCAATCGCTGCCGCACCCCAAATCATAGCTGCTGTTGTAAGACCTGTAATACTATCATTACCCTTACGTAAAATAACACCTGCCCCTAAAAAACCTATCCCGCTAACAATTTGAGCAGCTAATCGGAGAGGATCCATTGTAATGTTGATGTCATCTCGTGCAGGTGTTGAATAGGCAGTTTCGATTGATATAATTGTTAGTAAGCAGCTAAATGTAGCAATAACTAAACTTGTCTTTAAACCGACTGGCTTCTTTTTTAATTCCCTCTCTATTCCAATAATTAAACTTAGTGTTGCCGCAATTGATAATTTTAATAAAACTTCTATAGTAAAATTATCAGTACTTAACCATTCCATGACGCGTTTATCTCCTTTCTATAGAATAGATCGAAAAAAGATCATTTATGAGGTATAGTTTGTAAGGTTAGTTATCGTAAAAATATCGGATGCTAAACTATTTATATAGAAAGAAGGCATGTTTGTGGAAAGACCACCAATTCATCCGTATATCCCAATTATGATAGGTGTAATTTCTGTTTCCCTTTCTGCAATCTTTGTAAAACTGGCTAGTGCAGACTCGGGTGTTATTGCATTTTATCGTATGTTGTTTTCAATCATAATTATGCTACCGTGGTTTTTAATGAAATATAGCCACGAAATCAAAATGCTAACAAAACGGGATTGGTTCTTTTCTTCGATAGCAGGAATTTTTTTAGCATTTCATTTTATCTTATGGTTTGAGTCACTAAACTACACTTCCGTTGCAAGCTCTACTGTTTTGGTTACAATGCAGCCTTTGTTCGCTTTTATCGGAACCTACCTATTTTTTAAAGAGAAGATTACATTAAAGACGCTTGTGGCAGGTGCTATAGCAATTTTAGGAAGTGTTCTGATTAGTTGGGGAGACTTCCGAATTAGCGGTTCAGCACTTTATGGTGATATTTTAGCTTTAATTGCTTGTGCATTAGTAACCGGATATTTATTGTTTGGTCAAGATGTTAGAAAGAGACTGTCACTTGTAACTTATACAATGGTCGTGTATTCAGTAAGTACGATTACATTATTCTTTTATATTATTGTAAAAGGAGAATCATTCGGTCCTTACCCGGCGATTGATTGGATGTGGTTTTTATTGTTGGCGATTATTCCTAATTTATTAGGGCATAATCTTTTTAACTGGTCATTAAAGTGGGTGAGTACGAACGTGATTTCTATTGCGATTTTGTTTGAACCTGTTGGAGCAGCAATATTGGCACTATTTATCTTTAATGAGTATTTGACAGCCTATCAATTAGTGGGTGGTTTAATCGTAATATTGGGCATAATGTTATTTGTTGTTGATGTGAAAAAGATTTTTAGAAAAAAAGCTTGATTTTATACATCCTTTTAAGGTATATTATTAATTGTCCTTAAGAGGATGGTTACTTCAAAAGTATTTCACAATAATTATTGACTTCGGATTTTAAATGAAATATAATAATTCGAGTCGGTGAGTTACTGAGAAATATATTATAAATGTTATTGACATAATAACTTTAAGATGGTAATCTTGAGAAGTTCCTTTTCGGAGCTATATGAACCTTGAAAACTGAACAAGCAACGTTAATGAAACAAGCTTCTTAAATGAAGCAAACAATAGATTTCAACTTTTAATTAAGTTGAATCGCTAGCAAAGCAAATGAGCTTTCAAACTACTTTTATGGAGAGTTTGATCCTGGCTCAGGACGAACGCTGGCGG
>NZ_JACSPZ010000004.1 GCF_014836905.1 Solibacillus faecavium
GTACGTGTCAAAAAAATTTTTTTCGGCACTCAAAAATGGCGCGGGCCATTGATATATCAACATTTATAGAGGGAGGTGATAATCTATGATATTAAACATTTTTTCTGTAACGATAGCTATTACAAAACGTGAGCCTACGATCTCACTTGAGAAAGCACATCATGATAAACATGCGAAAAAAGTCTTTGAAGAGACTCGAAGAAAATTAGAAAATTATGCACGTCATCGTCAATATTAATTTTGTTCATTCAAAAATATGAAAGGTGGGAATTGAAATGATTTATATGATTAAAAGAAGTTATGCAGTTTTATGGGTGGAGAAAGACTCCACATAGCTAACTGATCTGGTAGTATCCGTTAAGCTAAAAAAAGGATAGATGTAAGCAGGAATTTATTCCTGTTCATCTACCCTTTCTTTTTCTTCTATATTTGTAACGAAACCTTAAATTATTTAGCGCTTTTTATTCTCTTTCCTAAACGATAAACGCAAAGTATGAAATGAATAATAAACAAAGCACGTACATTATTGGATGGACTTCTTTAGATCGCTTTTGTGCGATTAAACAAATTGGATATAGAACAAAACCTAATCCGATTCCGATAACAACACTAGAAGTTAACGGCATCATAATAATTGTTAAAAATGAAGGAATCACGATTTCTAACTTCGTCCAGTTAATTCTACGGATTTCCATAGCCATTAGTGCACCTACAATAATTAATGCAGCTGAAGTTACTTCCGCTGAAATAACACTAACAAGGGGCGAGAAGAATAAAGCCACAACAAAACAAGCAGCAATGACTACAGATGTAAAGCCGGTTTTCCCTCCAACTGCAATACCTGCAGAAGATTCAACGCTTGTTGCTGGTGTTGATGTACCTAAAATAGCGCCAATTACCCCCGCTGCAGAATCGGCAAGTAAACCTTTACCGATATTCGGAATTTTATTGTCCTTCATCATGCCTGCTTGACTCGTTAATCCAATTAATGCACCCGCTGTATCAAAGAAGGCTACAATTAAGAACGTGAAAATAACTGTAAGTATTTCTGGTGTGAAAATCTCATCTAAATGACTAAACACAACAGCAAATGTCGGTTCAAGGCTTGGGATACTACCAACAATTGAAGATGGCACTTCGATTTTACCGAACAGCATACCTACAATTGTAGTAATGACCATAGCGTAGAAAATACCGCCGTTAATGCCTTTTACTAACATAATGATCGTAAGGAAAATACCTAGAATGGCTAATAACGTCATCGGCGAAGTTAAATCACCAATCTTAACAAATGTATCTGGATCTGCTTGTATAATGCCACCATTTTTCAATCCAACAAATGTAATGAAAAATCCAATACCAGCAGCGATTGCGAACTTTAAATCACTTGGAATAATGTTAATAATTTTTTCGCGAATTTTAAATAAACTTAAAATCAAGAAGATGATGCCGGCAACAAAAACACCTGTTAATGTAACTTGCCAATCAATGCCCATCCCGATACAAACTGTAAATGTAAAGAATGAGTTTAATCCCATACTCGGTGCAATAGCGATCGGGAAGTTCGCAAGTAAGCCTATAAGTAGTGTTCCGATAATTGCAGTAAGCGCTGTTGCAGTAAATACAGCACCACTATCCATTCCGGATTGACTTAGAATAATGGGATTTACCACTAATATATAAGCTATCGATAGGAAAGTTGTTATTCCTGCGAGTGATTCCTGCTTATAGGAAGTATTCCGTTCTGCAAATTTAAAAAAGTTTCTCATGTTGTATTCTCCTATTTGCCAAAGTTAAGAATGAACGAAAATCATTCTGATGTTAGTATTCAGCTATTGCATTTTTCTATCAAAAAAAACTTTGACCACAATTGGCCAAAGTTTTTCTACAATAAAGCGGAATAAAAAATCAATAATTTCCCATTCCTTGTAGTCAGCTAATATCGGTAGCTGGTAGAAACTTTCAAGCCGTCTTCTTGAATTTATACAAGGTAAATCTATTCTTTTTTAAAAACAATAGGAGAATAATATCAAGTATAATTTAAAAGGTCAATAGTATAAATTGGAACAACTTTCACAAAAAATATATTCAAAAAAGAGTGAATAGTCTAGTAATAATCGATTAAAAAAATTAAAGTAGAATAACTATGCATAAAAGCTGGAACAGCATATTATCCTGCTACTTCTTGAATGCTTTATCTATTATAGTTATTTGTACAGTATTTACAAAATATTAAAACGAATTAACTTCTTCCGAAATATAATCCATAGTTAAGCAACTAGCTAATAATAAAATAAGCGGAGTTTTTCCTGTTATCTGCAGAGTTGTGCTTGTTTTCATTAAAATAAAAGGAGTATTTCCGGTTATCTACGTTAAAACCTAAAAGTTTTTTAGTTTTTTAATCAATAGGCGGAATATCTCCGTTTATTTTGGTGATTTTTTACTTTATTTTCAATATAAGCGGAATTTGACCGTCTATTTTGGCTGGTAATCTATGCTCTCTTTAACTATCTTATAAATCCCTTTCCGATCACGGAGTTCGCATCCATTTCCCTCAAAGATTTTAATCATATTAGAATTATGTACGTCGGTGCTGCCGACATAATAGCTTGCATGGAAATTCTTGAGTAATGCGAGAGTAATTTTATGAATAGTTCTCCCTAGGCCTTGCCCTCTAAAATTCGGGACTACACCAAAATAAAATAATCTTCCTTCGTCATCTGTTCCCATTTCAATATGAGGAATACTTATCCCTATTAAAGTTTCATTCTTCGTGAAATAATAGCAATACTTACGCCAGTCAGATCCCAACTCATTTTTAATAGATTGCATAACTTGATCAATGGGCTGCTTTATATTTTTATTGGCAGAACCCATTCGACATAGATCATACAATTCCGCAAATTCTCGTTCATCTAGCATTCCTTCAGAAAGTGAATGCCAAACAATTTGATCATCTATTTGTGGTAAATCCTCAAGTTTCCTTGTGTACTCGACAATACTGGAAATCTTGCTGAAATTTTTTTGAAGCAGCCAGCTTTCAAAATGTTCATCCATAAGTAAAGATAAATAGCCAATTCCCAGATGGTCCCATTCCTCGAGAATTTTTGTGAATTGCAATCTGTATTCTTCTTTTGAAACATCTTCTTTATTGATTTGATCAACAAGCCAATATTCCGGGTTGTTTTTAATGATATTGAATAAGTTCAAGTTGTTGCTCCCCCTAATACACCGCTCGATTTTGTTTGTCTTTTATGTACTCAGCCTTCTTTTCAAGCTTAACAATCGTATGTAAATCAATATCAGGTAATTTTCAAAGGTTCGTCTCGCTAATGAACCTGCTAGGTAAATAGCTAAAACGTTTGACCTGATGTTAAGTCTTTTATAGCATTTTCCAATAAAATATCACGATATTTTGGTAATAATGTATCTCTTTCTAGATGTCTGTTTTCAAGTTCCATACACATCAACTAGCTCCTTTTCAACTTTTGTAGATTCTTTATAAGATGGGCTAATTCCTTAACGCCTACCACACCTCTTTCATGAGAAGCCTAAGAACTTCATTAATATAATAAATTCCACAAAAAAGGCATTAATCCTTGTTGGATTAATACCCTTATGTTGAAGCAGAAAAAAGTAGCACTATTTTCTCTACTATTTATTACGATTTTCGTACTGTTTCTTACAATTAAGATTACAAGTCTATTGACTCGCCACCTGTTACTCCATAAATTTGACCAGTAATATAACTTGCTTCATCAGAAGCTAAAAGAACATATACCGGTGCAAGTTCTACCGGCTGTCCAGCACGACCAAGTGGAGAGTTTTGGCCAAACTCAGGGATACTACCTTCCAATTGTCCGTTATCCAACTGAAGCGGTGTCCAAATTGGTCCTGGTGCTACCCCATTAACACGTACTCCTTTAGAAGCAAAGTATGAGGAGAGCGTTACCGTAAAGTTACTGATTGCACCTTTTGTAGAAGCATAATCTAGTAGTTGTGTGGACGGATTGAATGATTGAACCGATGTCGTTGTAATAATGGCACTACCTGGTTCTAGATACTCTTCAGCTGCTTTAACCGTCTCAAACATACTGATAATGTTTACTTTGAAAGTGTCCTCCACTTGTTTGATTGTTATTTCACTTAAGGAAGGTTGTGCAATTTGCTGCGCCGCATTTAATACGAGCGTATCCAAGCCGCCAAAAGCTTCGACTGTTTTTGTTACAATTTCAGTCGCGGCGCCCTCTTCTCGCAGATCATACGGTAGCAGTAATGCTTTTTTGCCTTCTTTTTCAATTAATTCTTTTACTTCATTAGCATCCTTCTCTTCACCAGGGAAGAACTGGATCGCTACATTTGCCCCTTCACGTGCATAGGCAATAGCAGCGGCACGGCCAATTCCGGAATCACCACCTGTAATCAAGGCGTTGCGCCCTTCTAGGCGATTGTGCCCTTTGTAAGATTGTTCTCCGCAATCAGGTTTTGGGCTCATATCTTTTTGGAGCGCTGGAGTGTTCTGTTCTTGATCCGGGAAGTTTCCTGTATGATATTTCTTACGTGGATCTGTTAGATGTGTGTTTCCCATCAAAAATCATCTCCTAATCTAGTATTGATAGTAAGGAAAAATCTGAAAATCTATTCCTTTACTAATTTGTGTTACATTCCTTTGAATACCCTGTGTTCATTCACTTTAAACAGCTAAAAGTTATTATACGCAGTGTATTGAAATAGATAATATTTCTTATAAGTGAAGTGGTGACCGTTCATTCGATCACCACCTCTTGTTAGTTCGTTTCCGGGAAGAATACTTGGGCTGTACGAACATCTACCAACGTAGGCGCATTTGTATTAAGTGCCTCTTCCATTACCGATTCCAGCTCTGAATCTGAAGCGGGGCGTAGTCCTTTCCAACCGCAAGCTTCTGCCAACTTCACAAAATCTGGGTTGGTTAAATCAACTCCTACTTCTTCCTTCTCAGCTACTTTTAATTTGTCTCTTTCCATTTGCAGACTCTCATTATTTAACACAACGACCGTAATATTGAGTCCATATCGAGTAGCTGTCAATAAATCTGCAAGTACCATTTGGAGTCCGCCGTCCCCGACAATTGCCACTACTTGTTTATCTGGTTGGATAAGCTTGGCCGCCATCGCTGCTGGAAGTCCAAATCCTAATGTCCGCCAGTAGCCAGAGAATAAAACAGATTGCCCCTTTTGTCGGAAGTTCCGATTCGTCCACACTGTATTATCTCCTGTATCCAGTGCAAGAATGGCATCCGGTGCCACGGTTCTGTCCAAGGCATGCATAATTCGTGAAGGATGGACAGGATAACCTGTAGTACTGCCTTCCTTCTTATTTTGCTCCGCCCATTTTTCTTTAACTTTCTGACAACGAGTAACCCAATCTTCTGAGCGGGAAAATCCTTGCATGCTCTCCAATATGAATGGCACAACTTCTTCTGTTTTTCCCATGATGCCAAGCTCAGTTGGAATTTCTTTTACAAACTTATCGAATTGGCGGTCAATCTGTATAATTCTTGCATTAGTCGGCACATACCCTTCTGGCCACCAAGTTGTGCCCGCAAGAAGTACCACATCTGCCTCTTTAAATAAATCAGCAGCATAAGGATTACCGCCTTCGCCTATTCCTTGAAGAACGAGCTCTGAAGATTCATTAAATAAGCCTTTGCCACCTAAGCTTGTTAGGATTCCAGCCCCCCACAGATTTGCTAGTGTTTCCAACTCCTCTGATACGGATGTAGCACCTAAGCCTGCCAAAATCATTGGCTGCTTGGCTGTTTTCATAATTCCGATTGCATGTTCTAAGCTTTCTTTCGTAAAATTGGAAGCCCCTTCTATTACATTAGGCAATGGACGCGGCTCCCCTTTAGCCGGCATCATGAAAATGTCCTTCGGTATAGATAGATGTGTGACTACCCGCTGTCCGAGTGATGTTCTTGCCGCTTTTTGCAGAACCTCAATTGTCGCATCTGGATTAGCCAGATTAGCAGAGTAAGCAGCAAAGGGCTTCATTAGCTCCTGCTGGTCCACATATTGTGGATATTCCGTCCCAATTTTATCGCTTTGGGCCTGTCCCGTAATAGCTAACACCGGTGCTCTATCTGCATGTGCATCGCCAAGTCCATTTAAAAGGTTAGCTGCACCAGGTCCCATCGTCGCGGTGCATACCCCAAGCCCGCCTGTCAGTTTTGCTTCTGCAGACGCCATAAAAGCAGCTGTCGACTCATGCTTAACTGCAATGTATTGTATTTTATCCTGCTTAGCCAGTGCATCTATGAGTCCGAAAGTGGTATCTCCCACTACCCCGTATATCCGTTTAACGCCAAACATAGATAGTTGGTCCAGCATCAATTCACCAACTGTTCTCTCTTTATTACCCATAAAATATGAACCTCCTTGATAGATTTTCAAACTTGCAAGTTAGAAAGCCTATTTATATTTTTCGGTCATACTTTATTACTTTCCCAAAATAACGAGAGTTAACCTTTGTTTTTTAATTGCTTTGCAAAATGAGAGTTAAGTTAACCTTTGTTTTTTAATTGCTTGGCAAAATGAGAGTTAAGTTAACCTTGTCTGATTCCCAAATATCAAAAGAGATTAAAAGAAGTTTCACTATTTATTACGACAGCAAGGGGTTTTTACTCATAGAGAGGTAAAATACGCTCATTTAGAGCCTGGATGAATGGGATGAGGAAAATGGATTTTTAGTTCAGACATATGATTAAACGTTTATAGAGATATTTCAGTATATATTAAAGGACATAACTTATTTGTTAAAAAAAGTTATGTCCTTTATTGAGTTTTTATATAAAAAAGGAGTACAACATCATAAGTAAATTCATGGAAATATGTGCAAACATATGTGCAAGCATAGCTAGCTCTAGATTGTGCTTCCAATAAATCCACTCAAAGAACAAGCCGGCAAACCCAATCATAAAGATCATTCGGAACCAAATGAACTGTCCATATTTTTTAAATAATATGTAGCGATTCTGTAGAACTATTTAATCCTTTTCGAACCATATCTAAGAAGTAATCCTTATTGTCTGGATGGCAAGCAATTAAGTAAGGTTCATTGCTCATGCCTGTGAAGTCATTTCCTTCAAAGTCAATGACAATTCCCCCCGCTTCTTTTACCATAAGTATGCCGGAATACAAGTCATCCCCTTCTGAGTTATATAGGATAATTCCGTCTATATCGCCTTTTGCAAGCATACACCACTGCAGAGTAGGAGCCCAAAGTCTCATCATCCTTTTACAATTCACATCGATATATTGTCGTAATATTACAGCCTTTTCATCATTCTGCACTTTGTGACCCTGTATCCAAGCAATCGTAAACTTTTTCGGATGATCTCTCTTCATAACATTTAATGCTGTATCATTACAAAATGAACCACCGTTAACACTAGATATAAATAACCGATCTACCATCGGTTCATAGATAACACCAAGAACCGGTTCATGTTTATGTAATAGTGTTATAGAAGCAGTAAATACAGGAAGCCCAATGGCAAAATTATTCGTTCCGTCCAATGGGTCCACTTGCCATAACCACTCACTCTGTAAGCCATTATCCCCTGCTTCTTCACTATGTATTTTATGGTCAGGAAAAGCACTCGTTAATGCGTTTAATATTACAGCTTCAGCTAAATGATCTACTTCAGTTATTATATCCCCAAAATCATCTTTTTCTTCCATACTTGTAACTTTACCAAAACGGTCTTTTGCTATATTCCCCGCATCCATTACAGCCTTAGTTGCTACTAACCGCGCTTTATTTAATAATTCTTCCATAGAGGATCTCCTTTACATTATTATTTTCGATATTTTGACATAGCCTCTACTTCTTCTCCTGCTCAATAAACCGGATATTATTTGCTTTAGCTACCCTATAAATTTCACTTTTATCTTCCTGAAGATACTGTTTAGTTACAGGAATTCGAAGTGAACTTCCATCAACTGAAGTAAAGATATATTCTTCATGTGAACCGATATCGTCAACGTAATATTCGAACACTACCTCTTCAATTTCAGACCATTGAAATGTTTTATCATCAAATAATTTATTTGAAACAACCTGTTCTTTTCCTATATAGGTATAAGTTAAAATCGATAAATAAAAAACAAAGAGGCCACCTGCTATAAAAGCAGTCATGAGGCTATAAGTAAATTTATTCTGTTTAATGATAGGAATCATCAATCCAATAATTAATATTAAACAAGCAGCCATAACTATTCTATAATTTGTACTACCTGGATAGAGTACAATTGTCGATGGATCATAAATAAATGTCTGAACATAGAAAATAGGAAAGATGAGTCCGAAAACAGGTGTACTGATCAGAATTAATATGGCTATTATTGATAAAACTAGACGAGGCGAGTAATTGGTCTTCATTTAAATTTCCCCTTTAATTTAAATATTAGATCTAGCATTGTTTCATATAATCACTAAAATTTAACTTAAAATTAGCTAAATGCCCCGAAATAACTTATGAATTTCCCAGTATGTGCATCTAACACAATAGTTGAATTCATTTCAGGTGATTTTATCGACACTTCCCACTGCATTCTATTTAATAATTCATTCCAAAATCCAGATTTTTGTGAAAGATTTACACCTATATTTTCTTCCGGAATTTCTTCCAGCCCATTGAATGTTACCGTTCCCCATTCTTCTTCATTAGGATTTAATAAAAATTTTTCTGCATGAAATAGAGCTGCGTCTGAACTTAGTACAGGTGGTTTATAAAAATATATAAAACAAACAGCGACAGAAACAGCTAAAATTAATAATATTTTTTTCAAAAGAATACCACCTTACGTTAACTCTTCATTAGCACAATGTAATTTCTTGAACTATACCTGTAGCAACTACTTCTTTTGTATCAATAAGTGTGGCTAACCCGCAAAATTCAAAAGCAGAAATTGACCACATCTTTTTCATTGGATTTCTCCCTTCAATTTATCTACGGAATGAAATAACTAAAGTTTCATAATTTTTACAAAAATGATATTTTTAAGAATAATCATCATAAGTTAGGGATAAACCAATAGAAAAAACTCTGAATCGGAGTAGTTGGTGTTGGGGAAAGCGATTGAATTGCGTACTGTGATAAATAGAGGAACGAATTACCTTTATTTTTAAAATAACATAAAAAATAGTAAAAATAAGGGAATGAATTTCCGTTATTGACCTAAAAAACATGAAAATTCATTATTTTATTTACAATAAAGGTAAAATGTTTCTTTATTTACCTTAAAATGAGCTACATTAATCAAATAACGGTAAAATCTTCCCTTATTTTATGCGGGGAATGAAAAACTTTAAAATAAGCGCTTTCTATCTACTTAGCGATTTCTCCACTCGAAGTTGTTCGGACGCTTCAGCGCTTTTACTTTATCACTTTATAACGAGATCAAAATTTTTGGATTTTTAATTCCTCCCTCTATAAATGTTGATATATTTATCAATGGCCCTAAATCCTATAAATTTGTCATTATGCTTTATTAAACAAATATATTCCAACAAACATCAACGCAAGGGCAATGAATTTAGTGGTATTTAGCGGAAATACTTCCCCACCAAACAGTCCAAAATGATCAATAATTGCACCGACTACAATCTGACCAATAATAACTGCCATAAGAGTTGCGGCAACACCAATAAGGTTGACAGAAAAAATATTAACGACAATAAATAATGCTCCTAGTAATCCACCGATTAATTGCCATTTTGGTACATTAAATACATTTGAAAAATTTCCTTTTCCAAAAAAGAAAGCTAAAAAGAATAGTGCAAGCGCCCCCACCAAGAATGAAGTAGTCGCACCTTCCAATACGCCAACTTTTTTACTTAACTGTGCATTTATCTGACTTTGTATGGCAACTGCCGCACCACCGATCAGTGCTAAAAAAGCGATTATTAATTTCATCCACAACATTCCTCCATTTTCTATATCATGTTGATTTCAATTAAACATTTTAATATTCCTTTGTAATTTGGAATACCCATTCGTGTTAAATAATAGTATATTTCATTCAAACTAATCCATAATAAGATCTATTTCCAAAATGGAGGACACAAGTGCAAAGGAATAAAAAAATAAACAAAATGCCATATGTGTTAGCAG
Source organism: Solibacillus faecavium (assembly GCF_014836905.1). Taxonomy (GTDB): domain Bacteria; phylum Bacillota; class Bacilli; order Bacillales_A; family Planococcaceae; genus Solibacillus; species Solibacillus faecavium. Next base: position 10,160 of record NZ_JACSPZ010000004.1, read on the forward strand.
TTTGTTCTTTCGTTGTATTCTGTATTTTATGGGGTACGTATCAAACATCATTCATTCAAGCTTTTGACAGTAAAGCATCGGATTTATTATTCGGCAATAAATTTATTACAATGTTTCATTATATAGGTGAAACTAAGTTTATTTTTGCTGTTACAATCGTTTTATGGATTTTTATTTTGCTTCGTAAAAAAGACCTTAAATTAATAGTCTTTGTCATTTTTTCTGTAGGTGGCGGATATGCATTATATCATTTATTAAAACGCATAATTGAACGGCCTCGTCCGGATATTGTGGATCAATTCTCAACTTATAGCTTTCCCTCAGGTCATGCAGTGCATGGTTTGCTGTATTTAATTACTATCGCCTATGTATTGAACCGAGTTATCACTTCTAAGAGCGCGTCGCTTATCATTTGGATCATGGCCATCCTATTGGCTATATTAATTGGGCTTTCTCGTATAGCAGAGGCTCGTCATTTTGCTTCTGATGTGATTGCAGGCTGGTTGCTTGGCTATAGCTGGTTTATTCTTTCCTTATGGTGGCTTAAAAGTGAAAATCCTTATTGTGGAAATAATAAAATTAAAAATTAGTTATTACAAAGGGTCCTAAAGGATTCTTTTTTTGTTTATAACCTAGTTCAAAGTCGATTTCATTTACTCATAATAACTGCATCATCATCGCTCTATATAAATAATATCATTTGAAGGTTCAAGATACTCTTTATCACCTAACGAGAAAGTAGTTTTTAAACGTTCAATTTCTGCATATTGAACTACTTTATTTTCATTAACGAAGATCAATAGGTAAATATCATCTCTCGTACCAATATTGCTGGGATCGGTGAATTTAACGCCCAGTTGTTTTTCAAGATCTGTTTGTGTCGTATAAGGTTGAACTAAAAAGGCCTTATCCCATTTAAAATCTACAAAAGAATCGATATAGTGTGCGCTCGTGCTATTATCAGATACCATAATAATGGAAGAATTAAGTTTTTCTTCAAGTTCTGTATTTCGTTTTTCGCTGCTGTCGTTGCATCCCATTAGTAATAACAAGGAAAACAAAACTACTCCCATTTGTTTTATCAATATATTAATCTCCTTTTATGTAAATAGACGCTAATTCTTGTTTAAGAACCGCACCCTTTATTTTAGTTATGGAGCAAAATTCGCTAGACCTGTAAAAATGTTAGATTGTTAAATGTGGCGGTGGAAATGCATGATCTTCATTTATAATTTTAATACTTGTACACCCTTTATTGTATGCGTTTTCAACAAATTGCTGAATCATTAACTCATCTTTTAAATAAATTGAAACAAAACCTGTGTCCATTATGATTATGGCGAGTTGGCAAGAACTAATCTCAAAATCATGAAAATCTAGAATATCTACTATATCTTCTTTTACAAGGAAAGCTTTAAGAGCTGCAGTGATTACATAATGCCTCGTAGTAGTTATACGTTCTCTGAACTCTTCCCCGGTAAGTACCAACTCATCTACACTAAATAAAGGGGTTAAAATTCTGTTATACCCTTCCCCCTCTACTTGATAATTTTCGCCGCCATCACTCTGCCAATACCAAGTTGGATCAATTACATCTAATAATAAATCTGATAACAAGTAATCTGAATGAATGGCATCATTCACAAAAAACTTACACCTATTTGCTTCATTATAACCTTCCCCCTGGTTATCTTTCCTGTGTATACTATTTAATCGTTGTCCACTCTTCATCCAAAATCGCGTAATAATACTCATCCCACCACTCGGCTCCGTTCGGAATACACTTTTTGAAATGCCCTTCTCTTCTCATGCCGATTTTCTCCATCACACGGTACGAAGGCGTATTTTCAGGCTGACAGGTTGCGATAATTCGATGTAATTTCATTTTTTCAAAGCCATATGCTAACATTGCTTTTGCAGCTTCTGACGCATAACCCTGATTATAAAATTTCGGATTGAATACCCAGCCAATCTCATATGTATGATTACCAAAATATTTGCAAAAAAAGATATGCCCAATCAAAATGTTTTCTTCTTTTAATACGACAGCGTATTTTTCAGCTTTCTCCCCTATATTTTGCGTAATAAATTCTTTTGCAGCTTCTTTTGTAAAAACGCCTTCAGGTATATATTTCATGACAAGGTTATCGGATGTATATTCAAATACTGCCTGTTCATCTACCCGCTCAAATTCTCGTATATACAATCGTTCCGTTTCAATCCACATTTTTTTACATCCAAAATCTCCACTCTTTTAATTCATTTCGACATGTATATAATGATTACCTCTTAATAAAAAAAGTGAAGCGCAAGTATACGCTCCACCTCCTATTGTTGAAAAATATCAACCCATATTTTAATTGCAGTTGCACCAATCATCACTGCAAGTAGCCATTGTAGCATTTTCACGTTCATTTTCTGCCCAACCTTTGCACCTAATGGAGCAGCGATAATACTTGCAATAATCATTATAAAAGCCGGCCAATATTCGACTTGACCCGTCATCACTTTCCCGATACTGCCGCCAATTGACGAGATAAACGTAATCGCTAAACTAGTTGCGATTGTCACGCGTGTTGGGATTTTAAGGATCGTCAGCATAATCGGCACAAGTAAAAATCCACCTGCTGCTCCGACAATTCCTGAGCCTACTCCGACAACAATTGCAAGCGAGCTGGCTAATACCTTATTAAATGTAATCTCTTTACTATCTTCAACCGTTTTCCGTGGAATAAACATCATTACAGCTGCGATTCCGGCTAATATACCATAAACGATATTGACGGCATCTTCTGATAAAAATCCAGATCCGTAACTACCGATAAAGCTACCAATTAAAATCGCGGCACCCATGTATATGATTAAGTCCTTGTTTAACAATCCGCTTTTACGATAAGCCCAAACTCCTGCAATCGAAGCAAATAACACTTGTACAGCACTTATCCCTGAAACTTCATGAGCAGTAAATGCGACTAGACCAAACATTGGTGGGATATAAAGTAACAATGGGTATTTAATAATCGAACCGCCAACACCGAGCATGCCGGAAATAAACGAGCCGACAAACCCGAGTGCAAAAATGACCGCTATAAATGCGAACGATAAATCGATTTCCATATAAATGCCTTCTTTCGAAAAAAATATAGCGAGTAGAACTTCTCTCTACTCGCTATTTTTTTATGCTTTTTGGATATAGAAGTACAGTACGCCTGCTTCTTCTTTTTGTTCTACAATTGTATGGCCACCAGCACCAGCCCATGCAGTAAAGTCATTTAGTGCGCCTTTGTCTGTTACTAATACTTCTAAAATTTCACCTGAATTAATTGTGTCGATAGTTTTTTTCGTACGTACGATTGGCATTGGGCAAGCTAAGCCTTTTGCATCTAAAGTTTTTGCGATATTCATATTGGTTTCCTCTATTCTTAAAAATGATTTTTGTAAGCGATTTTCTTATTTACCGTACAAAACGGTTGCTTGCCTCTTGAGCACGAGGCAAGCGTTAGGTATAACATTTTATTTATGAATGAATTAACGTACTGCGCAACGATTTGGTCCAATTTCCATTTCTGTTTGCTCTTCATCACTAGGTGTCACTTTCCCCATGTTTACAATACGGATTTCTTGATAAGCATTTGGCTGTGGCGGTAAGTTATCTGTTACCATTGAACGGAATACTGCTTCGTCCTCTACATTTAAACCATGATTTTCTGCAAATAAGTCACCAAGGCGTTTTGCCACTGTTCCATCTTCATTCAGCTCTTCAATAATCATGAAGTGTGCAGGTAATACGATTAAGTCCTCTGCTAATGTGCGGTAGCGTTTATATAACGTTTCGCGTAAATCACCAACCCAGTCCTCAGCTAAACCAGCTAAGTCAGGACGACCGATTGAATCGATAAATAAAATGTCACCTGTTAATAAATATTTACCATCAATAACGAAAGATGTTGAACCGATTGTATGACCTGGCGAATACATCGCGCCTACTTCAATTTTTGATGCACCTAAATGTACTGTTAATCCATCTGTTAAAGGTGTATAGTCAAACACTACTTCTTCCGCATCTTTTGGCGGCAAGTAGTATGTTGCACCAGTTTTTTCCGCAATGTGACGCCCACCTGAAATATGATCCGCGTGTAGATGTGTATCGAATACATGTTTAATCTCTACACCTTTTTCTTTTGCAAAGTTTGTAAATACATCTGTAAAGCGTACCGCATCAATTATTGCAGCTTCTCCGCCATTAATCGCCATGTAAGAAAGACAGCCTTTACCTAAACGGACAAATTGGTATAGCTCGCCGCCATTTTTTAGGTCGCCCACTTTGATTGGCTCAAGATACATTGACCATGATTTCATACCACCTTGAAGATAAGCTACTGTAAGGCCTGCATCCGACAGCATTTCCGCGATCATAATAGAAGAACCTTCCTTCGCACATACGACTAAAACTTCTTTATCTTTAGAAATCTTCGGTAAAATCTCTTCTACTCCATCTAAAAGATCGAAGTAAGGAATATTTAAGTATTCGAATTGATGTCCTTCAATTTTCCAATCTTCAAATGCATCTGTATTACGTACGTCTAAAATAAATAATTCTTTGTTCTCGATTACTTTGCGTGCAACTTGTGCCGCTGTCCAATCTGTTACTGTCATATCAAGTACCCCCATAGGTATTATTTTATTTAAAATTTTTTAGGCTCTAGTAGCAAGTTGCTACTAAAACCTTAAGATTAAAATGTTAATGTTGGTGTTGCATCCTTCGCATATTCCAGGAATGTTACAGCTCCACCTACACTAATTCCATCTACGAAATCTTCTTTCGTTAAGCCCATTACGTCCATTGTCATTTGGCATGCGATGAATTGTACGCCTAAATCTTGTGCCATCTCCACTAATTGTGGGATTGCTGGGACATTTGCATTGGCAAACCCTTGTGCAAAGTGCTCTTTGCCAGCTGGCATTTCGAGTGCATGCATACCTTGTTTATGAATTAGATTCAAGCCTTCAAATGTAAAGAAAATTTGAACTTCTTTTTCGGACGCTGCTGCTGCAGTGGCAATATTAAATACTTTATATGCATCGAAAAGTCCACCGTTTGCTGCGATAATCGCTACTTTGTTTGACATATTATTCAACCTCTTTCTGTAGTTCGCCTTCATACCCTGTCATACCAGGTAAGACGTTATAAACTTTTGTAAAGCCTGCTTCAGATAATTGCTGAGCTGCTAAATCTGAGCGTGTTCCTGTACGGCAAATAACATAAATAGTTTGTTCCTTGTCCAGTTCATTCATACGCTCTGATAACTCACCCATTGGAATAGATGTTGCTCCTGGAATATGACCGAAAGCATATTCTGCTGCTTCACGCACATCTAAAATAATGCCATCTTCTTTTATAGCTGCTTCATTTGAAATCGTTTTTTCATACGACTTCTCCGCTGCTTTGCTTACATCTGGATTGCATTTTCGGATATAGTGATAAAATACGCCATTTTCTTCATTAGTCCCAATGTATTGATGACCAACTGTTTTTGACCAAGCTGCTAAATCCGCTACAGAACCTTTATCTGTTGCCTGAATTTCCAATACTTGACCTTCTTCTAAATTACCCATTGCTTTCTTTGTTTTGACAATAGGCATCGGGCAAGCTAGCCCCTTTGCATCGAGTTGTACGTCTGATTTAATCATATGAATCCTCCATCCATACCTAACAGGGTATATTTTCGTTTAAAATTTTTTATTTTACTTCGCCAGTCCACTCAAGCATACCGCCAGCCATATTCGTTACATTAAAACCTTGGGACTCTAAAAATGCTGTAGCTTGACCACTGCGACCGCCAGAACGGCATACCATAATATATGGTGTTTTTTTATCCAATTCATTCATGCGGAATTCAAGTAATCCTAAAGGAATATGTTTAATCCCTGGAATATGACCTGACTCTACTTCATCTACTTCGCGAACATCGATTAAATGTACCGACTCGCCTGCTTCTAACTTTTTCTTTACTTCTTCTGGTAAAATGGTTTTCATGTTAATTCCTCCTAATATGCGCTCATGCCGCCACGGACATTCGTCACATTTTCAAACCCTTGTTTTTTTAATTGTTTACAAGCCTGACTAGATCGCATACCACTTTGACAAATCACAACAATTTCCTTATCCTTTGGCAATTTTGAAAAGTCAGAGCCTAGTGGGATGTTTTTAAATTGCTTGATATTGCGTGCTTTGTACTCACCTGGTGTACGAACATCAATAAATACTTTATTACGATCATTAATCATTGTTTTAAGTTGAGCTGTCGATATAGTATTTACTCCTTTTGTCGGCTTCATACGCCAAACAAAAAATGCAACAATTACAGCAATCAGAATTACTATTTCCATAAGTCACCTCTTAAATGAATAGATTTACGTTTCCTTCTTCCGCATCTGCTAAGTATGCTGCAACACCCGCGTACTGAATGCCATCTAATAATTCCTCTTTTTGAAGACCTAATAAATCCATTGTCATCGTACATGTAACAAGCTTAATATCCTGTTCTTGTGCCATTTCAACCAATTGTGTCAACGTTAACGCATTATGCTTTTTCATAACATGCTTAATCATTTTCGGTCCCATACCTAGCATTTGCATTTTTGATAAGCCAAGCTTTTCAGCACCACGAGGCATCATTTTTGCAAACATCTTTTCTAAAAATCCTTTTTGTACGGCTACTGGCTCTTGCTTTCTTAAAGCATTGATTCCCCAGAATGTATGAAAAATCGTTACCTCATGATCGTATGCTGCTGCACCGTTCGCAATAATATAAGCTGCCATTGCCTTATCATAATCACCGCTGAATAAAACGATGGTTGTTCTTTTCTTTTCCAATTTATTGTCCCCCTACCCCTATAGGTATAATTTATGTTAAAAATAAAAAGCCTTATCGACTTTTTACTAATAAATCTACTGCCTGTTTAACGATTGCATTTTTATCTACTGTTTCTGCATCTTCCTGTGAAAGACACTCCACTAGATTATCTGTCACAATAACACCAATCGTCCGGTCAACAGCAGATCGAACAGCACTTAGCTGAGTGATGACATCTTTGCAATCCTTCTCTTCTTCCATCATCCGTAAAATGCCTCGAAGCTGACCTTCCATCTTTTTCATGCGTGCCAGCACCTTTGGATCGTATTGCATATGCTCACCTCTTTTTTAAATGTTTTTATTAGCTTGATTTCATCTTACTACCCCATGGGGTATATGTCAACTGTTTATATATTTTAATTTTGTAGCGGGTTTTTTATTACACTATACATATTGTTCCAATATATCAACCACTAAGTTATAATTCTTTTAGATTTTCTATTTTGATAAGACGAGGTGGAAGATGTTATCTTTATTCCAATATAACTGGCAAGTACGTGAAGACTGGCTGCAGTGGTGTGAGACACTACCTGTAGAAGAGTTTCAAAAAGAGCGTACAGGCGGTATGAAAAGCATTCGGGAAACATTAATACATATTGTAGATTGTGAACTATTATGGTTAAATTCAATGCTTGAATCAAAAATTGTTTTTGAAGCACGTAAAGAAATTGACGATTTAAATGCAGTTAAAGCTTACTCTACTTTTGTAAAAGCACATACGGAAAGATTCATTAAACATTTACCTTCTGACTATGAGAATGTAATTGTTAATGTAACACGGCGCGACAAAACTATTCTGCATTTTACTCAAAAAAAGATATTGGCCCATATCATCACACATGAAGTCCACCACATCGGTCAATTATCCATCTGGGCAAGAGAAATGCAGCTAAAGCCTGTTTCCTCCGATTTGATTATGAGAAATTTTGAGTAGTCTTTATTAATAAGCATAACGCGCAATAATACATTGTAGTTGAAATAAAAGATGGGGGTAGTTAAATGGGAACAATCTTTTTCTTGTTTTTGCTTTATATCGTTATATTTCTTGCAGTAAAACATGGAATCAATTATTCGTATATTGGTCAATTAGCTAAAAATAAGTTTCCCGATGATATAGAAGCTAAAAATACAGAAGTAGTAGAAGTAGTAAGTGATGAGGAAATCGAAAGTGAATTGGAAAAGCAATCGGATAAAAATTAAATTTTGTAAAATCAATTCTCACTCATTTCGAAAAAACAAAAAATATGGAGGAATAAACTTATGACTAACAGCATATCCAGCGGAGCAACTGTTCTAAATATAGGAGATATATTGGCAACACTCATTATGTTGGGGGTTATGGCACTTCCTTTTATTTTAGTGATTTTCTTCTATAAATCGTATAAGAAAAACGCGAATCGAGCAGCGAAACGATCCAGTGCTGAAAAACAAGAAATACTTAATTTACAAAAACAAATAGATGAATTGAATGAACGTATAAGTAAAATTGAAAATGGAAATACGATTGATACTAACCAAAGGAGATAACCTTTTTGCATTATGAATTAGAGCTGACTAAAATCATAAAATCGGACGATGTATTTATGTCAATTTTAAAAAACGTACAGGCCTTACAATTAAACGATTGCTGGGTTGCAGCTGGCGTTATTCGAAATAAGGTTTGGGATTATTTACATAACTTACAAACAGAAATAAACGATATTGATGTCATTTATTTTGATAAATCCGATCGTTCAACAGAGACGGAAAAGTTCTTGGAATCCAAGTTGCAACATATAATGCCCACTCAACCTTGGTCGGTAAAAAACCAAGCAAGAATGCATATTAAAAATAAAGTCTCTCCTTATTTATCTTCATTTGATGGCGTAGCCCATTTTCCCGAAACACCAACAGCAATTGCTGTCCGTCTAAATAATGAAAAGATAGAAATAATGGCTCCTTATGGATTGAGCGATTTGTTTGAAGGCATAGTTAGACCTACGCCTCCATTTAACCAAAACGCCAATCTACATACTATTTATCTAAATCGAATCCAAAACAAAAATTGGCGTTCGATTTGGTATAATTTAATTATAAAATCAGAATAGCGTTTCCACAGTAAATGCTTCCCCTGACACACGTTATATAAAATTCAGCTCATACCTGTAGACTATCCACAAAGCACAAATTGCTTTAAAGGCAAGGCAATTTGTGCGCACTTCTAACTTGCTTCATCTTATAAATTCCCATGAATAACCATAAAATTACACCATTCTCCCTGAAAATACATGATTAAACAAGCACGGGATTCATTAATTTTATTTCTTAACATACACTTAAATGATACACACTACCCTGAGAGGAGCGTTTTGTGTTTACACAATATAAATACTGGAAACCGTATATTAGCCCGAACGACCCGTGCAAACCTATTGAAATAAAAAGCTATTCTACTCCCCCACAACTTTACATCGGATTTCAACCTAGTGGATTACCCCAATTTCAAACAGCTAAAGAAGCTTTAATGCATGGTACCCTATGGCCTCAGCTATTTAGTCCATATCCTAATCCTGAAAAAAGGAATGAATCATCGTGAGCAAACAAATGCCCCCTGAATTTTATACCCTTCTGGAGGAAATTCAGGCAATTGATTTTGTCATTGTTGAGTTAAACCTTTATTTAGATACCCACCCTGATGATTTTGAAATAATTCAGCAGTTTAATGACTTTACGGAACAAAGTATGAAATTAAAAATCCAATTTGAGCAAAAATTTGGTCCTTTAATGAATTTTGGCAGAAGCTATTCCAATTATCCTTTTAACTGGGTGGATACTCCGTGGCCTTGGCAAGTTTAAAAGCTATTTTATTTAGGAGGAAAATGTGTGTGGTATTATGAAAAGAAATTGCAATACCCGGTAAAGGTTAGTACGTGTAATCCTACGCTTGCAAAGTATTTAATCGAACAGTATGGGGGAGCTGATGGGGAGTTAGCTGCCGCACTCCGGTATATGAATCAACGCTATACACTTCCAGATAAAGTAGTCGGTCTTTTGACAGATATTGCCACAGAAGAATTTTCTCACCTTGAGATGATCGCAACGATGATTTACAAGCTCACAAAAGATGCCACTCCTGAACAAATGAAAGAAGCAGGTCTAGCTGACCATTACGTCAATCATGACAAAGCCCTATTCTATCAAAATGCTGCCGGAGTACCTTTTACCGCTTCCTATATCCAGGCAAAGGGAGATCCGATTGCCGATTTGTATGAAGATATCGCTGCAGAAGAAAAAGCCCGCGCTACGTACCAGTGGATCATTGATATGTCGGATGACCGTGACTTAAATGATAGTTTAATTTTTTTAAGAGAACGCGAAATTGTCCATTCGCTGCGATTTAGAGAGGCTGTAGAAATTCTAAAAGACGACCGTGATACAAAGAAGATTTTTTAATAGTTAGCAGTAACCCATCTGAGCATTAAGCTTAAAGATGGGTTATTTTTTATATTAAAGCATCAACTTTATTGTATAATAATCCCATATCATGATTTGATGAGGTGAAGAGATGTCCTGGAAGTTGCAAGTCGCAGAAATGAAAAAAACTTATATAACAGACCAGGAAGTCTGGAATACACTTCACCATTTCTTTTATCATGGGAAAACGAAAACAACCTATAAATACGGATTTTTTAAAGCTTTATTAGAGGCGTGTATTACTGCCAATGAACATAATGAAATTTCCTATGATGCTATTTTTTACTCCTTTACGAAAATTTATTGGAACCTTGTCATTGAAGATGGTCTTTGGCAATCCAATACTCGTACCCAGCCATCTAGTGTTCAAAAAGAAATCGAGACATTTGCCCAACAAAATGCTATACCACCCCATTGGAATTTTGAAAAGCTGACAGATACACAGAAAATTGAGCTCATTCAAAAAGTGAAGCAAGTAGGGAAAAAATATGTCATTGGTGCACTCTACGGAGACTTTAATGGAGAGATCTATACGTTTGATTTAAAGCGGGAATATTTACAGCTTCACCCTAAATATTTATTATTTCTACAAACGTATAAACGCATTTTAACGAATGTGACAAATTATCAATTGGCTCTATTCCTTGAAAAATTTAACGAACTCGAAAAAGTACAAAGTTTATTGACGAAAGTTGAATTCATTACAGAACGCCAGTCATTAAAGGCTTTTGAACGTTTATTGCAACAAGCAGGTGTGACGGCTTGCTTTTATTGTAATAAAACACTGCACTCGAAAACACATGTCGATCACTTTATTCCTTGGAGCTATTTCCAAAATGATTTGCTCTGGAACTTTGTTCTCGCTTGCCCCACATGTAATACACGAAAAAGCGATAAATTGGCCGCTCCTCAATATCTTAATAGCTTAATCGAAAGAAACGAGGCATTACTTAATCAAGAAATTTTAAAAGACAACTTGAATCATTACAATGCAGCTAAGCTTGAACAGCTGTATACGTTCGCCGAGAATAATGGGATTGGAGGCGGGTGGATGCCTTAATTGAAAATGCCGAAGCGCTAATATTACCGGCTTTGGCACTTCATTATGTGCTATGTAAGTAAAAGAGAAGACGGTTTCCAAGCACTTATCCATTACAAACTATTTAAATACTGTTTCACTAAGTATAAATGATGTTCATGGAAAAGGCGCTCCTCCAGTTCGTTAAAAAATACCCAGCGCACCGGTTCAATTTCAACAGGTTCCGCAACCTTTTCCAATAGTTCACAAGCATACAATATGCCGATATTATGCTGAGAGTCCTTTGGATATTTTGTTGAAACCCAATGTCTTTCGGCCTCCCCTATATATTTTACAATTTCGACTTTATAGCCTGTTTCCTCTATACACTCTCTTAACAGTGCCTGCTCTGAAGTTTCACCAGCCTCAATACCTCCACCTGCCAGAAACAAATACCCATTCACTTCTTCCACACATAAAAATTGCCCTTTTTCATTTTGAATAACAGCATAAGCTCCCGTTCTTTTACAATAATTTAAATCATCATTTCGTTTACCAAAAGTTTTCATTGTACCCCTACTCTCTGCATCTATTTAACTATTGAAAACATATTTACATCGTAAGCTATATTATTTTGATATATATTTTTTTAAAATACCTTCTTTTTCAAAACCATTTTTCAGCAATAATTGAATCGATGCATCATTTTCGATAAAGACAACGGCGCCCATTCTTGTTAAACCTAATTCATTAAAGCCGTAATTAACTATTTCCTTTAAAGCCTCTGAAGTATAGCCAAGTCTCCAGAATTCCGGATGCATTTCATACCCAATTTCAGCTCGTTTATGAGCTGGTGACCATAAGTTGAAACCGATCGTACCTATTAAACCTTTTTTATCTTTTCTTTCAATCCCCCAGCGAATGCCTCTTTTTTGTGTGAAATTTGAAGAAAAAGTATTAATTAAATTCTCAGCTTCCTCTAATTTTGTAAAAGTATTCATTCCATAAAGTTTTGTTACGCGGTCATCAGAAAAATTAGAATAAATAGCTTCTGCATCCTCCTGGAAAATTTCCCTTAAAACTAACCGGTCTGTTGATAACGTCGGAAACATTCTTTCACCCACTTTTTTACAATTTCACTTATTATATAATATCTTTAATTCTTCTCATAGAAAAAAACCGAAACGCACATCTAAGACTGCGATTCGGCATTTCAATATATTTATCTATTCAAAAGCAGGTGTAGCCGTTTCATTGTAGTTTTCCTTTAGGAAATCGCGTACTACATCACTTGTCATTGCTTCAGCAAGTTTTTTGATCGCTTTGTCGTCCTGATTGTCCTCACGAGCTACTAATGTAATCGCGAAGTCGTTTTCCACACCTTCTGTCAGCAGTGCATCACTTTTTGGCGTTAAACCAAGTGGTGCCGCATAGGCTGGTGTCATGACAACTGCATCGGCATCATCATACATCCGCGCCAGCATTAATAGATCAACTTCTTTAAACTGAAGATTTTTCGGATTGTCCTCTATACTCGCTAACGTATAATACACATCTGTTTTTTCCTTTAATGTAATGACATTATGCTGGGCAAGCAGCATTAAAGAACGGTCAACATTTGAAATATCATTGGCAATCGCTACGGTCGCACCATCCGGTAAGTCATCGATCGAATCATGATTTTTTGCATAGACACCGTAATTCGCAAAGTAAATCGGTTGAATTGGCACTAAATTCGAGCCATTATTCCGATTGAATTCTTCCATGTATGGGACGTGCTGGAAGAAGTTTGCGTCCACTTCCTTCGCAGCGAGTGCACTGTTAGGTTGTACATTATCACCTAAAACGACAACTTCCAAGTCGATGCCGTCTTTCGCTAATTGCGGCTCAACCAACTCTAGAATTTCAGTCATTGGTGCAATTAAAGATGCGACCTTTAATGTTGTTTCTTCATTTCCTGAATCTTTATTGTCCTTTGCTTCCTCTTGCCCTGTGCAGCCAACTAATGCAAATGCTGCTGCTAAGCTTAATAACCATCTTTTTTTCACAATCATTCTCCTATCTTTTATCCAACCATCTTGCTACAGTCGTTCCAAGCAATTGAATGAGCTGTACCAAAATAATCATAATCAAAATCATGTAAAGCATTAAATCTGTTTTGAATTGCTGATAGCCGTAACGAATGGCAAAATCACCAATCCCACCACCACCAACAACCCCCATTATTGTGGAATACGAAATAAAGCTGACAATCGACGTTGTTAAACCAAGTACAAGCCCCGAGCGCGCCTCCACATAAAGAAAGCTAAAAATAATTCGTTTAACTGATGCTCCCATTGATACCGCAGCCTCGATCACACCTTTTGGTACATCCAGCAATGATTGCTCGACAAGCCTTGCATAATGGGCGATGGCAATAATCGATAGTGGGATTGTAGCTGCAACCGTACCAATTGCAGTCCCTACAATTAGCCTTGTAAAAGGTATCAAAAATACGACGAGCAATAAAAATGGAAACGAGCGGATTGTATTTACAGCTAAGTTCAGTATATTGTAGACGATGCGATTTTCTAGTAACTTCCCTTTGCCGCAAAGAAATAAATATGTACCAATTGGCAGTCCGATAAGTACAGCCGCGATAATGGATACGCCTACCATGAAGAACGTTTCGCTTACCGCCCGCCATATCTCGGCTTCATATTGGATGAGTACATTAGGCATGTCCATCTCCACCTTTCACAAGCTGATTAACAAAGCTTTGGGGGTGATGGTCCGTTTCCTTTATGCCTGTCGGTACTAAATCCACTGTTTCATAAATTTGACCGGCATCCATAACCGTTGCGCGATGGCAGATGCTTTTGACTACATCAAGCTCATGACTAACGAGCACAATCGTTACACCTAGCGTTTCATTTACCTTTTGTAGTACACGCAGGATTTCCGCTGATGTATTCGTATCGAGTGCAGAGGTCGGCTCATCGCAAAGCAATACTGCCGGTTCATTTGCAAGCGCCCTCGCTATTGCGACACGCTGCTTTTGCCCGCCGCTTAGCTGTGCAGGATATTGCTGAGCAAACTGTTCAAGCCCGACAAATTTCAGACATTCCAAAACACGCGCCTGACGTAATTGTTTTGGATAATTCGCTAATGAGAGGGCAATTTCTACATTAGCGAAGACGGTCTTATTCGCTACTAAGTGAAAATGCTGAAAAATCATCCCAATCGATTTTCTCGCTTCCCGAAGCTGTGTACTATTTAACTCGGTCAGCTGCTGGCCATTGATAATAACAGCACCACAATCAGGAACTTCCAACAAGTTCATCAAACGTAGCAACGTCGATTTCCCAGCTCCACTCGCACCAATAAGACCATGAATTTCCCCATTTTCAATTGTTAACGTCACATTTTGAACAGCCTCAAACGTACCAAATTTTTTTGAAATTTGCTGTAATTGTATCACTAGAAAAACACCCCTACTCCTTACCCAATCGATTTCTAATTATAGTAGATATTTCATCAATGACCAAGGGAAAGATATTTTAAACAATCTGTATATGTACAAAAATAGCATGATATCAGGGAAAGATGGGTCAATAATGCAAATTATACTATTCCGAAAAAATATTCTAAATTTTTAATTTTTTGATAGATTTTCACTCCTATTTACTATATATTTTGATAAAGGGGGTGATTAAATGTTCCATCCTGGCATCCTGCAAGAAACAAACCCATATTATGAAATCGACGTTTTCTTCGGTATTGAACAGAATCCATCGTTTGTTTCTATTATTTTGGATAAGGAAAAATATTCTGTGACTATTTCATTAAACGAGCCTGAAAATGAATTCTCGGAGATAAGATTGGAGGATAACGTAGAAATAATAAAAGTAGTTTTTGAAAGTTTAGGTGCTGCCAGCAATTACTACACCCATGTAAGAAACCCCATGAGTATCAATAACATTGTAAAAAATTTCAAAAGCAAGGAGCAATAACTGCATCATGAATATACATAACTAAAGCCATCCACAAATAATGAAGTGGATGGCTATTTTTCTGATCAATTTGTCTCCCATTACTGATGCCATTCAAAGAGTAAAATGCGATTTTCCTCTTTCTGATAAATTGCCGTAAATGTATCGAAATCACCATTTTCTGATCGATGGAAGTAATAATCACCCGGTTTTAAATTGGTAGTATATGCTGCAATCACATTTTTGAATGCTTCATCTTGCTGAATTTTATACATATTTTGAACTCTATTTATAAAATTATTAACAAGCCGATTAGCCGCAATTAAATTTTCATCAGTTACTTCTTCAAAATCACGTAGTTGTTCTGGATTAACAACAAGATCATATCGCAATTCATTCACCCACTCCCCATCCCCACGTGCGGGATATTTAGTAGACCAAACGCCGATTATTTCATTTGGAACTGGTAGCTCCACATCCCAGCGTTCCTTATATTGCACCACCATTTCTTCAGGTGTTACAGAAACCCGGTAGGAGGCAATATAGATGAACAAAATGACAAGCCCAATAAATAAAGAAATGATAATTTTCTTCATAGTGTCTCCTTTTTACTTCATGATCAACGCTTTTAAAAACGATTCAAGATGCATGTTATCGTCATGTTGCAGCACCTTTATTAATTCATCCGAATCCGCTATATTTTTATCCATCAGCTTCCTCAGTAAAAGGCCTAAACAATCTCTTGTTATGAGCTGACTATTTGTTTGCTCATAGGACGCATCGAAATAGTTGGCAATGGCTAAATATTCAGCATTGTCATATAAATTAAGCATTGTCTGTGGGGACTCGTCATGTTGAATCAAAATTTGTAGTGATAAATGAATGCACCGTTCATATTTGGCAATTGTATCCGCATCTATAAAAGGCTCGTGAGCTTCTGGGGTTGGTTGTTCATTGATAAACTGCTGATCGAGTGCCCAGCGGTATATGTCATTTTCATTATCATAATAACTCGGATCGCCAAATTGTATAACAAAGCCGCATTGCTGACAAATGGCTGTATTATGTACAAATGTAACTTGAATTCCTGGTTTTTCAACATCTGTAAACGTTTCAATAGGGATAAAAATATCGTGGGAGCAGATATGACAAAGGATGGGCTTTTTAAAAATATATAAACGGCTCTCTTCTGATACTAAGTGATCTACCATTTAATCACCCACCTGAACATATTCAATCGTACTTACCCCATTAAGTTCTCGTTCTTCAAATTTCATTTCATGAGCGCATGTAATACAGGAGAAAGATTGCAGTGTTAATTTCTTTCTTTGCACACCCGGCTCATGATTAGTCAATTTCACAAAGACTTCCCGGTGCCTAAATCTAGTTTCTTCGCAAAATAAACAAACTAGCGGCTTACCTATTACGTTCACCTCATATATACCTCTTCTTCTCACCATTTACTAGCACCTCTATCCGTAGTGAATTTGTAATTTACTACCATTATATAGTAACTCTAACGTATTCTAATAGAGATGAACTTTATTATTTATAGTTTTATCCCAAAATTTTATGAGTCATTACCAAATTGAGAGTCGTCTAATTAATAAAGGGAGGTGCAATGCGTGATAGATCTTGAAGCAGATTATTCAGAAGCTTCATCAGATGAAATCCTAAATCAACTGATGGAGGACTATGCAACTGATTTAAAAAGAATCGCTTTCTTATATGTAAATGATCTGTCTGAGTGTGAGGATATTATTCAGGAAGTCTTTATTTCTTGTTATCAAAAGTTACCCAGCTTCCGACATGAATGCAGTTATAAGACTTGGTTAATCCGTATTACGATTAATAAATGTAAGGATTACAAGAAACGGTGGAGTATTAAAAAGCTTATTTATAAACCCATTATTTCAACGGTTTATACTGCACCCTCTGCAGAAGAACAATTTATGTATGAACAGAAATCTAAAACTATGATAGAACAAATAGCCAAGCTACCAGCTAAATATAAAGAGGTGCTCATCCTTTATTATTATCAGCAATTGACGATGACTGAAATAAGTGAAATCCTCAACATAAATATTAATACGATTAAATCAAGATTACTTCGCGGAAAGAAAATGCTTCAAAACAAATTTGGAAAGGAGTCATACTAGTGGACAACTTCGATAAACAGGTGAAAGAAGAGATTCAGGGATACTTAGATAAACACGTACACTTTTCTCGCGAAGAAAGTCAGCAAATTCGCAGTAAGACAGTAAATAAAAGCTCAACTAAAAGCTTTCATGGAGTTTATTATACCGTTTTGGCTGCAGCCATTATTTTAATTTCTATTCTAAGTGTACCGCTATTTAAAACTATAAACTTTAATAGTAATACCCCAGCCGATTATATTGTAGTAGAAGAAAAGGAAACGAATGACAATAAGGAAATAAAAGCTTCTTTAGATCAACGTGTTAATGGAAATGCATTTAAAAGAAGTAGGCAAATGTTACCAAATGAAATTACAGACAAGTTACAATTAGCCGTAATTAATGCTCCGGAAAAGTATAGACTTACAGAAGCAAGTTATAATTACTGGTCAAATAGCGGGGAATCAATCGATATTACCTTAGCCTTAAGTTTTAATAGCCAACAAAATTCTTACTTCACACAAATTTTTAAAGGGCAAGTTAAACTTGAAGACAACCATAAGGTAATAGAAAAATCGGGTAACTGGAAACTCATTCCCGAATCTGAAACTTCTAGTGGTGATAATAAATACATCATCGCTGTTTCAGAAATCGTAGTGAATCAAGAAAAGTATACAATAATTGTTCAAACATACGACATCCATGATGATTTTTACGCAAACCCTTATTCTAAAACGGATATTGTAAATTTTTTAGAATCTTTACAACTAAAAGTTGCAGTAAAGAATTTGTTAGAGATAAATACCGAGGATTCCATGTAATTTAAATATGTATGATATCTTCTGCTATATAAAGATTTTTCACATAAAAAAGGACATGCTTTCACCTCTTCGATAAATCAGAAGCATTCTCCCTCCTCTCTTTAAAAAAGAAAAAGCTTAGCAAAATTCCGCTAAGCTTTTAACGTGTATATTGTCTAATGGCCCCATTCCTAATCGCATCTCTTGGCAAATACCGCCCCTTGAACAGTTCTATTAACTAACTCTGTTAGAAAATTACCTTTTTTTCATTCCAATTGGCAAATAATAAGATAGATTATTTGTAATCATCCCACCTACCCGTAAACCGTTCGCTGCAGGCTTTCCACTTATTAGAAAGCTGCCGACTAATAGTTCTCCTGTTTGTGTACCCTTTTCACTTTGGAACGTTGTTTTTGGCTGCTCAATATATTGCTGATAAACTTTCGGATATTGAAGATACGATTTTTGTTTATCCTCTTTTAGGAGCTGCCCACCTGCGTCATATATTTCGACCGTATCCCCTTCACGTCCAAATACCGGTTTCTTTACATAGCGCATCCCTTTTTCAATAAAAGGTTGTTCTTCCAAATAGGTCGGCAGAAAATATTCAGCAATCCACTCATGCTCATCCGCTGTAAAAAAGGCATTTCGTTCCTCATGTAATCCCCAAATGACCGCCTGCACCGCCTTATTTTGCAGTAAAAAAGCGGACGGCGGGTTAAGTATGGTCAACAGGTTTTGCTCGACAAGCTCTAATAGCCACAATCCGATTTTGTTCTGTTCATCATCTTCGTCCATTAGCAGATTTTCAATCGGGAAAGTAGGACGGTAAAGCAGATCAACCCGCTTACCGTTCTCGTCAAACAACCCAATACCTCTTTGAATTTGTAGTTGTGACAGTGACGTAAATTTCGCGTGAGGTACAAATTGCATTAAGTAAAGCGTTGTATAATAGTCTTCTATATTTTGGTCATGTGCGGTGAAAACGATATGGGCATTAGGGGAAAAGATGCTTTGGGCTACACTTTTCCGGATTGTGCTTTTTAATAATGGTTCCATTCCAGCATTCGGATTTTCCATGCCAAACGCATTGCATATATGCTCATTTACAACAAACAATTCCTTAATAAATGTTGGCGTATCAGCATTCATTTCGATGCACTTATAGCTGCCTACATGCGGAATAAAATCAAAGCGCGCAATGACACTTTCAGCATCCAGGGTTTTCAAACGGAGAAAATGCAGTGTTTCTTTTGGGTAGCCCATTTCAAGCAGTGCCTCATCCGGAATGTTTCGCAACAAGTGAGCCACCTTATAAAAGATTTTCCCAACACATTCCGTCGCCAACCGAATTTTTTTAACTTCTACCTCTTTCACTTCATATAGATCGTAAAGCGCGTATTCTTCATTATATAAATCTGCCCAAAAATGTTCTATATTCGAATAAAACTGTTGTCGCTCGCTGTTAGTCATGAAATTTTTCAGCCCACTTTCAACTCTGTTGCGTAAATTACATACACACCGCGGTCTTCATCAATTTCGGTAGAAGTAACAAGCATTTGCCCGGTTTCGGGAATATCCACAATATCCTTTAGTAAATAGCGGATCACTTCAAAGTGCGTATCACAAGGAATACGTGCGAACAAACGGTAATTTTCACGTTCGTTCGGGCTTCTGAATTCGATATGAATGCCCTGTTCGCGGAAACTTTGCTCATCTTCGCCTGATAAATTGCGCCCAATCTCTTTTAAAACGAGCACTTCCATTTCATCTTCCATTTCATTCGATATAAGTTCATACTGTGTACCGCGCATAATAAAATAAGTGCAAAGCTGGCGCGCATAAAATTCATCCGGCCCAACATTAGTTTCCGTATATTCATAAAACGGCTCGAAATGTCCATTTCCTCTATCTATATAGTAAATTAACCGCTTCAATATTTTCTCTCCTCAGACTAATAAGATATACATTTTGCTACAATCCAGCCAACCGCTATGGATAGAGATAATAACATCGTCCCAACTGCACGATTGTCTTCTTCAATCGCCTTTTGAATACTGAAGCGAATTGTTATTAGTTCTGCAACAAAGAATACAATTACTTGCGCCACTATTCCGATTGCACCCCAAATCGCCATATCCAATAACGAAATCGAATATTCGGCAGCTGCACCTAATACAATCGCAAGTCCCACTACTTTCCCGCCTAACAGCATAGCGGCTGCTACATTCTTTTGTGAAATCAACTGAAACTCTTTAATCTTTGGCGTACTTAACGCAAACAGTACCATACCGATTATAAGTAAACCCAATGATACACCGAGATATGATAAAAAATTCAAATATCCATTCATGCTTTTTTGTCTCTCCTATCCACCGAAACTTTTTGTACCACTACCAAACCCAGAGCTGGACTGAGTGGCTTTAAAACTTGAACTATTTTTATAACTTTTATAATTACTGTTGCTATGTAGTGCCGATTTATTGTTATAGTACCTGCCGCCATAATAGTACGCCCCATAATAGCCCGAGCGACTTTCATCACATCGCCAAACACCATCTTCCTCTGACCAGTCCCAATCATTACAGCTTTTATCAGTAGGCTTTGGCGGTAAACTGTTTGTCGAAGTCCCGCACCCAGCCAAGGTTAATGAAAGTGCTGTTGCGGAAATACCGACCATCAATTTCTTTGTTTTCTCCATTTTGCTGCCTCCATTTCCTTTCCACTTTTAATGTACGAAACAACCTAAAAAAAAGATTCCAAAATTTAAAAATTAATATTTTCGTAGAATTTTAGAATGAAATTCCCTTGCAGAACAAAAAATCCTGTTCTAAAAAACAGGATTTTGAATATGGAAATGTTCAAGGTACCAAATCGGTACTGGGTTGCTCAAACCATTAAATGAGGTTAAAACATTTTTTGCCTGATTCTTCATAAAGGTTATTTGATCCTCTCCGAATTGGATAGCCCAAGGGATGGACGACAACATATTACTACAAATATATAGAGCTAAAAGCGAGAAAAATTCCATAGGTGGTTTTCCGTTAAAGTAGCCATTAAGCTGTCCCGTAGGAAAGAATGGACTAATACTAGCACTCCACACAATGCGGTTAAATTCTTCCTAAGTTATCCATAGCGATTAAAACATTCGCGTCCTCTGTAGCATTGTGGCGGATACGTATTGGATGGAAACAAACCTTCATGAATTCGGCCATGCACCTTATTATAAGTATATAGACTCTAACCTTCTATTCCTATTACGCTCTGAAAGTCATATTTTAACACCTGAGTCGAAATTCATTCCGGCATATTGTATCGAGGGAAAAAATAATACATTAAAAATACACCCAATAGTAAACACAAGGTCGGACCAATAATTGTTCCATCTAGATAACCTAAGATTCCCATAATAAAAGATATGAGACCAAACCACGCAGCAAGAGAATTCACAATATAAGAATAAATTAAGCCAATAAACAATAATATCCGTTCCAAAAAATGATCCAATTTAGGCTCTTTAACAAATCGGAAAATACTTAAAACAATGCCCCACACCAATAGTACCGGGATTCCCCATATAAAAGCCCATATAAATAACTGTATCATTTTCATTATCCTCCTATTATTTTAAATCCACACTTCTTTATAGGGTATTTAATATTTACGAGATTGCTATTTGAAAGAGAAATTCACTTATACATATATAAGTCTTTTCATTATAAATGTAAATACATAGAAAAAAACACCATTTTGGTACAGTACCACAAAATTTAGAATAGAAATCTAAACAAAGGTTGGTACTACCTATGTGGTGTTTTTGATTTTGAATAAAGACTTTTTTATAACGTAAATTACAAAAAGACATTTTAACACGGCTTCAAAAACTCCCCTTGAATCGGGTCAGATTCTTCCGGGAATTTAATGCGCAACGATTTTGCTTGCATGAAATTAGCATGATTCATCACTTGAAAATGGATATGAGCTTCAGAGGAATAGCCTGAGTTCCCACATAACCCCAGTAGTTGCCCTATCTTTACATGGTCCCCTACGTTTACAAAAATCGAATCCTTTTTTAAGTGAGCAAGCATACTAAATTCATTCTTATCATGAGCAATAATACAATAGTTACCTAGAATATTCGCTTCATCCCTTACGCCAGGAATATTGTCTTTTATCGAACTCATTACTTGAATAACAGTTCCATCAGCAGGTGCTACTACTTCAGCTCCGAACGCATAATAATTTTCATTTTTTAGTGGAGAATCTTTAAATGTTTGATGATTAACCATCTTTACTAAGTCATATGCATATCTTTGTTGTTCAAAAGGGTAATGGTAGTTTACAAATTCATTCGTGCCTCCCCAATAAACAAACCATTCATCTGTAATCGGCATCCTGTATGTATTTATTGTCCTTATTTGATCACTCTTTCGATATGTTTCAAACGGTTTTAAGTATAGTCCTTGAATGACATCTTTATTATCAAAGGCTATAATTATTGCCTTTGTTTGTGCGTCATCCACCCAAATATATCGGTACAAGCCATGAATAATATTGGATGCGATACAATTATATTGACTCACACCATTATTAAACTTAATAGATAGTTTTAAAAATTCTTCAAAAGATACAAGTTTCTGAAATGTAATGGAAGTATTTTCATAGATTATTTTATAGTTCCTTTGTAAAAAAAACTCACCAAACCTTTCCTTTAGTTGATAGTCCATATACAAAACAACACCCCCAAATTTATTCCGAATTATAAGAATATTTTAACAAATAATATTGTTTTTGTCATCGTATTTTAAGGTTTAAGAGTAATAAAAAAGCTTAAAAAATAGCGGCATTCGTCACAAAACCGTTTCACTTTAGCAATTTTATAAATTTACAATTTTTGTCATATATTTGATATTAACCATTTCCCCTATAAGTAAGTAGTTTATAAAAAATTATAAAAAAAGTACCCAGCGGAAAGACTTTTGTATTGTCCCTCCGGTTGAGTACATTTTAGATATTGTCTGTTAGTACGTAACTATCCAGCTGATAAAAAGTAAAACAATTAGCAAAATTTTATACTTTTCCACCTTTAAAATATTCAAATTTGTAATATGACGCTTCATCGGCAGCCACACACTGAAGCCGTAACCAACCGTTAATAGTATTAAGAACGGCTTATACAACGGCCCAACCGCATCATGATACCAAAAAAGTAGGGACAAAATAATTAAACTAATTGTTAAAGAAACCCCTAACCCTCGAATTTTAGTTGGTTTATAAAGTTTTCTGCGATTATAATACATGGCAGTAAAGCCATGCATCAGAAGTACTGCTACAGCAATCCATATTACCGAAAGCTGTATTTTATAATGCGCATCAAATAAATCTGAATAAACCGCAGATGTATAATCTACATATCCGGGATAATAAAGTTCCTGCTGAATATCATATAAATAATTCGCTGCCAATTCATATTGGTGCTGCTCCCCATTTTTATATAAAACGACAATATCATAATGAAATTGGGCAAGCTTTTCAGGAGCCGAAATTGTTGGGAGATCAGATAAATTCTCAAACAAAGTCACAATACTGGGAGTTTTTATATTTTCTACCCCCATATAATTTGTTGATACTTTCCCCCTAAAGCCCGTTTCTCCAAAGTTATCATACGAGGTAATTTTAGCAATTTCACCTGAAGCTGCCTGATTTATTTGATTATTGGATGTATAAAATAAAAATAGGGCGATAAAACAAATAGCTGTGATGACACCCAATTCTCGTAGAGGTTTCAATGTACTAGATTTTTTTACTGGTTGATCTTTTATTTTGTTTAATATCGTTTGTTTTAATCGTTCATTTTCGGGAATTTTGTTTAACTCTTTTAATCGTTCATCAAGCTTCATCGATTTCACCCCCTAAAAGCTGCTGCAATGCCTTCATTGCGCTTCTTTGTGTATTGGCTATCTTCATGGCCGTTAAACCCATAATGTCGCATGTTTCCTGAATCGAGAGCTCTTCAATTTTGCGATAAATGATCACTTCACGCTGCACGGGCTTTAATTGTTGAAGTGCTTCGTATAATTGCTTCCGCGCTTCCTCCTGCACTAGCCATTCATGTGGCACATAAACGAATTCCTGCTGTTCCGGAGCACTTTTAAATGGCAGCCATTGAATTAATGCCTTTTTTCGGTAATAGTCATAAACAAGATTTCGGGCGACTTGCCTTATATAGGTTTGGAAATTAGCGACGTTTTCTGTATTAGATTTATAAATCCGTAAAAAAGTATCCTGTGTTAAATCCTCGGCCAGTTGCGCATTTGATACCATATACCGTATGTACTGATATGTTTTATGAAAATGAAGCTCATACAACTCATCAAAGTCCATGTCTTTCACCTCTCTTATTTATATAGACGAACGAAACGAAAAAATATGTAAGTATTTATAAAAAATTTATAAAGTACCAAAAAGGCTTATGTTAATCATTGTAGAATAAGTGAAGAATGGCCAATATGAAAGATTGGAGTTGATCTAAATGGTAAATAAAATCAAGAATCTATTTACACCGAGACTTCTCATTTGTACAAACTGCGCAAGTAAAATTGAAGAGGGTGATCGTTTTATCGCACATATTACAATGCCTGCAGAAAAGAAAATGCTTGTGTCAAGAATGGATCAAGCCATTGCTAGAACGGCAAACCGTGTAATTTGTGAAAAGTGTCAATAAAACTGCAAACTAGCAAAAAAGCGTATTCGATGACTATATCGAATGCGCTTTTAATATATTATGTTGAACCCTTCTAGGAGCATGACAATAGAAACTATCATTTTATCCTACTCGTTTTGA
The DNA here is from genome assembly GCF_014836905.1 of Solibacillus faecavium. GTDB lineage: Bacteria > Bacillota > Bacilli > Bacillales_A > Planococcaceae > Solibacillus > Solibacillus faecavium. The sequence continues at coordinate 35,298 of NZ_JACSPZ010000004.1, forward strand.
TCATCTTCCAAATCAGTACGATGAACAGCACAATCATTATCACAAAGAACGGCCAGCCAATTATAGCGTCATCACCTAATGCAATAGCAACTGACCGGTATACTATATAGGCAAATAATATATTAATTATATTTCGCATATAATTTAATGTTTGGCGACTGTTTTGATAGAAGGCTTCACGATTAGATTCGTTCAATCTTTCAGGGTAATTATGTGATTGGGGAAATTTTTCAAATACCATTAAAAAGAAATGCAATGCAATAGCAATGCCTGGTAATATTATAAGTTCCATTTTAGAGCCCCAACGATCAACAGTCCCGCTGCCGTCAAAATGAGCCGGAACTTCATTTGGCATGTCACGCCAGTTCATCAGTAAAATGGCAATCATAACGGCCAATGCCACATAGCCAATAATATCCATTACCCATTCCGATCTCGTTTTCGGTATGTCAATTTTAGGTTGCTTTAGATTACTCAACTTCTCTCACCTCATTCATTTATTCTCCGATGCTTTTTATAACCTAAATATGGCTGTATCCGTTATACTTAAAGTTACTAATCCTATTGATAGGAGAAAAACATCACATGTTACTTGATATTATTCAATTTTTACGGGAAATCGACCAGGTCATTTTTTATTACATAAAAGAGCTCGGCTTATATATTTACGTACTATTATTTGCGGTCGTTTTCTCAAAAACTGCCTTTGTCATATTAACGTTCCTACCTGGAGACAGTACGGTTTTTACGAGCGGTACATTAGCTGCGATTGGAAAGCTTGATTTAATTACATTACTGATTATATTTATTGTCGCAACCACACTTGCAGATAGCAACAACTACTTAATCGGTAAAATCGTTCGGACAATCCCGGAAAGGCGCAACCTTTTTATGCGATTCATTTCCGAAGAAACAAACGAAAAAGCGTTAAAATTTTTAGAGGAATATGACCGTGTTGCCATTACTTTTTCCCGCTTTGTTCCATTAATGCGAACGATGACTCCTTTTATATGCGGTTATACCGGGTTATCCTACTCAACTTTTTTACGTTACAACTTTATTGGTGCCACACTTTGGACAGTCGTCTGGCTCGGTGGAGGTTTTTTACTCGGAAACATTCCTTGGGTAGAAGACAATATCGTGTTAACGTTGGCCATTATTTCGATTATTGTTTTCGGCTTTGCGGGATTCGCCTACTTAAAACAATTTAAAAAGAAAAAGACCATTCCCCTAAAGTGAAAAAAGGAGCTATCATTATATTTGATGATTTGCTCCTTTTTTCGGTAAAACATGTACTTTCATTTATACGTTCGTTTGTTCTTCTTCTAGCATCTTGTGTAAATAGTCAATAATTTCACGCATGCCCTCAAGTGAATGAACGAGAATGCTTGGGTCAACACAGGAAATCATACGGTTCTCCAAATTCGCAACAGCTGTAAAATATTTCGTTTTATTATAATTAACAAGCCCTAGCTGTTTTAAAACGCCCTCTTCAAAATCAATAATTTCCTTCGCATCTACTACTAATAGACCGTAGTTAATCATTTCCGTTTTTAATACGATGACCTTTGAGTTTTTCGTATCTGTTGGACGGTTGTATAAGACAGACTGAAAATCAATGACCGGTGTAAGCTCCCCACGAATCCGTGAAAAACCTAATAAATATTTAGGTAAGTGTGGTATAGGTGTTACTTGCTCCAATTTTTCGATAGAGACAACTTGCTCAACTGGTACGGCATATTCTTCTGTCCCGCATAAAAATACGACTGCTTTTTCAAATCCCATATATGCTCACCTCTTATTTCGCCGTTTCGATAATAATGGCTTCTAATAAATCAGCCAGCTTTTCTAGTTCTTCTATCGGCATTCTTTCGTTCGTTGTATGAATTTCCTCATAGCCTACCGATAAATTTACTGTCGGAATTCCAAAGCCTGCAATGACATTCGCATCACTACCGCCTCCTGAAATACCTAACAGTGGTGTGCGATCAACCGCCTCTACTGCAGCTTTTGCAATTTTCACCACTTGATCATCTTCTGTTACACGGAAACCAGGATACATTAATTTTACTTCCACTTCTGCACGTGCACCGTTTTCTTTCGCGACACGCTCGAATGTTTCTTTCATATGTGCTGTTTGTGCATTTAATTTTGCTTCATCGATTGAACGGGCTTCTGCTAAAATATTCACTTCATCACATACGATATTCGTCGCCTGTCCACCTTCAAAGCGACCGATATTTGCAGTTGTTTCTTCATCCAAACGACCAAGGTTCATTTGAGCAACTGCTTTGGCAGCTACCGTAATTGCTGAAATTCCTTTTTCCGGTGCAACACCCGCATGTGCCTTTTTACCAATGACTTTTGCAAAAACTTTTGCCTGGAAAGGAGCTGCTACAACGATACCGCCTACTTTTCCGTCACTGTCTACCGCAAAGCCATACTTCGCTATAATGTTCGACGGATCCAGTTCCTTTGCACCGACCAAGCCGCTTTCTTCACCAGCAGTAATAATGAATTGAATCGTGCCATGTGCGATATTCTTTTCTTTTAAACGACGTGCCATTTCAAATAATGCTGCCATACCAGCTTTATCATCCGCGCCCAAAATAGTCGTGCCGTCAGAATAAATATAGCCATCTTCACGAATTTCAGGCTTAATCCCTTTCCCTGGTACGACTGTGTCCATATGTACTGTAAAATAAATTGGTTCGATTGATTCGTCGCCTTTTAATGTAGCGATAATATTGCCTGCCCCATGACCATTACGTGTATGCGCATCATCCTGGTATACTTCAAAGCCCATTTGCTCCAATTTTTCTACTAATACAGGTGCAATGATTTCTTCGTGCTTTGTTTCCGAATCAATTTGCACTAATTGTAAAAACTCTTCTACTAAACGATTCATATTCCATAACTCCTTTTAACTAAACAAGTTTACGCTTTATTTTACGCCTCTATTTTTGAAAAAACAATGAAAGATCATCGGCATTCAGTATTGCTTCTTTCTGTTTTATGAGCGCTGCTTCTTTTCGTGATGCGATATCCAGCTTTTGCTCCAACTCACTAATTGTATTTGCGACATCATCCTGTACGCGTGAAATTTGGTTCATAGATGTCGTAATTTTTGAATGGATCGACCAATCGGTGAAAATATTATCGAAGAAGTAATCCGTAAACATGACAAAACCGTCCGTATCAATAAGGAGGGCATCCTGTCGTATTTCCTTCACATCCAGGAGTTCATTTTGGAAACGTTGTAAAGCAATTTGCGCACCATGTAAATAATTATTGGATTCTTTCAATTTATCGTGCTTCATCATCGTAGCCATAAATCCTCCGCCTAAAAACGTATCCCATGTTGAATAGGATTTAGCATCATTTAACGCATAACCGGCATCTGTCAGCTTCGTTAACGCATGCTTCCCTGCCTCGATTGCTTCTTTAATTTCTTTGATTAACTGTCTGCATAAAAGTTCCTGGTCAATAATTGCCGTAAGCTCCGCCGCGATATGAGCGGCATGTTTCTGTAGCCACTGCTGTTTTTGATCATTAATTTGATTTAACTGCTGTCCCACATAGGATTCATTGATTGCATTTAGTTTATGAATTAAGTCAACGCGATCATCCTGCAAATCTTCATATGTTAATTGAGCTTCTGTAAGCTTTAATTCTATGACTGCAACACGGTCAAGATTTTGCTCCATCAACTGATCCTTTTTCCCTGACCAACCACGGAATAAGTTGATAAAAGAAAAGTTCTCTAGCTTATTTAATTGTTGGCGTGCGTTTTGCAGATCCAGCTGATGTCGATCTATTTCCCGTTTCGCATGGGAGAGAAGTTTTTCCACATTTTCGTTTTTTTTATGCAGCTTATCCGCTTCAAGTAACTGTAATTGATATTCTTCCGAAAGTTGGTGCAATTGCTGCCATTCCATACTTACCGCCTCCTATAATATAAACGTGCCTTCTATTCCTCATCCTCTTCAAAAAGCTCTTTCAACATTTTCTCCCGGTGCTTCAAAAAGTAGGATGTAATTTGATAATGCTCCGTTTGTTCATATTCGACCTGTTCAATGCCATGTTCGTCAAATTGGTATATAACTGCATTCGGAAACCCTAGTAAAATCGGAGAATGTGTCGCAATAATAAACTGTACATTTCCCGCTTTTACTAAGTCATTTAATAATGTTAAAAAAGCCAACTGTCTGGCCGGAGACAACGCGGATTCCGGTTCATCCAGTAAATAAATGGCCTGTTCTGTAAAACGATGCTGAAAAAGAGAAAAGAACGATTCCCCGTGAGATTGATGATGGAGCGATTTCCCCCCATATGCTTTGTAACCGTTCATATCGGTTTCATCTAAGTGGGAAGCAAACTGATAAAATGTTTCGGCACGCAGGAAAAAGCCGTTTGTTACTTTTGGCCACCATGAAAGTTTCACAAATTCTCCAAGCGCAGATTCAGCTTCATGCACCTCATACGCCTTATAATTTTGTGTACTACCCCCTGCTGGATTGAAGCCGATTTGATCTGCAATCGCTTCGAGTAATGTCGATTTCCCCGCACCATTTTCGCCGACAAAAAAAGTAACCGGAACATCGACATCCAGCTCATTCATATGACGTATAAATGGAATGGAAAAAGGATACTCACTATAGTCAGGTATTTGATCTTTTTTTAATTTAATCGTTTTTAAAAACATAGGTCTACTCCTTCGAACATCGCTGTAAATTTTACTTTGTTAACTTTCTGACGACAAATACACTTCCTCAAACGGCTGAATAATTACAAAACCTTCTCCTGAAAACGCCATTTGAATTGATTCACTGCTCCCTCTGCCAATTAGCGTACGAAACGTGATATCTGTTACAAATTCCGGCTTTAAGTTACCAGACCAAGCTACTGTGGCGTTCGGATCGGTATAAACCGTCTCACCAGGCTTTACGATCAATGTTAATGGTTCAAAATGGGTAGTAATCGCTACTTTCCCTTTACCTTTTAATGTCACATTAAATAATCCGCCTGCCATCATCCCAGCCATTTTACGCATTAAATGAATATCCCATTGAATAGTAGGTTCAAAAGCTAGCAAGTCGTTGCCGTTGACACATAAACTTTCATTTTGTAAATCAAAGATTGTCACCTTTTTCCCTTGGTCCGCTAAATAGAGGCGCCCCTTACCTTTTGCCTTCATCAGCTGTGTACCCTCACCAGTCAGCGCCTTTTTAAACATTTTTGACATACCATGCTCAAGCATCCGCTCACGCTCAAACTTAATGGAGCCCACATACGCAATCATTGCGCCCATTTTTGACCATACTTCCCCGTTCAAATTCACCTCTAGCACGCGCTCTGTTTCCAGTTCAAAAAAATCATTTTCCAGCTGGTCCTGCTGTGTTTTATTCACAAAATCACGAATGGAATAGTTCCCCATCAAAAAACCTCCCTTTTTATGATCTACGGATTGAAAGTGGTATAAGTTTCGAATTTTCTGCATTTTATATTTTTAATAGTATGATTTCGTTTTGTTATTACTACCACTTCATAAAAAAATCCATTACAATGAAAAAAAGAGGTGACAATGATGGAGTATCGACGTGAAATCGGGTTAGTATATTCAGTTGACGAAGCATTGGCAAAGCTCAATATTATTCGTGCACATGGCTTTTCTGAGCATGAAATCCATCTATTTGCTAAAGATATCCGTCCCCTTCATTCTTTAAAAATGTATACCGAAATTAACATACACGCTGCCGGCAGCTGGATGGATCAGATAATTAGCTTAATTACAGGTCAAAATGTATATGAAGTGAGCTTGCGGATTTTACAGCTTACAAAAGAGGAAATCGCGCATTATGGTCACGGAATCGAGCAAGGGGCCATTTTTCTATTTGCTGAGCACGAACATCCTTACGAAAAAGAACCGTTAAAACAAAGAGTTCCAGTGAATATCCCGAACGTTGTGGACTAGCCTTACAAAAAACTGCCGTTATTTATAACAAAATTATATATTAATGAACCAGCTATCAAAATACCGACAACTATATTCAAAATAATAACTAGTCGTTTCGGGAAAGGTATTTTTAGTAACGATGCAATGGACCAGTGAATAACACTATAAACAAATTGCACAAGTAAAGTACCCAATGTATAGAAGGCAATATAAAACAGACGTCCACTATTCGATATATCTCCCGGCGGTGCATCTGCTGCAATGAATAAAAGCATGCCCATAAACAGTTCTGATAAAAGATGGCAAAAGTAGCCGATAAAGCCGATCATCGCCGTATACAATAAAAAATTGATAACCTCTTTTAATTTCAATCCATCACCCCTTGATGTGCTTAATTTAAAGATATTAAACGAAAATAATCCGCATGACCACGAATGAGCTGTTTTCCATCATCCGGTGTAACCCAGAAAAAACGGAATACCTTGCCATCTTCTGCTCCACCACCAGTTGGCTTATAGTTCCATTCATCTTGAGTCTTATCTATATTTATCCTATAAAAGTATCGGTGATGAATCACACCATCATCATTTTCCCAGAAATCGTCAATGAGATAATGAATGGCGGGGAAATTGCTTAACCCCGTTTCCTCTTCCATTTCACGCTTCACTGCATCTACAGGCATCTCCCCATGCTTTACGGTTCCTTTAGGAATTTGAATACCTGCTTCCTTTACCGGATGCTGAAATACTAGAATTTGAGTTTTCCCATTCACCTGTCTCGTTATGTATCCGTACGACTTTTTAATAATCGGCCAATGTAATGCTTTTTCCATTAACGCACTCATGAAACTTTCTTTAACTTGTTGGTAACTGGACGTATCATCTGGAAATTTAGTTGCAAGTTCTATTTTCAATTGTCCATATTTCCGTGCTTGCTCGGGATGATTCATTAAATAATATTTAAATTGTAAATGCTTATTAATATTTTCATGCCCAGCACGATAAATATGCACATGATGGCTTCGATTTTTGTCACCTTTTGTATAATAATGACGGCCATTAATACCGTTTTCTCCACGAACTTTATAGCCAAGCTTGCACATTGTCTCATCATAAAGTGAAGCCTGTTCTATATTTGATAGTCCAATCACAATATCGATAATCGGTTTTGCATAGCCTATAGTCGGAATAGCTGTACTTCCAATATGATAAATTTGGATTAACTCCTCCTGGAAAATATCCTTTAGCCGCCGCGCTTCTTCTTCATATAATTTATTCCAATCACTTGTCCATTTACGGATGATTGTTTTTCTCATAAATTAACCCCCTTCTTCAAAATGGTAATCATAGATACTTGGAAAATAGACGGCTCATCACCATAACATGGGGTTGCTTTTCTAATAAAATTCCACTTGATTGGTGGGCTGCGGCAAGACAGCGCTAAAGCAGAGTGACGTGGAGCGAAGGGTGAACCGCCCAAAATACTGGATTCCTTGGCGATTAAGCGTGCGCGGAAAATAGTTGCTCCTGTCGCTGCCGCTTTCGTCGCAAAGCTTTTTGACAAAAGCTTTGGAGCCACGCCGCTCGGAACGGAGTACAACGGACGCGAGCTTCAATAACACTTGCTCGACGCGTTTTCCCCGTAGCGCAGCAGAACGCAATTCATTAGAAAATCTAATTTTTTCAATTTTGTCATCCCAAACTTATGGTGATGAATCTAATAGACGGAGAATTTCCGCTTATTTGGAAAATTATATACTTTATCGCTCAATTAGAGGGAGGAATTCCGCTTATTGTTACGTAAAACATAAATATCGGGAAATTTTCACTAAATAAACGGAAAACTTCCCCTTATTTAAGCCAAAATCAGTGCCATCTTTAAAATAGCCGGAAAATCTCCGCTTATTTGCTGGTCGGAATCCTTGCTCGGTTATCACACCCACTCTAAACAAAAACACCAGCCCTCAATGAAACAAAGAGCTGGTGCTAGACTGTTTTAAGCAGTCATAATTATAGTGGAATGTTGCCGTGTTTTTTGTACGGACGGTCTTCTTGCTTTGTTGAAAGCATATCCAATGCCTGGATTAGCTTAATACGCGTTTCACGAGGATCGATTACATCGTCTACCATACCGCGAGATGCCGCAACATATGGGTTAGCGAATTTTTCTTTATATTCCTCGATCTTCGCTGCACGTGTAGCGTCTGGATCTGCAGATTTCGCGATTTCACCTGCGTGAATGATATTCGCTGCACCAGCCGCACCCATTACCGCGATTTCAGCATTTGGCCATGCGAACACTAAATCCGCGCCAATTGCTTTAGAGTTTAATGCTACATATGCACCGCCGTATGCTTTACGTAAAATTACTGTAATTTTCGGTACAGTTGCTTCTGAGTATGCATAAAGAATTTTCGCGCCATGTCGGATAATTCCGCCGTGCTCTTGCTTAACACCTGGGAAGAAACCAGATACGTCTTCGAATGTAATAACTGGAACATTAAATGCATCACATGTACGAACGAAACGAGCTAATTTATCAGATGAATCGATATCAAGTCCACCTGCTAAGAACTTCGGCTGGTTACAAACTAAACCTACTGATTCACCCGCAATTCGTGCAAAACCAACTACGATGTTTTTCGCAAATTCTTTTTGCACTTCCATGAATGAACCTTCATCTACAACTTGCTCTACTACTTTACGAACATCATAAGATTTCGTTTGGTCAATAGGTACGACATCAACAAGCTCTGAACGGAAGTTATCACCTTCTGGAGCTGGCTGCTTTGGTGTTTTTTCCTTATTGTTTTGCGGTAAGTAAGATAGTAATTGCTGAATTTGTGCAATGGCTGCTTCTTCATTTTCAGCGCGGAAGTGGGCGTTACCTGAAACTGCGTTATGCACTTTCGAGCCACCTAAGCCTTCAGCAGAAATTTTCTCACCTGTAACTGTTTCAATTACTTTTGGACCTGTAATAAACATTTGAGACGTTTTATCAACCATTAAGATGAAGTCCGTAATTGCTGGTGAATAAACAGCACCGCCAGCACATGGTCCCATAATTACCGAGATTTGCGGAATTACACCTGAATAAATTGAGTTACGGTAGAAAATGTGGCCATATCCATCTAAAGAAAGAACACCTTCTTGAATACGTGCACCGCCTGAATCATTAATGCCGATAAATGGTGTACCGTTTTTAGCAGCTAAATCCATAACTGCAGCGATTTTTTTCGCATGCATTTCACCTAGTGCTCCGCCAAATACAGTAAAATCTTGCGCGAATAAATAAACGTTACGACCATTAATTTTACCGAAACCTGTAACAACACCATCACCAGGTCCCTCTAATTTCCCCATACCAAAGTCAACAGTACGGTGTGTAATGAATGGGTTAATCTCTACGAAAGACCCTTCATCCAATAACATTTCGATTCGCTCGCGGGCAGTCATTTTACCTTTTTCATGCTGCTTCTCAATACGTGCATCTCCGCCGCCAAGCTGGATTGCTTCTTTGCGGTCATATAGCTCATTAATTTTATCAAACATATCCATCGTAATTGTCATCGTTATTTATCCCCTTTTCCGCTTTTATCACATAATTCATAAAGTACACCAAATGAGTCTTTAGGATGTAAAAACGCCACTTCTGCGCCACCAGCACCTGGGCCTGGCTCGTCCGACAGCAGTCTTACACCTTTTTCACGTAATTCTGCCATGCGCTCGCGGATCCCCATTACACCAAAAGCAACATGGTGAATGCCTTCTCCACGCTTTTCCAAAAAGCCGTGAATCGCACTCTTCTCACTCATCGGTTCGAGAAGCTCAATTTTCACATTTCCTGCATCAATGAACGCTACTTTCACTTGCTGAGATTCTACTTCTTCCATTTTTAAAAGCTTTAAACCTAGCGTTTCTGTGTAATATGTAATACGTTCTTCAATATTGCGTACAGCAATACCAATATGATCGACTTTTTCCACGATGTTTGACTCCCTTATAATAAAATTTCTATGAGGTAATTCATTAGTACTTGAGAATTCCTTCAGATTTGTTAAACTAAAATTAGTTCATTATGAAGGAGCGAAAACAATGAGCAACAAAAAATTCCAAAAGATCGTCGTTTATTCAATGGTTGTAATTATGTTAATTTCAACTGTGGCAATGGGCGTAGCAGCAATCATGTAATGGATGTTTCGTACATCCATTTTTTTATTTCAAACCTTTAAATGATTGCTTTATAACAAGATAAGCATCCATTTCCTCAATAAACTGATACAACGATGCCATCGCAATAAACGTCTCATGGTCATTAGGCAGCGGCATTTTTGCAAACTCTTCCTTCACTTTATCCAACTTCTCCAAAAAATGACTTGCGGTATTTCCCGAGTGAACATGTTCACTGAGGTCCTCAATAAATGCTGCAACTAGTGGCGCCTGCTCTGTCATAACTGGCAGTGTAGTAATTTTAGGCAACACACGTTCAATAATTTCGAGCTGCTTTTCACGCATATCAAAATACACATAATATCTATTCTCTTTACGTGTTAAATGGTTTTCTACATCTTTGAATGCCAGTGCTTTCCCTGCATCAATCACCTTTGCGGCTTCAATAATTTCTTTACCATCCCATAACGTATCACCATTTCGTAAATACACGGCAATTTCCGCCAGTATTTTCTTTAATAATGATTCAATCTTTTCACGATTGTAAAACAGGCCGTGCTGTATATCAGGCATGTACATATTAATAACTACCCCGACGCCAAAGCCGATTGCCATTAATCCCAATTCATTTAATAGTAAATCGGTTGTAAAATCAGCAGTTAAAAAAATATGCATCATAATGACAGAACTCGAGATAAAGCCTTCCACAACCCGCAATGATACGATCGTAGGTATGAATAGAAGTAAAACAATCCCCAAAACTATCGGTGAATAACCGAATATTTCGAAAAATATGAATGCATAAGTCATACCTACTAATGTGGAAACGCCTCTCGTATAAACTGCATGGAGAGACTTTCGTTTAGTTGGCTGAATACATAAAATCGTTAAAATTCCGGCCGCCGTAAAAAACTGTAAATCAAAATACTGGGCAATTGCTATCGCGATAGAAGCTCCAAGCGCTGTTTTCAGTGTACGATAGCCGATTGAAAATTTTTTCATATCGGTAGTACCCCCTTTTTATAGTAAGTGTGACGGGTGCACATTATGACACCCGTCCACTTAAAATAATTGCTTAGATTTCTTCGCAGTTCTCTTCGAAGTGTCCTTGTAGGTTTGTTACTACACTCATTGGATCATGACCTTCGATTTCAAAACGACCCACTTCTCCAACAACTTGACCATCTTTTAATAAGATAAATGATGGTGATGATGGAATGTGATCTTCACCGAAATAGTAACGCGCAGCTGCTGTCGCTTCTTTATCTTGACCAGCAAATACTGTTACTAAATAATCCGGACGTTTATCATAATGTACAGCATGTGTTGCTGCTGGACGTGCAATACCGCCTGCACAGCCACATACAGAATTCACCATTACAAGTGTAGTCCCTTTACGAGCAAACGCTGCTTCTACTTCTTCCGGAGTGCGCAGTTGTTCATAGCCTGCTGCTTCCATTTCTGCACGTGCAGTCGTTGTAATTTGTTGCATAAATAAATCATAATCCATGTTCATAAGCTTTTTAGCCCCTTTCAATATTCCTTTTTACTATAGCAAGGTTACGAAAGATGTGCAAAGACTGTTGATTCATTTATTATTATCTTCTTCACCAAATAATGTATTGACCCCTTGTGTAACGGTTAAACGTCCATGCAAAATTTCATCCTCAAGTGAACGTACTTGCTTTTTACGATCTGAATTTTTATAAAACGAATCGATTAAATGGTCGGTAATCATCGAATGGAACCAATCACGTGTTTGTTTATGACGGCGAAGATTCCAATAGTTGGACTCTTTCACGGTCTGCTCAAATTCCATCAACATCGCCCAAACATTATCCAGGCCTTTTTTCTCCATTGAAGAAACAGTTAAAGCTGTACTTAACCAGCCTGGTGTAGATGGCTGCAGGAAGTGAAGTATTTGTTTGTATTCCTGCATTGTCCGACGTGCCGGGCGAACATTGTCACCATCCGCTTTATGGACGATAATACCGTCTGCAAGCTCCATGATGCCCTTTTTCATACCTTGCAGCTCATCGCCTGCACCCGTTAATACGAGCAGCAGGAAGAAATCGACCATGCCGCGTACATACGTTTCACTTTGTCCGACACCGACTGTTTCGATTAAAATCACGTCATAGCCGGCCGCTTCACATAAGAGCATAGTCTCACGAGATTTTTTATGAACACCGCCTAATGTTCCGGCACTAGGTGATGGACGAACAAATGCGTTTTCTTGGCGCACTAGTTCTTCCATCCGTGTTTTATCTCCTAAAATACTGCCACCTGAAAGTGACGAGCTAGGATCTATCGCCAACACGGCTACACGCTTCCCCATTTTACAGAGCATTGTGCCAAACGCTTCAATAAATGAGCTTTTGCCTGCCCCCGGAACACCTGTTATACCTATCCGAATTGCATTGCCTGTATGTGGCAAAAGCTCTTGTAATAGCTTTTGTGCGTCTTCTTTATGGGTATTGTTCGAGCTTTCAATAAGCGTAATTGCCTTTGCAAGCGATGTACGGTCACCAGCTCGAACTTCCCCTGCTAACTGTTGAATATCAAGCGCTTCCTGCTTTTTTTTCCTGAATTTCTTTGGGTTTGAATAGCTCATACCATCATGACCACCCTTCACGCCATCCATGACAAATAAAGCACTTTTGTCTTGATGTGGCTTCATTATTCCGCCACTTCCTCATAGCCTAGCTTTTTATAAATTTCTTCTATGATACGCATTGCTGAAACCGGAATTACTGAACCTGGACCGAAAATGGCTACAGCACCCGCTTCATATAGGAAATCGTAGTCTTGAGCTGGAATAACCCCGCCGCAAATAACGATAATATCTTCGCGACCTAGTTTTTTCAGTTCCGCGATTAATTCAGGCACTAATGTTTTATGTCCTGCTGCAAGTGAAGAAACACCAACACAGTGAACATCGTTTTCGTTTGCCATTTGAGCCGTTTCTTCTGGTGTCATAAATAATGGAGAAATATCTACGTCAAAGCCTAAGTCGGCATAGCCCGTTGCAACAACTTTCGCACCGCGGTCATGTCCGTCTTGTCCCATTTTCGCCACTAAAATACGTGGGCGACGGCCTTCTGCTTCTAGGAAATCTTCTGTCATTTGTTTTACTTCAGCAATCATTTCATCATCTGAGAAGTTTGCTGAATATACCCCTGAAATTGAACGGATAATCGCTTTATGACGACCTGATACCGCTTCAATCGCATCAGAAATTTCACCTAATGATGCACGTGCGCGAGCTGCATCTACAGCAATCGCCAATAAGTTTTCAGAGCCGTCCTCAGCTGCTTTTGTAAGACGGGCTAAATGTTTTTGCACTTCCGCTTCATCACGTGTTGCCTTCATTTTTTCAAGTCGGGCAATTTGTGCTTCACGAACGATTGCATTGTCGATATCTAAAATATCAATCGGATCTTCTTCAGCAAGACGATATTTGTTAACCCCAACAATCGTTTCTGCTTTTGAGTCGATTTTTGCCTGGCGTTTTGCCGCAGCTTCTTCAACTTTCATTTTTGGCAGACCTGTTTCGATCGCTTTTGCCATACCGCCTAGCCCTTCAATTTCCTCGATTAATTCCCATGCTTTTTCTGTCAGTTCTTCTGTTAGTTTTTCAACATAATACGAACCGCCCCATGGATCGATTACTTTCGTCATACCCGTTTCTTCTTGCAGGAATAACTGTGTATTACGTGCAATACGAGCCGAGAAGTCTGTTGGTAAGGCGATTGCTTCATCGAGTGCATTCGTGTGAAGTGATTGAGTATGCCCCATCGCTGCTGCATTCGCTTCGATTAATGTACGCGTTACGTTATTGAATGGGTCTTGCTCCGTTAAACTCCAGCCTGATGTTTGCGAGTGTGTACGTAGTGCAAGAGACTTTGAATTTTTCGGGTTAAATGTAGACATCATTTGTGCCCAAATACGACGTGCTGCACGCATTTTTGCGATTTCCATGTAGTAATTCATACCGATAGCCCAGAAGAATGATAATCGTGGTGCAAATGCATCGATATCAATCCCTGCTTTTAATCCTGTACGTACATATTCCAAACCGTCAGCCAATGTATAAGCAAGCTCGATATCATTCGTCGCACCAGCTTCTTGAATATGGTAGCCTGAAATTGAAATCGAGTTGAATTTTGGCATGTATTTAGCTGTATATTCGAAAATATCGGCAATAATTTTCATCGACATAGCTGGTGGGTAAATATACGTATTACGCACCATATACTCTTTTAAAATGTCGTTTTGAATCGTTCCTGCCAATTTGTCTGGTGAAACGCCCTGCTCTTCTGCAGCCACAATATAGAAAGCCAATACAGGTAGTACAGCACCATTCATTGTCATTGATACCGACATTTGATCCAACGGAATTCCGTCAAACAAAATTTTCGCATCTTCAACAGAATCGATTGCCACTCCGGCTTTTCCGACATCCCCTGTTACACGAGGGTGATCTGAGTCATAGCCGCGGTGTGTTGCTAAGTCGAATGCTACAGATAAACCTTTTTGTCCCATCGCAAGGTTACGACGGTAAAACGCATTTGATTCCTCTGCTGTCGAGAAGCCTGCATATTGACGAACTGTCCATGGACGAGCAACATACATTGTAGGGTATGGTCCACGCGTATTAGGTGCGATACCTGCCACATCATTTAAATGTTTAGCTTGTTGATTATCTGCTTGATTGTATACCGAATTTACTTCGATGCCTTCATTTGTTAAATATGAGCCTGTAGAAGTAAGTTGCTCCGCCTTTAGCACATCTTCAATTACAACGGATTCGAAATTTGCTTTACTCATTGTTGTACCTCCTTCACACGCGTCACGACATCATTTAGTTTTTGAACAATATTTTGACCCGCAAAAATAAAGCCCTTTAAGCCATTTGCAGTCCATGCTGCTTCATCATCTTTGAATTTACCAGCAACATCCAGTACGACATTTGCTTTTTTACTTTGTAGCAGTGTCGGTAAAATGGCCTTTGTATCATCATCAGTAGCTGCAACAACCACATAATCATATTCCGCGCTTTCTAACCACTGCACAGCATCTTCAATTGTTTGGAACCCGGCAGTTTGATGTGCCACAATTCCTGCTGTTGCAAAGAAGCCTTGTACGAAATCAGCACGTGGTTTATAGTTTTTCAGCTCACCAAATGTTAAAATAGCTGGCTTTAATCCTGATTGAGCAAAATTAGCACGCAAATTTTCAAATGGAAGTGCAATACGCTTCACATCAGCAAATTGAGCGTTTTCAGCTGTAGGGATTTCATCTACAGGATTTGCATAAATATTTGTACCAATTAAAGAATGCTTACGTGTTTCCACTTGCGCAATTCTTGTGTTATAAACTTCTTCAATTTTTGCATCAATGCCGTAAGCGTGTAATCCGCCTGCTTTTTCGATTTCCAAAAACAGTGCCCATGCTTCTTTTACATAATCCGCTGTCAATGATTCGATAAAGTACGAACCACCAGCTGGGTCGATTACGTTTGTTACGTGAGACTCTTCTTTTGTAACAAGGGATACGTTGCGTGCAATACGGACAGATTGGCCAGTCAGTGCTGTTAATGCGTCATGTGGATGCACTGTAATTACATCGGCACCACCGATTGCCGCTGAGAATGCTTCGTTTCCTGCGCGTAATAAGTTTACGTATACATCATACTTTGAGAAGCTACGTACAGATGTTTCAGCTACTACCGTTACTGCACTTGCTTCATGACCAAATGCTGAAGTAAACGCTTTCCATAACACTTTGAATGCACGGATTTTTGCGACTTCTGCAAAGAATTGTGTATCGACAGCAAATTGCACGAAAAATTTATTTTCAAACGTTTTGAAATCATCCGTATCTTTAGCCAGTTCAGCAGCTTGTACTAATGCAATAGCAAGCTCTTGAACTGCATTTGCGCCATCATTGTGGAACGGAACTGTGTCGGCCGCATATGTACGGACGTTTGGATAATCAGCCAGCAAAATGGCTTCTGGTGCAACAATGAATCCTTTTACAGCTGCACGTTTTGATTTATCTATATAATCAAATACACGTAACACGTCATCTTCAGAAGATTTCACTGTAACTTTAAATGAATTTTCAGAAAAATAAGTAGCGAGTTTGCTTAAATTTTCTTCTGACCAGTCAAAAGCAACAGGGCTGTAGATAGTAATCATTTCGTTGCCACGTAATAAGCTTTCTTCTAGGTTTGCAAAAAAGCTTGCAGCATCTGCCCCATTAATTTGCTGTGCAACAGTAAAACTTGCTGACTCAGTTAGCGAGCGAATCGTTGATACTTGCTTTTCTAATTGATCCCCCAGCTTCTCCAATAATGTTTCTTGTGTATATAGTGGCTCAAGCGTAATGTTTTCAATCGTTTTTGTGAATAGGGATTCAAACGGTTTTCCTTTTAAAGCTTTTACCGCTTCTTCCTTCCACTGATTGTAGCTAGCAGACTGAAATTCAATATCTTTCATATTCATTGACATGTGGACGCTTAGTAGCTTCCCCCCTTGTTATATTTCTGTACTATATTTTACACGAGAATGTTCTGACAATAAAGTAAAAAAAAACGCGAAAGCCTTATTTTACAGGCTTTCGCGGTACTTTTAGTAGACTGACATCTTCTTTTTATCTACGTTTTCGAGAATTTCCTTCACACGAGATAGGAATTTACCACAAATCATACCATCCAAAATTCGGTGGTCTAATGATAAACATAAATTTACTATGGACCTAGGTGCAATCATATTACCCTGTACTATTACAGGCTTCTTTACAATACTTTCCACCTGTAATATTGCTGCTTGTGGATGGTTGATAATGCCCATTGACTGAACAGAACCAAATGAACCCGTATTGTTGACCGTAAATGTACCACCTTGCATATGCTCGAGTTTCAGCTTCCCAGTGCGTACAAGATGTGCATATTCGTGAATTTCTCTTGCAATGCCTTTAATCGATTTTTCATCGACATTTTTAATAACCGGCACAAACAATGCATCATCTGTAGCAACTGCAATTGATAGATTAATATCTTTCTTTTGAATAATTTTATCTTCAGCCCATACAGAGTTGATGATTGGATATTCTTTTAACGCCTGCGAAACAGCTTTTAGGAAGAATGCGAAATAAGTTAGGTTAAAGCCCTCTTTTTTCTTAAATTCCTCTTTAATGCTATCTCGGTATTCGACAAGCTCGGTTACATCCACTTCCATCATCATCCATGCATGAGGAATTTCATGTGTACTGCGCAGCATGTTTTTCGCAATCGCTTTACGTACTTGTGTTACCGGAATTTCAATATCTCCTGCAGCCGTCACTTGTTCGTTTGGACGTGGTGCAGCTGGAGACGGTGACGAAGGCTGTGGTTGAGGTGTCATTTCATGCTGTGGCTCAACAAATGCTACTGGTTGTTCATCATTTGAGATTGCTTGATTAGTAGGCTTTCCAGCTGCCACGTATGCTTCGACATCTTTTCTCGTAATACGGTTGCCCGTTCCTGTACCTTCGATTTGGGACAAATCTACATCATGTTCATTTGCCAATGCTAAAACTGCCGGAGAAAATCTGCCCGGTTTTCGTTCTGTACGAGCTGGTTTCTCCTCTTTTTTTGCAACCGGCTCTTCTTCTTTTCGCTGTACTCCTGCATTTAAAATTGCTGAGCTGACATTTGAGCTTTTTTCTACAGGTGCAGGTGGCAGTTCGGACCCTTCTATTTCAATCGTACATACAACTGCTCCTACCGGTAGAGTTTCGCCTTCAGAAGCGATGAGTTCCTTAATAACACCAGCAAAAGAAGAAGGGATTTCTGCATTTACTTTATCTGTCGTCACTTCTGCCAACGGGTCATATTTATTTACTTTATCGCCCACCTGGACTAGCCAACGCTCGATTTTACCTTCTGTTACACTTTCGCCAAGTTGTGGCATGACAATATTTTGAATGGTCATTTAACAATCCCCCTTTAACTAATAACACTTTGGTGAAATAGTACAAATTTCCACATTTAATATGATTCCTCCGCATAATGTAAGAGTTGATTTCCATTCCGGGTCGGACGCTTTCCGCGGGCACGGCTCCAACTAACTTATTTCGGAATACATTCCGAAATAAGTGGATTTTCCGCTCGTGCTCTTCCCGCAGGAGTCGCCTCCCCTTCATTTCAATCAACTCCTTCTTTTATAAGTTTGTGGCCAGCGCATACTCAACTTTCGAATAAAAATGTATTACATTATAAATTCTAAAACGCTGCGAGTTCGCGAATTGCCTTTTCCACTTTGTCAGGATTAATCATGAAAAACTTTTCCATTGTTGGTGCATATGGCATCGCGGGAACATCAGGTCCTGCCAATCGTTTGATTGGTGCATCTAAATCAAATAGACAATGCTCTGCAATAATCGCCGCTACTTCACTCATAATGCTACCTTCTTTATTATCCTCTGTTACAAGCAGGATCTTCCCTGTTTTCTTTGCGGCTTCAATAATCGCTTCTTGATCAAGAGGATACACTGTCCGCAAATCCAGAATATGTGTTTCAATACCATCTTTGGCTAAACGCTCTGCAGCTTGTAGGGCAAAATGAACAGCTAATCCGTACGTAATCACTGTGACATCATCACCTTCACGCTTCACATCCGCTTTGCCAATCGGCAATATATAATCATCTGTAGGTACTTCCCCTTTAATCAGGCGGTAAGCACGCTTATGTTCAAAAAATAACACTGGGTCCGGATCGCGAATAGCCGCTTTTAATAATCCTTTTGCATCATATGGCGTTGAAGGAATAACGATTTTTAATCCTGGTGTCCCGGCAAACATTGCTTCTACCGATTGTGAATGATATAGTGCACCGTGAATCCCACCGCCAAATGGAGCACGGACAACTAACGGACAGCTCCAGTCATTGTTAGATCGGTAGCGGATTTTTGCTGCTTCTGAAACAATCTGATTCACTGCTGGCATAATAAAGTCTGCAAACTGCATTTCAGCAATTGGACGCATCCCATACATCGCTGCTCCAATCGCAACACCTGCTATGGCACTTTCAGCTAAAGGTGTATCGAGCACACGTGCTTCACCAAACTGATCATATAAACCAGTTGTTGCTTTAAATACCCCGCCTTTTAAACCGACGTCTTCTCCTAATACGAAGACACGCTCATCACGTTCCATTTCTTCTTTCATTGCTAAGTTAATCGCATCAATATAAGAAATTACCGGCATTACGCATCCTCTCCTTCCGCATACACGAAACGCATCGCATGTTCCGGTGAGGCATATGCTGCATTTTCTGCATAGTCTGTCGCCTCGTTAACCGTTTGCATTATGCGATCATTTATTTGCTCAAATAAATTATCATCCGCAATTCCGCGGTCTTTTAAGTATGCTTCGAAAAGAAGAATCGGATCTTTTGCCTTTCCTTCTGCAATATCCTCGGCTGTACGGTATTGACGATCATCATCATCTGAAGAGTGTGCCGTTAAACGGAAAGTAACCGTTTCAATTAAAGAAGGGCCCCCACCGCTGCGTGCGCGATCCGCTGCTTCTTTAATAACTTTATACACTTCCAACGGATTTTTGCCGTCTACTGTTACCCCAGGCATGCCATAACCAATTGCACGGTCAGACACTTGTGCACAGCCCAACTGACGTTCTACCGGAACAGAGATTGCATATTGATTATTTTCAACCATGATAATGACCGGTAATTTATGAACGCCTGCAAAGTTGGCTCCTTCATGGAAATCCCCTTGGTTTGACGAACCTTCACCTAATGTCACGAATGTAATAAAGTCCTTTTGCTGCATTTTTCCTGCAAGTGCCACACCGACTGCATGCGGTAACTGTGTCGTTACAGGCGATGATCCCGTAAGTATGCGGTTTTTCTTTTGTCCGAAGTGTCCCGGCATTTGACGACCGCCTGAATTTGGATCTTCAGCTTTTGCAAAGGCAGAAAGCATTAAATCCTTTGCTGTCATGCCAAAATGAAGGACTACCCCCATATCACGATAGTATGGTGCTATATAATCCTTCGTATGGTCAAGTGCAAATGCAGCCCCTACCTGAGCCGCCTCCTGTCCTTGACATGAAATAACAAACGGGATTTTGCCTGCACGATTTAATAGCCACATACGCTCATCTATACGGCGAGCCATTAGCATCGTTTCATACATTTTAATTGCATCTGCATCCGTTAACCCTAACTCTTCGTGTGTAATATTTGTTTCAGTCATAAAATACCCCCTATCATTTATCAATTATTTCTTTGCATAATTGAATCATAGCGCTAAAAATTATAAGAAGTTAAAAGTGGATTGCTTTTCCTTCAATTGCAAGTGCTGCTTCTCCGATAATTTCACTCAACGAAGGATGCAAGTGCACCATTTGTCCAAGTTCCCAAGGAGAAGCGTTTAAAAATAGCCCTAGTGCTGCTTCAGATATTAAATCTGTCGCATGAGGACCAATTAAGTGTACACCTACTAAATCATTTGTGTTTTCATCCGCAATGACTTTTACAAATCCTTCTGTTTCCCCATAAACAATTGCTTTACCTATTGCCTTGAACGGGAAAGTTGTCGATACGACATTATAGCCGTTATCTTTTGCTTGTTGTTCTGTAAGACCAACGCTAGCTACTTCCGGATTACTGTAAACACCTCTTGCAATGTTGGCGTAATGAAGTGGATTGGAATTTCCGCTAGCAATATGTTCCACTGCCAAAATACCTTCATGTGATGCAACGTGTGCCAACTGCATTCCACCGATAACGTCTCCAATAGCATATATATGACTTTCTTTCGTCTGGAAATTATCATTTACTGAAATAAAGCCATTTTCGACTTCTATTTCCGTGTTTTCAAGTCCGATATTTTTTGTATTCGCTATTCTTCCGACTGACAATAGAAGTGCCTCTGCCGAAATTTCCTTATCATTCAGCTGTAGTGATACATTATCCTGTACATTAATTGCTGAAGGATCAAGCTTCACATTCAGATGGACGTTTACACCACGCTTTTTCAATGATTTAAGCATTTCAGCAGAAATCGCTTCATCCTCTGTCGGTAATAAACGGTCACCCAGCTCCAAAATCGTGACATCGACATCAAAATCAACAAGCATCGAAGCCCACTCAACACCGATTACACCACCACCGATAATAATGACAGACTTAGGTAGCTTTTCAATTGTTAAAAATTCATCCGATGTGAAAACTTTTTCCCCATCGACTTTTAACCCATCCAGGTGTCTAGGACGGGAGCCTGTCGCAACAATTACGTTTTTCGGGACAAGCATTTCGTTTTCCGTACCGTCATTCATTTCTACTGAAATGGTACCTGGCATCGGAGAGAATATAGAAGGACCCATAATACGACCGAAACCGTCATATACATCAATTTTCCCTTTTTTCATTAAGTGTTGGACACCTTTATAAAGTTGCTCTACGACGTTTGACTTCCGCTTTTGAACTTGTTCGAAGTTAACCTTTACATCATTAACTTCCACTCCAAAATCAAGCGCTTTTTTTGATTGTACATATACTTCTGCACTGCGGAGCAATGCCTTCGTAGGAATACAGCCCGCATGTAGGCATGTGCCCCCAAGCTTATTCTTTTCAACGATTGCCGTTTTCAAGCCAAGCTGTGATGCACGGATTGCAGCAACATAACCGCCTGTGCCACCGCCTAAAATCACAACATCATAATCTTTCGCCATTTCCAACACCCCTTTTTGCATTTAAAATCCAATACACCTCTGCAGTCATCCGGATGTGGCATTTTGTTGCAAAACCACACCCGTCACATTTAACAAAGGCTTTATCTTTTAGCAAGAAGCTAGAAGAAATCTATTAACGTCCATTTAATATGTTTTTTTCATTTTGCAGGAACTGACTGCGGGATTTTGCTACACGGGCAATACGCTCTTCAGCCAAACGATTCGCTGCTAAGTATGTTGGAATATCTTCCTTTTTCGAGATCGCAAAAATTTTCTCTAAACTTGTGTAAATCGTCTCAACCCGCTTCATCGCACGTTCACGGTTATAGCCGTATAATTCGTCAGCAACGTTAATTACACCACCAGCATTAATTACATAGTCCGGTGCATAGACAATACCCATTTCATGCAATACTTTACCGTGTCTAGATTCTGCCAGCTGGTTATTCGCCGATCCTGCAATCACTTTTGCTTTTAATTGTGGAATCGTTACATCATTCACAATAGCGCCAAGTGCACATGGTGAGAAAATATCGACTTCCTGCTCGTAAATTGCATCCGGTGCAACTGCGACAGCATCAAAATTTGATACGACACGGTCGATCGCCTGCTGATTAATGTCGGTTACAATCAATTTCGCGCCTTCTTTATGTAAATATTCACATAAAGTATATGCAACATTTCCAAGCCCTTGTACTGATACTGTACGACCCGACAGTGAATCATCGCCAAACGCTTCCTTCGCTGCTGCTTTCATCCCCAAAAATACACCATATGCTGTAATTGGCGACGGATTGCCAGAGCTGCCGAATGCTGGCGATATACCTGTTACATAATTTGTCTCTTCGTGAATTAAATCCATATCGGCCACTGTCGTACCTACATCTTCTGCTGTAATGTAACGACCGTTTAAGCCTTGGATAAAGCGCCCTAAAGCGCGGAACATTTCTTCATTTTTATCTGTGAATGGGTCCCCGATAATTACGGTTTTACCACCACCTAAATTTAAACCTGCCGCCGCATTTTTATATGTCATTCCACGGGCTAGACGAAGTGCATCTTCAATTGCCGCTTCCTCTGAGGCATAAGTCCACATCCGTGAACCTCCTAGAGCTGGACCTAATGTTGTATCATGAATTGCAATTACCGCTTTTAACCCCGATGCTTCATCTTGGCAAAAGACAACTTGCTCAAAATCATACTTCTGCATGTACTTGAAAATCTCCATAATACTCTACTCCTCCAATTAAGAAAGCGCTTACTTTCTCGTATATTATTATATTTTGTTAATTAAGATAATAAATACTTAAATTTGTATAATTTTATTATCGTTATTTTTACAATACTTATAATTTAAAAATGATGCAACTAGAAATCTCCAAATTTAATTAAATTAGAAAATTCGGACTATTTTGAGCATTTATTATCATTAAAAAATGCAATATTTTCTATGAGGCTTTTATTATGCCAACATAACATGTTGATGTAAATTCGACATATCTTTTAATAGAATTCGTTAAATTGGATTGATGTTATTGACATTCTTTTGTGTCATTGTAAAATTAAGTGAAACTTCAATATTAATGACATTAGCCTGTTTATACGGTAGGCTGTGCAATCAGTCGGTAGGAGGTCTTTTAATGGCACGTATGGCTGCATTTATCGTTCTAGTCATTCCAGCAATATTAATGGCTGCTGGTATTAAATTTATGCGCGATACTCTTTTTGGTATATTAATTTCACCATTTCCATGGATTTGGTTACAATTCATTGTAGGCGCCATCTTTTTTGCAGTAGCGTTTTTGTTTTTTGCAGGCTTTTTACTACATCGGGATCGCAAGCGTGGTAAAGTATCGGAGCGCTGGCAAAAATAATTGAGTATACGAAAAAGGTGCCTAGAAAATATTCTAGACACCTTTTTTACGTTGTTGAGCTTCTAGTACTTTATGTGGAAAATCGGTTATCCACCCAATCACCGCTTGATGGGGATTTTTTAAAAATGGTTCGTTCCCCCTAATGCTGTAAAATCGTATACCCATATTTGCTGCTGTACACAATTCCAAGTACTGCATTTTATAGTATTTCCTATGTGCATGAATCGCATCAATATAATTGCACTTCCCTAATGAATTCCAATCGAACTTTTTCGTTATAATGATGGCCGTTTCAGCTTTCGGTAGGACTTCTTTTACTGATTTTAATAATGATTCATGAAATGACGAAAAATGACTGTTTGCCGGCAATTGTATATTATGTAGGAATGATTTTAGGACATTCTCTTTGGAGATAAGTGATTCTTTTAATTCTATGTTTAGTGCAATATTTTCTTTATTTGCCCACTTCAGCACATCCTCAAAGGACATCATCCTCTCTTGAAGAAAGAACCGTTTAAAGCGGGGACCTAAATTGTATTTTACGAGCTCTTTGTAATCACACTGTGAAACAAGTCTATTCTTTCCTGCCAGCCTTTTCAAATCGAGATCATGGAACACAACTAAAATGCCATCTTTTGAAATTTGGAGATCAAGTTCAATTCCATCTGCACCCAGTTCTTTTGCCTTTTTAAATGCAGAGAAAGTATTTTCCAAATAAAAACTCGATGCACCACGATGAGCAAAAACAGGTATGTCATTCATTATACATTCAGCTCTCCGTTTTCAATTAAAAATCTTCCATTAGTCATCGTCGATAAAAACGAAGACTTTTTACCAATTTGAATATACGTTCCTGGGTAAGCTTCTTTTTTCACTTCGATTTCTTCCTTTCCGACTTTACGTAAATCATTCATTAACTGCTTAATTTCCCGATCTAGTTCCATTGCCGTCGATTTATTATTGTCGAGCTTCTGCTTTGTTTGCTCAAACACTGCAAGTTGTGGCTTCGTCATATTTTGGACGACCGGCATTAGACGATTTATTTGGCTTTCCAACTGCAATATATCCTCCTGAATCGTCTTCAGCAATGCGGCCTTCGATTGAATGAGCTCAAGCCCCTCTGCTTTATTTACGCCATTTATAATTAGTTCTGTTCTTCGTTCCAGTCGGTTTCCCGTAATGGCTGTAACGATTTTATTTTTTGCAATAGCTGTACCGCCTATAATTTTACCTTTTCGTTCATCCACAAAAATCGACTGTGCTGTAATGATAGATCCTAAAGCATAAAACCCAATATTAACATCTTTTCCTGCTACGAGATGGGCTTCATTTACGTGTTTGACGAATATACTGCCTCCTGCCTCAACACGGGTTTGACCTAATCCAAAAATGCCACCTCGTATAAAAACATCTCCATCTGTCGATTTAATGAGTTTTGCACCAGATACACCTTCTGGACCTTCAATCGAAATATCCCCTTTTGCAATGACGGAATATCCTGGCTGAACCGTACCTCGTATAGAAATTGATCCATTAAAGTCAATGTTTCCAGTCTCAACGCTAACATCACCATTAATCGGTAAATGATGATTGACACTTATCATGCCTTTATGGTTTTCAAATACCCCGCTAATTTTTGAAAGAAGGACTGTTTTTCCGTTTTCTTCCTTTTCATAGGCTGACTTGCTGTCATATTTCAGTGGTAAATCACGTCCCTGCTGCGCTGGAATCGACTCTCCATAAACGTTTACTCCTGGGGTTCCAGGTTTGGCATGAATCTTTTCACCTAGCCATGCCCCTTGTTCAATTTCAAATATAAAATTCATATCGTAATAATCCGCTGTACCGTCTTCTCGAATAACGGGTTTTCGATTAGGTAGCTGTAAATAGGTAATTTTTGCATCATCCCCTTTAACTGGAGGTGAGCCTTGGGCGATCATTATAGCCTTGCCACTTACTATAGAGTCGATTTGTAAATCGATAATACCATAACTTATATTATTTTGAGATAATATATTTTTTACATTATCTAGAAATAATTGTGGATTTACTTTAATGGACTCTACAGTTTCATAGACGAAGAGAGAAGCAGACATTTTATCTCGTGACACTTCAACCGTAATAGCCGGCAGCCACGTCCCGATTTCTACGGGGGTAGATGTAATCTCCATTAATACCTTTTTCAATACTGCAAAATTGGTTAATTTGATGCGAGGATTTAGACGCACAATCATATCAAAATCTTTTAATAAAAAACCTGGTTGTATTGTTTTTATATATACTATTTCATTATCCACTGTAATTTCAAAAAAACTATTTTCAAAAATAACCACGAATATCAACCTCCCGGATACATTCAGTATATACAAAGATTTGATATTTGTTTAGTTAAAAATTTTTACAAAAAATGGCTATTTTGCTTAGTTAAAAAGTTAATTATAAAGCATTATTCCCAAAAGGTATTATTACCTATCTACTATTAATATAAAGTATGATGGTATTGTAATAAACTATGATATATTTCTGATACCCCATCTAAATAACGTTCATCATTAGTCTCTATTGCCTTGATAGTATTGTTAATAAGCATAATGTCTAGTTCAATAGACTCGTTAAGGATTTTATTTTTAACCCCCTTCGAAATTATGACATTTTTCAAACTATTTAGTTCATTTAAGTACTCCTGCATGTTTTCGTTAGCCAATTTTAGTTCTGAATTGTTTAATGTCCCTAACAATAATATATCACTATAACATTCTTCCCGTTGAGTCTGTAATCCTTCTATATAATTTCTTTTAACATCCGTTGTAAAATCCGCTGGTGCAGAAGCTGTCTTAAAATTGAAAGGAAATGTTAAAAGAAGAATGAATATGATTATAACAAGTACAAATATGGGCATTTTCAATCGCTTCATCTATCATCTCTCCTATAATCATTTCCTATCATTTTACCTAAGATTAATATGAGTAATGTAAAATTAATGTTAAATTCACATAACAGAATGAAACACGATGAAATAAAAAAAGTGTCCAGTACAATTCCTGGACACAAAAAGTGAGTAATACCGAGCATGGCATTATTCTTTGAAAGGAGGTAAGGGAGACTTCTAGGCCTTACTTGTTTTAAATATTCCCCGACTTTTCCAGTCTTAAACTTAATTGATAAAAAAAACACCTCCATATTAGCATTTAAGCTGAAAATGAACGTGTTAAAATCTATTATATTACGAAGCTACCATTTCAATACGAATCTTGTCCGCAATCATTGCAATGAACTCCGAATTTGTCGGCTTTGACTTCATATGGTGCACTGTATAGCCAAATAGCTCTGAAATGTTCTCATAGCTGCCTCTGTTCCATGCTACTTCTATTGCATGACGGATAGCCCGTTCTACTCGAGAAGGCGTTGTGCTGAATTTCTTGGCGATTTCCGGATACAGAATTTTCGTTACGGAACTTAATAATTCGATATCATTGTACACCATTTGAATTGCTTCACGTAAATAAGCATATCCTTTTATATGGGCAGGTACACCGATTTCTTTAATTATACCTGTAATTGTTGTATCCAATAAACGCGTATCAATTTTTGTAGGTGTGTTTGTTGCTAAAATTGGTGTACGTTTTTCCTGTTCAAACTTTTTACCAGCACAATGTAGAATTTTGTGCACAAGTTGTTCAAATTCGAATGGTTTCAGCATAAAGTAAGATGCGCCAAAATTCACAGCCTGCTTCATAACATCCTCTTGTCCAAAAGCAGTAAGCATAATAACCTGAGTATTTAGATGACGTTCATCATTGTACATTTCTTCCAATACAGCCAGTCCATCTAAATGTGGCATAATGATATCCAGAAGTAGTACGTCGATTTTATGCTCTTCCAACATTTTAATGCATAATTTTCCATTTGAAGCAGTTGCCACAATTTCAATTTGCGGATGGTTCGCGAAATAAATCTCCATCATTTTTATTAATTCGCGATTATCATCAGCAATCGCAATTTTTACCTTTGTCAATCAAAATCCCCCTTTTATTTTGTCCAATTTCTCCCCTACAAAAACAAACTTTGCCGAGTTTATTAACAAATGCCCCAAATTATTTGTCATAAGAATATAACAAAAATGATCGACAGTTGATACCAATCCCTTTTGCATTGTCCTGTAGGGAAGTTTCGACAGAATTACTATAAATCCTTCTCCACACACAAAAATGAGTAACAAGTATTATGATTTCTACCTTTATCGACAAGGAAATATATGGTTCTTCTTTTGTCGAATTATCTCTAAGTACTATTGTAATGAAAAAAGGAAAAAATGACTACACTTTATTAAAAGTGTAGTCATTTTTTTTTATTATGGACTCTTTTTTAACATTTCTATGACAAGAATTCCGGCGCCCTTTGTAGGTTCTTCAATAAACATGTGCGTTACAGCTCCTACAAATTGATTGTCTTGAATAATCGGGCTGCCGCTCATCCCTTGAACAATACCGCCTGTTTTATCGATTAGACGCTCATCGACAACATGGAACGTAAAAGTATTATCCGTTTGTTTGTCAATTTTTATATCAAATAAATTGACCTCTTCACCGTCGATTGCCGTTAAGATTTGTGCTTTACCTTTTTTTAATTGATTTGCATGTATAATTTCAAGCGGTGGATGCAAACTGTCATGTAATGATTGTTCCCAATTTCCAAAAATACCGTATACATCATTACTGTTAACAGTTCCGAGTGGTGTTTGAGATTTATCTACAATTGAAATTTTGTAGCCTGGTTGACCCGGAGTACTCTTTTTCACCTGTGAAATGGATGCTTCATAAATAGCACCTTCACTGAATTTTGGAGGCAGTTTCATCGTGGAGTCTACTATTTGATGGCCAAGTGCTCCGTATTCCATCGTTTCGGGATCGATATACGTGAGTGTTCCTACACCATCTGTTTCGCTTCTTAAAAATGGCTTTAAATGTACCAGCTCATGGGCAGATACACTAATTTCTCGCTGTTGCTTTCCATTTTCCAATGTTAGAGTAAACGATTCATCTTGACCGGATAAATCTTCTAGCTGGCTAATTGTTTCACCATTTAATTTTAAAACCCGCTCTCCTTTTTTCAGCCATTCACTACTTTCTAATAAAACGTCCTGAGCAACTATAACATATGGCATTTGCAATTGTACTCCGATTGAATGTCCCATCGGAATTAAAGATTTCCCAAAAACCTGCATTGGCGACAATATTAAAAGCATTGCAACGAGTAACGACCATTTTTTTATCATCATTCACCTCCTCTATGCGCTTACTATGTGAAGAAACGAAGGAGTTATGAACGGAAAAATTTTGTTGATATGAGGAAAAATTAGAATGTATTCAATTACATTTAGCTTAACGAAGCGATTCCTCTAATAAACAAAACAGCAAAAGCCGTCTAAAAAATTTTTTTATTTTTTAGACGGCTCTATAATTTATTATTTCATGGATTCTTTACGTTCATTTGCCATTTGAATTAGTTCTGAAGCATGTTGTAATGTAAGCTCTGTAATTTCAGAGCCACTCATCATGCGGCTGATTTCTTCAACGCGTTCTTTTTCTTCCATTTCAGAAAGTGTTGTAAAAGTACGATCATATTCAACCTGTTTCTTTATATAATAATGATGATCAGCCATTGCTGCTACTTGTGGTAAATGCGAAATACACAATACTTGAGAATTCACTGAAATCGCAGCAATCTTCTCGGCTATGGCTTGAGCGACTCGACCGCTTACACCAGTATCCACCTCATCAAAAATGATGGATGTAATGCCATTGGAAGTTGAAAAAATTGTCTTTAAAGCAAGCATCATTCGTGAAAGCTCTCCACCTGATGCCACTTTAGGCAACGATTTTGGAGGTTCTCCGACATTTGTCGAAATATAGAATGCAACGAAATCTCTACCATTCGCATCGAATTGTGCCAATTGATTAAACTGAACGATAAACTGCGCTTTTTCCATATGCAGCATGCGTAATTCATTCATTATTGCTTCACTTAGCTTTACGGCATTTTCTTTTCGAATTGCAGTTAATTCTTTTGCCATTTGATTTAAGTTTTCTTCCATACTCGCTAATAATTGCTCGTTTCGCTGCAATGTTTCGTCGCGGTTCATAAGCTGGCTAAGCTCTTCTTCAATTTTTTCGTAGTAGTTTAAAATTTCTTCTACAGTCGTACCATATTTACGTTTCATATTTTGATATAATGCAAGACGCTGTTCGACTTCATTTAAACGCTCGGCATCATATTCCAAATCATCGAGCACATTTTTAATTTGGTACGCGGCATCCTGAAGTGCATAAAAGCTTGTTGTAACAGCTTCGGAAGGCTCTTTAAAGTTCGAATCAAGATCTACAATATCTTCAAGTGCATTCATAGCATTACCGATAAAATCAAGACCATTCGCATCACCGGAAATTGCTTCATATGCCATGTTTGCCCGTTCAAAGATTTTATGGAAATTCATTAAACGAAGTCGTTCTTCGTTCAACTCATCCTCTTCATCCTCTTTTAATGCAGCCTGCTCCAGCTCCTGAATTTGAAATTGATATAAGTCGATACGCTGTGCCATCCGCTGCTCGTCCATACTTAGCTCCGCAACTTCTTTTTTTAACTGACGGTACGCTTCATACGCTTCACTGTATTGTGCTTTTACAGAATGAAGTTCATGATGTGCGAAATGGTCCAATAAATGTATATGGAATTTCTCATCCATCAGCTCTTGATTTTCATGCTGACCATGAATATCGATTAAACTACCACCAATATCACGTAAAACAGATAATGGAACAAGTTTGCCATTAACTCTGCAAATACTTTTTCCCGAATCATGTAAATCACGACGAAGTATGATGGTCCCTTCTTCTGCCTCTACCCCATGTTCCTCGAGTTTCATAAATATCGGATGTTGACTATTATTCACTTGGAATAGTCCACCCAACTCTGCCTTTTTTTCACCATGGCGAATAAATTCGGTTGATCCTCGACCACCGGCTAATATATTAACTGCATCAATAATAATTGATTTCCCGGCACCAGTTTCACCTGTTAATACAGTTAAACCTCCAGAAAAACTTACCGTTAAATCATCTATAATAGCAAAATTTCGAATACTTAATTCTCTTAACAAACCACTCCACCTCGGTTTACAGCATGTCTAATAATCGATTTTTTATTTCTTCACGATCATTTTCTGTGCGGCACATAATTAAGATTGTATCATCACCACAGATTGTTCCTAAAATTTCCGTCCAATCTAAGTGATCCAATAAAGATCCGATTGCATTGGCATTTCCCGGCAATGTCTTCATTACTAAAAAATGTGAAGCTCCATCAATCGATACGAATGCATCTGACAATGATCGATGCAATTTTTGAATCGGATTGAATCTCTGATCGGCTGGTAAACTATATTTATAACGCCCGTCCTGCAGGGGAACTTTAACTAGATGCAGTTCTTTAATATCACGGGATACGGTAGCTTGTGTAACATTGTAGCCCGCGTTTTTTAAATGATCGACTAAATCATCCTGTGTTTCAATTTCATTATTTGTAATAATATCGCGTATACGAATATGGCGCTGTCCTTTGTTCACAAAAGTCACCTCATTAAAATAGATAAGAATATATGTATATTTACACTAACATTTGCATAAAAGAAATACAAGAAAAAATAGTACATATGTTCAATTATCCTTTTTTACAGGCATTTTCTTCTTCCTATAATTGCAAAACAAACAACGCTTTTCGTATAAATACAAAAAGTGTTTGGGTTATTATTAATTATTTTTTCTTTTTCCGTTTCCGCCATACATAAACATTTAACGCAATGACTGCAAACAGGAACAGGAAAAACAGATAGAAACTTTTACTGTCAAGCATGTTGGTTGTAAGCTTTTGCATCAAGTTTTTTTCAGTTACTTGCGCTTCATTAGTATGAAGTTTGCCACCGCTGCCATTCACTACAATATTGGCATTGTCCCCAAGAATTTTTAAACTTGCAGCAAATTCCTTTGGCACATATTGTTCTGTGCTATTAACTGCATCAAAAACTACTAGGGCATAATCTTCATCCCAAGGATTGTTTTGAATAAATGCAAATTCCGATACATTGAAAAAACCATGCTCTGTTAAATCAGGAACATTATCATTGTAATGAACAGCCAATACTTCATCCTTTAGCAGTTTGTGCTGTTTTTTACCACCGATAAAAATAACATGACTATTTTCTAATAAGTTAGTTTTAACATCCTCAGTATTAACAAGTGTAATCTTAGGTAAAGTATTATTAATAGTAAGTAACTCGTAAACAGTTATTAAATCGGACCAGCGAAATTGATCAGGCACAACTATCGTGACAGATTCATCAATTTTAGGAAATGGGAAGAAGCGGAATGTGAATTGTGATACCGTTTGCTTATCAACATGGAAATTTAATGTACTTGAATCGTCAATATACACCCACTTTTCAGGATTACTAAGTAATCCATTTGCTGTAAGCTGAATCTGTATGAAAGCTGACTTTGTAAAAACCGCTTTACTTAGTGGTACATCAACAAAAATATCGCCATTCCTCTCAGTCTTTACTTTACGTAAATTTATACTATGAGGCACATCGTTGACGAGAAGCACCAATTCTTCCAAAGGGTTACCTTTCTCTTTTTGACTCGATTGAATCATCTCAGAAATCTTCAAATGTAGGTGGATACTAGTCTTCATATCGATAAATGGATAGTAAGGTATATAATAAGAATATATATCTGAACTCATTTTTTCACCACTTAACGTTATACTCGGAATCCCCATATTTTTAAATGTAATTAAATTTAAATCCGTCCTTTTTTTTATTATTGGCATATTTGAAATGGTTAATTGGCTGCCGTATAACTGCTGAATAAATGCTTCCTCTGTTAATACAGCTATTTTTTCAAACTCAGCATCATCTCCGCCTGTAACGACAAGTACATTTTTAGTAGATTGACGTAACGTAATTGGCTGGATTTCAAGCGATAGACCATCATTTACTTTACTTTTACGGATTAACTTATTAAATGATGCATTTTTAAATTGATTTTCTTGCCCAATAATAATAGTTGCATCGAAAATGGCTTTTACCTGTGATTCTTTTAATAGTTTCACTTTATTGTAAGCTGATATATTAGATAAGTAATTTGTCAGCTCAAGTGCGGCATTAAGCATTATTAATGTTGGTTCATCGGGAATTATAATTTGTGTATTTCGCGTTTCTGTTCCGATAAAATATTCAGGATATTGATTTAAGTCACTTAGTTTTCCATTTGTCTCTGCTTCACCACTATATTGCAAATTCACGTTAACAGCCTGTGCGGTCGTTTGAAATGTAAAAAGTACAATGAAACTTAGCAAACCTATGAAATAATGCTTCATATTTATCTCCTTTCCTTCAGTTTAGATTGCTTTATTTTGAAAATAAAAAGCACAAAATAAGTCATTTCGACCCATTTTGTACTTTTCATTATTTTAAACTAGTATGTGCATCGTTTACGACTTGATCAAAACTTGTAAATGCGTCTACTTCTTCACCATCATGAGGGTTATACAAATGGAATAAAAATTCGATATTTCCTTCCCCACCAGTTATCGGTGAGAATGATGCATCCTTAACAACAAAACCATTTTCAGTCGCCATTTTAGCGGTTTCCTCTAAAACAGCTAAGTGGACTTTCGGATCCCGGACAATTCCTTTTTTCCCTACGTTTTCTCTACCAGCTTCAAATTGGGGCTTTACAAGGGCCATTACATCGCCCCCTTGCATTAATACCGTTTTCAAAACAGGTAAAATAAGCGATAAGGAAATAAAGGAAACATCGATTGTTGCAAAATCCGGTAAGCCTTCTACTAAATCTTCCGGTTTTGTATAACGGAAATTCGTTTTTTCCATAACCGTCACACGTTCATCCGACCGAATTTTCCATGCTAGCTGATTCGAACCTACATCAAGTGCATAACAATGACGGGCACCGTTTTGTAAGGCGCAATCTGTAAAGCCGCCTGTTGACGAACCAATATCAAGCATAAGCTTTCCATCTACGGATAAATCAAAAATTTCAAGTGCCTTTTCAAGTTTTAATCCACCGCGTGATACATATTTTAATTGCGATCCTTTTACTTGCAGCGGGGCGTCAACCTCAATTTTCTCCCCTGCTTTGTCGATACGTACTTCATTGGAAAACACAAGACCAGCCATAATTGAGCGCTTTGCCTTTTCCCGAGTTTCGCACAACCCGCGCTCTACAAGCATTACATCTACCCGTTCTTTTTTTTGCTTTGTCATTCTATATTAAACCCTATCCGACTGTTTATTCGGTACGAGCTGTGTAATGCGTTTTACCGCTTCTTCAGCCGTCACGTTAATTTCTTCTAATAATAGATCTACTTCACCATGTTCGATAAATTCGTCCGGAATACCGATACGCTCAATCTCCACATTTCGATATTGCTTATCAAAGGCAAATTCCAATACTGCGCTACCAAATCCACCTTGCAACATCGTTTCTTCAATTGTTAAAATTGGTAGATTTGCCTGCATAATTTCATGCAGCATCACTTCGTCCATAGGCTTGATAAAACGTGCATTGACAACACGAACAGAAATACCCTGCTCAGCCAATAATTCAGCCGCATGTAACGCCATTGGAATTGTTGTACCGAATGTTAAAATAACGGCATCTGATCCTTCACGCAATACTTCCCATGATCCAATCGGCAACGCTTTCATTTCTGCATCCATTTCTACTCCATAGCCATTACCGCGAGGATAACGAAGAGCTATAGGCCCGTCATTATACTCTAGTGCTGTTTTCACCATATGTTGCCCTTCATTTTCATCCTTTGGCATCATTAATACGATGTTCGGGATATGACGTAAAAATGAAACATCAAATACGCCCTGGTGTGTTTCACCATCTGCTCCAACTAAGCCTGCACGATCAATTCCGATAAATACGTTCAGGTTTGGACGGGCTATATCATGTAGGACCTGGTCATACGCACGCTGAAGGAACGTAGAATAAATCGATAAAAACGGTTTCATATGCTGTGTGGCAAGACCCGCAGCCATTGTCGTTGCATGCTGTTCTGCAATTCCGACATCAAAGAAGCGATTCGGGAAGTCACGTTGAATCCCTTCAAGCTTCGATCCAACCGGCATTGCTGGTGTAATTGTCACAATGCGGTTATCCTCTTTCATGCATTTACGAACCGATTCCGCTACTAAACTACTCCATGCAGGACCTTTAGAGGCAGATTTTACGAATGCACCTGTTTCCATTTTATATGGGCCAGTTCCGTGCCAAGTACCGACTGTATCATCTTCTGCAGGTTTGTAGCCTTTACCTTTTTTCGTAATGACATGCACGAGAACAGGACCTTGAACTTTCTTTGCATATTCTAATGTTTTTTCCAATGCTTCAAAATCATGACCATCGATCGGACCTAAATATTTGAATCCTAATTCTTCAAAGAAAACACCTGAAACAACCAAATATTTTAAGCTATCTTTTACACGTTCTGCAGTCGCTGCCAATTTACCTCCGACCATAGGAATTTTATTGATTAATGATTCCAAGTCCTCTTTAGCACGAGAATATTCCTTTGCAGTACGAAGTCTGCCCAATACGTCATGAAGTGCTCCGACGTTTGGTGCAATCGACATTTCATTGTCGTTTAAAATGACAATCATATTTGTTTTTTCATGCCCAATATGGTTCAGTGCTTCTAGCGCCATACCACCTGTTAAAGCACCATCACCAATAATCGGAACAACAAAGTTTTTGTCCCCTTTAATATCCCTAGCTGCTGCCATACCCATCGCTGCAGATAAAGATGTAGAACTATGCCCTGTTTCCCACATATCGTGTTCACTTTCAACAAGCTTTGGAAAACCGCATAGCCCTTTAAATTGACGTAAAGTGTCAAATTGGCTCGCCCGACCTGTTAAAATTTTGTGGACATATGCCTGGTGTCCAACATCCCATAAAAATTTATCCTTTGGACTATTAAAAGCTTTATGCAATGCAATCGTCAGCTCAACTACGCCTAAATTAGGGCCAATATGACCACCAGTTATTGAACATTTTTCGATTAGAAAAGCGCGAATTTCGCCTGCCAGCGCTTCTAGTTGCTTTTTATTCAAGTCTTTTAAAAAGGATGGACTAGAAATTTTAGTTAAATCCATCTCTACACGCACCTTTTCATCAGTTTATTCACCTTTGTGATTTTTCTATTATATCAATGTACAACCCAAGAAAAAAGTTTAACACATTTTAGTTATTACGTCTTACAATATATTGCGCAAATTGTTGAAGTAAGGAAGTATTAATGTCGATTTTTCTTAATGCTTCAATTGCCAGGTCGTAATGCTCATTAAGTTTGTTTTTTGCCCCTTCTAACGTTAGTAATGCAGGGTATGTACTTTTCTCACTTACAATATCTTTACCTGCTGTTTTACCTAGCTGTTCTGAAGTTCCCTCAATATCTAAAATGTCATCCTGGATTTGGAACGCTAAACCGATATGGTGTGCATATTCGACTAAAGCTTGTCGATCTGACTCACTAGCACCTGCTAAAACTGCACCTGATTCGATACTGAAGCGTAATAATGCACCTGTTTTATTTACATGAACTGTTTCGAGCTCCTGTAAATTTAGTAGACGTTTTTCGCCATCCATATCCAAAATCTGTCCGCCGACCATTCCTTCTGCACCTGCAGCAACACTTAATAAATTTATTAGTTCAATTCGTTTTTCAGCAGGAATATCGTTCAGCCGAGCAATGACACCAAACGCAATTGTATTTAATGCATCTCCTGCCAAAGTTGCTAATGCTTCTCCATACACAACATGGTTCGTAGGTTTACCACGACGTAAATCATCATCATCCATACAAGGCAAGTCATCATGGATTAAAGAATACGTATGAATCATTTCAACTGCTGAGCCAACTGTATAGCTTGCTTCCAGTGGTTGATTATACATTTCACAAACCGCTGCTACAAATAATGGACGAATTCGTTTTCCGCCTGCTTTTAAAGAGTAAAGCATTGATTCTTTTAAATGGGCAGGTGCCTGAATTTTTTCAACAAGCTCATACATCGTCGCTTCAATTTGTGGAATATTTTTCAAGGTAAATTGTTTTAACGCGTTTTCCATTAGTTAGTCTTCTCCATTTCCCTGTTGGAAAGCTTTCTTTTCACCATCTTCTCCAACGATTGAAATTAATTGCTGTTCTGCACTTTGAAGTGTGTCATGGCACAGCTTGGAAAGTTCCATACCTTTTTTATATAGATCGATTGCTTCTTCTAAAGGCACGTCACCTTGCTCAAGCTTGCGTACTACTTCTTCCAGTTCTGTCATTGCTGTCGCAAATGTTGGTTTTGTCACTTTACTTCCCCATCCTTATTCACATGCTTTTTTTCGACCTTTGCTTCTGCAAATCCGTCTTGAAACGTTACATGAAGAGTGTCGCCTTTTTCTAAGTCATGAATTGATTTTACTACGTTTTCCTCTTTATATGCTACGCTAAAGCCCTTACTCATAAGAGCGAGTGGATTTAATGCCTCCAGCATACGCAATTGGTTAGTAAAAGCGACTTTGCTTTGTGCGAGTTGCTGCTGCATTCGCTGCGTCAATAGCTCTGTTTGATGGCTCAATTGCTGTTTCGCTGCCGATAACTGATAACTCGGCGAATGTAGCTTCATTTTACTGTCGATCGTTTGTAGCTTTGATTTTTCATTCAGCAAATATAGCTTTGTTGCATTTTGCAGTGCAGCATCCGTTTGGGCCAGTCTTTCAATAAAAGGACGATATAATCGCTCAGGTGTTGCAAGTGGATAAGAATTTTGTAATTTTGTTAATCGATTACGCTCAAAATTGAGACGCGATGTCATCATTTGATGGAGAATTGATTGATGATGCAAAATTTGCTGATAAAGCTGTTGCTGATTAGGTACAGCCAGTTCTGCTGCCGCCGTTGGAGTAGGAGCACGTAAATCCGCGACAAAATCCGCAATCGTCG
Source organism: Solibacillus faecavium (assembly GCF_014836905.1). Taxonomy (GTDB): domain Bacteria; phylum Bacillota; class Bacilli; order Bacillales_A; family Planococcaceae; genus Solibacillus; species Solibacillus faecavium. The sequence continues at coordinate 73,119 of NZ_JACSPZ010000004.1, forward strand.
TATCTGTTTCATGTCCTACAGCACTAATGATTGGAATGCGGCTTTCAAAGATGGCCCGCGCCACGATTTCTTCATTAAATGCCCATAAGTCCTCAATTGATCCACCACCACGTCCGACAATAAGAACATCACAAAGAGCATGCCGATTCGCCAAATAGATATTTTCTGTAATTTTTGGCGCTGCCCCAGCCCCTTGAACAAGCGTTGGGTAAATTAATATTTCCGCCTGTGGATAGCGTCGTTTAATCGTCGTACAAATGTCCCGAATTGCTGCACCGGTAGTAGCTGTTAAAACCCCGATCGTTTTTGGATATTGTGGAATCGGCTGTTTAAAATTTTGATTGAACAATCCTTCTTTTTGAAGTCGTTCCTTCAATTGATTAAAGGCAACGAAAAGACCACCAATTCCATCTGGCTCCATCGTTTGGGCATATAATTGATATACACCGCTTGCCTCATATACGTTGACATCTCCACGTATGAATACTTTCATCCCCTCTTCAGGTTTAAACGAAAGTTTGGAAGCTTGTGTACGGAACATTGTGGATGTTATACGTGCACTATCGTCTTTTAACGTAAAATAAATATGACCTGAACTATGTACTTTTACATTCGAAAGCTCCCCCGTTACATACACATCACGTAAATGGGGATCGGCATCAAATTTTCGTTTAATATATTTCGTTAATGCTTTTACGGATAAATAAGAAGTCGAAGTCATATACGTACTGCTCCTTTACGATAGGATATTTCAATAATTTTGTTTTTTTATGCCTTTTATGGACAAAGTTTTTTCACAGTGATGAGTCTACAAAGTAACATTCAACTCATTATTATATTTAATTATTGCCTATTTAAGCGAAAAAACACGATTTTGATCTACGTCAAAATCGTGATTTTTGAAGTTAGATTATTCCGCTTGACGTTCTAACTCTTTTTCAGCTGCCTGCACTGTATTTTCCAATAGCATTGTAATAGTCATTGGACCTACACCGCCTGGCACTGGTGTAATATGAGAAGCGATTCCCTGAACATCATCAAAGTTCACGTCTCCGCATAAATGATTTTCTTCATCACGGTTAATCCCAACATCAATAATAACCGCACCTTCTTTAATGTGCTCACTTGTAATAAAGTTCGCACGGCCAACTGCTGCGATTAAAATATCCGCTTGTTTCGTGAAAGATGGCAAATCAGGTGTTTTTGAATGAGTATATGTAACGGTTGCATCTTTTTGTAGTAGTAGTTGCCCCATTGGCTTCCCAACGATATGGCTACGACCTACGATGACCGCATGCTTTCCGGCAACATCAATTCCGGAGTGTTCAAGTAATTTCATCACCCCGTAAGGTGTACATGGCAAGTATGTATCCTGTCCTAACATCATTTTCCCTACGCTAATCGGCGAGAAACCGTCCACGTCTTTTTCCGGGGAAATTGTTTGGATAACTTTATCTTCATCGATATGCTTCGGTAAAGGGAGTTGAACAAGAATACCGTGAATATCTTTACGATTGTTTAATTCACGAATTTGTTGAAGTAAAGCTTGTTCGGAAATATCTTCCGGGAGTTTGATTAAGTCTGAAAACATACCAATTTGCTCACAAGACTTTTGCTTGTTGGCAACATATGTTTTTGAAGCCGGGTTATCCCCCACTAAAATAACTGCTAATCCAGGTGTTACCCCTTTTGCTTTAAGCACCTGGACACGTGCCGCAACTCCTGTTCGAATTTCCTGACCGATTTCTTTACCATTGATAATTATACTTGACATGTTGTTACTCCTTCCAGTGATCACGACAATTTGGAAGGTCACCAAAATTATTGACAACCAACCAATTTAAATCTCATATATTAATCTTTATAGATTTGTATACATTTATTGATTTATTGCTCAGTAAATTTCGAAAGTACACCATTGACGAACTTGCTTGATTTTTCGTCACTGAATGTTTTGCAAAGCTCAATTGCTTCATTCATTACAACTTTGTTTGGTGTTTCTGCCTCATACAATAATTCGTATACGGCTAATCGCAGTACAGTTCTCTCAATTTTTGGTAGACGGCTAATCGTCCATTTTTCCAAGTTTTTTTCTAGCGCTTGGTCAATTGCTTCCAAGTTTTCAGTTGTCCCACGAACTAATTGTTCCAAAAAGGCATTCGATTTTTGTTCTTCTTCAAGAACATGACCAATCGCCTCTTCTATTGAAAGTTCTGTGCTGTCTAACTGAAACAAAGCTTGCAACGCTTTTTGGCGCGCCTCTGTTCGTTTCATAAATTAAAGCTCTCCTTCATAAGTAGCATTACTTGTTATCATAGCATATTTTGCAAGGCATAGCACAGTTTGACCGAAATTTTTTGGCGGTAAAAAGAGATTTGTGTAAACTATCTTAAAATGGTGAAATTTGCGCTAAAAAAACGACATGTTTAAGTAAAACAACATGTCGTTCCTATACTTTATATACAAGATTTCAAATTACTAATTGTTCTGAAGCGGAATCATCAGTGTACCGGTTTCACGCTTGTCGTTTTCCGAACCTGGGAATTCAAATAGGTAAGTAATTTGCTCTATCGATTCCTTTAGTACAAAGAACTGAAAATGCTCCATATTTTCCAGGAAATATCGGATGTCCTGCATCGCCATTAACTCCCCTACCTCTTCATAATGCGCTAATGCTTGTTTAAAGTAGGCGGTTATTAAGGTTAAATCCTCTTCATTTGCCATACGAATATAATCTTTACTCATGTTTATTAACTCCTCAACTAGACTATGACATATTATAGCATAATTCGGAAAAGGTATGAGACTGACAGCCCCTTATTTAAATGCCTGGGCAGCTTTTATTGCTTTATGCCAGCCGGTAAATAACTTTTCACGTTTTTCTTCATCCATTTTCGGTTCGAATTGACGATCAAGCTGTCTATGTTGTTGGACTTCGTCAGTATTTTCCCAGAATCCGACAGCTAAACCGGCCAAGTAGGCTGCGCCAAGTGCGGTAGTCTCATTTATTGAAGGACGCTCAACCGGCACGTTGAGTATATCGGATTGAAACTGCATTAAAAAGTCATTCATTACAGCACCACCATCTACTCGCAGCATTTTTAGTTTAATCATTGAATCGGATTCCATCGCCGACAGTACATCACGTGTTTGGTAAGCGAGCGATTCCAATGTTGCACGAATAAAGTGTTCCTTCGATGTTCCACGAGTCAAACCAAATACAGCTCCGCGCACTTCGCTATCCCAATAAGGGGTTCCCAACCCTACAAAAGCGGGTACGACATAGACACCTTCCGTATCTTCCACTCGCTTGGCATATGCTTCACTTTCAGAAGATTTCCTGAACATACGCAGACCATCGCGTAACCACTGGATAGCTGAACCTGCCACAAAAATACTTCCTTCTAGTGCATATGTTACTTTCCCGTCGTAGCCCCAAGCAATCGTTGTTAACAGTCCATGTTCTGATTTCACCGCTTCTTCTCCGGTATTCATAAGCATAAAGCATCCAGTTCCGTATGTGTTTTTCACCATACCCTTCTCATAACAGGCCTGACCGAATAAAGCAGCCTGCTGATCACCCGCTATACCCGCAATCGGCACTTGATGACCGAAGAAGTGATTACCGGAAATTACTCCGTATACTTCAGAGGACGGTTTGACTTCAGGTAGCATCGATTGTGGTACACCTAATATTTCAAGAAGCTGTTCATCCCACTTCAGTTCATAAATATTGTACATTAACGTACGGGAAGCATTTGAATAGTCCGTTACATGAACCGCACCTTCTGTCAGCTGCCATATAATCCATGTATCTATCGTTCCGAATAATAGGTCGCCCGCTTCGGCTTTTTCCCTTGCACCTTCTACATTATCCAAAATCCATTTCACTTTTGTTCCGGAAAAATAAGCATCCAAAAGAAGTCCGGTCTTATCGCGGAAAAGAGTATCGTGTCCGGCTTCTCTTAATTCATCGCAAATTCCTACAGTTTGGCGTGATTGCCACACAATCGCATTATAGACCGGTTCCCCTGTATGTTTATCCCATACAACAGTCGTCTCACGTTGGTTTGTAATACCGACCCCTTCAATTTGGGTAGACTTTATATTATTTTCGGAAAGCACTTTCGCAATTACAGCTAAGATTGAACTCCAGATTTCCTTTGCATTATGTTCAACCCATCCTGATTTCGGAAAGTACTGTCTGAATTCCTGTTGTGCTACATGAACAATCTCTCCTTTTTTGTTGAACAAAATAGCACGCGAGCTTGTCGTACCCTGATCCAATGACATAATATATTTTTCCATCATGTAATCTCCTTTGTAGTGGATTTCGGTTGTGTAATGAAAGCTGCAATACAAATGACAATAAACAATGCAGCAAATACCCAAAATGTCACTGTACTTTCATTCAAAAAGAATTGTTTGTAAAATAATGCGCCTGTTACCCCTCCTATAATCGGACCGAAAATTGGTACAAAAGCATATGACCAATCTGAGTCTCTCTTATTTGGAATGGGCAGTAAAAAATGGGCAATACGTGGACCTAAATCACGTGCCGGATTTATTGCATATCCAGTAGGTCCACCTAAACTCATACCAATAGCCATAACAATTATCCCTACAAGCAGTGGATTAATTCCATCTGCCAGTGAATTGCCACCGAGCGCCAAAATCCCTAACAATAATATGAACGTGCCAATCATTTCCGTAACAATATTTGATAAGGGGTGACGAATAGCGGGTATTGTTGCGAATACGGATAGCTTGGCATCTGCATCTTCTGTTTTTGACCAATGCGGCAAATACGCAAAGTAAACAATCACTGCCCCAATGATAGCGCCTATTAATTGAGCAAGTATATACATCGGAACATCAGTCCATGGTAATTCGCCAATTGTCGCGAACGCAATAGTTAATGCCGGATTTATATGAGCACCGCTAATCCCTCCAACAGTGTATGCTGCAATTGCCACAGCAAAACCCCAGGCAATCGTAATGAGGACCCAACCGCCATTTTCGGCTTTAGAAAATTTTAACAAAGAGCCGGCAACAACTCCACCACCTAATACAATTAATATCATCGTACCTACGAGTTCAGCTAAAAATGTCGACATTCACTCCACCTCTATTTGTTGGATATTGTTACGTTTTTTAGTTCGTTTTCGAGTTGTTGTATTTGGTACTGCTTTTGATTTTCTGTCCAGTTCAAATATTCGGCCATTTCATTTATTACGGTTTCTTTATAGCGTCTTACCAAATCTATATTAAATAGTAGCGCACCCGTTCTGCGAATAAAGAAGTCTGTAGGGGTACATGCAAATTCCTCATTCATCGCATAATAAAGCTGACCATATACAATGGGCGGTAAATCTCCTTTAGCCTGTGAGATATAATGAAATACCTTATCGACATTCGTTCCGTAAAACTTCGCTAAATAGCGGCTTTGATCTTCTGTTAACCCATATTGCTGTCCCATTATAGTACGCTTACTGACAAATCGTTCAAAATATTTAGAGCCACTCATATCTCCGCCTGAAATAGGGAGATTCTTTGTAATGGACTTCCCGTATGACTGCTGATATTCCTCATTTAGCTGTGAAACAACTAAGTCCACAATTTTTTCAGCCATTTTCCGGTAACCTGTCAGTTTCCCACCGGCAATTGTAATAAGCCCGCTTTCAGACTGCCATATTTCATCTTTCCTTGAAATTTCGGAAGGAGCTTTCCCTTCTTCATGAATAAGTGGTCGGACACCTGCCCAAGCGGACTCTATTTTTTCTTCAGTTATTTGCAATTGAGGGAACATATAATGAATCGCATCCAAAATATATTGACGGTCTTCTTTTGTAATATCCATATCCTTTGGATCACCATCATAAAAAGTATCCGTTGTCCCTACATAAGTTTTTCCATCGCGGGGAATCGCAAAAATCATTCTTCCGTCATTTTCCGTATCAAAATAAATAGCCTGCTGTAACGGGAAATCTTCCTCGTCAAAAACAAGATGGACACCTTTCGATAAAATAAGGTGTTTATTATTGAACTCTCCATCTAATTTTCGTACGTCATCCACCCAAGGACCTGCCGCATTTACTACCTTCTTTGCTTTAATGGCATATTGGTCACCCGTTAATTGATCTTCTACCTTTACTGTGGAAAAGGCTAAGTTAGTTGATTCAAATCCAACCACTTTCAAATAATTCATTGCCATTGCTCCATTAGCGGCTGCCGCCTTCATCACTTCAATTGTAAGCCGGGAATCGTCTGTTCGATATTCCACATAGACTCCCCCTCCAAGTAAACCATCCTTTTTAATAAGTGGTTCGCGGGCAATAGTCTCATCTGCAGAAAGCATAAATCTTCTTTCATCCTTTTTAACGCTCGCTAAAATATCGTATACTTTCAAACCAAGCGCCGTTGAGAATGTACCGAACGTCCCACCTTTGTGAAACGGCAGCAGCATCCATACAGGTGTCGTCACATGAGGCCCATTTTCATATACAATTGCTCTTTCACGTCCTAGTTGTGCTACTTCCTTAATTTCAAATTGCTTCAAATAGCGCAATCCTCCATGCACAAGCTTCGTTGAACGGCTACTCGTTCCTTCTGCAAAATCTTGCATTTCTGCCAATCCTACCTTCAATCCTCGTGTTGCAGCATCAAGCGCAATACCTGCCCCTGTAATGCCGCCTCCTATCACAAAAAGATCAAACGTTTCTTCTTGGAATACTTTTTTCATTTGTTCTCTAGCTGTTGCTGAAAAGTTTCCCATTAACGTTTCCTCCTAACTATACAAAACTGTTATTCTATACCCTATTTTTACCCTGTCCCTACACATAAATTCATAAAAGCAGGAAAAAATGAGTTCAACAATGCATATTTGGACGTGCACAACAAAAAACCGAGCTTTATTGGAAAATAAGCTCGGTCACTTGGTTCATAATATTATTATTCTGCGTCTTTTGTATTTTCGAACTGAACACCCGTAATATGGATATTCACTTCACTCGTTTCAATAGCTGTCATATTTAGAATAGCTTGACGAATCGTTGTTTGTACATCTTTTGCTACTTTTGGAATTGCAAAGCCATATTTCACCGTGCAGAAGACATCGATGACAATATTACCCTCTTCTGACATAGCCGATTTAATCCCTTTAGAATGTACTTTTTTACCGAAACGCTCGGCAACACCTGATGCGAAATTTCCGCGTGTTGCTGCGATTCCTTCTACTTCCGTTGCAGCTATACCTGCAATTACTTCAATTACTTCTGGCGCTACTTCAATCTTTCCTAGCTCTTCTTTGCCAACTGGTGTAGGTTGAACAAATGCTACATGTTGTTTCTCAGCCATTTGCGATACATCCTCTCTTATGTAAACTAATGGATTTCTAACGCTTTTACTTTAAATCCTTATGTTCAGTATACTACAATTATACACTTCATGTAGAATGGATACGCCACTTTTTCTAACAGGAATGTTTATTCTCAGTCATTCCAAACAAATTGCCCCTGGTTTGGGTCTACTAGTTTAACGTCGTACTCCTCACAATAATGCTTTGCAGCAAATAATATATCCTGTCTTACTTTCAGCATAATCTCCGAGTCATTCGTATCGACAAAATAACGGATGAGAATACGACAACTATTCGGCCTAAGCTCATCCATTGCTACATGGATGACATTTTTTGATGTCTTCGGATGCAGTGAAATCTGCTTACGTAATCTTTCAATGAACTTAACAATTGTCTCCTCGCTATTGTCATTTGAAAGAAATAAGTAATGCTCTACTTTCCGCTGTGTGCGTTTTGATAAATTGTATATAGGGCGATTCACCAAATAGGAGTTCGGTACATAGACCAGACCTTTATCGGACGTTTGAATAAGTGTACTTCGTAAATTAATATCTTCAATTGTCCCATCAATTTTTTCGTCACTGGACATTACCCAATCGCCAACTTGAAATGGTTTATCTAGCGCAACACTCATCCCGCCAAAAATATGAGCCAGCGTATCACGAATACCAAAAGCCAGCGCTACCCCGGTTAATCCAAGTGCTGTTAAAAACCCATTTAAATTAAAATTCCACAATGAAGCAATTGTAAACATTGCAATAGTCATAACAGCAACTTTACTAATCCGCAAGAAAAATGGTGTTAAAATATCCTGGTCTTTCCCCGTTTCAAAACGATGTGGATTTTTCAAATAAAAACTTAACACATCATAAAGTGCATAAAATGCAAAAAACACATAAACCGAATCAATATAAATACTTAGCTTTTCATTGTCAAATAGCCATACTTCCACTAAAAGCGATACTGCTATTACAATTAAACTGAAAATAAGCGCATTACGTAATGATGGATATACGCTCTTTGCAATATCACTCATTACCGGATGACCTTTTTTATTTAACAAATCCGCTATTTTAAATAGAAGCGGGCGAATAATTAATCGGATGATAAGTATACCAACGATTAAAATCGCAGCAGCAGCTAATGCATCTGGTAATGTAGGTACAGTAACAGACGGTATTAACCATTTAATCGATTCCCACATATCTTCACCTTCTTTATAACATTAAATCAAAATCATACCATGTAGTGAAATGGTTTGACTAATACAATAAGATTTCCGGAATTTTTAGTCTTTTCCCGTTTTATATCTTGATTATCAGTTCATAAATTCGTATTATTTCCTTACAAACAATATGCTCAACTATTCAGCATTAAAACGGAGGTATCGTAATGAAATCATTAAAGGAACAGTTTTTACAGTTAGAACAACAGCTCATGCTTTACCGTAAGCGTGATTTTACAGCTTATTTAAGCGAAGATTTCAAAGAATTTGGTTCCTCTGGTGGCATTATGGATAAAAAATTTCTACTTGAAAATGTAACCGAACAAGGTATTAACAAAATCTATTATGACGTCACTGACTTTGAAGCGCTACTACTTACGGACGATATAGTTCAAACAAGGTTCATCACAATAAATCTAACAAATGGTAAACAACAAAATCGAAGCTCACTTTGGCGCAATGAAAATGGAACATGGCGTATGTTTTTTCATCAAGGTACACCGGTGACAAAATAAAAAGCTACTCCCGAGTTGAGAGCAGCCCATATATTAAGACTTTTTTAATACTTCCTTATATTGATGTGTAGTCCGTATTTCAATGGTAAGCGTGTTTTTCGAATAAAACGTTCTAATTAAAAACGGCGCCCCGCTATTATTTTGGAATTTAAAATCCAAGGTACCATATGAAACCGTTGCGTCTCTACCGGTGGGAACATAGCCGATGTTTAGAGAATGATGGTGCCTTTCTTTCATTTTAACTCCAAGTTGATCCACCGCATTGAATAATGTGGATGACGTTTGGCAAATCCCTCCGCCAATACCCATTACAAGCTGCTTATTGATAATTTCCGGGGCCGGTTGGTAGCCCTTTGACACCGATCGTTCACCAACCATTGTATTGAATGAGAAGGTGTCCCCATCCCCTACTATTATGTTGTCGAGCGCATTTGCGGAAAGCTCGATATTTCTGCTTCTCCCTGTTTCAGACGAGGAGAAATATGTTGTAAATGAAGCAACAGTAACATCATTCATTAAGGGAATGTCCTCAGCGTTATAATTACTCTCTAGCAAATATAAGGGCAAAAAAATATCTTCGCCTTTATATGAAGAAGCAATTATTTTTTCCACTAATTCACTTTCCTTTAAAAGGATTCCCGGATTCCCTTTGACAATATCACCGTTAACGTCCACTCTATCCAATTCCATTTGTTGATCATATCCAGGGATATCCTTCGTACCTCTAGCCAACTTCCTTGCTATTTCTTCAACTTTGTTTTGGTACAATTTATCATCCACCCCGAAACCAAGCAATTGAGGAGAAAAAGATTTAACAATTTGTAAAGTTCTCGGATCAATTAAAGTAATCACAACAGGATAGATGAACTGTTGTTCCCCCGCAGCGATTTCAGAAGTAGATAACTGGAAATCGGTTACTACGTCCAAAACTGGTTTATTTTTTTCATTATCTCCCTTATCCTTTGCCTGCAAATTCGGTTGGCAACCCGATAAAATGCTTACACTTATAAAGAAGTAAATAATCCATTTTTTCATTTTATTTCCCCTATCTATAAAAGCAAAGATTGTCTAGTCTATTCAGAAATTTTCTTTTAGTACCGTTACTTTTATAGGTAAGGAAGGGTGTAAATAATAAGTATAATGAACTTCCACCGCTTTATTTTTTGGCGTTTTTCGCTTCTTTTTCCCATTTAGTAAGGGCAGGATAAGGATCAAACGCCCATTCTGTCCGCCCATTGAATTTATAAATTCCATAATGGAGATGCGGAGGAAATTTCCCTGCTGTACCTTCTTTTCCGTACCCAGTACTTCCAACATATCCTATAACTTGTCCAGTTTTTACAATATCACCTTCCTGTAAGCCTTTTTCAAAAGAGCCTAGGTGTGCATAGTAGTGATATGAATTATGATTATCTCGAATTCCAATACGCCAACCTCCAAATTGATTCCATCCCATCACTTCCACTACACCGTAGGAAGCAGAAAGTACAGGGGTATTGTAAGGAGCAAATATATCCGTTCCTTCATGGTTTCGCCTTCCACCCCATCCTCGATTGGCTCCCCATGTACCTCTATAACTATAGTCTGCTCCAAGCATGATTGGAAACGTATGCTGGTCCAGTTCAATTGTTCTAAACTTCTCATACAATTTCGCCAATACAACTATTTGATTGACCGATATTTCATTTTTATAATAATCCCATAAAGCCAATTTAAAATTATCCTCACCGTAGCCATACTGTCTTAAATAGTTGGCCATGGATAGCAATACATCCTCATCATTCTGTTTATCCGCAATTCCGTCCCCATCACCATCAATTCCCAACCCTTTAAAATAGGCAATGGAAAGTGGTGATGTATCATTTTCGGCTGGATTCAAAGCCCCGGACCAAAATTCATCTGAAAATTGAATAGCAATGACCGATTCGCGTATCGGTATATCCGTTCGAACCTCCTGGATATTGCGCTCAAATTGATCAACGGCCGCTAAATAATACCATGGCATCAATACATTTTCGTGCTTCATATAATAACTCATTCTTTTTTGCACCAATTCCTCTTTCGTCGGTGGATTACCGGCTTCCGAAGATGCTTGTGCTATTGGTGTAAAAGTCCATAAGAATGCGGTCGAAACAATTATTGCAAGTCGGTACATATTTCCCTCACTCCTCTACAATTTGGTGCTTTTCTTCATTTTGTAAATGAAGCATTTGGGAAATCGTAATAAATTTATATCCGTCTTCTTTAAGTTCAGGCAGGATTTTCTCTAATGATTTTACCGTTTGCTCCCGATTTCCTCCACCATCATGAAACAATATGACATCGCCATTCTTTAGTCCTTTTAACACTGTGTTGACAATTTTATTAACACCTGGTTCTTTCCAGTCTTCCGTATCCTGATGCCAAGACCACATCACAATCTTATAGCCGTTTTTTACGACTTCATTTACAATATCCTCCGTATAGTATCCTTCAACTGGTCGAAATAAATTTGGCTTTTCTCCCGTAATACTAAAAATAACATCCGATGTTTGATTAATTTCCTCTACAATGCGGGAGACTGATTTTGAATTCGGATGGGTAAATGTGTGATTTGCAATTTCATGTCCTTCTTCAGACATGCGAAGCACAACTTCGGGAGTTTTTTCAGCGTGCTGTCCCACGATGAAAAAAGTTCCCTTCGCTTCATATTGTTCGAGCAAATCCAAGATCTGCTCAGTATACTTTGGGTGTGGCCCATCATCAAATGTAAGTGCAACAACTTTTTCATCTGTTTTTATATCCCAAATAATATGTCCTGTCTCCTCATAATACTGGCGTCCCTTTTCTAAAGATTTTGCATTCGTTGCCCCGAGAGTATGGAAAACATAGAATGCCGCAAATAAAAATAAAAGGACTAAAAATGAAATAAACGCAATTCTTTTAATTCTCTTTCTTGACACATTATCACTTCCTTCATTAATTTACTCTTTGTTAGTATTTAGAGAAACGTAAAAAAAATGTACTCAATTTTAAGTGAATTAAATCCAATTAAATAATGGTAAGAAATTGTATTTCAAAAACAAAAAAGTGTTGTTTCAAAAGAAACAACACTTTTCTTAAATTTAGTGTGGTAAATAAGCTAACTGTAATACAAATAAAATCGCAAATATATAAACAAGTGGATGTACTGCACGTCCACGACCTTTAATTAGCATAATAAGTGGATAACTGATAAATCCTAAAGCAATCCCTGTTGAAATGCTTGAAGTTAACGGCATCGATAAAATAACTAAAAACGCAGGAAATGCATCTTCTATTTCATCCCAATTTATGTGCTTTACAACACTAATCATTAGACTTCCTACAATAATCAGCGCCGGTGACGTAATTGCCGCAACACCAGATAAGGAGCTGACAAGTGGACCGAAAAATGAAGCGAAGATAAATAGTACAGCAACTGTTAACGCCGTTAAACCTGTACGGCCACCAACAGCTACACCAGAGCCTGATTCCAAATACGCTGTTGAAGGGCTAGTACCGAACATCGCACCAACTGTTGTAGCCAGTGAATCAGAAATAAGCGCTTTGCGGGCACGAGGTAACTTCCCATCCTTCAATAATCCCGCTTGCTTCGAAACACCGATTAAAGTTCCTGTTGTATCAAATAATGTAACTAAAATGAATGAAAATACTACGCCGTATAATCCATATTCAAATACTTCTTTTATGGCAGTTACCGGATCAAATACAATGATCCCTTCAGGTAAATGAGGAAGTGCCACAACTTTATCGATCGTTAGCTGACCTGTGAACCACGCAATAATTGCTGTCACAATCATCCCGATAAAAATTGCGCCATTTACTTTCCGAGCCATTAAAGCAACTGTTACGAATAACCCGACAAAAGTCAGTAAAGTTGCAGGATTAGTTACATCACCAAATCCAACTAAGTTGGAATCGTTAGCTATAACAATCCCTGACATTCTAAAACCAATAAATGCTATGAAAAGTCCAATACCCGCTGTAATGGCCAATTTTAAATTTTCCGGGATAGCAATGATAAGCTTTTCACGAAACGGTGTTAAGCTAATAATAATAAATATTAAACCTGCAACAAATACAGCAGCAAATGCTGTCATATAGCTAATTTCTCCATTTGACGTTAGGACAACTGTGTAGGTGAAATATGCATTTAACCCCATCCCTGGTGCAACAGCTATTGGATAGTTTGCACAAAGCGCCATCCACCCTGTACCTATAACAGCGGCGATAATAGTCGCCATAAATACTTGGTCAATTGGAACACCGGCAGCTGATAAAATAATCGGATTGACAATAATGACATAAGCCATCGTTAAAAAAGTCGTCAATCCCGCAAATAATTCACGCTTTACGGTAGTCCCATTCTCTTTTAATTGAAACATTTGCATCCCTCTTTCAAAACACGAACATTTTTAAACAACTTATATATAATATTCGTTTATAAAGTGAATTGCAATCTTTTTACATAAATATGGATAAAGTCTTAATTTTCTTTATTGTCAGAATTAAATTTCATTATTTATAGATCAATTTAAATTAACTGTATTAAACATTATTTCCTCTTATCTATTCATTCATTCCTATTTTTTAAACGAATTCTGAATTATAACCATATAAAATAGTCTTCCAATATCCAACAGTTTTTCCTGTCAAACCTGCGTCGTTACTACAATTTTAATAACGCATTGAGTTTCTACTATTATTTTTACGTTAAATTAAGGTGATTCGAGACGGATAAATACCTTTCTAGTCAAATTTCACTGTGCATGAATAAGTGTAAATGTATCCGCGGTATGATAATGTTAACCCAACTAAATGAGGTGTTAACTTGGATGAAATTGAAAGAAGGAAATGTTTAGACGATATACGACTCCATAAAGTACGCACCAAAAAATTACGGATTTTAATCGCTAATACCGATGATGCTGATGTTAAGAAGCACTTAACTAAAGGATTGATTTGGCATATCAAGCGCAAACGAAAGTTAAAGCAAATGCTAATCGACGATATTGAGAAGAATTAATCGGCTAGTTTAGAAAAATTGTAGCGAAATTTTATAGGTATACATCAGTTTTAAGTAATGGTGCGTCCTGGTTAATAATTGCCGGTCCATGATCTTCTACTTTACCTTTTCTCCTGTCGGCTTTCTCGGTGAATTTTCTATATCAAAAATTTCTAACTTGATGATTACATTTTTTAGATAAGAAAAACCCCCTAACAATTTCTCGTTAGAGGGTAAAAATTTACGGCATTCCGCTTTTATTCTATTCCGCATCCTATTCCACTATACATAAATATGATATATAGTCTCGTAAGACAAACGAACAGCCTTCCCGCTCAATGAACGGTTAGTATAGTGTCATAGCCACGATTAAGCCTTCACATTCACGCCTAAAATATCATTCTCTTCAAGGAACTTCGTGTTGAATTTCGCTGATTTGAATACGTCGTTGTTCATTAAAGCTTGGTGGAATGGAATTGTAGTGTTAATTCCAGGTCCAGCTACTTCGAACTCTGATAAAGCACGATCCATTTTGGCGATTGCTTCCTCACGCGTGTCAGCATGTACAATCAGTTTTGCTACCATTGAATCGTAATATGGTGGAATTGTATAGCCTGCATATACAGCAGAATCAATACGAACCCCATATCCGCCTGGTACAACATACGTTTCTACCGTACCTGCTGAAGGCATGAAGTTTTTGTATGCGTTTTCAGCGTTAATACGGCACTCAATTGCCCAACCGTTGATTTTAATATCTTCTTGCTTGAATGGCAGTTTTTCACCAGAAGCAATTTTTAATTGTTGCTGAACTAAGTCAACACCTGTGATCATTTCTGTTACAGGATGCTCTACTTGGATACGAGTGTTCATTTCCATGAAGTAGAATTTATCTTCCTGATAATCATAGATGAACTCAATTGTACCTGCACCTTCATAGTTACAAGCAAGCGCTGCTTTCACAGCTGCTTCACCCATTTGTGCACGACGCTCTTCAGAAAGTGCCGGTGATGGCGCTTCTTCAACTAGCTTTTGCATACGGCGTTGTACCGTACAGTCACGCTCACCAAGATGAACAACATTGCCAAAACTATCTGCAAGCACTTGAATTTCACAGTGACGGAAATACTCAATGAATTTTTCCAAGTAAACACCAGGGTTGCCGAATGCAGCCGCAGCTTCTTTTTGAGTGATCTCAATACCTTTTACAAGATCCTCTTCAGTGCGTGCTACACGGATTCCTTTACCGCCACCACCAGCAGTTGCTTTAATGATGACTGGGTAACCGATTTTAGCCGCCCATTGTTTACCTGTTTCGATATCCGGTACAATACCAGTACCAGGAACTAAAGGAACGTTTGCCGCTTCCATTGTGTCACGTGCAACGTCTTTAATTCCCATAATTTTAATCGCATCCGAAGAAGGACCGATAAATTTAATACCCGCGTTTTCACAAGCCTCTGCAAATGCTGCGTTTTCCGCCAGGAAGCCATATCCGGGATGGATTCCGTCAGCACCTGTTTTTTGTGCTACCCCTAAAACAGCCGGGAAACTTAAATACGAATCTTTCGATAATTTAGGACCGATGCAATATGCTTCATCCGCTAACTTTACGTGTAACGCATCTGCGTCAGCTTCTGAATATACTGCAACAGTTTGAATACCAAGCTCTTTACATGCACGGATAATACGTACCGCAATTTCGCCACGGTTTGCGATTAATACTTTTTTCATTGATAGTTACGCTCCTTATTCAGCTTTTACTAGGAATAAAGGTTGACCATATTCTACTAATTGGCCGTCTTGTACTAAAATTTCTACAATTTCACCTTTAATTTCAGCTTCGATTTCGTTGAATAACTTCATTGCTTCTACGATACAAACGATTGATTCATCGCCTACTTTGTCGCCTACTTTTACGTAAGGTGCTGCTTCAGGGTTTGGAGATTGATAGAAAGTTCCGACCATTGGAGAAGTGATTTTATGTAAATCAGCTGCGTTTTCCACTGGTGCTGGAGTTTCTACTTTAGGAGCCGGTGCTGGGATTGATGCTACCGCTGTTGGAGTTGGTGCTGCAACTTGCGCTACTGGTGCCTCCTCTACTTTTTTAGGAGCTACTACTTCTGTTACACCATTCTTTTTCTTTAATTTAACCTTTGCGCCGTCCGCTTCATAAACAAACTCGTCGATAGATGATGCATCTACTAATTTAATAATTTCTCGGATTTCTTGAACTTTGAACATTCTTAACTCTCCCTTTAAAAAAGTAATAACAATACAAACCCTATTTTATAATTTTTCCGACTATTTTGAAATACTTTATTTTAAATTACATAAAAATAGGCATAAAACAGAACAAATGTATATTAAAACAAAGAAATAAATAACCAACTGCTATATAACACAGCTTTGTAATTTACATTTATAAGACGATCAATTAATTAAAAGGTTCAAACTTTACCTGTACGTTTACATAGTCATTAAATTCAGAACGAACGATGTACATAATTTCACTTGCCTGCTGTTTTGAAATCTCATCAGACATTACTGTCACCATTACTTTTTCTTCATCAATCCGAACAAGTGCATCGGAATATCCGATTGATTTAATAAGCATTTCCAACATTGCCTCTGAAGACTCCAACTTAATAAGTTCATCCATTTCATTGAATGCTGTATTCTTTTCTTCCGCGCTGTATTCATCGGATGCAATTTTTTGTGTTAATTGCGCTTTCAATTGGCTTCGTTTGTTTGCTTGCTCAAGGCGCACTTCCTGGAATAAATCACTTTCTGAGTTTACTGGTTGAGTTAGCTCTTTGTTAACACCTAAAATATCCGTTTCATTAATAGCTTCATCAGAAAAAATAGTTAAGATATTCGGTGTATTGTCTTCAAAAATGTAGAATACAGAAATTACCGCAACTAGGCTTACTAATGTTAAAAACCATACTGTTCGCTTTTTCACTTTCACTTATTTTCCTCCTTAATTTGCATTGGTACCACTTGAATACGATGCGCCGGAATTTGAAGAACATGCCCCACTGTTTCCTTTAGCATGATTTTCACGTCGGCCCTGTTTGCTCCTTGTGCCACAATAATGACACCTGATAGTTTCTCTTGTTGTGTTACAGCTAAAAACTGTTGTTCCCTTTGTTGATCATAGTGGAAATATACCTGTACTTGTCCGACTGAATCAATTTCGCTTAATAAATTTGCGAGCTGTTCTTCATTTGAGCGATTTTTTTCCCCTTTCTCTGATTGTGGTAGAAGAAAGAATAAACAAAGAATAAATACAACGGCAATGAAGATTAAAATGATAGGACGATTCGCTTGTTTCTTTTCCACATTATTAAGCGTATGCGCCCCCTTCTCTACTAGATTTCAACATAATGTATGAACGAATGAACTCGGTTATGCAAAGAATGAAAGAATTGTGCTTGTCACAAATAAATATAGGGCAAGCTTCACATAGACTTGCCACTGCTTTTCATCTGCAAACACAAGCAAACTGCTCCCCAGCAAAATAAATAGAAATAATTGAATCACGTTTTTCCTCCCATGGACATCTGCATAAAGAAAATAAATAATAGCACGATAAACATAATGGCAAAGCCGAGCAAAAATGCGACTGCACATAAAACAAACAGCGTCTTTCCAACATCATCAAACAAACTGCTTAAGCGCATATTTGTAAAAGGCTCGGCAACTGCGCCCATCACCTTAAAGAGCAGGGCATGTAAGAGCAATACGGTTGCAGGATAAAAGGCCGCCCCCCAAACGATTGTTAAAAAGGAGAGTCCAATAAAAGTCGAAACAGTTGATTGGGTTTTTTGGAAAAAGGACAATCCTTCTACAATAAGACTTCCGATTAAAGGGATATTTTGTTCTATTAATTTTTTTATAGGAGATTTTAATGCATCGTTTAATTGGATAAATGCAATGCCGGATAATGTAAGAATAGATGTGAGTGCCACGACAGAAGCAATCATGACGCTCAATATGGAAGAGCGAATAAGGTCTGCAGCTTTAGTAAAGGAAATTGCCGGATATATTTTCGTACATACATCGAAAACTAGGGCGAGGACAAGAGCTGGTATTAAAATGTTCGTACTGACAAATAAAATAATTTGAACAAATATAATAATAATAGGATTCCAGGCGATTGCTGTAAAAACTGTTTGAATCGTCAACAGCATGAACGTCATAATCGGTAATATAGCCATGAAAAAATTTTGAAGCAACGCGATTAATTCATATAGCACGACAAAAGCATCGACTACATTTTGCGCAAATACCACAATGAAAAGCAGGATAAATAACTGCTCTATTAACACGGCTTCACTCGGTACTAGGGCAATTAACAGCAAATACAATAAAATGTAGATTGCAACAAGCAATAATGAAAATAACAAAGATTGAAACGGCTCGGTAAAGATTGAAAAGAACGTTTCCATTACTGTAGCCTTTCTAATAGTTGGATTAACACTTGAAACTTAGGTTGCAAAAGATTGATCCAATATAAAACTGCTGTCATACGGACGGACAATGTAACCAGCGTTGCAAATGCATCATACTCATATTGCTCTAATAGCTGGCAGATCAACTCATTCATCAGGAATAGCAATGCCGTAAACAATAGTCCCTTACTATAGGGAACACTATTAAAAATAACGGCCAGTCGCTGCCAAAGTGGAATTAATTGTTCGCGAAGAATAAATTGGAAAAAAATAAAAAATGCGATGACGACGATAATCGAGTGCAACTTGTCCATTGTCTGTTTTAAAAATAAAAACAGAACTAAGTAAATGACACTAGCAAATAAGGCAATCATTTAGCTAGACTGCTGTCAACCATTGAAAAAATACGACAATCTCTTGAAAGAACAAGCGCAAAAATCGGATTAATTCAATCGTCATATATAAATACGCAATAAAGAATAAGAAAAATGAAAACTCTTTTTTTCCTAAATGCTCGAAGAATAAATGAAGAAGTGCGATAATCAACCCAATCCCTGCAACACGAAGCACATCTTGTAATTCCAATAAAGCCCTCCTTCCTTAACGAAACTATATGCAATTCATAATGAATTAAGCACAAAAAACGCCAATGTGAAAGATTTTATCCTTCGTCATCAGCGATTTTCCTATTAAAGATATAAATGCCCGATAATCTCTTTTATCGTTCCTTCTTTAGCCAAATAGCTATTTTCCCCCATCCATAGGGACATGTATTCAGGGTTATTTTGATTGGCACTCTCTTTCCGAATATGTAATGTTAAATAATGTTGGATAGGATAAGGTGCCACTGTAGCATCCTTTAACTGCTCAGTAAATTTATTTTTCAGGCCACGTGCATATTTTCCTGTAAATGCCTTAGTCAATGTTGTGGACTCCTGTGAAGAATTCAAAATGGCATTTTTGTGAGTTTTTGCAGCACCACACTCATGAGCCGTTAATAATACTGTACCAACTTGTACAAATGAAGCACCTAAGTCAAACATGCTAGTTACATGCTCTTTTGTCATTATGCCTCCAGCAGCAATAATCGGAATCGATACTTTTCCCTGTACAGTCTTCACTAAATCGGCCGTAGCAATGAGTTCGATAGGTTCAGTAAAAGTGCCGCGGTGACCGCCTGCTTCCCGCCCTTGTAAAACAACTGCATCTAGCCCTGCCTTTTCAACCTCAACGGCTTCTTCGATTGTTGTCGCTGTGCCAATCAAATACACATCATGCGATTTCAATTTCTTAATAGTATCTTCGTCCGGAATGCCAAATGTAAACGATACGATATTCACACCTTCATCAATAATCGCCTGAACTTGCCCTTCGAAAACTTCTGTTGAAATAACACGTTGTATTTTTGGTATGCCGAGTTCATCATAAATTGGCTGTAGTGCCTCACGTGCATCTTGAAGGACACTCACATCAATTCCAGGCTCCTCCTGGATGAACAAATTCACACTAAATGGCTTATTCGTTAATGATTTTACCTTTTGAATAAATCCCTTCGTCTCATCGCCATTTAAATAGCCAGCTCCAATCGAACCTAATATTCCCGCTTCACAACAGGCTGCAACAAATTCAGGAGTTGTAATACCTGCCATCGGTGCTTGTATGATTGGTTTTTCAATCGAAAACCTTGATTTCATCATTGTCCCACCCCTTTTTTTAATTATACTAATCCCCCCCTTAATTATCTATAATTTCTAATGGATGGAAAGGGTTATTTATATTCCCTTTACTATAGATTGTCACAAAAAAATAGAGATACCGCATAAAATGCAGTATCCCTATACAAAAATTCACGTACACGTGCAGATTATGCGCGTGAAACGTAAGAACCTTCAGTTGTGTTGATGATTAGTTTGTCGCCTTGGTTAACGAAGAATGGCACGTTTACCATTAAGCCCGTTTCCATTTTAGCTGGTTTAGTACCGCCTGAAGCTGTATCACCTTTAATACCTGGCTCTGTTTCAGCAACTTCTAAAGTAACTGTATTCGGTAATTCAATACCGATTAATTCACCTTGGTAAGATTGGATGTGAAGCTCCATGTTTTCTAATAAGTAGAATAACTCATCTTTTATTTGCGCTTCAGATAGAGTAGTTTGATCGTAAGACTCCATGTCCATGAACACGTGCTCGTCACCTTGTGCATATAAATATTGCATTTTACGGTTGTCGATCATCGCTTTTTCTACTTTTTCACCAGCACGGAATGTTTTTTCTGTCACGTTACCATTACGTAGGTTACGTAATTTAGAACGTACGAATGCAGCACCTTTACCTGGTTTTACGTGTTGGAATTCAAGTACGCGGAATAAGTTACCATCAACGATAATTGTTAAGCCTGTACGGAAATCGTTTACTGAGATCATGAATTATTTCCTCCAAATTATAAAATAATTAATTCTTTTGTCGAATGTGTTAGTACTTCATTACCCGATTTTGTGATTAAAATATCGTCCTCAATTCGAACGCCACCAATTCCAGGAATGTAGACACCCGGTTCAATTGTTACAACCATATTTGGCTCTAGCACAGTATTAGATCGGAATGATAACCCAGGTCCTTCATGTACTTCCAAGCCGATACCATGACCTGTTGAGTGACCAAATGCATCGCCTAAGCCTTTTGATTTTAAGTAATCACGTGCCACTGCATCTGCTTCGATCCCTGTCATGCCTGGACCAACTTTTTCAAGTGCTAGAAGCTGAGACTCGAGTACAGTATTGTACATTTCAACCAACTTCTCTGAAGGTTGTCCTACAGCGATTGTACGTGTTATGTCCGAAATGTATCCATTATAGTAAGCACCAAAATCAAGGGTTACAAAATCGCCCGTTTCAATAATTTTATTTGTCGCGACACCATGTGGCAATGCTGAACGCAAACCACTTGCAACAATAATATCAAAAGAAGAGCTTGTAGCACCTTGTTTACGCATGTAAAATTCTAATTCATTCGAAACCTCAAGCTCTGTTATTCCAGGCTTGATGAACTTTAAAATATGTGTAAATGCATCATCTGCAATTTCACAAGCAACCTTAATAATATTAATCTCTTCCGCAGTCTTAATCAAGCGAATTTTTTCGATTAAGCCTGAAACTGGGATAAAATCAGTTTTTACTGTAGATTTATATACTTCATATGTACCAAAATGCATCGCATCCTTTTCAAATGCCAATGATTTCACACCCATTAACTCTGCTTGTTTCGCTACTTCTTCAAAAATCGGTCCTGTATGCTGGGCAATGCGGAAATCTTTAATTTGTTCTGAGGCCTGCTCAGTATATCGGAAATCAGTAATAAATACAGCGTCGTTTTGTGAAACGATTGCCACTCCTGCAGTTCCAGTAAAGCCTGTCATATAACGACGGTTATATTCATTTGTAATTAATATTGCATCTACATTATGTTCGATTAATGCCTGTCTCAATTTTGTTAGTTTCACGATTTTTCATTCCCCTTTTTATTGTTGTAAAAACTTGCGCATGGCCAGCTCATAGCCAAATGTACCAAGTCCGCAAATTTGCCCTATACATTGTGCAGCCAATTTTGATTCGTGACGAAATGCTTCCCGTGCATGTATATTGGAAATATGCACTTCGATTACCGGTACATTTACAGAAGCAATTGCATCCCGTAGCGCGATACTTGTATGTGTATATGCACCAGGATTAAAAACAATACCATCAACTTCTGTATCAGCCGCCTCATGAATCCAGTCAATGAGGACTCCTTCATGATTAGACTGCCGGAAATCGATTGAAGCATCAAACGAACTTGCCAATGCTTCGCATTTAACCTTTACATCGTCTAATGTTTCAGCTCCGTAAATTTCCGGTTCACGCATTCCTAAACGATTTAAATTTGGACCATTTAAAATAAGTAGCTTCATCAATATGCGCTCCCTTTTTTCATACTGCCCCTATTTTATCACAGACTTTTCAGACATCAATACTTTCGCCTAGCGAAATATATATAACTTCTTATACTGGGCAGTTTCAACAATAAAGCGCATGATTGTTAAAACAACAATAATAAAAGGAATGGATAGCTTTTTCAGCGATGAAAATTCAATCGGAAGGTCTAATATCAGCCATTCCAAAATTAAAGCAACAACCAGCCCTAAAATAAGCGAAAATAAAAAAGGTGGCGCCTTGAAAAAAAACTGTGCCAGAAGCGTTATCACATATACACATACTACCAGGATTAAAAACAGAACAGCCCATCGTTCAAAGGCAGTCCATTCAAACCATTCATATTTTTTTAAAAAAGATACAGGGTGCCATGAAATGAGATTGAAAAAGTGCAACCCTTTTAAACTAATTGTCCCTAAAAGTGCTGCGACTATCGCTGTTACTAATAAATGCATTCTAATCAAAACTCCTCTTTTTTGTTTCAGTATTGCCGTTTGCAAAAAAAACTATTCGAATCGATAGTGCTTTTCCCCAAAATTTAGTACAATATGAAAGTGAAACTTTACATAGAAAAGGCTAGATTCATTTCTATATTAAAGTGTAAAATTAGAAATTTAATTAGAGAGTGGTGTGCAGCAAGTGAGTAATAATGCGCCAGTATATGGTGGGCAAGCCCTTTTAGAGGGTGTCATGTTTACCGGGAAAGATCATATGGTAACTGCGATTCGTCGTAATGACGATTCAATTGACTATTTCCATGTTAAAAAAGAGAAAAAGCCTATATATCAAAAACTGAAAAAAATTCCGTTCGTTCGTGGTGTTGTGGCATTAATCGAATCGGCAGGCTTTGGATCTCGGCATTTACAATTTGCTTCAGATCGCTATGACGTTACTCCAGGTGAAGAAGAAGAAAACGCTGGTGAGGAACCATCTAAGTTAATGATGATCTTAGGGGTAGCCGTTATTGGTGTATTATCATTCCTATTCGGGAAATTTGTTTTTACATTGGTACCTATGTTTCTGGCGGAATTTCTAAAACCTTGGTTCCCCGGCAAAACAATACAGATTTTTATCGAAACAGGCTTTAAATTAGTTTTATTATTGGCCTACCTTCAAATTATCGCGATGACACCTTTAATTAAACGTGTATTTCAATATCACGGAGCAGAGCATAAAGTAATTAACTGCTATGAAGCCGGTCTTGAATTGACGGTCGAGAATGTACAAAAGCAATCCCGCCTGCACTATCGATGTGGATCAAGCTTCATTTTATTCACAGTAATTGTCGGAATGTTTACATACTTCTTCGTGCCAGTAGATCCTCTTTGGGTCCGCCTCGTAAGTCGTATATTATTAATTCCTGTTGTAATAGGTATCTCATTCGAAGTATTACAGGCTACAAACGCGGTACGTGATATTCCTGTTTTACGTTACTTAGGGTATCCAGGTTTATGGCTGCAACTATTAACGACAAAAGAGCCAAAAGACGAAATGGTTGAAGTGGCTATTGCTTCATTCAATAAGCTACATGAAGTTGAAAAAAATCCAGCCATTGCCCAAACTTTGGTGCATGATTAAGAAAACAGAGGGTTGATTTGAATGTAAGTTCATTCAAATCAACCCCTTTTTTTATTATTATTTAGACTCTCGAAATAATTTTATTGAGTTCATTTACATGAAATGGCATAATAGATATCAAATATGCAAGATTCAAAAAATTTAAAATCTATATCATCTGCTATAGAACTTAACTTCTTACGAAAGGAGATTGCTCATTTAATAGAAGTTAAAATCCAGTAAATTCAACATGAGAGGTTATTACATGAAAACTATTTTTCAATTTATGAGGCGCTATAAATGGCCTGCCGCAATTGCCTTTTTCCTAATGCTTTTAGAGCTTACAAGTGACTTAATCCAGCCACTTTTCATGGCGAAGATGATTAATGAAGGTTTACTAGAAGAAAATTTATCCAATGTCGCATTCTGGGGTGGCTGTTTATTTGTATTGGCACTGTTTTCCTTTATAAGTGGTGTGTTAAACTCCTTTTTCTCCGCACATGTCGCACATAGCTTCGGCTTCGACTTACGTAAGGCACTCTATAGTAAAATTCAATCGCTGACAATGGCTACATATTTAACGTTCCCGACATCAGGTCTTATTACCCGCCTTACGAGTGATGTGACGCAAACGATGAATATTGTATTTATGATGTTGCGCATTGCAATGAAAGCCCCATTAATGACAATTGGTTCACTAATCATGGCATTCATCATCAATGCAAAACTTGCCTTGATTTTATGTGTAAGTTTTCCGTTTTTACTCATCTTCCTCGTATGGATGGTATCGATAGGCATCAAATTGTTTGCACGTGTTCAGCATAGACTTGATTTTGTGAATCGACAGCTTCAGGAAGGACTTCAGGCTGTAAGATTGATTAAAGCATATATGCGCGGACAGTATGAAGAAAGTCGCTTTTTAACGGTCGCAGAAAATTTGAAGTTTGATACGATCAAAGCGACGCGTGTCATGGAAATTGCACTGCCTGTTCTCCAATTTGTAATGAATATTAGCTTACTTATTGTAATTTGGGTTGGCGCAGATGCGATCCGGGAAAATGATATTCTTGCCGGGGACTTGGCCGCAATAATTAACTATGCATTCCGTATGACCGCATCGTTTTCTATTTTTTCATTTATTATTATTGCGTATGCCCGCGCAAAAGCCTCTGCTGAACGTATTGAGGAAATTTTAAATATCAATGAAGGTACAGAAGAAGTAGAGAAAAATGAAGCCCCAATACTTGAAGCTTTCTCAATTTCCTTTGATAATGTTTCTTTCCATTATCCAACAACGGAACAGTATACGCTTCAGAATCTATCATTTACAATTAACAGCGGTGAAAAAATAGCGATTATGGGCGCAACAGGCTCAGGAAAATCGACCATTTTGCAGTTGATCGAACACTTTTACGAGCCGAATAATGGTGCGATTTATATAAATGGACGCAATATAAAAGACATTCCACTTCAACAATTGCGTAGCTCTATTTCCTATGTCCCGCAGCAATCACTTCTGTTTTCAGGGACAATTGTAGACAATTTACGCTGGGGGCAAAATGATGCGTCGCTTGAGCAAATTATTGACGCGACGAAAAAAGCACAAATCCATCAATCCATTGAAAGCTTTGATGAACAGTATGAGACAGTGATTGGACAACGCGGCATTAATTTATCGGGTGGTCAAAAACAACGCCTTGCCATTGCACGTGCCCTTCTAAAGCCAGCTTCATTACTCATTTTGGATGATAGTACATCAGCGCTCGATGTCGCGACTGAGCAAAAACTGTGGGAAGCGCTCGATGGTGAAGCTTTAACGATGCTCGTTGTCACACAGAAAATCCAGACAGCACAAACGGCTGACCGCATACTACTTATTAATGAAGGTGAGCTCCATGGTTTTGGCACACATGAAGAGTTAATGGAAACAAACGATTTGTATGCAAAAATCGTTGCTTCACAGCAGGAGGTGCTTGCCGAATGAAGTTTTTCAACTATGAACCAATTATCACGAAAGAACAAATAAAAAATGCAAGCGGAAAGAAGAAAAAAGGTGAGCGTGCCCAAAACTGGACGTACACATTAAAGCGTATTCTTGATTTTGTTGCTGAGCAAAAAATACTGCTATTTGCAGTGCTATTTCTCGTCGTATTAAGCTCTGCGCTCGCCTTAATCGGACCGTTTATTATCGGGAGACTAATTGATCAATTTATCGATGGCAGTTCGTTAAGCCAGCTGCAATATTGGCTCTATGGGTTAGCGGTTATTTATTTACTTTACAGTTTAGCAAGCTACTTCCAGAATTACTGGATGGTCAGTATTGCCCAACAAACAGTATTTCGTATACGTACGCAGTTATACGGGCATTTCTTCAAGCTTCCCCTTCGCTTTTTTGATAAAAGAAAGCACGGAGAATTGATGAGCCGCGCGACTAATGATATCGAAACAATCAGCGCAACATTAAATAGTGCCTTTATCCAGGTCGTGTCCAGTATATTAACATTAACAGGTACTGTGGCAGTCATGCTTTGGCTAAGCCCTGCCCTAACACTCATTACAATGTTGATCGTACCACTCATGTTTTATAGTATGCGCTGGATTACAAAACGAACGAGCCTGTTATTTAAACAACAGCAAGCAGCCATTGGGGAAATGAATGGTTTAATTGAAGAATCGATTACAGGTCAGCATGTCGTAAAAGCTTTTTCGCAGGAAAACGAAATGCTGCGCCAATTTGATGAAAAGAATACCCGCATTCGCACTGTTGGTTTTTGGGCATTAACCTATTCCGGCTTCATCCCAAAAGTCATGAACACATTAAATAGCTTAAGTTTTGCAATTGTCGCATTTGCAGGAGGCTTATTTGCTTACTATGGTCATATTTCTATCGGAACGATTATTATTTTCACAGAATATGCCCGCCAATTCACCCGTCCACTGAATGATTTGGCAAACCAGTTTAACACCGTCCTATCTGCTCTAGCTGGTGCTGAACGCGTCTTTTTAATCATGGATGAGAAAGAAGATAAAACCGTTGGAGAAGATGTTGAAATACTTGGTAATGTCCGTTTTCAAAATGTTTCATTCCAATATGATGCACAGGCATCCTCCCCTACATTATCGAATGTGTCTTTTGAGGTGAAAGCAGGACAATCAGTTGCATTAATTGGGCAAACTGGTGCTGGTAAAACGACAATTATGCAGCTGTTAACAGGACTGTATGAAAAGACAGATGGGAAAATCGTTTTTGATGATATGGATATTGAAGAGATTTCAAAGGCAAGTCTGCGCAGCCAAATGGCATTCGTCTTGCAAGATCCGTTTCTTTTTGAAATGTCGATAAAGGAAAACATCCGCTACGGGAAACTTGATGCAACAGATGAGGAAATATACGAGGCAGCCAAAAAAGCTAATGCCCATTCATTTATTGATAAGCTTCCGGATAAATACGACACAATATTAAGTGCGGATGGCAGCCAGATTTCACAAGGACAAAAACAGCTGCTATCGATTGCACGTGCCTTTGTTGCAGATCCAAAAATTTTATTATTAGATGAAGCGACAAGCAGTATCGATACTGTGACTGAGCTCCATATTCAAGAAGCCCTTGAAAAGCTGATGGAAAACCGTACTAGCTTTATTATCGCGCATCGTTTAAATACGATTCGCAAAGTCGATTATGTCATCGTACTGAATCAAGGGAAAATTATCGAACAGGGAAAGCGCCAACAGCTTATTGAAAAACAAGGCGTGTTCGGACAAATGCTGAACGTGTAGGAACAAAAGAATTTTTTGCATAAGAACTACAAAACCGCCCATGTTGCTAGAAAAGCAAACAGGGGCGGTTTTTTGTGTCTAGTTATAGCTTAAATAGGATCAATTTCTTCTTGCTCCACAACTTTCGGTACCGGATTTTTTAATTGCCGGAAACGCTTATAATATTTAACAAGCAAAATTATAATAACGACTGCCAATACTATAAACAAAATACCGTTTATTAACAGTTCACGCTGTGCTGCTTCTGTCGAAGGTAAATCAAGTTCGGCCGTTTGATTTGTATATACATATTGAAGGAATGCAAGAAAATTACTGAAACTATGTAATAACATCGGAACAAATATATTTTTTGTTTTTAAATACGCATAGCCGAGCACACAGCCTAATGCAAAAGCAAACACTACATTAATCGGATTAAGATGAATAATCCCAAAAATTATTGATGAAATTATAATGCTTTTTTGCGGACTCCATCTCAATGTAAAACGTCGAAGTAAAATCCCTCTGAATAAAAGCTCCTCATAAAGTGGCGCGAGAATACAAATATTGATGAAAAACAAAATATAAACGAGTAATGATGGCTGCACTTCTTCCAAATCAATCATCGGATCAAATAAAAATAAGTTGCGTAAAAGTTCTTCAAACATGAGATACAGAAGTGTTACTACAATCGCTGTAAATACAACGGTAATCAACTGAAAGCAAGTGGTTATCGATAAGTATCTTGCCCAACGTCCTTTTGACATGATTGTATTCATTGGCTGATCATTATACGTAAAATTCCATTTCTTTGTTTGATAGACAATATACAACAACAAACAAATGGACATAATAAATGTAATCCATTGCTCGCTATCCGGGAAATCGACTGCAAACACCAATACAATACTCGCTATAAATAAGAAAACCGCAAACAGAATAAAATAACGCATTTTAAATTTTTTCAACTCGGTATAGTCCATAAATTTGCACCTCCTGTTTTAAGAATATCATAATATGACAATATTATCCTTTTTGTAGGCACGTTATTATTTTCGTACTCTTTCACATTATGATAGCACGTTTCTTTTTAGCAGTTATTTAGACAAAACAGCGCAGTCCACTTACCAAGTGCTAGTATGGGACTGCGCTGTTTAGTTTCTAGCTTTTTGTCATTAAACGTCGCTTGATTCGTACTGAAAAAAATTCTAAAATGAGCGCGATAATGAGTGCACAATATGTAATCATACCTACTTCGTGCAAGTCAAAGTAAAAGTTCGATGCCATAAACAGCTCGAAACCGATACCACCAGCCGCAGCTGCTGCTCCCATTGCGATCGCAATATCAAAATTCGTCTCAAATCGTAAAAATGTCCATGAGACAAGAAATGACGAAGACTGCGGAATTACGGCATGCCGAATAATATGCCACCAGTTTGCTCCAGCAGAACGTAATGCTTCAATTGATTCATCGCCTATTTCTTCAATCGATTCGGAATAAGCTTTTGTCAAATAAGCTATTGTATGTAGCATCATTCCAAGCACACAAGCTACTGCACCGAGACCAGCCACAATGGCAAAAATGAGTACCCATAAAACAGTCGGTACTGCCCGGATAAACGAGTTCACCGCAATAATAATATGTGAAACTTTTGCATTGCCTAAATTTTTTGCACTGGCAATTGCAAGGAAAAATGAAATGACTGCACCTAATACTGTAGTCAGAAATGTAAGAGCGAGCGTAATCAGAATTTGGCTCATCGCTGTTGCAAAAGTAATTTGATTGAATGCCGGCTGTAAAAACATCATTTTCAAATTACCTAATGTCATTGAAATGGCAGTCGACCATTCAATTGCCCCATAATTCAAGAGGAACGGACAAATGCATGTAAAGACAAGGAGCGAAATCCAAACGGTGCGCATTACGATCGAAGCTTTTGAAACTTGCTGAATTTGGATCCGACCCTTTTTCACTTTAACATTTTTAATAGATGGTACTGCTTGCATTATGAAATCGCCCTCCTTATTTTGTTCGATGCAAATTCAATTGCAAATACTACAAGTACAATCGTAATAGTAATAAGGCCGACCATTTCGTAATTTAAGCTTTTATAGTACATATCAAATAAATAACCAATCCCCGTACCTGTCAGAATCCCCACTAATGTAGCACTTCGAATATTCGTTTCAATCATATAAAATACCCAGCTTAGCATTTGTGGCATCGTATCCGGTAAAACACCTTTAAACACAACCTGCAAGTACGTAGAACCGGTTGCTTTTAAAGCTTCCACACCATCCGAACTCGCCTCATCAATCGTTTCAATAAACATTCGTACTAAAAAACCAAACGTTGAAAAAAAGAGCGCGAAATACCCAGTAATCACATTATGTCCAAATGAAATAACTAACATTAATGCCCATGCCACCACCGGAATATTTCGGAATATGGAAGCAACAAAACGCGCTGCGATTCCTACAAAATGCTGGACTTGTGTCGTTTTGGAACCCATCATTGCAAAAAACAAGGCACAAATCGTGGCAGTCATTGTTGCAAATATTGATAGCACAATCGTTTCCCATAGTCGCTCAAGCACTTTCGGTAAGTTTTCCAGTGCTTCACTACTTGGGATTAAATTAACCGCCATCCAAATTACTGTCCCCGGAATGGCTATAATTCCTTCGATTAAGCTAAACTCTGTTATCACAGCAGAACTATACGTTAAGACAATTAATAATATAAAAATAATTGTTGTTCGCCATTTCTTCTTACGTAAAATATCAGTATCCACGATTATTGCCTCCGTCTATTCCGTAATCAATTCATCCACATTCGTCCCATAAATTTCTTGAATCGCAAATTTATTGAGTTTCCCTGGCTCATCATCAAATACTTTACAGCCCTTACTCAGACCTATAATCCGATCGGAATATCGAGTGGCCACCTCAACTTGATGTAAATTGACCAATACAGTAATGCCCATTGTTTCAGAAATTTCCTTCAGATGATCCATAATGACTTTAGAGGCATTCGGATCAAGCGATGCGATCGGCTCATCACACAATAAAAGTTTGGGCTCTTGTACTAATGCACGTGCGATTCCGACACGTTGCTTCTGACCACCGCTTAACTGATCACAGCGTTTATAAATATGATCTTCCATTCCTAACTTCTGCAATATATTTAAAGCAAGCATCTTCTCTTCTTCGGTATATACATTAAACAAACCTTGCCATGTACTTTTATAGCCGAATCGACCGTGCAGGACATTTTCAAATACTGTTAGACGGGACACAAGATTATAGTGCTGAAAAATCATGCCTATTTTCGCACGTGTACGTCGAAGTCTTTTTTTATTCAGTAGCACAATATTCTGGTCATCGAAAATAACTTCCCCACTTGATGGTTCAATCATGCGATTAATACAACGCAATAAGGTAGATTTCCCTGCACCAGATGGACCGATAATGGAGATTAACTGCCCTTCCCCTAATGAAAGACTAATATCATTTAGCACGCTATTTTTCTGATCATAACTTTTATGGATATTATTTAGTTGTAAAATTGTCTTCGCTGATTTTACGACTTCCGTTTCATGATAGGCAAGTGGTCTAGGTATTTCTTTTACAGTTCGTTCCAGTACAGTTTGCATCGCTCATTCTCCTTTATTGCTTTTTTAGAAAGGGGCTGTCAGGGGGATCATTTCGATAAATTACGAGATAATTCATAAGAAGGAAGGCTGTATTCAAAGAAAAATTTACCTTGACCACTGCCTCCACTAAATACTTATTTCGATAATTCACGAATCGGGTTGAACCATTGATCATCTACTTCCAAAAATCGCTCATTTCCTGACGTATAGAATAATGATGGTTGTTCCTTTTCCTTAGGCATGAAAATCTCTTCGTTTTTTGCCGTCGCATCCGAAGTTAATGCTTCTTTTAATTTTGAAACTTCCTCTTCCGACAATACTTCTGTATTTACTGCAAACGGTGCATTTAATACAGGTGTTACTTGGATTAAAGTGAATTCCTCGCCTGGTAATGTATTGAATGGTGGCGCTGCATTGTCGCGCACGCGGTAAACCGTTCCTGGTTTGTTTGCTTCTCCTTCAACTATCTCAATGTATGGATCGACACATGTATCACAGAAGGAAGCAATATCTGTTCGTCCCATTAACATATTAACTGCTGCACCTTGATGTGAACCGCCAAACACTACACTTGGATACACAGCATTGCCTTCCATCAAATCTTCTTCCTTCAAGCCTTTGTCACTGAAATGTGAAATAATTGAGCTTGCCGGCATTTTAAAGCCTGATGTAGATGATGGAGATACAAACGAGATGCTTTTCCCTTCTGTCGTATCCAAATCATATTCTTCATTCACTTTGTAAGCATTAGCTTTTTCTTTAGGTACAGCTAACCAGCTATAATAAAGGGCATCATCAAGAGTTCCTGATTCGCCTGAAGTTACTACCAATGGTGCAACTGCCTCATTTTTCTTATTTGCTTCGATATAGCCCTGAGCGCCCATGAACGCCACTTGAGCATTTCCATTGGCAATTGTTTCGATTGCGATTGCGTAGTCGGTTGTTAATTTATGTTCTACTTCTCTTCCTGTCGCTTCTTCAAATAGCTTTCCGAAAGCATCACGTGACGGACCCATTTCTGAACCAGATTCATTTGGATACCACACGACTACTAACGGTTCTTTTGAATTTGCACTTGCCGAATCAGTTGATGATTCATTTTCAGATGAATTGCACCCAACTAAAAGTAGTGCACTTAACATTCCAACAACAGGTAGTTTCCATAGTTTTTTCATTATAATTCTCCTTGTTTTCGTAATAGTGGAAATTTTTAGAGCGCCCTATTTCCATTCACATTTAATCATGTTTCTTTAGTGTTGAATAGCGTTCTTCAACGATCTTTATAATGTTTTACAAATGCTTTACAGTTAAGGATCTTTGTAAATGGTCCATTATATAGCTACCAAGCTCAACGGCAGCACCATATTTTCCGTGATAGTCGGAGCCGCCAGTTAATAACAAATTATACTTGGCAGCCAATTGCTTCACGCGGTTCTTGTCCGTCTCGGTATGATCTGGATGCACTAACTCAATTCCATCTAAACCTTGTGCAATCAATTCCTCCGCAACTTCATAGCTATCGAGCTGTCCTGGATGTGCTAACACTGCAAATCCACCATCGGCATGAATTGCTTTAAGTGCCTGAAAGACATCGATATAGGCTATATCTCCAGCCGCCACTCCAGACCCTTTAAATAACGATTGATACAGCGTTTGATAATTTTTATTTTCATACGACTCATCCAATAGGGCATTCATAATATGCTGCTTATACAACGTACCGCTCGTATAAGCATAGGCAAGTGCATCATCAATATTTATCTGAAAGCCAGCATCTTTTATACACCTCGTTTGCCAGATGGAATGTGCATGACGCCGGGCTAATAATGGCTGACAAAGTGCTTCTATTGCTGGGCAAAGTCCTTTAAATCCATATCCAAGCAAATGAACTTTCCTTCTGCGTTTAAAGTCATAGGCAGAAATTTCAACGCCAGGTATAAACGTCATATCATATTGCCTCGCAAGTAAATGACCTTCGTTATGATGCGCCACTGTATCGTGATCAACAACACCTAAGTGGGTAATACCCGCCTGCTTTGCTTTCCAAAAAAGCATTTCTAATGTATCACTGCCGTCGGAATAGCGACTATGTGTATGCCAGTCAATTATCATGCAATCTCACCCTTAACGTATTTTTCCATTGTAAATATTTCATCGCATAGGCCATCCATAAACTCCAAATCGTGAAAAATTCCGACTAGTGTAGTACCTTGCGCTTTCAGCTTTTCAATAGATTCTCTTACCTTTATTTTCGAGGTTTCATCCAAACTGGCTGTCGGCTCATCCAACAGTAATAAGCGTGGTTGCTTTACGATGGCACAGGCAATATTAAGACGGAGCTTTTCACCACCGGAAAAATTATTCGGATAACTATTCCATAATGTTTCTTCCAAATCAAAATGAGTTAGTGCTTCTTTTGCACGTGTAACTGCATCATGTCGTTTAATCCCAATATCAAGTAAAGATTGCGTTACTAATTCGAGTGCCGTTGTACGTGGCATTACATTTAAAAACTGTGATACATAGCCAATCTCATATTTGCGTAAATAAACAATTTGTCTAGGGCTTGCCTTTAACAGATCTATCATTCCAAATGCTTCTGAATGAAAAAGGATTTCTCCACTTTGAGGCTCGTACGTACGATAAATGCTTTTTAATACAGTGGACTTCCCACTGCCACTTTTACCGACAATCCCTAAAAATCCCCCTTCTTTTACGTGTAAAGAAATATTATTTAACGCTGTGAACGTATTTTGTAGATGATGAATCGTAAACGTCTTTTGTAGCTCGTTAATTGTCAGCATTGTGCCACCCCTTATCGGTAATTTGTTTGCATAATCACTTTGCCATCTACCATCGTATTGGTTACAACGGGATAGCCGTCATCCATTTTACCGATGATGATGATGTCCGCTTTCTTTCCGGCTTTAATTGAGCCGATTTCTTGATCCAAATTTACAGCACGAGCAGGATTAATCGTGACTAGCTGGAACAATCGATGCAAATCTTCTTCATATTTATCCGCTAATTCAAAAATGCCCTGCAGCATTGCTGGCGGATAATAATCACTGCAAACAATATCAATAACACGGGCCTGAATTGCTTCACTCGCACTTAAATTTCCGGAATGCGACCCACCCATCAAAATATTTGGAGCACCGGCAATTGTATATAGACCCATACGCTTCGCCTCTTTAGCAACGTCCAATGTAATCGGAAACTCGCTAATTGTTGTTCCGTGTGATTGAGTAAGCTGCAGCTTGGCAACATCATCGTCATCATGGGATGCAACGGCAATATTTCTTTCAATCGCAAGACAGCTCAACCGTTCAATCTCTTCATACGTCATTTTTGTTTTATCAATTTGTTCTTTTATAAGCACATCTGCTTCTGGTTCTGAAATAGACCGGTAGCCGCGCATCGTCTCTTTATATATTTCTAGATTGCGATATTGTCCTTGTCCTGGCGTATGGTCCATAAATGAAAGTAAATGTATTTTTCCATCCAAAATATTTTGCTCAAGTGCCGGTATCTGATCGATTGAATCAATTTCAAATCGCGCATGCATACGATGACGAATTAAGTGTTGTTCTGTATGTGTATTATGGATGGCGTCAATGCATCGTTGCACATTTTGCGGTTCGCGAATTGCTTTATGTGAATATTTATCATCGCCATAAAAGGATAACGAATGGAAGATTGTCGTAATACCGTGCGTCATTAAAATACGTTCGCTCTCACGTAAACCCACTTTCAAACTCATAATGGATGTAGGCCTTGGACTGATTATTGTCTCGATATAATCTGAGTGAATATCGACAAAGCCAGGTGATACATATCCCCCATCTGCGTCAATCACCTGAACTGTAGCTAAATCCAGATCCTCTGCAGGTACAATTCCTGCGATTAACGCGCCGTCAATGAGTACGGCATGATCACTTAAAAACTGCTCTTCTGTTACGATGATTCCGTTAATAATTGCTTGCATATATATGCCTCCCCTACAATAATGAATAGACTAATTGCTGTGTATAAGAATGCTGTGGATCCTCCAGTACTTGATCCGTTAGGCCATGCTCAATAATTTCGCCATTTAGCATAACAATCGTGCGGTCTGCCAACATTCGAATAACAGCTAAATCATGTGAAACGACAATCATTGAAATATTAAATTCGCGCTGAATGGACTTAATTAAATCCAATACATCCGCCTGTACCGATAAATCGAGTCCTGTTGTTACTTCATCGAGCAATA
The DNA here is from genome assembly GCF_014836905.1 of Solibacillus faecavium. Taxonomy (GTDB): domain Bacteria; phylum Bacillota; class Bacilli; order Bacillales_A; family Planococcaceae; genus Solibacillus; species Solibacillus faecavium. The sequence continues at coordinate 108,887 of NZ_JACSPZ010000004.1, forward strand.
GTAATGGCGGATTATTCGATAGTGCCTTTGCTATTTGAATACGCTGCTGCATCCCACCGGAAAAGTTTTTAGGCGCTTCCTTACTGCGATGAAGCGGAATATTAACATGCTGTAATAAGTCATAGCTTCTTGCTTCCATATTCCCAACATGACGATTCCCTGCGGCGATTTGTTTTTCTGCAATATTGCTTAATGATGAAAAGTCCATTTTTAATCCAAGAATCGGATTTTGGTACACCATCCCTAGCAACATATTGCGGATCTGACGCTTCATCTGGGAAGATTCCGTAAAAATATTGACCTTGCCATCTTTATAATCTTGCAAATAGCCTTCACCTGTTGTGACGTTTTCATCAAAATACAGGCTTTTCATGAAGGTAGATTTACCACTACCGCTTTCCCCGACAATCCCTAAAATTTCACCACGATATAAATCAAACGAAATGTCACGGCATGCATATACTGTTTTGCAAACTGGACAATAATTCTTTTCTAGCTTTGGGTTCGATTGCTGGCAATGCAAGCAACCTTCCCCATATTGTTTCGACAGATTCCGAACAGATAAAATTGGCTGTTCTACCATCATTTTGCCCCCACCTTTTGCTGTAAAATTTCTTGCATATAGCTCGTGTCATTGCACATATAATACGTTTCACCTGTTTGTTCATCTGTTAGTTCATCTAAAAAGACGTTGGATAGACCCGTTTCTTTACATGCCTTACCGTCAAATTGCTCGACAACAAACGGATAGTCTTCAAATGCCAATGATGCCACTTTTGTATAAGGTGGAACGGCATAAATTTTCTTTTCTCGGCCCGCTCCAAATAAAATTAATGCTTCGCTATTATGAATTTTCGGATTATCATAACGCGGAATCGGGCTTGGATTCATTACATACCGATCATTGACAAGCACTGGGTAATCAGCACCTTGGGAAGTTTGGTTATAGCGCATAATTTGTTCAAATAACATTAAATACGCACCACTATATTCCTTTTCCGCATGATGACGCTTCGTTTTAAACTCACTGCGCTCTATTTTCCTAAGCGGCTCCGGCTCTGGCACTTGAAGTACCAGTACTTGATCTTTACGTAATGGCACTTCCGGAATTCTGTGCCTTGACTGGATGAGGCTCGCTTCCTGTGTCCGTATCGTCGTTTCAACTCCAGTCGTTTTTTCCACTAAATTTTTTATATTCACTGCGTTAACGGAATCATCCGCACCTTGATCGATGACTTTTAACACATCCTCTTTCCCGATAAGTGCAAGCGTTAACTGAAGGCCCCCTGTACCCCACCCACGGCCAATAGGTAACTCACGGGAAGCAAACGGTACTTGATAACCGGGTATGGAAATACCTTTTAAAATAGCGCGTCGAATTTCACGCTTCGATTGTTCATCCAATAATGCAAACGGTAAACGACTCATCGTTTCCCCTCCTTTTTAATCGTGCGCATTTGTTCTAGATTTGACTGGAATGTAACGTAATGTGGCATTTTCAAGTGAGAGATAAAGCCTGTCGATTCGATAATATCAACATGCAACAATACAAATTCCTCATCATGAATCGGTGTATTGCCCCCTGTTTCCAGTGCATGGTCAACAATCGACATCGCAATGGCCTTCGTTTCGTTCTGTCCAAAACATGCCCCATACCCAATATCGAATTCCAATACTTGCTGCTGTTCATCATCGACATTTACTGGAATAAACGACTCTACTTCTGTCAGCTTAATAGAACCAATATAGTACTGTTCGTCTTCACCATCGATTTCCACATGGATTGGCTGCATACCGACGCGTACTTCCCCAACATTTGGATGTGATGCACCATATCCGCGTAACCCTGCATAACCAAGTGACGTAACAGTTCCCGTTTGTCCTCTTGTTAATGTTTGCAGTCGCTGCGATCGATTCGTAGGAAATGATAAAGCTTTCTTTGTCACATCACTTGGTTCCTCATCATTCAGTGCAAACGTTCGAATTAACTGTTCGTCCCGTAAATAATCCATTACTTTTGGTAATTTCTCGAGCTGAAGATCGCTCTTATCAGGTTTTTCGATGGCATTAAACTGGTCTATTTTCAGTTGCACATCTTCTTTTGTTTCTGTCATTAGACTGAAATCTAATAGACGATGCAAATAGTCATGTGATGCCCCTAATAGCTGACCACCGGGAATATCTTTAAAACTTGAAGAGATTCTTCGCAACACAAACATATCTCTAGGATCGGTTATAGTTGAATAGTAAAGTCTCGGCAATGTGGAGCGATGGGCACGTAATAAAAATACCGCTTCCTCCTGGTTACCTTCACTTTGCTTCATAGCGAGGGCGGCCAATTGTTCACTATACAGACTGCTTTCCGACATGATTTGGTCAAGGAAACCTCGCATCGTTCCTAGTAGTTTTTGAACGGTAACATGCTCCCCATGCTTAATACGCTCATATTGTAAATGCTCCAACGAAGCTTCGATTGCCTCGGACCCGCCTCTAACTGCTACGTATGCCATGATTGCTTCACCTCTTGAATTTTAGTAGTTCGTGGCAATGCTATAATGTCTGAATTGGAATTGATTAGAAGAACATCTATCCCCAATGGAAACTCATTATTTTTCATTTCTCTTAGTTGTAGCCATTGTTCAGGAACGTTAAGTTGCACCGCCTTTGTATGTTGAATGCCAGGCCCTTGTAAATGAACGACATTGCCTATGTGATCTGTTATTTCATACAAAATGGTTGCCGATAGCTGTGGGTCAATAAGATTGCCTACTTTTGAATGCTGTAATGCATGCTGTGCCTGCTGTTCCGAGCAATCTGCAGAAATAATTATGAAGTCAGCCAAATCCACAGATACTAATTTGGCACCTGTCCAAGCCCGAATTTCACTTTGGATTACTGGACATTCATTCGCGACATAAAAGCTCACTTCACCATCAAGCAATGTTAGACAAGCTGAAACGGTTGCTGAATATAGCCCCGTAATTTCCTGTGACGGTTCTAGCCGTTGCTGATTTCCTGGACGTGAGAAGCATTCCATTAATGAACGAAAAGTTTGCTGAGTAAAATGTACTGTTTCCATCATGTGCCTCCTTAAAGCGACATCGTATTAAATTGAACTTTTGTTCGTTCAATCGAGCGTTTAATATTTTGCTGTTCTAGTTCCAACTCCATTTTTAATTGCTCCATAACAGGAATCCATTGTTTCGTTTCTGGGAAATCGCCTTTAAAGGCAGCATCAATTATCGCCAATGCCCTGCTTAATTCAGGTTCCATTTCACGGACTATTCCTGTTCCAAATACATTTCGGATTTTTACTTTCGTCTCTGTAACAAGTACCTCCCCTATATAGAATAAAGACTGTTGGGCAGATTCCCTTAATTTCACCATCACGAGGCCTTCTCGTGGTGGCTGTACTTCAACGATTTCATATGTGTTTGCAATTTGATCAGCCATTTCCAAAGCTTGTTTTCTTCCAACTTCGATTAATAATTTTGTACGTTCTGCTCTATTCAATTTGATCGCCCCTCTCTAACTACACCTTAACTTGTTGCCAAGTTGCGCAGTGTCAAGGTTTCGTAAAAAACGTGTAAAGGCGCTTTACACAACTGGCGCCATGTAGGCATGTACTGCTAAAACAAGCGCGAAAACTATTAAGAAAACAGAAAGACCCCAGCATAAAATGCCGGGGCGTAAATTTAAAAGGTTAAAATTATATTTGAAAATAAAAGAGGTCCGTTCGGTAAATGATTTCAGTATATTCCAGCAGCACATTACGTTCTGCATCCCAGTTGTCGGATTCTACTTTTACTATGGGCACGAGCACTTCACAATTCAGCATCTCCCGTTCAATTTCATTTACATATTGCACGGAAAGCTGAGAAAACGTACTCCGAAACTCATTTACACCAAAACGTTGATAGAACTGATACATCGATACTAACCGGCTATCAATTTTCTTTATTTCCGGCATATTGCTAATGACAACATACGAGCGATGAATGGCTGCTGGTTCATCATCGATATAACGCAATCGTTCAACTAAATAAAGTGGCTCCTGTCCTATATCAGCTTTTGTATAGATGGCATGATCCTGTGCCACACGCTCAAATTTTGTCAGCTTCGATTTATAATTGGCTGTTTGACTTTTCATTTTTTCACTGAAGCTAATATTACCAGTCATCACAACATCCAGTGGTTTTTGCTGATGTTTAATAAATCTGCCAACACCTTTTCTTGAGTATACAAGACCCATTTTCTCCAATAATGTATACACATTTCGCACTTTAATTCGAGGGATATCAAATTGTTCTACTAATTGATATTCACTCGGTAACTTGTACTCAATATGAAATTTTGTAGCTGAAATTGTTTGCAGCAAATAATCTTTTAACATTAGTTCCTGCTTGTCCATAAAAACCACCTCTTTATAAAGAGGTTACAGAGTAACTATTAATGTTTTATTAGTATTGTGTGAATAATTGTAAAGTTATGTAATCTTATAACAAGAATGCAATAGACTTATATTTTAGTTTTTAGTAAAATGTAGACAGAGGCATGTCGGATCTATAGAATCGTGATTTTAAAAGTAATTGCAAAGCTATGCAACTACAGGAAACTGTTTTGCATAGCTTTTAATTTTAACCTGTATTACTGTAGCCGCAATGGAGGGGAATAACACATTGAAAAATGTAAATCGTTTATTTGTAATTATCGGTATTATTATTGTAATTATTATCGGTCGCTTTTTCTTGGCGCAAAATGAAGTAATTGAAATTCCTACTGTAACAGTAGTGACAAATGATCAGATAATTGATTCGGTGCGTGGAAGCTACTGCTGGCATTCTGCTGGGGATGCTACATGTGTTGATAGTGCCGCGCCACACGAAATGGTACAAGGATCGGATATGTCTTATATAAAAGTCCAACCGAATGAAGAGATTGAATTCAAGTACGATCAGCGTATGACAAGTATTTCAATTCAGCAGTGGCTAGAAGGCCATAATTATGAGGAAATTGCAACGACCGCCCGTTTTAATGCACCAAGCGAAAAAGGTTTATATATTATCGCAGGCTTGGCTCGGTTCAATAATGGGGATGTTAGTGATACGATTGTAATAGAAGTTGAATAATTGTACTTTGCCCGAATGAAAAAGTCCGCCTTAAATAGTAGAAAAATTAAAGAAGCTGGGACATAAGTAGAAATTTCTTTGTAAAAAGGAAATACTCTTATTAAGAAATCAATTCTGGTAGAAGCAGAAAACTATCTATTTTTTCTTTAAAAAAATAGATAGTTTTCGTTTTGTCCCAGCCTCTCTATTTGCTTATCGTTGTTTTGTAATTTCAATTAAATCCTGTTGTAATTGCTGTAGTTCTTGACTAGCTTTTGAAATGGCTTTCATCATTTCATGTTCTTCATGAATAGAAGTAGCGATTTCCTGCGTCATTGCTGCATTTTCTTCCGATATGGCAGATAAACTTTCTATTTGACTCATGGCTTCTGCGACCATACCGTTTGTATTTGTAATAGTCTGCATATCCTCAGTTAATTTCTTTTGAATTTCATCAAAAGATTGCTTCATCCCATTAAACGATACTGAAATGTGATTTAAAGTTTCCACACTTGAATGCACTGCATCCTTCCCCTCATATGCTTTTAACCGAGCAGTCGTCGCGCGCTGAAGAAGTTGCTTTGTTACCTCTGTAATGTTCATGGCGATTTCCGCACTTTCACCGGCCAACTTTTTCACTTCATCTGCTACAACCGCAAACCCCTTCCCATGTTCACCTGCTCTTGCAGCTTCTATAGAGGCATTCAAAGATAATAAGTTTGTTTGGTCTGCAATTGCTTTAATACCGTTTAGTAGTTCATTTACTTTTGACAGACTTTCCTGCATATCGTCAATCGTTATTGTCGTCAAGTCAATGGATTCACTTAGCGTATCCATACCATTCGCTACTTCATGCACTTGCTTCCAACTATGTTCTATAGCGACTTGTACTTTAGTTGATTCCTCTACAGTCAATTCAGATGATTGTTTTGTATTTTGCATATTTTGATGGGACAAAACCATTTGTTCATTGATTTTCTGAATCATTTCTGCCTCGCTATGAATAGCGGCTGCCATCTGATCCGAAGACTGTAACATCGTTTCACTTGCTACATTCAATGTATGTACATTTTCATTCACATGTATAATATTTTGTGCTAATTGCACGGAACCATCATCAATTTTATGCATGATCGATGTTAAATTTTCTAATAGTGCATTTGCTTCTTTTTCTTTTGCCTGTGCATCCTTCACTAATTTATTGCCCCACTTAGTTAATCGGTAAAGCATATAATTGATACCATTAACAATAGAGAAAACTGTTATAAAAATTGGAATGCTTGCATTGTCTCCTAATAACTTCACGGGCGCAATGATGTACAACAACAAATATAGACTAGTTGTAATACTCCAAAATGTTAGTATTAGTCGCTCATTGAAATACATGGCGGCCATAATAAATGTTATAAATAAAATATAGTGTTTATTGATAGCGAATCCATCCAGGTAAAATAATAGAATAGTCACTATTGCCGGGAGTAGCGAGAATATTAATCCTTTTGCAAAGTAAGATATGTTTAAAAAATATGTTACCGACGATATTAAAATCACACTGCCTCCCGCTATAAGGAATGGGATGGAATGATTTAATCCATTTTTATAAATAAGCGGAGACACTATTAATATAACTAAAATTATTGTTATAAAACAATTTAACTGATGAATCCAATTTAACTTATCGACGCTCTTTTTCAATTTTCATCCCCCTAGGATTTTAAGACTATGCCATTATTGTCTTGTAGGAATATTTTACAATTCACAACTTCAAAATTCAATCAATATTTTTACATTTAATGGATTTATTAGAAATTCAATATTTTCAACAAAACAAAAAGAAGCACGACGATTTTTTTCGTGTGCTTCTCTCTATTATCATTTCTTCCGTATTACAGCCCGTACCGGTGACCCGTCAGCGCCTTCTATTTTTAACGGTAATGCAATTAAATCATAGAGCCCGGGCGTTACTTCACTTAAATCCAGCCCCTCTAAAATATGTATTCCATTTTCATAGAGTGCATGATGGGCTGATACTTCCTTACTATCTAAAGGATCAACAGAAGGATTATCCACACCGAGTAAAATAACACCGCGCTCCTTTAAAAAGGATGCTGCATCTGGAGAAATAACTGGTATCTTTTCCGGAAATTGTTTGGAAGATTGACTCACCATTTTCAACAGCACACGCTTTGCTCCAAGAAAATCAATGGATGATAGCATTTCAACTGTAATGACTTCTTCTCCGACACAAGATACAATATAACAATCGCCAATATAAGTATTGATGTCTAATTGTTCGATTGTCTCAGCCTCACTATTAAAATGAAAAGGCGCATCTACATGTGTACCGGTATGCAAGGAAGTTGTTATTCTCCCAATATTGACCGAGCCCGTCTGCTGCTTTGTATACCCAACTTCAAACGAAAACGGCGTATCCCCCGGCCAGTTCGGCATCCCTTTTTTCATCGTTTGTGTAATATCAATCCACATAGCAGCACCTCTAATACTGAAATACTAAATAACCGAGAACGAGCACAATTACTGCCGGTACTACAAAGGTCATTAGAATTCGATAGGTTCTGTAAAAGCCTTCCCCCATTTTACTCCCCTGTAACAACTCACTTTTAACAATATTTTTATCCATAATATGCATAATAAAAATTGCTATTAGTAAATTGCCGACCGGTAAAATTACATTTGACACAACAAAATCAGTAAAATCAAAAATACTTCGGCCAAATATTGATACATCACCTAGTGTACTGTATGTCAGTGTCGATGGAATTGAAGCGATAAAAACAAGTACACCAATAATCATCGTAATTTGAGCGCGGGTAATATTCCACTTCTCGATTATTGCTGCTACTATAATTTCATACATACTGAAGGATGAAGTTAACGTCGCAAATAAAAATAATATTAAAAACATCGCAAGGAACACTTCTCCAAATGGCATCTGTGAGAATGCAGCCGGCAATACCATAAATAATAATGGCGGTCCGCTTGCTACTTCCATATCAAAAGCAAAGACGACCGGGAAAATGGCCAAACCTGCTAAAAATGAAACAAAAATACTCAACCCTACAACTGACCCCGCTGAATTTGGTAAGCTCACATCTTTCTTTAAATAAGAACTATATGTAACTAAACAAGAAAATCCAACTGCGAGCGCAAAAAATGATTGCCCTAAAGCATATAGTATCGATTCACCTGTGATGTTCGAAAAGTCCGGATACAAGAAAAACTTGATTCCTTCCATCGCGCCATCAAGCGTAACAGCTCTAATTACCAAAATAAAGAACATAATAAATAAAAGCGGCATCATAAACTTATTCGCTTTTTCAATTCCGTTCTGTACACCTAGTGCGATAATGATTACATTGGCAATTGTGAATAATGCTAGTCCTAAAAGTGCAATCCATGGTGTACCTGTTACTTGTCCAAAAAATGCTCCTGGATCCAATGTCGGCTCAATAACATTACCAACTACTGAGACGCCACTATATACAAAAATCCAGCCACCTACAACACTATAAAACGATAATAACAGGAAACATCCTAATATACCGAGCTTTCCGATCCATGCCCAAACTTTTGGGTTTGGCGAAAGAACTTTATACGCAGTAACCGCTTCTTTTTGCGCGGCACGCCCGATAATATATTCTGATAAAAGCATCGGTAAACCAATTATTAATGTTAGTACTACAAAAATTAAAAAGAATGCGCCGCCTCCACTTTGACCGGCTACGTAGGGCATCTTCCATATCGCCCCAAGCCCTATCGCTGCGCCCGCTGACGCTAATACAAATCCTAACTTGCTTGACCACTGTCCTTTACTCTTCTCCATTGACCTCACTCCACTCATACTAAACTAAGCTTAACTAAACTATAACACTGTTCGTAAATCCCATAACTCAGGGAAAAAACGATGATCAAGAACTTGACGCAAATAATTGACTCCGGATGATCCACCCGTGCCTACTTTAAAGCCAATAATACGCTCGACCGTTTTCATATGACGGAATCGCCATTGCTGCAATGAATCTTCTATATCAACCAGCTTTTCGCCGAGCTGGTATAAATCCCAGTACTTATCGGTATTTTCATAGACGGTTTTCCATGCAGCAGCAACAGAATCGTCACCACTATATACTACCGAAAAATCTCGATTTAGCAAAGCCTCATTAACTGGTAACCCAGCTTTTGCCAATGCTTTGATAGAAACGTCATAAATACTCGGTGCACTATACGCTTCTTTTAATCTGGCCAAAACATCTTTTTCTTTCTCATAAATTTTAAGAATATGAGGTGTTTTATATCCAAGCGAAAACTCTATTAAACGATATTGATAGCTTTGGAAACCGGATGCTTTTCCAAGATCATCTCGGAACTGCAAATATTCTGCAGGTGTCATTGTCGCTAGCACATCCCATGCCTGAATAATTTGCATTTGGATTTTTGAAACTCTTGCCAGCATTTTAAAAGCCGGCTGCATTTCACCACGTTCAATTGCTTGAATCGCACCTTGCATTTCATGAATAATCAGTTTCATCCAAAGCTCGCTTACTTGATGAATAATGATAAATAGCATTTCATCGTGGTGATTGGACAGGCGGTTTTGATTGTTTAAAATAGCGTCTAAGCTTAAGTACTCGCCATATGTCATATCCTCGCGAAAATCCGTATGAATGCCCTTTTCACTGTTTAATTTTTGCTGTAAATCCGAAATCGAACGCTTTTCCATTAAACCACTCCTTATGCAATAATATCTCGCTTATTCTCATGATTCTCATAAGTTTTATTAATAACAATATCTTTTAAAATTTGTACTGCCCGCCAAACTTCTTCAAAGGAATTATATAGCGCAACAGGTGCCAGGCGGATACCATTTGGTGCACGGAAATCCGGTACGACTCCATTTCCCTTTAAAGCTTTACAAATCCTAGCAGCCTCGTCATGCACTAAAAACAGATGGCCCCCTCGTGTTTCATCAAGCGGGTTACCGAATGTAAATGTATTTGGCATTTCGTGCATAATGCATTCCATCATATAATCTGTTAAAGCAAGCGACTTTTCACGTACAGCATCAATACCTACTTCTGCAAAAATGGAAAGTGCACCTTCAATAGGCGCCAGACTTAATATATGAGGTGTCCCAATTTGGTAAGCCCCTGCATGAGGCGCTGTCGAAATCGTTGTCGTTAAATCAAATTGTTTTTCCTTTGCCGAGCCGAACCAGCCGGCTAAACCAGGTGCTGTACCAAAGTGCTTTTCATGGACAAACAAACCTGCAACTGATCCCGGGCCCCCATTTAAATGCTTATAATTGCACCAAAATGCAAAGTCTGCACCAATTTCATGAAGCTGATGTGGAATCGAGCCGATTGAATGGCATAAATCAAAGCCAACGATAATGTCTCGTTCGTGAGCCGCTTTCGTAATTGCCTGTAAATCCAGCACTTGCCCACTGCGATATAACACAGCCGGTAAAACAGCGACTGCTACATCATCAGTCATTGCTTCAATAATTGCTTCAGTTGTAATTGTTTGCCCATTCTCACTTTTTACGAGCTTCATATGGCTTTCCGGTAAATTATGTAGCGCAATTTGACTGGCAATCGCATATAAGTCAGACGGGAAATTCAGCTCATCTGCCAAAATTTTATTCCGCTTCTCGGTAGGTTTGAAAAATGTAGTAAGTAGCTGGTGTAAGTTCGTCGTAGTTGAACCGGTTAATACGACTTCCTCACTTTTTGCGCCAACAAGTGGTGCACAGTATTCACCGAGCTTTTCAGACAAATAAAACCACGGATGCTCCCCACTCGTCCAGCCATCAATTCCGTAATACTTCCATGAGTCAAGCAGGGTCAGTACCGATAGTTCTGCACGCTTTGAAAGCAGTCCTAGTGAATTGCCGTCTAAATAGATTTGACCTTCTTTTTTATAAAACTCATCGGCATATTTCCGAAGTGGATCCTGTTGATCTAGTAATCTTGCTTTTTCAATTGTGGACATCTTTTCACCTCTTCATTATTACTTACTATTATCGTACGAAGGAATAGATTTATTGTCAAAGTATTCTGAAACCAAATCCATTAATTTAATATAAACATTGAATATAAATAAACCGGAACAAGAAGGCCTATCAATAAAAATGATAGTTTGCGCCAATTATTTTTCCCGTATTTATTTTCAATCAAAATATTGATGCCGGCTACAGCAAGACTGCTGCCGACAATCCACATAAAATGAATATGGGGTGTGATAAACAGGAGGATAAGCAAGCTTAATAAATAGAATAACGTCAGCACACTTTGTCCTGTATGGGAATGCTTAGGTAACTTTCTTTTTGGATCCGATTTATCACGCATTTGGCGATCAGCGTATGCATAACTACCGATTAATAAAACAAACAGTGAATAAAACGCTACAGAGTGTAGAGTAGTCGGTTGATCATACTGAATAAGCGGTATACCCGAACCATCTTCCAATTTATAATACTGTCCTGTTGAAGCATCTTCATAGTAGATATTTCGAGAATCCAAATGTTGATAATACAGCTTAGATGTATCGTCGCTGAAATTAAACCGGTAAGAAGAATAAATTACCGAAGTTGCATCCGGTTTATCAGTTATTTGTAGTTGATTGTATACTTTCCAAATCTCATCCAATGCTTTCTCATTTGTCACCCGATTTACATGTAACTGCAGCGCGGACTTCGGATTCCCCTTTCCATTTACTGTATAAACAGAAATTAGTTGGCTATCATTAGTAGTTGTTGCCGTTTGATTATCGAGAGGAGTAGTTGCAATTAAAAACATTGTAATACCTACAATGCTGACGATTAATGCAAATATACGCCAATCAACAACCTTTTGCTTGCTGCGCCTTATTATCTTGTTAAGATCAGCCTGTTTTTTTTCCTCATCTACTTTAATATTGCGTAAGGTTTTTAAATGCTTCTCTTCAAACATCTTTTTCCCCTCCCAACAATTCACGCAATACCTTTAAACCGCGCGCCGTATTATTTTTCACCTTTACTTCACTACAGTTTAAAATCATCGCCGTCTCTTTTACCGAATATTCTTCGATATAGCGAAGGATAACTACTTCCCGATAGTTCCATTTAATTTTTTGTAACGCGCCATAGAGCTTTTCGATTTCTGCATTGCGCTCAATGATTTCTTCTGGTAAACCTTCCTTTGCAATAGGTTCTGAATTTAATTGAAAAAATCCAATAATTTTTTTCCTGCGGTAATGATCATATACAAGATTTCGTGCGATTTTCAGCAAATATGTACGTTCATACTCGGTATAATTTTTATGATAAAAACGGTAAAAGGTTTCTTGCAAAAGATCATGTGTTAACTCTTGATCATTTGTTAAATAACGTATGTATTTATAAACAGCTTCGTAATTGTCCTCAAAAACTTCACGTCGCAAAAAATCAGCCTCCTTCCTCTATAAAGACGAGTGACATACAATTTGGAATCACTTTGATTCACCACTATAAGTTGGCGGTGACAAAATTGGAAAAATAAGATTTTCTAATGAAGTGCGTTCTGCCGCCTCGCGATAGCGCAAGCGGCATGGTTAGGTAGTTTTTACTTCACTTTATAACGAGGGCAAAATTTTGGGATTGGTGGGCCTCGCAAACGGTAATAAAGGCAGTGATAAAGACATGTATCACGTGGCTTTATCGCTGTCTTGCCGCAGCCCACCAATCAAGTGGAATTTTATTAGAAAAGCAACCCCATGTTATGGTGATGAGCCATCACTTTGTTTCTATGTAAAAAATTACAAAAATAAAACCCCATGCAATTTTTCGATTGCACAGGGTTTCAAATTGCCTAATTATACGCCCATTTTACGACGTGTGTTGCTCGTTTTTTTCGTTTGTTGACTTTTCATCTTTTTCGTTGAAGTGTCACCTTTTAAATTGCCCTTGCCGTTATTGGCATTGTTTTTCTTAGCTTCTAATTGTTGTTTCACAAGTTCCTGTAAGCTTAATTTCTTTTTCTCTTGCTCAGACATATTCATACCTCCTCATTTACCTTCTCCACTTAGTATAAATCGAGGTTCACTCATTTGTAAAAGAAATGATGCATTTTCCCAATTTAAATTTAAACCAATGACGAATACTCATAAAAATAGTCTCCTACTAGTTGTAAGAGACTTCCTTTGTCGGGGAATTAAAGTAATATCCAATTCCGCTTTTCGTTTTTATCCATTTAGGGGAGCTTGGCTGTTCTTCAATTTTTTCTCGTAGTCTTCGGATATGTACATCGACTGTACGCCGATCACCTTTAGTAAAGTCCAGTATATCAATGATTTCTTCACGGGATTTAATATTTCCAGGCTGCTCTAGTAAATGCAGCAGCAATTTAAATTCACGCTTCGTTAATGGAATCTCTACTTCATCTTTAAATACTTTAAAGGTTACTAAATCGACACGGAACGGCCCAATTAATAGTTCTGATATACGCTCCTGTTGCCGAATTTCTTTTTCATGACGTTTTAAATGGATCCGAAGACGAGTGAGCATTTCACGGAACCCAAACGGTTTACGAATGTATTCCGTTGCACCAATCTCAAGGGCAAGCACAATATCCAACTCATCTGTACGGGCACTTATCATAATGATTGGAAAATCGTGCTCGAAACGAATTTGACGGCATAATTCGATCCCTTCAATATCGGGAAGCATCCAATCCAGCAAAATCGCATCCGGTTCAAACGCTTTAATAACTTGCATAATATTTTTCCCATTTTTAACGCAATGAACTTCATAGCCGTCCTTTACTAAATAAATACGCAGTAAATTCACTAAATTTTCGTCATCTTCAACGACTAATATTTTTTTCGTCATTAATGATTCCCCGCTTCTCTAGTTAATTTAGGTCAAATAACTGCCCTTTAATAAAGTACGCTGTTGATTCCGCCATATTTGTAATATGATCTGCTGCACGCTCAACAAAGCGATTAATGAAAAGCAACTGCAAAGTCTGCTCCGTATCTTCTGGACTTTCTTTTAAAAACTCTGTCAGTACCGCATAATTTTCATGGTTTTTTTGATCGACTTTATCGTCAAGCTCACCTACTGCTTTTGCTAAAGCAATATCTTCCTCGATGAAAGCAGTCATCGATTTTTTCAGCATATCCATTGAGATATTTTTCATTTCAACTAAGGATGTTTTTGCCAATATAGAATCGGTTTTGCTAATTCTGATCGTCGCTTTTGCTGTATTTACGGCAAAATCCGCTATACGCTCGATGTTGGAAGACATTTTAATCATACTAATAATACGACGTAAGTCACGAGCTACAGGCTGTTCTTTCGCCATCAACCAAATTGCCATTTGATTGATCTCATTTTCCAGGTCATCTATGGACGAATCTTCTTCAATAACTGCTAACGCTAATACCATGTCCTGTTCTTCTAAGGCTTTAAACGCTTTTTCCATTGCTGCAACCGTCAAGTCAACCATTTCACCCATCTTATTTTGTAACTCGAGCATGTTCTTTTCGAAATTTTCGCGAATCATCCGTAAATCCCCCTCTTATCCGAATCGTCCTGTTACATAGTCTTCTGTACGCTCATCTTTTGGTGTCGAGAAAATCACATTTGTATCATCATATTCAACAACCTCGCCATTTAAGAAGAACGCTGTTTTATCACTAATACGTGCTGCTTGCTGCATGTTGTGCGTTACAATAACAATTGTATAATCTTTTTTCATTTGCGTGATTAATTCTTCTACTTTTAATGTAGAAATTGGATCAAGCGCTGAAGTTGGTTCATCCATTAATATTACATCCGGCTTCATTGCGATAGCACGAGCTATACATATACGTTGTTGCTGACCTCCGGATAATCCTAAAGCAGAAGATTTTAAACGGTCTTTTACTTCGTCCCAAATGGCAGCACCGCGTAAAGATTCCTCAACTATTTCATTTAGAATTTTTTTATTTTTAATCCCTTGCATACGTGGACCATAGGCTACATTATCATAAATGCTCATTGGGAATAGATTCGACTTTTGGAACACCATCCCTACTTTTGTACGCAGTTTTATAACATCATTCGATTCATATACATTTTCACCATCAATATGAATATTACCGATTACACGTACACCGTCAATCAGGTCATTCATACGATTTAAAGTGCGCAAAAATGTTGACTTACCACAACCAGATGGACCGATTAATGCTGTTACTTCCTTTTCTTTTATATCTAAATTGACATTGTATAATGCCTGTTTTTCACCGTAAAATAAATTTAAGTCATTTACTTGTATTTTCGTGGCAAATTCGTCCGTCGTTGCAGTTGTTGTTGAATTGAAGATTGATGCCTCTGATACGATCATAGTCATGTTAATTTAGCTCCTTTTAATAATCTGCTTTGTTTAATTTTTTTGAAATATACGTTGCCGATAAATTCAGCACTAAAATAATGACGATTAATACGATACCAACAGCAGCTGCAAGACCGATATCGCCAGCCTCCTGCGTAACTAAAAATGAATGTACAGTTAATGTACGGGCAGATGAGAATATACTAGTTGGCATAGCCGCTACTGTACCAGCCGTTAAGAAAATTGCCGCCGATTCCCCTACGATACGACCAATTGACAGGATAATACCTGATAAAATACCTGGCATTGCACTTGGTAGGATTATTTTAATTAGTGTCTGCAATTTTGTCGTTCCTAATGCAAGTGAACCTTCACGATATGTTGTCGGTACTGTCTTTAATGCTTCTTCAGTTGTTCGGATAACAACTGGTAATACGATGATTGTTAAAGTTAGTGATGCTGCGATAATAGACATTCCTAGCTTTAAAATCGCTACAAAGAATACGGCACCGAATAGACCATAAATAATGGATGGTATCCCTGTTAAACTTTCCGTTGCAAAACGAATGATGCGGACTAGACGACCTTGTTTTGCGTACTCTTGTAAGTAAACAGCCGCTAAAATTCCGATTGGTGTTGCAATGGCTAATGAAATTAAAATTGTTAATATTGTTGTGACGATCATCGGGAAAATACCGCCGCCACCTGTTGGTGAATAATCACCGAATATAAAATCAAAGCTGATGTATGAAAAACCTTTATAGAATATATAGCCCACGATTATAACTAGGACAGCTACCGAAACAAATGCGGAACCCCAAAGTAATCCACGGAGCATATTATCTTTAAATTGTCGCATGTTACTGAGCTCCCTTCGCTGTTATACGAGCTAATACAAAATTTAAAATTAAAATGAATGAGAATAAAACAATCCCTGTAGCAAACAGCATCTCCTGGTGAGTCCCTGCTGCATAGCCCATTTCAAGCGCGATGTTTGTCGTTAATGGACGCACACTATCTGTTAAGCTTGTCGGAATAATGAGTGAGTTCCCCGCCACTAAAATTACGGCCATTGTTTCTCCTAATGCTCGGCCTAATCCTAGTACGATTGCCGCCATAATCCCTGATTTTGCAGCTGGAACGACTACTTTAAAGATTGTCCCGATTTGCGAAACACCAAGTGCCAACGAACCTTCTCTATATGTTTTTGGTACTGCGCGAATAGCTGTTTCTGCTACTGTTACGATTGTTGGCAGCATCATGATCGCTAGTACTAGAATTACTGCAATTAAACTTTGCCCACGTGCTAACCCTAAATTGTTCTGTAAAAAAGGTACGATAATTGCCAATCCGAATATCCCGTACAATACAGATGGAATACCTGCTAAAAGCTGAATCGCCGGTGATACGATTTTTGCTACTGATTTCGGCGCTATTTCCGCTAAAAAAATTGCTGTCAGTAATCCAATCGGTACACCAATGATAAGCGCTCCAATTGTTGCATAAATTGATGCAACAATCATTGGGAAAATACCGAATTTATCTTCCGAAGGCACCCAATCATTGCCAAAAAGGAAATCAAAGAAACTGTAGCCGCCCGTTATAAACGGGTTTGAGCCTTTATAAAATACAAACCCTACAATTAGTAGTAGGCTGACAACTGATAAAAGCGCACATGCCAGGAAAATTTTTGATGAAAGACTTTCCAAAAAATATTTTCGTTTATTGCCTTTACTAATTTGCTGTTCTAGTTCATTTTTGTCTTGTATATTCACAAATTTATCCTCCAGCACTGATTATTTCGTTAATGGAATTGCTCCAGCAGCTTCCACAATTTTCTGTCCATCTGCACTTAATATATAATCCATAAACTTCGTTGCTGCTTCTGGAACGTCTTCTTTATGAACGAATAAGAATGGTCGGGATAATTGATAGTTCCCATCTAATACATTGCCTGCTTCTGCTTTTACCCCATTAATATCCATAGCTGAAACCGTTTCATCAATGTATTCGAATGATATAAATCCAACAGCGTGTTTATTTGTTGCGACTGTTGTTTTAATATTGCCATTGCCGCTTGCAACAATTGCATTGCGAATTAACTGACCTGATTTATAGCCTACGATTTCCTGGAAAGCATCACGCGAACCAGAACCATCCTCACGCGACACGACTACAATCTCTAAATCTTTACCGCCAAGTTCTTTCCAGTTCGTAATTTCCCCTGTGAAAATCTGCTTTACTTGTTCCATCGTTAAATCTTTTACAGGATTGGAAGGATGTGCAACAACTACAATCCCATCATAGGCAATGATTAGTTCCTCAATACCCGAATCTATTTCTTCCTGTTTAAGATCACGCGATGACATACCGATTTGTGAAACATCCTTAATTGCATTTGTAATACCTGCTGATGAACCAATTTGGTTAATTTCTATTTTTACATTTTCATTATCTTCATATTTCTCTGCTAACTTTTCAGCTAAAGGTCCAACCGATGTGGAACCTGAGATTGTGATTAAATCTTCACTGCCGGAATTTGATTCCGATGTTTCTTCTCTATTGCAGGCTGCTAATACTACCATTAGAATTGTTAACCCAATGAAGTAACATGTTTTTTTCAACATACTTCAATCCTCCATCAACTTGCATTTTTTCTATCTGCCTTAACAATACCTTTATAAAATTAATAACATATGTGAATCATGTAAACCTTCTGTAAATTATGAAGAGAGTAATGCATATTTTTGTAAAACTTTTCAATAAAATCTGAATATTTTGTATTAATAGTTCTATTAGCCTTAACTTTTTATAATTGTGGTTGAATCGGGCAATTTATACATCAGTAAGAAGCCATATTTCAGATAGTTCTGAAATTAATAGTTAAATTACAGTTAAATAGCGTTAATATTTCTATTAAATTAGATGTAAAGAGCCTCTTTTTTTGAAAATGAGATGAATTTTCCGTAAATCTCATTTACAAAACCTTTACAATGGCTAAGTTTTTTATTTTACATAATAAAAAAAGCCGATTTTCATCACAAGAAGTTGTGAAAAATCGACTTTAATATTAATTTGCATTCCTTTTAGCTTTCCTACCGCCTTTGGATAACATATTTTTTCGTCAGTCCGAAAGTAACCATAAAATAAAGGAAGTATATCATCCCTATAACTACTACTATTGAAACGGATACTATATTAAAATTCAGCATTGCGCTAAATCCAGCCAGATCAATAAATTGATTAAGAATGATTGTAATTGGTATGGATAAGCAGATTGGAACGACTATTGGAAACGTAAAGAACACAAAAATTTGCTTCGCTAATGTCTTTCGCTGTAACTCCTCATTTACGCCCAATCGATTGAGCAGTCTATACTTTTTCTCATCATCACGTAGATTCGATAATATTTTTAGTGCTAAAATAGCCATAGCCAGTAAAATAAAGACGACCGCTAAGTATAATGCCCCGACTATAAAGATAGCTGAGAATGCTGCAGCATATAATCGACGCTGCTCTTTAACCCGGTAGTCACTCGATAAAATAGAGTAATTGTTTTCTTCTATTTTATAACTATAACTTAATGCATCTTGAAGTTTTTGTGCATCAAATGGTCCTTCTTCTAGAGTAATGGCTACCGCTGTTTGACTTATTTCCATACCTTCTACTACTTCATCCGGCACGACAATGACAAAATAGCTCCATAAAAACATCGGCATAGATTCCACTACATGACTTAATGTATAAGTTTGACCTTTATGATTAAATGATGCCTCTGAAAAGTCTGCCCCTTGAATTCCCGGCATATCAGAGAAAATTGCAAATTGATTTTCTAGATTTAGTGGTTTGCTGCCAAGTTCTTGCAATAGCTCATTTACATCCGATTCTTTCATGAACATATCGACGTCCTGATATTTATCGCCCTGCCAAATTGTATGCTTATGGAATGTCCTTTCATTTGTGGAATAGCCGTTATACACCTTCGACCAATCTATAGGCATATAAGATTCAATCGTTTCCTTTGCTTGTTCCAATGGAATACTGCCCTCTTGCTCCGCATTAATATTGGCTATAATATCAAACGGATATTGTTTATCTAAATTTGCTTCTTCAATTTCTTTATATAAAAAGCTGAAATTAGCAGCAATCATGGCAAATACAATTAAAAAAGACAGCGACCCAAGTAGAATGGCATTAGAGCTTAACATCGCACTCAATTGACGTAGTAAAAATTGATTTGTCCCACGTTGTGTAAAATGTTTAAACCCTAATAAAATATACATTAAGCTTTTGGCAAGTCCCATATGGAATGTCACCAAGGATATGGCTAATAATAGCATCAGCCATACGAGGTTCCCCGGGTTTGAATCGACTTCTAAAAAGATATGCTTTAATTCCCGAGAAAAAAAGATAAATGATACGATGATTCCAACTAAGGATACGCCTGTCACTAGCATGGCGACATACGGATGTTTTACCCCCTGCTCCACTTTCTTCTCTCCATGAATGAGTTCGTAAATAGTAACACGGTTAAATAAAAGCTTGATACTATGGATGAGAACAGGAATATACTACAAACCATTCCAATCGTTAATAGAACACCTTTTAATGAAAACATCGAAAACTCAAATGGAATATCCAGAAGTTGAGTCATTAACAGCATGAGTCCCTGATAAAAAAGTGACCCCATAAAAAATCCAACAACCATCGCAAAAATACCGAGTAAGCTATTTTCAAATAAAAACAGTTTCACAATATGCTTTCGTTTCATTCCGACTGTTAAATAAGTGCCAAATTCTCTTTTTCGCAGTCGTAGCATAAAGGCATTCGCGTAACCGAGTACAAAAGCTATAATGATACAAATTATAATCGATAGAAACACTAATCCTAATGCCAATTCCGCTATGGATTGAGCTTGAGTTTGTAACTGATCATTAAATATCAAATTATTCATTGCAAAAATAAGGGAGATCGTTAATGCAACGGTTATAAAATAAATTAAATAATTGCCAATTTGTCTTCGCACATTGCGTAAGGCTAACTTACGATACATGCCCCTCACCTCCGAGCAATGCCATCGTCGCTAAAATATCTTCATGCATCGCACGTTGACTTTGATTTCCTCGAAACAATTCATTCCAAATCTTTCCGTCCTTTAAGAACAATACCCGCTTTGCAAAGCTACCAACAAGAGCATCATGTGTCACCATTAAAATTGTGGAGTGTAATTGTTCATTCATAAATAAAAGTGTTTCCATCAGCTTTTTGGAATTGGCTGAATCTAATGCCCCCGTAGGCTCATCAGCTAAAATTATACTTGGATTTGTAATAAGTGCTCTTGCACAAGCAACACGCTGACGTTGCCCACCAGAAAGCGCCATCGGAAACTTCTTTAGCTGTTCCTGAATTCCTAACTTATTTGCAATGTCTATTAAGCGCTTCTCTGTTTCTTTAGGAGATACTCCTTGTAAATTAAGAGGGAGTGTAATGTTTTCTTCTACTGTTAAAGTATCGAGTAAATTATATTCCTGGAAAATAAATCCTAGCTTATCGCGTCGATAATCTGCTAACTCCCTTTCCTTCTTATTCGATATTTGCTCTCCGTCCAACAAAATGTTCCCTGCGCTAATTCGATCAATTGTCGCAATACAATTTAAAAGTGTACTTTTCCCCGAACCTGATGCACCCATAATCGCTATAAATTCTCCATCCCCAACTTCAAAGGAAATGCTATCAAGTGCTTTTGTTATAATGGCTTCAGCACCATAATATTTTGTTACCTGTTCAATTTGTAATCTTTTTTTCATCGAAACACCCTCCGCTTCGACATTATCATATCACGCTGTGCACGGTTCTTTTCTAACAGACTGGTAGCAGAATTCTTACATTTCCGTTAGATTTGGAAAGATTAACTGAAATCGAGTATAGCTGTTATGTTCTGATTTTATATTCAACTCGATATGTAACTCTTTGCACAGCTGTGCCACAATATATAAGCCCATTCCAGTACTTGTCCCTAATTTACGACCGTTTGACCCTGTATATCCCCGTTGGGTAATACGCTCTAATTCGTGAGACAAAATACCGATTCCATCATCTTCATAAATTAGTTCCTTACCCTTTACACGCATTGTAATCTTCGCACCAGGGCAATATTTGGCACTGTTCGTCAATAGCTGATTGACGATGAATTGTAGAGCTTTATTATCCGTATAAATATTGGCATCCCCATCAATTTCAACCTTCATTTTTGATGCAATTAATAAATCCATTTGGTTTTTCACCACATCATTTAAAATGGCATTCAGTGAATGCTCTTTCAGCTGCTTGTCCTTTTCGATGGAATCCAGCCGCGCATAATGTAAAATGTTATCAGTTAAATTATCCGCACGCTTTAGTTCCCGACGCAATTTCCAAACATCCTGCTCATTGGCTAAAATTAACGACATCGCAGTTAGAGGCGTTTTGATTTCATGAATCCATTGTTCGACGTATTCCTTATATTCTTTCGCTGAACGTTGGCTTTGCTCTACACGGGATATAGCATCTTGAGAAACAGCCATCATCGCCTCATAATATTTATGTTCTACTAAAGATTTTGGTTTTCGTAAAACTTCACCTAATAAACATATTTCCTCTAGCTTTTCCATCTGCTGCTTCATTTCTTCATAGCGCTTCTTTTCATAAAAAAAGCTTGTTATAAGCCAACTGAGCTGTATGAAAATGAAGGCTAATGATATCATGGCAATCGTTCCAAATGGTACATCAATTAACATAAAAATTAACAGGAATAAAAGATAACCAATCCATAAGAAACCTACCGATATTAGTTTAGACTGAAGAAATCCTCTGATCATAGACGGTAGCCTACGCCACGTACTGTTTTAATAAAGTCTGTCGCATTTAGTAGTTTTAGCTTTTCGCGCAATCGGTTAATGTTGACATACAATGTATTTTCATCAATATACAGCGAGTTATTCCATAAATCCTCTATAATTTCTTCCCTTGTAACAAGTTCTTTTTTCATTAAACAAGCTAAAATACGTGTTTCATTTTTGGTAAGCTCGGTAGAATTGTTTTCAAAGCTAACCATCATATTCCCTACATCCAATGTTAATCCGCGCACTGACTGATGACTCGTTATTTTTCTCATCAATAATCGCGAAATGCGCGCTAATAGGATCGAAGAATTATAAGGTTTGCGAATATAATCATCCGCACCAACGCCAAAACCAATAAGTTCGTCCTCTGTAGAATCCCGTGCCGTCAAAAAAATGATTGGCACATCTGAAGATTCTCGGAGCTTACGGCAAATTTCAAAGCCACTTTCTCCTGGAAGATTGACATCTAACAGTGCTAAGTCACACGGGGGTGCATCCACGGGTAAATAGCCATTACTTTTTAAGAGCTGTTTTAATTCTTCCAAAATTACCGTATCATCTTCTACTACATAAATTTTTTGCACAAAAAGTACCCCTTTAAAGCATTTTTCCTTATTATACACAATGTTTATTCATGAAAAACACAGCCTATTTAAAGAAATAGACTGTGAAACAAGAAAATTAAGGTAAATATATTTCAGAAATGAATACTACTTCCCCATCTTTTTCATATAATTTCAAAAATCCGCTCATTGGATCAAATTCCTCCCAAGTTACTTGTACTGATTCTCCCGGGTTTTCGAGCATCCAGATTGGCACATCCTTTTTTATACTTATCTCTTTCGTTCCTTCTGTGGATTCAATTAGTCTATAACCATTCGGCGCATCCTCATCGATGAGTTTATTCGTATACGTAATATTTATAACAAATGATTCTTCGTTAATATCGAAACTATTTAAAATAGCTGTTTTATAATTAGTTGTTTCGTTTATAACGGCTTCTTGTAAATCAAGTCGATTTTGCAAATAATAAGTGGACTCTTTGAGCAACGATAATTCATTCATGACTTGCTCCCACTCATCCAATGCTGTCAGTTTATTTTCATGGTCTACAATCGTTTCCTGCTGATCCTGAAGTGTTTGTTCAAGCTTACTTATAGTATTTCCATCTTTATTATCCGAACGGGACATTGTATTTTCGTCATTTGTACAGCCCGCCACAATAAGTGTAGCCAAAAAACATCTGAACAGTAGCGAATATTTCTTGTTGCCCAATAAAGATCCCTCTTCCTTTTTTACCCTAATAAATTACGATATTCTAATGTACTAGAAAGTTTACCTAAAGACACAAAAAAGGTAAGCTATGTAATAGCTTACCTTTCTATTATTATGATGGGTGATTTTTTATGCTTCCAGTAACGCAATTGCTTCTTCAACTTGTTGCTCAGATAGCCCATTACGTACAATATAGCGGTTACGTTCATGTTTCGTACACTCTATTGTACAGCCGCCTAAATGCTTCGCTTCGTTTTCTTCTGATGCTAAAACTTGCTTGTTGCATTCAGGATTTGCACAGTTAATATAGCGCTCACATGGTGTACCATCGAAATGATCACGACCAACTACGACATGCTCTACTTGGTTGATCGGCACTGTTAAACGCTCATCGAATACATACATTTGACCGTCCCAAAGTTGACCTTTTGTTGCTGGGTCTTTACTGTATGTTGCTACACCACCATGTAATTGACCAACATCCCCAAATCCTTCACGCTTCATCCAGCCGGAAAATTTTTCGCAGCGGATACCGCCAGTACAGTAAGTTAATACGTTCTTACCTTCAAATAGTTCACGGTTTTCACGTACCCATTGCGGTGTATCACGGAAATTCTGTACTTCTGGACGAATCGCGCCTCGGAAATGGCCAACATCATATTCATATGTGTTGCGCACATCTAAAACAACCGTATTCTCATCTTGCAGTTCCTTCATAAATTGCTCAGGGGATAAATAACGGCCAGTCAATTCATGTGGATTAACATCTTCCTCTAAGCCTAAGTTAACAAGCTCTGGTCGAGGACGGACATGCATTTTTTTGAACGCATGGCTTTCTACCGCATCAATTTTAAATACGATACCTTCAAATAAAGGATCTGACTTCATCTTCTCCATGTAGGCTTCTGTTTGCTCAATTGTTCCAGAAACTGTCCCGTTAATGCCTTCATTAGCGACTAAAATACGTCCCTTTAAACCGATTTCTTTACAGAAAGCTAAATGCTCCGCTGAGAATACTGCCGGATCTTCAATTGTTGTATAATGATAATATAATAATACTTGATAATTCATGTTTTCCACCTATCATTCATATATTTGCAGGATATACCTGATAGTTTAAAACTACCTTACAATGATAAGGTATTGCACAATCATTTCCTATCAGTATTTAGACTGATATTTTAGGACAATTTTCCCTTTTCCCACCTTTTTTATAGAGAATATATAAATAGTGATATATTTTATATATAAATAATTTAGTGCAAAGGAAGCAAAATGTGGTGAAAGAACAGATGATAACAGAAAAAAATAAGTGGGATGACAGTCATCGTCCATGGGCACTACCAAATTTACCATGGGGTATGAAGCAGACATGGAGTGATCTTTTGTTTGCCCATTACCCGATTAAATATGAAATGTTAAGAAAGATAGTACCGAAAGAGCTGGAACTGGATTCATATGAAGGAACTTATTGGATAGGAGTTGTTCCTTTCCTTATGTCAGGAGTTAGAATGAGGGGGCTGCCGCCAATTCCCGGAACTGATCGCTTTCCGGAACTTAATGTACGTACATATGTGACGATGGATGGGAAACCCGGCGTATACTTTTTTAGTTTGGATGCTGACAATTGGCCGGCTGTCAAAGGAGCCCGAACATTTTTCCATTTACCGTATTGGTATTCTAAGATGAAAATTATCAATCGTGGCTCATCCATAGAATTTGAAAGTAAAAGACGCCATGACTTGGAAATTGAATTTGCTTGTAGCTATAGACCAATTTCAGATCCCTATTTAGCAGCAAAGGGTTCTTTTGATGAATGGATGTCGGAGCGTTACTGCTTCTATACTTTAAATTCGTCAAAGACCCCTGTCCGCTGTGATATTTTGCATAGACCATGGATTATACAAAAAGCTGAAGCCGAGATTACGATAAATACGATACTCTCAAAGCAAGGCATTGAAGTGGAAAATACAGTTCCTATCGTCCACTTCGCAAAAAGGATTGACGTGCGTGCCTGGCCATTAGTCCATCATGCTACGAATCGGTTAAGTTTTTAGAGTTAAGATTTTTTTAATCCAGTTCTATATCACATAAATATCCACTAAAAAATCACCTCAACTCTAATAATTCTTTAGAGATGAGGTGATTTTATTAATGTTTGTTTCAAATTCACATGGAAAAATTTATAGTCCGCATTTCAGCTGTGCGCCACAGTTTGTACATGTGTTGCAGCCGCCCATTTCCTCTACCGTACCTTGACGGCAAACAGGACATGTATTACCTACTTCCGAACCGATTGTTACGTCAGTATCTGTTAATGGTTTAATCGTATCCACTAACACAACTTGACGTTTTACTTGATCTTCCATTTGTTTGAACTCTTCAAACTCTAATTGCTCATCTGAATTTGCCTCTTCAGCTTTTAAAGTTAATACTTGTGTATCACGGGAACCGTCAACATACACCGTACCACCTTTTGCACCGCCGCGGTATAGACGCTCGTACACTTGTTGTACTTGCTCTACTCCATAGCCTTTTGGTGCATTTACTGTTTTCGAAATCGATGAATCAATCCAGTTTTGAATAATACATTGAACATCTGCATGAGCTTCAGCAGAAAGCTCCATTGAAGATTTGAACCAGTTTGGTAAGTTATTTTCATCCACACCTGGGTTCGCATCTAAATATTCTTTTACGATTTCGGCTTTTACTTCAATAAACTTCCCTAAACGACCTGAACGGTAGTAAGTGAAGCTGAAGTAAGGTTCAAGCCCTGTCGCAACGCCGACCATTGTACCTGTGGATCCAGTTGGTGCAACCGTCAATAAATGCGAGTTACGAATACCGTTTGCCACAATATTTTCACGAATATGCTGTGGCATTTTTTTCATGAAGCCTGTGTTAATGAATGCTTCACGTAAACGCGCTGTTTCTGCTTCTGTTTGTCCTTCTAGGAACGGGAAGCTTCCGCGCTCTGTTGCTAATTCAATTGACTGCTCATAAGCTGCAACCGCAATTGTTTTGAAGATTTGATCAACAAGTGCATTGCCTTCTTGGGAACCATATTCTTTTTCACAATAGATTAGTAAATCCGCAAGCCCCATAACACCAAGACCTACACGACGTTCACCAAGTGCTTGCTTTTTATTTTCGTCAAGGAAGTAAGGTGTTGCATCAATTACGTTATCCTGCATACGTACGCCAACTTTTACTGTTTCACGTAACGCCTCAAAATCAACTGTTTTTGATTCCTTATTTGCAAACTTCGCTAAGTTTACTGCAGCTAAGTTACAAACAGAATATGGAGCTAATGGTTGTTCACCACAAGGGTTTGTCGCAACGACTTGCTGACCGTATGCTTTCGCGTTCGTCATGTCATTTGCGTTATCAATGAAGAAAATCCCTGGTTCTGCAGCATATGTTGCACAAATATTAATCAAATTCCAAAGTTCTTTTGCTTTAATTGTACGATATGTGCGCACTGGGTACCCAAGCTTTTCCCATTCGCGAACATCGCCAACTTCATGCCATTTTTCATTGTAATCTTTCATTTGCTCTGGCGTGTAGTTTGCTACATCCGGGAAGCGCAGTGGGAATTCCCCGTCATTTTCTACAGCTTCCATAAATTCTTTAGTTAATGTTACTGAAATATTCGCACCCGTTAAGAAGTCTGCATTATGGACTGAATACGTTCCGCCATCACGAAGCTTCGTTTCAGCATCACGGATAATCGCTTCATTAAATCCACCAAAGCCTTCAATATTTTTATAGTTCACAATACCTTGATACATCGCATCTTCTTGATGTGATAAAGGCTTGAATTTTAATTTTTCTTTTGCTAGACGAATAATCGATTCATCATCGGTATTCTCGATTAAATAACGTAGAATACGAGGGTTTTGCATTTTTGAAATGATAAACTCTACGATATCTGGATGCCAGTCTGCCAACATAATCATTTGAGCACCACGGCGAGAACCACCTTGCTCAACAAGATGTGTCAGCTTGGCAATATCATCAAGCCAGCTCACAGAACCACTTGATTTACCGTTTACACCGCGCGCTAATGTGTTACGTGGACGGAGAGTTGAACCGTTTGTACCAACACCGCCACCACGGCTCATAATTTCCATTACTTGCTTACGGTGGTCACTGATTCCTTCACGAGAGTCTGCCACAAATGGCATTACGTAACAGTTGAAGAATGTTACTTCTGTTTCCGAGCCAGCGCCATAAATTACACGGCCTGCCGGAATGAAGTTCATCGATACAAGCTGTTCGTAAAACTTCTCGAACCATTCTTTTCGCTTTTCTTCAGTTTTTTCTACAGATGCTAAGCCTGTTGCATTTCGCTTTGCAATCTGCTCATAGAAAATTTCCAAAGGCTTTTCAATAATATCTAAAGAGCGCTCAATTATTCCTGTTGTCTGCTCTTCTCCCTCTAGTACGTGGCGATAATCCTCTTCAATTTCAATAAGTGCACTCTTCTTTTCCAGATCAATTGATTGGATAATACCCAGTCCACGTGCTGGGAATTTGGGATCCTGCTTTACTGTCAGTACAACAAAATCTCCTGCTTTTAATGTTTTCTTTTCTGTATCCTTAAAAGAATACCGGTCAATCATGACAAGACGCGACACACCTTTATGCGTAATATGCATATCCGGTGTAATCGGATGAACTTGAGGAAATTGCTTAATATCCTGATTTAACTGATTGAATGGGATGGATTGTTCTAAAACACTTACCACCATGCAAGCCCCCTTTGAACGCTATTTAATAATGTTAACATTCCCAACAAAAACGAGAATCAAACACCATATCTTGTGTTTGATTCATTAGGACTATCCCATATGTTGAGTTATATATAATTCCTTAAAAAAGATTACACCAAATATTTATTTCAATCAAGGGTTGATTTTTTTTAGTTTATGTTAAATCCCTGTATATCAACGTTTCGAGTATCAAAATTTTTTTCACAAAAATAAAAACAAATGTTCGTAATCTATTTTTTGAAATTCCAGTCATCTGTTAAATATTTTTTTTGCATTAATTGATCCACATATTGCTGTTGTTTTTCGTTTAATTCATATGGAATCAAATCAATATTTAGTGCCTCTTCAAATCCTTTTGAAAATGCATTTACACATTGCTCAATTGTAAATGGGCTATCGACAAACTGATTCATCGCTACTGCCTTTTCAGGTAATTTTTTTCTCATTCTTTCTTTTGCCTCAGCAGAATCGAAATTAAATACCGATAATAACAATTCTTCATTCAAATCCAATAATATTGCGCCATGCTGTAATATGACACCTTTTTGACGTGTTTGCGCACTGCCTGCCACTTTTTTTCCTTCTACAACAAGCTCATACCAGCTTGGCGCATCGAAGCAAACTGCACTTTTCGGCTTTTTCAGATCATCCAGCTGTTCCTTCGTTTCTGGTACACTGAAATAGGCATTTAACCCGAGATGACGAAACCCCTGTAAAATCCCTTCGCTAATAACACGATATGCTTCTGTTACCGTCTCAGGCATATTCGGATAGCTTTCAGAGACAATCACTGAATATGTTAGCTCCTGATCATGTAAAACAGCACGCCCACCAGTAGGACGGCGAATAAAACCTAAATTTTGCTTTTGGACTGCTTGTAGATTAATATCTTTATGTACTTGCTGGAAGTAACCGATTGATAAAGTTGCAGGATTCCATTCATAAAATCGAATGACAGGGGGGATTTCTCCTTCACTGTGCCAATCAAGCAAAGCTTCATCTAACGCCATATTAAATGCCGGGCTACATGGACCGGAATTAATAAAATACCATTGTTTTTTCATAATTTCTCGCCTCCAATAATACATTTTAGCAAACTGGCTCGACTAACTCTAGTTCATCTCTTATAATAGAAAGTACAGAAAGAAAGGGGCAATATCGCTGTGACAATTTTATACACGATTCTAGCAATTTTAGTCGTAATCGTTGCTTACGTAGTAATCAATTCAATGCGATTGAAAAAAGCGGTAACAAATTTAACGCAGGAACAATTTATTGAAGGTTATCGTAAAGCACAATTGATCGATTTACGCGAACCGAAAGAATTCGAAGCCGGCCATATTTTAGGCGCTCGAAACATTCCTATGACGCAATTCAACACACGTCATAAAGAAATACGTCCTGACCTGCCTGTTTACCTTTACTGCCAAAATTCCGGCCGTAGTGCACGAGCAGCACTATCTTTAAAGAAAAAGGGTTATAGCCAGCTTTATCAATTGCAGGGTGGCTTTAAAACTTGGACAGGTAAAGTAAAATCAAAAAACTAATCTTAAAGGCTCTCTAGATCATTAGAGGGCTTTTAATTTTGAGTTTCTACTATTATAAAGTAAATTGTAAGAAGTCTAACTTCTCCATTAGAAAAAGGGTCAGAATATCTCTGACCCTTTTGAAAATATTAAGACACTGTTACTTGTTCTTGTTTTTTATAACGTAATACTGGCGTTCTTGCAGCACGTGTCTCGTCCAGACGGTTAACAACTGTCGTATGAGGGGCTTCCTGAACTAACGCAGGATTATCTATTGTTTCTTGTGCGATTTGAATCATTGCATCACAGAATGCATCTAAAGTTTCCTTCGATTCTGTTTCAGTCGGTTCAATCATAATTCCCTCTTCAACATTTAATGGGAAATATACTGTTGGTGGATGATATCCGAAATCAAGCAGGCGTTTTGCGATATCCAGTGTTCGTACGCCTAATTTCTTCTGGCGACGCCCCGATAAAACGAACTCATGCTTACAATGACGGTTATATGGCAAATCAAAATGCTCTTCTAAACGGCGCATCATATAATTTGCATTTAATACTGCATATTCTGTAACAGCTTTTAAGCCATCTGGTCCCATCGTACGGATATACGTATAAGCACGAACATTTATGCCGAAGTTTCCGTAATATGGTTTTACACGACCAATTGATTGTGGACGGTTGTAATCGAAGTGGTATGTACCATCTTCTTTTTTCACTAGTACTGGTTTTGGCAAGAATGGAATTAAATCCGCTTTTACACCTACAGGACCTGAACCTGGGCCGCCACCACCGTGTGGACCAGTAAATGTTTTATGAAGGTTTAAGTGAACACAGTCAAAGCCCATGTCACCAGGACGCGCTTTACTCATAACGGCATTTAGGTTTGCGCCATCATAGTAAACTTTTCCGCCAACACCGTGAACAATATTCGCCATCTCTATAATATTCTCTTCGAATAAGCCTAAAGTATTTGGGTTTGTCAGCATTAATGCTGCTGTATCTGGACCAACTACACGACGTAAATCTTCTAAGTCGACTAAACCGTCTTCCCCTGATTTAATAGTAATTGTTTCAAATCCTGCAACCGTTGCAGAAGCCGGGTTTGTACCATGTGCTGAGTCCGGAACAATTACTTTATTTCGATGCCCTTCTCCATTTGCTTCATGGAATGCACGAATCATCATCAGTGCTGTCCATTCACCATGTGCACCTGCTGCCGGTTGTAGCGTTACTTCATCCATACCCGTAATTTCCTGTAGGGATGTCTGTAAATCGTACAACAATTCCATTGCCCCTTGAACTGTTGACTCATCCTGTAATGGATGAATATTCGCGAAACCAGAAAAACGTGCAACTGTTTCGTTAATTTTTGGATTGTATTTCATCGTACAAGAACCTAGTGGATAGAATCCTGAGTCCACACCATGGTTACGGCGGGAAAGTGCTGTATAGTGACGCATAATATCCAATTCAGAAACTTCAGGTAGCTCAGCTGCTTCTTGGCGTACTAAATTTGATGGAATAAGCTCCTCAAGATCAAAATCAGGAACATCTAGTGGCTCTAAGTTGTAACCAATACGGCCTGGTTTTGTAATTTCGAAAATGAGTGTTTGGTTTTCGTTATTCATTATAAGCCCCCATTTCTGCAACTAGTGCATCAATTTCTTCTTTTGTACGTATTTCAGTAACAGCGATTAGTGCATGGTTTTCTAATTCAGGGTAAACTCGCCCTAAATCAAATCCACCGATGATGCCTTTTTCAATTAATGCTTTATTTAACTGTGTCACATTATGTTTTGTGTTTACTACGATTTCGTTGAAGTGCGCACCTTGGTATACAACTTCGAATCCAGCTGCTTCAAACGCATTTTTTGCGTAACGTGTTTTCACGATATTTTGTTTTGCCATTTCCTGCATGCCTTGCTTTCCAAGTGCTGTCATTGCAACTGATGAAGCAAGAGCAAGTAACGCTTGGTTTGAGCAAATATTTGATGTCGCTTTATCACGACGAATATGTTGTTCACGTGCTTGTAATGTCAATACGTAACCTCTACGTCCATCTTGGTCTACTGTTTCCCCAACTAAACGTCCCGGTACTTTACGCATCAATTTTGTCGTAACAGCGAAGTAACCGCAGTGTGGACCACCAAAAGCTTCGGAAATGCCGAATGGCTGTGCGTCACCAACTGTAATGTCCGCTCCTAATTTTCCTGGAGGTGTTAAAACGCCAAGTGCTAATGGATTAGCAGATACGATAAATAATCCTTTTGCATCATGTGTAATATCTGCAAGAGGTTGTAAGTTTTCAATTTGTCCGAAGAAGTTTGGATATTGCACGATAACACCAGCTGTTTGATCGTCAATTAATCCTTTTAACGCTTCAACATCTGTTACACCGTCTTTTGTAGGGATTGTTATCACTTCAATTGATTGACCGTATGCATACATCGTTACTACATCTTTATACTCAGGGTGTACTGCACCGGAAACTAATAGCTTTTTACGGCGAGTATGGCCTGCAGCAAGCATTCCTGCCTCTGCTAACGCTGTCCCCCCATCATACATAGAAGAGTTTGCGATATCCATACCTGTAAGCTCGGCGATCATCGTTTGGAACTCAAAAATTGCTTGTAACTCACCTTGGGAAATTTCCGGTTGGTATGGCGTATAGGCTGTATAAAACTCTGACCGGGAAATAACATGATCAACAATTACAGGTTTGTAGTGATTATATACACCAGCACCTAAAAACGATACATTGCTAGCAGTATCTTTGTTTTTTGACGCCAGTTGCGATAATTCCTTCATTAAAGCTGCTTCTGATTTTGCAGGTTTAATATTGTAGTTTCCTTGGAAGCGAACTTTTTCCGGGATATCTGCAAAAAGTTCATCGATTGTAGCAACTCCGACGCGATCTAACATTTCTTGCTTATCTTGTTCCGTCATTGGTAAATAACGATGTTTCATTGTTAACCCTCTTTTCAAAAGTATTATTTTGTACGTTTATAAAACGGTTTTTCCACAATTACTGCTTTCGCTCTATTTTTGCGAATTTCAACTTCTAACTCAGTTCCGACTTCAGCGAATTTTGCGTCAATTAAAGCTAGACCGATGTTGCGTTTCGTCATCGGAGATTGTGTACCTGTTGTAACTTCTCCAATTTCAATACCATCTTTAAATACTTTATAGCCGGTACGTGGAATCCCTTTATCAATCATCTCAATACCTACTGATTTACGAGCTAGACCTTTTTCTTTTTGATCAATTAATGCTTGTTGTCCGATAAATTGTGGTTCTTTAGCTAATTTCACTGCAAACCCAATCCCAGCTTCAAGTGGTGTAATCTCTTTAGACAGTTCCTGTCCGTATAATGGCAGGCATGCTTCAAATCGTAATGTATCGCGGGCACCTAAACCAGCTGCAACAACACCTTTGTCTTTACCTGCATCCAAAATTTTATTCCATAGTTCGATAATAGCTTCTGGTGTACCGTAAAGTTCAAATCCATCTTCACCTGTATAACCAGAGCGTGATACAAGTACCGATTGTCCAGCTACATCAACATTGTCTTTAAATTTGAAATATTTAATCGCTGCCAAGTCTTCCGTCGTTAACGATTGCAGCAATTCCTCTGCTAATGGACCTTGTAATGCAATTTGAGCATAGTCATCTGAAGCGTTTGTTACTGTAACATTGCCTTCTACATGATTTTGCAACCATTCGAAGTCTTTTTCAATATTAGAGGCATTGACACAAAGCAAATAGCGCTCATCTGCTAAACGATATGTTAATAAATCATCTACAACTCCGCCGTCTTCATAGCATAGTGCACTGTATTGTGCCCCGCCAACTGCAATTTTGGAAATGTCATTCGTCAGCATTTTTTGTAAATATGGTAATGCATCTGAACCTTCTACAAAAATTTCTCCCATATGTGAAACATCAAAAAGACCAGCACGGTTACGAACTGCATCATGTTCTTCTTTAATAGAAGAAAATTGTACAGGTAATTCCCACCCACCAAAGTCAATTGTTTTCCCACCATATTTTGCGTATTCATCAAATAGCGGTGTACGTTTTAATTCATTTGTCATGTCATTTCCTCCTTAAATTTTTTATGTTATAACCATTGTAAAAATGTGACGGGGAATGATTAATTTGTGCGGTACAGCTAGCTGCCTCTTTTTATTTTTAAATTCGAAAACGTATTTTTTCCCATAAAAAAAGACAGACGAATCCCATTTAATAGGATTCTCTGTCCTTGCACCTGAAAGTTACACCTAAATTTGATACTCTATCACATTTTAGGCTTTCCCCTTTGGTGGCTGGCAGTAACTTGTACTACAACAGCACTCTCCAGAGTTGCGTCAAATACGAGTCTTTTTGCCTGAGAGATTCATAGCACCGCTATTTGCTCCTTCGGCGACGTGACATCACGTTCTCTCCCCGTATCATCATCCGCGCTAGTTTTTCAACTAATTTAAATTAACTGTACTCTTAGCAATATCCTAACATTGAATGTGTTGTAAACGCAATCTTTTTTTAATTTTACTTAATAAACGAACATTACTGCACTTTTTAAAGCGATTATTCGCCTTTTAATCTATTCACTTGAAAAGCAATGTATTCAACTATTTGTCTTAAAGATCTACCTACTGTCAGTACTTGTATATGGCTTGCTTCCCGATAAGCCTTTCTACGGCTATGATATAGTTCTTCCAACTCTTCTTCTGTCTTTATTTGTACTATGGGACGGTTTTTATCATTACGAATTCGCATATATATATCTTCGAATTTGGCGTCAAGGAAAAAGACTAGCCCTGTCTTTCGCATAATTTTACGATTTTCTCCATTAACAGCTACCCCACCGCCAGTCGAGATAATGCATGCTTCATCACGGAAGTTTTTTAAAAATTCCGTCTCTATTTTTCGGAAGTGTGCTTCCCCGTATTGTTCAAAGATTTCCGGAATTGACATTCCCTGTTGCCGAACGATTTCATGGTCCATATCATAATAGGGCATCTTTAAGAAATAGCTTAATCTTCTGCCAATTGCACTTTTTCCGCATCCCATAAATCCAACTAAATATATTTTTCGCATGCTGTTCACCTTCTTCTAATTACGAACTACTTATCCATAGCACCTCAATTTCAATATATCAAAAACTGGTTTTGTACTTTAATGTGAAATTCCAATTTTTAATGCATTACTTACTACTTCCCATCAACGATGCTTAGGTGATTTTCACTTTAAGTATTTTTTACCCAATTTTTAATAATTGTCGAGATATTAACTTCTTTCATTTAAATTTCACACTGTCATTTCCCTCTATTTTTAGAGACAGATGACAATTGTTGAAAGAAGTCGAAACTTCAATGAGTATTTAGTATGTTTATCGTAGCACGAACGTAAATAGATTCCAATGAATTATAAAAATTTGTAATCAAGTATTTGGGTTATTTTTTTTCAAAAATAAATATTAATTCTTTTCTGATGTTTTGTAGTATATATCCTAACAAAACGCAGTTATTTATAATTAGGGTGTTTTTATTATATTTCAAGACATTTATTTATTATAAAGTTAATCCCGATTCTAACCGAATCTTATTGAACGAATTGGGGTACAGTTGGGGTACAGTTCTAAACTAAATTTATTTCTAAACACTAAGCATAGGCAGGTGCGATTACATTTATTAAAACAAAAAAACCTCCCACTATTAATGGAAGGTTTTTTTGCTATTTTTTATTCTTTAACTTATCAATCAAACTCTGAACATCACTTTTACGAATTTCTTTTTCATTATCTAGTTTTGTTAAGGTATATAATTCATCTTCTAATTTAATCTCAACTATGTCACCTTCTAAAATTCCATCCGGTACAAATTTGTTAGAGATTTCTACTTGATTCTCTTCATTACCTTTTTCAACAAAGACGTATAAGTCATTTTCTATTCTATCTAAAGTGTACTTCATATATTACTCACACGCCCATCCATCTTTATCTCTATCCATTTTTGATTGATACGCAGGATGTCCTTTTCCAACTCCAGCAGGATATACTGTACGTAAATCTGTACAGTTTTTAAAGTTGGTTCTTGTTGCAGGCTTTGTCGTTTTTACTGGTGTTGTTTTTACTGGTGTAACTTTTGGAGCAGGCTTTGTTGTCTTTACAGGTGTAGCAGATGGTTTTGAACAGTCAGTAGTCACTGTATGTTTAATCCCATCTGTTTTAACTATGATATTACAATGTTTTGCTGTTTCGTATACCTTAGCCCCAACATTCTTTAATCGAGATGGAATCGCTACATGCGGATGGCCGTAGCTATTATTTTTTCCGTAGCTTAGGATTCCTACTTTCGGTTTTACATTACTAATAAATTTGGCAGAGCTACTTGTATTCGAACCATGATGTCCTGCTTTTAATACTGTGGCCGTCACATTAGTTGTAGCCATTAATGCATCTTCAATCTCTACACTAGCATCGCCCATTAGTAAGAATGAAACTTTGTTGTAAATCATTTTCAAAACAATTGAAGCATCATTATTATCTGTTGCACTTTCATTTGCGTATAGAACTTCCAAGTTCATTTTTGGATCTAATTGATACGTTTTGCCGACTGTAGGTACATGATACTTGATATTTTTCTTGTCGACCAAAGTCAGCATCTCATAATATGTATCGGTTGTATGTGCTTTACCTGAATCAATAAAGTTTTTTACTGGAATTGAATTTAGAACGTTGATTAAACCACCAATATGGTCAGCATCTGGATGTGTTGCCACTACATAATCCAGTGATTTAACACCTTTTGCTTTTAAGTAAGCAACTACATCTTTGCCAGCAGAACGTGGACCGCCATCGACTAACATTGTCTTACCACCTGGCGCCTTTACTAAAGTGGCATCTCCTTGTCCAACATCAATAAAGTGTACCTCTAATTCCTTTGTATTTGCACTTGCTGTTGGTAATGAAATCGAGACTATTAGCACGATTGCAAAAAATAAACTTAGTATTTTTTTCATAATAACCCTCCTGTTTAGAGTATATAACCGGTTGGTATTATTTACAATATAATAAATAAAAACCCTCTTATAAAAAACATAGTTGATATAGTCCAGCACAAAGGACCTCAAGTGATGTCTTTTCAGGATGGGACATTACATTATTAATAACTTGAGGTTATTTTCTGTCTGCAGGAGTGCGATATTCCATTCCAAGTACACGTTTCATCTCTTGACTTACCCAGTTCCGTAAAGCGATGTTCCCGTAACTTCTCGTTTCATTCATTCCTCTGAACAATATAAAGTACTCGGTTATAAAATCGTCCGAACTTTTCTTTTCAATTTTGCATCCCTTCTTATATAGATAGTCCTTCATTTTTTTAAATTCCTGAAAGGTTTCATTTATTTTCACATCGTACCATTCTTCAAAAATCTTACTCATTTTCAATTGGTTTAAATGATTTTTATCGCGCTCCAGTGTCTTTAAGAACAATTCCAATATGATATATCGGTGAATGTCATCGCTGATATCCATAATTTCCTTTTCCTTATGCATTTAAACCACTCGCCCTATTAATCACTGGATATGCAGCTAAGATATTATCGAATTTAAAAGTGCGTTTTGCATGACGTGTAAAACAGTACGCTTGCACAGTATCACCGACAATTTTAATTAATTTAATACGTCGCTTTGTGATCGTGTTATCTTTGGCCATGTACATAATATCTACAATCTGATTGTGTTGCATTGTCTTTTTAATTTGGTCTTTCATAATAACACTCCGTTCTATTTTTCATCATTATAGAACAAATGTTCCTGTTTTAAAACAAGGAATTTTTAGATATAGTGACAAATAAATGGGTGGGAGGGAAAACTTATGGGAAGGAACAAAGGGTTAGATTTAATTGGTCAAGAATTCGGACGCCTGAAAGTTGTAAGTGATACAGGAAAACGGCATCCCAAGAGAGGGAAGATTTGGCTGTGTATCTGCGAATGTAACACAACCAAAGAGGTTGCTTCCACTTATTTAAAACGAGGGTCCGCTAAAAGTTGTGGTTGTTTACGTAGAGAGAGCAAAAGGAAAGGAATAACTTTTACCCAAAAAATTTATAACAAACCCACAGTTGAAGAAGTCATAGAATCTAAAAAACATGTAGAATATGCATTTGTGGAGGATGGTTTATTTTTAGTTTTTAAGGATAAATCCGTTTATTATATACGTGATAACTATGCATTACTAAGAAAAACGACACCATTAAATGAATATCAAATTGTGACCGTTGTTATTGATAAAAGGCAAAGACATTATTATATGCATCGCTTATTAGCATTAGCCTTTGTTCCCAATCCAGAATGTAAAAAAGTGGTGTCTTTTAGAGATGGAAATCCATACAATCTCGATATAGAGAACCTCTTTTGGTTATCTCAGAGCGAACTGATAAAAAACAATAATAAAAAAATAAAGCCCGGCACCACTGTTTAATGTAGTATCGGGCTTTATAATTATTATTTATGATTCTTCACTATGGTACCTGTAGCTAGTGCATCGACATCATCAGCAGTAATGGTACCATCTTCTAGTTTCTCACGCCAAATCTCATTATAGCCTGCTTTAATCGCTGCCTCTACAA
The DNA here is from genome assembly GCF_014836905.1 of Solibacillus faecavium. Lineage (GTDB taxonomy): Bacteria > Bacillota > Bacilli > Bacillales_A > Planococcaceae > Solibacillus > Solibacillus faecavium. The sequence goes on from NZ_JACSPZ010000004.1 coordinate 147,444, forward strand.
TAATTTTACGACGTGCAGCACTTTCGCGCGTAATATCATGCTCTGCTTTTAAAGTTCCTGAGCTATACACTTTTTCTTCCTCCTTATCAAAATTATCAAATTGAGATAGATTATTTGCTTCAATAATAGATATTAACTTACTGGCATACGCTGGGTCTGTTGCATAGCCTGCCTTTTGTAACTCCTGGCAAACAAATTTGTAATCAGTGTTGCCTATGATGGCTTTATAGCGTGGACGTTCCTTTAAAAACTGTGCATGATCTACAATGCTATGACCCCAACTATTGTATTTTCGCCATTTTGCATCTACCGTAATCCATTTACCGCTAACGTATTCTTTCGTAGGTAATGTAACAGTTTGACCTTTCCAGTCTGACGCTGCTTTAATACCAAATAAATTATTAGCTTTTATCGCTTTGTCCGATGTACCCCAACCACTTTCTAAAATTGCTTGAGCCATAACTACTGACGGTAAAATTCGATGCTGTGACCAACAACTGGCTACATGATCCTTTACCGTGTTTATGAAATGTGTTTGGTTATCCTTTTTTGGTGTAGGATCTGAAATTTTAACGCCAAAATAATTGTTAATCCCTTCATACGTTAATCGCGCTTGTTTTTCTATTTCAAAGGCAATGATTCTTTCATCGTTTAAATTGCTAATGAAGCCGTACTCGATTAATACTGCTGGCATCTTAGTTAAACGAATAACAGCAAAGTTTGCACGTTTCATCCCACGATCCCTTAGCCCGATACCTCTAACGATGTATTCATGTATCGCTTTCTGTAATTTAATCGTATTAGTACTAACTGAACCATTGAAAATGTATGTTTCGAAGCCGGTCGCTGTTTTATTAACAGCGCTGTTATCATGAAAAGAGATGAATATGTCTGCTCCCCATTCATTAGCTATCTTTGCTCTGTCATTAAGTGTCACGTAAACATTGGTACGTCTTGATAACTTAACTTCATATCCCTGAGCCTTTAGTTTCTTTTCAAGTGCAATAGCTACTGCTAATACGTTTTCTGCTTCCTTTGAGTTAGCACCGATTGCCCCTGGGTCATGTCCACCATGCCCAGGATCGATAAATATTCTCTTTTTACTCATCTGTAAACACCTCATTTTCAGGGGCATGGTAGCATTCTCCGCACATTGGCTCACCGTTGAACTTTTCTAATGGTTCGATTCCTTTTCCGCATACTACGCATTCCATTATTTATCCTCCTTTGCCACTTTAGTTAAATCAAATAATCCACATGCGGATAATCCAGCAATTGCTCCTGCAACCACCATCGTATAGTAATCGTAATCAGCAAACGGTGTAACAATAATGGCCACAAAAATACCGACTACAATTGATGTAATCGGCAAGTAACGTGCAGCAATTTTTGTAGTACGTTTAACCACCTCAATAAACGCTGTGACCAAGATTGTAATAGCAGATGCGATAATTAATAATGTAGTTAAATCCATAATAAATCCCTCCTATTTAAATATAGCCATAAAGGCTGCAACGATTGTAACTAATCCTCCACTACCAATAGCACCATATAATGCGACAGTTGCTTTATCCTTATTGTCCAATTTTTTAATGGCAATTTCTTTTTTTGCCTGCGCTTCAAATTCCATTTGTTTTAGTGCATGGTCGGCGAAAGGTTTTAATAAATCCCTAGTTTCCTTACCATCCTTCATAACCGTTACTTCCAAGTCCTTCTGCCCTGTTTGAACTTTTGCCATATCCGTTTTTATACTTGTTACTTCTTGCTTAAAAACCAAGTGTTCTTTTTCTAGTATTTCCAAGCGTGGCAAGATGTTTTCGTGAATGGCTTTTTCGTGATCTTCCACTGTTTTAAACATTGAACCACTTCCTTCTTCTGGCATTGCCCCCTTACCCCCAATTCTTTGCAATATAAAAGCCCTCCACAGATTGTTGTGGAAAGCCTAAAAAATTCATATCATTAACTATTCCCATCCTACGCTTATATTCCTACTGTATTTCTAAAATCCACCTACCTTCTCCCCAAACATTAACTACTTACCCCCAATTATTTCGCTATATATAAAGTATTTGTAAAAAAATGCTGTGTTACACAAAAATTTGTTTTGCGTAAGTTGTCCGCCTCTTTAACCAATTATAAGAAAAACCTTCTACAATGTAGAAGGCAAAAAAATTATAAATTAATATTTCATTTCAAATAATATTAATCAAAAAATTCTCCAGTATCATAAGAACCTCGGCATGATTTACAGTTAATCCACCAAGTTAATCCGCCATATGATGAACGGCCCCACGCACCAAATGTTTGTGTTGAACCGCAATTTGGACAGTAATTTTGGTCGTTTATTTTCTCTTGAATAGACTTTTCTGTTTCGATACTGATTAAATTTTCTTTAATATCATTTAGAGCTGTAGCGATATTGAGATAAAAATCAAGTTGTAAGTTAATTACTTGTGTTTCCAATTGAATATTAACTTGATCAATCAACTCTCTTAAATCCTCATGAAAATCAGAACCATTAAGGTTTGCAAAATCCTCCTTATTATCACTGATAAAATAGCTTTGGTTTTTTTGTCCCTTCATATATTCAATTAAACTAAAAATTATCAAGGAATCCCCCATGCTATTTTTATTTCTTGCAAATGGTTTTTTATTATTTAATGCATGTTCTACTGATTGATTCTTTACATCATCAATAATAGGCAATACCTCGGTATGAGAATGGTAAAGTAAATGCTCAATTTTTAGTACTCTTTCGTTTACCCCTTGATTGAAATAATCTTGCTTCTCTGTAACACTATCAATAAGCCCCTTTAATAATAAAGCGTCTGATGAATCTAAATAATTCTGAATATCATTAAAGTTTCTTATTTTCGCCCTTAAAGATTTGTTAAGCTTATTTAAAACTTTTTCTTCTTTATTCCTGTTCCATTCATCAATAATTACAATTGGTAAAACTAATATTATTTTTCTTGATTCAACTAATTCATTTAATTTTTCTAAAATTTCGTTACTGTTGCCATAAAAATCTGTCGCTAAGTTTATCCAAGTACACGTATCAATAGTAACTCTTGCCACCAATTCGAATCATTCCTTTCTTCGTACTCATACAGGAAAAGGTAGGATATTCATTTAATAATTTATTGCGCAAAAAAATTAACAAATACGCATTTTGACACGAATAATTATTTACATTTATTTTTATCTCCTGGTATAAATTCTCCTTTACACCAACGAACAAAATTCATCGAATGTAACAAGTAAGTTTTACTAGTATTTGATTTTAATAAACCATCTTTTTCAGTAGTTTGAATAAGCTTTTCATATTCATTTATCTTTTCGTCGAGCATTTTTATGAATTCATTTTTAGACATATCTCATCTCCCTTTTGCCTACTAAATTCGACAAAAGGAGAAATCTACCTTTAATTTTTTATTCTAGTATCAAACTTTTTTTTACATATCGTTTGTAATTAATGAAATCTATTGCTGCTTTTATTTCATCCTCTGTTATTTCCTCGCCCTCTAAAAGCAACTTCACATAATTCTTAGATTTAATATCTTCAAATTCCTCTAAATCTATTGGATATGAATATTTACTTTTAGTATCAATATTTTTCGAATAATTAACCGTCTCCATAAGCACGATAATAGATACCTCTAGTGCATTGGCTAAATCAAGATACTCATGAATTTCTGGGAGGAAATGAATTTCATTTTCATATTGCGATATAGCAGATTGGTTTTTATTTGTTCGTTTTGCCAATTGTTTTTGGCTCAATTTAAGTTCGTTTCTTCGCTTCTTTACATAATCACCGAATCTAATGTTTAGGTTTTCTTCTCTCATAAATTAAGCCCCTCGTTTCCAGTTTATAACTTTCATTGTAATCAAATGGTTATAAGGAGGCAATTTAAAATAATGTATTTCTGATATTTCATATTTCAGTTATTTATGAGTTACTCTACATTTTGGAACAGTTGTGAGACATCTTCCCTGTTTCTAATAAAATGATGATAAATATTTACTGTGTAAGTTTTTATATAATTGTATAATTGTCATATCATATATTTGAAAGGAGTGTTCTTTTCTTATGAAAAGATTCACCAAAGAAAGCCTATATAAAGTTTTACATAGTAAATTCAATGAATTTCTTGAAGATTCATATGATAAAAATACTTTTAACCGATGGTATCCTGTAGGACGTTATAAAAAAACGGCTAATGATAGTAATAAACCTATTTTCGTGAATTTTTCAAAGAAAGAAACTAAAACAAGTCTTTCAATTCACTTTGAACTATATGTTGCTCATGAATATCCACAAGATAATCAAGATACTCTTCTAAGAGGTCTTCTTTATAATGTAAAAGATTTCCTATATGACGATTTCTTAAGTGATCTTGAAACATGGAAACTTGATCCTTCTCTCGCTTGGGAAGAAAGCTTAGAGTCTTTTATAAAGCAAGCTAACAAAAAGTATCGTTAAAACTAAAGAGAGCCGTCTTCTTATGTATAAACGGCTCTCTAATCTTAGGTTTAATAATATTTAAGTAAACTACCTAAATTGCTGACGGGTCATATATCCCCGCTAGAAATTCAACTCCGCTGTCCTTTAAATGTTCATATACTTGTAGTTTTAATGTACTCGGTACTGCTTCAAATTCCAATTTCCCCAAAATCACTCGTTGTGCTAATAATAATGCCATCATATCTTCATCTCCTAAAATTTTATATAATATTTGATATAAAAAAGAACGATACAGATTCATCATGGAGTAATCGTCAGAATGATTTCTGTCAATACTTCCTCATGAAAATCCGTTCGTTCTGTTAATGCGTTGTTTTGTGCTTTTAATAGCTTATTTTCTTGCTCTAATTGAAGGATTCGATCTTTTTCATTTATTTCAGGCATATCAAATTCTTGACCTTCACCGAGTTCTAACTCTGTAAAATCAATAACGCCTTTAAAAGAAAAAACTTCAATATTATTTGTTATCCCTATAATCGAATCTTCATATTTATAGATTTTTTCTGCGCTTAATTCTAAATCACCAAAGAGCAGCTGTTTCATCGAATAACCCCTCCCGCCCAGGTAGTTTCGGCTGTAACCGTAGCCCCTGGCATATTACCGTCCTTGCCTATTGTAGAGCCTCCATAACAGGAAAGTCCTGTCCGGTTATTAGAGCCCCCTAGCCCAGCGACGTACACTATTGAATTAGCCGCAACATAAATTGCTACATCGTAAGCCGATATTGTACAACCGTTTATCATTACGTTAGCGTGAAAGACAGATATTCCGGTACTGCCGGTTACTGGTGTGTAGGCACCTGTTATTAAGTTAGTTACTTGAACAAACCGGCTTGTGGAGATTGTTAGACCGAAGTTACTCAGCCCCGTGAAGTTGGTGCTTAGGCTATATACCCGGATTACTGCCTCACAGTCTCTCACAGTCACGCTCTGTATTTTAACTTCGGTATTGATGCCGCTGTTACTACTTAACTCCAAAGTACCGAATTGGAAGCCCTCTACAGTGACAGGCTCGGGGTACGTGCCCGCGTCTACGTATATTCTAACGACCTTGCCGCCCAGATTCTTCTTTAAACTGTTTATAGCACTTTGAATTGTCTTAAACTCACGAGTATTCCCTACATTAATGGTACGACTTTTAGTTTCTGAGTGAGGATTAATTTCGTCCAAATGCGTAGTAACTTTGGTTTCTAATTCACTTAAGTCTTGCTCGATTTGTGTTAAATCATCATTTTCCTGTAGTTCTTTTAATGCAGCATCAATTTTATCCATATTTCCGTTAGGGACTGCAACATCGTAAAACTGCTCAGGAGCTGGTTTAACTAACTTGAAATTCGGTGTTTGTCCAGCCATTAGTTAAGCACATCCTCTCTTAAATGTTTATGTGTAAATGCTGCTAATTGAGCATGAGTGTAACGTGTAAGCATAATGTGCTGGTTATATCGAAGTTCTACCGTCAAAATCATATTTTGAGGAGTAATACGCTCAAGCATTAGTTCAACAGCTTCAAACTGCCCTTTCACAGTTAACTCTAGCTTCACCTTTAGCCATTTTTCAGCTACATTACGTTCGTAGTAATACTTCCCCTCGCCTAGTAAGCTATCAAGCAATTGTTTTAATACCTTGTTAGTATAAGGGGCTTGTTCCTGATAACGTGACAATAATCTAAATCGACGCGTTTCAATGGTATCTGTCGCTGGTACATTGAGCTTCAGCATTTTTTCTAAGCGCGATAAACCACTGTCTGTAGCAGTTACAATAAATTGATCATTTAATATATCCTCAATTTTTTGCCACAATCCATTTAGTATTGGCGTCTCTACAAGAGCAACGGCTTGAATCTCCTCAATTTCCTTAAAGATTTGCGGTAGATAACCAAGAAAGTCAACTTCTCTAGCCATTTATAACACCAACCTTTGGAATGGCATCAGGCGCAATTTGAACATTAGCAGTCCCACCATTTAATTGAGTATTTGCAATGTCCAGGACACCCGAAACATTTAACAAGCGATATTCTATTTGACTGATACGTATAACAAGACCAGCGTTATCTTCTTCACTTTCAGCCCACTCTTTAGCTAGTTCCACGAAGTAATCCTCAATAACGCTTTGAACATTTGCTTGTATATCATCCCAAGTCCATCCAGCTTGATACGTAATGTTGAGACCAATATTAATACTCACTTCATCAACTGCAAACACTGTGACGCTATGGTCAATTGGTGCATACCCTAATCCCTCGCCCTGTGCATACAATGGATCTACAGCTTCTTGTACATCAGCTACGAGCGTTTGCGTTGGTTTTTGATAGAGTGAGTTAATTATGACTAACTTTACTGTGCCCCCGCCACCCCATGCGCGATATACACGTACACCACCTACACCCGGTTGAGCTAATGTCTTTTCTTTATAATCAGCTCGATTCCCACCGAAAGATACGGAGCCAAAACTGTTAAAATAACGACGGCGCATTACTTCTGTATCTTCTTCATCTTCACCTGGGACAAGTAACTCAACTAATTGGGCCGTTTGCAAACCATCAATATAATTGATTGGAATTAGGGTACCGTATTCTGTATTTCCAATAACTCCGTAAGTTTCACATTCTAAAATAAACTGTCCATTACTAATCTTCTCAATGACTGTATAGTTCAGTCGATCTAAGCTAAAACGAGCACCAATTGGTACATCTATATTAAAGATAGCTCGCCATTTCGCTTTAGTTGCTGGCTTTGGAGTTAAACCTCGTTCTGCCATACGTCGAATTAAAGTCTCTCTAGGAGCTGTATCAGCAAATACCATATCGACATAGTTTTTTAAGGTTGTTAGCATCTGAATGATTTCAATACTGTTTACAGCGGTAGCGTTATATAACGGTGAGGTTTCACGCATATCCAAGCGTTCATCAAGTTCAGCTACATTAGTTCTTTTAATGGCTTGTATATCTTCAAGAGTTGAATCTAAATTAAACGGCTGTGTCATGCATAAATCACCTCTCTTTCTGCTTCAATTTCTCCATAAATCGAACGGACAATAAATTGCACATGGACCTTATTTTTATTAGTGGTTACTACAAAAGAATCCACATCATTTATACGGTCATCTTGTAATAAGCATTCTTTAATTCTTCTCGGTGCTTCACTGGCAACATAAGCTGTTGGCATTCCGAATAAATCCTTTAATTCAACGAAATTGTTCCAAGAATAGATAATATGATCATAACGTTCAATAGAAAGCATAATAAAAATCGCTTGTTTCAATGCTTCTCTTTCATCGATGAAACCTGAACAGCGATTTTTATTAAAATTTATATAATGCGCTTTTGTAGGCTCGACCACTTCCTCAAAGTCTGCAGTTAAACCATCATTTTCAATCTGTCTTGGTAGCATCAAACCACCTCTTTATCAATTATTAAATACTGCTGACCACCATGTGCACGGATCATTGTTACCTTATCCCCAATAATCAATCCATTGTGTATTAGAAACTTTTTACGACCTTTGTATTCATGATTATGAGATGCATATGCTGCATCACCCGAACCACCAGTACGATTTTCTGTTAAATGGTCCACTGTCATATCCACTTCATAATCCATAACAGCACGTGTTAATTTAAGTTGCTCTTGCTCAAGTAAAAGCTTTTGGTCTACACGAACTTTTAATGGAGCTATTGATTCAACTGTTCCGTAAACAATATCCGTTAGCTTTTGGGCATTTACAGCATCCAGTACAACTTTTCTCAAAGCGCGAATAATATCAGACATATCACGCAACAAAATCACCGCCAATCAATTTCAAATCCATTCGATGATCTGATTCATAAAAAGAATGTTTTACTGTTTCGACCATCATAAAATTAGCAACAGTTAAGTCGCCAAGATACATTTGCACGCCTAATGTTGAACCACCTCTTACACGTGGGTCTCCAAACACTTTATTTATGTGCAGCTTACGTGATTTTTGATTATACAGTGCTAACAGTGCATCAGCTTTTACTTTGCCATTCTCGCCCTCATCAACACTTTCAGTTAACTGAAGTACACCCCATTGATTTATATTGGCGCTATCCTGAGCAATAAATATTTCGCGTTTACCGGTCTTTTTATTTTCACGGGACAACTTAATTTTATTGTGTGTATTTTCATCGATGGAAGTGGTGTACTCAAATGTTTCGCCACTATCTTCATCCACTAGAATATCAAGCTTTAATTGCTTAATGTTGCGATAATTTAACTTTCCGTAATCATCATAAAGCACAAATAAATTACCTGTATTTTTCGTAGTTATTGCACCAGCGTTATCCATAATCGTGAATAACTCTTGATTATCTTCAACACGAGAAGCAATGACAAACTTTGTATCTGCTATCATGCCACCTTGTAAACCAAAATCAGCAATGAGCATCTGAAGAACCTGAGCTGCCGTTTTATTTTTATATACATAGGTATCTTTGTTTTTAAAGTAGCGCAATTGATCATAAGCCGTAACGGATATAATGCGATTGTTGGTACGCTTTTTCGTAAATACAAATCCAGCGAAGATTTTATCACCGTCATAATCAAAGCGGACCATATCTCCTTCATGGAAGCCTAATAGTTCATCTTTAATTACGTTAAACGTTAATTTACCAGGCATCGACTTACGATGTGTCTCCCATATAATAGGCTCTTGTACGGCAACATCAAAGATACGGCCACGTGATAGTATGAGCAATTGATACTTACCCAAGTTTAATCACCTGCCCGGCTCTAATTAAATTGGGGTTAGATAAATTATTAAGCTTTGCTAAATCATCGGTTTTCGCACCATTACCTAATTCCTTTTTAGCAATTGACCATAAAGTATCACCTGCTTTGACAGTATACGTTTTTGGTGTCTGCTTGCCTGTTGTCGGTCTTGATTTCTCTACAGTGACCTTTTGTTTAGGTTGTGCAGAACTAGCCGTATTTGAAGTGCTAGAAGCTGATTTAATGTTTAACTTTTTGGTACCGAATGGACGGAATTGTTTTAAAGAGATTGTTGTTTTGATGTCAAAACCATTCTCAGCATCTTCATCAATCGTATAGTCCTCAATTGATACCGTCATATTCGTATCAAATAATAAAGAGCCGTCCGGTTTCATTCGATTAACAATGAACTGGAAAGGCTCTTGAGATACTTTTAATTTTTCGAGATGGTCTAAAAAATATGAAGCTGATTGAAATCCGCTTGGATATACAGCAAATGGATATTTAACGTTGGGGAACTCAACTTCAAATTCTATATCAGTAAGACCAGCCTTTTTTAACAGGTTAACTTCACCTTCATTAATTAAAGTAATCGTTTCATTTTTATTGTTAACTTTCATACTCATAGCAGATGGAGCGACAGGAAGCTGTACACCATCCATAAAAAAGTTATACATCCGTATCGTCCCCCTCTGCTAATACTGCTACTACTTCCTCGACTTTTTCACCAAAACGATCAATAACCCCATCGATATCCATTTCGGAATTGATGTGGTTCTCATTTTTCATATCTACTTTAATTTCGGCTGTAGTATAGCGGTTAATGGCTTCACGATCAGCTAAATCGCGAAGATATTTTAATTCATTGGCTGTGCCATCCATCGATTTTGCCATTTTTGCTGTGTTGCCGGCTGTTTTCTCGGCCGCTTCCTTTGAAGATGGAGATTCACCTAAATTATTCATAAGGCTTTCCCAATCTATAGCAGCCGCCTGTTTATTTGATTGTTTTTGAGCGCCGCCTTCAAATAGATTAGCACCCCAATCGTGACCAGTATTATAAGCATCCGTAATATCAAAAGTTTTCATCTGGAAGTCCGAAGCAACCATTCTATCAATCTGATATTTATTTTCACCCAGCACTTCAGCAGACCAACTTTCCAGATTACTTCTCCACCCACCTACTGCACTAGCTAAATTTGATCCAAATACAAAGTCAATACCTCTAGCGATACTTTCTAAAATTCCTAGTACGTTATCACCTAGTTGAACAAACATACGTCCGATAGCAGATAAGTCACCACTAAATACATTAACCAATCCTTCTGCTACAGTGACTGCTACATTATAAATATTGGCATACGCTTCCATCGCTACATTCCATATATAGATAAAAACGTTTGCTATAGTGGCTCCGAGTGCCAGAAACACTCCAGCTACAACTCCAGTCGCACTAATTGACGTACCAGCAAAATGATTTACAGCTGCCACCGCGACATAAAATAGACCAATTAGTAAAATGATTGCCATGATAACCCAAAAAATTGGATTAGCCGCTAATGCGGCGTTTAGTCCTAGCGAAGCTGCAACCATCGCCCATGTAGCACCTGTCCCGGTACCCATTGCCGCTGCGTAAATCAATGAAGCTGTTGCGCTAATAGCTGACCATGCTACAGTTGCCATTTGTGCTAACTTCATAGCTGTGAGAGCTCCAACGTATATCAAAACAGCAGATGTAGCAGTGCCGATAATCGGCGCAATTAACGACCAATTATCATAAACAAAAGCACCTACGCTCGTCATTATATCAAAGGCTGCCGTTGCAACTCCTGCGATTGTATACAAAGAATTGGTCATGCTATTCATTAGCTCTTGCATTCGTGTGCTATTTGCCACTTTGTTTATTTTTAGGAGAATCGGTGAAAATGCGTCTACTGCGTAGTTTTTCATTTTCGTCCAAATTTGACTCCATGTTATCGGCATACTTTCGAAAGCGGCATTTGTATCTTCTGCAGCATAAAACATAGCCTTTTTAATGATTTCGGCAGTGATTATACCATCCGCAGCTAATTTTTTAATGTTAGAAGCATCAATATTAAATGCATCCTCTAAATAACGCTGTATATTAGCTACAATCGGTTGTGCATTATCAAGGATTGCATTTAACTCTTCCCCCTGTAACCTTCCAGCTGCCATAGCTTGCGTAAGCTGAAGCATGACAGATCTAATTCCTTCCGCCGATGTACCTGAATTCGAAAAGGTTTTGTTCAATTGTTCCGCAAAAGCTACGATTTCTTCATTACTACTGAAAGCGGCAGCAGCTTGTAAACCCAACTTACCAACCATGTCTGCTGTAGCTTGATAAGGTGCATATGTTCGTTGTGCACTTTCGTAAATCATACGTTGCAGTTGCGCTGTCGTTTGTAAACCATCATTCATTAAGTTTAAACGCGCTGTAGTATTTGTCATTTCATCCGACAAATCGATGATCCCCATAACGGATTGAAACGACAGATAAGCGCCTACAATAGCCAACATCTTACTCAACATAGCATTGGCAGCAGAAGTACCATTCTGGATTGAATTATTTAAATTATTTTGTTGAATATTAGCTTGACTTATTTGTGTTTCTATCTGGTCAAACGCTTGTTCAGCTCGTGCTAATTCACGCCTTGCGATTTCTATACTCGATACATCAACCGCATTACCTGATGCTCGTTGTAAATGTTCAAAACTATTAATAGTCGCTTGCATCGCAACATTCATTGCCTTAAACGCTTGTGATAAACCATCTTGGATTTGAATTGCTGTACGTATGGTTGCCACTTTAAAACCTCCTTTCAAACATAAAAAGAGCGCAACTTTATAGTTGCCCTCTCTTTATTTACCTATTTAACTTTTGCTTTTTAATAAAATCAATCCACGATTCAATCGCTTCAATGTATTCGTGATTCGAAGCATCTTCTATACGTTCCTGGTCATATGGGCTTGTTAAAATTTGCATCCACGTTTTTCTACCTTGAAGTTTAATTTTACCAACTGGATATGAATTATAACTGAACGAAATTGTTTTATTACTCATTCGATTTAATTTGACTAACTTATTTAAGTTATTCTGGTTTAATTTATAAAGTAAGTGTTTAATGAAATCTTCTTCATTTAGGTCAATTTCACAGTATTTACTACCGACTAAATCTTTCACTGCTCTTTCGTAGTAAAAATCCGAAATTGCCCCTTCATAAATCCTTTTTGGCATTTGTGGTTTATTTTGATTCAACTTTAAAAATAATTTACGTAGCATATTAAAACAACTTTTGTATTAGCGCTTTATAAATTTTTTCGTCAACTTCAATTAAACTACGTTTACCATCAAGAAATTCAATCGCTAGCGTATGCGTTCCTTTATTCTTAGCCGATAGACCAGCTAATAAACCCACCGGACCAAGCAATACACCTCCTATTAAACCACGACTAACTCCACTTACCGCACTTTTGCGATGTTCTTCAGTGATTAATTCGTAGTTGCTTATGGTAGTTTTATCAAGCTGAATACTTTTTGTAAATCCTGTTTGTATACTAACCTGACCGAATGCACTCATCACATTGCAATTCAAATATTCTCCAGCTATTACTTTGTTTTTCGCCATAAATTATCCCTCCTTAAGACAACTATACAAAATTCAGGAAGTAATAACCATATTACCTTTTTCGTTTACCCTTACGCCCGGCTTTCTTCGCCTCTTTAGCAGCTTCTTCATCTGCCTTTTGTTTCACTTGTACAGCAGCAATCACAAAAGCCTTTTCCCACTTCGGTAGAGAATCATATTCTGACGGCCACTTATGTAATTTATGCAAACAGTAATAAGCAATGTTTGCATCATAGTCGCCGTCTTCAATTAGTTTTTTGCTTCTTCAACTGCCTCTTCCATTCCAATATCGAATCCATTTACCGATTGAATGATCTTTAAATATTCGGCATATTCACCAGGTAAAAGCATCTTTTTAAGTAATGCCTCTGCTCCCATTACCTTGTATGAATTTTGAAGCTCAGTATCATGCAAATTCGGGAATTTAGTACATTCTACCGCTAATGAAGTTAAATATGCATCATAATCTGTTGTTGGTTGAAATACATTTTTCTTTCCTGGTACCGGTAATCGTTTTGTATGTTGTTTACGTAATGCTTCATCACGGTCTGAATCTACTGAAGCTACTTGCCACTTCATTGGTTTTTGTGTTTCAGGATCTACGAAACGCTTTGAAACTATGTGTTCCTCTGCCTCTGGATTAATTGCATTTTGTGCTAAGAAAGCTGTTAAGTTACTCATTTATGTTCACCATTCCTTTGTTATTTTTTAAGTATACGAAAAAGCCTGCCGATGAACGGCAAGCTCGTTATTGCATTTCTGCTAAAATAGAAAACTCTTCCGGCATATCCCAATCCTCGAAAGTGAAGTCAACTGAATCTTCAAGGTATTCCGCATCTGCATCTAGTGCTGCAATAATACCACCATCCATATTACAATCGATTAAAATTGTTGTTTGGCGACCAATGGAGGAAGAGCTATCTTCATTCGTCACTTGAATATCAAAATAAATATCTTCGCCTGTATCTTTGTAACGTTTCAATAGTTTACGGAAAATCGATGTATTGAAGTGGAATGTAGCTGATCCTGTCCCTTCCCATCCAGTTGACTTGTTCCCCTTACCGGTACGGCCCATAATTGGAACCTGTGTTTTCGTTTTGTCCATACGCGCCTCTAAATTAATTAGATTGGCGAATAAATACCGATTGCCTTCAATTGTAACGAAAGCTCGCCCTTGGGCACCGTGAACAGCGTCACGCGCGTGCATTGTTGTCTCTGCAAAGAACTGTAGATCCAACTTCAGTGGTAATTGTGGTGCTTTCTTTTGATTTAAAAATCGTGACAACATAGTTGCTGCCACGATACGTTTAATCAGTTTATTCATCTAGTATTCCCTCCTTAAGCAACCTCTGTGCTAACGTAAAGTTGTGACATGGTTAAGGTATTAATTACTTCCTCTTGTACAACTACAGCACGTTTCGATTGTCCTTGTCCTACAAGTAATTTTTCTTTGTCATAGTTTTGAATCGCTCGTATCCGTTGCATCTCCATTCGATGTGCACCAATATCTTTCCACAGCGAAATTCGACCATCATTATCATTTGGTACTTTTCCAAGGTAACGAGTATTGAATAAGTGAGCTGTATCAATGGCTAGTTGATCTAATACACGTATCGTTTGATTAAAAGAGAAATCTTCATTCTTATCTGGTCTAAATGAAGTAAATGTATTTACATCTTCTAAAACATTAAAATTCCCTCCAACACGGTGGAAAACATACTTACCATTGTTTAATAGCAATGTTAATTGAGGTTGTGTCTTTGTCTCTGACATATCAAGTGTATGTTCACCGTCATAAGTACGGTTTGTATTTGATTGATTTACAGCAACACCAGCCTGCACACCTGTAACCCAATAAGTGGCACCAAATACTTCTTCACCTTCGCCGATAGTATCATTTTGAATATCAATGATACCCTCATGATCTACAGCTCCAAGCTTATGACCTACTAACTGAAACTTAGCTCCTACCTCATCACGTATACGCTTTGTGTACTCTACGTAAAGTGATTTAATAAGTGGATCACTCGATAAACAGCCGATTGTATTAAAGCCGTAACCTTCAAGTTCATCTAATGCCATTTGATGTGGTGTACCTGCGGTTAATGCAGTAGCCCCGTTTGCACCGCCTGTTAAAGGTGCGCCAGCTGTAACAGCCAATGTTGCATTTTTCTTAAAATCAACATAATCGTTGTCTTTTAAAACTGTTGCATCTGCTACTGAAACCTGTTCATCGACTAAGGTATTATCTAAATACGTATACACATCAAATTTAGAAGGCTCATCGACATTTGCTCGAATTACATTACGAATCGCATTACCTCGCTCGCCTTTGTATTTTGCTTTAGCAAAATCATTTTCAGCAAAAGAGCCTCCAAGGCTTAGCTTATGGAAGAAAACAGTAAGAGCACCCTTGAATAAATCACGGATGCCCTTTAACTTCTCATGTGTGTAATCGTAGCCAAATAATTTAAGAGAGTCCTTTTGGAAATCCTCTTTTGTAACTGTCATTACTGCATCATCTACGCCCCAATCAAGAACAATAGGTAATGCTGCATATCCACGATCAGATAAATTTACGAATGCTCGTTGTTTGGAAATGAAATTATGATACGTACCTGGTAACACTTTATTCTGCGTTAACCAAAAGCCTCCACCTAATGCCATTACTTCTTCACTCCTTTGTCAAACTGTTTTAATACCTCATCTACCTGAGCAAATGAGTAATGTTCATCACCTTTTAACAATGCGTTCAGTGCATCCCGACGATGAATATATTTACGACTTGTAACAAGCTGTGCTTTTGTAAACGTTGGTACCACTGATTGAATCGTTTCACCGACTGATTCAGCAGTAACAGGTTCTACTTTTGCTTTAATCGTTCTCGCCAACTGATACCACCCTTTCTCCATTTGTAAATTGTTCCAACGAGCCCATTAGCACTTTCATCTCGACTTCTTGAAGAAAGAAATCAAAGCGTATAAAGTTATGACCAATACCGTCAACAACCTCGCTATTTTTCCCTCTTGCAAGCATCACAGCGCCATTTAAGAGCGTGACATCCTTTAATGCTTGCTGAACTTTCAAGCACATATTCGCGCTTTCTGATGCGCCATTGCTCGGGAAATACTGAACGTTAAATAACGGCGTTACTTTCCACCGATTTCCGATTTGCATAATGTGCTCAAAGTTCAAAAACTGAATAAAAAAAGCAGGAGTCACAAACCCCTGTGGCACTTCATCAATATATTTTCTATAGTTACTACCGAAAGCTTCCTGGAGCTTCCGTGAAATAGCAACAACAATATCATCAATTTCCATCGAAAGCCTCCTTTAGTAATCGCGTTAACTTCCCTTCTAAAATAGCAGGTGCTGCACGTTCTACTTCATCTGCTGAAATGGTCATCATAAAGCGACCGTTTACCCACCCTTGATGATTACGCGTTCTATGCCCATATTCAACGTAAGATGCATATTCCACAGGATTGATAACCTCTACTTCGTAATAAGGTCCATACTTTTTAACTGTCATGGAATCTACAAATTTCTTTGCTCCACCGCCACCGCCAAATGTAGCTGATAATTCAGCTTCACGATTACTATTAGCAGTCCAACCACGACGTAAAGTACCGCCTGTTGTGCCATCTTCATATACACCAACAGGGGTACGTTTGATAACCTTCGCTAATAAACGAGCTGCTAATTCCTTTGCTGCATCTTCACAAAACTTTTCAAAGCTTGCTTTTTCTAGTTGCTCCATCTTCTTCTGCATACGCTTCAACTGACGAAAATCTACTTTGCCCCATCTAGCCATTAAGTCCACCCCTTGAAAACGTCTAATACAATTTCTTGGTGGTCAATGAAGACAGCAGGTTCACCGCTACGCGCATATTCAGCAGTCTTACCGTTTTGTGAAACGATGATTTTGCAACCTGCAGGGATATCATGCTCATTGCCGAGCGACAACTTAATTTGTTGCACGATAATAGCACCAGCACCTGTTTGAGATGTAGCGCTAATATTTTTATGAGAGAGCTTGCATTTTAAACTCTGATGCAAAATAAATTCCCCGGGCTTTGTAATATGAGTTAGCGGATCTGTTACCTCGCCCCAACCGATAACATCACATGTACCATGCCATAATGTTTCAAGCGCCTTTCTACGAGTGCTTACCATGAGAGCACCCGATATTTAACAAAATCAGTATCATTGTGCTGCAGGTAATTTAAAAAGGCGTAAAAATTAGCTTCTGGCGTGGATTTGGCATCTACAAGAAATTCAACATCTGTGTCACCGTCTTTGACACGTTTAGTAGCTGTCGAAAAGTCCAGTGAGCTCACATCAAGTAAACCCATAGACTTTTTCGCATACAAAAACTCACCCACTGCCATATCAATAGCAATGTGAGTGAGTCCTTCGGGTACAGCACTTAAATTCGTTTGATTTTTAATATGATCAATGGTTTTATTGACTGCGAAATTTAACAAATACATATCGGTACTGGTTGGATCGTTTGAAACAGGGACACCCAAGGCCCCTAAACGTAACAATACTGTAGCGAGCATAAACTCACACCCTATTTAGTTTTTTCGGCTTCTTCAATTTTCTTGATAATGCCTTCTTCTGTTGTGGCTTTGCCAATGTCGATGCCTTTTTGTTCAGCATGTGCTTTCAGTTCTTCCAACGTCATGCCTTCAAAAGGATTGTCTGGAGTTTCAGATTGCTTTTTAGCAACATCACCCAGCACTTTGACTAGGTTTTCATTTACATGATCGTTTTCCATTTCAAATTGAGCTCCACGAGTGTAGGTTTCACCCTCATATCGTACCGGTACTTTAATTACTTCAACTAATTTCATATATAAATCCTCCTTATGCAATCGGCTGTAATTGGAATACGTTATTTGCTTCTGGGAATGACGGAATAGCTGTTGCTGCTGCTTTCACCCATGTAGATACTGGGTCAAGTCCTTCCTCATAAACCATAGCAATGACTTTACCGATGTTTTGTACATCTTCATTGCCTTGTCGTAATAAACGGCTTTCTTCTGGAGTAGGACCTAGTAAAGTTTCACCTAGCTCTACATCACCGAACATAACAAATTTATTTTCTGGGAAGTAACGGTGTGTCGTGTAAGTCCCATCTGCATTTTGAACACGGTACTTTGAATCATATGTTGCAATTGATGGTAACCCATGAGATTGCATGAATGCATTTAAATCCGCTAATGTGGCAACACGTCCACTATCTTTTCCAAATAATGCAGCAATGATTTTTGAATTACGCAAAATTAAGCTAACAATTTTAGTAGATGTTAAAGCGCGAGTAGGCTTTTCGTCTAATGCATTTACTGCACGAGTAATATCACCAACAATATCCGCATCTGGTGAATCCCAAGTAGCAGCTCCAGCCAATGCTTCTTTATTGTCGTCAGGTACATTGTAATTAACCTTTAATTCGCCTCCACCTTCCATTGGGAGCGACAATTCACCGTTTGCTAACGCCTGCATACGCATGATTTCTTTTTCAGCACGCACATCGCCTACTGCACGTTCCACTAAATTAAACACTCGCCCCACTAGCATTTGTTGCTCTTGTGGCGTACGTGGGAATTGTAAAGCAATTAAATCCTTTTCTTTGATTTGATACTTTTTCTTGATGTAAGCTGCTTCAAGTGCTTGGTTGCCTGCCTCGATAGAGCCGATTTCAGCTTCTGTATCAAAAGCGTGAATTTTAGCAGCAACAGGAAGGTTACTAGCACCCACTAAGTATTCGAATTCAAGAGTGTCATATTTGTTTTCTGGGAATAATTCTTCCCCTACAAATGGTGTTAATTTACGCTGTTTTAAATAGTTTAAAACTGTCTTTTGGTTAAACATTTCTAATACATCTGGCATGTTTGTTTTCCACCTTTCAAATTAAATGAATATATTATCGGAATTTAATTTCTTTTAAAGCTGTTTTTACTTCTTCTGTCGGCGCTTCTGGTAAACGCTCTTCTAAGATGTATGCTTCCACGATTAAAGAACCTGGTTGTGGACCATGTGTAACATCTACATCGTTATAAACGATACCTTTTGCTGTTGCATCATTTGCAGGATAAATCGTACCGGCTCTAACAATTTTACGACCGTTGGCATCTGTTGCAACCCCCGTATCGCTCACCTCATGAGTAAATGCTTGCACCTTGGATGATGCTAAAAAGTTAATACGTTCAAATTTAGATACACCTTTTACATATGGCATGTGTATGCCCTCCTTTTTCTTAATTTACGTCCATCGACTTGGAGTACTTGGATCTGCAACACCTTTTTCATTTTGTTGCTTAGCATACATGCTACCTAAATCCAATTCACCATCTTTATCGTTGTTACCACCTGCTGGACTCCACCCTTTAAATTCAGGCTTCTTCTCTTCCTTTTCAGGAACAAATAAAAAGGACTTTGATTCTTGCAGTGTTTTTAACTGCTCATCAAGTCCTGCTTTGACATTGCCTTTGTCGTCTAATTCAATTTTGGATTTGTCGACCAATCCAGTGACTAGATCAACGTCATGCACTTTATTAGCAATCGCTAATTTTAAGGCAGTAGACATGCGTTCATCTTTCAACTGCTGTTCATACTGCTCTTTTGCTTGCTTTTGCGATTCCTGCAACTTTGTAATTTCCGCTTGTAATTCCTCATTACCTTTTGCTTTACCCTGCAAATCTTTTAGTTGGGTCTCATGAGTTTTCACTTGTTCTTCAAGTGATTTCTTTGCCCCATTAACTTCATTAAATCGTTCAAGCGGAACCATGTTGCCATATTTATTAACAAGCGCATCTGCTTGTTCTTCACTAAATCCCATTGCAATCAAATCTTCTTTTTTCATTATTTCATCCATCCTCCTAATACGTGTTTTACGAGTAACGACTCGATAGGTTTTAGACTAGTTCTTTTACGTCTACTAGCAAAAGACGAGTGCCTTATTAGCTTTTATCCTCTGTTTAGGCTTTCGAGCAGATACTGGACCACCTAAACCTTTCCCGATTCGACATAATCAAGGATATGTTGGAATTCACTGCCCAAATCATCTTCAAATGTCGCTTTAGGGAGGCTCACCGCGTACAATATTTGAAACTTCCCGCTTTCCGTTCAGATAGCCAATTTGATGGCCTAATACATAACAGACTGCTGCAACTGTAACGACAAACAAGAAAAATATTAATGGACTCATGAAATCATCCTTTCCCTTTATTAATAGGCATTTGTATGGCAAAAACCTAAGCAACAAACCTTTCTTTCCATTCAAGGTATTTAATATTGCTAGAAATGTAATACACTTCGCCATTCTTTTTACGTGCTATTCGCTGACTGTAATCGTCCTCGAAATAAGGAGCTGTCGTGGTTCTGCACCTCGGATGAAAGGGATTGGCAGTAACACCGGGTTCAAAATCCGATAACTTAAATATTTTTCCGTCCATCGACTGGCAAAGATCGCTTGTTTTACTATCCAATGTCGCAATGATTTCATAACGCTCTACATCCAGTTCACTAAAAGCATCTTTTGATGCCGTAGCACTAAAAAAAGCCTGCTCGGTTAATACCAAACGGGCTGCACTTGAACGAGAAGTATTCATTTTCTTTTGGATAACACTAATTAAGCGCTGTGGGCTCTCACCTTTAGCTATAGAGAGCGTTAACTCTTTATGGAGTGTATCTATCAACTGACCTCTATCGCGCCAAATTTTAGCGCTGAACGTCAAATTATCGGCTGTCCAAGGCTTACTTATAATCTTTGCAAGTTTACCCTCGTCTAATGCCTGAAATGCAAAGCCAACATTGAAAGCTTTCTGCACCTCAAAAACTGTTTGATAATACTGGTTCTGATAAACATCCTTCATCAATCTCTCAAAGCCCTCTATTTGGTCTCCATAGAGCTTTTCAACATGATGCTGCAACTGTAACTTCAAACTTTCCAAACGTGAAATATGAACTCGAGAAGAAGCATTTTCAAGCTGCTTCATCCATTGCTGATTAATCGCGTTCTTTTGGCCGTATTTAATATAGTCGTCTACGGACCACTTAAATTCCTTTAATTCTTGTGTTTTAAGCAGTTGTTTAGCTTCATCCAAAGGAATCCCCTCAGACTTTGCAAAACGCTCATACCAACGCAAAATATCAGCTTCTAGCGAATTCATCGTTTGGATATAAGCCTTTTCTAAGTCGGCGTAGTAAAAGATGGAGCGTTTGTGCTGTGCATCTTCCAGAGCTTCGAAACGTTGACGCCAATAATTACGGGGTTTCTTTGCCATTCAATTCACCTTGCTTCTGTTGGAAAGTCGTATCGTAATTGTCCATCATATCCATCTGCTGCTGTTGCTCTTCTTTCAATCGCTTCAATTCAAGCTGTACATCTTTTACATAAGGATGTTGAGCTAAGCGACTTTCTAAAGGCATATACGACGATTTCTCAAGCACCTCAACGACTTCTTTTTCATTAATCAGGATGTCACGATTAAAAATGATATCAACTTTCTCGCCCTCAAAATCACCCTGACCAGTGTTGGCTAAGTGCTGATTAACAAACCATAAAAGCTGTTCAAATGATGCTTGAAACTCGGTTTCAATCCCATTAGCATCAAGCTCTATATCACTGTACATCGACTGTATATTCATTTGATTTGGATTATTACTCATGCGTTCGTCTTTTGCATCATAGCCACGGCCATTTTCAACGAGCGCCTTTTTAAACAGCGCAAGAATAGCTTTGTAATTGTCAGCATTAACCGTAACAGTAAGCGTATCAACGCCACCTTTCACTCCATCTGCTGACCGTACTTTAACAGCACCATAAATAGAGAGATTGCGCCGGAACTCGCCTAGATCTTGCCCGTCATAGTTATGCAGGACCAAGATTGTATTTCGTGCATCTTCCTGCATGTTGTTCTCAAAATCACTGAGCATGACATTGATACCATCCTGCAACGATTTAACCCGCTTAATTAATGGAATTTCACTGCTATTAAATTTAAAAGGAATTAAGGGAACACGTTTCCAGTTCACTTCTAGCTTCTCCTCGCCATTATAAACAGTTATATATGCACGAGATTCACTCGTTACTTCTGGCACCAACCGACCGTTAAACCATTCGTAATATTCAACACCGTTTGCACTGTATACTTCCGCTTTCTCAACAACTACCTCTTTATCGCCCTCATAAGCAACCGTAGTATAAATACGGACCGCAAAGTCTACTTCAGTAAGGTCTGAATCTTTCCAAAAAGGAATGATTTCATGTGGCGCGAAACGTTTGATAGAAAAATCACCTTGTTCATCGTAGTACGGATAGAGCCAACCGATACCTGTATTTAATGCATCTTGACCTACCTGCTTTAATGTCCGATGGAAGCGACGATTAAAAATAGTTTCAAGTGCTTTTAAATATGCTTGATTTTCGGATTCCAATGTAATTGGCTTAGCTAGTTGGTAATTAACTTTTTGATCTACGAGCTTAGCATATTGGTTATCTAATATTTTGTTGTTCGGAAGGTTCTTGTTAATCTCCAAGCGTCCACCTTTGCCGATGACCATACGCTCGCGTTTCAAAATATCCTGTTCACCTTCGTAATAAAGCTCACCTGTTAGCATCCATTTACGTTTTTCTGATGCTTTAAATTTATTGATTTCATTTTCTAGCAATTTTATATTGTTTATGATTTTATTTGCCCCTGAAGCAATACGCTCATTTAATAATTCCGTATCTGTAACTGCTCCTTGAAAAGGGAATAAGTTTGTCATTTACATCACCTCTCTTAGTCGAAACTGTATGTGTTACCGCTACCAATCTTTTCGGCAATACCTGTTGTTGCATCTGGAGCATCATCATGTTTATTTTTACCTTCACGCTGATACTCGGTCATAGCTTTAAAGTAATCAGGCCATCTAAAACGCCAGTCGGCAGGAAAATAGACGTGATCCATCACCCAGGTTGCATTGGACAATATGCGCGCTTGCTTGTTTTTTGATTGATGAAACGCATTAATTCGTGTTTTATTCCAGTTATGCTCTGATTTCAATATGCGCTCTACTGCTCGTGCATAGCCACGTCCACCGTTGTTACTCTCCATATCCGAAACATTAACCTTATCTTCCACAAGCATTTTAGCTGCTGCTGGTTCGGTTACCTCCATGCCGTCCTTTGTGTACAAGACATTGAGAATGTAAGCTTCATTACTAAACGTGACACCGTAGTTAATACTGCATAAATAGTCCGCTCCTGTATCAGCCGTATCAGTATAGTTTTTAATTTCTTTAAACTGTGGCATCTCCCCGTCATATGTTTTAAACGAGCTGTATAATCGCCCTTTAACATCAATCGGCTCCTGCTGATAGTTTGCCGCAGCAATCTCAGGGCTCATTGCACGTATCTTACTTTCGTATGATTTACGACTTAATATTTCATCACATAACATGGATCCATCATCTTGCTGTGCCTTTAAATTGATGTGGCGTACTTTTTTACCTTCTTCTTTAAAATGAACAAGCGCTCGCCCAGCCAAATCTTTGGAGGACCAACGCGTCATAATTATGATGATTTTCCCGCCTTCTTCAACACGAGAAAGCATCGTATTTGTGAACCATTCCCAGTGTTTATCGAGAACAGATTCATTGAAGGCTTCTTCTGCATTTTTGATTAAATCATCAATGATCAATAAAGAAGCACCAAAACCTGTTGCTGTACCAGTTGGGGAAGTAGCTAAATAGTTATTATATCCACCCTCTAAGCTCCATAAGTTCATGGCACCATCACCGTGCTTTATCCGGGTTTCAGGGAAGATGTCGCTATAAACGACTTTAGTTAAGTCGGCTTTTATTTCCGAAATATCATTTCGTACTGCTTTAGAAAAAGTTGTAGAAAGCATTTCATTATACGAACCGGTCATGATCTTTTCATTTTGATTCTGACCAAACACCCATTTAGCAAACATGGAAGCTGTCCGAGACTTACCATGACGTGGAGGGACGTTAACGATAAGCACTTCTTCATCCGATTGGTAAAAGTCCTGCATCTCATTACACATGTAAATTAAAAAGGCACGGCTTTCTTTATAAAAAGAAGGAGCGAGCACATTGCAAAACTTAAAGAAATTCATTTTGGCTTTATCAATGACTTCTAGCTGCAATAACATTTCAAGTTCCAGTAATTCTGCATCTGTAATCATTTCAACTTCGCCTTCAATTCTTCAATGCGTTTTTGGCGCTCTTCTGGAGTTAGCTGCTGAATAGTATTTGTAATCTCACCGCTATGCTCAACCTGCTGCTTATCGCGCCATTCAGTTGGTTTACGATTCTTTAACCAAAAGATTTGAGCGGTTACATCAGGTTGTACTTCTTTCGTAACCACTTTGGTTACATCTAATTTCATTCCACCATTCTCTAAATCCTCTACTAACTCCCTTGTAACTTCATCATATCGGTAACCTAATGCGCGTTTAAGCAAAGCGTTTTCCACTTGACGGTCTACAATTTCCTTGCCTCTTTTTAAGGCCTCCGAAATCTCCGAATACCTCTTTTTCCACTCATACAAGGTTGAGGATGTAATTCTTATATTTTTAGCGATTTGTTCATCAGTCAAACCATCCATCGCCCAACCTTCAATCTTTATTAATCCTTCAGGTGTGAGCCATTCTTGGTACTTCCCTTTAGCTCCACCTTTATTTACTTTCCCAATGGCATCACCCCCATTATGCTAATTGCTTTGTGAAACAAAAAAACATCCCGAAGGATGCTTAATGTTATTTATTTTTAAATACGTAAAATTCCCCATCTCTTTCTAGTTTATTTTGTTTAACTAGAACATTAAGTTCATTTTTTAAATTAGCTCTAGTGATATTTAACTCTTCAGTTATCCATAATACATCGGTTAATCTAAACTTTTTAACTCCACTAAGGCTATTTTCTATCAATGATCTTATATTATAAGAAACCAATCTATCATTTTCTAAATCTACACGTGAAGTAATTTTATGGATATGTCCTGATATACTATAATTATTTCTGAATTGTGGTTTTTCATAAACTTTTTGAATTCTTTCGCTTAAATTCTCTAGATCCTTTACAAAATCCTCTGAATCGACAGTTGTTGAACCCCCTTCTTCTTTTTTGTATTTTTCTTTTAATTCAGCAACCTCATCGACTAAAGTTGCATTACTACTGTGAATTAAACTCATTGCATTTAATAATTCTTCTTTAAGCGCGCTAATTTCTTGTATACCATCATTAACAGTTTCTAAATTATCTTGCAATTTTTTTGCAGTGTCTTTTATATCAGATACGGTATCTCTTTGTCCTGCCACATCAACAATTGTCATTACAATAGCTATAACAGATAATATTAAAGACGATACAGTTGCTGCTGTACCCATCACGGTGCTAGCATTTTTTGTACCTCCAAATGCAATTACTAAAAAATTGGATATTATTATCACAGCTAAAATAATTAAATAGTATAAATGCACAACACTAATTTTTTTATCCTTCATTTTCCCACCTCATACCAATCTTAAATCAGAATGGAAGGAAATAACAAGATGGAATTTTGATAACAAAAAGCCACGCTCGAATGAACGTGACTTATATCTATTAGAATTATGCGAATATTTCTTTTAAAAGTTTTTCTTTCTCTAATCTCACCATATCTATGACTTTTTGAACTTCATCTGCATTCATTTTATTTAAATAAAATTTATTAGATTTTATTTCTTGCATATCATATGTGCTTAATTCCATTAATTTGATTTTTCTATAAACCGGTTCGCTTACATTTATAGATATATCAACTAATTTTCTTTCAATTACAAACTTATTTACTTCACGTTTTGCAAAATTAAAGTAATCATGCTTTGGTAGGAACTCTTTTGAAACTAATATTTTTTTCAATTCAAGTAAACTTCGTTCTAACTCTTCTGCACGCTCTAATTTTTTGGGTAATCCATTTTCCCTTTCTTTTACACTAGCGTTATTAATAGTAAAAATTACCCCATATAAAGTTATTAACCCTGAAATAAGACCACCAAAAAGCGCCCCAGCATATGTCGAAAGCGAAGGAATCCATATAATAAAATCACCAGTAACGGGAAACAGCTTTTGATTAAACATTAATAAATTTATTAAAAAAGGTCCAAAAAATAATACTACTCCAAATAAAATCATTCCTAAAATAATATAACGTTTTTCTATACCAATCTGCATTACTTTCACCTCTACTACTATTTTACAAAAAATAGAGTGTAAAATCTTTAACACAATTTTGCTATTCTCAAAATAATGCACAAACTAAACTTAAAACAAACAATATGCACTATTGAAAGTCTACTCCAACATAGGTTTAACTTCTCCTCCGCATGAACAAAAACGCTCATAAACCTTCTTTACATTCAAATGCCCATTCCGTGTCCGTCCAGTAGCCTGCCTCTTTAACTGCGCTGGTCTATCACACTTCTCACATTTTAAAGCTGTCATCATAAGCTCACCCCCATTTTTATGTATAGAAAAAGGAGCACCAACGTCCAGTGCTCCTCAGTAAATCTCGAATATTAGCCTCTCATTTTTATTTTGTGGTAAAAATAAGTGCTCTTATATATAGGGTAATCGTATGGCAAGGAACTCGAGCTATTAAGATTACCTTTAAACCCATAACAGAAAGTGAATTTATTTGTTAAAAATCTGGGGTTTGAATTCCAATTTGACTTTTTCCAATAAACTGGTAAAATGGTAAAAACAGGAAAGGTAGGTGTTCACTTTTTATTAGAGTAACTTTTTAAATCCATTTTAGACATCCTTGTTCAGTCAAAAAAAAAATTAGTAGGAGGAATGATTTATGAAATTTAAGAGTAGAATCAAGTATTTTATTGTTACAATTATTTTCGTTCTCTGTTTTAGTACCTTAGGAAGTTTCCCAACATCCGCTAAATTAATTAAAAACGAACAAGAAACTGAAGCCTATAAGATGATTCAAGATTATTACAATGTTGATGAAAAAGAAGCTATAAGAATATATGAAGAAACACAAAAGGCACAAGAGTTCTACAAATTTGATTCTAGTGGTAACATTTACTTTGATGAAGAAAACGCCTTGAGTAAGGGAGTAGATGAGTCATTAGTAGAAGAGATCACAGTTTCAATGGCTTCGTTGGAGAATGAAATTGGAGACGTGAAAAGTTTAGCTTCGTCATGTGATGGAATAAACGCGCTCACTAGTGTACGAGTGTATTTTGATGATTGTGGTACTGATAAATTAGTGATCGGTCTAGCTGGAGTAGCTACTTTAGTTGCAATAGTCGGTATCACTGCTGTAATTTTGGGGATGCCCGTAGTTGCGGCTATGTATGAAATAGCGGCTCTTATAATAGCATTTGGGGCAACTGTGTTGGGTGTGAAAAATAAAGGTTGCGGAGTATATGTGAATTGGGGAACAACTAAGGGCTTATATTCTCAAAAGTGCGACTGAATAAACAGTTGTGATAAACTTAGTTTATTGTTTTTATACGACCATGAAAAGGAGGTAACGAATGGCTAGAAGACAATTTTTGATAACAAACTTGGCTCTGTTAATTATGATTGTTTTCATCTTTGCATGGGCCATTTTTGAAAAAAACGAACTAAGTTTCACTTTGTTTGGAATTAACTTCATAATCATTGGTTTAATAAACTTACTATTTAGTGTTAAGTACTATAAAGAGACGAAGAGAAGATTAGCTGGTGTATATTTCATAATAGCTTTATCTTTTTGGTTGCTATCACTTGTTTATTTTAATTACTAGTTAAAATACAAGATATTTATGTTTATATAGAAGGGGAACCTGATAGTTAAGCTTTGAAATTTTAAGTCAATTAACCTGAATATCTCTAAACATAATTAAAGCCATCCGAAAAAGGATGGCTTTTTTGCTATCTTCAACTTACAAACAAACTCAACTGGCTTCCATTCTGAACATTATAGTGAATTTTCCTACAAGCGCGCTCATAATAACTCTGTACCGTACTTTTACTAACATCCAGCATCTTTGCTACTTTACTAAACGACATAAGCTCTCCTTTAATCGCCACATACACAGCTCGTTCATCTGCTGTTAATCCTTTCAAAGCACTTTTGATTTTCTCTTTAAGTTCATTAGCTTTTTTAACTGCCACATTCACATCGCGCATCATAAAGGTTACATAACTTTGCCATTCCGGTGCATCAACATCTACATCAATAAAATTAGCCTCAATTTTTTCTTTAATCGGCACCAAAAACTCCGGCATCAACATTTCATCATCATTCACATAAGCCATATAAGTTTGCATATGGTACGGATCCATCGGAAATGCGTCCACACGAGTAGCTGCCCGATACTCTGCAGGGTCATAACCTGTTTCCATCCATTCAATTGCCTGTTTTACTTCACGGTATAAATCACCGCTTGTCACGCCCTCAGACTTCATCTGCTTCAACAACTGCTTGTATTCCTCTAATAACTCTGGAAAATACATAAGTTTGCCCCCTTATGCTATAATTTATTTGTGATGGATAAATTACGCAGTAGAGGAAACCGTACCATGGCGAGTGTTACGGTTTTTATTTGTTTATACAAGAACATACGTGCTATAATGAACTTGTATAATTTTGCTGACTTGAGGTGGAAACTCAGGTCTTTTTTTATGCTCTTTTACTACACAATGTGTTCGAATTGTTGATTAGTTAAATCGAAATTCTTCAACGTCTACCACGTCATAGTTAATGCCATTATCTTGTAACCTTCCAATTGCAAATCCATTTGGAAACATTTCTTTTGCTGCTTCAATTGCTTGTTCTTTAGTATCGAATGGCTCGTTTTCCCAAGCGTATTCAATTAAATCTGCAAAAGTAAATTGGTCACTGTAATCCTTGCCTTCTTCTTCAGCTAACATCTGAATAACATCTTTTAAAAAATCGTTCATTGTAGTCATCCCTCTCCTCCACATTTTGTGCTTAATAATTCACTACTTCACTTTCGTAATCTACAAAACAACCACAACCTCCAATATCCCAAATATCACATTGGATTGGTTTCTTTTCCAACTCATTTAGTGTCATTGTCTTGATGTACGAATACGGTTTATTAATTGGCTTTCCTTTGCTGTCGTTACCAAACAACCTGCGTTCTGAAGACAAATAATCAGCATTAGCTAAGATATTTTTTATCTTGTCGGACTTAATCCCAGTTGAAAGAAATGCATAAACATCTTCGAACAAATAATCTTTGGATTTACCAGCTTTAATATGTGGTTGTTTGGTGTAACGGATATATTCACTAATAATGATTTCTTGTTCTTTCACTTCCTGAAAGGTTTTTTCATCCTTCATCAAGAGATTTTTATAATGTCCTTGCCCAGCCTTTACACAACGCCCTTTGCAATTATTATGAACAAAACCCATATCGTACAGCCGTGGTCTACGTATGCTGTATAATTTTAAAATCTCTTCATTGTCAATCACTTCATCAATTAAAGGCATCTGTACATCAAATGGGGCCCAATTCTTTTTAATAGCTCCTTCTCGGTGCATTTCGTCCCAACCGATTCCAAAGTATACGGATGTATTTTCTTCAAACCCGTTACTTAACGGATCGATTAATGCTTTTAAAAATTGCTTGTTGTGCCATTTTTCAATAGCTGGCTTAATTCCTTTTTTAAAATACTTAGCTGCTGGTTCCATCTTCAATTTCTTTGAACAGTTACCAACGCGACTGTTGTATAAGAACCGTTCTTTTGCCATCAACTGGGGTGGCGTTAGACCTACACAATGATAGAGCATAGGAAGTTGGAGTTTGTCGCTCGCTTCGTATATGAATCTATATAAATCTTCATCCTCCCACAATGTGTCGGTAAAATAGAGAACGATATTGTCATTCGGATATCGCTCTTTTACCAAGTGAGCAACTGTAAAAGACGATTTACCGCCACTGAAGAAAATGATGTGATTTTTCATCAAACCGCCTCCAAATAATGCAGCGCGTAACCATCTTTACTTTTCACCTCATGAGCCATCGTTTCAAATTCCTTATATGCAATTGATTTACGTCCACCATTTTCAGCGCGTTCCCATGCCCATTTAAGCTTTTCAAAAGGTAACATGAAGTATTTGTCATACTTACTGAAATAAACGACTAGGAAGGCGACAGCGCCTTTATTTGCCCACGATTCTAGTAATCTAAATTGATGCTCTGATAGATTCTCAAGTGGAAAATTTGTAAGCGACGTTTGCTTTGCATCGAAAATAATCGCTCTTCCGTTATAAATTCCTGAATAGTCCACCCATGTAGGCTTTTCCGTATGCCCTGTAATTTTGTTGCCTGTTTGCTTTAGGATTTTAACTGGTGTAGGAACTTTTCGAATATCCGCCACACCAGCATTACGGTATTTATTATTAGCCATATCGATGATGCGCTCTAAGAACGCACCTCGATTGGCATATGATTTGTTTTTTTGAATCATTGCCCTATCACTCCTACGCTGCTAACTTTTCTTTAGTCACCACCCGATAACCCTCTGCCTTTAAATAATAAATTTCCTCGTTAGTTAAATGCCCTACGATTATTAACTTTCGCCCGTCTAATCGTTTAACCAGTTCGATGTAACGCATAAGCTCCCTCCTAGGCTGTTTTGCTATAAATCTTGTTAATTAGCATTTGAAATTCCTTGTCTGATCCATACACCAATAAATCAATAGAGACTGCGTACACTTTGCACATCTTGGCGACAAACTCGATATTTGGTTTACAAGTTCCTGCTTCAACTCGCCAAATTTGGTTAGCTGAGTAATTAATTTGAAAAGCAACATCCTCAGCAGTTATGTCTAATGCGTTGCGTAATAATTTAAGCCGTTTTGCGATTTGCTCGATCATGTTGCATCACCTCATCAATCGTTACTTGATTGCGCTCAAATTCAGCGTCTGTTAACTCTTGCTGATGTTTTTTGAAGCAAACTGGACCAAAGCCTAGTTCCAAGCTTTTGCTTGTTTTTAGCTGCCTGTTGCAGCGTCCGCATAGTTGCATTAATAACCACTCTCCTGACGTTCGTGGTTGATTCGATTTTTAGCGAAGTAAGCTTGTTCAACTTCGTCCCACGTGAAGCCTAGCTTTTCTGTTAAAATTGCAAATGTCGTGAGAACATCCCGATATCCTTCATCGATTTCATCGTACTCCCATAAACGAATGAAGTATGATGTTAGCGACAAGATTTGTGACGTAATGTCATCGTATACAAGGCCATTTCTTTCACTATCTCCTTCTGGATAAATAATAAGTGGACCACGATGGTGCAATTGGTTTCCGATAACCAGGATAAAACTTAGTACATCCGCAATTTCATCTAGCAATCCTTCTTTTGGTTGCTTATTCACCTTCCAATCTTTAAAACCGCCCCATTCATTGGACATTTCACCGATCTCTGTAATAACTGCTAAAATCATATTTTTTAAATTAACTTCTTCTAGATTTTGTTTAGTAAGAATAAGAGCATCTAATTCTGCCTGCGTCTCAAATAATTTTTGTAAGTTCATCCTTACACCCCCATTAACTGCGCATAAGCAGCTTCATATTCCCTTGCAAACAGCTCTCGCTCGTTCACTGGCTTGTACATCGGTACAACCTTGCAACGCTTCACAATCTCTTGATAAATTGCTCGCTGTACATCCTCATGCGCTACAACACTAAATACTGAACCACACATCATTTGTCCTGATGCAAATAGGGATTGATCCGTATAAACTACGAAATCGATTGAACGAACAATATTTTGGAATCTCCCATCATGGCTCATTTTCAGTGCCAATGGTTGTATTGACTGAATTACGTTCCCGCGGTATTCAAACTGGATGCCTCCTGCTGGAATTTCAATGACTTTATGGTCTTGATTTTCGAAGATTGCGTCTATTTTTAAGAATGCTAGCTTCATTCTCATTGCCCCCTTTGTTTAATATTCTGTGCTTGCAATAAATCCTGGATAAGAATGAGGATTCTTACGAATAACCCAATCGAAAGTTACAAAATAACAATCACCAAATGGTGAATCTGGATGATGTTCAAAACCTTCATTTTCCATTTCCTTCACATCCACATCAGATGTTTCCCAGTACATTTTGTCTGTTAACGGAATCTCGCCATTTTCTTCAAGTGATTCAATAAGTTCATCCATCGGAACTCCTGTATTTTTGTGATAAAACTCTAATGCCTGTTCCTCCGAATAGTGTGCTACCCATTGGAAATCATCCATGCGAAAAACTTTCATTTGCTTTGTTTCAACTGTGTTCATTTTACTTACTCCCTTCAAATTGGTTAGTTTATGCTGCTTGCTCCCCTAAACCGTCACCCCAACGGTCGAAATAATGACACGCTTCCTCTATTGTTTTAAAGCCCTTAACCTTTTGCAATTGATGCATCCAACGATGGAAATCTGTTTTAAAATGTTCATGGCCATATTTGTGATAGCTGACACCGTTTAGCACGAGCATATCGAGTACGAATTGTTCATTCATCCAATCCACTCTCCTTTCTCGTTATTCAAAATCATTTGGACAATACGAGGTATATTTTCGTAAACTTCGCTAGGTGAGCCGTAGCGCCATAATTCACGAACATGTATTAGCTCTTCACGTAATCGCTCAATCTCTATTCGTGCTTTCGCCTCAGCCAATTCAACCCCATCTAATTTCTCCAGCTGCTTATTTTTATCATCCAAGATACGGTCAATTGCCTCGGCTAACTGCGGATCCATTGAATGTAAGTTGTTATTAAAAATCGTGTAGGCTTCAGTTAGTTTCATTTGCTCGACTCCAATTCCTTGTGTATTTCAGCTAACCGCTGCTTGCAACGTGAAATTTCCTCCTGGTCTCCCTGCTGCATAGCATCATATAAACTAGCAAGCTCATAATCTAATTCCAGTTCAAGCACTAGCTTGTCCGATTCCTTTGGTAGCGGTGCAATGTTAACTGTTCGAATAGCCGTTTTTGGTTCCTGGTCTACCTCACAACCATATTTAAGCGCATGACTTAAAGTAGTAACCGATAACTCATTAAGAGCATTCCACTGTGACCATTCGTGCCCGTTATTTATTACGTTTTGATGCATTTTGACTAAAAAGTCAGCATCTCCGTAATGACTAAGCGCTTTGTTGATGGCATCGATTTGTGACTGAGTGAGTTTCATCTTTTCCATATAAGCCTCCATTCAAGAGCGCCTAAGCGCCCTCATTTTGTCCAAATAATAGATTTTCAAATTCACGGTTTTCCTGTTCAGCTTCTTCATCACGAACGGATTCTTCCGGCATCAGTACCTCATAGCACATTTTCTTCACCCGACTGGCGATAATACCTTTAGGGAAGTGTTCCTTTAATTCATCGATTGTTTTGTTAGATGTAATGATAGTTACAGCACCCTTGTCCATGCGATGATCTAAAATGCGTCCAATTAAATCCTCGGTAAAATCCTTTTCGGTGCTCACAGCTAAGTCGTCTATGATTAATACATCTACATTACGGAATGCTCGCAATACATCTTCTTCCGTACTCTCGGAATCTTTTTTATACGTTTTCCGAACCTGAGGCGAAATGTCTGTAGCCTTTAAGAACAACACGCTTTGTTTATGCAATTTGATTAATCCATTTGCGATGCTGCTAGCTAATCGTGTTTTGCCACTGCCTTTTGTAGTGCTGTATAAATAGAGTCCATTTTTCTTGAAGGTTAAAAGCTCTTTGTATTTCTCCACGTAATTAATGGCCATTTGCTTAGCAATTCGTGCAGCTGTTTTGCTTTCTGCTTTTTTATAGCAATCAATCCCGAACCCATGTACTTTTGCTTTGCTGTACTTAACTGGAACACCTGACGAAGTTACTTTGCGTTCAAATTCAGATTGATCTACACATTTACATTTTTCCGTCCACTCAATTTCGTGGTCTTTCATGTAATATTTTGTAGGGTTTTCAATGGCATCTGCTTTTTTCGTCCAGTTAATAAAATGCAAAACACCACCACCGTCACATTCAGCAAAAGCACATTTCTCATTAGGAACCGTTTGTAGTTGAATCCCCATCTGACTGTAAGAAGCCTTTGAGGCGTTCAGTCTGTTGGCGAAGTCGCTCCTCTGCATCAACTCTTGTAGAGCCTTGTTGTCTTGGAATGCCTCCATTTGATTTGCCACCTTTCGACTCTATTTTTTGCTGCCAATCTGCATAAGTTTTTACGTTAAATTCAAGGCGCCAGTTATCTAAGATTCCGAGAATGTATTTAAATGACCGTGCACTCGATGCGCCAGCTTTTATGGCTTCTAAAATTAATGCTGGTTCATAGATCTCCATAGCTTCATCAATTGCCTGGCAATCTCTGAAAGTAGCAACACGAACATTACTTTCATAGAGCTGTTTGATTTCTAAAAAGTTTGGATCCGATAAGACTGACGACTGTCTGTCTTTGTCTTTATTTGTATTATTAGATGTATTATTAAGACCTGTATTATTATCCTTCGCCTTTTCCGAAGGGGGGGCTTCGACATCCCGAATACCCCCTTCGACTTTCCGAATAGGGTCTTCGGTTTTCCGAACACCTTCATTGAAAGTTTCGTGAGCGTAATTCACTCGAATAATTCGTCGTTCAACTTGTTTACTGTTTTCCTTGTAAATTTGCTGTATCGTAATTAAGCCTTTTTCTTTAAGTTTGTTAATGACTTCTGAACAACGGCTTTTACTAAGTTGGAATAGCTTGCCAAAATGTTCATTAGAAGCAAAACAACCTTGCTCATTGTCTAAACTTTTTATTTCAACAAGAAAGATTTTTTCTTGCATTGTTAATGTTTCTGAAAGCCAAATATTAGCTGGAATCCATATGCCCTCGAATCGCCTGTTGTATTGTTCAGCCATTGCCCTAGCCCTCCTATGGAATGTAAATTAATTTGCCCGTTGCCCTTGCGACTGTGTTAAATATCCGTTCCACATTGCTGTTTGAATCCGATAAATGCAGCAAGTGGATTTCTTCAACTTTCGATAAATCATTTGCTTTAAAAAATTCGATTAAGTTTTCCAGTGAAAAGTGAGAGCGCATCACACGTTTTCGCATAACTGGATGTGTGCGGCCACTTTCAACATTTTCATCAAGTGTCTGCTGATCGTAGTTACACTCAATCATCAAATGTGTTAATCCACTAAACTTGTATTTGATATAGTAGGTGTCTGTTGCAAACAAGAGCTTGTCCCCGTTATCCGACTGCAGAAGGAATCCAAGTGGCTCATTTACGTCGTGCTGCACATCGAATGGAAGTACGGTCCATGTGCCAATTCGGAACTGTTCCTTGCTTTTAATGATGCGAATTTGCGCATTATCTAAACCCATGCCGTCTTTTGTGCCCTGAGACATATAAATTGTCATGCCACGCTTTAAACAGCCTTCAACGCCCTTGCAGTGGTCCATATGTTCATGCGATACCAGGACACCAGCTATTTCAGAAGTTTTAAAATCTAGTCCCTGTTGTATTGCTTTAAAGCTTATCCCCGCTTCTAACAGTAAGGCTGTACTGCCATCACTTACGCGATAGCAGTTGCCTTTTGAACCTGTTGCTAATGTTTGAATTTCAATCATTTTTAGAACCCTGGATCATCATCTGGAAATAGTTGTTCTTGCTGTTGTTCCTCAGCTACATCAATTACAGTTTCTTTAGCAGGCTTTTCTTTTTTCGTTTTTTCTACAGGTGCAACATCTATCAATTCTTGATTAGCATTCTCTTCGATTTCTTGTTGAACCGCTTGAATATCGCCCATAGCACGTGGTTCATCTTCAAATTCGTTCTCAGTTGTACGGTTAATTGCATCAAGTAATAAATCACTATCATCAGAAGTGAATAAGAATGCTTTAGATGCTCGGTTAATTACCGTACGTTTTGCCATCTCCTGCGGATACTTATCTTGAACAGATTTGTTATTTGACTGTGACCATGAAGTTAAAATTTCATCCATCGTCATTACTGTTAAAAACTGTCGACCATCCTCATGCTCTACAATGCAATATGCACCTTCAATGTCCTCTTTCTTACCAGTAGCTGCCTTCCAATTAGCTTTATGTGATTTGAAAGCCAATCGACCTTTTTCGTCGTATTCAACTTCAAAATCTTCGCCTTTCCAAATAACATTGGCCCAAATATCTTTAATTCCAGTGAGGCGTTTAATTACTGCCTGCGTACCGTGATATGAACGTTGAAATTGTAACTTTCCGGCATAGTTGATAAAGTAACCTTGTTTTTTGGCAACTGATAAACCTTGAATCGCCATATCCTGAAGAGCAAATGCTACTGAATCTGGAAGAACCTGTTCAATGATTGGTGTTTTATTTTTGAAGTCCACTGCTGTGAGTGTAAAGAATGCCGCTTGCACTGCGTTCTCTACTGAATAATTAGCCGGTAAACTGATTTGACCTAGTTGTTGCATTTCTGTTAATCTAGCAGCTACTTGTGTAACTACTTCATTTGGTTTTTTCTTTGGTTGAACCACTTGATTATGTTGATTAGCTACGGCGTTTGTCATTACTTAACATCCTCCTTTGTCACTTCTAAAAATCCGACTTTCGTCAATTCGTTGAGAGCATTTCGTAAATCCATTGCCTCTGCAATTGTCATTGTTAGGTTTGGTGTATCTTCATGGAAAGGTAAAGCCATAATGATATAATTTGAGTTTTTACCAGAATTTTTTAATACAACGCAATCCTCTGAATCAAAAAATCCACCTGTAATCTGTACAGTTTTGATAGCCATATTAGATAGCCTCCTTCAATTCAATAGGATCTAATTCAACGCGTAACTGCTTGTCCTTCTCGGAAACTACTAAGCTAATTAATTGAGCATCAACATCAATAAATTTCGTTACTGCCTCGGCATTATCTACAAAAATTGGTGCCAGGATGCCGTAATGCTCCGATAATGTATTGATAATGTCTAAGCCTACATTGATTTTTGCCGCGTTATTTAAACCGCTGCCGTATGGTACGCCCTCATACAATGTTTCGCATACTTCGTTAAGGCCGCCGTTTACTTGTTCTTCGAATAATTTGAAGCGAGCATATTTAAACTTGCTGTTGATGCGCTCTGTAAGCATTTCAACTTTCTTACGAGTGAATGTTTCAATTAGGAATAAGTTGCCCTCTAGCACCTCATATTCAGCGGCTAAACGTTGTTGCTCTGCTTCCAACTCTGTAATTCGTTTACGTTGATTTTCAGCATTGGCAAGTTGTCCCAATTCAGCGTTTATAGTGCGCCTTTCTTCCTCAAGCTGACGGATGTTTGCATCAATATCTGCAACAATTTCATTTGCATTCAATTTTGCTTTTGTAATTCCCTCATTAATAGAAGTGATTTGAGCTGTTAAATGTTTATACTGATCAGCTGTCGTCACATCAGGTACTGCTGATTGTGCATGCTGTAATCGCTCGTTAAATTTGGTAAGTTCTTTTTCTGCAGATGATAATTTTTCGTTTAGCTCCTCTGATTTAGAGATAATTACGGTAGCAAGTTTGTCATTAATCGCTTGTACTTGTTCATTAAAATGTTCATTGTGGCTAGCTAACGATTTGCCCTTTGAAGAAATTTCAGCAAGTTTAGCCGTTTTATTTTCATTAAATTGTGCGAGCGCTTCTGCACGTGCTGATTCAAGCTGTTCAGCTGGCAAGGATTGTTTACAAGTTGGGCATTCGCAATTATCTTCATAAGTAAATTCCGTAGCTTTCACCTGTGCGTATTCTTTGCGTAATTCATTCATGATTTGTTCGTTGTTAGAAATTCCGTCCATCATTGTTTTAATTTCGCGTTCAGCATCATTTTTATCCAAATCATTCATACGAATATCCGATTTAATGATTTGAACATTCCCCTGCAGCTCTTGAATACGAGTTTGAAGTTTATAAACCTCTTGCTTGCTATCAGTTTCAAATGTCCGCTTGAAGTCAGCCAACTGCATTTCAAGCTCTTTTAATTTATGCTGCATGTCCAATACTGCCGAACCGTTCGTGACATGGTAACGTTGGTCTTTTAGTCCGTTAATTTCCATTTCTAGTTTTTCTACTTTGGCTTTTAAAGCAGCATCATCCACTTGTACTTCTGGAATCATTTTATGGATCTCGTCAATTCGCACTGGAATCTTTTCTAATTCATCATTAATGTGCTTTTTACGACTAGCTATAATCTTCTTCATATCCTCGATTGATTTTCCGCTAAGGACATCATTTAATTTTGCTAATGTTGAATCTGATGCAATAACATCTTCATCTGAAATATCACCGCAAACGGCTAATAGAATGTTACGTCGTTCTTGCCATTTCACGTTTTCATTAAAGTAAGTTGGTGAAGTTAAAAGTTTGAACACGTCCTCTTGAACAATGGACTCAACCTTTGCGACATACTCTTTTTTGTTAACTGGCACATCATCTACAAAGTGATCAGTTGTATAACCGCCAAATTCTTTGTGAGCTTGGCCACGTTTTTTTGTCCATTTTTCCTTGTAGATTTTTTTTAGTTGGACCTCGTTACCGTCGACCAAGAAAGTACCTTCAACTGTATGTTCTAGGTTATGAACTTTGAGACCTGAGCCGGTTAATGTTTGGAGTGCAAACTTAGAATCGTTGTTACTGTCCTTGTCAAAAAGCAACCAAAGGAATGCATCAAATACTGTAGTTTTACCTGTGGCATTATCACCATAGATTCGAGCATTTTCACGTTTTAAATCCACATCCAACTTACTAATGCCTTTAAAATTTCGTAATTTGATAAAGATTAATTCGATTTTCTTCATATAAATAAACCTCCTGTGATATAATTTCAGAAATAATGTTTTTCAAGACCACTGTTGCTGCAGTGGTTTTTTTCATGCCACGGTAGATTCGATTTCCAACATTACAAACACCCTTACATCGTCTACCATCGCTAACACTTCTCGCATTTGGTCATGGTCTACAACTTGGCAATCGAAGCCGGTTAATTCTGTTGCATCCGATAAATGAACATTTGCTGTCGTATTGTCAAATTTCGTTGCTTCGATACCGATAATCGATTTAAATCCGTACTTTTCAATTACAGCTATAGCTAGTTTTATCTTTTCAATTGCTGACATTCAATCACCTACTTTCCGACGGAATCCCATCAAGCAACCCTCAATTCTCCATGAGGACCGGCTAACCAACCGATTGAGGACTGCTTGACGAGAGCGAGCTATGGGCTCGCAATGTCAATTGAATTAAATATGAACAACCATTGGATCTGTGATAATCTTTAAATTTTCTAAAGGATTTCTAACTCGTTTACTACCAAAAGGTGTATTAACGTCAACCCATGATTTATCCTTTGCAACACGATTAACAGTTGAAGTATTCGCTGGTGTAGGTTCACTGTTCCAATCGACTCTAAACTGAACAATTGCTCCCTTTTTCAATTCTGTTATTGAAGGTACTTGTTTAACGGGACTGCTTTCTTCCCAAGCAATCGGCATAAATATAGTTCCAATTTGTAGCTTTTCTTTAACGAAAATTGTTGCACCCTGCCCCAACGTTCCAAATAATCCATACGACTTCCAGTCACATTTCTTAATACTTGAACCATCACTGAAATTCACACCGCTATCACATTCGTAAGGATCAGTTGAAATCCCCTTACAATTAGGGCAACGATAACCTTGCTCACCGATACTCGCTTTTAAATCTTCTAAAGTATTGAAAATTCGCACGTTATTATCTTTAATTTCAGGCTGGTTACATTCTTGGTAGTAATTCATGTACCAGTAATTACGTTTTTCTTCCCATGCATTTAAAATTTCTGCTGCGTCCATTCCTGTTTTTTCAGCGTAATGATTAGCTCTATCGATAACCCATTTGAATTTGTCGCAATATTTATGGAAACAACTTTTGAAACCCGGTTCTCCATAAGTCCCAATTGAAGCTCTCTCTAAAGGGCACCCATCCGGATTAAAACAACCGCAACTTTTTCTCTCATTACAATCACTTTCAACTGATGCTTTTAAATTTTCGTAACCTGTTGTTCCAATCATTTCATTCTCCCTTTTCTGTCACGATGTGGTATAATCGTGTTAATAGAATTTTTCTAAACTTGCCGTTGATCGTTGCACCGATTAACGGTTTTTTTGTGCCATAAAATACATAGCTTGTAAGCGTTGTTTGACTGTCATGATTCTCCACACTCTTGGTTTAATGCGCATTTTGTCCCCCCTAAAAAATTGATATAACACGTATAAATGCCGGTACTAGCGATAAAGCTTGTGATACGTTTGCAAAAATATCTGTGCCGAATAAAACTACCATTGCTTGAAATTCACAATTTGTTACTTTAACCCATTCTCTAAAAGTGGCAATATCCGTTAACTTACGATTACTCTCAAATTTACTTATGCAGGAACGGCTGCGGTTTAATAAGTCAGCCAGTTCCTGTTGTGTAAACCCTGCCGTTTCTCTGAATCCTTTCAGTATCTTTCCATAGTCCATTTTCGTTTCTCCCCCGTGTTCCAAAATGGAACGAGCCCTTTGATGTTCCAGCTAAGAACACATTTATTTGTGAAATAGAGATATACTTTAATTAGCAAGATAACTTGCTATTGAGCCATTGCCCTGGCTCTCCTAGTTCTGCCGGTTGCCCCCGGCTAAATGGCTTAAGCTAAAGCACCTGCCCGTGCATATATTTTTTAGCTTGGCCATTCATTTAACATGATTTCACGGATAGCGTTACGCGTTTCTTTAGCTAACCAAACACGCTTGCCCCGTGTTTTGCCTCGACGTTGCCAACGTAATATCCGTGGATCGTGTAAAAAATACTCTTTCAACATATCTTCTTTAAATTTAGTAATACGGATTAAATCCTCAATGTCATAAACGAGTTGTTCGTCTAAACTTTCAAGTTCTTCAAGAATTTGAGTCATGAACGTTACCTCCGTTTAATTTGCTCTTTGTGCAAATTCTTTAATTAAAATATCTGTTAAGGCGATTTGCCCTTTGCCTGTAATTAATGTTGTTCCTGTTTGGATGTCACCATCTGTTCGTGCTACCACTGCTGGACGGACACGGAACCAACCTTGCTCGATATATCGCTGTTTAGGTAAATTTCTTTCTGCCCCGTGCTGCTTAATGAGATAACCTTTCTCTCTCAGCCAGGCAATCAGTTTGTTACGCCCGATGTTTATGCCATGTTTTTCATAAACCATCTTTGCAAAAGTTCCAATATTTACTGCGCTATCCGAAAGCGCTACAACCTTACCGAACTTCGTATATGGAGAATCAGCTTCAATTTGTTTATGAAGTGCTTGGTTTTCACGCTTTTGACGTTCCATCGCTCTTTGTGCTGCAAGTAAACCTTTAGCCATGATGATCGTTTCGTCGTCATCTTCACCAGCATGAACATAAGCGCCGTTTGCTCGAATTTCTTTTAAGATGGATTTGACTTGTTTTTTGAACTGCTTTGCAATTGGTTTTCGTGATTGCATTAAGACTTCATAAAGACCATCTTCAGTTAAAAGCCACATCTCTTGAGGACCACCAAGGGTAGAAACAATGTTTCGAACCTTATCTTCCTCGTCAATGCTTTTTAGCATCATGTGAGTAGCTGAATGTTCAATCCAAGTTGCAACATCTTTTGCTAAGAAAAGTGGATTTTCGAAAGAGCCGTACACTGCCAAATCCTTATTTAATACACGTTGTTGGTGAATAATTGCTAATTGATTCATCTTCATTCCTCCTATGCGCTTTTATTACCTTTTGGTAAATCTGTTTCAAAAATAAAAACCTCGTTAAAGGATAAATCTCTATATTCTGTTAAAACGCCAGAAATAAATTTACCACCAGGATTTCGTTTACCATTTAATACTCGATTAACAGTACTATGTGCTACACCAATTTTCTTTGCAAACTCAGCTTCAGTAATGTGATTTTCCTTTAGATAGTTACGTAAAACGCAACTATCTAAGAATACTGCTTGTTTTGTCATTTCTTTCACCTCTTTACCTTTTGGTAATTACCTTATGGCAATAATATATCATTTGTTTTACCTTTTGGCAACACTTTTACTTAAAAATTTTATATTTTATTTCCTTTTGGTAATAATAGTGCTTAAAATGAAATTTAAGGAGGGGTTTTATGACTGAATTTGGCGCTTATATAAAGAAGATACGTGACTCTAAAGGTATGACTCTGAATCAACTTGCTTTATATGCAGAAATAAGCGCTGCCCAATTATCTCGTATAGAAACAGGAAAACGTGGAACACCAAAGCCTCAAACAATCGAAAAAATAGCGCAAGCTTTAAAAGTAGATTATACGGAATTAATGAAGGTAGCTGGATATGTTGATAGTGAATCAGCGGATATTAAGAAAGATAAAATTGAAAATGACATCGCCAAACGCTTAAAACAATTCGAAAAAGAAATAGAAAACAGCGATGGCTTAGCTTTTGATGGTGAGCCGATGTCAGATGAAGCAAAAGAATCGTTACTCGAATCAATGGAATTATTATTTAGACAAACACAACGAATCAACAAGAAATATACACCTAAGAAGTACCGTGATGATGAATAATATTAGGTAAAGCGAGTGATTGCATGTGGATAAAAGAGAAAACCAATCAGTTAAAACAAAAGTACAACACTAGCTGTCCATATCAGTTGGCAAATCATTTAAAAATACATGTCATGCAGCATGATCTTCATCACGAAATCAATGGCTATTATAAATACGATCGTAGAAATCAGTATATTGTTATCAATTCGAAATTGGAAAAGCATACTCAGAAGGTTGTTTGTGCTCACGAATTAGGACATGCGTTATTCCATAAAAATGTAAATACACCTTTTATGAGTCAAAGTACTTTTTTGTCAGTCAGCAAAATCGAACGTGAAGCAAATTGCTTTGCTGCCGAATTATTAATACCAGACGAATCCTTTAGTGAATATGAAACGATTCAAACTATAGCTTCATTACATAAGGTCCCGATTGAATTAGTCGAGCTGAAATGTGAGAAGCTAATTTAATACCTAAAAAAGAACATATATTCCCATTTAAGGGGGTGAGGTTAATAGATTACCATCATTAAGTTAAAGCACCTGCCCGTGCAAATGAATGGGGTAATCAAAATGGCAAGATATAAAATGACAAAAACAAAAAAAGACAGCATCTATAAATATAAAGATGCTGCCGGAAACACAAAATATGCGTATCGTTATAAATTCTATGATAAGTTTCAAAATCGTCAAGAAAAGTCACAACAAGGATTTTCGACTGAGCAAGATGCAGAAAGAGCATTAATCGAAGTGAAAGCCGACATTCTAGATGGGAATCAAAGTTATGTTACATCAGCTAACTACAAACTAATAGATTGGCTGACTATTTGGATGGATGCCAATAAAACTAACTGGCGCATTGGAACTTATGAATTATACGAACGGCATATTAGGCTTCACATTTCACCGTTGATTGGAAAAATGAAGTTAACTAAGATTACCAACATGGTGATGCAAAGAGATTTAATTAATCCTCTTATCGAAAAAGGTTTATCACAGAGGACATTAAAAAGTGTTGGGAGAATTGTTATTGCAGCTCTCAATAGTGCTGTGGATGAACGTATTATCAGAAATAATCCCGTTACCAAACTAGACTATGGGAAATTTAATGGGAAAAAGGATGGTAACTATTTTTCAGAGGAAGAGTTAAAGTTATTTTTAAACTATGTCTATAAAACCGAGCCAACGAGCTACTACACCATCTTTTTAACCTTAGGTATGTCTGGTATCAGAAAAGGTGAATTGGCTGGCTTACGATGGTCTGATATCGATTTTGAGAATAATACGATTACGATTGAGCGAACTCGCGCAAATAAAAAAGTTGGACCACCTAAATCAGATAATGGCTACAGAACTATTTCGATAAACAAAATACTAATTAATCAACTAAAGAAATATAAAGTTTGGTGCATTCAAAATAAATGGGAAAAACAAATGACTGTCGAAAAAGATAGTTATGTATTTATTGATCGTTACAAATTTACTCCTATCAGTGACACTTATGTAAATGATGCATTGGATTATTTATTAGAAAAGTGCACATATGATTTACCGAGAATCACACCACATGGTTTTCGTCATACTTTTGCATCGATTTTAATAGCGAATAAAATTCCGGTTGTATCAGTTGCAAAAATCATTGGAGATCACCCGACAACAGTTATGAATGTATATGCACATTCGCTCAGTCGTGTCGAAGAAGAAACGGTAGAATTATTCAATCATTTTAATATTGGCGAAGGATAAATATAAGTTCTTTTTTTGTGATTTGGGGTACAGTTTGGGGTACACCCTCTCCTGTGCCCTTCTAAACGTAGGTATACCAACGTTTATTGGGAAATTCCAATGAATTATAAAATTTTAATTGTGCAAAATATGCATTTGTATATAAAATGGCAGATCCAGTTACGATGAATAATAAGAGAATTGCCATTAAAAATAATGCCCCTTTTTCATTTTGGATCCAATGGTAACACGAGGGATCGTTCTCTTTCCGTTCCATCCTGCATCACCACTTTCATATTTAGATTATTGCCATCTCCTTCTAGATGCCATTTATCAACGAATGGCAATAGAATCTCATTGCCCCCTTTATTCGACCTTTTCCGTAAATGCAGCTCTGATTTATCAAATACAAATAACCGGTCGTTTGGGTCATTTTGCATTTCAAGCTGCAGTGTGCTGGAATTATATAATCTGCCAGATGCGGAATTCATATTATATTGATGCAAATCATAGACGAAAAACTCCCAATTCACTTCATCCTTCATCTTATGGATTTGCTGGATATCGTTTACCCGAATTAGGATTAGTAAGCTAATCGAAGCGAATAAACCGAAAACAGTTAACTGGAACAGACTTTCCAACAGTGTAAATCCTGCCTCATTTATCCGAGCTCGTTTCATATACATTGCTCCTTTTCCACCTCGTTGTTATCGAACAGTACACAAAGTTGTTGGCCA
Source organism: Solibacillus faecavium (assembly GCF_014836905.1). Taxonomy (GTDB): domain Bacteria; phylum Bacillota; class Bacilli; order Bacillales_A; family Planococcaceae; genus Solibacillus; species Solibacillus faecavium. The sequence continues at coordinate 192,387 of NZ_JACSPZ010000004.1, forward strand.
TTATAGGTCCAATGAAAAACAGTTTGATCGATTTCTTGAGTACCGGCTGATTGACCGTATCTTTTATACTTTAACGCACCCATGAAGGCGACCTCAGCGGCATGGGTCTGTAATTTTTGATCTGCTATTTGCTGTTTCATATTATAAGTGAGTGGAATCATTGTTGAAGTCAGGAAAAATAAAATGACGACTGCCAACAGTGTTTCTACAAGCGTTAGGCCTCTCTGTGTCATGAAAAACCTCCTTTTCCAAAATTCTTGCTTTCCCAATATTCACAGAGAATTGATAGGTCACATTTTCAAAATGGTACGTAATTCGCCCAAACGCATGCGCATTTCCTTTCGTATTAAAGCTGAGCCTTGAGTTCGGGGTCGTTATAAATATTTCAATGTTTTTAGGTACCATCTGCTCGTATATAACGCCCTCTCTATTCATTTCCCTTATACGAATTCTACGGCAATTGACGATTTCAAAACTATGCGGATTCTCTTTATCAATTGAAATCAACTGCGTCATTCTTATTAAGAGTTCATTTTGATTCATTAATTGTTTTTCTGTAAAATCTAACAATGGTTTATGTGAAAAAAAGAGAATTGCTGTACTTACCACCATAAAGATTGAGAGGACAACGAGCATTTCCAATAAAGTAAATCCTTTTGCATTCGTTAAAACTGTTCTTATTTTTAACTTCATTTATTATTACCGTGTTAGCTAGCTACTCGAAGTCGAAGCTATCACTTTACCATTCTCAATTTTAATTTGCGTATTATCAGGGCATCGTAAATCTTCTTCCATAACATAGTTCTCTTCTATTAAGTCTGATATGGAACTTGGATATTCTTTATGGTTCAACTTATATGCCTCCACTTGTCCTTGAAGCATTAAAACATAGGCATCGCAGCCTTTTTCATCAATTGACGCGAAATGTTTGGATACATTAGGAATGGTTACTAAAATCAATATAGAAATAATTAACAATACAACAAGCATTTCAACTAATGTAAATCCTTTTTCATTTTTCATCATTTCTTCCACCTTTTCTTAAATAAAATCAATCACATCATACATAGGAATTAAAATACTTAAATAAGCAGCAATGACACACATGGCAATAATGATGAAAAGTAATGGTTGAACAATTGCCAGTAACCGTTCTATAATTTTCTGCAGCTTTTCATCAAGAAGCTCACAATACAAAATTAGTTCCCGCCCCAGTAAACCACTAGCCTCTCCGTGGGCAATAAAATGTTCAAACTTAGGATAAAAATAACCGACAAGCACAACAGCACGCGATAAAGAATCACCAATAAGAATACGTTCCTGTAACGTTTCGGCAATATATGCTATTTGTTTCTGATGCTGTTGGAATTTTAAATGGTCAAATGCATCTTGAAGAGAAATTCCCGCGACCAATAGATTGCCTAAATGTCTTGAAAATTGTCTTGTTAATATCAATCGCCAAAATAGGCTGAAGAAAGGGAGCTTAAATAGCAGATGGAGTTGTATGTCGATGCGTTTCTTTCTTACATAGAAAATAAACGTTATTAGCAGACAACATAAAAAAACACTAACTGCTACGATATAGTCGGGCATATGGAGGAAAAATGCCGACCATTGGATACTTGCTGATTCCTCACCTTGACCGCGCGAAGCTACGACTGAAGCCATATTCGGCAAAAAATACGTACGGAACGCAAAAAACAGCAGGATTAAAAAGGAAAATAACACTATTGGATAAGAAATTACTTTTAACAATTTTAGTTTCGCTTGTTGTTGGAAGGTAAGTTGCTTCGATACTATTTCTATTGCTTCGCTCAATCTACCGGTTACTTCAGCCATTTCTATTGATACTAAATACTGATTATCCAACCGGAGGAACTGAAAAACCTGCGTCACATTCCCTCCATTGTGCAGGATATTCGAAATTTCCTGTTGTACCGGTTCATATTGCTTCACATGATAAGGAAGCAGCATTTCTATACTATGGGCAAATGTATAGCCTTCACTTAATAATGTTGAAATTCGTTGAAGTAATGTAGGGAACTCGGAAGGCTTAATAATTGTTTTTTGAAATAACGGGGTGGTCGGAAGGTTTTTAATGAGAGGTATATTCATAGCCTTCTCCTTTTAATAGCGCCTTTTGTCCAGCTATTGTTTGTTCATAAGGCAGTGTAAAACGATGGCCTTCTATTATAGATTCTATCGCGCTCTGTAATTGTTTATCTGTCAAAAACTCAAAAACTGCTTTATAGCCCTGTTTATCAGTTTCGATTAGACGCTGTGAAATGACAGCTTTAAGCATTTGCCTCATCTCTTCTAAAGAAACAGACAAATCCTGAAGCCGATATAAACAATTGACAGTATCTTTCGCATGAATAGTAGAGATAACTAAATGCCCTGAAAATGCGGCTTCCATCGCAACCTTCGCTGTTTCCTGATCACGGATTTCCCCCAGCATGATGACTTCAGGTGAATGTCTCAATACTGCCTTCAAACCGGCTGAATACGTTATACCAGCCCGTTCATTAACTTGAATTTGCAACAGATGATCCTGTGTACTTTCCACAGGGTCTTCAATTGATATAACATGTCGTGAAAGATGCTGAGCACAGTATTGCAACATTGAATATAGTGTGGTCGTCTTCCCACTGCCGGTCGCCCCACTTATCAATATTAAGCCGCTATCCATACGAGCCAGCCTATCCAGTTGTCGAACACTCTCATGGAAATGACATAATGTTTTTAAGGGGACCGTATGATTTTGACGCAATAATCGAATCGCCAAGCTCTCTTTGTAAAAACTAGAAGGTAATGTGGAAATTCGGAATGCATACATCAATTGGCCGATAAACTTTTGAAACGCACCACTTTGGGGTTTTCGCCTTTCACTAATATCGAGGGATGACAAAAATTTAAAGTAAGAAATCATTCGTAAGGCGAGATCATTGGGAATTTCATTAGTCTTTTCAAACCGGCCATACTTCCTGAGCAATACATCAAAACACTCTTCTCTTGGAATTAAATGAATATCCGTTGCATCAAGCTTTGCTGCATTCGACAAAAGCTCTAAACATTTTTGTTCAATTATAGATTGCTGTTCGATGTTAATCACCTCTTTTAACTTGATATCCTTTATCTACTTATATTATAAAACCGTCTATACAAAATTAATAGAAATGGTGAAATAATTTCTTTTTAAGGTATTTTTTGTATGAATATTAACAATTTCAATGGCATTTCATGTAGAATAATAGAAAAGTAGGCACTTTTATATTATATTTAGCTTGATGGAGGTGGAAAAATGCTACATCCTATTAAAATCACTAGTACATTGGCAGATGAAACTCGATTTTCCATTTATGAGTATATGTTACAATACAAAAAATTTGTATCGGTTCAGGAAATTGCTGAACGATTTAACATTCATTCAAATGTGGCACGTTTACACTTAACAAAGTTGTCAGAAATCGATGCAATTTCAGCGGAATATCTAAAAACTGGAAAAGGTGGACGACCTGGGCGAGTTTATAAAGTTAATGATGAAGGAATTAACCTAAGCTTTCCTAGACGAGATCCGGCTTCTCTAATCCGATGGTCACTCGAACTTATATATGAACTAGGTGACGAGGCATTGGACAAAGCGCGAGATATTAGTTATGAGGATGGAAAACAGTCCATGCAGGTAATGCTCGATGAAATAAAAAGGAAATTCCCTTTAACTTTCGAAGATAAAATTGCCCTGTTAACAAAAAGCGCCAAATTAATCGGCTATGTTCCTGAAGTTATTGAAAATGAACAAACAAAATCCCTTATATTTTCAATTTTCAACTGTCCGTTCCATAACCAATTAGAAAAATACGGAAATATTGTATGCCAACTTCACGAATCTTACTTAAAAGGACAAGTTGATATATTGTTTGGCAAAAATGAAATTTCTCAAGTAGAAAGTATGATGGATGCATGTTCTTTCTGTAAATATAAAATTGCCGTTCACAATTAATGGCAAAAATCACGCGATTGTCACAACTCTTCCATAACTTCCAGTTTACATTATTAAGAAACTTGATTTATAATGGTTAAGAGATTACTCTATTTTTTTGCAAAAGGAGGGAAATTCATGAGCAATATGTATAAAGTTATGGCATTCTGGACTGCTATTTTCGCCGTTATGTTCTACCTTGGTGGTATGAACGAGGTTTCGCTATTATTCGTAGGTAATACAGGTTTATTCTTATTATTAGGCTTCTTAAATCTTTCAGAACGCATGTACATGTACATTTTCGGAGCATATTTAACAGTATTCTTCGCCGGATTCACATATTATACAACTTTCATCCACACACCTGGTGGTGGACACTAAAAAAAACGACCTGCTCTTATTTTAAGAGCGGTCGTTTTTTTATATTAAACTAAATCATACTATATAGAAAATACGCTTAAAATCCGTTTAAAAAAGGATTCGAATTCATTTCTGCTGCAGGAGTCGTATACTCTCCATGCCCCGGATATATAATCGTATCTTCCGGTAACGATAATAATTTCTCATGTATCGATTTAAGCAATACTTCCATTGAACCACCAATTAAATCTGTTCGACCGATACTTTGCTCAAATAACGTATCCCCAACAATAGCAAAGCCATCTTCTTTAAATATAAAAGAAATACTACCTGGTGAATGCCCTGGTGTATGTACAACGTCAATTTTAAATTCGCCAATTGCCAGCTCGCCTTCTTTACGAATAACGTGCGCTTCATCAGGTTTCCCCACTATATAATTTGGTAACTCCGCATATTTCCCTGAACCGTTTTTCAATGGATCTGCTAACCAATCAACTTCCTTTACGTGTACATATAGCGGTATATTATACTTTTCTCTTATAGCATCCACTGCACCAATATGATCAAAATGTGTATGCGTCAATAAAACAGCTAAAGGTCTTAATCCGTTTTTTCGTACCTCACCAATAATGCGTCCTGCTTCTTCACCCGGATCAAAAATCAGACAATCTTTCTCCTTATTGCTTACAATGTAACAATTTGTTTGAACTGGCCCTAAACTATATTTTCTTATATTTAACATCTAATCACCTCAATTCTCATTATACATTTTTTCTTCCTACTAGATAGTGAAAACTAACGTTCAAACAAACGTCATTTTTAGTCCTCGACAAACGAATTGGAAACCTTTACAATAAAAGAGGAATATTGTTGCGACATTTTTTGGAATGTCTTAAAGGAGTGTCAATTTTTTATGAACTTATTAATGGTTATTTTTGGTCTAGTTGCAATTCTTGGCGTAGTTGGCATATTCCAATCAATCAAAGAAAAAAATCTTTTAGCTGTAGCATTCAATGCTTTAGCAGCAGGAGTATTTGGTTGGTTTGTTATCATGACAGTTTTAAATCAAGGCTATCCACCAACACACTAATTGCAATGGGAAAACGTGTCGCTATCTAAGCGATGCGTTTTTTTCTGTAAAGTAAAAAAAGCTGTTCTTGAAATGTTCAAGAACAGCTTTTTGTTATTTATAATTTTGATCTGTTAGTAAATTACCTGTTTCAGAATCATAGAAGCGTAATAAATCGCCATTGATAATCTGATCGGAATACTCTAACTCCTGGGTAGCTCTGTCAATATATGGTTGACAAGCATCGATTTCAATTGATTCGCCTGTAGCACGGTCATAACATACTTCCCCTGCGTAAACTACTTTATCCGTAATAAAACGTCCATCACGGAAGATAACGAAATCTTCATGTTCCTCTGAAAACAAATCTGCACCAAGCTGCATATCTTTAGATGTTTCGATACCTAGAAGGTGCAATAGTGTCGGACGAATATCCAGTTGCCCAGATACATTATCCATCACTTGTCCCTCATTGTCGCCCGGAATGTGAATATATAATGGGACAGCCTGTAATAATGCGCTGTCATAAGGTGTAATTTCTTCTTTATTTAAATACTTTGCCATCGCCTTATTATGGTTTTCCGAAATTCCGTAGTGGTCACCATACATAACGATAATTGAGTCTTCATATAAGCCCTGTTCTTTTAAATCATCGAAGAATTCCTTCACTGATTCATCCAAATAGCGAACCGTTTGGAAATAGCGATTCAATGTACCAGAGTTTGAATCATATTCTGGAATCATTACATCTTCCGGATCCAAGTAGAATGGATAATGGTTTGTTAATGTAATTAATCTACTATAGAACGGTTGTGGCATTTCCTTCATCAATGCTGCTGATTGTTCAAAGAATGGAATATCTTTTAATCCCCAGTTTACTGATGTTTCTTCTGTTACTTCATATGACTCAATATCGTAAAATTCATTTAAATTAAACGATTTGTAAATCATATCACGATTCCAGAATGATTTATTGTTCGCATGCATAACATTCGTGAAATAGCCATTCTCCCCTAAACGCTCTGCGAAGGAGTTATACGTATTTTCACCATGTGTAAAGAATACCGCTCCACGACCTAGACCATATAACGAGTTTTCAAAGATAAACTCAGAATCGGATGTTTTCCCTAATCCTGTCTGGTGATAAAAATCGTTGAAGTAGTACGTATCTTTATCCTGTGTTAATGAGTTCAAGAAAGGTGTAATAACTTCCCCGTTCATTTCATTATTAATAACAAAGGATTGCAATGATTCTAATGATATAGCAATGACATTACGTCCTTCATACTTGCCGAACATTTGGATATTTGGCTCTGCCTGATTGGCACGAATATAGTTGCTCACTTCCACAAGTTCACTACCGTCTGCTAAAGCACGTTGGGCAGATGATTTAGATTGTACATACACATCATATAAATGATAGTTATATGTTCCGATATTCTTAACTAATAGCTCACGGTCAAACGCACGCGTCAATAGCTGTGGACGTTCTGTTTCCGCTAACCCCAAATTCAAAAATAATACAGCTGCTGTCATAACGAAATATGCTTTACGTGCATCTTTGCGAATTGGCGTGAATTCAACAGATTTAGGCATAAGCTTAAGTGCAATTAAAATAATCGCTACATCGACGAAATATAAAATATCCGTCCAGTTAATAATTGCAGCCGCAGATGTTCCCAGCTCTCCGAAGTTACTTGTTTGAAATAATACCGGTAATGTGACAAAGTCATTATAAAAACGGTAGAACGCTACATTTCCATATAAGACGAATGCCAGTAATATACTACCGCCAACGATAAAACGATTTCGTGCCTTTGGAGATTTTAAAAATAATGCCAATCCATAGAAAAATAACAAAAAGCTTAATGGATTGATGATTAAAATTAATAATTGCATTGCATTCTCTATTTTCATATCAAAACTTGTTTCATAAACAATTACAGTTTTAATCCATGTTGCTATTACGGCAATCGCTAATATCGAATGTTTAGGCCATTTAAAATCTTTCATCTCCTATACATCCTCTCTTTACATATTCAAATTTTTAAATATATTATTTTATTTGTGTAAATTCCAACGTGAAACAAAATATATCTTAAAGCTTTTCAGTCTAATACGCAACAGTATTCTGTTGGGAAAATTATGAAAGTGCAGTTTGAAAATACACTATTAGTTAGTACGTATTAGAAACGAAAAGGTTTCGTAAAATATGAAAACAGCGGTGAACTTCCGCTGTTTGACTAAGGGTATAATTGAGTCAGAAACGTTCAAAACCCCTAGTTACACAAGCAGTCCGGTAAACGTTACCTATTATTATACAATAAATAAAGTTTATTTTCCTGCTTTTAGTCTTTGCTCTTCTTGACGTAAAATTAACAACGCCATCTGAAAATCTTTAATATCCAAAACATTCGTTTTATATAATTCCTTAATTTCATCTTCCATCAAATATAGATCACCAATACGGTCCTTAGTGTAAATGTAGATTCCGTATTGTTTCAGTAATCCAATTATGTCCAACATTGACTTCATTTGTCGTTCCTCCAACATTTATCCGCAAATTATGCGCTCTTTGTCTGTAAGTAGTATATGTACCGGTAGATCATGTGATTCTCTCGGCACTTCATTTAAAAGCTGTTCATCAAAAGCGAGGGAAATGCGCTTTCCGCTGTATCCAACTAAAAATCGGTCATAATAACCGCCACCAAAACCAATACGGTAGCCTTGACGATCAAACACTACACCTGGAACAACTATCACGTCTATTTCCTCTTTTTCAACTAATTGTGTCAATTCTGGGATTGGTTCTAAAATGTTTTTGTATGCCCGTTCCGTCTCAGCAAAGCTATCTATTTTGTAAAACTGCATCGAACGGTCCGCCGGGTTGCATTTTGGAACGACAACTTTCTTATTTAATAGCCAAAATTGCTCGATTATAAACGTAGTATCTACTTCAGGTTGATTCGATAAAGTAAGCCCAATGGTACTAGCCTTTTTAATAGAAGGTTCTTGTAATAACTGCCGGGCTAAATTGAATGAGCGCTCACGATATGTTTGATAAGACATTCGTGCCAAATTTTCCTGAACATGTTTACGATAATCCCTTTTATCCAACTAATCCCCCTACTTTCTTCATATAGGTTAACAGTTATTATCATAGATCAATTTTAAATCCATCTATCATAAAAACGTTCAACAATGTTCGTATGTTCCAAGTAAAAAGCCAAAACCCACAAGTGGTTTTGGCTAACTGAGCGATTATTACTTTGTTTCACGGTGAAGAGTGTACTTCTTCTCGCGAGAGCAATATTTTTTAAGTTCAAGACGCTCTGGATTGTTACGCTTGTTCTTTTTTGAAATGTAGTTACGTTCGCCGCAGTCTGTGCAAGCTAAAGTAATGTTTACGCGCATCATTAACCCTCCCACTCTAAATTAAGAATATAAATTTATTTGAGCATGATTTATACGACTTACCTATTATAACACACTCTCTCAAAAAATCTAGTATGATTTATTATTAAGTTTTACTATGCTAAAATAAAGGTAATTTGTAATGAGGTGGAAGGTTTTTATACAAACAAGACATGTTTCATTACATCTTCAATAAGATTAGTAATAAAATGGAGGACTACATATGGAACTTTCTTCGATATTAATGATTGCAGGAATTATCGTCATTATCTTATCGTTATTTTTAAAAGATAAGTCCGTTCAGGTTGAAAAAGATGTAGAAGAATTATCAATTAATATTTATCAGGAAACAAATGCTTTAAAACGCCGAATTAAACTACTGGAGGAAGAGTTGCTGGTAGAACCGAATTTCCAGGTTAAGCATCCTGAAGTCGATAAACCCGATGCTTTTACTTCTTTTCAGAAAGTGGCTGCTCAAATCAAGACAGGTCAAAGCAGTTATACCCAATCCGACTTAAAATCTGAAAAGAACAATAAGCCAATTAACGGCATTTTAGTAAGTCAGGTTTTGGCATTAAACGGTCAAGGTTTATCAATTGATGAAATCAGTAAACTTTCCACTTTATCACATGCCCAAATCCAGTCGATTTTGGCAAACGGAGGGAAACAATGAAAACCTCGTTGCGAGCATTTGGAATTGGTCTATTTGTGGCGGGTGCAAGCATCGCTTTAGTTGATTTATCTTCTGGTGAAACCGAATCCAAACAAAAAGACATAGCACTATATGAACAGCAGTTAAAAGATTATGAAAATCAAATAACCTTGTTAACCGAACAATTGGACAAGCAAAATTCTCACAAAGATGAAAAATCTGAAAATCAAACAGCTGAAAAAACAAATGATTCCTCTTCTATAAATGAAGAAAAATCGAATACTGAGAAAGTTACCGAAGCGACGATTTATATATATGAAGATGTTTCCATTTATACAATCGGACAGCAGGCAGAAGATTTTGGCATTGTTGCAAATGGACGCGAACTTGAGCTGTTTTTATCCAAACCGGATTATGCGCGCTCCATTCAAAAAGGTGCGTTTGATCTAAGTTCTGACATGACAATTGAACAAATCGCTAAAGTATTAACAGGACAATCAATTGAATAGCGAATACGAAAAGCTGTTCTTTATATTCAGGTCAGCTATTCATGATTGGGGGGTATTATGGATTACATAAAAAAAGGAACGAAAGCATTTACAATGACGAATATCGCTCTATTTTCCGCGGGCTTTATTACCTTTGCAAATCTTTACGTTACACAGCCACTTCTGCCCCAGTTTTCGAAAGACTATAATGTTTCCCCTGCTACAGCAAGTTTGTCGCTATCTGCAGCTACTTCAGTCCTTGCATTTAGCCTTATACTTTTCGGTTCATTATCCGAAGCATGGGGACGGAAAAAGTTGATGACGATTTCGATTTTTGCAGCATCTTTCCTTACTTTCGCATTGGCTTTTGCACCTAATTTCGAGGCAATTCTTGTACTGCGAATTCTGCAAGGTTTTGTATTTGCAGGTGTTCCCGCTATTGCGATGGCTTATTTAGGAGAGGAAATGGATCCCACAAGCTTTGGAGCTGCAATGGGGCTTTACATAAGTGGCAATGCTGTTGGAGGATTATCTGGTCGTATCATTATTGGTACAATGTCCGACCTTTACAGCTGGCAAATAGGAATGATTGTTCTTGGTGTATTAAGCATTATTATAAGTTGTTATTTCGTCTGGGCACTTCCGGAATCGAAACATTTCAACCCACGCCCATTACAATTTAAACTATTATCAAAAACATTATTTCAGCATATTAAGAACAAAAAGCTCGTTTTATTATTTGGAATTGGTTTCACATTAATGGGCAGCTTTGTCACAATGTACAATTATATTGGATTTAAATTAGTCGAGCCACCTTATTTATTAAGTATGACAATTATTAGTTGGCTTTTTATCGTATATCTAGTCGGGTCATGGAGCTCTGCCTGGTTCGGCAGCTTATCCGATACATATGGACGTCAAAAGGTTTTATACAGCGGTATTCTTATTATGCTGACAGGGGCCCTTTTGACATTTCCGGTGAGTTTAACTTTAAAAATTATTGGTCTTATTATTTTTACATTTGGTTTTTTTGGGTCCCATTCTATAGCGAGCGGTTGGGTGAGCCAGTTGGCAGAAAATGACAAAGCGCAGGCCTCTTCCTTATACTTATTTGCGTATTATATGGGCTCTAGTATAGGAGGGACAATTGGAGGATTATTTTGGTCTAAATACGGCTGGATAGGAACGGTAACTTTTATGGTATCTTCCCTATTAATTACTTTGATTTTCGCTGTCTTAATTCATTATTTATATTTGAATAACAAAAAAATGCAGGACATCTAAATGGATGCCCTGCATTTTACTTATTCACGTACCCAAGTTAAACCTAATGTTCCTTCGCCCGCATGAACACCTACACATGCAGATAATGGCGTTGGCTTAAATATAATAGTAGGAAACTGCTCTTCCAGTTCCTTTTTCCACTCAATTGCTCCCGTAAGATTGTTACAATGTATAACTGCTACTTCTTTTACAGGTGATTTCTGAATGGCACGTTGCAGTTTTTCGATTACGGCTTTTTTTGCACGCTTATCAGCACGAACTTTTTGTGCTACTTCTACGCCGCCCTCTTTATTATATTCAATGACTAATTTAATATTTAATAAATTACTAAGAAACATAGCTGTCCCTGAAACTCGTCCACTTTTATGCAGCTGGTCTAAACTCGCTGGTATAAAGGCTAGTTCTGCATTTCCACGCATTGCTTCAATTTTCTTCACGATCTCTTCTGGTTCCAGGCCGTCTTTTTCAAGTTCCAATCCTAACTCCAACATGTATTGCATTGGATAGGAGCCAATTTTTGCATCGATAACAAAATTTTTAAATCCTGCCTGCTCAGCTGCCATAGGAGCACTTAATACTGTTCCTGATAATTGCTCGGATGTATGAATGGCAATTGCACAATCATAGCCTTCCTGTTTTAATTTTTCATATAATGCTACATGCTCACCAAAAGCAGGTTGGGATGTTTTCGGATGTGCTTTTGCATTTTTTAATTTATCATAAAATTCATCATGTGTCATATCAATTGTTTCGCGTAGTGCGCCTTCTTCAAATACAATATTTAATGCAAGCACATGTATGTTATGCTTCTTTATAAATTCCGGCGATAATAGTGCTGCTGTATCTGTAACCCATGCAATCTTTTTTGTCATTCTAAATCCCCTTGATGTATAAAATTATTTACTCAACATAATGTAAGCGCAAACATATTTCCCACACAGTGACAACTGTCACGTTTTACTTAATAAAATTTACCGTTCGACATTTTTTCGACAAAAATTTTATTTTATTTTTATACTCCGATGAAATGGATTATTTTACATAATGGCATTTTTTACGTACGATAATAATACAAAATTTAATATGAATAGTTTTTTAGGAGGAGAATATTAATGAATATTTATGACATCCCTGTTAAAACAGAAAAAGGGGAACAATATGAATTAGACCGCTATAAAGGACAGGTAATGATGATTGTCAATACTGCGAGTAAATGTGGCTTTACGAATCAATTTTCACAGCTTGAGGAACTTTATGAAAAGTATAAAGAGGAAGGATTTGTCGTACTTGGCTTCCCATCCGATCAATTTAAGCAGGAATTATCTTCAAGTGAAGATGCTGCCGAATTTTGTCGCATGGACTACGGCGTAACTTTTCCAATGCACGAGATTATTAAAGTGAACGGTGCGGACGCTCACCCATTATTTAAACATTTATCTTCAGAAGCAAAAGGACTTTTAGGCCAATCAGTTAAATGGAATTTCACGAAGTTTTTAGTCGATCGGGATGGAAACGTCATTAAACGTTATGCACCACAAGATTCCCCGACAAAAGCAGAAAACGATATTGCCAAATTACTTTAACGTGTAAAAGCAGCCGAATATTTGAATTCGGCTGCACAGATTGTCGACAAAAGGTCTCGAAAAACCTTTTGTCTTTTTATTATAAATTTTAATTAGGTGCTTAGCAGGAACAAGTTGTTCATGTTCATAGAATTTATTGCTAGTCATCGTTCGTACCTCGCTTTATTTAAAGGGATGAATAAGTTGATTGGAATGGAGGGACCGTGACTCCACCGGGAACCGCACGTGCGGAAGATCCACTAAATGGTGCCTGCCGCTCTTGGCACCATTTAGTTAGCTGGAGCCGTGCCCGGGGAAAGCATCGGTCCCGGAATGGAAATCAACGGTTTTAAGAGTTTGTCTACAGTCTCAGCAGCCGAATATTTGAATTCGGCTGCAGTTTTTTTAAAACAAAAACTCTTCTTCCTTTTTTAAATCCAGATATAATGGCATAATCACCAAACATATTACGAGTATAAAAATAGCAACACATAGAATATTCAATGGAAGCGGTAAGCCAAAATAAGGCGAGAATATTAAAGTTGCCGTTGTTTGCATCGTTAATACCCCTATTATTTGACGGTATTTTTTTGTGTAAAACAATTTTTCATTACATGATGGACAATGCAATTCCATTTTAAAATGCCATACCATTTTAATTTGCTCCTTTTTTGAAAATGAATGGCTACAATGCGGACAGTATATAGTACCGGATGTATTGCGGGCAAAATAAAATGAAAGTAAGATTTGAAAAATAATAATTAAGATGAAAATACTAAACTTCAGCCACTGAATGTCCAATTCTAACATCTGAAGTATTCCACCTATTGCAGAGATGATAAATGGCGCAATAAAGATAAGCACATATCGCCAACTATAAACCGTTTTTCGTAATTTAAGTATTTTCGGTTTTTGCCATCGCCTCATCGTAAAAAATACAATTGTCGCGAGAATACCATTAATAATTAGCAATACACTAATAATGGCTACATGTTTGCCTCGTCTTATTAATTCAGTTAAATGTTCTGTTTCATAACTATCTGTTACTGGCTTAGATGCTTGATTGATAGGTGAAACAAAATCATCATTACTAATTAGGTACAAAAAAAACAATGCTGTAAAAACAAAAACCGGTGCAATCACCATTGTCCAATTCACCTGACGTTTCGGGCGTTTTGAATGAATAATCGTTTGATTTATATTCTTCTTCTGTTGTTCCGTTAGTTGCAGCTTACTTAACTCTTTTTGCCATTTTTCTTTATTCATCATTCATCACCTCCATACTTAACTTTGGCCTTAACTTCGCCCTTGCACGCTGTAAACGTGATTTAACCGTCGATACCGCCAATTGTAATAACTCTGCTATCTCGATAACTGTCATCTCTTCATAATAATAGAGCAATAATACTTCCCGATCTTTGACGGGTAAGGCAAGAACTGCAGCAGTTACTTCCCCTTGTAACTCCTTCTCTACATAAATTTGCTCAGCACCCTTTTCATATGGTTGAAACAACTGAAAAATAGCAAATTTCTTGTTCTTCCAGCTTCTCAAATAATCATAGCTGCGGTTTATCGTCATTTTTACTAAATATGTTTTAATCGACGCCTTCTGTTCAAATTGATCCGATTTATGATAAAAATTTAAAAATACGTCCTGGACAACTTCTTCTGCCGCTAAGCGATCCTTCGTATATATAAAGGCAATTCGGTACAAATAATCACTATATGTATCAATAAGCTGCTCAATATTCACTTGCCGCCCCCCTTTCAACCTTATAGACGTATCTAATTTAAAGTTGGACTCATTTTCTTTTTAGTTTTTTAAAAAAAATCACCTAACCAGATGTCTGATTAGGTGAATGTTTTAGGGTTCGAAACTTTGTAATGCTTCTTTTGCAGCTTCAATATTATCTTCATTAAAGGGAGTTTCCTCCATTGCAGCAATCTTCTCTACTGCATCTGCCAATACAAGCTTTGAATAAAACGGTAACTTCGGTACAATTCTTACTAAGCACCAGTAAATCCACATATCATCGTCTCCACGGAGAACCTCTTCAACAAGTGGAGTTATCTCATTTGGATACCGAAGCAATAGTTCGACCATTGGCTCAGCTACCGGCCAGTTCATATCCTGAACCCACTCAAGCAGCTGTGGCAATATTGGGATGACCAATTCAGCATCTGCTTCTTTTAACTGTTCCACTGCGGCTAAATCATGTTTATCTTTTGGAATCATACACGTACCTCCACCTCTTCAAGAAATTTCCTCATCATATCGGAACCAAGCTTAGTTCCGATAGACTCAGGGTGAAACTGTAAACCGTATACAGGATACTTACAATGTTGAACTGCCATTATTTCCTCATCATCCGCGCTTATTGCAACAATCTCAAAATCCTTATGCAATGTTTCTTTTTCGATAATAAGCGAATGATAACGCATCACTTCAATTTCCTCTTCAAAATGTTCAAACAAACCTTTCTTTTCAAATCGAAGCTTGCTCGTTTTACCGTGCATTATATTTTCCGCCCTGCTCACTGTCGCTCCAAAAGCTTCTCCAATAGATTGATGACCTAAGCAAATACCTAAAATCGGAAACTCAGAGTATAACTGTTGAATCATTTCAATTACAATGCCCGCTTCCTTAGGCTCACCCGGACCAGGTGAAATAACAATGGCTTTCGGTTTCATAGAACGAATATCATTAACTGTTACGGTATCATTCCGGACAACTTTTACATCTTCACCTAACATTGCAATTTGGTGATACAAATTATACGTAAACGAATCATAGTTATCGATAAGTAAAATCATTTGCGCACCTCCAACAATGCCTTTGCTTTATTAAGCGTTTCTTCGTATTCCATCTCTGGCACTGAGTCATACACGATCCCGGCACCTGCCTGGACATAGGCTTTTCCATCCTTTACAATCATTGTCCGAATCGCAAGTGCCAAATCCATATTTCCTGAAGTAGATAAATAACCAATTGCTCCAGCATATATGCCGCGCTTACGACGTTCCAAGTCATTAATAATTTGCATCGCCCGGATTTTCGGAGCTCCTGAAACTGTTCCAGCTGGCAGGCTTGATGCAAGAACATCAACTAAATGTGCATCATCTCGCAATTTACCAGACACTTCAGACACGATATGCATAACGAATTTATATTTTTCGATTTCCATATATTTAGTCACTTGCACTGTTCCGATTTGTGCAACACGTCCAACATCATTTCGCCCAAGATCGACTAACATTTTATGCTCAGCAATTTCCTTTTCATCCTGTAAAAGAGCTGTCGCCAATGCTTCATCTTCTTGTGCTGTTTCCCCCCGAGGCTTTGTTCCTGCGATTGGATTAGTTGTCACAATCCCATCCTGAACTTTTACCAGGCTTTCGGGTGATGTCCCTAAAACCGTATAATCATCAAAATCGATATAAAACATATATGGAGATGGATTGGACGTACGTAATTTCCTATATAGTGTAAATGGATTTTCACTGTATTCCGCCTCAAAAGTTTGAGATAAAACAACTTGGAAAATATCACCTTTACGTATATGTTCTTTCGCCGTTTCCACCATTTCGATAAAGCTGTCCTTTTCAATCGTTGGAGTGAATTTCACTTCAACCGGGTTATTCGGTGTTAACTGCGTCGCTTTAGTAATCATTTGTTCAATTACATCCACTTTTTGCTGCAATTGTTCAGCAGAATAGCCTTTTTCAAAAAGATCGAGGGCAATAATCGATACCTCCTGCAATAAGTGATCAATTACAATAAAAGTTTCGTAAAAATATACATGAACATCGGGCATATTATATTTATCGCCTACAATTTCCCCTATGTTTTCAAAATGGAAGGCTGTTTCATAGCCGAAGTAGCCAATTGCTCCTCCGAAAAAGGCAAACGGAAATTGCTCATTACAAATCGGCAGTAATTGTTTTAACTTTACCAGCACAGGCAGCCGCTCGGTTTCCAATGGCTCGTCATGAATCTGGAATGTACTCGTTTCTCCATCGCCTTTTAGCCCCCCTACAGGATTGAACGCAATAAACGAATAGCGCCCATTATGTTTAAATTTAGCATTTGATTCAAATAATACTTTTTTCGTTCCCTGCACTGATTCATAAATGGAAATCGGTGTATGCGTATCTCCATTTATTTTCTTTACTACATAACTTCTCATCTCAACTACCATGCTCATCTCTCCTCAACTCAACTAAAAATGCATACAAAAAGGCCCTTTCGCTATTAAAGGACGAAAGAGCCGTGGTGCCACCTTTATTGACTAAAAAAAATTTAGTCCACTCAAATCTCGTAACGTGAGAGCTACGGCACGACATTTCCTTCGTGCAGCTAGAAATCCCATTCATAAAGTGCGTTTACTAACTTCCACCGACCGTTAGCTCTCTGGAAAACAAAACTTTACTACTCTTTTTTCATCATCGCTTTTACTATACGTTATATTGTAAAGCTTAACGATATTTTTTTCAAACTATTTCGAATTAATTATAAATATATAATTGACCATGTGACTTTGCATAATAAAGATTGGCATCCGCATAAGCGGCCAATTGTTCATACGTAGCCTGATCTTTAGGTAATTGGTTTGAATGAATAAATCCGAAATGTACAGGAATTTCCATCATGCCCAATGTAGAATGTACTACTGAAGATTGAAGCTTTTCTTCTAATTCCATTAACAGTTCAAAAAATTTCGGTTCGGATATATCTTTTATAAAAGCTTCCCCTTCATTCTTTGAAAGGACATTTACTTCTGCATTATGTTTAAAAATGAAATGATAAATTGTTTCAAACATTGTAAACAGCAAATGTTCAACGAATTTATCACCAAATAAGCTTTCAATTTCCGTTGTTATGAAGCACCAATGAATACAATACAATGATTCATTATTTTGAATTGCCTGTTCAACATGTTGTACGATTAATTCTTTTGAAATGACCTTCGGATACTTTATAGAAAGGGCGGAAACATCCTCATCAATAAATAAATCAGATAACAAACTTTTTACATTATTTGCGTCCAATGGTTTACGGTTAGAATTTTCAATGATTTCACGCAGCTCATTTGTATATTGAAATGTATCATACAGTTTAAAGGTTTTAATATGGTAATCCACCGTTATTAAAAACATAATATTTTGCTGATTTTTGAATTCAACGTAAGCCTGTTCAAATAATAAAGTGCTTTTCTCTTTTTGCCCCATGTTGAATGCTAAAATAGCTTCAGCAAATAAAATCTTGGCGTTATATAAACTGTGTTTGTTCTTTAAAAGTTCTACAAATTCCTGCTTCACATTTTGATACCCCTCATTATCTGCTATTGTAGCAAAATAATAGAGCGCACCTATATAACCTTTAGCAATTGTTAAATCTTGTATCGGAATCTTATTTTTATAAAACTCCGCTAGACTAATCGCTATTCTTGCTTTCTCAAATTGGTTTATATGGACTAATTGGGCAGCGAAATTATAATAATTAATAGAAATTAGTTCATAGGAGTTTAAATAATGCGCATATTTAATTGATTTTTTGGTCGCATCAATTGATTCATCAAAGTTTTTAACAACTACTTGTAAAAGACTGTATAAATAGTAAAAATACATTTTATTTTCATCTTTTCCATATGTTAAACATAGCTTTTCATAGTCATTCATAACGACGAGGAATTTCTCATATTTACCAGTTTCATAATAAGCTGATGCTAAGTACTCATAACAAATAAGCGCCTCATCATAACGTTTTTCTTCAAGTGAAATCGGTAATGTTATCGTGCCAAAGTGAATTACTTCAAAATAGTTCAGTTCTCTATACAGACTTCTTAAATGTTCTACTTGGTTTGATATAATCATGGCACACGACCACCCCAATCATTGATCAATCCGAATACAGCTTCATACATTTTACTAGCCTCATCAATTGCCTGCTCTAATGTCCAAGCCAATGGTATATCGAATTGTTGTTTAATTTCCTGCAATTGCGTTACTACATTACTTTGCAACGTAGCTAATTGTTTTGGATAATTTTCATATTCAATGTATTTTGTATCATAAAAAGGCCTTAAACTTTTATGGCTGTATCTTTTTAATTGATTAAAATTTTGTAATACCTCTTCATTTAATGCCATTTTTTCATTAATAAAACTATCTAATGTATTATAAATATGTATTGCACATATAAATGCTAATTTCGTATTTTCATAAAGAGCTAGCTGAACATAGCGTTTTATTTGAAAGTTTTTAATGATTTCCAATAAAGAATTCCGATAAGCATATATCATCGTATTTTCAGGATTGGATATACGGTCAATCTCTTCATTTGATATTAAATACCAAATATCCAATATAGAAACAGATCGTTGATAGGATTCTTCAACAAACGGAAGGATTAGTGTAAATAAATCAAGTTCATCTATTAATTGTTGAAATTCATACAACTTCTCATCAGAAATTAAAAACATACAATCTGCTTTATCTACTTTAGCCTGCATGTCAAATCCCCACCTCAAATTGTCAGTTTAATTCATCATATCATATATGTATTATTAGTATATATTTCATTTATTTATCATTATAGAGTCAAAAAAAAGTGAATGAAAAATACTTTTTCATCCACCGCTTACTTATATTTTGTATAAAATTAAAAATTTTAATTTGAACGTTGGCAAATCATATCATATAAATATTTTGCTTGATCGAATTCAGGCTGTAATGTATAAGCTTGTTTTAAATGATATTTTGCTTTGTCTGTATCTGTTGTTGAAACTGCATATAATACACCCAAATTATAGTGTGCATCGGCATTATTCCAATCTTCTTCAATTACATACTCCAGTTCAGGTTTTGCAAAGTCAAACATTTCTAAGGAACATAGTAAAATACCATATGATAAACGAATTTGCAGATCATTTGGGGCAAGCTCTGCTGCACGCTGCATGAAAGGCAATGCCAACTTAAATTGCTGTTCACGCTCAAAACATTTCGCCAACATATAATACGCATCTGCTCCTTCAATACCAAAATCAATCGACTTTTGATACAGTTTTGCAGCTTCCGTATAACGCTCTGCTTCATAATATAGATTTGCTAAGCCATAATATGCCGTGGCCGCTTTTTCATCAACTGTTATCGCTTTTTGGAAAAATCGTTCTGATCTTTCGATATCTCCCATAGCTGCAAGGAGTGTACCAAAATTCACATAACCAATTGCATCATTTGGATTTGATTCAATTGCTTCGGTAAAAGCTTGTGCAGCTTCTTCATAGCGCTTCTCCTGGAATGCTTTAATTCCAATTTCATTATAGTTTATATCCATTATTCCACCTCAAAACAAAAGTATAGACGCTCAATTATTATGAACGTCTACCGTAAATTACCCTACATATGTTAACTTTTCGCTATTTTTAAACACGCCATCGATTGTACCGCCACCTAGGCACTCTTCACCATCAAACAGAACAACAGCTTGTCCTGGTGTGATCGCTCGAACAGGCTCGGCAAATTCAATATAAGCTGTACCGTCTTCACGCATCGTTACAGTTACCGGTGAGTCTTCCTGACGATAGCGGAATTTAGCCGTGCAGTTAAACGTACCTGTTTTCGCTTCACCTGTAAAACTCATTTTTACAGCAGTCAATGCATCGGAATACAGTGCATCATGATGGAAGCCTTGGCCAACATATAATACATTGCGTGTTAAATCTTTACCTACAACAAACCAAGGTTCGCCGTCTCCGCCGATTCCAAGGCCGTGACGTTGACCTAATGTATAGTACATTAAACCATCGTGCGTACCTTTTACTTCACCATCAAATGTTTCCATATTGCCTGGCTGTGCAGGAAGATATTGGCTTAAAAATTCTTTAAAATTACGTTCACCGATGAAACAGATACCTGTTGAATCTTTTTTCTTCGCTGTAGCTAAACCTGCTTCTTCCGCAATTTTACGAACTTCAGGCTTCGGTAAATGTCCGATTGGGAACATAACCTTTTCCAGTTGTTCTGAAGTTAACTGATTCAGGAAATACGTTTGATCTTTATTATTATCAATGCCTCGAAGCATTTTCACACCGTTTTCGTCATGTGCTACACGTGCATAGTGGCCTGTCGCTAAATAATCCGCGCCAAGTGCCAGTGCATGTTCCAGGAAGGCTTTAAATTTAATTTCTTTATTACACATAACATCCGGATTTGGTGTACGACCTGCTTTATATTCTTCCAGGAAGTACGTAAATACTTTGTCCCAATATTGTTTTTCAAAATTGACAGCATAATATGGAATGCCGATTTGGTTGCATACTGCGATTACATCATCATAATCTTCTGTTGCAGTACATACACCAAATTCATCTGTATCATCCCAGTTTTTCATAAAAATACCGATTACATCATAGCCTTGCTGCTTTAATAAATAAGCGGCAACTGATGAATCTACTCCACCACTCATACCGACTACAACTCTGATTTGAGATGGATCTCTTGTTTCTACCATTTACTATTCACCTTTTCTTAGACAAATCGCGTAAAAGGCGCGAAGTCTTCCTTATATATTTACGAAGTTAGTCGTTTCACAATTTCAGCAGTACGCTTCCCTGCTTCTCGCACTAACTCATCTGTTAATCCTAACCCAAAACTGAAACGAATGGAACTACGAAGCTCAGGCGCATCTTGCCCAAACATTGCTACTAGTACATGCGAAGGATCAATCGAACCTGCTGTACATGCCGAACCACTCGATACAAGTACTCCAGCCATATCCAGGTTAATTAAAAATGACTCTACATCTGTCCCTGGGAATGTCACGTTAAACACATGTGCCAACACGTCTGTTTGATGACCATTTATATGGAAATCGATATTTGCCTCCCTGAACTGTTCAATTAAAATATTTTTAAAACCATTATATTTTTCTTTGCGTTGCTGAAGCTCTTCTTCCACTATATCCGCTGCTTTTGCAAACGCAACAACAGCAGGTACATTTTCAGTTCCTGCACGACGCTTCTTCTCTTGGGAGCCACCATACAGTATACTCGAAATTTTCACACCTGTTTTTGCATATAAAAAACCGATGCCTTTTGGACCGTTCATTTTATGTGCAGAAACGCTTAATAAATCAATATGAAGTGCTTCAACATCGATTTTCTCTAATCCAAACGCTTGGACGGCATCAGTATGGAATGTTGCTATATGATTTTTTAAAACTTCTCCAATTTCAGCGATTGGCTGAATTGTACCAACTTCATTGTTGCCATACATAATTGTTACCAATATCGTATCTTCACGCAAAGCAGCCTTTACTTGATCTGCACTTACACGACCTGTGCGATCGACAGGTAAATAAGTCACGGTAAAGCCTTCTTTTTCAAGCTTTTCACATGCATGTAAAACTGCATGGTGCTCTATTTGAGTTGTAATAATATGCTTACCTTCATCTTGGCGGGCATATGCAGTACCAAAAATGGCCATATTATCAGCTTCTGTACCGCCACTTGTAAAAATTATTTCAGACGATTTCGCATTGATTTTTTGAGCCAAGCTTGTTCTTGCCTCATCCAATGCTTTACGCGCCCGTCGTCCTACTGCATGAATACTTGATGCATTTCCACTTTCCTCCGCCATTGCACGGGCCATCACATCAATAACTTCCGGTGCTACTGGTGATGTGGCTGCATGATCGAGGTAAATTGTATTTTTCAAACTAACTAACTCCTTTAAATAACACTAAATGTAAAACATATAGCCATCAGTTACTTCATTATTTGTATATTTCGCTAAATCTTCAATTGTAGTTGTGTCCAATACATTTTTTACAGCATCCCGGATGCGCATCCATAATTCACGTTGGGGAGCCTCTTCATTTTCAATTCCTTCGACCGGTTGGATCGGACCTTCCAATACACGAATAACATCTGCAGCTGAAATTTCGTTTGGCTTATGTGCCAGCATATAACCGCCGTAAGCGCCACGAACACTTTTTACAAGTCCTGCATTACGGAGTGGTGATACTAACTGCTCCAAGTATGCTTCAGATAACTCTTTGTCTGCTGCAATTTGGCGCAATGGAATCGGTCCTCCTCCATATTGTTTAGCAAGTTCTATCATTATTGTTAAACCGTAACGACCTTTTGTTGAAATTTTCATTGTCACACCTCTATTTTCTAGTCCATTTATAACGTCTATTATACCATAACTCCTTTTAAACCACTCGGAAATACTTTATTATAAATGATATAAAGTTTAAGTTCTATAAAAAAGTAAAGGAGCGAACAATTGTGCAGAACGAACCGCTCGCCTATAAAATGAGACCTCGCACCATTCGGGAAATTGTCGGACAACAAAATATTATTGGTCCACATACTCCACTTTTTAAAATGATTGAAAAAGACCATATTCCGTCTATGCTGCTTTATGGTCCTCCAGGAGTAGGAAAAACTTCTATCGCAAATGCCATTGCTGGTAGTACAAAGCTCCCTTTTTTTGCTTTAAATGCAACTCATGCTGGAAAAAAAGATATTGAACAAGTTGTAATGGATGCACGAATGAGCGGAAAGGTCATTTTGTTTTTGGACGAAATTCACCGCTTCAACAAATTACAGCAGGATACATTGTTGCCACATGTTGAAAACGGCTCGATTGTCCTTATTGGTGCAACTACTGAAAATCCATTTCATGATGTCAACCCTGCCATACGCTCAAGATGCGGAGAAATTTTACAGTTGGAACGGCTTACAATTGAAGACGTGAAACAGTTACTATACATGGCACTTGAAGATAAAGAACGTGGGTTAGGGAATGAAAAAATAGAAGCAACAAATACACAAATCGAGAATATTGCGAATGCTTCCAACGGTGATGCGAGAAAAGCTTTAACATTGCTTGAATCTGTATATTATGCATCAGATGAAGTTGATGGCGTAACAAGCTTAAATGATAATGCGATAGAGGCGCTCGCTAAACGCATTGGAGTTTTTGGTGATAAAGGTGGCTCAAATTTCTATAATTTATTATCAGCCCTTCAAAAGTCAGTGCGAGGCAGTGATCCAAATGCAGCATTATACTATTTGGCCCATTTATTAGAAAGTGGAGATTTAATTGCAGTGTGCCGACGACTTCTCGTCATGGCATATGAAGATATCGGCCTAGCAAATCCAAGCGTTGGTGCACATGTCCAGGCTGCCACAGAGGCAGCGGTGAAGCTCGGTTTACCTGAAGCCCGTATCCCACTAGCAACAGCTGTAGTGGAAATGTGCCTTTCCGACAAATCAAATTCAGCATATAAAGCGCTTGATAAAGCAATCGCTACAATCCATGATGGCAAAACAGGCGCCATACCAAACCATCTTAAGGATGCACATTACGCGGGTGCGGCTACCCTCGGTCATGTCGGATACAAATACCCGCACGACTCCCCGATTGGTACATTTGGCGGCTGGGTTCAACAGCAATACTTGCCGGATGAACTAGTCGGAACAGAATTTTATCACCCTGTCATTGCAGGGGAAGAAAAAAGAATGGCTGCCATTTATGAAAAATTAAAATCATTTCACAACAATACGAAAAGTTAATTTAAAAAGAGCCATTTTCAGTTTAGGTGAAAATGGCTCTGTTGTTTTATTGGTAGGTCTTTGTAAAAGTATAGAATTTCTCCATGCAGTTTTCTAAATTTTCAGCAACTTGCAAATCTACTTTTTGTTGACCATTTAATTGTTGGATACTCTTTTTAATTTCGGAAATCAATTCTTCGTTATTTTCTAAAAGTGCATTTGGAATACAGCCTGCGCTAATATGATAAAGCTCAATAACATGTGCGCGTGCGTCCACATCATCCTCTGCGATTAAATTCGAATGAGCTAAACCAGTAAAATAGAGAAGTTTTGAAGTAATGTCCATATATAATGTCCAATAAGTAGTTGATGGTGGCATTTCTCCATTATTTTTTTCAATATAATTATTAAAATTGAAAGCTACCTTCTGTAATAACTCGTCAAGCTGCTCATATGCCTTAGACCAGTTTGGCTTTGTATCAATATTATCAAAAACGATATTATCCATTTTTAATTGTAAACTCGGTAAGTTTAACAATTCATTCTTCATTTCGATTGTCATTCTAATGTCCTCCTTGCATCCCCATGCATTATAATCAATACGTACCTTAACTATAACAAAAAAAAGGTATTATACGGCAAAAACGAAGAATTAGCGCAAATCCTGCCATAATTTTGCCATAATTAACCCCTTTAATAGAATATTATGTCATTTGCCACCCAAAGATTCATTCTTCAAACGGGAAAAGTACTTTTCATACAATAGCATATCTTCTGCACATGATGATATAGGTTGTATTTTCATCTTTCCTTCTTCAAATACTTTAATTGTTTGATTTGAACTATAAAAAACCCATTTAAAAGGTGTAATCCACAAATTCAAGTTACTTTCATCATTTTCAAGAAAAAGTTGTTTTTCTCTTATGATTTTTGCCATCTTCCAAAACCCTTCACTTAATATGTAACTTTTCGATAAGAAATCATACTCGGGTTCTACAATATGTTGCGTATCATAAATATGAATCTGCTTCAAATCGGCGTCAATCGCAACCTCCACTGTTCCCACCACATCGTATAGATTAAGCCCGCGGTACTCCAATTGCTGAATTGGCATTGTGTTAGCCCCCTTTCACCTATCTCCTTATTATTTTATCACAATAATAATATCCAAAAAGTATTAATGAATAACGATTCAAAAAGACGTGACATTGTGAGGAAAATACTGTATATATTATATCAAAGCATGTAATTTGTTACAAAATAACGACATTTTATGGAAAGGTGATTTTATGATTCATCAATTAAATGCAAAAGATTTACATGAAAAAAATACTATTTTAATGATTGTCTATGGGATGGCTGCTTTCTTAGGCGGTGTGGCACAACTTTTTATCGATCGTCCCATTGGAGTCGCTCTATCGTTAATTATCCCTTTGACTATTACACTATTATGTTACTTTATTCAAAGAAAAGTAGTTGCATTGCATCCTTATTTTCCATATGTCGTTATCATCGCATCAGTCTTGACTGTGTATGGTACAATCATTACCAATAAAGTAACATTAGCCACAATTATTTTAAGTATTTTTGTACTAATTTTAAGTAGTGTCCACAATCGGATTAAAGTTCTGTGCGCGGGATATATTGCCTCTACTCTTGGTTTGGTATTTAATTTCACAATGGATACTGAAGGTTTTGCCGTTGATCCAGCAAATGTTTTCGTAGTTCAAACTTTAATGTTTGTCGCTATTCTTCTACAGGTGCGACAAAACAAAAAAATGTTCAATAATATTGAAAACTATATGACTCAGGCAAACGAGCGCGCTGTTCACGAAGAACAACTGCATCAGCGTCTGGAATCTTCCGTTCAAGGTATCACATCAAAACTTGAGCTTATAACTGACAGCACTAATCAATCGAGTGCTGCACATCAACAAATGTTAGCATCACTAAAAGAAGTGAGCATCGGGGCACATAAACAATCCGATCACGTTCAATCTATTGTTGAAAGTACGGAGTTAACGCATAGAGAGCTACATTCCATCGTTTCCGAGCTCAACAAGATTGTTACTGAAGCAGAAGATGGAAGTGTGAGTGCAGTAGAGGGAGTTAATTCCATGACAAAGCTCAAGCAGGAAATTGATCAGTTTACTGCATTTTTCAATGAACTCAATACAACATTTATGTCTTTATCAGATAAAATTAATGAAACGAATCAGTTCGCTTATTCAATTCATAAAATTACGGAACAAACAAACTTATTAGCATTAAATGCCTCCATCGAAGCTGCACGTGCAGGGGAACATGGAAAAGGGTTTGCGGTAGTTGCCCAAGAAATTCGTAAATTGGCAAGCTTGACAGATGATACTGTATTAAAGATTGATGAAAATTTAGCACAGGTCAATTCTTATAATAAACTTGCACTTGATCGATTAACACATGGTTTAAACCATGTCGAAACACAAGTGCAAATGATTGAAAGCTCGAATAATACTTTTACAAATTTATTTAAAGCTATGAACAATTTACAATTGAATTTAACCCAGTTTTCAACGAGCGTAAAATCGATCGAAAAAAATGGGGAGTCGGTACAAGTTGCGACAAACGAATTTGCGACAATAATCGAGCAAAGTACTAGCTCCATCGATCAACTATGCAACGTCTTAGAGAAAATTACTAAAGACCAGACTGATGTAACAAAAAATATTGAAGAAACTTATCAACAAGCATTAAAAATAATTCAATAAGGACGAAAAAGGCAGTGTTGAAAAGTCAAATTGACTTCCACACTGCCTTTTCCTTATATTACCCTTGAACGCGGTTAATTTCCACATCTTTCAAAATGGTATTAATCACCCAGCTGGCTGAAATTAATCCAGCAACAGAAGGTACGAATGCATTTGAAGAAGGTGGTAATTTTGCTTTACGAATCTCTGCTTCAGGCTTACCCACATATTGCGCGACATCCGGACGCACAACAATTGGTGATTCATCTGAAAATACTACAGTTATGCCCTTTTTGATCCCCTCTTTACGGAGCTTAGTACGAATTACTTTTGCAAGCGGGTCTGTATGCGTATTCGAAATATCAGCAATTTTGAAACGTGTTGGGTCCATCTTATTAGCTGCACCCATGCTCGAGATAATTGGAATATCACGTTTTAGACATTCTTTCATAATATGAATTTTGTACATGACAGTGTCCGATGCATCAATAACATAATCAATCCCCTGTGCAAAAAACTCTTCATACGTTTCTTCCGTATAGAACATATGCATATCAATAACTTCGCATTCCGGGTTAATATCTGCAATGCGTTCTTTCATAACAGCCGATTTGGACTTCCCTACTGTTGATAAATACGCAACTAATTGACGGTTTACATTTGTTATATCGACATTATCTTTGTCGACTAAAATTATTCGGCCGATTCCACTGCGTGCACATGCTTCAGCTGCAAAAGAACCCACCCCTCCTACTCCTAAAATTGCGACTGTTGTATTTTTTAATTTTTGTAAACCTTCTGTACCAATAGCTAGCTCATTTCGTGAAAATTGATGTAACATCTAATTTTACCCCTCAATCTTTATCATTCTACTAGGCATTATAACGACAACAATTCTTATATGCAAGCGACATATTAAAAGTGTACTAGTGTTAAGGCTGATTTAATTTACTTTCTTTTTAAATAGGATCGAGAACTTTTTAACAAAAAAAATACCCTTCCAACTTATTAGTCGAAGAGTAGATAAATTAAATACGAATCCCAAATGTGCCGTCTTGCTAAAAAACATCGTTTTGATCCCGCATGAATAGCAAGGGGGTGCACTAGTCGTAGCTTTAAACGTCCCGCTCCAATGGGGCATGTTTGCGGCTACGGTAATAAGTAGCTCCCAACGATTTAATGTTCGGTCAAAAGTGTTAAGTAACAAATTTAGCGACGAACACTTTAGGATTCGTGTTAAACAAATATTAACACCAAATTTCTGATAATTCAATTAAAATATCAATTTTTAAAGTAAAATATTAAAAATGTACTATGTTAATTGAAATATTTAGAAAAACCCGGCAATTTGAAATTTCTTTTCAAACTGCCGAGTTCTATTTTTATTTTTTTAAAGCTACACGAAGACTTAACTCTTCAAGCTGTGCATCTGAAACTTGTGATGGAGCCTCTGTTAATAAACAGCTTGCCGTTGCTGTTTTAGGGAACGCAATTGTATCACGTAAGTTAGTACGGCCTGCAAGCAGCATTACTAATCGGTCAAGTCCCATTGCTAATCCACCATGTGGAGGAACACCGTAATCAAACGCTTCCAGTAGGAAACCAAATTGAGCGCGTGCCTCTTCTTCAGAGAAGCCTAGTAGTTCAAACATTTTCGCTTGTAAATCCGGCTCATAAATACGTAATGAACCACCACCAAGCTCATAACCATTTAATACGATATCGTATGCTTGTGCACGAACTTCTTTAGGGTTTGTATTCATTAACTCCAAGTCTTCATCGAATGGACGTGTGAATGGATGGTGTGCTGCATAATAGCGACCTTCCGCCTCATCGTATTCGAATAATGGCCAATCAACTATCCATAAGAATTCGAATTTCGACTCATCGATTAATCCTAATTCTTTACCTAGTTTTAAACGTAGCGCACCAAGTGCATCTGCTACTACAGAAGATTTGTCTGCAACGAATAATAATAAGTCGCCAGCTTCTGCTTCTGTTGCAGAGATAATGCCGTTTGCCGCTTCGCCTTCAAAGAACTTCGCAATCGGACCATTTAAGCCTTCTTCCGTTACTTTTAACCAAGCTAAACCTTTTGCTCCATAACGACCTGCAAATTCGCCTAATGCATCAATGTCTTTACGAGAGTAATTAGCAGCTGCACCTTTTACATTAATCGCTTTAACTTCTCCGCCATTTGTTACAGCATTTGCAAATACACCGAATGCAGAATCTTTTACAATGTCAGAAAGCTGTTTTAATTCTAATCCAAAACGTACGTCTGGTTTATCTGAACCGAAACGATCCATTGCCTCTTTATAGCTCATACGCGCGAATGGAGTTACAACATCAATTCCCTTCACGTCTTTCATAACTTGAGTTAACAGACGTTCGTTCATTTCGATAATTTCATCCATCGATAAGAATGAAGTTTCGATGTCAACTTGTGTAAACTCTGGTTGACGGTCTGCACGTAAATCTTCATCACGGAAGCAGCGAGCAATTTGGAAGTACTTTTCAAAACCACCTACCATGAGGAGTTGTTTAAATAACTGCGGTGATTGAGGTAACGCATAAAATTCACCATCATGTACACGAGATGGCACTAAATAGTCACGTGCACCTTCCGGAGTTGATTTTGTTAAGATTGGTGTCTCCACTTCTAGGAACCCTTCATTTTGTAGGAAGTTACGAATCGTACGTGTTACATCTGAACGCATTTTGAATGTGTCATACATTACTGGACGACGTAAATCTAAATAACGGTATTTTAAACGTAACTCCTCCGACACCTCTACATTATTATCAATGGCGAAAGGAGGGTTTTTTGCTTCATTTATAATTGTTAACTCAGAAGCTACCACTTCAATTTCGCCTGTTTGCATATTTTTATTTACTTGGGAAGCATCACGTAAAACAACTTTCCCTTTTACTTCGATTACATATTCATTACGGATTTTTTCCGCTATTTCTAATGCACCCTTTGCCTGATCACCGAAAACTACTTGTACGATGCCTTCACGGTCACGCATATCCACGAAAATTAATCCGCCTAAATCACGTCGTTTTTGTACCCATCCTTTTAAAACAACTTCTTGCCCTGCTTCTGCAGCTGTTACTAAGCCACATGCATGTGTTCTTTGCGCCATTGTTATTCCTCCACCTATTTGTTTTCTAAAACGTATTGTACTAGCTGACCAAATTCAACTTTTGTTTGATCACCAGTTGCCATTGTTTTTACATTTACTACTTGCTCTTCTATTTCCGTCTCACCTAGCACAATGACAAATTTTGCTTTGGCACGGTCCGCTGCTTTCATTTGTGCCTTCATTTTACGATCTAAATAATCCATATCTGCTGAAATGCCTTTTGCACGGAATGAACTTACAAGCTCAACTGCTTTTAGCTTTGCTTCTTCCCCCATCGCCACTACATACATTTCCAAATCATTTTCCGTGGGAAGTTCAATATTCTTTGCTTCTAACGCTAATAATAAACGTTCAATTGAAAGTGCAAATCCGATACCAGGTGATTCCGGACCACCGATATCTTCAACTAAACCGTTATAACGACCACCACCGCATAGTGTCGTAATTGATCCAAAACCTTCACCTGTAATCATAATTTCAAATGCAGTATGGTTGTAATAATCAAGACCACGAACTAAGTTTGGATCCACTTCATACGAAATACCCAATACATCTAAATATTGTTTTACTTTTGTAAAGTACTCAGCTGATGAATCTGTTAAATAATTTGTTAAAGACGGTGCAGTAGCCATTGCCGGGTGTTTCGCATCTACTTTACAATCTAAAATGCGTAAAGGATTTTTCTCTAGACGGCTTTGACAATCGCTGCAAAGCTCTCCAATAACCGGTGTGAAATGCGCGATTAATGCACTTCGGTGTGCATCACGTGTATCTTTATCACCTAATGAATTAATAACTAATTTTAAATCTTTCAAACCAAGTGTTGTATACACATCCATCGCTAGTGCCATTACCTCTGCATCTATTGCAGGATCAGCAGAGCCGATTGCTTCAACACCAAACTGTACGAACTGGCGATAGCGCCCTGCTTGTTGACGTTCATAACGGAACATTGGACCTGTATAGTAAAGCTTGACCGGCTGATCTACTTGCCCAAACATTTTGTGCTCGACATATGCACGTACCGCCGAAGCTGTTCCTTCTGGGCGTAATGTTAACGAGCGATCCCCTTTGTCCGTAAACGTGTACATTTCCTTTTGTACGATATCTGTTGTATCGCCTACACCGCGTTGAAATAATTCTGTCGCTTCAAACATCGGTGTACGAATTTCGTTATAACGATATTTATCACATAAATCTCGAATGACACGCTCTACATACTGCCATTTTTCTGATTGACCCGGTAAAATATCCTGTGTCCCTTTAGGTACTTTAAAATTCATTAAAAGCACTCCTTTCATAGTTGACCAAACTGTTCGCGAGCTGAACAAAGAGAAAATAAAAAAAGCTCCCGCCCCTTGCAAAAATGCAAGGGACGAAAGCTTGTATACTCTTCCGCGGTTCCACCCTAATTGATGTATTGCTACATCCTCTCGTATTCGGATAACGGCCGATTCCGTCTTCCCCTACTAGAAAAAATTTTTTCGAGGAAACGCCTCTCAACTGTTGTTCACATGTTACTTACTGTAGGAAAGATTACAGCCTATGTCTTTCCCTCTCTTTTCAGCATTGGCAACCGCTACTTTTTTGGTCATTGGCAATGTTACTTTTGTTAAATTAACACTAATCTTAATGATGTCATGACAAGTTGTCAACCATTTTCAATAAAACGCTATATTTTTTGTCATATTTCCTTTTATAATAGAGAATATATGTGAAAGTATTGTAAAATTACAAATCCCACTAAAAGGAGGAAGCTATGAATAAAAGAAAAATATTAATAGGTCTATCACTTTTATTACTATTTACAAGCATTTTTCCGTATAATTTTTCCACTAGCCAAGTGGCGGCAAATGGCGAGCAATTATTTGTAAAAGCAGAAAAATTATATTTGCGTGAAGGTCCTGGTCTTTCCTATCCTGTGCTTGAAACATTAAAAGAAGGAACAGAGCTGCTGTCGATAAAGAAAGAAGGCGATTGGCAACATGTCAAATATGGTGAGATGGAAGGGTGGGTTGCTGCGTGGCTAGTCAAATCGGCCGACAGTAGATCTGCTGCCAAATCCGAAAAAACTGTTATTGCTCAAGTAAATGATTTAAACCTTCGAGCAGGTCCATCATTATCTTCTCCGGTACTAACAAAGCTTTCTTCGGGGACAGAAAGTAAGTTTTTACATCAAGAACAAGATTGGATTCAAATTCAAAATGGAGAACTGGTTGGTTGGGTATTTGAAAAATATGTGACGATTAAAGAAGAAACAATACTAGAAACACCCTCTACTCCTTCAAATAACAATGAAGAGTCGAATGTAACGCCTCAGCAATTTGATCCAAATACATTTACCATCAATGTAAATGCCGTAAATATCCGAAAAAAGCCTGATCTAACTGCAAAAAAACTTGGGGTGGCAACAAATGGTCAGCAATTCAAAGTAATTAGCCGGGATCATAACTGGGTTGAAATTGAATATAAAAAAGGCGCTAAAGGTTGGATTTATAGCTTTTATGGAACATTTACAAAACAGCTGAAATCTGAACAATCTTCTAAAAAAGAACAAACAAATAACTTTGTCACTGTAATTTATAACGGGACAAATTTACGTGAATCTGCATCAACTTCTTCAAATGTTGTGACTCGTGCAGATGCTGGTAATACATATCCGATTATAGACAACGAAGGCGATTGGTATAAAATCGCATTAAATGAAGAACGAACAGCCTACGTTGCAAACTGGGTTGTAACTGAGAACAACAACGCAACAGGTCAAACTTATCAAAACCATGAAAATCAATCGGAAGATCGGAAAAAAGGGACTTTAAAAGGCGTAACAATAGTACTGGATGCTGGGCACGGCGGAAATGATCGCGGAACTACAGGTGCTCGTGGAACAGATGAAAAAGATATTAACATTATGACAACAGAATTGCTCAGGTCTAAGCTTCAGGCTGCTGGTGCAAATGTTGTAATGACACGTGAGTCGGATGTGTTTGTCGACTTGCGAAAACGTGTCGCTGTGTCACACCAGACAAATGCCGATGCATTTATCAGCATTCACTATGATGCAATTGAAGATAGTTCAGTTAATGGTTTTACAACCTATTATACGAATAGCTATCAGCAGGAGCTTGCCGAATATGTACATGCAGGCCTCGCATCCAAAGTTGATCTAAAAGATCGTGGAGCACGATTTGGTGATTACTTAGTGCTGCGTGAAAACCGTCAAAATGCCATTTTATTGGAGCTGGGCTATTTAAGTAATCCATCCGAAGAACGTGCAATCACTACAGATTACTACCGGGAACAAGCAACACTTGGAATTTATCAAGGTTTACTCAACTACTTTGATGCCCAGCTTGAAATGTAACAAAGTGAAAATAGGGGCCGGGACTGCAGTAGAAATTTCATTAGATAAGGAAAAGACCCTTATTAAAAACGGATACTTTAAAAATTGTTTGGAATGGAGGGCAACTCCAGCGGGAACAGCAAAATTTATTTTGCGACGAGTAACCGCAGGAGCACCGACGCCTGAGACTACAGGCTCAGGCCGTGCCCGCGGAAAGCGTCCCGGAATGGAAATCAATTTTTTATGCCAGCAAAAAAACGCCATTTCTCTCAAGGAGAATGGCATTTTTAAGTTATGTCCCATTCGCTATTTTTTTATTATTCCTGAATTATTTGATACAAATAAAACAATTCTTCTTCATTTAAAATTCGTGGCACAGGATACAAAGGGTTCGCCTCCTGTATAGCACGCTCTACCATTACCGGAACATCCCTGTTGATAATCCCCTTTATTTTTGAAGGTATATTCATTTTCCGATTTAATGCTTCTATCTCCTCAATAAATAGCTGGGCTTTTCTTTCATCATTATCGGTAATGCTCCCTATCCCTACTATATTAGCAAGTTCTGCTAAGGGCTTTGTTGCACTTTCTCCGTAAAACCGAAGGACGTGCGGTAAAATTACAGCGTTTGCAAAGCCGTGGGGAATTTGATAAAAGCCACCTAATGTATGTGCGATTGCATGAACATAGCCAACATAGGCACGAGTAAATGCTAACCCTGCTAAATAGGAGGCGCGTTGCATTTCCGCGCGCGCTTTCATATCTGAACCATCTTCATATGCCCGTAACAAATATTTGAAAATAAGAATAACAGCTTCGCGGGCATATTTTCTCGTTTCCTCTGTATTACTTTTCCCTATATAGGCTTCTACAGCATGTGTTAATGCATCCATCCCTGTTGTAGAAGTAATATGTGGCGGTAAATTAACCGTTAAAACGGGATCCAGAACGGCATAATGCGGTATAAGTACAGGATCCATAATGGCAAACTTTTCATGTGTATCACTATTTGAAACAACCGCTGCAATCGTTCCCTCACTTCCGGTACCGGCCGTTGTAGGAACAGCAAAAAATGGTGGCATTTCTTTTCTTACTTTAAATAAGCCTTTCAAATCAGGAATAGACTTTGTAGGTTGTGCGATACGAGCCGCGACCGCTTTTGCACAATCCATCGGCGACCCTCCTCCAAAGGCAATAATTCCCTCACAATCATGTAGATAATAAAGTGCCAATGCTTCCTCAATATTAGTGAATGTCGGATTAGGCACAGTTTTACTGTAGATGACGAATTCAATATTTTGCTCATGCATTTCTTCTAATAATGAATCCATCAATTGGAGCTTATTAATCCCTTCATCTGTAATAATCAGGACAGTCTTCAAATTTAACTTCTGGATAAGTACCGGTAATTTTAATATACTGTTTTCGCCTTGCAGTAAATCAGGCTTTCTCCAGTTCATCAGCTTCATACCCATACGCATCGAACTTTGAAATGTTCTACAATAAGCTGTATACATCGTAACACTCCATTTCTCTCTATTTATGTACCCCTCCATTTAATATTCAGCATTCCTGCTGGAAATTCCTTGCTTTCCATAAATATTCCCAAATAAAAAACGAACCCTTTTCGGATTCGTCATTTCAATACTTATTCATTTGCAAAAAATACTTTATCTGCAAATGGTATAGGCTGTACTTCAAAATCAGCTTCACTCATTGCTATTACAGAAACATCTACAGACAGCTCGTGTAAACGCTCCGTGAAATCAGATTCAATGAAAGGTTGGAAATCATTAAATTGATTGTCTGTTATAATCATTAAATCACGCTGATTATTGATTATATCTTTTGAGAATAGTTCAAGTACCTTTTCTAAAGCAGGAACGATTTGTGTAGTTCCATTTAAGTGTTTGTATAAAAAGCGTTCAAATAACGAAACATCCAGAGTTCCATTTTTAAAGAAAAGAGGTTCAGCAGTTGTATGACTGAACGGAAGAATGATTAAATCTCTCTTTTGCAAAGCACAAAGATTAAACAGGGGCATAATGGTACCTTTACTAAATGCTTCATATTCACTCATTGAATCAGATTGTTGGATCATTACAATCATAGGTGAGTAAAGTTTTTCAAGTTCCTCAAACGGTACAAACAATACATTACCACGAGAAACTGTTCGATTTTTTAATAGTAGTTTTTGCTGTTCTGTTGGGAATAAAAAGTCTTTATCCTGTATTTTAGGCATTGTTGCCTCTACTTCTTCAATCATTTCTTCAAGCGCGATGGATATTTCAATTACTTCTTTAAATAATGGTTCGTTTTTAAATTTAGCGAAAAGTATTTGTTGCTGCTCTTCTTCCAAAGCTTGAAAAGATGCATTACGATATAGAAAATGAAGAATTTCATCGGTTAAAATAGGCCTATGTTCTTTTGTCATGCGAAACTCCTCCATCTGTTTTTCAAATCAATATCGATAGTATAGCGAAAAACAAAATGAAAAAGTAGTAATTCAAACTGACAAAGTCCAACAAATTTTTGGTTGTGTGAACAGCCCATGTCCATAAAAAACGACATCCATAATTGAGGATGTCGCGCCATACATAAAGTATGTAATTATAATTTTTGAGTTAAACCGTGTAATGTATCTTTTAACTCGCGATCATGATTTGAAAGCTCAACTAAGTTAGCTAAGCGTTCATGCAAAATTGGACGCTCAATTACTAATTGCTCATCTAACACTTGAACTAATAATTCAAGAAGCATACGGTTTTGAATTAATAATGCTTCTTCCACACGATCAGGATTAATTGTATATTCTTTCACTTTTTTTGCCATTTAAAAACAGCCTCCCTTTTGTTTATACAACGTTATTTTAGCATATGCTTGTTTAATTTTGTGTATTTATTTCAAAATCATAGAGCCATTCAGACATTTTTAGTAATTTTACAGCAAACAATACATAGGCAAATTATTCCTAATGATATTTATACATATGCTATAATTACTTTTACCTATAAAATAGGTATTTCTATTAATCGGCGTTAGCTTGATGAAAGGAAGATTAATTTGCTACAAAATATTCCTCAAATGGATTACGAAATTCGTTTAGTGAAACAGTTATTATCGATCCGTTTTTTACGACCATTTAACGGAAAACTGGCGACTTCCCGGGCCATTTCAGATGATACATACGGCTTCGTAACTGAAGATAGCCTATGCCGGGAATGGTTATTATCCATTTATAAAAGTTATTCATTTTACGAAGGCTTTGAGACAATGGAAGATTGTCTCTCATACATCTACTCCACAAACTATGACAATGAATTATATCGAGTCATTAAATTTAATGATCAATATTATGCCGTTGTTTATGAAAATTCGCAGCATCAACAAGTAATTGGGAAGGATATTTCCTATTATGCGAAAAATAATTTATTTTTATGTTCAAAACGTCCCCCATCAAACTTAATGGTAAGAGATCGTAGTAAATCATCAGCTATTCCTCTCATATATTATGAATTGAAAGCCTTCGATCCCACGATAGCAATTTACAAATTAATAAGCAATCATCATGCTGGTTATATTGAAGTTTCATTTGATGAAGATATAGAATATGCTGTTTTGCTAGGGGTAACCTTTAAAGATGTTTGGTATCGATGTGATACACCGCACGCCATTGCTCATAATCGAGCTATTTTAAATCTCTATTTTATGAAAGGTCATAATTTGACTTTGTTCGGAAAATATTCGAAAGCAATTGCGATCAATCCCTTCCAGCGTCTCATCTATTTACAAAAGGGGCGAATTGAGCCTTTCCAAATGGATGTAGAGGATTTTAGAAATCAGCAGCGGCTCCTACCTTACCGTGAAGTTCGCAGATTTCAGGAATTTATAAGAACAAGACCTGTTGATTTAATTTAAAGCCTTGGTAGTGAAAAAGATGTGCTGATTGAATGACCAATCAACACATCTTTTAAATTTAACCTTCTATTTTCTTTACTTTTTCTATTATCTTTTCGTAAATAGGTATCATATGCTGCTCAGAACATTTTTGAGCAACTTCATCGATGGCAATCCATCCTACAGCACTGTTTTCATCGGGTTTTGATTGGAGAGTTGCTTCATCAGACACTTCAAATACATAAGTTGCGTTAAAATGTAAGTGGGCTGCCACATATTTTCCGTTTTTCATATGTCCAATTACCGGCAATATATCCAGGGAAATGATTTCTTCTTGAATTGGATTCACTTCCGTAAGGCCCGCTTCTTCCATGAGTTCCTTTTTTGCTACATGAAATAAATTCGGATCCCCATCTGCATGACCGCCAGTCCATCCCCATGAATTATAAATATTATGATAAACCATTAAAACATGTGTACGGGCAGGATTAAATACAAAAGCGGAAGCAGTAAAATGCAACACTTCATTATTTCGTGTGAGTACATCCGATAATGTAACCATCGCACGCAGCATAATATCCTTATCCGTTTCTTCTTGTTCATTAAAAGGTACATATAATTGTATTTGGTCATGTAAATTCAAAATGGTTTCCCCCTATTAGTTTCCCTTTTCTATATTGTAAGGGATGGAAATATAAAAACATAGCGAAAAGGAGCGCCTAAAATAAAACTTTAGACACTCCAACAAATATTTTTAAATTAAGAAATCAATGATTTAACAACTTTTGAAATGGTTGCGCCATCTGCTTTACCGTCCAATAAAGGCTTCGCAATTTTCATTGCATCCCCCATATTCATGCCAGTTACAATACCGGCTGCCTGAAGTTCTACAACAATTTCTTCTTCTGATAGTTGTTTTGGTAAGAAGCTTTTTAAAATCTCTAATTTCGCTTCTTCTTTTTCGATTAGGTCTGCACGGTCCGCTTGCTTTGCCCCGTCCAGTGACTGATTCGTCTGTTTAATTTCACGGTTAATGATTGCCGTTTCCTCTAGCGGTGTTAATTCAGAGCCTTTTTCTTTTTCGGCTGAATCCAATGCAGATTTTACAAGTGTTAAAACACCTTTAGCCAATGTGTCCTTATTTTTCATCGCTTGTTTTAATTGATCAAATACAATTGTTTTTAACATGTTTCAAACTCCTTTGAATTTATAAGTAAAATTCCACTTATTCGTATTGCCTTTATTGTAACATGTATCCAAGTAATACATGAATTATTTAGTTAGGAATGGCTGAAGAAACTCTTCTATTTTTTCCGTTCTCCCTTGAGTAACTTTTGCAATTTTTGCTTCACCATAAGGTACGATTAATAAATTCTTGTAATCGTTTTTGAAAATAGTATATGTTTTTCCACCTGCTTCGACAATATATAGCGGTTTTGAAAAGTTATTAACAACCTCTTGAAATTCCCATGAAACATCGTCTAAAAGTTCATTCCACTGTGCTACATTTATTTGTGCTAACTGGATTTTTGGAATCATCTTCGAATCCTCCATCGGTAAAATTACTTCCAAACCTTCATTCAGAGCATTCGCTGAATTTTCACTATCTGATCTGTATACTCTACCAATTGATACTTTTACAAAATCTCCCATGTCAACAGGAATTCCATCTAAATTTACAATCCAGGATTTAAATTTCCCATCTTCTAAACGGTACTTTTCCTCTTCTGATAAACCTTGAAGTTCTTCAAACGTACTATTTTGAATAAAGAACAGCATATTGCCTTCAATCGCAGCAATTACACCTGACTTTGGCACTCCTATTGTGTTTCGATGATTTACATTGTACTTTTTTTGAAGTGTATAGTATTGTTCCTCAAAATGTTTCAGCAAATAATGCTCAGCTAACTGATTCGTATAGCTAGTAACAAAATCAGGAAGCATCCGGGGATTATCCTTTAGCCAAATTAGATTTAACTTTTCAACAAAAATATTATGGTCAATTAATTTAGGTCTCACGTATTGTTCATATTGTTCAATTGTCAAATTTACTTTAGATAAACTTTGTTGAAGTTGCTTTTTATTCATAATCTGATCAGTTAGATTTTTTCTCTCTGAAATTTCCTGTTCTGAAACATTTAAATTATAGCTTTTTGCCAATTGTTCTACACCAATTATTCTAACATATTTAGTAAAAGCATTTTCTTTATGAAACTCTGTTATTTCATTATCGGAAGTAGTCATCATTTCTATGCCGACAAAATAATCGTATAAATAATCATTGTAAAACATATTGTCCGCTTGTCTTTGGTCAACTTCATTTGGAAATAGCAAAAGGGCTACTGTGAAGAAAAGTACGACAACAAAAGCTGGGATAATGATGATTTTACTGTATTTCTTTTTGCTTTTTTTATATAGCACTGTATTTTTCACAGCCTTTTCACTTTCGGATAAATCTCCTGCAACTTTAATTAACGCTTTTTTAAAATCATTCATGACGTAGTACCTCCCATTCCCCTTCAAGTACAGGTCGTAACTGTTCCCGCCCACGCTTTAATCTTGTTTTCACTGTATTTTCGTTAATTTGTAATAAATCTGCAACTTGTATAACCGACATTTCTTCATAATAATACAAAATAAGCGGTTCCCGATATTTTAGTGGTAGCTTTAAAATGGCTGCACCAATGTTAGAGCGCTCTTCTTGTTGTACGATATGATCATGGTCAGAAGTTTTCATCCACCATTTCGTTTCAAATTGTATTTTTCTATACGCCCAGCTTTTTAAATAATCTTTGCTGCGATTCACGGTCATTTTAGTTAAATAAGCACGAAGTTGGCCTCGCTCTGAATAGTTGGATTGCAAAAATTTAATGAAAACATCTTGCACAATATCCTCTGCTGCATGTCGATTTTTAGTATAAAAATAGGCGATCCGCAATAAATGCGTACTGTAATCATCTACAATTTGCTCGATATTCTCATTCATTTTACGCCCGCCCCCTTTCTAACATTGTAAACGATTGCCAATTAGTTGACGTTTCAAAAAACAAAAAAAGTATAAGAAGTTTTTATCTCCTTATACTTTAAAATTAGTTATTCAATTCATAATGCTTGCCTTTTAAGAGATAGAATAAATGCTCTGCAATATTTGTTGCGTGATCTGCTGAGCGTTCAATACAGCGGCATACATAGGATAAGCTCGTTATTTGGGCCACTTGCTCATTGGAAACCTTTAGTTTCATTAAATTGCTGATTGTATTGCCGGTCAACTCATCAACCTCGTCATCAAGCTTTGCGATTTCTTTAGCTTTTGTCGTATTTTCTTCCAAAAATGCCTCGGTAATTTGTCGCAACATCGATATCGATTTATGGAACATTTCCTCGATTGGTTCAATACTCGATACAAATGGTTCTTTGCCGATTCGAATAGTTTCCTTTGCAATATTGACCGCATGATCTCCTATTCGTTCCATATCGGCTGCTGCTTTAATCACTACAATTAATCTGCGTAAATCAGTTGCCACAGGCTGTTGCTTTGCAATAAGTAAAATTACACGATCATTGATTGTTTCTTCTAACCGATTGATTTTGAGATCTGTTTTTATCACTTGAAGGGCTAAGTCGATATCTTTGTTCACAAAAGCTTTAAATGCAGTTTGCAATGAATCTATGCTTAAATCACAAATTTCCATTAAATCCTGCTGCACAGCAATTAAATCATGTTCAAAACGCTCCCGTATCATATTCACTTTAAACCCCTTCCCCTATCCGAATCGACCTGATATATAATCTTCTGTACGCTGATCTGACGGTGTGGAGAAAATCGTATCTGTTCGATCGAATTCAATCACTTCTCCGTTTAGGAAGAATGCCGTTTTATCTGATATACGTGCTGCTTGTTGCATATTATGTGTGACAATTACGATTGAATATTGTTCTTTCATTTCCTGCACAAGTTCCTCTACTTTCAATGTAGAGATTGGATCAAGTGCTGACGTCGGTTCATCCATTAAAATTACATCTGGTTCAATCGCTAAGGAACGAGCAATACAAATACGCTGTTGTTGACCACCCGATAAACCATATGCATTTTGGTTTAAACGGTCTTTTACTTCATCCCAGATAGCTGCACCTCGTAATGACTTTTCTACAATTTCATCTAAAATCTTTTTATTTTTAATACCGTGAATCCGTGGACCGTAAGCAATATTATCGTAAATTGATTTTGGAAATGGGTTTGGCTTTTGAAAAACCATGCCGACTTTTGTCCGTAGTTCTTCCACTTCATATCCATTCCCGAAAATATTACGTCCTCTATAATTGATTTCACCTGTTGTACGAACAATAGGTACAAGCTCTACCATTCGATTTAATGCTTTAATATAGGTAGATTTCCCGCACCCTGAAGGACCGATAATCGCTGTCACTTCATTCTCCTGCATATTTAAATTAATATCTTTCAATGCATGATGCCCACCATACCATAAGTTAAAATTATTCGATTGCATTACAATGGATCTGTTATTTTTTTCGTGCACCGCATGCTGTGTTCCATTATATTTAGTTAAAATTTGTACCATTCTACTTCACTCCTAATAACGTTTTTGGAACTTATTCCGAATAAAGATTGCGACCGAGTTCATCGTCAATAGCAAAACCATCAAAACAATAATGCCCGCTGATGCGACATATTGGAATGCTTCCTGTGGACGTTTTGCCCAATCGAAAATTTGCATGGGCAATGCCGTAAACGTATCCAAGTAGCCTGTTGGCAAGAATTGTAGAATTACAGGAATACCAATTACGACTAATGGAGCCGTTTCCCCAATTGCACGAGATAAGGCCAAAATACTGCCTGTCAAAATACCAGGAATCGCCGCTGGGAGAACTACACGAACAATGGTTTGCCACTTTGTCGCCCCCATTCCAAATGAAGCTTCCCGCTGCTCATTCGGTACTGCTCGGATTGCTTCTTGAGCCGCAACAATAATAACTGGCAGAATCAATAAACTCATCGTCAAACCAGCAGCTAATATACTTTTTTCAAAACCGAATAATCTAACGAATATTGTTAATCCAAGTAAACCGAATACTATCGAAGGAACACCTGCTAAATTGGAGATATTTATTCGAATAAAATCATTTAGTTTATTTTGCTTCGCATATTCTTCTAAGTAAATTGCCGTACTTACGCCTAAAATAATCGATACAGGTGCCACAACGCTCATCAGCCAGAGCGAGCCGACTAAAGCTGCTTTAATTCCTGCATTTTCGGGAATGCGAGAAGCAAAGTTTGTGAGAAAATTTAAATCTAAAAAGCCAATTCCTTGAGATATAATCCGGTATAACAGCATTCCTAATGAAACGAGGGCAAAACTTGTGGCAATAATAAAAATTACCTTCCACATTTTATTTGAAATGAGACGTTTATTCATTCGCTTCATGACTAGGTCTTCCTGTATATAGCGCATTTTAATACTCCTCTCTGAAGCGTTTTGAAATGTAAGTTGCAAGCAAATTCATCGCCAAAGTGAAAATAAATAATGTGAATCCTACCGCGTAAATTGAGTAGTAAATTGTCGTGCCGTATCCCGCATCACCTGTTGTCACTTGAACAATATAGGCTGTCATCGTTTGAATGGAATCTGTAAATCCAAAGTCGAATTTTGGTGTAGATCCTCCTGCTAAAGAGACAATCATTGTTTCTCCTATTGCACGGGAAATACCTAGGACAATAGAAGCGATAATTCCAGATAATGCAGCAGGCAATACAATTTTAATTGCCACTTCGAACTTTGTGGCACCTAAGCCTAAAGCTCCTTCGCGAATTGAACGGGGTACTGAGCTCATCGCGTCTTCCGACATGGACGTAATCATTGGTAGAATCATAATTCCAACAACAATACCTGGACTGATAGCATTGAAAATTTTAAGATTCGGAATAAGTGTTTGCAGAATTGGGGTAATAAACGTTAAAGCGAAGAACCCGTAAACAATTGTT
Source organism: Solibacillus faecavium (assembly GCF_014836905.1). Taxonomy (GTDB): domain Bacteria; phylum Bacillota; class Bacilli; order Bacillales_A; family Planococcaceae; genus Solibacillus; species Solibacillus faecavium. Next base: position 235,875 of record NZ_JACSPZ010000004.1, read on the forward strand.
GGAACACCTGCAAGCACCTCCAAAATAGGCTTTATAATTTTTCGGACACGTACTGACGCATACTCACTTAAAAAAATTGCTGCACCTAACCCAAATGGTACCGCTACTAAAATTGCGATAAATGTAATTTTAAAAGTCCCTATTATTAACGGTAAGATTCCATACAATGGTTCCTTTCCAGAGAATGGCAGCCACTCTGTGCCGAATAAATAATCTATTATCGACACGCGCGAGAAAAACTCTATCGTTTCGAAAATTAACGTAAACACAATCCCAAACGTTGTAAGAACTGAAATCGTCGCTGCCAAAAACAATCCTTTAGGCACTAATTTTTCAATTACTTTCTTTCCTTTACGATTGCGTGATCGTTCGATTAATTGCTGGACACTTACTTGCTCCTGTTGTTTAAGAGCCATGAACGAAAACTCCTTCCAGTAGTCATCTATACACTTCACTTTTTAACCATGTAGTTAACACACAATTTGAACTAAAAAATGTGAGGGGCATGAGAGCCACCCCACACTATTTGTTCTGTGCACTTATTTTAAACCTTCCAATACTTTTAAACTTTCATCATACTTTTCGGACGGTAAACTTACATATCCAACAACTTCCGCCATTTCACCAGCATTTTCTAATGTAAACTTAATGAAATCATAAGTTGCTTCATTATCTTTTACCGCACTGTTTTTCACGTAGATGAACAGTGGACGTGACAAAGGAGAATAGTCACCTGATTCAATTGTGTCATTCGTAGGCTCCACACCATTTACAGTAACAACTTGCAACTTGTCCTTGTTTTCCAGGTAATAGGCATAACCGAAGTAGCCAATCGCATTTTTATCTGCTGTAACGCCTTGTACCAATACGTTGTCATCTTCAGATAATGTTGCAGATTTTACAATATCTTCACCATCTAAAATTACTTCATCAAAGTAATCGTAAGTTCCTGAATCAGATCCTGGTGAATAAAATACTATTTCTTCTTCAGGCCAAGTTGGATCGATATCTGACCACTTTTTAGTAGATCCATCTTCAATCCAAATTTGCTTTAATTGTTCAATTGTTAAATCTTTTGCCCATGTATTTTCCGGATGTACTACTACCGATAAACCATCGTATGCCAATTCAAATTCTGTGTATTCTACACCCGCATTTTTAAGCTCTTCCACTTCCGACTCTTTAATTGGACGGGAAGCGTTAGAGAAGTCCGTTTCTCCATTAATGAATTTTTCGAATCCGCCGCCTGTACCCGATACACCAACTGCCACACGTACATCTTTTTGTACTGCTGCGTATTCTTCAACTAATGCTTCTGTAATCGGAGCAACTGTTGACGAGCCATCGCCTACTACGTTACCGGATAATTGTGCACTGCCTGACTCAGCCTGTTCTGTTTGAGTTTCTGCTGATGTCGAAGCTTCATCTTCTTCCTGGCCACATGCTCCTAAAAGAATTGCTGAACTAATTAAAGCTGTTGATGTTAAGTACTGCCACTTTTTCATTTGTAATTCCTCCGCTTGTTTAATAAATGTTTTTTCTTACAATTCCAACTATAATGAAAATTTGTTGAGCGCATATATTTCGTTCGTTAATTGACCGTAAAGCTTTGTAAACAAAAAAGACAATTTGCAGTATCTTTCCGCAAATTGTCTCATTTTCTTATTATTGAACTTTTTTTACATTCTTTATGTTAATTAGTTTAACAGGATGTTCCGTAAATGTAGATTTATCCTTTTTTGTCTTTACAGTATGTACATGCAATAAAATTGTTTTTGCGTCTTTCGGATTCGCATAGCCTTCAAACGTTACATTGTAAAGTACTGTGCCGTCTCGTAATGTAACAGTAGCTTTTTTTGCATCAACTAGCTCCTTTAAAAAAGGATATGCTTTTACATTTCGTTCTCTTTCTGCTCGTACTAGCCTAGGTTCTAATAATAGTAGAAGCCCTTCAAAAATAACAATGTAAATTACAGACATTAAAATAATTAACCAAGGTGGCATGTCCATAATGGCTAATATAACTGCATTACTTAATGCACCAATAATAACTACTGTATGCATAATCTTTTTTTTCATTTTATATTTCTCCTTTAAAAAAGAACCTAGGACAAAACGAAAAATATCTATTTTTCAAAGAAAAAATAGATATTTTTCTGCTTCTGCCAGAATTGATTTCCGTTACGGGGACGCTTTCCGGGGGCACGGCCTGAGCCTGTAGTCTCAGGCGTCGTGCTGTTCCCCCAGGAGTAGCCCCTTCACTCCAATCAATTCATATAATATCGATTTCTTAATAAGAGCATTCCCCTTATACAAAGAAATTTCTACTTATGTCCCAGCCTCACTTTTTTATTCATTTACTGTTTCAACTTCTTCATCTTCATCCAGTTTTTCGTCCGAATGCTTAATAATCGATTTTTCTACTTTACTAGAAGATAAACCCTCTTCGGCATATTTTGTTTTTAATTCAAAATAGGAATCGACTAATTCTCGAGCTGTTAAATTTGCATGTGGCAAGTAGTTATTTTCAAAGATTGTAGTTGCCCAAGGATAAATGATGGCATAGGCAATTTCAGGGTCTTCAAATGGTGCATAGCCAACGTGTACAATATTAATCGTATTTGTTCTCCATTTTTCTCGTTGTGGCCCATAATAAACTACCTCTGCTGTACCAGTTTTACCCGCTCCTGTATAATCGGCTGTTGCAAATTGACGTTTAGCCGAGCCATTTGTTCCAAAGTATACCCGGCGCAAACCTTCTTGGACATGAGCAATTTCTGATTCACTGTTCTCAATTTTATTTAATATCGTTGGTGAAACTTCTTCAACTACTTGGCCTAAGTATTTACCATCTTTTGAAGGATTACGAATCTCTTTCAGCATTCGTGGTTGAATACGGTACCCACCATTTGCAATTGTGGAAATATATTGCGCTAACTGCATCGTTGTGTACGTATCAAACTGTCCAATAGCTAAGTTCAGCAATTTCACATCCGTATCAGGCTCTGCCTGGTACCCAACTGTTTCTCCTGGCAAGTCAAGACCTGTTGGCACGCCTAAACCGAATTGTGCATATTCATTACGAATCGTTTGCAGCGTTCCTGGAGCTAGACTAAAACGCATACCCGGTGAATAAGTACGCCCGCCAATCCCCATCGCAATTTTGAACATATAAATATTAGAAGATCGCTCTAATGCAGTTAAATCATCTAATATGACACTACCGTGCTTATTAAATAGTGTATTTAATGTAATATTCCCGATACGCATTGGAGAATCGAGCATCCTTGTTCCTGGTTTTATAATTCCTTCATTATAACCCATTAATACAGTTGCTGCCTTTACTGTTGACCCTGCTTCATAGGCAGTAGTAAACGTACCATATGAATAATCGACAATATAAGGTTTTCCTGTTTCTTTATCTTTTTCTATTTTTTTACCTACAACAGATAATAGTTCCCCTGTTTTTGGGCTCATCGCCACTAAGAATGCACGGTCTAATAATTCCGACCCTCTTTTTGATTTTAAATCAAGTAACTGACGTTCTAAAATTTCATCCGCTTTTTGCTGAAGTTCTACATCTAATGTAGTGACTAAATCTTTCCCTGGCAAACCATCGAAAGTCGTTACAGTCTCCACTACTTGACCTTTTTTGTTCGTAATATTTTTTACTACCGATTTTTCACCTTGTAAAATTTCCTCATATTGAGCTTCAAAATAACTCTCGCCTACACGATCATTTCGAGAATAGTCCCGTGCTAAATAAAAGTTCAGTTTTGATTTTGGGACACCTTTACTTGGTACAGTTGTACGCCCTAAAATAGCTAAAGGTGATTGGCGAACACGCTTCCAATCGGTTGTTGTATTCACACCAGGTAAATCAGCCAATTGTTCAGAAACTCGTGCAAATTCTTCAGGTGTAACATTTTCTCCTTTAATAATTTGTGGAGATAAATTATACCCTGTCATCATTTCACGGTAAATCGCCAGAACTTCTAAATCAAACTCAGTAAGTTGCTCAAGCTCTTTTTCTGTAATACGATCACGGATTCGACGGTCGAATTCTTGGTTGATTTCTTTCGTCTCTAGCTCTTCGTTTTCATTTCTGAATTTTGTCATTTCCTCTTGTGATACTTTTTTTAGCGCAGCTTCCTGGTTACGTATAATCCAAAAATCCAATTTATCTCGATGTGTTACTTTATCAGTTGGCTGATCGATTAAATTTGCAAGCTTTTCAGCTATTTCAAGGATTTCAGCAGATTTTGTCGTTTGCATTTTTGTATACGTAATTGCGTTTTCAGGCTGATTATCAACTAATATGCGCCCATAACGGTCAAAGATCCTCCCCCGCGGTACACTCGTATTAACACGCACTTCCTCAGTACGTTCCAATTCACGCACATAATCTTCACCTTTAACAATTTGTAAATACCCTAGACGAAAAATTAGTACAGAGAACAGAACAAATATGGAAAAGAAAAGGATGTTCATCCGAAATGTTAAACTTGACCTTTGCTTTGCCTTCGGATTTTGCTGACGATTTGGCATAATTTTGCGCAACTGAAACTCCCCTTTCTTGCTTTATGTAAGTTGTACATGAATGCTTAGTCATGCCTTTTAGTATAACACTGAAAACCTATTGAAAAAAGACTTCAGATTTATATCCTTTATCTTTTAGACGGTTCTGTTGTCGTAAAGTTTCATAGGAAAAGATGGAGGCTTGCTAAAGGTCAAAATGACATTTAACATAGCCCCTCTTTGCAAGAATTATCCAATAGTGAACCCTTTCTTGACGCTAGAACAATTATCGATTTCTCACAACAAGTACATCACATTTTGCAGTTCTTACAATTGCTTCAGATACAGAACCTAGGAAGAATCGTGCTACATCACCTTTACCAGTGGCACCACAAATAATTAAATCAATTTGCTTTTGCTTCGGGATATCCCTAGCTATGATGTGCTTTGGTGTCCCATACTCCATTATTTTATAAGTTCTGTCGAATCCCAATTTTACGGCAACTTCTTCATACCCATCTAGCATATCCTTCTTACTTTTAGTATATTGATCTGCTAAATCAAAATTGTATCCTTCTGAAAATGCAAAGGAGCGAGTATCAATTACATGAATGATATACAGTTTACTGCCGACATTATTGATTGCAACTTGCACCGCTCTTTTAAATGCAATCATTGCTTCATTTGACCCATCCACAGCAACCAATATATTTTTGTACGTCATGCTCATTTATTCATCACCTCTTTACACTTTATTCATGCACAATTACTTTATATGTACTTTCCTAATCAAAAGAGCGTTTTAAATAAAAAAAACAGCTCTGAAACCGAAGTTCCAAAGCTGTTTAAAATAATTATTAGTAAGTTGTCCAGCCTGCATCAGCTGTAATAATCTGGCCATTAATGAAGCTTGAATCCTCTGAGCCTAAAAATACTGCTAAGTTTGCAATTTCTTCTGGATTACCCACACGTGGAATCAATGCAGAACCTTTCTGTTGTTGCCCAGCACCGTACTGGCTTATATTTTGCATGGATTGTTGGATATTCGTCATAACCGCACCTGGAGCAATTCCATTAACACGAATACCTGACTGTGAGAACATGAAGGCTGTATTTTTCGTTAACCCTACAACCGCATGCTTTGAAGCTGTATATGCCGCACCAGCCCGACCACCGTTTAAACCACCTGCGGAAATATTGTTTACAATGACACCATGACCTTGTTTAAGGAACATATCTGTCGCAATACGCATCGATTTCATTACAGATGTTGTATTTACCGCAAAAATCATATCCCAGCGAGCATCAGTAATTTCATTTACTGGTTCAAAACCATCCATAATTCCAGCGTTGTTCACTAAAATATCCAATTGGCCAAATTTTTCGATTGTCGTATCAAATAATTTTTGTAAATCTTCATCTTTAGTTACATTTGTTGCAATGGCAAATGCTGTACCACCATTTGCAGCAATTTCATCTGCAACAGTTTTTGCGCCTTCTTCATTCATATCGGAAACAATTACTTTTGCACCTTCTTTAGCATATGCTTCAGCAATTGCCTTTCCCATACCAGATGCAGCTCCTGTAACGATCGCTACTTTATCCTGTAATTTCATTAAAATCTCTCCTTTAAAATTCAAGTTATTGTACATCTGTTCAATAAAAATTATAATTGAAAGAAAAAAAACGCACAAACGACAGTTATATGAAGTTTAGTTTATTATTCAACACTTTTTGAAATTTATGTTCATTAAAGGGGAAAATATTATGGATTTACGTGTAAAGAAAACACATGACAATCTACAAAAGGCATTAATAATACTATTAAATCAAAAGTCTTTAGAAAATATTTCGGTTGCAGAATTATGCCGTATTGCCGAAATTAACCGAGGAACATTCTATTTGCATTATAAAAATGTCCACGGTGTATTCGAACGCTATTTTAACGAAATTGTGAAAGACTTAAAATTTTCTTATGATTTTCCATATGACATTACAAAAGATAATTTAGCCATGTTAACACCTGAAATGATTCAAATTTTTCACCACGTCAAAAAATATGAAGCTTTCTACCGTATAGTTTTTGATGAAAAAACACCGATGCTTTATTATCATAAATTGTTAGAGACGATTCGCTCGTTCGTTATGGAATCACATACAGAAGAGACAGGGCATATGTCCAAACAGCAGCTTGAATATTTAGCAAGCTATACCGCAAACTCTATTATCGGATTACTCCTTCAGTGGCATAAAGAAAATTATATTCTCTTACCGGAAACTTTGAATCAATATATTTATGACTTTCATCGTTTAAGAGAGGTATTGCAGAAGAAAATAAAAAGTTAACTAATTTGAGAGAGAAAATAAAAAACACATGGGAAGATTAAATCTTCCCATGTGTAAATTTATAGAATATTTTGCACCTGTCGCTTCACTTTCGGTGCAGTATAAACATTTGCACCTGTCGCTTCACTTTCGGTGCAGTATAAACATTTGCACCTGTCGCTTTGCTTTCGGTGCAGTATAAATATTTGCACCTGTCGCTTCACTTTCGGTGCAGTAATAATTAAATTTGAGTGGTCAAATTTAATTATTTAGCTGCTTGGAATTTTGCTTCTACTACGTCCCAGTTCACTACGTTCCAGAATGCACCGATGTAGTCTGGACGACGGTTTTGGTAGTTTAAGTAGTAAGCGTGCTCCCAAACGTCTAAGCCTAGGATTGGTGTTTTACCTTCCATTACTGGAGAGTCTTGGTTTGGAGTTGAAGTAACAGCTACACCGTCACCTTCAACGATTAACCAAGCCCAGCCTGAACCGAAACGAGTTGTTGCAGCTTTAGCGAACTCTTCTTTGAAAGCGTCGAATGAACCGAATTTAGCGTCGATTGCTTTAGCAACTTCGCCTACTGGAGTGTTTGAACCGCCTGGAGCGATTAATTCCCAGAATAATGTGTGGTTAGCATGTCCGCCACCGTTGTTACGTACAGCAGTTTGTTTGTCAGCTGGTAAAGCATCGATGTTAGCGATTAACTCGTTGATGTCTTTATCAGCGAATTCAGTACCTTCTACTGCTGCGTTTAAGTTTGTTACGTAAGTGTTGTGGTGTTTAGAATGGTGAATTTCCATTGTTTTTGCATCGATATGTGGTTCTAATGCATTGTAAGCGTAAGTTAATTCTGGTAATTTGAAAGCCATGTTTTTATTCCTCCCTGGAACATATAATTAATGTTGATTACAATACTAGGTTATCAAAAAATGATTCGTCATTCAATCAAAAAAACCGTAATAATAACATTTCAGCCTTTTGACCGAAACCATCTATTTCTTGCTTCACCTTTGTCTGTAACCTTTTCATTACTAGTGTAAGCGATATAAGTTCGTATTTACAAATATTTGCTCTTCCTTAAATCGCAATAATAAATAATACAATCATGACTACTTGTATAATCCCTTTTGTAACAACAGAAGTTAAAAATCCTACTACAGAGCCAATACCTACTTGAATGGCCTGCTGTAAATTACTGCGTGTAACAATCAGCTCTCCAATAACAGCTCCGATAAAGGGTCCCGCAATAATACCAGCGAATGGAATGACGAATGGTCCTATTAAAAGACCGATTGTGCTCCCCCACATCCCTGCTTTAGAGCCACCAAATTTTTTAACTCCCACTAAATTGGAAATCGTATCAGCGACAAATAATAAAGCTACAAATAATAGTTCAATTAACCAAAACCACCAAGGCAATTCACTGAAGCCGTAAAATAAACCATAAACAATGAACCCTCCTAGTAAAAATATGACAGAGGGTATGATCGGATATACTAAACCAATAAAAGCGATGACAAATAAAGCTATAATAAGCACCCATGCAATGATATCCATATGTTCACATCCTTTTAAAAGTATATTCACAAATTATACGAAAAAAGTAACGAAAAGATTCAATTTTACTTTATCAAGTTCAAATAACGTTTTGTTCATGTTAAACTACTGTTTAAAGGAGCCTCATACATATGAAAATTTCTCACATGCAACTATTTATTCATAGCTTAACTAACCCTAAAAAATTAGGACCTTATCGAATTCTTTCAATAGGAAAAGTAATGCAATATGCCTTTTTAATGATTGCGCTAGTAACGGCATTTTCTTTCGGTCAGTTTATTAATGGCGGAACGGACGAAATTTTCAGTTATTCTGAAATCGAACAGTATGCCCAGGATGTGCAATGGATTGTTTACCCTATTGCTATTATTTTTTTATTCGTTTTAAATACTTCAATCTATTTTGTTAAAGTAAGTCTATTTGCGCTTGCAGGACAGTTCTTTATTAAACCGATGAAGCGTCGCGGAGAATATCGACAAGTATGGCGGACAGCTGTATTTGCCAGTACTTGGGGAACATTTATAACGATGTTCGGTAACCTATTCCCCATTTCCCCTACAGTTGCTACCTTAATTAGTATATTTATTACAATGCTGTTTATTATAATTGCCCTAACGAAATATCCGATCGAAAAATAATAAATTCTCCTTATGAATCATATAGTTTAACAACTTGTTTTTGTGAGTTAAATTGTAGAGATAAGGAGGATTTTTTTGCGCTTTTTAATAGCTTCCATAGTGCTTTTATTAATTGCTTTTGTCATTAAAGTAGATTTACAAGAAGGCTCTCTGCCCTTAGCATCCTTTTATGCTTCTTCCATACCGTCGTGTGATGAAATACCGCAAGAAAGCTATGTTGTCGTAAAAATCCAACAAGGCGATACAATTTACAGCCTATTCTCAGCAACGCCCTCTCCCGTAAAAACAACTTTCCCTGAACGACTTGCACATTTCTATAAATTGAACCCACATTTGAACCTACAGCCACTAGTTCCGGGTGATACGGTATTCGTTCCAATCATCTCTCATGCGAAAGAAAATTGCACAAATTGAATTCTTAACGTTTCTTCCTTGTTCTTCTTTTCATACACTGATAAAATAAGGAACAGTGACGGCTTACATATCGTTATATCATTTAGGTGATATAACAACATTAACAAGCCTGAGAAGGAGAGAATTTTTCATGAGTGAAATCGTTCACCGTACGAAAACGCGTCCTGTACGTGTCGGTAACTTAACAATTGGTGGGAATAACGAAGTCATAATACAAAGTATGTGTACGACAAAAACACATGATGTCGAAGCAACTGTTGCTGAAATTAAACGTTTAGAAGAAGCTGGATGTCAGATCGTACGTATAGCAGTACCGGATGAGCGTGCAGCTGATGCAATACCGGAAATAAAAAAACAAATCAATATACCTTTAGTTGCGGATATACACTTTGATTATAAATTAGCATTAAAAGCCATTGAAGGTGGTATTGATAAAGTTCGAATCAACCCGGGTAATATTGGTCGTCGCGAAAAAGTAGAAGCCGTAGTAAATGCTGCTAAAGCAAAAGGAATTCCAATTCGTATTGGTGTAAATGCCGGTTCTTTAGAGCGTCATATTCTTGAAAAGTACGGCTACCCTACTGCAGATGGTATGGTTGAATCTGCGTTACACCATATCAAAATTCTAGAAGACTTAGATTTCCATGACATAATCGTATCAATGAAAGCGTCTGACGTTAACCTTGCGATCGAAGCGTATGAAAAAGCTTCGAAAGCATTTAACTACCCACTACACTTAGGCATTACTGAGTCTGGTACATTATTTGCCGGAACAGTAAAATCCGCTGCTGGATTAGGCGCGATTTTATCTAAAGGTATTGGTAATACTTTACGTATTTCTTTATCAGCTGATCCTGTTGAAGAAATTAAAGTTGCGCGTGAATTATTAAAATCATTTGGTTTAGCTTCAAATATGGCAACATTAATTTCATGTCCGACTTGTGGTCGTATTGAAATCGACTTAATCTCGATTGCCAATGAAGTGGAAGAATATATTTCTAAATTGAGTGTTCCTTTAAAAGTAGCTGTACTTGGCTGTGCTGTTAACGGCCCTGGTGAAGCTCGTGAAGCGGATATCGGTATTGCCGGTGCACGTGGCGAAGGACTTTTATTTATGAAAGGTAAAACAGTTCGTAAAGTACCAGAAGAAACAATGGTGGAAGAACTGAAAAAAGAAATCGATAAATTAGCTGCTGAAATGGTTGCAAAGCGTGAAGCAGAAGCAAATGCCAGCGTGTAAAAGAATGGAGCAATGGAAATGACAAACTTAAAGCATCGATTCGGTATTGATATTGACGGGACAGTTACATGTCCTGCCACATTAATTCCACATATTAATAAACAATACAATATTAATATGACGCTACAGGATGTAACGGAATATGATTTTTTAAGCGGATTTCCATATCCAGTCGATCGAGCTCAATTTCAGGCCTGGTTTCAAGAAAATGAACCTCGCCTGTATGAAGTGAGTGAACTGGCTGCCGATGCGCATCGTATTTTGTCAGCATGGCAAAAACAATATGAACTTTATTATATTTCGGCACGTGGGGAAAATGTTTTCGATATCACAAAAAAATGGTTTGAAAACTATAAAGTACCTTATGATCATATCGAATGTATCGGTAGTCACAACAAAATAGAAGTGGCAAAAAAGCATCGCGTAGAGGCCTTTTTCGAGGATAAACATGATAATGCTGTGGAAATTGCCGAGGAACTAAAAATCCCTGTAATTCTTTTTGATACCCCGTACAACCAATTGAGCGTACCGAATAACGTTATTCGTGTTTATAATTGGACAGAAGCAAACGAATGGATTCAAAAGAACTTTTAAAATACATCACATGTTTAGAGGCGAGTTAAAAGCAGATACTTTTAACTCGCCTCTTATTTTTAAAATATACTCCCATATTCAGTAATCGTCGTGGCCAAGTCTTGGCGGTACTCTGAATGCTGTGGGTTTAAACTATTGACGTTCACTTCATTGCCACCTAGAGAAGAATGTATATACAAGTCTTCGCCGATATACATTGCTACGTGGCCAGGGAACATAATTAGATCGCCAAGCTTTAGTTCAGCTTTTTCGATTTTGCGAATTGGGAAGCCATCCAATATTTTTGCATCCCGGTAAATGTATGCACCATTCAACATATATGCCATAGATACAAGACCTGAACAGTCGATGCCTAGAGGAGATTTCCCGCCCCAACGATATGGTGTACCGATATATCGAAACGCGTCCTGAACAACTTGCTCACGGAAAGCCAATTCATTTGTCGTATATACTTTCACACGCTTTTGAATCCATTGGGAACGGACATAACCAACTTCACCTGTTACTAACCGTACCTTTGTCCAGGCAGGATCCAAATCTGCTTCCTTCAAAACTTGAATAAACGCACCGAGTGTTAACGTAATAATTTTACTGCTTTGAATTTTCGGCCTTGTCAGTACATCGGCAAAGTTTTGAATTACAACATAATTAGCATCAATCCACGTCAGTATATCTTCACTTTCCATGTGTAAATTCGTTTTTAATGTATAGCCTTCATAGCGATAAAACGTTCGAATTTTCACCCAAGTATCATCAATATCTTCTAACACTTCAACTGGCATCCCATATAACGCTTCATCGGTTAACTCCGTATTTATATCTGTACTTTTGTGGATATTGGCTATCATTACCTTCACTACTGCGTTCATTCAAACTATCTCCTCCCCGTTTCCCTATTATTTTCTCGAAAAATATCGATGGGATTCCTTTAGTCGAATAAGGCTATTTCCTTTTTATACCTATAGTGTTTTTTTATTGGCTATAAAAGCCTCTATTAAAAATCCAATTCCTGAAGCATCGCTCATTTGAATGTTTTCTCCTTCAAAGAACGGTCCCCCTTCGATAGGATCCTTAACACATAAGCTCGGTCCGTCTAAATCCACCATCGTGACATTTTTGTTTGCTGCTGCAAAATGTGCTGCGGCGCTCACACTGATTTTTGTCTCTAGCATACAGCCAATCATACATTCCACCCCATTGGCTTCTGCAATAGCATTAATTTGCTGTGCTTTTGAAATACCACCAGTTTTCATCAGTTTAATATTTATTAAATCCGCAGCACGCTTCTCAATCACTTCGATTGCTTGCTTAGGAGAAAACACACTTTCGTCTGCTAAAATATTCGTATACGTTTGATTCGTTACGTATTGCATTCCGGAAATATCACTATAATGAACAGGCTGTTCAACCAGTTCCATATCAGCACCGCGATCTTCTAGCTGACCGATAATTTTAACAGCTTCTTTCGGTGTCCATCCTTGGTTCGCATCGACACGTAACACGACGTCTGGACCGACAGCATTTCGAATAGCTAATATACTATTAACATCACTATGTGGATTTTTCCCTACTTTAACTTTTAAAATGGAAAAACCACGTTTAATAGCCTCTAAGCTATCCTTCACCATCTCTTCCTCGTCATTCACACTGATTGTAATATCTGTCGTAATCTTACTTCGATAGCCACCGAGCAATTTATACAAGGGTGCATCGTATTTTTTTGCCCATAAGTCGTATAGGGCGATTTCAACAGCTGCCTTTGCACTCGTATTTTGATACATACATTTATCGATCCGATCACAAAGGAGTGCGATCTCATCAATTTCGATTCCAATAATGAGTGGCGCAATCACTTCTTCAATCGCATAGCGAATTGATTGAAGTGATTCTCCTGTAATAACATGCGTTGGTGCTGCTTCCCCAATTCCAATATATCCATTGTCCGTATATATAGTTACGACGATGTTTTGTATATTATATACAGTGCGCAATGCTGTTTTAAAAGGTGTAATAAGGGGTGCTTCAACTAAGCCAACATCAACTTTTGTAATTTTCATAAACCATCCACCTTATGTTAAAAACTGCAGCAGTCGAAGTACCTCAAAATAATCTGTCGTTTCAAACTGCACGGTATTGTGCGCCTTAAATTTTGCGCCGGGATAAAATGAATTACGATATGCTTTTATATGGTCTTTATATATAATCTCCACATTAAACTGTTGAGGTAATTCGATTTGAAGCTTACTGCGTTCAATCTTCATTGCTACTTCAATCAGTCTTTTCGTTTCTTTTAATGTCGTTTGTGGACTTACACTAATCGTTGCATGACCAATTCCCTCTTTTGTTGCAAACGTTACGATCTCGTCATTATAGCGGGCGATGTGCTCTGTTAATGCTTTATCGCCACTTACAAATGCTACTGGCACGCCATGTAGTGCTGCGGCATATGTATTAATTAGAAACTCACTTGCATATTCACCGTTGATTTTGACATCTGCCAATAAGCTTAACGTATGGGCAAGCGGGTTTTTTTCACTTCCGCCCTCACTGTGATACCCGATAAAAATGGCACGGTCAAAGCTTTCATCCAGTCCAGCGACCATACACATCGGCTCTTGTGTCCAACCGCGAATTATTTTTACATTTTCCGGTAAGTTTTCAATTAAAATATTCCGACCAGAATCATGTGCATCTTTCAGTAATATTTCAGTCGCACCCCCGGCAGTTGCACCCTCTATCGCAGCAAGCACTTCTTTTGTCATTTGCTGCTGAAATTGTGCATAGTCGGATGTGTTTAGTTCTGTTTCACTCCAAACAGTCGTCCCTGTAATTCCTTCGATATCTGCGCTTATATATACTCTCATCTGAATTGATACTCCTTTAGTTCATTCTGTTCAATAGTGGCGATAATTGGTCCGTACATACATTGGTCTTTATATAATTTTCGCGCCCACGCTCTATTTCCATAATCATAATGCCACCACTCTTCTTCGTAATTTTGAAATCCTGCTTGTGTCATGCAATGAAACAAGATTCGCCGATTAATATGCGCTGCTTCATTTTCCGAACGATGCTTTTCAAAATAAGCGGTAGCCGATTTTTCTTCAGTCGCATCAAATGCTGTACCTAAATCCAATGGACGTCCTTGCTCGTCGCCTAACGTTAAATCAATTGCCCCACCTGTTAAGTGCGGCGAAGGAGAACTGTTTTCCGTGCTTGGAAATGCAACATACTTCAACGTCTCAAGTTCAAGTTGTTCAGCCGTCCAATGTGGATGTTTTAATCTTATTTTATTTTTAATGTCGTTATATAAAAACGACTGAACTTGTAGTGGGCGAAACCCATCGTATAAAATAAAGCTCATCGTTTCCGGTAAAAGTTGAAGTGCTTTAAATAATTTACTAGCAGCTTCCCGACGCAAATATAGCTTACTCAAGCTATCCGGAATACCTTTCAAAAAATATTGCGGCTCAATATACAATTTATTTGCTATCGGTTTAATTTCCACTAAAGGCTCCCCGTTTTCCAGTAAATCTGGAATCATTTCCGATGCAGTCTTTATGAATATTGGAAATAAATAATATATCTTAGTGGATACCTCCTACCTGTTAGGACTTCATATGATTTCCTAAAATAATTTCGATATGAAAAATACTTCCCAAAAATAATATCTAAAAATTTAGAGTTTTCAAACTTCTAAGTATAAATTTAAAATATCACATATATTTCGATAGTGAAAGTTTTTTCTTGAAAATTTGCTAGTAGTTTACTAATCGTGCAAAAGAAGAAGATTTCCTTTTTCCTGACATTTCTCCTCATTATATTTGTTTTTTTAAAATAAAATGCCTTTCACAGAATAATAATGTGAAAGACAAATCAATGTAGATTGCATATTTATTAAAATATTAATTTTTTTACTATATGATTATTTCTCCCAGTTGTTGTTTCAGCTTGTGACATTGAATTAAGTATCGCCTCTTCTGTAGCTTCGGCCGCTGCCATGAATAATGAGTTCATTACTTCTAGGTCATCGCGTAATTGCTGGCGTGTTTCTAGAGTATCATCGTAATGATGTTGGATTTTTCTCGCAGTTGTAAATCCTATTACGATATCCCCACTCCCGTTTGAGAAATGGCTCCCTGTACGGCCTAATCCGATACCGCAACGTTTAATTACACGTTTTAGCTGGCGGCTGCTAAGAGGAGCATCTGTTGCGAGTATTATAATAATCGATCCGTCAGTCGGACTCATTGTCGGTTCACTGCTGTTTGCAGTATTGGTGTAGCGTCCCTTCAAGAATTCGTTTGCCTTTCCAAAATTACTTAATACGAGGCAGCCAACCATATATTGCTTTTCATCAGTATCATTTACGATACGTGATGAAGTGCCAACGCCCCCTTTATGACCAAAGCACATCATTCCTTTCCCTGCCCCAATTGCGCCCTCTTCGGCACGATTGTTCGAAGCACTATGTATCACCTCTATGGCATGCTCAGGTTTCACAGGAAAGTGACGAATTGAATTTAAATGACTATCATTACATTCACCAACTACTACGTTCACTGTCCCGGTCGTTACTCCAATTTCTTCATTATTTTCAAGTAAATATTGGAGTGTGCCCTGTGTAACGTTTGCCACACCAAAAGTGTTTGTGAGCATAATTGGAGATTCCAAAACCCCTAGTTCGTCCACTTGGACTAGACCAGTTGTTTTTCCATATCCATTTAATACATAGCTTGCTGCCGTTACTTTTTCGCGAAACACATTTCCTGAATGCGGTAAAATGGCGGTTACCCCTGTACATGCCGCATCTCCCGAATCATTTATTGGATAATCCAGTGTAACATGACCGACCATTACTCCTTCGACATCCGTAATGCAATTTTTATTGCCTGTATTTAATTGCCCTATTTTAATGCCCATATCACGTACTTTCATTATCATTGCTCCTTTGTATTGGACTTTTTATAAATCTATCGTAATAATAATTTCCAAAAAAGGATAGCAAAAATAAAAATACACTACCCAGTCTTAAATAGGGAGTGTATTTTAAAGTCCATTCAAAATGAATACGCTATTATTAAGAACGAACGTGTAATTAATTTTTATAATTCAAGAATCCCTCTCGTCCAACGATCTACAAAAGTTTCAAATGTAATACCGTACCGGTTATATACTTCATGATAAACAAAATAACTACCAAGTTTTTCAAGTAACTCATCGTCGATTCGCATCTCCAACACTCACTTTCCACTTTTTTCAAAACTACCTATTCGATATACTATTCATTTATAAACTATTGTGACCCAACTTTAAGCACTGTATACATGAACAGATATTGAAATAAAAAATTTATATTTCCAAGCAAAATTCCTCTTCAATTTCTAATTACAATCTGTTGCAAATATTTCACATTCTACTACAAAAATGATGCGTTTCCTTTTACACATTTTAGTAAAATGATAGTAATGACAACATTGGAGGGACTCTAATGAGAAGTTCTATATTATTTTTATTTACAGCAATTTTGTTAGCGGGTTGTGGAGATACGATTGGTGATATTAAACAGGCGGCAGCTGGTATTAATTCTAAGGCAAATGAAGCCGCTACTGCCATATCAACTGATGTGCACTCCATCCGGGCAGTTGAAATGGAGTTCGACAATCAGACTTTTACAATTAACGACTTATTTAAAACTATATTACGCGATGTGCAATGGTATTATGACGAAAACGGGAACGAGCAACAATTAAAAATAACAGGTACATGGCAGGATAATGGGCTATTTGCAGAAGAAAACTTTTCGGAAATCGAGAAGCAACAATTAATTGAAAATAGTGAAATTGAGGTCATTTTGTTTTTCCAAAATGGTGTGATTGATGAGGAAAAAACAACTGTCACTATGTCTCAAAATAGACAAACAATTATTGACCAAAAAGGCACCGAAGCCCTTCTCAATTTCTACACGATCTACACGAAAAATTAATATTTTGTTTACTCTTTCATGTTAAGGGAAATAGACATATGTAAATACTTTTAGGAGGTTTTACTATGTCAAATGGATTTTCAGATAAAATAAAAGGTACAGGCAACAAACTAAAAGGGGAAGTAAAAGAGTCAGTCGGACGTAATACAAACGACCCATCCCTACAAGCTGAAGGAAAACGTGACCAAGTAAAAGGTAAAGCACAAGAAAAAATCGGTAATGCAAAAGAGAATATCTCCAATAGAATGGACAATAGAAAATAAAGTCCTAATTCTAGAAACTAGTAATTTTCCATTACTAGTTTCTTTTTGTTTTGCATCCATTTGTTTTATTCAAACAGGAAATAAGGCTCAAGTAGAATAAAGTTTTTATATATTACAATAATTATACTTTCTATTTATAGGAAATTTGTTATACTTTAAGTAAATCTTATAACTAAAAAGGGGAAGTAATTATGACAATTGATCAATCTATACCCCTATCAAAAGATCGATTATTTAATTGGTTAAAAACCTTAAGTAACCAACTTTCGAAAGGAACGCTCCTCATTGACATTAACGATGAGAATCTACCCATTCTACATGCAAATCCATATTTTTCAAAATTAACTACATTTGAAAACAAACAAGTCATTAATCAAAATATCAACATTTTAAACGGCAAAAGAACAAATGAAAAAACAATTGAAGATTTAAATTTACATTTAAAATCCGGTTCTCCAAAAAAATTAACAATTTTACATTACACTAAAGAAGGTTCTGCCTTTTGGAATTCGATTACCCTTCATCCTATCAGGAATGATGAAAAGATCATTCAATACGTTTTATTAACATGCGAAGATACAACAGAAGAAACATTAAATAAAATGATTTATAAATTGGAGCACGAAGTATATCAAGCGATCGATAATGAGAATAACCTGCAATCGATTTTGAATTTAATTTCGGAAAAAATTGAACTATTTTATATTCGGGATGTCTATTGTACGATTCATTTATACAACAAGAACTATGAGATTAAATCTATGGGTTCTTATAAATTACCAGAGTACGTAATTAATAAACTAGATCTTCTTGAGATTACACCAAATTCCAGCTTTAATAAGAGCGCTGTTTACTTAAAAGATTTTACAGCTACTCCACTGTACGCAGATATTTCAGAAAATTACGAATTGGATGCGCTTAAAGGTTCCTGGACAAAGTTGATTTTGACACCACAAAACGAAGTTAGCGGTATCTTAACATTATTTAATCAGGACAGTACGGAATTAAAACAAATTGATATTAATTATTTAAATCGTTTGACTCTGCTTATTCAACTTGCCATTAAATATGCAGAACAGAAAATCCAATTGCGCCATTTAGCTTTTTATGATTCAGAGACTTCTTTACCTAACATACATTTTTTTAAAACGCACTTATCTGAATGGTTAAATACAGGTGAATTAGGTTTTGTAGCAATTATCCACCCTACCGAATTTAACAAAATCGTGGATTTATATGGGCGTAACGCAGGTGCTGACCTATTAAGTCAATTGGCCAACCGATTACGCGAGTATTTAGCTGTAGATGATGTGCTCATTTCACGATTCTCAAATTCCATAGTTCTAGGGATAAAAGGAGAAATTGGTTTCACAACTTATTACCAAAAGATTGATCTACTTACCCTTATTCCTTTTTTAATTGATAATAACGAAACTTATATTACATTAAAAATTGGCTATACAACTTTTGATCAATCGTTGACAGTAGATCAAATTATCCATCAGTCAGATATTGCCTTATCAAAAGCTCGTAACCGAAGCGGCAATAGTTTTGAGGTTTATGAAGAGAACAGTACAAAGCAACTGATAGAGGAAATGGAGATTATCAATCAATTGGCATATGCGCTACACCACGAAGAATTTGTAGTATATTTACAGCCAAAAATTAATTTTACTACGATTGAAGTGGAAGGTTTCGAGGCACTGTCCCGTTGGAATTCAAGCAGACTCGGTTTCATTCCACCAAATAAGTATATTCCAATAGCTGAAGAAACCGGAAAAATAAAAGAGATTGATCTACTGAACTTTAAAAATATACTTATTTGGCTACAAAAACGTCTGAACAAGGGCAAAAGAATATTGCCTGTATCCCTTAATATTTCTCCGGATCATTTTTATGATCCACTATTTTTGGAAAACATTCAGAATACGTTTAACCAATTCCATGTTCCACCACAATTTATTAAACTCGAAGTAACAGAGAGTATTGAATTAGTCGACTTCAAGAGAGCAAAGGATATTTTAGATCAATTAAAGGCAATTGGTATTGAATGCTCCATCGATGATTTTGGTGTAGGTTTTTCTTCCTTAAGCTATTTACCTCAATTGCCTTTTTCTGAAATAAAAATTGACCGTAGCTTTGTTAGCTCAATGGATGAACCAGGTATGTATGCAATAGTACAAACGATTATTCTACTTGCAAAAAATATTAAAATGCGAGCGATTGCTGAAGGTATTGAAACTAAGGAACAACTGGCTATGCTTCAGCAACTCGGCTGTCCTGCTGGTCAAGGTTACTATTTCTATAAACCGATGTCGATTAGTGATGCGGAACAATTATTAGACACAAAAAAAACAGCTGACGAGAAATAGTTTTTATTTCCATCAGCTGTTTTTTTAGTTTAAATTATTTGGCAAATCTTCAGATAAAAATGCGATTAAATCGTGTATGTTTTGCTCACTGACACCATGACCTACCGGATATGATTTAAATGTAACTTTCGTGCCATAGTCATTGAAGAAACGGACTGCATGCTCAGCCCATTCAAACGGATAGTCGTAGTCATATTCACCATGTGAAATGAAAATCTTAGAACCATCCATCGTTTTTTTACTATACTCAAGTGCAGCAAACTCAGGTAAATAGCCACTTAACGCTGCTGTACCACGAATCGTATCTCCCATTACCATTGCAAGGGATTGTGCCAATGCTGCTCCTTGATTAAATCCAACGACATAAAGTTGTTGTTCATCTAAATTATATTCTTGAACAGCTTCTTTAATAAATGCTTCAATTCCTTTTAATACTTTATCAAAAATAGTACGGTTTGGCTTACCTTCTTCTTCAAATGTATAAAAAGCATAGCCAGGTCGATGTTGAATAGGGCCTTGCAAACTAAAAATGTGACATTGCGTAGAAAACGAATTAACTAATTGTAATAAATCGTTTTCATCACTTCCTAAACCGTGCAATAAGAAGATTGCAGGTTTTTTCTCTGTATTCATCACAGGGGCTTTGTGTAAATAAGTAAATGGTGTATTCATTTTTATATCTCCTTTTAAGAAAGCGTCATTTTATTGACGATTTGGTCGGTAAAATAAGCAATATAACCGTCCATCGTTTTTAACGTTTCGTCAATATCACCTTGTGCTAAAAGTGTTGCTTTATTCGCACAAATTAATGTTAAAAAATCGACGCGTAATCCATGCTCCACAGATGCATATGCATAATCATAAATTACATCTGCATCTTCTACTTTTAATGCTTCATATTGCTGATGGAAAGCTTTCGTATAATCATCCATCTTTTCTGCTACACTGTTACGAATCTGCATTTGATGTACCATTAGTTCATTTTCAATATATGATACAGTCGGTAACTCCCCAGCAGTAAATGTAGCACGAACAAGATCTGTCCATGCCATTTTATTTTCAACGAAGTAAGCCATGTTTAACATGAGCCGGTCATAAAAGTCTATTGTTGAAGTGGACGATTCTCGTTTATCATTAATATTTTGTTGGATAATCTTTTCAAATTTTTGGGGATCTGCTTTACTGGATAATAAAAATAATGCTTTTTCTATATATGTAGCAATGTCCTTTTGTATATTTTCGGCTGTCATAATCAATCACTTCCTTAATCTATTGGCTTCTTTTTTCATTTACTATCGTACCATTCCTCATATAATATCGCACGTATCCAATACATTATACCTGGGCAGTTTGCATCGGAAATATGTAATTTAGTATGTTCTTCTAAAATAACCGGGAATGCACACGATAAGAAGTTAAAAAAATGCCACTTGGTCTAGTAGACAAGTGACATTTAAACTTTAAATTAAAGTGCTTTTACTTTAGCAACTACGTTTTCTACAGTGAAGCCATATTCTTTTATAACAATCTCTCCAGGCGCTGATGCACCGAATTTATCAATTGCTAGTACGTCACCTTCAAAGCCAACATATTTATGCCAACCGAATGATGAACCCATTTCTATTGCTAAACGTTTTGTCACAGCTTTTGGCAATACTGATTCCTTGTATTCCTTAGACTGCTCTTCAAAACGGTCCATTGACGGCATTGATACAACAGACGCATCAATTCCTTCTTCTAGTAGTGCTTTTTTAGCATTTACAGCCAATCCTACTTCAGAACCCGTTGCAATTAAAATAGCATCCGGTGTTTCTTTTACTGATGCAGCAACGACATAGGCACCTTTTTCAACACCTTCATATACAGCATCTTTCGCTACATCCAATACCGGTAAATTTTGACGAGATAAAACTAATACAGTTGGAACTGACTTACTTTCTAAAGCTAATTTCCATGCTGCAACAGATTCATTTGCATCTGCCGGGCGAATAACCGAAAGATTTGGCATTGCACGCAATGATGCTAAATGCTCGACAGGCTCATGAGTAGGGCCATCTTCCCCTACTGCAATAGAATCGTGTGTAAATACATACGTTACAGGCAAGCCCATTAATGCTGATAAACGAATTGCAGGACGAACATAGTCAGAGAATACGAAGAATGTACCGCCAAATACGTTTAATCCTCCGTGTAATGCCATACCGTTCATTGCAGCACCCATTGCAAATTCACGTACACCAAACCAAATATTACGACCTTCTGGGGTATCAGCGAAGAAATCACCAGCGCCTTTAATCGTTGTTTTGTTTGAACCTGCCAAGTCTGCAGAACCACCAAAGAATGAAGGAGTAGTTTTTGCAATGGCATTGATTGCATCACCAGAAGATGAACGTGTTGCTACAGCAGTGCCAGCTTCGTACACTGGTAATTCAGAAGCAAAGTTTTCCGGTAAATTGTTTTCCATTGCATTCACGAATTGTGTAGCTAGCTCCGGATATTCATTTTTGTAACTTTCGAACAGTTCATTCCAAGAAGCTTCCGCTTGTACACCTTGTATTTCGCTTGCCGCTTTAAATGTTTCGTACACTTCATTTGGTACGAAGAATGACTCATGTTCCCAAGCATATGCAGCTTTTGTTAAAGCAACTTCATCAAATCCAAGTGGTGCACCATGGCAATCCGCTTTACCTGATTTATTTGGAGAACCAAAACCGATGACAGTCTTAACTTCGATAATTGTTGGTCCGCCCGTATTTTGTTTTGCTTTTTCAATCGCTGTATTAATTTCAACAATATCAGTGCCATCTTGAACTTTTAAATAATTCCAACCATAAGATTCAAAACGCTTTTGGATGTTTTCTGAGAATGACTTTTCCAGATCACCATCAAGTGAAATATCATTTGAATCATATAGCACAATCAACTTATCCAATTTTAAGTGTCCTGCAAGTGAAATCGCTTCTGCAGCAACACCTTCCATTAAATCACCATCGCCACATAGCGCAAATGTATAGTGGTCTACAATATCTAAACCTGGCTTGTTGTATGTTGCAGCTAGATGACGCTCAGCCATTGCCATACCTACTGACATCGCAATACCTTGCCCTAATGGACCTGTAGTAGCTTCAACACCTACTGTATGACCATATTCCGGATGTCCTGGAGTTTTAGAATTCCACTGGCGGAAATTTTTTATTTCTTCCATCTCTAAACCATATCCACCTAAGTGCAATAAACTATATAAAAGCATTGAGCCATGTCCAGCTGATAATACAAAGCGGTCACGATTGAACCAATTTGGATTTTGTGGGTTATGACGTAATTGCTTCGTCCATAAAGTATAAGCCATTGGAGCTGCACCCATTGGTAAACCTGGGTGACCTGAGTTTGCCTTCTCTATTGCATCGATTGATAATGTACGGATTGCGCTAATTGCTAACTGATCCATCTGTTGTGTCATTGTGTGACATCCTTTCTCGTACGATAATTCTACATCCTATAGTTTAGACAAATTCCCCTAAGAAAACAATCTTTTCTAATTGAGTTTATTAAAATATGTCATACTTTATAAGAAATGTGTCATATTATTAAACATTCTAATTTAGAAAGTTTTTTTGCGATTTTATTTGTTTTAATTTTTCTGGCGTTACATCATTGCCTTCTTCATCAATCACTTTCATATGTTCTATCGTATCGCGCATAGTCGAACGGAATGTGTCTAAATATTCCTTGCGGAGTGCTGTACGTTCCTTTGCTAATTCTTCCGTTAACTTTCCTTCTTTTGCTAATTTAGAAAGCTCATTAATTCGAGCCAATTTTTCTTTTGATAACATTTCAATCTCACCTTTCTACATACCAATAATACAAAGGTATAAAAAAAAGACTGGAAGGGCAAGTAAAAACGCTTTGAAAGTAACTACTCTTACAGCGTAAAAACATTGAAATAATAAGGTTTGAGCTAAAAACACGACATAACTTTACTATGTAATGCATTAAAATTGAGTTTATAATCACTAATTTATTCCTCATCACTATAAAAAAGCGATTTTTCTGATGCGTGAAAAATCGGTATCCGTCCGGGTACGCTTTCCATGGGAACGACCTAAGTCTGTCGTCTTAGACATTGGTTCTCCTGCGATTACTCGTCGCAAAATAAATTTCCCTGTTCCCATTGGAGTCGGACCCTTCCCTTCAACCAATTTTAAATAGAGTCAATTTTTTTCATACATGCTATGCTCACTACAGAGCTTTTCTACTTAAGTCCTAGTCGCCTCATCTAAAATAAATGCAAATTTTTCGGTATTGTCATCTGCTTCAATAATAATGCCAAATACAGTAACGGCATCATTATTAACTTCAACATCAGTAAGCTTGTTAGTCATCCTTTCAAAAACCTTAGAATTCATTTTAATTTTTTTTACGTGCTTACCTTGTGAATTTAAATAGTCCAGATCTTTACGAATTTGTTCTAATAATACGTCCAAAATATCACCTCCTAAAACTTTAATACCTTCTGATTCATATCATTCCACAAACTAAATAAATCATAATAAAAAGCCACGCTCAAATGAACGTGACTCTTCTGTAATACTTTAGTTAATTTTTATAATTGCTATAGAATTCCTGTAATTGTGTTGCGATATTCTTAAGGACAATTTTAATCTTCAAAATGCTCCATATATTCAATATATCGTCTATGTACTGTTGCTTTACTTATGGGTATACCCAAGCCTGATATGGTAGTGGCTATTTCAGCAAACGTTAAGCCTTTTTGACGGAGCTGAACAATTTCTTCAACTGGTACATCCTTTCGTTCGCGACCTTCAATATTCCCACGGTTTTTTAAATTATTTTGGGGTTGATACCCATTTTCTACTGCTCGACGCATTCCACGACGAATTTTAGCATTGTGCATACGACGCTGATACTCTTCAACTACAGCCAATATTTCAAGCAGCATCGTATCCATCTCATTTAATACTACAGGACCAGCATCATTCAATGTATAAACAGTCGCTTCGTATTTTTGTAATAGATGGAGAACTGCCATTCTTGCATTCCCTCGTCCTAAACGTGTTTCATCCTGTACAAATAACGATTTGATTTTATTTTCCCTCATATAATCGAGCATATCCAGTAATCCATCACGTTCCACGTCATAGCCGCTATGTTGATCCATAAAAATCTCTACTTCTTTAAAACCGAATGCGCCTGCATATTTCGTAAGTTCCTCTTTCTGACGCAGCAACGATGTTTCTTGCGCACTTTTTTCGGTACTGACACGGCAATAAATAACTGCTTTAGTTTTTGTCATTATTATCTCTCGCTACCTTAATTGTCGACACATCGGATGATTCATTCAACTGAACAATATATTGGGCTTCCTTTTCAACTGGTACAACCAATATTTGTCCTGAAACAACTTTTCCATCTCGTAGACCATTTTCTTTTTTCACTTTGTTTATCCAATCATGTGTTGCCATTTTACCACGATAATGGTCTGCAAGCGACCATAAAGTATCTCCTTGTTCGATAGATACTTGTTCGTATAATTCTATATTATCGTCTTTATGGAATATTAATACCAATAATAGAATAGAAAACATGAGAAACATTGATGTGAAGCTGTTTAATTTAATTTTTTTCATAATAAATACCCCTCTTTTCGAATATACGTTCGGAATGTTTGTTCCCATAATAATACGAACATATGTTTTTGTCAACCGTTTTTTCGAACTTATGTTTGCATTCGTGTTCGCATACTGCTATACTTACACTAAGAAAAATAGCATGATAAAGAGGTGAGTTAGTTGACACAAAAAATTTCCAAGCGACAAGAAGCTATTCTAACTTTTATAAAAGAGGAAGTTCGTTCAAAAGGCTATCCGCCTTCAGTTCGTGAAATTGGAGAGGCAGTAGGTTTAGCTTCTAGTTCAACTGTCCACGGGCATTTAGCTCGATTAGAAAGTAAAGGGCTTATACGTCGCGACCCTACTAAACCGCGTGCCATTGAAATTTTAGATCAAGAAGAGCTATCAATAGCTAAGCAAGGTGTAATTCACGTACCATTAATCGGTAAAGTTACAGCTGGTTTACCTATTTCAGCTATTGAAGATATCCAAGAATATTTCCCGCTGCCCGATGCATATGGATCATCAGAAGATGAGTTATTTATGCTTGAAATAATGGGTGAATCAATGATTGAAGCAGGCATATTAAATGGCGATTACGTTATCGTCAAGAAAACTTCTACTGCAAGCAATGGAGAAATTGTTGTTGCAATGACCGAAGAAGATGAGGCGACTGTGAAGCGTTTCTACAAAGAAAAAACTCATTTCCGTCTACAACCTGAAAACAGTTCAATGGAGCCGATTATTGTTAATCAAGTATCAATTTTAGGTAAAGTAGTAGGGCTATATCGAAATATTCATTAATTAAAAGCTTGCCATTCTAATAGAATCGGCAAGCTTTTTCTTTTTCAAACAAAAAACCCAGCCGAAATCGACTGGGTCCTCCTTAATTTTTACATGCATTTATAAAACTACTAAATAAACGTTGTGCGTAAATATCACCGTTTGGTGCCAACTCTTCAGGGTGCCACTGTACAGCCACACAATATGGATGGGATTCGTGCTCTATTCCCTCAATTATACCGTCTTTTGCAACAGCCGATGTGATCAGACCTTTCCCTAATTTCCCTACTGATTGGTGATGGAAAGTATTCACACGAAATGATTCTTCTCCAAAAATAGCTTTAAACTTTGGTGTTTTCACATCAACAGTGTGGGCTAATTCTCCGCGCTTGGATGGTTGCTTATGTTGGACTATATTTTCCACCTGTGATGGAATATCCTGAATAATCGTACCTCCAAAGGCTACATTCAAAATCTGCTGTCCTCGGCAAATACCTAGAATGGGCATTTGTCTTTTAAATGCTTCATTCATTAATAAAAGATCACTGTCATCACGCTTTCGTACTACACTCCCGATATTACGATGCGGCTCTTCATTAAATAATAACGGATCGATATCCGCACCACCAATTAATACAATACCATCAACAATATCCAATAAAGCCTCAACATTGCCTTTCGTCGCATTCGGAATACAAATCGGAATTCCCCCTGCTTGTTCAATTGATGTTAAATAGACATTATTAATATCCATTTTCTTGTCAAAGTCATACATCGTTAATCCAATAATCGGCTTCATTTTCTATCCCCTTAAAGTTAAAAAATAATTCAAATATTTTAAATTATACTATTATATCGCCTTAAATGACTACAAAAATTTACAAATAAAGGGACTGCTAAATGCAGACCCTGTTTGACTAAACAATTTCAAGTTGTTTTATAAAATATTCCTTAATTTCTTTCCAATTATGGACGCGTGTATATCCTTCTTCCGCCCGATTGTATGGCATTGAATACAATAGTCCTGTTCCTTTAAATGCCGCAAGTTGTCTTGGACTGTCGTCAATTAAATAATCGGCATGTATAACTGCTTTATTTCCGCAAAATACAATATTTTGTGTTTTGATGAATGGAAAATGCTTGATTAGCCAATCATATTTGGCTGTGAATGATCCCGGTACATCCATTGCAGCAGTAGCTATAAAGATTTCATAATGCTCCTGCAGCTCCTGAATGACTTCAATTGCATCTTCATCTAGTAAGTCCAAATCACGGAAATAATCTGGCTCATTTAATAGTGCAAATAGTTTCTTCGCATCTTCACGTGGTAAATCACGCTGCGTAGTTAATAAAAATTCCTCGTCCGTAAAGGAAGTGCCAAAATTCTCATTGTAAGTAATACGTAACTTAGAATAAAAGTCAGCTAAAACCTGGTCCATATCAATCGCAATACTTTTCTTCATGTAATTTCCTCCTTGAAATTTCCTAATTTAAGTTTATACAATTATATCGTGAAATAACAAGGTATTACTCTCTACAACTAACAACGAACATATTTGCGTTTAAATCCGATACGCCCTTTTTCACCTTGCTTTACAATTTCTGCATACGCGTGTACTTTTCCAGGCTTTTTTCCTTTATGCTTAATTTCTACCTCACCAATATCCTCTGCTATTTGCAACGCCTCATTATGTAATGGCTTAAAAGAAATACCGACAGTCATTACAAAGTTATTCATCGCAACTTGGGTACGTAGTGGTACTAGGTGGATATTTTGTTTTACCTGTTCAAGCATTTCCTTCATTTTCTGAACTGAGAACTCCTCATCTTTTCTATTACCGAGGAGCCAGCAATAACAATGCCAGCCAGCAGACATTTTCAGCTCTTCTCCACTTGCAATCCATTTATCGCTTACTTGTTGGGCAATTTCAGATTCCGCTAATGTAACTGCAACAACATAATCAGATATCATATAAAAATAGGCCTGCTCAATCCATCGATTATAATCTGCTTCCGACATTGCTTTTGAATCTGCGATGATTCCGGCAAAATACATCGCATCATAGTTGCCAGTTGCATATAATTGTTCAGCAAGTTCCTGGTTTATTTTGATTTGCTTAACATATGGTTTCATCGAGCCAATCGTTACACCAAATAGCGGTTCCTTTGCTCCGTTAGACATGTAAATTTTTTTCGTTCGTTCTTTCCCTAATTTTTCTAGTTCATGTATTATCATATTGAAATCCATATTAATCTGCTCCTTTAATCTGGATGTAAAACGTTTTTTTAACCTGGGCATAAAAATTCCTACTTACCATATATCATCTTCAATTAAATGTACATAATAACCATTGTATAGTTTTTTTCTCTCATTTTGATCTTTTTAAAAAATGTTTTATAACTGAATTTCAAGTAAATCTTTATAGCTCTCCTCTACATCTTCACTATCCTATATTAGTACCTGCATTAGTATGTAAATATGAATTCAAGATAACAGATAAAAATCCCTTTTATCATTTAAAAGTAAATATATTCCATAGAATAATAAAACAACCTCTGAACAGAATAAATTCAGGAGGTGATATTCATGAAAAACAAAAACATGAATACTGAATTTGGGATGGAAACAGACGTTAACAAGGTTATTAAGCAAAACCAGCAGGCTGAAGCTAAAAAGCAGCAAGCTTCTGGTCAATTCGCTAATAACGGTTTACAAAAAAGCCCTAGTTCAATGAACGCGGAATTTGGAATGGAGACCGATGTGAACCAAGTTAAAAAGCAAAACCAACAAGCTGAAGCTAAAAAGCAGCAAGCTTCCGGCTTATTTGCTAATAGTGGTTTACAAAAGAAACTTAGTTCAATAAACGCGGAGTTTGGAATGGAAACAGATGTAAGCCAAGTCAAAAAGCAAAACCAACAAGCTGAAGCCAAAAAGCAGCAAGCTTCTGGATTATTTGCAAAGAATCGTTCCCAAAACGGTAAATAATTGAATATCATCCCCATACCGGCAATTAATATTGCCGGTTTTTCTCCTTAAAAAAGAAAAAAAGCGTTGGGACAAAACGCCCCAACACTACTATTAGTACATCTTCATATATTGATCGCGTTCCCACTGATGAACAGTTGAACGGTACATATCAAACTCGATTTCTTTTGCTTCTTTAAAGTTTGCATAAATGTGGTTGCCTAATGCTTTTTGCACAACCTCGTCTTTTGATAGTAATGTTAAAGCGTCGTCTAATGCTGCTGGTAAATTATCGATACCGTTTGCTTTACGCTCTTCTTCGTTCATTACATAAATGTTACGGTTAATTGCTGGTGGTGGAGTTAACTTTCTACGAATACCTTCCAAACCAGCCTCTAAAATAACTGCCATCGCTAAATATGGGTTTGCCGATGGATCCACTGAACGAACTTCTATACGTGTTGAAACTCCACGAGAAGAAGGAATACGGATAAGCGGAGAACGGTTTTGCGCTGACCATGCTACATAACATGGCGCTTCATAACCCGGTACTAAACGTTTATAAGAGTTAACTGTTGGGTTTGTAATTGCTGTAAAACCTTGTACGTGCTCAAGTATACCTGCCATAAACTGCATTGCCGATTCAGATAGACCTAATTCAGTAGATTGATCATAAAAAGCATTCTCTTTTCCTTTAAATAAAGAAACGTTAAAGTGCATTCCTGATCCAGCTTCACCGAATAAAGGTTTTGGCATGAATGTAGCATGTAAGCCATGCTTACGAGCAATTGTTTTAACAACTAATTTGAATGTTTGAATATTGTCACAAGCCGTAATGGCATCAGCATATTTAAAGTCAATTTCATGTTGGCCAGGTGCAACTTCATGATGTGAAGCTTCAATTTCAAAGCCCATTTCTTCTAACTCTAACACGATGTCACGGCGGCAATTTTCACCAAGGTCTGTTGGTGCTAAGTCGAAGTAGCCACCATGGTCATTTACTTCAAGACTTGGTTCACCTTTTGAATCTAACTTAAATAGGAAAAATTCTGGTTCAGGTCCTAAGTTGAAGTTAGTGTAACCTAACTCTTCCATTTCCTTCAATACACGCTTTAAGTTATTACGTGGATCACCCGCAAATGGAGTACCGTCTGGATTATAAATATCGCAGATGAATCGCGCTACTTTCCCTTTTTCGGCAGTCCATGGGAAGATCATAAATGAATCATAATCTGGGTATAAGTACATATCAGATTCTTCAATACGTACAAAACCTTCGATTGAAGAGCCATCAAACATCATTTTGTTATCCAATGCTTTATCTAGTTGGCTTACTGGAATCTCTACGTTTTTAATTGTCCCTAAAATGTCTGTAAACTGTAAACGAATGAATTTTACTTGTTGTTCTTGTACGAGTTGCTTAATATCTTCTTTTGTATATTTACCCACTAAATTCCACACTCCTATAATTGTTCAGTACCGATTTTTATCAAATTTATATAATTTACACGCTATTGATAAAAGCGTGATAAATCCCCTTGTCGAAGAGATGTCTTTTGCATGCGCTGAGCTTGTCGCATCTCTTCACGCAAAATTTTACGTAAATCTGAATCCGAAATAACTTCTTTACTCGCCTGTTGTATTGCTGGGTCATTTTTCATGTCAAATACTTTCTTTATACCTGCCATATTAATACCCTGTTCGAGCATATCCTTAATTTCCAATAAGATATCGACATCGTTTAATGAAAACATTCGACGATTACCTTCTGTACGGTGTGGCTGAATTAAATCATGCTCTTCGTAATAACGGATTTGTCTGGCTGTAAGATCCGTTAATTGCATGACGATACTTATCGATAATAGTGGCATTGAACGTCGAATTTCACTACTCATTTAATTCACCCCCTTACCGCTATATTACGACTTGTTACGTACATTGTCAATTATATGTTAGAAAAACTGACATACGTTGTATAAATCAGCATTTTACATACTAGACTTAGAGAAGTGACCATCACAAATTGAACAGACTATATACTATTACCCTAAATTCTATAAAAACAGCGTGTATTTTAAATATTTTCCTAATATTATTATTTAATTAAAAAAATCGTCCATAAAATAGACGATTTTTTTTAAAATTAAGTTAGTTTTTGGACAGCTGCGCAAATCGCATATTTAACATGTTCATATGTTAAGCCGCCTTGGACAAAAGCTGTATATGGAGGACGAATTGGACCATCAGCAGTTAATTCAATGCTTGATCCTTGAACAAATGTTCCCGCTGCCATAATAACGTCATCTTCATAACCGGGCATATATGCAGGTTCCGGGGCAAAATGAGCATTGATAGGAGAAGCTGCCTGAATTTCACGACAAAACGCTACCATTTGTTCTGGAGTCCGGAATGCTACAGATTGAATTAAATCTGTTCGTACATCCGTATAATGAGGAGATGTCGTCATTCCGATTTCTTCTAACATTGCCGATGTAAAAATCGCACCTTTTAAACTTTGCGCAACAATATGCGGTGCCATGAAAAACCCTTGATAAAAATCTGCTAACGTATTCAATGATGCACCCGCTTCAGCACCAATACCAGGTGAAGTCATACGGTATGCGCATTTTTCTACTAGATCTGCGCGTCCTGCAATATAGCCGCCTATTTTTGCAAAGCCCCCACCAGGATTTTTAATTAAAGAACCAGCCATTAAATCTACACCTACTTCTGTAGGTTCAAGCAACTCCACAAATTCACCGTAACAATTATCAACAAAAATAACTGCATTCGGTGCAATTTCCCTAATTTTTAAAACCATTTGTGAAATTTGTTCAATTGTAAAGGATGGACGTGTTGCGTAGCCTTTTGAGCGCTGAATTGCAATCATCTTTGTATTTTCGTTAACTGCATTTTTCACACCTTCCCAATCGATTTCCTTATTTCCGATTAGATCAACATGGGAATAGCCAATTTTGTAATCCTTTAATGATCCCGTATCTTTTTCGCCGCCGTCGACGATTGATTGAAGTGTATCGTAAGGTTTCCCGGTAATATAAAGAAGTTCGTCACC
Organism: Solibacillus faecavium; assembly: GCF_014836905.1. Classification (GTDB taxonomy): domain Bacteria; phylum Bacillota; class Bacilli; order Bacillales_A; family Planococcaceae; genus Solibacillus; species Solibacillus faecavium. Next base: position 268,235 of record NZ_JACSPZ010000004.1, read on the forward strand.
AGGTCGTAGAATGCCAAATAAACTTAATGTTATAGCATGTGTGCCAGATATAATTTGCGGACGTACAATTGCTGCTTCCGCTCCGAAAGTTTCCGCATATACACGCTCTAAATTGTCCCGACCCTCATCATCATAACCATATCCTGTAGAAGGATGCAGATGAAAATCACTTACTTGATTATTTCGAAAAGCAGCTAGTACTTTTTGTTGGTTAAAAAATGCGCGGTCATCTACTTGTTGATGATAAGTACGAACCTTTTCTTCAACTTTCGTCGCTAGCTTTATAGTTTCTGGTGTTAATAATGATTGAAATGCCATGATTTACTGCTCCATTCTGTTCAAACTGTAACTATTATACCTTAAAAAAATTAGTTTTGACGAATGTTTGAAAAACTGCTATCCTCATGGCGATAGTATTAGTTGGATTGGGAGAGATGAATATGGCTTGGGAGGTATTCAGTGTTATCGGGACCATAGCATTTGCAATATCAGGCGCAATTGTAGCTATGGAAGAAGAGTACGATTTATTTGGAGTTTATATATTAGGAATTGTTACAGCTTTTGGTGGGGGTGCAATCCGTAATATATTGATTGGTTTACCAGTTTCGACTTTATGGAATCAGGAAATGATGTTTCAAATTGCACTAGCTGCCATTACCATTTTCTTTTTAATACCGAATCACTTTATAAAACATTGGAATCGTTGGGGAAATGTAACCGATGCAATTGGATTGTCTGCTTTTGCAATTCAGGGCGGGATGTATGCTGTCCATTTAGATTTGCCCCTTGCCGCTGTTATCGTAGCAGCAGTATTAACAGGAGCTGGTGGTGGTGTTGTACGTGATCTTCTTGCTGGAAGAAAACCGATAGTTCTACGTCATGAAATATATGGGGTTTGGGCTGCATGTGCCAGTTTCTTACTTGGGCTTGAAATCTTTAAAGGTGATATATTTTTGTATATCTTATTTGTCCTAATTACTGCTTTGCGTATTTTATCGTATACAAAGGGCTGGGGATTGCCTTCGAAAAAAATAAGCATAGTAAAATAAGCAAAATAAAAGCTGTATCAAAAGTCAAATTTACTTTTGATACAGCTTTTTTAGTTGGAAAATATGTGCGGCTACAATTGAAAGAGGGCGTGTCCTAAATGACTGCTAAACATTCCCCTGTCAATTATTACTTGAATTCCAACTCTCCGTCATAGGCCATCATTCCGCCTTCGAGATTCGTTACATCAAAGCCTTTTCCCTCTAAATATTCACAAGCATTCGCACTACGAACGCCACCTTTACATACAACTATATATGATTTTGAACTATCCAATTCATCTGTACGTTCCGGAACAGAACCAAGTGGAATATGTACTGCACCCGGGATCATTCCGTGCTCCACTTCAAAATCTTCACGTACATCGATTACATTCAAATCTTCATTCGCATCCAATAAATTAATCAGTTCATCTGTCGTCATTGTTTTCATTATAATTCCTCCAATACTAGTACCATCTTAGTCATTATAATCAAACAATTAATATTGCGCTACCGTTTAGCCGGATTACTCTTCTTCATCAAGTAATGCAACATTTTTGGCAGGAACAAAAGTAGAAATGGCATGCTTGTAAATTAATTGCTGCTTCCCTTCTGATTCCAGTAAAACAGTAAAATTATCATAAGATTTAATTAAGCCTTTTAGTTGGAAACCATTCAGTAAAAATACCGTTACAAAAGTATTGTTTTTGCGTAAATTATTTAAAAACGTATCCTGCAAATTCAGTGATTTCATCATCGTCTAATCTCCCTTACCATAGTATACATGCAATAGTTAATTATTCGTTATTCATGTAAGATTTACCTTTTAAATTTAAAATATTTTAGATTATACTTCTAACGGCATCCCAATCATTTCCAATCCAAGAGATATCCATTTTATTTCGGAAGTATGTCAATTGGCGTTTAGCGTACCTACGGGAGTTTTGCTTAATTTGTTCGATTGCTTCTTCAAGTGTTACTAAACCATCAAAATATGCATACAACTCTTTATAGCCAATCGCCTTAATCGACTGTACATCCCGGATACCCGCATTATATAATGCTCGCACTTCTTCAAGCAGACCAGCTTTCATCATCAAATCTACACGTAAATTTATACGTTCATATAATTTCGCACGGTCCATGTCCAGTCCGATAATTAAATGATTGTATAGGGGAATATTACCGCGGTTAAATTGCTCTTCTGCGCGGGATACACCGGCAAGCTCTGCCATTTCCAATGCACGAATGACGCGTCTCGTATTATTCGGATGAATTTCTGCTGCAGAAGCTGGATCAATTATTGCTAATTTGGCGTGCATCGCTTCTGGACCTAATTTCTCCAATTCCTCATAATATTTAAGACGCGCTTCTTCATCGACTTCTTGTTTTGTAAATTGAAAATCATAGAGTACTGACTGTACATAAAGTCCCGTTCCCCCTACGATAATTGGCATTTTACCGCGGGCTTGAATTTCTTCAATTTTCCCTCGGACTAGCTGTTGATATTCTGCTACGGAAAATGCTTCTGTAGGTTCTTTAATACTTAACAGATGATGTGGAATCCCTTCCATTTCATCAACAGTGATTTTTGCTGTACCGATATCCATATGGCGATAGACTTGCATTGAATCCCCATTAATGATTTCCCCATCTATTTCTTTTGCTAAACGTATGCTCAACGCTGTTTTACCAGATGCTGTAGGGCCAATAATGGCCACTACATCAATTTTATTATTCATCTTTTAACCACCGTACTATTATTTCCATTACTTGATCCTTCTTTTTTTCATTTAATATTTCATGTCGCATTCCTTCAAGCAAATGTACCTTCACATGCTCCAGCCCAGCGTCCACAAGCTGTTTACCTGTACGCAGAACACTTTTCCCATTTTCATCTGCAATCGGGTCAAGTGTACCGCTTATGAGCAATATTTTTAAATCAGGACGAATGCGTGCATTTTGATTTTTGTTTTTTAACGTAAGAATCCCACCGGTTAAATCTGAAAAAAATTGGTGAGTCGCGATAAAACCGCATAAAGGATCCTCAATATACTTTTTCACTTCGTCTTCATCAGTAGTGAGCCAGTCAAAGTTTGTTTTTGGATTTTCTATGTGCCGGTTAAAACCTGCGAAACTAAGCTTATGCATTAGGAGACTTTGTTCTTTTGCGCCTTGCAATTTCACTAATTGACCTGCAATGGCATGACCAGCTTCATGTAGTAATTTTGCAGAACCTGTACCGCTCAATACTAAGCGTTCAATCATTCCGCTATGTTGCTGTATGAAGCGTCGAGCAATAAATGAGCCCATACTATGGCCAAATAAAATTGGACGACCTGTTGTTTTTTCTGTTAAATTTGCGAGTATTTCATATACATCCTCCACTACACGTTCAAAACCATTCTGATCACCATAATAACCGGGCATACCATTTTTTTGTGCTGTATATCCGTGACCTCGATGATCATGGGCTGTTACGAAATAGCCTTCTTCACAGAGTTTTTCGGCAAAAGCTTCATAGCGTTGACTATGCTCGGCCATTCCATGCAAAATATGAACATGCCCCATCGTTACTTGGTTTGGTTTAAAAGTGCGCACAAATATATCGTGCCCATCTGACATTGTTATAAAGAAAGATTGCTGTTCCAAAAACTCCACCCCTTTTAGGAATTTACATTACTCGTTTGAACATTTTCTCGACTTCATATGATGTAAAATGAATTAAAACAGGGCGTCCGTGTGGACATGTAAATGGATTATCTGCATTTCGTAAATCCTTAATCAGTCTTTCCATTTGCTCTTTATTTAAAAAATGATTTGCTTTAATGGACTTTTTGCAGCTCATCATAATCGCTGCATCTTCACGTAATTTTTTGATATCGGTTTTTCTAGCTTTTAAAACTTGCTCGATCAATTCTTCAATAACTTCCTGCTCTTCCCCTTTTGGAAACCACGTCGGATATTCTCTTACAACAAATGAAGAAAGTCCAAATTCCTCTAAATAAACGCCCACTTCCTCAAGGGCTTCTTTAGATTCTTTTAAACGCAATGCCTCATCTGCAGCATAATGGAAAGTTAAAGGCATCAGTAATGTTTGACGTTCATTTGCATTTACTTCTCCCACTTTATCCCGGTAATATTCATACTTTATTCTTTCTTGTGCGGCATGCTGGTCGATTAAATAAAAGCCGTCTTCCATTTGTGCCACTATATACGTCCCGTGAATTTGACCGACAATTTCAACATCCGGAAAATGGCGTTTTATTTCAGGTTGAACAATTGGCTGTTCTTCCTCGGAAGGTATTGATTCCATAAATGGTTCTGCAGGTAACTCCGTCTGGGACATCTCATCATAAGTATCTTCGTATTGTACGGAATCCTGATTTTCTACTGAAAGCGGGGCATACGGTTCTTTTACGACGGATGTATCGCCCGATAATCTTTCCACAATAGAAGTTAGCTTATCCTCATCAAATACTGGCTCCGATGCTTTTACAGGATTCCAAATATTCATCTGCTCTTGTGCGGGACGAATTGGCTTTTCCTTTTTTTCTGCCAGTGGAATCCGAATTTCTTCCCGAATAGTTAAGCGGATTGTATCTTCAATTAGCTTTAATAGCTCTGGTTCTTTACTTAAGCGAACTTGATGCTTTGCAGGATGAACATTGACATCGGTTAACTGTGGGTCTCCTTCAACATAGAGAAGCACAATCGGGAAGCGCTCAATCGGTAAATACGTATGGTATGCATTAGTAATCGCCTTTTGAATAACAAAGTGCTTGACCCATCGCCCATTGACGAACAATGACATATAGTTTTTTGATGCACGGGTTACTTCAGGCAGGCTGGCAAAGCCGTGAATTTTATAATCGTTATTACTAGCTTCAAACGGCAGCATTTTTTTTGCATGATGTGCACCGTATATTGCTGCTAATACTTGCTGTACTTGACCTCGTCCATTTGTTTGAAGCAATGTTTGATCATTATGCACCAATTTTATGGCGATCTTTGGGTAGCCGAGCGCTATTCGGTTAATAAAGTCAATTGTATGACCGAGTTCAGTTTGAATGGTCTTTAAATATTTTAGTCGAGCCGGTGTATTGAAAAAGAGCTGGGCTACTGTAATATCTGTCCCACGACGCAGTGCAGCAGGTTTATGCTCTTTTAAATGTCCTCCTTCTAAATATAAATGCACACCACCCTCACCATCGGATGTCCGTAATGTTAATTTAGAGACAGAGGCTATCGATGCTAATGCTTCACCGCGAAAGCCGAGTGTTCTGATTCTAAATAAATCCTGCTCTTTTTCGATTTTTGATGTGGCATGCCGTGAAAAAGATTTAAGTGCATCTTCTTCATCCATTCCACTACCATTATCTATTACCTGAATGGAGCTAAGACCAGCTTCTTCAAGAAAAACTTCAATCGATGTACTACCCGCATCAATTGCATTTTCAACTAATTCTTTGACGACGGACGAGGGACGTTCCACTACTTCACCGGCGGCAATTTTATTGGATAGCCACTCATCCATTATTTGAATTTTCCCCAAAGCTGTTCCCTCCTTATTTATTTCCTAAAAGCTTTTGTTGGAGTTCGTATAGTAATGTCATTGCCTGCATTGGTGTCGTTCCCATAACATTTAATTTTGTTAATGCATCAAGCACTTCTTGCTGCTCTGGTGCTATAGCAGGCTCCTCAGAAATTGAAAATAACGAAAGCTGCAATTCTTCGTCTGTCTGTTTTTCAGGAGGCTGTTCCACAACGGCTGGCGTATGTTTAAGATCACTTTTAGATGGTTTTTCCGCCGTATGTGTCGCTTCAAACTGCTCAAGTAAAATACGGGCACGCTGTAAAATAGCTTCAGGCATTTCTGCAAGTTCTGCTACATGTACACCGTAGCTTTTATCAGCCGCCCCTTTTTTTACTTTGTGTAAAAATACGACGCGTCCATCTTGTTCTGTTGCACTTACATGAACATTTTGCAATCGAACTAGTTCGTTCTCTAAATCAGTCAACTCATGGTAGTGGGTTGAAAATAAAGTATTTGCCCCTATTTCTTCATGGATATATTCCATCATTGCCTGGGCCAAACTCATACCATCATACGTTGATGTTCCGCGTCCAATTTCATCAAACAGCAATAAACTGTTCTTCGTCGCATGTGTAATAGCATGCTGTGACTCGAGCATTTCAACCATGAATGTCGATTGTCCTGCTACTAAATCATCCGCTGCCCCTATACGTGTGAAAATTTGATCGGTAATTGGCAATATCGCTTCATCTGCAGGTACGTAACATCCAATTTGCGCTAATACTACAATTAAGGCAACTTGACGCATATACGTACTTTTCCCCGACATATTTGGTCCGGTAATAAGCATCATATTTTTATCATCTGTCAATATGCAGTCATTTGGTACATAGCTTTGTTTATTAAGCATCTTTTCTACGACAGGGTGTCGTCCTTCAATAATTCGCAGTCCGCGCCCTTCATGAAATTCAGGTTTGGTAAAACGATACTTGTCTGTCACAGCAGCAAAGCTCATCAAAACATCAAGCTCACTAATTTCCGCCGCTAATGCCTGAACACGTGGAATAAAAACCTTCAAACGGTCACGCAATGCAACAAATAAATTATATTCAAGTGCTAAGCTTTGTTCTTCTGCATTTAAAATTAGTGCTTCTTTTTCTTTCAGCTCTTCCGTAATAAAGCGCTCTGCATTTGCTAAAGTCTGTTTTCGTTCAAATCGGCTTAAATCCGTATTATTTAAATGAGACTTTGTAATTTCGATATAATAGCCAAAAACACGATTATAGCCTATTTTTAAATTTTTAATACCTGTTATTTCACGTTCTTTCTGTTCGAGCTGAGCTATCCAATCTTTGCCGTTGCGCGATGCATCGCGATATTCGTCCAACTGTTTATTGTATCCATCACGTATCACATCACCTTCCTTAATCGAAATCGGAGGATGATCCGTAATTGCCTCTGCCAATAGTTGTTCAACATCATCACAAACATCCAGCTTTTGCCCTAGAATGCTACATTTTTCATGACCACTATTAATTAATTTTTCTTGAATTTTTGGTACTTGGCGTAGAGATTCCCGCAGTTGGGCTAAGTCGCGCCCTCCAACAGAACCAAATGCAACACGTCCCGCTAATCGCTCCAAATCATACACATTTTTTAATAATCCCGTTAATTCATCGCGTAAAAAGAAATCCTCTAACAACTCGGTTACAATTGATTGACGGGATTCAATTGCCTTTTTATTAGCTAATGGTTGGTGTAGCCATTGCTTTAATTTTCGTCCACCCATTGCTGTAACGGTTTCATCCAACAGCCATAATAGCGTGCCTTTTGAATCTCCACTACGGATTGACTGTATAAGCTCTAAATTACGTTTGGAATTAGTATCAATTCGTAGAAAGTTGTTTGCCTCTGTATAATTAAATGGCTGGATATGGGATAAAGAGCGCATTTGTGTTCGTTCCACATATTGCAATAGCCGTTTTGCCACTCCTTGCAGGTTGGCCGGCAAATGATTCACATATTGCGCAGCGCGTACTCCTTCCATTTCCTCCGTCTCCAATGATAAGACAATACCCCCTGCCTCGGCATATTCCGCCAACAGTAACTGTAGCTGCTCTGTAACAATCACTTCTTTTATTGCATAAGATTGTACTTGCTGAATTAATTGTTTCGCACTGCCTTCAATTATCGAACAATTAGATTCACCTGTAGAAACATCTAAATAAGCAAACGCAATTTCGGTCTCCCCTATACTTTCTGCCGCTGCAATAAAATGATTTGACTTGCCATCAAGCGCTTTTCCTTCTGTAATTGTTCCTGGCGTAATAACTTGGACAACTTCACGTTTTACAACACCTTTTGCATGTTTTGGATCCTCTGTTTGTTCACAAATAGCAACTTTATAGCCTTTTGCTACGAGTGTTTCAATATAGCCCTGTGCAGAGTGATGTGGAACCCCACACATTGGAATCGGATTATCCGTATTGCCTGCACGTGCTGTTAATGTAATTTCCAATAATTGCGATGCATTTATAGCATCATCAAAAAATAATTCATAAAAATCGCCTAAACGATAAAATAAAAAAGCATCCTTATAATCCTGCTTTACGAGCATGTATTGTTGCATCATCGGTGTATATGTAGTCATGTTTATTTCCCTCACTTGCTAAAACTTGTACAAGTATTATACCATTAGCCTCGTAATTTTCCTTGTATACGCAATGAAAAAAGGATTGTTTGAAAGAAATCTTCAAACAATCCCAAACTGTCCAGCCTATAATGCTGATAATGTTCGCTCTTTAATAAGTGAGTTTTTTAATTAAATCGTTTATGAGAATGACGAGGATTCATAGTCTCCACTAGACGAACTAGATGAACTAGACGAGCTGGAAGATGACGAACTTGATGGCTGCTGTGAGCTTTCCTCGTAAGACCAATCTTCCTCATAGTCAAGTGGGTGTACATTAATGACTACAGTTGTTTCACCGATAATTTCCACTAAAAATTCGCGTTCGATTGTTACTTGGAATTTATCCCCCTGCTTCGTAATTACAGCCTCTATACAATTTGGTTGCTGTAATACACGAGTTTTCACATCATTTGAATCGACTTCTTCTCCATCACGGAATGACAGTTTAATACGATCCTTATAAGTGATTGTTTCTGTATGAACTGCCGTTTTTGAATGGTTGCTATAAGCATACCACACATTCACATCGAACTTCCCTGTCACATCAACAAATTTACCATTACGCTTTGCTTGATAATGATGATTGATTACCCAGCAACCTAAAATGCTTGTTGGCGCATTCGGTGGACTGAGCGTTTCAACACATTCGGTACGCTTTTTCCCTTTCGCTATAACTGCTTTTGTCACAATTTGGCGTAAACGCTTCACCGAACATCTCTCCTTTCTTCAACTACTCGATTTATTGTATGCGGCAGGTGCCTAAAGGGTGAAATGAGTTTTTACAAAAGAAAAAACTACTACAATGAAGTATTGTAGTAGTATCTTTCACTAGTGTACGGTCATTTGGTCTGCCAATAAGTCATTGATTTGCTCAATAGGCATTGGTTTATAATAATAATATCCTTGACCAATATTGCACCCTAACTTTTTTAATTCGTTATGTTGATCTTCAGTTTCAATGCCTTCAGCTACAGAAATCATATTCAAGTTGCCTGAAAGCTGGATAATCGTTTTAATTACTGCATTCATCCGTGGATTGGATAGATTATCGACGAAACTTTTGTCAATTTTAATTTCTTCAAAAGGCAACTCTTGCAAGTAACTGAGGGATGAATACCCTACCCCAAAGTCATCAATTGAAGTTGCGACACCGTATTGTTGCAATTCATTGATAATTTTTTTTGCACGTAAAACATTGTCTAACTCGACACTTTCGGTAATTTCAAATTTTATATATTTAGGATCAATACTATATTTTTTTATGAGCGCTACTGAATTTTCTACAAACGATGCATTATAAAAATGACTCGGCGAAATATTGATCGATACTTGATACAATTTAAGTCCCGCATCAAGACGGTTTTTTTGCCACTGCAATACTTTCCGGAAAATTACCAGATCTACTTTATAAATATTGCCTGTATTTTCTGCGACAGGAATAAACAAAGCAGGTGAAACGAATCCAAGCTCTGCTGACACCCAACGCGCCAGAGCTTCAAAACTTTCAATTTCGCCAGTTCTTATGTTGACTTTAGGCTGGAGTACCGGGAAAAATTCACTATTCTTTATCCCTCTTGAAAAATGAGATAGTACATTCATTTCCTGCTCTACTGACTCGATTAAACTTTGGTTAAATTTCTTAATCACTGTACCGTTTATTTTCAGAGCACTCGATAAAGCCGTGTCCGCCCGGTGAACTGCTTCTGTTAATGTTACTTGAGGGCTATAGATAGAAGTTCCGACTTTTAATGTAACGTACACTTCTTTTCCGTCAATATAATAAGGATCCGATAATATTAAATCGACTTCCTTCTGTGGAATACTCATTTCCCGAAGTGATAATCGTGTTGCTACAATAATAGTGGAATGTGTATAACGTGCAATTATAGAGTCCTCAAATGTCGATAAACTTTGAATTCGGTTTGCTAACTGACTTAAAACTTCATCTCCACCACGTCGTCCATATAAATCGATTATCGTTTGATATTCACCCGGCTTCACAATATATAAGTGACCTGCATTTCCTTCAGCAATCATTTCATTTAAGATGATTTTAAATCTTTCAAAATTGTTTAACCCTGATGCAACGTCCTGATAGGCAAGTCGACGAATCGCTTTTTTTTGATCAAAGTACTTCATTGCTAGCGTTGCAATTGGTGCAATACGGTTTAGAAATTTCAAATCGATATCTTTTGGCTCTATATGTTGTTTAAAATACATCGTAAATATTCCGATGATTTTGCCTTCCATATTTAAAATAGGTTCGCCCCACAATGTTACAATCTGGTGTTTCCTCATTAAATCACGATATGATTCATAATATTCAGACTTAGCTATGTCTCCTAAAATAACCGTTTTATGTAATCGCCCCATATCTCCAGTTCTAATTCCCATTAACAAGGCATTTTCATCAAGCTTATTTAAATCATTGAACAAGTCTCCATATATCTTCAGCGAACGTTCATTATCGTCCCTGAGCACAATGGAGCAATAGCACTCTTTCCAAAAGGTTGTTGCAACCGTATCGCAAATATTCCCCATTACACTTTCAAGCGTTCCGCCATTTTCCAAACTAAAATAAACATCGCGCTCTAGTTTAATTAACGACTCTATATTCATCGAATCAGTCACATCTCTTAAAGTGAGCACGCAATATTGCAGTTCTCCTTGTGGATTGCGCATCGCTAAGTGACTTACATCACTCCAAAATGAAGAACCGTCTTTCCTATAAAGAAAGGATGAAGTTTTAAATGTAACACCTTTTTCAATGCTCTCCTGAATATCCTTTTCATTTAACAGATCCGTATGCTGACCATGGAGAAAAGAAAGCGTGGAACCAATCATGTCAGTTTCACTATATCCTGTCATATACATAAACATATGATTTACATATTCAATAGTAAAACTTTTTTTTGGATTAATAATCATGACCGCTGAATCAAGTTGACTAGCCATCTGACATAACCAAAAAAACAATTCATCATCACTTAAAATTCGTTTATCAAATTCATTCATAGACAATGTCCTTCCTATTAGTTACCACTTACTGAACAGTATATCAAAATACGTTAGGAATATCGACGGATTTTCTTCCCAATTTATGTTTATAATTTAGCGCCAATCATTTGAACAAAAAGAAGGGGGCTGTGTTAAAAGCTAATTTCACTTTTAACACAGCCCCCTCATATTTAATTTAAGAACAAGAGCCTGGAGTACTGTTGCGTACTTTTGAACCAGTCTCGCCTTTTAATAAATCTCCGCCCGTTGTAGCAATAACTTCGTCTGTAACATTGTTCGCAATGGCATTCGACACGAGTTGCAATAAACCGTTTACCTCAGTTTGAGATTGTTTAAATTGTTGAACAACTGGTAAATCGTCAATTTCTTGTTCAATACCCGTTATTTTGCCTTCAATCATTTTTAATGCTTTTTCTTTCCCCAAATGCTGGAAGTTTACTGCCTGCTTCTGTAAAGTTTTTAAAGATGCAATTTTTTCACGAACAAATTGATTTTCATTAATTTGCTCTTCTGCTTTTTTGAAAAACTCAACTTCTTCTGTATTGGCAATCATATGGGCAATTTCTTTTGCTTTTTCAATAATTTCGTCTTTAGTATACAATTTTGTTGTCATTTTACAAATTCCACCTCTTCGATTACTTCTTCTACAAACTCACCTAACAATGAATATGATTTTGCTTCTAAAATCTTCACTTGTACAAGCTTACCTATATACTTTGGATCTGCTTTGAAGTTTACAAGACGGTTTTTTCGTGTATAACCAGCTAAAACATCATCCCGTCTTTTACTGCTACCTTCAACTAAAACTTCTACTGTTTGACCTTCTAAATCTTTTAGCGCTTTAGCAGAATACTCTCCTACAACTGCATTAAGACGTTGTAAGCGGTCTTTCTTCTCTTCTTCCGTTACATTATCTGTCATTTTTGCTGCAGGTGTACCTTCACGTGGTGAATAAATATACGTGAATGCCATATCAAAACCTACTTGGCGATACAAATCAAGCGTTTCCTGGAACTGTTCTTCCGTTTCGTTTGGATATCCAACGATAATATCAGTCGTTAATGTTACACCTGGAATCGCGACTTTAATTTTATCTACTAATTGTAAAAAGTGCTCACGAGTGTATTTACGTGCCATGATTTTCAAAATCTCATTCGAACCTGATTGGACAGGCAAATGGATATGATCCACCAAGTTACCACCTTTGGCCAGTACTTCGATCAAGTGATCATCAAAGTCTCGTGGATGACTTGTTGTAAAGCGAATACGTGGTATATCGATTTTGCGAAGTTCATCCATTAAATCACCTAAACGATAGTCGATGTCGTCAAAATCTTTCCCGTAGGCATTTACATTTTGACCTAGAAGCATAATTTCTTTATATCCTTGCGCTGCCAAATCCCGCACTTCCTGAATAATCTCATCAGGTCTACGTGAACGTTCTTTGCCGCGCGTATACGGAACTATGCAATATGTACAGAATTTATCGCAACCGTACATAATATTTACCCATGCTTTAATTGAGCCTAAGCGCTTCTTCGGAAGGTTTTCAATTACATCGCCTTCTTTTGACCAAACTTCTACGACCATCTCTTTTGACATGTATGCATCGTGTAATATATTTGGCAGACGGTGAATATTGTGTGTTCCAAATACCATATCGACATGTTGGTATTGTTTTAAGATTTTGTTGACGACGGATTCTTCTTGCGACATACATCCACAAACACCAATTAGCATTTCTGGATTTTTACGCTTATATTTTAACAGGAAGCCAAGCTCACCGAATACTTTATTTTCTGCATTTTCTCGAATGGCGCAAGTATTTAGCAATACAACATCAGCCTCTTCGATTAATTCAGTCGGTGTATAGCCAAGCTGCATGAAAATACCGGCCATTACTTCAGTATCATGCTCATTCATTTGACAGCCGTATGTGCGAATATAAAACTTACGGTCTTGTCCCATACCTATATACTTTTCATCAATATCAAAATCTTTATGATATTTCACTTCTTCTTTACCGCGTTTTTTTGCATCTTTAAGTGAAGGAGCAGTAAATACTTTTTCAAAATATTTACTATAGTCTTTTTCTTCCTTAGGTTGCTTAATCTGCTGACTAGCTAGTCGTTGTTCCTCATTCATCGACCCAGAGCCCCTCTCATTTAATACATTTACTCATTTCATCATTATAGCGAATTGTTACTAGTTCCGACAAGTTAGTCCATGAATTGTTTATAACTATTTACATCATTCGTCCGCAAAATTGTAAGAAATGTGACACTTAACTTTATTACTTGTGTCCATTCCATTTCATAATTTGCTTCAAATTGGTGTTTTGGCAAACGTAAAACATCTTGAAACACTGTTTTTGCATCAAGCTCATGCTGTGCTAAATATGCCAGAAAAGCCAAGAACAGCTTATGATCCTCTAACTGTAATTCTTTATTTTCTATTAGGGCATCCACTCTGCATGCAGGTGAGTTGGCCCGCTCGAACAGTTTCGCCAGTTCGCCCTCAAGTTTTTCGTTTTTATATTGTAGAAAGTTTAAAATGTCCGTCATAGCATACAGCCCCATTTTAAAATTGGATTTCATTTCCTTCTTACTGTAGCAGATTAGTAAATATTTCTCATCCAAAAAGCAAAAGGCAGAAAGATTGCTCCATCTGCCTTTTAAAAAAACATTATTTACTATCATCCATTTTCAGTACCGCCATAAATGCTTCCTGTGGGACCTCTACTGAACCTACTTGTTTCATACGTTTTTTACCTGCTTTTTGCTTTTCAAGTAGCTTACGTTTACGCGAAATGTCACCACCGTAACATTTTGCAAGTACGTTTTTACCCATTGACTTAATTGTTGAACGGGCAATAATTTTTTGACCGATTGCTGCTTGCACGGGTACTTCAAACTGTTGACGAGGAATTAGTTCTTTTAATTTCTCTACAATCACTTTTCCGCGCTCGTAAGCGAAGTCTTTATGCACGATGAAACTTAGCGCATCGACTTGTTCACCATTTAATAAAATATCCATCTTGCTTAATTTCGATGGTTTGTATCCGATTAATTCATAGTCAAATGATGCATAGCCTTTTGTATTGGATTTCAAGAAATCGAAGAAGTCGTAAACAATTTCAGCTAATGGCATCTCATAAACGATTTTAACTCGGCTATCATCAATGTAATCCATACCTGAGAAGTTTCCACGTTTTTTCTGACAAAGTTCCATAACTGCCCCTACGTAATCGTTTGGCACCATTATTGTTGCTTTAACATATGGTTCTTCAATTTCGTCAATCTTTTGTGGGTCCGGCATCATTGAAGGGTTATCGACTTTCAATACTGTGCCATCTGTTTTAGTTACTTCATAAATTACTGAAGGAGCTGTTGTAATTAAGTCAATATTAAATTCACGTTCAATACGCTCCTGAATAATTTCCATATGGAGAAGACCTAAAAATCCGCAACGGAAACCGAAGCCCAATGCTTGAGATGTTTCCGCCTCATATTGAAGTGCTGAGTCGTTTAATTCTAATTTTTCCAATGCTTCTCGCAAATCATTATAGCGAGCTGTATCGATAGGATAAAGACCGCAATATACCATCGGGTTTAATTTACGATAGCCTGGTAGCGGCTCTGTCGCTGCACGACTGCCAGCATAAGTTACAGTATCACCAACGCGTGTGTCCTGTACATTTTTGATTGATGCAGTTAAATAGCCTACATCGCCTACAGTTAATTCAACTTGAGGAATCGCTTTTGGTGTATGAATGCCCACCTCGATAACTTCAAACTCGGCACCGGTTGCCATCATTTTTATTGTATCGCCGGCTTTTACTGTACCATTTACGATACGAATGCTGATAATAACCCCTTTATAAGCATCATAAACTGAGTCAAAAATTAATGCTTGTAATGGTGCATCAGGATCGCCCTGTGGTGCCGGTACTTTTTCAACGATTTGCTCTAAAATATCCTGGATTCCAATACCAGCTTTTGCAGATGCAAGTACTGCTTCAGATGCATCAAGCCCAATAACATCCTCAACTTCCTGGCGAACACGCTCAGGATCTGCAGCCGGTAAATCGATTTTATTGATTACCGGTAAGATTTCCAGGTCATTATCCAATGCTAAATATACATTTGCCAATGTTTGTGCTTCAATTCCCTGTGCTGCATCCACAACTAAAATGGCACCTTCACAAGCCGCTAACGATCGCGACACCTCATATGTGAAATCGACGTGACCAGGTGTGTCGATTAGATGGAATGTATAGATCTCACCATTTTTAGCATTATATTTTAACTGTACGGCATTTAATTTAATCGTAATTCCGCGCTCGCGCTCCAAATCCATTGAGTCTAATAGCTGTGATTTCATTTCACGCTGTGTAACTGTTTGTGTTGATTCTAAAAGACGGTCTGCTAAAGTTGATTTCCCGTGGTCGATATGTGCAATAATCGAGAAATTTCGGATATTTTCTTGACGTTTTAAACGTTGTTCTCGGTTCATGTATAATTCCTCTCCTAATTAGAAAAAACACCTGAGCCCATTATGGGTTGGTGTCACTACGTATGTAGATTATCATCCATTTACTTTTCTACTAAAATACAGCCTCTATATCCATCAAATTTGAAAGTAATGGAACAATAGAGGCTTTCTTAATTTAAATTATACTATGAATCGTAGTAAAACGACAACAGCGAACCTTCAACTGCCATAGGAAAAACGCATTTCGCTCACACTATTGCGAAATGCGCTTTTACATATTTGAGCAAGGAGTAGTGTTTAAGTTCCTTTTAAGAATGTACTACTCACTTTCATTTTATAAAATTCCCTCTAAAATAATTACACCGCCGCTTCAACAAATGCAAGTCGGATGGCCTGCGCTAATATAGCCATTGTTCGGTGAAGTTCTTCTTCCGTATTGTCAATACCGCCAAGTTCGATCAGCAACATATTCGGTGCAAGATCCTGGTTATAAACACCATTCACATGATCCCCTTGTTGTTTTAATATGCCGCGTGAAATACCAGGTAACATGTTATTTAACTGTTTATCCAGCATTGTTGCATACGCTAAATTTGCTTCATATGCCGGGTGTTCCGCCCCCACGACAAATGCCACTTTTGCATAGCTTTCCTCATTCACTGTATGTGTAGTAGCCTTTTTCGGAACTGCATCACGATGAAAATCAATTACCAGTCCGTATTCACGCTCTTCCAAATATTGTTTTAATATAGGGCGAGCAACTTTGTAGGCTTGAGGTAACCTTGCATCCACTAACTTCATTTCGTTCATTACATCAACATCGACAACATGTGGTGTAATTTCATTTAATTCGAAATAATACTGCATCATTTGCTGTAACGAGAAAATATTCATTTCCTCATCATATACTGCCTGCATCCCTTTAGTCTGTTTAACAATCGGCTTATACGACTCATGAGAATGTGTAAACATGAGTAATACATTAAATGGATCTGGATTATATGGCGGTTCTTCGACTACAATTGGTAGCGGTTCTGCTGCAGCATAAACGACGTGTGTATTTTCAGATTTTTTTGTGGACATTTCATTATTTGGAAAAGGGAATTGCCCAATAATAATAGGCAGTGAAAATAAAAATAAGAACAATAATGAGAAGCGTTTTAGTTTCCGCAAACACATCACCCTTTCTCCAATACAATATGGGGAAAGAGCAAAACTTAGAACGTATAACTAGTTTTTAGTGTATCTAAAATTTATTCTTTTCTAATTTTAAGTAGATTGTTTTTGCTCTATCCATTTAAACAAACTTTCCCCTAACAAAAATGCATATTGACTCAGCCAAAAATCAACTTCTTTTGGTGTAACCATAAGTCGTTCAGGATGGGTACTAAATACTTCTTCAAATAATTGACGACGATCTTCTGTCGGCCAAGTCGCCCATTGTCCAAAAATCGGCTCCACTTTCGATAAATCCACTTCTTCATTCACAGGTGTCCAATTTGTTACAGATAACTTCCCGGAAGGTTTACCCTTTTCTTGTATTTTTGCTGCGATTGACCTGAAAGCAACATCAATTGCATCTGCAATTAATATCGGTGCTTCTACAACTGTTGGAATTCCGATAGCTGTTACAGGTACACCTAGAACTTCCTTTGAAATTTCTTTTCGGTGGTTACCTACACCCCCACCAGGATGAATACCAGTATCCGTTAATTGAATAGTTCTACATAAACGTGCACTGCCACTTGTTGCAAGTGCATCAATTATAATTACTAGCGATGGCTTTATTTTTTCTGTTAAAGCATGAATATAATCACTCGTTTCAAATCCTGTTTGTCCCGTTACGCCTGGCGCATATAAAATAAATTTAGGCTCCTGCAGTTCCGATTGTTTTTTATGCATTGCATCAATAGTATATGGACCAATTGCATCTGGTGTAATCGTCTTATTTCCTAATCCTATGACTAAAATTTTTGATTCTGCAGTAATTTTTAAATCTTTATGCAAGTCATGTAAATAATGGATTAGTGATTCCTGTAGTTGCGAAAAGCCATGTTGGTCTTCCGAAGTCAACGTAGGTATCGATAATGTAATATACACTCCTTGTTTTTTACTAATTTGCTCTTGCCCAGCCGCATTTACTTCAACCTTTGTAATTTTTACTCGGTTTTGTTGCGACTCCTCCATATGAACGCCACGTTCATGCTTTAATTTTTCCTTATCCGCCGGGGTTTGTTGAAGCAGTACTCCAGCTGTTTCATCAATTAAATCTGTGCGATTCCAATCTACTTTTTTCATAATTGCACCTCCACATTCCAGTTTGTTCAAACTGTCAAGTAAATATTCTTTGCATTTATGTATTGCAATTCTTTCAATCCTTTGGTAGAATGATTTTTGTTGTATTGACACATGAAACAGTGAGAAAATACTCATCTCGTACCTAAATCTAGGAGGTGAAAGAAATGCCAAACATTAAATCTGCTATTAAACGTGTAAAAGTTAACGAAAAAGCAAACGCTGCTAACGTACAAGCAAAATCTGCTATGCGTACTACAGTTAAAAAAGCTGAACAAGCGATCGCTACAGGTGCTGAAAACACTCAAGAATTAGTAGTTGCTGCTTCTAAAGCATTAGATAAAGCTGCTTCTAAAGGTCTTATTCACAAAAACGCGGCTTCTCGTAAAAAGTCTCGTTTAGCGAAAAAAGCTTAATTGTAAAGTTATAAAGCCAACTGCGCATTTGTGCAGTTGGCTTTTTTCGTATTATATAATTAGTTTTATAGAACGCTACTAGTAGAATCCACAAGTAGACGGGTAAATCTTACTTCAAAAAAATATATAAAAACTTTTCCTATAGCTTTCTCAATAAAAATAGTTCTAAGTGGCGTTCGCGATTGCCACCTGTGGTTTTTAGTTGAAGATCAACCTCAGCCAGACTGTACAGTGCTTGGAGTAATCGTTGATCCGTTGGACGGCTTCTTTGATTCGAAATAATTTGGACACGGTAAGGATGAATTTTTAGTTGCTTTGCAATTTGTTGCTGATGATAGCCCTTTTTTTGCAAATAGAAAACTTGTGTCATTGTACGAATATTACTTGCAAGTAATCCAACGAGTTTGATCGGTTCTTCTTTTTGGCGCAATAAATCATGATAAATTTTAAGTGCCTCTTCCTGATTATGTTCCAAATAGGCATTCAGCATTTTGAAAGCATCATGTTCAAGTGTCTTCGCTACTAAATCTTCCACAAGTTCACGTGTAATTTCCAACTCTTCCCCTAAATATAACGCCATCTTTTCTATTTCCATTTGTAGTTGGAGCATATTAGGCCCCACCATTTCAAGCAATTTCACGATTGCTTCATCCGTAATGGCTTTCCCATGAATCCTCGCTTCATTTTGCACCCAAACATTTAAATCATTATTTTGAGGTGTTTGCGCAAGGATAACCGTACATTTATCCTTCATAAGCTTCGTGATTTTTTTTCGTTCATCCAATTTTTCGTATGGAGCTATAAATACCGTAATTGCAGTATCGGTAGGATGCTCGAGCCAGCTTTCAAGACGTTTTAAGTCATGTTCAATCTTTTCTTTTCCTTTTTCAGTTGCTTTTAAAAAAGATGTATTTTTGGCGATTATCAGTTTGCGTTCTGAAAAAAACGGGATTGTGTCCGCTTCATCAATGACATAATCTATCGGTTGTTCATTTAAATCAAAGGTCATCACTTCTGCTTCTTCCTCTTTTTGAAGTGCAGATTTCAATTGCTTTATTGTTTCATCTATAAAATAAGATTCTTCTCCTACAAGCAAGTAAACCGGTGCGAAATTCCCTTTTTTAAAATCCTGCCATATTTTTGTTATCATCTGGGGAACCTCCTTTACTTTCGTATTTCTTAGTATAACATTTTTTAATTAATTGAGAATGTACAGATTCGCTTACAATCCTACAGAACAGGAAAAACAAATTAAAATAACAAGCTAATTACTTTGTGGACTTTTCTTGAAATTTACACTTATTATTATCACCAATAAAAGGAATAATTAGCATTTCATATAGCATTTTTAATTAGATTATTCTATAATGATTGAAGATTAGGAGGGATACTTATGGCAGGACATCAAGATCCAAACTATGTAACTGAAAACCCATTTGAAGGTCGTGGCCGTGCGATGAAAGGCAACGACTTCCCAGATGCTGGTTACGGTTTCGTAATTGGTGGCGGTTTCTTTATTACAATTTTTATCATTGCAATTATTGTAGAAGCAGCTACACGTATGTAATCCTAAAATGGAGTGATTTCTATTATTTACATAGAAATCACTCCATTTTTATAGTTCATCACCATAAGTGGCTTTAGCACTGTCTTGCCGTAGCCCACCAATCCATCAACTGAAATTTTATTAGAAAAGCAACCCCATGTTATGGTGATGAGCCACTTTTATTGCAAATAAATTGAATTCGATTTTTCTATTGCCATCTCACCTTTTTTTATCGTTACTTCTATCGTTCCTTCCATTCCAGTTGTTACGTGTGGGATATTGTATGATTCAAAACGATTTACTACATCAATATGCGGATGATTGTACCGATTGTTTTCCCCAGCCATAAACACTGCAAATTTCGGGTTTGTCAGCGCAACAAACTCTTCAATGCTTGAAGTTTTGCTCCCATGATGACCGGCCTTTAACAAATCAATATTCCTTAGCTTTTCTGTATATAGTTGAATTAATTGCTGTTCCCCTTCTTTTTCAAGATCTCCTGTAAACAGTGCCTTATACTGATTATGCGTTACCAGAATAACAAGCGAATCATTATTCCCTTCGTATTCAATATCAACAGGCCATAAATACTCAAACGTCGTCGTACCAACATTCCAGTAATCCCCTGCCATCTTTTCGATAAGTTTTGTATTTGTATTCTTCAGTTCCTGTAAAAAATCATTCATTACAGGCTTTGAAATAGAGCCTGGCGTCACATGTACCTCTTTCACAAGCACCTCTCGCAGAACCTCTTCAGCCCCTTCTACATGGTCGGCATCGGCATGAGATAATACAAATGTATCAATTGACTGTATGCCACGCCCTTTTAAATAAGGTACTACTATTTGCCGACCCACCTCATATGGCGTTTGACGCTCTTTCCATTTCTCCTGATCAAATCTTAATAACCCTCCTGCATCAATCACTATAACGGATTTCCGGTAAGGTAATTCAATAACAATGCAGTCTCCCTGCCCTACATTTACAAAGGCAATTTTTAAATCATTATGCCAATAGGACTGAAAATGGAAAAGCAATGCAGGCATTACTAAAAGTAAAATTGCTTTTAATATCTCTTGTTTATCAAGGAAATAGAAGGTAATGAAAACAGAGCTGTACAATATGACAAGCCATATAATCGATGGTTTTCCCGGGTTCCACATTTGGACAATCGGCTGTTGAATGAAGAAGATGAAGTTTGTAAGTGCTGTTCGCAATGGCTCATATAGGTGAAAAATAATAGAATCAAACGGGAGTGGCAAAAACGTAAGAATTAAAACAACAAGATTAATCGGAAGAATTACAAAAGAAAATAGTGGCACAAAGAAAATATTCGCTATAAAAGATGAAAGACTGATTTCAAAAAAATGAAACAGTAACAGTGGGTAAACGAGGATTTGACATACAAAGGTAATAAAAAATGATTGAACCAAGAAGTTAGAATACCGCGCTAAAATTCGATTCGAGTAGACTAGACTGTATGTAGCTAAATAGGAAAGCTGGAAACCTACTTGAAAAATAATACCGGGCTCCAATAGGACAAAAATGATAAAACTTATTGACAGGGCGTCATCCATTGGAATATTCCACCGTAAATACCGAGCAAGCATGATAAATTCCACAACACTTACCGCACGCCATATTGATGGAGCACCTCCTGCTACAACCGCATACATCGGTAATATGGCAAGAAGCAGAATTGTGGCTGGTTCCCTACGAATGCCCAAACGTAATAACAACTGGAAAAATAGGAAAGAAACGAGGGCGACATGAAGTCCTGAAATCGCAAATAAATGTGTAATCCCTAACTTTTGGTACGCTCTATTTAATTCATCATCGACATTATGTTGTAAACCGATTAAAAGGGCCTGTGCCTCAGCAACAAGCGAAGGAGGGAATGTATCTTCAATATGGAGCCTCAATCGAAAGCGTTGGTCATATAAAGGCTGGAACAAAGAGTTTTCCTTGTCCACAAAAGTTAGATGTTGAATTTCGATAATTCCTCGGGCATTTTTACTTTGTAAATATCGACCCATAGAAAAGCCATAGCGGTGTGCGGGAATAGATGGGGATACTTGCTCTCCGGCAACAAAAAAATTCGTACCAGCGAGTTGCTGGGCTTCCAGGAGCTGCTTTTCCTGTTCACTTTTTATTTCGTAGGTTACATATAGCTTTTCGCCCTCTTCATTGGTCATAAAACCTCGCAGCATAACACCGTTAATTTTGTATTCATCAGACCATGTCAAGATTGCGGGAAGTTCTACCGGCACCAAAAGCTTGTTTACTTCTTGGGTGAAAAAAAAATAACTCACAACGCCCGTAGAAAAAATTAAGACAAGATGTATTTTGAGGAAACGCTTATAATGACAAAATAACAACAATATAACTAATAATATAAGTAGCCTTATCGATTCAAATGCAGCAATTGCACTAATACAAATCGACAAGGCATAAAATATCCACTTATGCTTGAACAAGTTTACCAAATAAAGCATGCATCTTCTCCTCTAAAGGGAGCAACTGTTCATTACTTGCACCTAACTCACGAAGCTTCTCGAGCATTTCAAATGTTAAGGCAAACTTTTCATCTTGCAGAAAATCTATTTTTGCTTCATCGAATGGGATGTGCTGAACATGGACATCAGCCTTCTTGAATAGTTCCAAAGCATATACATTATTTTTATAATCTTTTGCATAGTACACGTTTTTAATTCCTGCTTGAATAATCGTCTTCGAACAAGGTAAGCATGGAAAATGCGTCACATATAGGTCCGCCCCATTTGCTGGTGTACCATATTTCGCACATTGCAACAGCGCATTCGTTTCAGCATGGACTGTTCTGACACAATGATTGTCCACTACATAGCACCCTTCTTCAATACAGTGTTCATCACCGGAGATTGAACCATTGTATCCACCGGCAATAATACGCTTCTCTCTCACAATAGTTGCCCCTACTGCAAGACGGGCACATGTACTTCTTAATGCAAGTAAATGGCTTTGTGCCATAAAAAATTGATCCCAAGTAATTCGCTCCATATGATAACCCCCAAAATTTATATCACTTATCAGTTTATACATAGTTCCAACCATTCGCAATGTATGATTTTTTGAAATTTCACTTTATTTTACATCAATTAAGTCCTTTAACTGCTCAAATGTTTTATCCCCGATGCCGGTTACCTGTTTTAAATCATCTACTTTTTGAAAATTTCCGTGTTCTGATCGATGCTGAATAATTGCACTAGCTTTTGAAGGTCCTACGCCAGGCAATTGGGTTAACTCTGATTCAGTTGCTTTATTTATATTGATTTTCCCTGAGCTGTTACCACTGCTTGTAGAATTTGTTTCCGTCATTTGCAGAAGCAGTTCCATTTCTTCCAATGCATCTTCACTAGAATTAGGAATATAGACAACCATTTCATCCTGTAATTTTTGCGCATGGTTAATAAGTATTGGATTTGCATCATCCGTATAGCCCCCTGCCGCTTCAATTGCATCGACAATTCGCTGCTCTTCTGACAAGGTATAAACACCCGGATATTTTACTGCGCCTTTTACATCAACAATAATTGTTTGTGGAGTGTCTTCCAATTCTGTTTCCGGAATATTTGGAGTAGAGCCAATAGTAGCCATGGCCATTTGGTCAATTGTTTCAATCGTGGCACTGTTCGAGGAATCTTGAATAAAAAAGAAATAGACAACTATTACCGCAAGTACACTACCAAAAATAGTGATTTGCTTTTTATACTTCTCCACAAATGGCTGCAAATTAAAAAACACCCTTTCATAAAGAAGGTTTTATATATGGAGCTTACTTCCACTATACAAATTTCACTTCTTTATGAAAAGGTATTTCATCTAAAACTGCCGAAACATTCTTTTTCGGGCATTTTATTTATTTTACAGCACGGATAAAAATCCGTTCACTTTCTTCAGTCGGCTCGGCTTTTGTCCAATCAGCCGAAACCTCGACATGTGAGAAACCAATTTCTTTTAGCCAAATAACATATTGTTCATAGTTAAAAGTTCTTTGAAAGTGTTCTTCATCAAATCGTTCATATAAACCATTTTCTGTCTGTAAGAAAAATGTCATTTGATGATAGACTGAATGTGGATACTCCCCATGCTCTGTATGCCATACATAGGAAATATCTCCGTCATCATACGTAAATGGACCGTCTAAGAAAATAGCGTCCATCTTATATAACGAGTGCACATCAAAAAATAATTGTCCTCCAGTACGAAGACTTTCAAAAATCCGTTTTAATGTTTCGATGACTTGATGTTCTTCTTTTACGTAATTAATCGAATCTATTGGAATGATTGCCACATCCAAGTCACTGAAACCGTCTAGTTCGTCCATCGACATTGCATAAAGTGGTATTGTAACCCCATTGACATCCATACGAGCACTTGCAATCGAAAGCATTTCCTCAGATAAATCGATACCTGATACATTGTAGCCTGCTTGATGCAATAATAAAGCAAGTGTTCCAGTACCACAGCCAATATCCAATAAATTTTTATAGTTCTGTGCAGGGGCATGCGATTGAATCCACTCCACATATTCCGCGTACGGGATATCTGTCATCAATTCATCGTATACTTCTGCAAAACGCTCATAACTATTCATTATCAGCTTGTGGTGCGTCTAATTGTGCTGCATCTCCCCATAAACGCTCCAAGTTATAGTATGCACGCTCATCTTTGTGGAAAATATGCGCAACAACATCCCCCATATCAACTAAAATCCAACGAGCTGTATCAAAGCCTTCCAATTTACGAACAGTGTAGCCCGCTTCTTCAGCTTTTTCTTTAATTTCTCTTGCAATAGCCTGTACTTGGCGTTCTGAACTACCTTCTGCAATGATGAAGTAGTCAGCTAATAAAGAAATCCCCTGCATATTTAGGGCAACAATATCTTCCCCGCGCTTGTCATCTATTGCTTTGTACGTAATATTTAATAACGTTTCATTCATGTATGTTTATTCCTCTCTCATTAAAAAGTTATAGCATTCAATTGATACAGGGTAAATTGCCTGTTGTGATGAAACTAAAAAGCTGAGGGTATGAGTTATACATGCCCGGAATGCATCATCCAAATTAATGTTTGCATCGGCTCTTAGTTTTTCTACACCATGAAATTTACGGTTTGGTTCAATCATATCTGCCACAAAGATAATTTTTTCAAAAGTTGTCATATCCGCTCGCCCAGTTGTATGGTAACGAATTGCATTTAAAATTGATTCATCATCAATATGAAATTCCGTCTCTGCAATCCATGCCCCGATAGGACCATGTAAAATCTCAGCGTCCCAATCAAGTAAGCGAGGATCCAATTGCTGCTCAATCACAACTTTTTTCATCCATTCGACATCTGCATATTTCGCAATATCATGTAAAATGGCTGCAATTTCCGCTTTTTTCGGATCTTCCTGATATTTTTCGGCTAAACGAATCGCCGTTTCCATAACACCAATCGTATGAAGATACCGCTTTTCGGGCATTCGCTCTTTAATTGCTGCTAATAACGTCTGACGATCCATACAAACCTTCCTCTCGAATATACTGTTCAACAGCCTTAGGCAATATAAAATGCAAATTGGCCTTATGTTGCTGTAATCGGTTTCGAATATAAGTTGAAGAAAGGTCTATTTGGGGCGCATCAACCATGTGTACATTATAAGACGTTTGCGCTTCACTGCCTGGACGCTTCACTCCTACAAACGTCACAAGCTGCATGAGCTCGTCAATCCGATGCCATGTAGGTAATGAATCAATCATATCCCCACCAATAATGAAATAAAACTCCGTTAGCGGCTCACGCTCACGCATAGCTTTAATCGTATCGAATGTATAGGATACACCTCCACGGTCCAGTTCAAAGGTCTCCACATGAAAATAGGGGATTTCTTCAATTGCCAGCTCAACCATCCGAAGACGCTGTGCATTAGTTGTAGAACTCAACTTATCCTTATGTGGCGGCTTTGCATTGGGCATAAAACGTATTTCCGCTAAATCGAGGGCAGCATATACTTCATTGGCCATCATTAAATGTCCGATATGCGGTGGATTAAATGTACCGCCAAAAAGACCGACTTTCTTCATTTCGCTTCACCTTATTTCGTAGCTACTTTTGGTAATACGATTTTTTTGTTATTGCGTGATTCTTTATATAAAACAACTGTTAATCCGATAAGTTGGACTAATTCTGCGCGTGTTCCTGCAGCAAGTTCTTCTGCCACAACATTTTTATCTTCTTCACAGTTATCTAAAATACGTACTTTAATAAGTTCGCGTACTTCTAATACATCGCGTAATTGTGCAAGCATTGCATCATTTACGCCACCTTTCCCAACTTGAAAAATTGGATCTAAGTGATGTGCCTCAGCACGTAAAAAACGTTTTTGTTTACCTGTTAACATAAAATTTAATTTCCTCCTAATTGCGCCGTCAAACGGGCAATCATTGCATTTGTATTTGGATAATGGCCTAACCAATATTCGTAGGCAATCGCTCCTTGATGCACGAACATGCCTAAACCATTAACAATTGTCGCCCCTTTTTGCTCAGCCGCTTGCAAAAATGGCGTCATTAATGGATTATACACAATATCTGCAGCAATTGCGCCTGCAGGGAACTTTTCAAGCGAAAATGGCAAAGCAAAGTCGCCCGTTGACATTCCTGCCGGTGTTGTTTGAATAAAAATTTGGAAAGCATCTAAGTTCTTTTCTGCGTGTTCCAATGAAATAGCCCGCCCCTCAGACATCTCATCTATAATTTGCTGTGCATTTTCAACCGTACGATTGGCAATAGTAATGTCCGAATAGCCTATAAGCTGTAAAGCGAATGCGATGCCACGTGCTGCCCCGCCTGCGCCGATTAATAAAACCGGTGCATCACGCTTATTTGTGCCAATTACTTGCTCTAATGCTTTCACAAATCCCGGACCATCTGTATTATAGCCCTTTAGTTTCCCTTCAGCTGTACGAACGACAGTATTGACCGCGCCCATCTTTGCAGCGAGTTCATCAAGTTCATCCAAAAAGGGAATAATTGTTTGCTTATGCGGTATTGTTACATTCCAGCCACTTGTGCCCAACAGCTTGAATGATGCTACAGCTTGTTGTAAATGTTCAGGCTTCACGTGTACCGGGATATAAGCCGCATCCACATTCTCTTCTTCATACCATGCATTATGCATTTCCGGAGATTTTGACTGTGCAATCGGATCCCCAATAACCGCAAACCACTTTTTCATCATCTTTTCCTTCTTTCCAGCTACCATTTCATTTACCACAAAGTATTAGCTTCCGTCATTAAATGCCGTTGATTTCCATTACGGGTCGGACGCTTTCCGCGGGCACGGCCTGAGCCTGTAGTCTCAGGCATCGTGCTTGTCCCGCTGGAGTCGCCTCCCCTTCATTCCAATCAACTAACTTTGAATAATAAAATATCAACCTTAATTAGGTGAAGAGTCCATTCTATCAAATTAACGATGGGCGAATGAATACTTCTACCCCTTTTGGAGCATGAGCGGCTACAACTACATTTGCATGCTGTACCGTTACCCATCCTAATCCTGAAATGACCACATCTGTTTTTGCTTCTTTAATTGAGAATTCGTGGCGTACTAGCGGTGGTAGTTGGTCAATATGCTTTGTAGTTGGTGGAGCCAATAATTCACCTTTATGTTCTTCATATAAGCTATCTGCACGTTCCAGCTTCGTTCTGTGAATCGGTAAATCGTTTGCTGCATGTATTGTAAATGCAGAACGTTCGCCTTGAATAAAATCAAAACGGGCAAGTGCGCCGATAAATAAAGTTTGTCCTGGATTTTGCTGATACACTTTTGGTTTAATTTCTTTTTTTGGCATAATATATTTCAATTCGCTTGAATCAATATGGTGGGCCATTTGATGATGATTAATAATACCTGGTGTATCAAATAACGATGCACCGTCATCCAGTGGAATTCCAATCATGTCCAATGTTGTTCCAGGGAAGTGAGATGTTGTTATAATTTCACCTTCCCCTGTAGCCTGCTTAATTATACGGTTAATGAATGTTGATTTCCCCACATTTGTACAGCCAACAACATATACATCCTTGCCGTTGCGGTATTCTTCTATCGCTTCTACCACTTCCTGCATGCCCATTCCTTTATGAGCCGATACAAGTTTTACATCAATTGGCTTAAGCCCTAATGCCTTTGCTTCACGCTTTAGCCAATTAATTACTTTCTTTTCCTTCACCGATTTAGGTAAAAGATCTGCTTTATTTGCCACTAAAAGTACAGGATTGTTACCTACAAAGCGGTGCAAACCAGGTAACCAGCTGCCATTAAAATCAAAGATATCGACGATTTTTACGATAAGACCTTCCTGTTGTCCAAGACCATTTAAAATACGTAAAAAGTCGTCATCTGTTAAGCTGACTGGCTGAATTTCATTGTAATTTTTTAATCGGAAACAGCGTTGGCAAATAATCATTTCCTTTTCTAGAGAGGATGCAGGGGCATACCCTAATCCATTTTTATCTTCTGTTTGAATCACTGTTCCACAGCCAATACATTGTGGCATTTCGTTCATTAACTATTTCCTCCTAACTGGTATTGCAAAAACTATGCAACTTGGGCTACCTATTAGTCTTCCCAAGGGTACTTTCCTTTTCTTCTTAAATCATTGTAAACACGGCGTTCTACAAAACGGTTAAATTTTGTAACTAGTCCGTCTGAGTTCGCTACTGGACGTACTAAAAACGTATACAGTTTCTGACGCTTCGCTCCCATTACATCTGTTAGTAATTGGTCTCCCAACATCGCTACTTCATGGCGACGCAGACGTAACTGTACAAGCGCCGCATAATATGCCGCACCTAAAGGTTTTTTTGCCCTGAAAATAAAAGGGATACCATGAGGTTCTGCAAATTGTCGAACGCGTGCTTCATTATTATTTGATGCAATAATAATTTTGATCCCTGATTCACGCATCATTTCAAACCATTGCACAAGCTCATCTGTTGCATCCGCACGATCCCATTCCACTAGGGTATTATCCAAATCCGTAATAATTCCTTTAATGCCTAATTCATTTAATTTTTCTGGCGTAATCTCAAATACACTACGAATAAATTCATCTGGTAATAAAAAGTTGTACAAAGCCGTTACCCCTAACTCAAAATTTATTTACTCATTATAACATAGTAGCAAATGCTTCTCCCATTTTTATCTTCGCACCGATAGTAACATTCTCAGTAAATTCAACCGCATTCTGTTCAAATAGCATAACAACTGTCGATCCGAAAGAAAAATAGCCGACTTCTTCCCCTTTTTTCCACTGTGTTGAATTGTTTGTAAGTTTAATGGAATTCACAAATGTTGCGCCTACTTTAATAAAGGCTGTACAAAAATCTTTTTCATAGTTAATTTCACTTATCATACGATAATTATGACTGATTGGTTTTTTCCCATATTGTAAGCCCATTTGATTTACTGGATAGGATTTCTTCCCCAAAATGTATTGACGCTTAATGACACCATCAATTGGACTATGAATACGATGATAATCTGCAGGGCTTAAATAAAAGACAATATATTTGCCTTTACTATACCTTGTAGCCTGTGTTTCATTTCCCAATAAATCGACTAATGAATACGGCTTATTTTTAACTGAAAACATCATACCATCCGTAATATCGCCAAATGCCTCCAATTTCGCATCAACAGGACTTGCAAATGTATTTGTCCGTATATCTACAGGGCGAACCTCACCTTTCAGCTCACGAACAAAAAAATCATGTAAACTTGTAAAATCTTTTGGCGATTTTGAAACTTCCTGTATATTAATTCCGTATATATCACTATAACTACGAATAAAATTTTTACTTATACGTGATTGAGCAACATGTTGTAATACTTTCGAAGAGAGCTTACCGTTTGATAGTTCTATCAAATTGCGGTATAATTTTTCCTTCATTCTGTGTCCTCCCATTTATAATAAATATGGAATAAAGATAAATTATATAATGTATAGGCGCTCAAGGAAAGGTATTATGCAGAATTAAACTATTACCTTTTTTTCTAAAGAAGAAGTATAATAGAGTATAGCCGATGCGCAAGGGAGTGTTTTACCAATGTTTTTACTTCAAAAAGTGGATTCAACATTAAAAAAGATAAAAGCAAATGCTGCAAATATTATTACAATTACAAATATGTCATTTGGTGGTGCCGCTATTATGGCAACATTAAATGAATACTATAGCTACAGTGTTTTATTAATTTTTATTGCTGCTTTTTTAGATCGTTATGATGGGAAAGTTGCCCGCAAATTTAACCAGGAATCAGAATTAGGAAAACAGCTTGATTCCATGGCTGATATTATATCCTTCGGTGTTGCCCCAGCCTTGTTAATGTATGAAATGGTATTAATGAATGCGGGGATTGCGGGTATGATGATGCCGGTGCTATTTATAGCAGCTGGTGCATTAAGATTAGCACGTTTCAATGTAATGGATTCGACTGGATACTTTGTTGGGTTACCGATAACAGCCGCAGGTACATTGCTCACGTTCTCTTATTTCTTTACAAATTCTTTATCCGAAACATTTTACCTAATTTTATTCCCGGTATTAGCACTACTGATGGTAAGTACATTTACATTAAAAAAAGTGTAAGAGCAAAAATTGGCTCTTACACTTTTTTTCATTTCTCCGCAAAATTTATCATATACTGTCGAAAAGACGAAAGGATGTTTATTGCTTGAGCGGTTTTGTGACAGCATTGCTTCAACTTTGGCTTGAGCTTCCCGCACTATTGGGCTATTTAAAAGGGCAGACGTTTTATAAACCTTTATCACGTGAGGAAGAAGAAGAAGTCATTAATCGCTATATTAATGGCGACGAAAATGCACGTGTCGAACTAATCGAACGTAATATGCGCTTAGTTGCCCATGTCGTAAAGAAATTCCATCCCCCTCATGACTTACTGGACGATTATATTTCCATTGGAACGATAGGTCTTATGAAGGCAGTAAGCAGTTTTACACCCGAAAAAAAGACCCGCCTCGCTACCTATGCAGCTCGTTGTATTGAAAATGAAATTTTAATGCATTTGCGAGCTCAGAAAAAAGTGCAAAAAGACGTATCATTATTCGAACCAATCGGAGTCGACAAAGATGGACAGTCGCTGCAAATACGGGATTTACTTCAGCTGGATGAACCTTCAACAGTTGAAAAAATTGAGTTACGGGAAGATTTCGCACAGCTGTATCGTTATTTGGATACGTTAGACCCCCGTGAGCTTGAGATTATCTCTTATCGCTATGGCTTACAGAATTTTGACCCGCACACTCAAAAAGAAATTGCAAAGCGTCTCAATATCTCGCGCAGCTATGTTTCCCGCATTGAAAAGCGTGCGCTTATTAAGCTTTACCAGCAATTTAAACATAGTGAAAAAGAATAAGTTCTTTTCTACGAATATATAGGAATACCGAAAACATTGATTTTTATTGACCGCTAATTAAAACTGCCTAATCCTTTATTAGCGATTAGGCAGTTTTTAAATATCTCGGTAGATTAATTACTTATAATTTTGTAATGGCATTTAACACTACTTCTGTCGAGTGCTTTGCTGCAACAGGTAAAAACTCATCAAATGACATACCCGATTCTTGTCCAGCAATATCGGATAATGCACGAATAACAACAAATGGGGTGTTGAACTGATGGCAAACTTGCGCTACTGCAGCTGCTTCCATTTCCACTGCTTTCATTGTTGGAAAATCTTTCCGAACTGCTTCAACACGTTCAGGATTGCTCATAAACACATCGCCTGAACAGATGAGACCAACACTATAGTGATGTTCCCCTACTTCTTTTACAGCTTCTTTTGCGACTTCCATTAAGCTTTCGTCTGATTTATACGCTGCCGGCATACCCGCCATTTGACCGATTTCATAACCAAATGCAGTTACATCTACATCATGATGGCGCACTTCATCAGAAATGACAATATCCCCTACATTCAAAGCGGCATCAAAGCCACCTGCAGAACCTGTATTAATTACAACCGTCGGATTAAATTTCTCCAATAAAATCGTTGTTGACATAGCTGCATTTACTTTTCCAATACCGCTTTTTAACAGGATAACTTCTTTTCCCTCGTATGTACCTGTTGTGTATTCACTGTTTGCAATTGTTTCTGTATTCGTATTTTGTAGAGCACCTCGTAATAATTCCACTTCCTGCTCCATTGCGCCAATTACTGCAATCTTCATTTGTTAATTCCTCCAATAAAACTATTTATTTAAATTATATAGTTAAATTCCTTCTAGGGTGTTCAGCACTTCCACTTGAGTAGGCTTCCATCCTTCATTGTCAATCCATTCAATACTTACCCGATATTTTTGTTCCTTATCCATTGATGTCACAACAGCAATTGCACTTTTAGCATTTCCGTTATTATTTACACGTAATACTATACTGTTGTCCTGCTCCAATTCAATTACACTGAAGATTGCCTTTAGCTTTTCCTCATAGTCAATATGCCCTTTTTCGAATGTGGATACATGTTCACCTGTTTGTGCAGTTGGATACACTGGCCAATTTGGATTTGTAATTACTTCTTGTACGGCTGGGTTATTGGAATTACTTACTGTATCCTCAGTTTCTTCAGGTAATGAGTCCGCGTCATTAGATGCATCTTCATCCTCTTCCTTAACAACTTGCCCATCTTCATCTACTTGTCCATCTTCTGCAACTTCCGATCCATCTGCAACCGAATTAGCTGGCGGCTCGTCTTGCTGTGCTTCATTATCAGGTGCTGGATCCCTGGAAATAATAAAAATCAATGTCGCAACAATTAATACAGCAACAATTGCGATCAGGTAGTTTAGGCTTTTATCCGCTTTTTGAAATTTCGATTGTTTTGCTTTTTGTTCCGCATACTGTTGTCGTGTTTGAAATCGCCGTTTACGTTCCATACCAATCTCCTCCTATGCAAGATTATTTTAGCATTAGAAAAACAGATTGTGCACTAAAAACATACGAAAGAAAATCATTTCCGGAATTCCTTACATACCTTCCATTCATTGCCACAAAAGAAAAGCAGCTAGCGATTTCAATGCTAACTGCTAAGAAATTATTTTACTTCTAAAATAACAACTTCCATATCTCCGCCTGGTGTAGTTAATTTAACTACATCATCAACATGTTTTCCCATTAACGCCTTTGCAATCGGTGAATCATTTGAAATTTTACCTTCCATCGGATCAGCCTCTGCAGAACCAACGATCGTGTATGACTCTTCAAAATTAGCACGCTTTCCGTTAATTAACTCATCGAATGTAACAGTTTTCCCTAGGGAAATAGAAGTTGATGAATCATCTTCTGTAATAATTACGGCATTGCGAAGCATTTGCTCGATTAACGAAATTCGTCCTTCCACAAAGCCTTGCTCTTCTTTTGCTGAATCATACTCCGAGTTTTCCGATAAATCACCAAAGCTACGAGCTGTTTTTATACGCTCTACAACTTCCGGACGCTTAACTGTTTTAAGTGTGTTTAGTTCATCTTCTAATTTTTGCTTTCCTTCAAGTGTCATTGGATATTGTTTTTCATTTGACATTATTCCCACTCCTTAGTAATAACTTGAAAACGTTTACTTTTCTACGTTTTTTCTCTTCTGTATTAGCGTTCATAAATAACAGAAAACCCGACTACTAGTTTACAGTATGTGTAAATTACTTCTTTTAGAAGAGATTTACACTGCAAATACTAGCAGCCGAATTTCATGAATACTTATTTATCAATCAATAAAGTTTCGGCATAAACTACGTCCAGATTTTATTCAAGTTCACTCGAATAACTTTCTAAAAAAATCTGTGACATTGCCATTTACTAACTTTTACATCCACCAATTAAAAATATGAGAGTTGTATAAAGTAAAATGTAAATATTGTAAATACTACATCATCATATTACAAGTTTGCATCCGTTTCAAGAATTGTTTTTATTTTCGTAACCATTAAGTCAATAGCAACGTTGTTATCTCCACCTTCTGGAATGATAACATCGGCATATCGTTTCGTTGGCTCGATAAACAGATTATGCATTGGACGAACTGCTGTTAAGTATTGTTCGATAACAGAATCAGCTGTACGACCACGCTCTTTAATATCACGCTGAATACGGCGGATAATACGTAAGTCCGAATCCGTATCAACGAATAATTTAATATCCATTAAATCGCGTAAGTTTTCATCTTCCAATACAAGAATCCCTTCGACTATTATAACATCTCTTGGCTCTACATGTATTACATCGGCCGAGCGTGTATGTTGAACATAGTCATACACCGGCTTTTCTACCGGCTGATAAGACAATAGCTCATTAATATGTTGGATTAATAACTGATTATCAAACGCAAGAGGGTGATCATAGTTTGTATTTAGACGCTCTTCAAACGTCATATGACTTTGATCTTTATAGTAATAATCCTGTTCGATTACAACTACCGAACGATCTTTAAAAACATCATATATTGCACGTGTTACACTCGTTTTACCTGAGCATGAGCCACCTGCGATCCCGATGACAACTGGTCGCTTTGACATTTAGTTATTCTCCTTTCGCATCATATCAAAGTGCGATAATGAGCGATCTACTTTAAATTTTACAATTTGCAGTGGGTGTCGGGCAACATCAAGTTCATTGCCGTCTTCATCCCATATTTGACCAACTGTCATTTTGAATGTTTCCATATTTGGACCGAAAAATTCAACCGTATCTCCCGGTTTGAAATAGTTTCGTTGTTCCAGCGTAACCATTTGTGTTTCAGCATCATAATCCATTACAAATCCTGCGAAGTCCCAGTTCATTTTATGTGAATGGAAGCCGAACATTTGCTGTTTATAACTTGGTTCACCTTCAAAGAATGATGAAGCTGTTGCACGGTTTGCACAGCGTGCTAGCTCTTCTAGCCACTCTTTTTCAAACTTGAAATTTTCCGGGTCAGCACAGTAGGCATCGATTACTTTGCGGTATACGGAAACTACAGTGGCTACATAGTGAATTGATTTCATACGGCCTTCCACTTTTAACGAATCAATGCCCAGTTCAATCATATGAGGGATAGATTCAATTAACTTCAAATCTTTTGGACTCATTGCGAAAGGTGCTTCACCTTCGTTAAATAATGCCACTTCTTCACCGTCATTGTTCTCATATAAATCATAATCCCAACGACATGATTGACAGCAACCGCCTCGGTTCGAGTCACGTGCTGTCATATGGTTGGAAAGCGTACAGCGTCCTGAATAGGCAATACACATTGCACCGTGCACGAATGCCTCGATTTCAATGTCTACCTCCTCTTTCATTTTGCGCATTTCTTCCCCGCCTACTTCACGTGCTAAAACTACTCGTTCTAAACCTTCGTCTTTCCAGTACTTTACAGCTTTCCAGTTCGATAAAGATTGCTGTGTCGACAAGTGGATTTCTAAACTTGGCGCTGCCTTTTTACAAGTTTCGATAATTAGTGGATCTGCAACGATAATCCCTTTAACACCGGCACCCTCGATTGCTTGTAAATATTCTTCCAGCCCGTCCATATTTTCATTATGGGCAAAAATATTTGTCGTTACGTAAATAACCGCGCCGTATTTGTTGGCGAACTCAACGCCTTCCTTCATTTCCTCGATTGTGAAGTTACCCGCATTTGAACGTAAACCGAATTCCTGACCACCGATAAATACCGCATCTGCACCGTAATGTACGGCTACTTTTAATTTTTCTAAGCTTCCTGCTGGTGCAAGCAGCTCAGGCTTTTTCGTAATGACTGTTTTTCCGTTAATTGTTTCACGGATTTTTTCGTTTTGAATTAACTGTAGCATGTTGCCTTCGTTCTCCTTCCTAGTAAACTGTTTCTTTGAAGATGAAGCCAGTATCCAGTGGGCGTAACGCTGGCTGAATTGCTTCCACTTGCTCAAAAAGGGCTGATTTAATATCGTCATATGCATCTTCGCCTTGTTCAAAGTACGTATCGATTGCTTGACGGTAAAGATTTGTCACTGTCACAACATAATCAAATGATTGGAGAACACCATCAATTTTCAATGAATCTATTCCTGCTTCAAATAATTCATTCAGTTCTTCGATAATGCACATATCATTTGGAGAGAAAATGTGTGTCCCGTTTAAATCTTCATAAATCGGGTATTTATTTTTACGTTCTTTATCATGTAAAAACATATTTTTATTTTCTTTGCGATTTTCAATTTGCATCGCTTCATCACGGTATAAGAAATAGTTCCCTAATAGTGAACGCTTTGATTGGAACATACAAGTCATTCCGTGCACTTGCACTTCAATTTCATGTTTTGTATTTTCTTTGATCTCAATGACTTCATCAACAGAAAGTTCACGGGCAAGTACAGCACGCTTACTGCCACGTTCGCCCCAATAATTCACTTGGAAGTAATTTGTCGCTGTCGTTTCAGGGTTCCAATGCAATGGAATAGTAATACCTAATTCACGTACCGCTACGATAACCGCCGGATCACCAAAGATGAGTGCATCGACGCCAATACGTTGCATTTCTTTTAAATATTCATCCAGTGCATCTAAACGGTCATTATGAAATAAAGCATTGACAGCTACATACACTTTTTTATCTGCAGCATGGATTAATTTCGTAGCTTCTTCCACTTGTGCTACTGTAAATTCTCCAGCCAAACGCAGACCAAATTTCTGTTCACCAATAACGAAAGCATCTGCTCCTGCATCAAGTAATGCAGCCACATGCTCAACGGATTGGGGAGTAAGTAATAATTCTGGTTTATTCACTCTAATCACCTCTTCAAACAAATTAACAATCCATCACCGACTGGGAAAAAGGCGCTCGTATAATCCGGGTGCGACATAATCCAATCTGAGAATGTTTTTAAATTACGAATCATTGTTCTCTTTCTTCTAGGCACTTCTTTTATATCTAAATTTGAAAGCCCATGCATGTACATATTATCGATATATAATACCCCACCCGATGGAACGAGTGGCGCGTATTTCTCGAAAAACTTCATGTACTGACCTTTTGCCGCATCAATAAAAACAGCATCAAAAGTAGTTGGAAGCATTTCCGTATCTACCTCTAACGCATCACCTTCAATTATTTGTATACGGTTTGCCGCCTCTGACCTTGCAATGAACTCTTTAGCATATTGAACGCGTGATTCATCCCGTTCAATTGTCACAATCTGACAATCAGGCAATGCTTTCGCCATTCGCAGTGCAGAATAGCCAATGGCCGTACCAATTTCCAAAATAGCTTTCGGTTTTTGAATACGCAATATTTGATTCAATGATTCAATTCCGGCAAGCTGCATAATTGGGACATGATGTTGTTTTGCGAAGTTTTCCATTTCTACTAATAACTCATCACGCTCAGAAATGAAGGAAGCAATATAAGCGTCTGATAATTCCATTCTTCATTCTCCCTTTACCTGGTTGTTTACGCATATCTTATATCCATAAGAAAAAAGACGAAACGAAGATGTTTGCGCCTACAAAATTGTTATATAAGGACAAAAAATCACAACTTATAATAGCATGAAAAGAAAAGGAATGCGAACAATCTTTTCTAAAAACCATCATTAGAAGGAATTCAGAAGCCATTCGATTACTTTTCTTCTAATTAACGGACTCTTCACCATAACATGGGGGTGTTTTTCTAATAAATTTTCACTTAGTTGATTGGTGGGCTACGGTAAGGCCGCGATAAACCCACGTGATACGTGTCTATAACACTGCCTTTATTACCGTTTGAGAGGCCCACCAATTCCAAAATTATGCTCTCGTTATAAAGTGAAGTAAAAAACACCTAATCAAGAACGTAGTACAACGGACGCGCGCTTCAAAAACACTTGCTTCAACGCGTTTGCCCCGTAGCACAACAGAACGCACTTCATTAGAAAATCTTATTTTTTTAATTTTGACTTCCTCAACTTATGGTGATGAATCAATTAACGCAAATACTTCTCAATATTTGCCAAGTGCTCATCATATGATTTTGCAAAGTGATTCGTACCTTCTTTATCTGCCAGGAAGTATAAATAATCGGTTTGTGAAGGATTTAAAGCCGCTTCAATAGATGTTTTCCCCGCCCCCGCTATCGGTCCAGGAGGTAATCCTACATTCTGGTACGTATTATACGGGTTGTCCACTTCTAAATCTTCATACAACACACGATCCTTATGTGAACCTAAAGCATATAAAACAGTCGGATCGGTTTGTAATGGCATATCAATATCCATACGGTTGTAAAATACACTAGCGATTGTTTCACGGTCAGTTTGCGCTGTTGCCTCTTCTTCAAGTAATGATGCAAAAGTCAACAATTCGTGCACTGTCATTTCACGTTCTTCCAAAATCGGTGTATATTCCGAAACAATTGTGTTCATCGAAGTGAGCATTGTATTTACAATTTCTTCAATCGATGGATTTTCTTCATAAAACGGATATGTTGCAGGATATAAATAACCTTCCAATGCATGGCGAATATTTTCATTTAAAATATTTTCTGTTAATAAATCTGGATATTCAGTCATTAACTGCTCTACATAAGCAACGTCCGTAACTTTTTTCATGAAATCTTCTGCTTTATGGGGTGTATTTTTCTGTATGACGCCTGCAACCTGCTCAAGTGTCAATCCTTCTGGAACCGTCATTGTAAATACCGGCTCTCTATATACTCTACCCGTTTTCAAGCTTTCAATAATTTCATCCAATGTCATTGATTGTGTTAAAGAATAGTCACCAGCCTGGAATGCAGATTCATTTTTAAATTTTGTATAATATTTAAAAATCCTCGCATCTTTAATGATTCCCTTTTCTTCTAGAATGCTTGAAATCAAAGTAATCCCGGAACCCATTGGAATTTCAACTTCAATTTCCTTATTTGATTCTGGATCCATTGGTTCTAATGCGGATGTAACATAGTTATAACCTGAGTATCCTGCAATCGCGATAATGATGAGAACGACAAGTGCGATGATTCCTACAATTTTTCGCACAGTTTTAACTTCTCCTTTACGCTCATTCATCTTATTGAACATTTCCTTTTTTGAATTTTCATCTAGCACGGGAGTCCCCCCTTTTTCTCTTTCATATGATACATAAATTTCACTTCCGATACAATAATGAACAATGAATGTTGCATGTTTTGTATTTTATTAGCGACGTTTTAAAGAGTAAAATGTTCTTTTTCGAAATATATTAATAAACTAACAGCACTATAAAAAAACCTAACTAACGAATAACGTCAGTTAGGTTTTGGATTAATTTTGTGATAATGAGTTTAAAACTTGCTCGACCATTGCCCACTCAGCATCGGTTTCGATTGGTAAAAGATCTTCTACTTCACCATTTTCACCAGGAATGTACGCAGAAGCGAATACTTCTTCCAGCTGTGGTTCACCGTCTTCTAAAGTAGCGTAAAATAAATAATTTTTCCCGTCATTTTCGAAGCGATGTAAAATTTGGCACATAATTTCTTCATCATCATCATTCGTAATTGTGAAGTAATTTGTTTGATCCGCACCAAACTCAGCCATTACGGTATTCATTACTTCTTCTACCATCGCCCACTCTTCTTCTGTTTCAATATCAGAGAAGCCGCCCATCTCGCCATTTGCATCCAAAACATAACGCAATGCTGAAATACCAGCCTCTTCATCACCAACTAGCGTAAACAGTACATATGAATGTTCATCTGAATCAAAATTGAATATAACGCGGCATTGTTGCTCCCCGCCATCTTCTGTTTGTAAAATAAAAATATTTTCTTCCATTAAATTTCCTCCTAAATAATAAAACAGAGAAGGCTCGTCACCCACTCTGTTTTTTTATAATATCGAATGAATTATTCTTCTTCGCCTAATTCGTCTTCAATTTGGTTTAATACTTCTTCGATTAAATCCCATTCTGCTTCAGTTTCGATAGGCGTTAATTCGCCATCTTCACCATTTTCAGCA
This sequence comes from Solibacillus faecavium, assembly GCF_014836905.1. Classification (GTDB taxonomy): domain Bacteria; phylum Bacillota; class Bacilli; order Bacillales_A; family Planococcaceae; genus Solibacillus; species Solibacillus faecavium. Next base: position 308,291 of record NZ_JACSPZ010000004.1, read on the forward strand.
GGTACGAATGCAGATGCAAAGATTTCTACAGCTCCATCTTCATCTTCTTCTGCCCCTACTAAAGAATATAACACGTATGATTTACCGAATTCTTCCGAATCAAAAGTGTGTAAAATTTCGCAAAGTTGTTCATTGCCGTTTTCATCGACTACAGTAATATTGTTTTGTTGTTCTGACATGAAAGTCACCTCTTCATTAAATTTAAGTATTGCCGGTTGTTGCTTCGTATATTATACATAAAGCCATTGCATTTAAATACAAATAAGCCCTAACAAAAGCAACATTGTTAGAAAAGCTCAAACTAATTGCCTTGATTGAATAGAGCGTTTAGTTTTTACTGTCTAAATAACCTTGTAAAATCATGACCGCAGCCATTTTATCAATTACTTGCTTGCGTTTTTTTCGGCTAACATCCGCTTCAATAAGCATGCGTTCAGCAGCCATCGTCGTCATACGCTCATCCCACAGTTTGACAGGAAAACCGAAAGTATCTTCCAATAACTTTTTATAGTTCTCAGAAGCTTCCCCACGCGGACCGATAGTATTATTCATGTTTTTTGGATAGCCCACAACGAATTCAGTAACATTGTGTGCCTTTACAAGTTCGTTAATACGTTCAATCCCAAACTTGCCTGCTGCTTCATCAATTTTTATTGTTTCGATTCCTTGCGCTGTCCAACCGAACGCATCACTAATTGCAACGCCGACTGTTTTCGAGCCGACGTCTAAACCCATAATCTTCATTTTTCTGCCTCAGCATTCCTTCTAATATAAAACTTTACGAGCTCCTCTAAAATTTCATCGCGCTCCAGCTTGCGGATTAAATTACGTGCGTCCTGGTGGCGAGGGATGTATGCCGGGTCACCAGATAATAAATACCCTACAATTTGGTTTGTTGGATTATACCCTTTTTCCTCTAAAGCCGTATACACCTTCAGCATCACTTGCTTTACTTCTTGTTCCATAGATTCCTCTGGAAAACTAAATTTCATCGTTTTATCGAAAGAACTCAAGACCAGCACCTCGCTTTCAGCAATAAGGAGATGGAGCATAGAAGCCCATCTCCATTTTTATCATTATAACTTATTCCCGCAAGCACTTCAAATATGCTAGTAGTAAATTTTAGATGTTTAGAAAGATTTTACTTTTTCATAGACTCCATTTAACGCTTCTTCTAATTTTGAAGCATCTTTAGCACCAGCCATCGCCATATCAGGACGACCGCCACCTTTACCGCCACATGCTTCAGCAACATCCTTTACAATGTTACCTGCATGGTAGTTACCACCTACGATATCTTTCGTTACACCTGCACATAGCATTACTTTATCGCCATCTACTGCACCTAGTACAATTACAGCTGCCTGCATTTTTTCTTTTAAGTCATCCATCATTTGACGCAATTGATTATTATCTTTTGCATCCACTTTTGTTGCAAGTACTGTTACGTCACCGATTTTTTGTGCTGCATCCAATACTGCGCCCGCTTGTGCATTGGCAATTTTTTGTGATAATGATTCATTTTCACGTTGTAATTGTTTAAAGTCTGCCTGTAGACCTGCTACACGTGTTGAAACATCTTTTGGATTTGCTTTTAATAGAGCTGCTGCTTCATTTAAAATAGCTTCTTCTTCTTTGATTGCTTCATACGCCGCTTTACCTGTTACAGCTTCAATTCGACGAGTACCTGCACCGATACCACCTTCAGAAACAATTTTGAAGATACCAATTTCCGAAGAACGACTTACATGCAGTCCACCGCAAAGTTCAATCGAATAATCCGAAACAGCTACTACACGTACAACATCACCATATTTTTCACCGAATAGAGCCATTGCGCCCATTGCTTTTGCAGAATCGATATCCATCTCCTGAATTACAACTTCGATGTCTTCCCAAATTTTTTCATTTACTGCACGCTCTACTTGTGCAAGTTCCTCTTTCGTTGTTGCACCGAAGTGAGAGAAGTCAAAACGTAAACGGTCAGGTCCAACGTAAGAGCCTGCTTGTGCTACATGGTCACCTAATACATCCTTTAAGGCACGGTGCATTAAGTGTGTTGCTGTATGGTTTTTAAGGATTAATTTACGTTTTGATTCATCTACTTTCGCAGTAGCCTCATCCCCAACATTCATTTCACCTGATTCCACAACAACAGTGTGTAACGGTTGACCGTTTGGCGCCTTTTGAACATCTTTAACAATGGCAGTAAATCCGTCTGCTTCAATAACTCCAGTATCAGCAATTTGACCACCCATTTCAGCATAGAATGGTGTTTCAGAAAGAATAATTAATGCCTCTTCACCTTCATTAGCCGTTGTCGTTTCTTGACCATTTACAACAATCGCAGCAATTTTTGCTGAAGCTTTTAATGCATCATAAATAAATGTTGATTGCTGTTTTAAGTTTGAAAGTACTTCGTTTTGCACTTGCATAGAATCAACATCTGCACGCGCGTTACGAGCTCGATTACGTTGTTGTTCCATAGAAGCTTCGAAACCATCATGATCAACTGTCATGCCAACTTCTTCTGCATATTCTTCCGTTAATTCGATTGGGAAACCGAATGTATCGTAAAGACGGAATGCATCCGGCCCAGGAATTACAGTTTCACCTTTTGCTTTTTGGCTCTCCACTACTTCGTTAAAGATTGCCAGACCACCATCAAGTGTTTCATGGAAGCGAACTTCTTCGTTTTTAATAACACGTTGAATAAATGCTTCCTTTTCTTTTACTTGTGGATAGAAATCTTGCATAATCTCCCCTACAGTCGGAACTAATTCAAACATAAACGGCTTTTCAATACCGATTTTTTTCGCATAACGAACTGCTCGACGTAATAAACGACGTAATACATAGCCTCGTCCTTCGTTTGATGGCAATGCTCCATCACCGATTGCAAATGCTACTGTACGGATATGGTCAGCAATTACTTTGAATGGTGTATTAATATCTTCTGCTGAACCGAAGATTTCTTTTAAGTCAACTTCGTGCGGGCGTTTGTATGAGCGGTTAGCAAAGCTTTCCGTTTTTTCAATGATTGGCATGAATAAATCTGTATCAAAGTTCGTTGGTACATTTTGTACAACAGAAACGATACGTTCTAGACCCATACCTGTATCAATATTTTGCTTCGGCAGTGGCGTATATGTTCCGTCAGGATTGTGATTGAATTGAGAAAACACTAAATTCCACACTTCTAAATATCGCTCATTTTCCCCACCTGTATACATTTCTTCTGGAGGTGCCCCAAAACCATACGCTTCCCCACGATCATAGAAGATTTCTGAGTTCGGACCAGATGGACCTTCTCCGATATCCCAGAAGTTTCCTTCCAAACGAATTAAACGCTCTTTCGGAATACCGATTTCGTTGTGCCATACATCATAAGCTTCCTGGTCTTCCGGGTGAATAGTTACTGATAACTTTTCTGGATCAAAGCCCATCCATTTTTCGTCCGTTAAAAATTCCCAAGCGTAATGAATTGATTCTTTTTTAAAGTAATCCCCGATTGAGAAATTCCCCAGCATTTCAAAGAAAGTATGGTGACGTGCTGTTTTCCCTACGTTCTCGATATCATTTGTACGAATTGATTTTTGTGCATTTGTAATACGTGGGTTATCCGGAATAATACGTCCGTCAAAATACGGCTTTAATGTCGCAACTCCCGAGTTGATCCATAAAAGTGATGGGTCATTAATTGGCACTAATGGTGCGGATGGTTCAATATGATGTCCTTTTTCTTTAAAGAAATCAAGATATAGACGACGAATTTCAGAACCTGTCATTGTTTTTGTAGTCATAATTATATCCTCCTGTAATGTTTTTGAGGTACGATGAATTGGGCACAAAAAAAGCCTTCATCCCGGTAAAGGGACGAAGACTGTTATCTCGTGGTACCACCCTAATTTATAATGCATAAAGCATTATATCTCAAGTGCTTATAACGTAAGCATACGGCAGGTATTAGCTGCACTCTGGAGTAGCTTTCCGTAATTTTCGCGGAGATTTTTTCAGCCAAGAAATCTCTTTCTGCTCACGAAGTCCAATACGTACTTGTTCCATCATCGTTTTCATTAATATATGTTCTTCATTATAAAAAATTGACTACGTGCTGTCAATCCGCATTCCTTAATAATTAAAACGATTTTTCGTCAATAGTATCAATACAATAGCTGGTACTGTACAAATAACCATTCCTAAAAATGCCAAACTAGGTTCAACTTCATACAGAGCTCCACCTAAAAGCGTTAAGATCGCAGCACTTAAACTCATTGCAAGCGCAGAATAAATCCCCTGTGCATTCGGAATTTGTTCTTTCGGTAAGGCTTGAGAAATGTAGCGGATAAATGCGTAATGCGCCATTGCAAAGGACAATGCATGGAGTGCCTGTGACACAATAAACATTGGCATATTTGGAAAAGCGTATATCAGAATCCAACGAACAGTCGAACCAATCGCTGCCAGTAACATTAACGAAGAAGGCTTCCATTTCGTTAAAAATGTATCCGCCTTTAAAAAATAAATAATTTCAAATAATACGGCTACATTCAATATCATTCCAATATAAAAAGGATTTACATTTAACTCCTGTAAATATATATATCCATAGTTATAGTAAGAGGCATGAGCTCCTTGAAGTAAGATCACTACAAATAATACGACGATGAAACTTTTTACATCAAAAAGCCCTCTCATCGATAATGTTTTCCCAGTTTCTTTAGGGGGAGCTAAACTCAATACATTAGGAGCAGGCATGAGTTGAATTGCTAATAATGCAGTTAAACCGAAAATCATCGCCCATAAAATCATTTGCTCGCCGTATATTCCCGTAATCATACTAATAATTAATACAGCAACTACATAGCCAAATGACCCTAGTGAACGCGCCTTTCCATAATGAATTCCACCTTGCTGCATTAATGTCGCTGCGCTACTTTCCACTGCAGGTAATAATGCAGGATACAATGCACTAAAAAGCATCGTCATGATGAATAAGCCTACAAAAGAATCGATTGGTACATAAAGTAGTGCAGTTACTAAAGACGCCACTGTGAAGAATATGAGTACATTTTTATTGCTCATTATTTTTGAAACATACGGGAAAATAAGGATTGTCGAGATCGCTCGTGCAACTAAACCAAACCCCATAATAATACTCGCATCTGAAACGGTTAAACCTTTGTCATTAATAAGCCAGCCTGTCCAATAAGGCAAAAATATACCCCACGTAATAAAGAACATAAAAAAATTCTTTGCCAGCCAACGCTGATTGTTCATAATAATATAGCCTTCTTCCATTCTTATAATGTTGAATAATAGCACGACAATTTGTACAATAATGTGAGATATCTCATATTTTATATTAAGGAGTTGCTTTATAATTTGAGAAAGTTATCACTAGAAGAAACTAAACCTTATATTGAGCAATACCCTATTTCTCAATATTTTTCATTTGATATTAATCCTTTTATACAAGTTTATGAATTTGATAAAGGGGAGTATATTTTTCATGAGCATTCCTTTCCCGACTATTTGTATTACATGATTGAAGGAAAAGCAAAATTATATGTTACACATAAAAACGGGAAAATTTCTCTAATTGATTTTATAACATCTCCTACATTTATGGGAGAAATGGAATTATTAAATGCAGAACGTTACTCAAAAGGCATCCAGACCGTTACAACATCCATTTGTTTTGCAATTTCCATCCGTGAAGTGAAAGAAAAATTATTAGCTGATCCGGTATTTTTAAAATTGCTCTGTCTTTTTTTAAGTCAAAAAACTATGGATATGACAGCCAAATATACTCAAAACCAGGCTTATCCATTAGAAAATAGACTGGCATCATTCATTTTACTATCGTCTGATAAACAATTCTATAAAGAAAAACATACAGAGGTATGCGAATATTTAGGGGTATCATACCGACATTTATTATTTGTTCTGGCACAATTTTGCGAAGAAGGATACTTAACGAAGAAAGATCGGGGTTATGTCCTAACAAATCGACAAGTACTAGAAAAGCTTGCTAGCGAAATTACTTACTAAAAAAAGACTGTGCTAAACTAACTTTTAGCACAGTCTCCTATACAAGAACTTCTTATGTTTTAAACAATTTTACATAAACATACCTGCAATAGCAGCTGATAATAGAGACGCTAACGTACCTGCAGCAACTGCCTTAATCGCAAGCTTTGCAATCATTGGTCGTTTATCTGGTGCCATACCACCTAAACCACCGATTAAAATACCCATTGAGCTTAAATTAGCAAATCCGCATAGCGCAAATGAAATGATAATAGCTGTCTTATCCGAAAATTCACCAATCACAGGACCGAAGTTAGAATACGCTACAAATTCATTTAAAATTAATTTTTGACCAATAAATGAACCGGCGCGAACTGCTTCATCCCAAGGAACACCGATTAAAAATGCCAACGGAGCAAATACATATCCTAAAATTCCTTCAAGTGTTACATTTTCAAAACCGAATAATCCTGTGATTCCACCTAAAATACCATTTAATAAGGCAATTAATGCGATGAAACTTAATAACATTGCCCCAACGTTTACTGCCAATTTTAAACCGTCAGATGCACCAGATGCAGCAGCATCAATAACGTTTGTCGCTTCAGAGTTACGCTCTAATTTAAAGTCATCTTCATTTATTTCTTCTGTTTCAGGAATCATTAATTTTGCCATTATCAATCCTGCAGGTGCAGCCATGAAGCTTGCCGCCAATAAGTATTCTAGCGGAACACCTAATAAAGAATAACCGATCAATACAGAACCTGAAACCGATGCAAGTCCACCAGTCATAACAGCGAACATTTGTGACTTTGTCATTTTATTTAAAAATGGACGAATAACAAGCGGTGCTTCAGTTTGGCCAACGAAAATATTTGCTGCAGCATTCACTGATTCTGCTTTTGTTGTGCCTAACACTTTTGATAAAAAGCCACCGATAATTTTAATGATAAATTGCATAATCCCTAGATAGTAAAGAACAGAGATTAAAGAAGAGAAGAAAATAATAATCGTCAATACACTCATTGCAAAAACAAATCCGACATTATTCGGATCTGCTAATCCGCCAAATACGAAGGAAATCCCTTCATTTGCATAACTTATTAACTTTTGTACCCCTTCAGAAAGTTGCATTAATCTTTCACGGCCATATGACCACTTTAATACGATAAATGCGAAAACTAGTTGTACAATTAAACCTGATATAATAATTCTCCACTGAATTGCTTTACGGTTATTTGACAATGCTATAGCAATCGCTACGATTCCAACAATACCTATGATTCCCCAAACGAAATCCATGTTTGCGCACCTTCTCCTTTAATTTTGTAAACCTTTTCATTTTACATTATTTGACATCAAACTTCGGACATCATATAAGTTTTTATTATACTAACATAATCACATACATATTATTAATTAATAGTTTCTTTAAAAACTTCTGACATTTATATTTTGCGACTTTAATGCTTAAAAGTGTTATGTCGTAATTCCCTTAACTTTTTATTATATTTTAAAAACATTTCCCTTTTTCGATGAAGATAAACAATCCACATTTTATAAAGCATTTTGAAGTCAAAAAAACTTTAATAAAACAAAAAACCAGCTATTTTCATTCAGAAATGAAAAAAATAGCTGATTTTATTATTCATTAAAATCATATGGAGAAATGTCATTCATGCCTATTAATGGATGAATATACGGTGCAGTTTCCACTGTTAAATGATTCGGTAATGATTCTCCGATTTTATGTGAGGAGGTAGTATTTAATAGACCTAACTGTTCAGAAGATGTTTTTGATTGTTTTTTTTCACTAATTCCTTCTGTTTTTACCTCTTTTTCCGGTATTTCATTTACTTCCTGTATTTCTGTAATTTCAGGATCAAGTCGAGCCTTTAATGTTGTTAGTCGTGTTAAATCATCATTTTTGGCTAACCCATTCGCTAATACATCCGGCTCGCCACATAAAATTAAAAAGTTTTTTGCGCGTGTTATTCCGGTATACAGTAAATTTCTACGTAGCATTTTAGAGTAGCTGCGAACTACCGGCATAATAACAGTTTGAAATTCCGAACCTTGGGATTTATGAATTGAACAGCAATAGGCCAAAGTAATTTGATTTAAATCCGCACGTTGATAGGTAACTTCAATTCCATCATAACTTACGATTAATAAATCCTGCTTTTCCACTGTTTCCTTTGCCCGAATAATGGAAATCACTTCACCCATGTCACCATTAAATACATTATTATCCGGCTGATTGACAAGCTGGAGTACTTTATCACCGATTCGGTATATTGTATCCCCAAAAACAATTTCCTTTCGTGTTCCGTCATTCGGATTAACGAGCTGTTGTATTTCTTTGTTCAAACTATCAATACCAGCCGGACCTTTATACATTGGAGCAAGTACTTGAATGTCACGGATTGCCTGCCCTTTAGCAAGAGCACCTTTCACAATTTGTGTAACAACACTTGTCACTTGTGCTGTTCCGGCTTGTATGAACGAGCGGTCCGTAGTTTTGGCTGTTAATGTTTCCGGAACGGTCCCCTTCTTAATCTGATGAGCCATTTCAATAATCGTAGACCCCTCTGCCTGCCGGTAAATATCGGTTAATTCCACTGTTGGAATTTGTTTGGATGCAAGCAAATCCTTTAATACTTGTCCAGGTCCTACAGGTGGCAATTGATCCTGATCGCCTACAAATACTACCTGTACATCTTCATGAAGCGCTTTAAGCAACTGATGGGCAAGCCACGTGTCTACCATTGACATCTCATCAATAATAATAAGACGACCGACAACTTCACGCTCCGTTTCCTCATCCTTTTCCTGACCATTAAATCCTAATAAGCGGTGAATCGTCATCGCTGGTAAACCTGTTGATTCGGCTAACCTTTTTGCTGCCCGACCAGTTGGTGCTGCCAGGACAATAGGAAATGGCTCTTCTTTTTCCGCATAAGTTTTTGGATTCAATGATAATCCATGAAGTTCTGCATAAACTTCGACTAAACCACGCACAACGGTCGTTTTCCCTGTACCTGGACCACCTGTTAAAATCATAACGGCAGAGTTTAGAGCGGTTTCAATAGCCAGTGCTTGCGTAGGTGCATATGTCACATCATACTGTTCTTCAATATCACCAATTGCTTTACGAATTTCATCACGCGAAAAATTCTCTGCTTTTTTATTTTTTTCTTTGAGCTCATTTATCTTGCTGGCAATGCCGACTTCACTAAAATACAGAGAAGGTAAATACATACGAGTTTCTTCACCGCAAATTTTTGATTCTTCCCGCATTTCAATTGCTGCCTTCGAAATTGCCTCGTATGGAATTTCAATACGCTGACTTTGCTCAAGCATTTCTTTAACCATTGGAAGAACCATTTCTGCATCCAAGTAGACATGACCTTCTGATAATGCTGCATTTGTCAGTACATGAAATATAGCCGCTTTTATACGGTCCGGGTGATTTCCCGTTATCCCTAGCTTCGCACCAAGTTCATCGGCACGAATAAAACCGACCCCTTCTACTTCTTCAATAAGCCGGTAAGGATTTTCTGTTAATAAACTTAAGGTTTCTTCCCGATAAGCCTGATATATTTTCATACCAAGCTGTGGTCCAAATCCCCACTCATTGAGGCGAACCATTACCCTCTCTAACCCTAAATTTTCTTCGATTGTTTGACGAATGAGCAACTTCTTTTCAGCAGATAAACGAGGAACCGCATCAAGTGCATATGGATCTTCTAATATTTTGGTTAACGCATCCATACCCAACTTTTCAACAATTATTTCTGCCGTTTTCCGGCCTACCCCTGAAAATAAGTCGCTTGATAAATAATGGACAATGCCTTGCTCTGTTGTCGGTACTTCTTTTTCAAAAGTTTCAATTTGAAATTGCATCCCGTATTTCGGATGACTTTTCATTTGTCCGGTGAATCGATAGAGTTCATCGTCTACTAACTTCGGAAAATAGCCTACGACAATAATTTCTTTTTCATCATACTGAAGGTTTGTTTCTTGTATTTTGACACGAACAATGGAGTACATATTCGTTGTATTATGAAAAATTGTTACAATAGGTCGACCTAAAATAAATAGCTTATTTATGTCAAACAAATTTAGATTTTCCGCCATTTTCATGCCACGCTTTCTAATAATTGTATGCTCATTTTATCATACACGCAGCGCCCTGTCTTACTATATAATGCATGACTTGTCCCGTCTGATTTTTCTATTAATTTAGCACACTAAAATGTTATGATAGGAATAGATTTCAAGAGAAAGTAGTGAAGAACATGAACTTTAGACCTTGTATTGATTTACATGACGGGAAAGTTAAGCAAATTGTCGGGAGTACGCTTGGATATGATAATAAAGAAGTCATTGAAAATTTCACATCGGATCAAGATGCCTCGTATTTCGCTTCATTATTCCAGCAAAACAAACTAACAGGCGGACATGTTATTATGCTTGGTCCTGGGAATGAGGAAGCAGCAATTTGTGCATTACATGCATATCCAAATGGACTGCAAATTGGTGGCGGCATTACTGCAGAGAATGCACAAAAATATATCGAATCCGGTGCATCACATGTCATTGTCACTTCATATATTTTTCACGATGGATTGCTTGATCTAAATCGATTGGAAAACTTAGTTGAAAAAATCGGGAAAGAACATCTAGTCCTTGATTTAAGCTGCCGCAAGCGCGATGATAAATGGTATGTAGTAACAGATAAATGGACAAAATTCAGTGATTTTGAAGTAAATGCACAATCGATAAAAGACATTGAAGCATATTGCGATGAGCTGCTTATTCACGCAGTGGATGTTGAAGGAAAACGCGGAGGCATGCAGGAGGAATTAGTACGTGATTTGGCTGAATGGACAACGATTCCAACGACATATGCTGGAGGAGTTCGTTCGCTGGATGATTTAAAAAAGTTTGAAGCCATTTCAAACGGTAAATTACATGTAACGATCGGGAGTGCACTGTCCATATTCGGTGGGGATTTGGATTTCCAAACAGTTGTTAATTACTGTGAAGGCATAAGTGAATGACGTCAAAAAAATATGAAATAATGTGAAGAAAAGGCTGTTATAGGAAGTTGTTTACTTTCCCAAAACAGCCTTTATTTTATATATTGGACATGAGTCGTTTCGCAATCATCTGAAATTCTTCCGGACCGATTCCCGGAGCAAATTCTTCCGGTAATTCGTCTAAATCCGGCATTTTTGCACCCTTTGGCATTCCTTCCTCTACAATGAGGGGAGCATTCGTCCATGGATGTGGTCCTTTCCAGATTTTATTGATATCCTGATAATCTCCTACGTAATTCCACGTAAACAGTACATTTCCATATCCGCGATCTTCATACTTCCGCGCATGATCAAATACATGATTATCAAGGCTAGGTATCGGAAGCATCTTCGTTACATCCAATCCTGTTGCCATCTCAATTGCTTTTGCATAAGCAACAACATGTGTTCCGCCGCGTACTAATAAATAGCCGATCATTTCACGTGCTGTTGGATGATCAGTCATTTCATATACACGCATTTTATGAGTTCGTGCTCCACATTCCAAAAAGAAATTATGCAGTAAATCAAGCACTAAATTTCCACTTGAAAATACATATTCGCCATTCCATGGTTTCCCCATCGAATCTACAGGTAAAGATGTTTGTGCAGATGCAATAAAACTTTGTGTATTGCGCATATTTTTAGCGTTCATCATCGGAGCAAGATTCGGGTTTCCGGAAAACGTTGTATCCTTGCTTAATAAATTGATGGTAGTGGCAACGAGTTCAACATGTCCAAACTCTTCTGCTGTAATACTCGCAACTAAGTCATAAAAAGGCTTTAGTTTTTTCTTTCCTCGGAAGTTGAACGACTGATACATATAGTTATTGAGAGTCGACATCTCCCCGAATTTCCCGCCTAACAGTTCTTGTACAGCACTCGCTGCATTTGCATCACCATATTCAACTTGTGGTAAATCAATTGCTAAACGATTAACGCGTTGAAACAATAAAGCACCCCCTAATTGTCATAGTAAGCTTATGACAATTAGGGGGTGCATAGACCAAATCATACTTTATTTTTTCAAAAACGGCATAATCGATACAATTTTATCAATCCGAATATAAAACGGTGTTTGGCAAACATCAAGCACAATATAATCTGGACAGATAGCTGCTAGAACTCCTTGTTGAACTCGATTCCCATCTTGTTGTACCGCAACCATTTGACCTAAATAATTTTGAATTGCTTCCAACCAATAAGCGTTAGGAAAAGTACTCATTTGAACCAAAAAATCACTCCTTTGTATGCATACTGTACAATATGCTTTCAAGGAGTGATGCGTTCATTGATTATTTAGCTTTCGACTCAATAGTAATTGTAACTGGTCCGTCATTAATAAGTGCTACATCCATCATTGCACCGAAAACGCCTGTTTCAACATGTAAGCCATGTGCTTTTAATTGTTCATTAAAAGCATTCCATAAAGGCTCAGCCTGCTCTGGTCTTGCTGCTTCCACGAAGCTCGGTCGTTTTCCTTTACGTGTATCAGCATATAAAGTAAATTGGGAAATGGATAAAATGTCGCCGCCAACTTCCAGTATAGAACGATTCATTTTCCCTTCATCATCTTCCCAAATGCGCAAATCAGTAATCTTTTTTGCCACATAGGCAATATCCTCTTCTGTATCGCTATGTGTAATGCCGACTAACAGCACGTAACCTTTATCAATGGCACCAGTTTTCTGTCCGTCCACTGTTACCGAAGCCTGTTTTGAACGTTGTAGTATTACTCGCATAACATAACCTCTATCTATAAATTAATTAATGACACGTTGTACCGAATAAATATCCGGAAGCTGCTTTATTTTCTCCACTACTCGATGAAGCCCTGAAATATTTGTAATCGCTATTGTTAAATGGATCGTAGCAATCTTTTCACGATCAGCTCTACCTGTAACTGCTAAAATATTTGTTTTCGCTTCACTTACTGCGTGCATCACATCATTTAAAATACCAGGACGATCAAACGCAGAAATCTCGATATCTACCGGATAATCTTTGCGTATTTGTGTACCATCATTTTCCCATTCCACTTCAATAAGACGTTCTAAGTTGCCATCTTCCTGAATATTAGGACAATCAGCTCGGTGTACTGATACACCTCGACCTTTTGTTATAAACCCGACAATATCATCACCCGGTACCGGCGTACAACAGCGTGAAAGACGAATTAATAAATTATCAATCCCTTTAACAATAACACCAGATTCAGTACGTTTTTTAGGTGTAGGATTGTTCATGCTTTTAACGATTTTTTCGAGCGCTTCTTCCTGTTCACGCTCTTTTCGCATCTTCTCAGCTAATCGGTTGACGATTTGTTGGGCTGTAATCCCGCCGACACCAACAGCTGCATATAAATCATCTTCATGTGTATAGTTAAATTTATCAATAACGCGTTTAATATTTTCTGGAGTTAAAACTACCTTCATATCAAACTCTTGTGCTTTTATTTCTTTATCTACAAGCTCTTTACCTTTAATTACACTTTCTTCACGCACATGCTTTTTGAAAAACTGTTTTATTTTATTTTTTGCTTGAGAACTTTGGGCAATCTTAATCCAGTCACGGCTTGGCCCAAATGATTGCTTTGAAGTTAAAACTTCCACAATATCCCCTGTTTTTAATGGAGTATCAAGAGGCACCATTTTGCCGTTAACTTTTGCACCGATTGTTTTATTTCCGACTTCAGAATGGACACGATACGCAAAATCGATTGGGACAGAGCCCGCCGGAAGTTCGATAACATCCCCTAATGGCGAGAATACATAAACCATATCTGAAAATAAATCGAATTTTAATGATTCCATAAATTCCGCCGCATTTGATGATTCGTTTTGGAATTCCAGGATTTCGCGGAACCACGTTAATTTTTGGTCTATATTTTCCTTACTTCGCTCGACTGTTTTGCCTTCTTTGTATGCCCAATGTGCGGCGATACCAAATTCAGCAATTTTATGCATTTCCTTCGTACGAATCTGCACTTCCAATGGATCACCATATGGACCAATGACCGTTGTATGCAAAGATTGATATAAGTTTTGCTTTGGCATCGCAATATAATCTTTAAATCTGCCAGGCATTGGCTTCCATAATGTATGGATAATACCAATAACTGCATAACAGTCTTTAATACTATCGACCAAAATTCTTACAGCCAATAAATCATAAATTTCATTGAATTGCTTCTTTTGAAGAACCATTTTCCGATAGATGCTATATAAATGTTTTGGACGACCATAAACATCCGCCTCAATTTCAACTTCCTGAAGTTGCGAATTAATTTCATCCATTACATTGTCTAAATAGGCTTCACGCTCATCACGCTTTTTCTTCATCAAACTTACTATCCGGTAATATTGCTGGGGATTTAAATAGCGTAATGCCGTATCCTCCAGCTCCCACTTCACTTTCGAAATTCCTAAACGATGCGCTAAAGGAGCAAAAATTTCCAGTGTTTCCTGTGAAATGCGACGCTGTTTTTCAGCCGGCAAATGTTTCAATGTTCGCATATTGTGTAAACGGTCTGCCAGTTTAATTAAAATGACACGGATATCCTGAGCCATAGCGACAAACATTTTTCGATGGTTTTCTGCCTGCTGCTCTTCTTTTGACATGTATTTAATTTTCCCAAGCTTCGTTACACCATCTACAAGCTTGGCAACTTCTTCACTAAATTCATTCACTAAATCTTCACGTGTTACGTCTGTATCTTCTACGACATCATGTAAAAATCCAGCGGATACTGTTTCAGGATCCATTTGCAGTTCTGCCAAAATACCTGCTACTTGTACTGGGTGAATAATATATGGTTCTCCAGAGCTACGGAACTGCTCTTTATGGGCTTCTTTTGCTACCTCATATGCTTTTACAACAAAGGTAACATGTTCTTCGTTCATATAAGATTTGACGAGCTCGAAAACATCTTCGGGCGCCAATATTTGTTCTTTCGCCATCATTAGTCCACCTGTTCTTTTAATTTTCGCAATAAGTATAACTTCAATTGTATAAAAGATAGCTACTAAATGTAAAGACACGCGGTCATTTAGTTTTGCAGAAAGTCGAAATTTGTAGAATTATTGAACAGCTATTAGCAATTAATTTCATTGAAAAAAAACTATCTCACATAAACATGCGAGATAGTTCGATAATAAATTAATATTGAATTAATGTTTTAATCGGAACAGATCCGATTTTGTTACGACCATTTAATTCTGTAAGCTCAATAATAAATGCAGCGCCTACAACCTCGCCGCCTAATTGCTCAATTAAGCGTACAGTTGCTTCCACTGTACCACCTGTTGCAAGTAAATCATCACAGATTAAAACCTTTTGACCTGGTTTTACAGCATCGTTATGCATTGTTAACGTATCTGTGCCGTATTCCAAACCGTAATCTGCAGAAATGACTTCACGAGGTAATTTACCTGGTTTACGTACTGGTGCAAAACCGATTTCTAAAGCATAAGCTACCGGACAACCGATAATAAATCCGCGCGCTTCTGGACCAACAATAATTTCTGCGCCAACTTCTTTTGCATATTTAACAATTTCATCAGTTGCATATTTGTATGCAGGACCGTTATCCATGATTGTCGTAATATCTTTAAAGCTGATGCCCTCTTTCGGCCAGTTTTCAACTGTTGTTACGTATTGTTTTAAATCCATTCTTCCTATGTCCTCCTCAAGAACTCAATCGTTCATTAAACCATTGTTTAAGCTCGCTGTATGTAGCATATACAAGCTTCTGCTCAAGCTCGATTTGTTGTGAACGCATTTTATATGACGGGGCTTCTGACAATGCTTGTTTTGGTACATTTTCATTTACTGTCGTCAGACCATTCTCTATTGTAACAAATCCTAGCTCAAAAAACACTGTTGTCATAAATTTAATTACTTCCATATTTAGGCCAATATGTTCCGACAATTTCTGGATATGCTCATTTAAGTTAAAAGCAGGACGTTTTTTTAAGAAGCCATAATACCATTTGAAATGATCTCGTGTCGGCATTCCGTTAAAATAAGCAGATTGATCCGTATGGAAATGTGCATAAATCCGTTCAATCTGTACTTTATTTAGTATTTTCTCCAACAGTAAAAAGTTTTCAGGTAAATCAAGCAAAACAATATTTTTATGAAGCGTTAAGGGATTCACCTCATCTGTAAAGTGTATAATCTCTTTTGGAATCGCTTGTTCAAAGTGATCTTTCGTCTGTTTAAAAAACGCAATAAAATCCGTTTTTTCAATATTGACCTTCGCTACCCAATTGCTTGTTTGACTTTTTCCACGATAGTCATATAGTTGCCACTCATTAATACGTACATCCTGGACCATAAATTGCGGCTTTTTATTACCTTGCCACTCATTAATTTGTAAATCCCCTACTAAAGATAAAGCGATGCCATAGGATATTTCGTCATGTAAATAACCTTTATTAAAACCGATTGCATCTAATGAATTGTAAGCATCCTCCAACTCCATCTTCAAATGATTTTCAGCTGACCCAATTTTTCTAAGCGATTTTGCTTTCACATTTTGAATAGCAAAAATCGGTTTTGGAAATTCCGTACCAAAAGGCGCTAATTTACGTATTTCCTGTATTGCATCAACTGTAATTTCATTTAAATCAATAGGAACATCAATTTGCAATTTTTGTACCAGTTGCTCCTCCGATAAACATGCTTTAGCCTGTTCATTTAAACGTGTTCTCAAAGCTTCGACATGTTCAATTGGCAATGTCATACCTGCTGCCATCGGGTGTCCACCGAAATGAGGTAAAATATCGCGATTTTTCGCCAGTTCATTGTACAAATGAAACCCTTCGATACTACGGGCAGAACCTTTTGCAATTCCTTTTTCATGATTAATGGAAAGAACAATAGTCGGGCGATAATATTTTTCCACTAATCGGGAAGCCACAATACCAACAACCCCGGGATTCCATCCTTCTCCAGCAACTACTAAAACAAGCGATTGTTTTAAGTCCTCATTATTTTCAATCATAGAAATCGCTTCATTGCTAATATCCTCAACTATTTTTTTGCGTTCAGTATTTTTATCATTTAACTGTTTTGCAAGGTCATTTGCCTGCAGCGGATCTTCACTCATTAAAAAATGCACACCTGGCTCTGCACTTCCTAAGCGACCGATCGCATTTAACCTAGGACCAAAATAGAATCCTACAGTTTCTTCATTAATCTCTCTTTGATTGGTTCCTGACGCCTCACACATTGCTTTTACCCAAGGGTTTGTAGACTGTTGTAACGCTTGGAGACCTCGCTGTACCAAAAAGCGGTTTTCCCCGACTAGAGGTACTAAATCGGCAATCGTCCCAATTGCTACATATTCAAATAAATGATCAGGTATCTCGCCATATAAAGCATGCGCTAGCTTAAAGGCTACCCCCACTCCAGCAAGCTCTCCGAATGGATAATGTCCTTCAGGTATACGTGGATGAATAATAACATTTGCGTCTGGTAATACATCCCCTGGCTCATGGTGATCAGTAATGATAACATCCATCCCGAGCTCCCGTGCTACTTTCACTTGTTCGATGCCACTAATACCATTATCGACAGTTATTATTAAATTTACGCCATCTGCATATGCTTTTCGGAAAAGTTCTTCATTTGGACCATACCCATGTGTAAATCGATCAGGAATAACAAAGCTTACATCTGCCCCTATATCAAGTAAGGCATTCATTAACACAGTCGTACTTGTAATACCGTCCGCGTCATAGTCTCCATATACTAAAATCTTTTCCCCGTTCTCTAATGCATCTTCAATACGAGTAATGGCTTCTTCCATTCCCGCCATTAAAAAAGGATCATGGTACTGGCTTTCATCAATTTTTAGTAAGGAGGCTGCCTGCTCTGAATTTTCACAGCCTCTTGCAATTAAAATTTTTGCTGCGATAGATGAAATATTTAATTGTGAACTTAGTTGTTTAATTAGTTGTTCATCTTGTTCCTCTATTTTCCAAACTTTTTGTGATTGTATCATATATATTCACTTCCTCATGCAGTACATTATACCGAAAATCACGTGCGTTTCCTAAAGATAATTTCGTAAAATACCATTCTAATATAGGGTTTAGAAGAGATAAATTTACACTTAAAAAAGTGCTACCCAAAAGTTTATCACTTTTAGATAGCATAACATTGAAGAATTCCATTATTTTGTCCATTCTTTATTTGTATCATATTCAACCGGAATTTCTTTTACTTTTAATGTAGATTCATCACGCTTACGTAATTCTTCTTTTAAACGTAGAATTTCAGCATCCTTTTCATTTAACAAAACACGTGTATCATCCAGCTCTTTTTTCACTAATTTTGATTGACGCTTGCTCCCTAACATTCGAAATGCCGAAAAACAAAAGCTAATAATAAATCCGACTAACACTGATCCTAAAATCACTAAAATTAATGGCCAATTGGCTTCTCCGAAAATATAGTTTACCGGGACACTGTCTACATTTACCGTAGCAAAAATAGCGATAATAATAGCAAAAATAAGACCTATAACTAATGTCCACTGTATTTTCATAAAATGCCCTCCTTTAATGGTGTATCCATTAAAGGTTATTCCTTATATCGTTTTAACCTAAACAAAAAGCATGCAATTTTGTCTTATAAACAAAATTGCATGCTTCCAATACTATTATACTTGTGGCTCGTCTGAACCCCATTGTTTTTTCTCTTTTTTCACTACAGATGTACCTTTTTTGTCCATCTCACGGCATTTTAGAGAATACCAAACTTGTGTTGCAATACAGATTGAAGAGTAGATACCCGTAACTAAACCAATTAATAAAGCGATTGAGAAGTTCTGAATTGAAGGGGCACCTAGGAAAATAAGCGCCAAGACAACAATAATAACTGTTAAGACAGTATTGATAGAACGTCCCATCGTTTGACGAAGTGATTTATTAACGATAACTGCCAGCTCTTCTTTTGATGTAATTTTTTCTTGACGATCAATATTTTCACGAATACGGTCAAACGTTACAATTGTGTCGTTAATAGAATAACCAACTATTGTTAATACTGCTGCTATAAATGTAATGTCTACTTCCAAACGTAATATACTGAAAATCACGACAATAAAGAATATATCATGCAATAATGACACAATAGCACCAAGACCCATACGCCACTCAAATCGAACTGCTACATAAATGATTATTCCTATTGCAGCTAACGCTAAAGCATACATTGCATTTTTGGCCAGCTCTTTACCGACTGTAGCGGAAACCGTACTTAAGCTTGGCTCCTGACCAAATTGCTCATTTACCTGCGCTTTGAAGTCCAGTACTTCTTGTTGAGAGAAGTCTTCTTTATAACGCATTACGGCAACATTTTGCTCATCCCCGGAAATAACTACATCTTCATTTGCATACCCAATCTCATCTAAGTAATCGATAACTTCCTGTTGTGTTAATGCTGTATCTGATCCAATTTCCACTCGTGTACCTTGAGAGAAATCAATGCCGAGATTCAGCTTAAATACACCAAGTACTATAATACCAACTACTAAAATGATTGAAGACAACGCGTAAAACTTTTTACGGTTTCCAACGAAATCAAGTTTATCGAATTTTGTTGATAATTCTAATGATGTAGTTCCTTCTTTAAGCGAATGCTGTTTCGATTTACTAATACCAAACCATGCTGGATTGTTAAAGTATCCACTGTTAACAAGTAAACCTTGCAACATGCGAGATCCCCAAACAGCTGTTACGAAAGATAATAAAATCGAAATAATTAATGTAGTTGCAAAACCTTTTACAGAACTTGTCCCATAATAGAATAAAACTACAGCTGCAAGCAGCGTTGTTAATTGCGCATCGATAATCGCAGATAAAGATTGTTTGGAACCCAATTTATATGCGTCTTTAACAGTATGTCCTACACGTAATTCTTCACGAATACGCTCAGCTGTTAAAATATTTGCATCTACAGCCATACCAATACCTAATACGATGGCAGCAATCCCTGGTAAAGTTAATACTGCATTAATTCCGTTAAATACGATTAAAACTAAATAAGTGAAAACTGATAACGTAACAATCGAAATAAAACCAGGTAAGCGGTAGTACAGTAACATAAAGATGAAAATTAATAATACGCCAATTACTCCAGCCAGTACCGTATCATTTAATGCGTCTTCACCAAACTGAGCACCAACCGATGTTGAGTATATTTCTGTTAATTTTACAGGTAAAGAACCTGCATTTAATACAGATGCAAAGTTTTTCGTTTCTTCTACTGTGAAGTTACCCGAAATCATAACATCTGTTGTATTTAAAACTTGCGTTACTGATGCAGCTGATTGATATTTCTGTTCGCCAGGCGGCTTTTGACTTTCTGCAGCGTATGAATCTACGCCCTCTTCAAAATCCAACCAAACAACTAATAGGTTATTCGGAGCACCCATGCTCATTACTTTTTGAGTAACTTCAGCAAATTTTGATGCATCTTTTAAAGTTAATGTTACGATTGGCTGATTTTGCTGGTCAAATGACGCAGCTGCGCCACCTTCCTTTAAATCCGTCCCATCGAGTAAAATATTATCGTTTACATCACGGAATGTTAAATTCGCTGTACTTGATAAAAGCTCACGGGCAGAAGCTTGATCTGCTAAACCTGCAAGCTGTACACGAATTCGGTCTTCTCCTTCAATTTGAATGCTTGGCTCACTAACCCCGAATGCATTAATACGATTGTTTAATGCAGTTGTTGTATCTGCCAATACACTTTGTGTAATGTTTTGTCCATCCACAAGAGATTCCACTTCATACAGTACTTCAAATCCACCTTGAAGGTCCAAACCAAGCTTTACGTCGTCTAAAACCTTCTCTACCGTTGTGCCCATCCCTGTAAATAGCAATGCTACTACTAGGATAAACGTAATGATACGGTTTGCTAATTTCATTAAAAAATCCTCCTCAATATCACAAGAAAAGCACTGTGATGTAAAACGTAAAAATAACTACAAAAATCTATGTATCTATAGCACAAATTTTTTATCGCTTTCTAAAAATAACATCGATACTTTAAAAAGCGCAACACTCTCATTATGAAACAGCTTGTGGAAACTGTCAAATTATTACTAGATAATTTGTTTTTTATACTATCTCTTTTATCCCTATTCCTTAAGAGGATGGAATAACCCCTGAAGCTCTTCTTCCGAAAGTTTTAAATTTAATTCATTGCGTTTGAAATCGCTAATTTGCACATAATTTAGTACTTCTGAAGCGGTAGTGCCAAAAATGCCAGACGTTAACTCATGTAATCGTAAGTTCTGCACATCTTGTTTGCGCCAAACTTTGTCGACACAATATTTCCATAAATCCTGTTCTGTTAGAGCATCATATCCATAGTAATGGAATTCCTCAATTTTGTTCGTCAATATAAGCTGAACTTTTTCGTAAAGACTGAAAAATGGAATTTGCATTTCGATCACTCCTATACTTAGGTTTTAACTGCGATTAGTATTGCATACTTTATTGTATCTGAATGAAATTAAATTGAGAAGGGAGAATATTGAAGTTATTTGGGCTCATTTTTAAAAGGAACATTATTTTTAATGTTTGTCATATTCATTTCTAAATGTCTTGGGTTTATTTACAGAATGCAGTTTATGCGTATTGCTGGAGAAGAGGCTGTCGGACTTTATATGACAGCTTATCCGACCTTTATTTTTTTCATTTCTCTTATTCAATTAGGTATTCCCATTGCAATTTCTAAGCTAATTGCAGAATACTCCGCAAAAAGAAAAGTTGAACATGTTGCAACAATTATGAAAACGGCTATAAAAATTTCTGCTATTTCTATTATTTTATTTAGTCCATTCGTTTATTTTAGCATCCCGTATATTGCAAAAGTGCTATTACATAATGAAAATTTGATTTTCACACTTTATATTAGCATATTCACAATTCCTATCGTTGTATTTTCAAGCTTGATAAAAGCATATTTGCAAGGCTTAGCAAAAATTGCTCCTACTGCATGGGCACAGCTTCTTGAACAACTTGTTCGAATCGGTCTAATTGTTGTATTATTACCGTACTTTATTTCTGAATCACCTGCCATAACAGCAGCTGCAGCAATGGGTATTACAGCAATAGGTGAAATCTTTTCTTTATTATTTTTGGCTTACTTCTATAAAAGGTCCAGTAAAGCATTTAAAAAAGGCAACAGCAGCGGTTCGTTTGCAAAACCGATTTTTAATATTGCGCTTCCATCAGCAGGCAGTAAATTATTCGGAACATTTACATGGTTTTTAGAGCCGATTATATTCCTAAAAGCCCTAACTGTTTCTGGTTTAGCAGCAGGTGCTGCTACAACACTTTACGGAATTATTTCGGGTGTTCACATACCGTTGCTACTATTCCCGGCATTTATCCCAGCAGCTCTGGCAATTGTCCTCATCCCTGCAGTAAGCAGTGCTATGGCCAGCGGTAATTACACATTGGTGAATAAACGGGTGACACATTCTTTAAGACTGTCTTCATTAATTGGCTGTTTAGCCGCCTCTTTATTCTTTTTGCATGGAGATGAACTGACAATGGTTCTTTTCCATTTAGAAGAAAACCGTGGCTATATGAAAATATTGGCACCAATTTTTTATTTTTATTATATTCAAAGTCCGCTTCATTCAATTTTACAAGCAATCGATGAAGCTCAGGCTGCTATGATGAATTCCATTTATGGCGGTATTGGAAAACTTTTCATTCTGTTTTTCTTGGCATCACAGCCATCTATTCAGGAAAAAGGGGCAATTATCGCCATTGGTTTTGGCGTATTAATCACGTCTTTCCTGCATATTGCCTCCATTAAGCAACAGAAGAAAATCAATGTTGGCTTTAGATTCTTTTTCCTGCCTTACGGTATTTTCATCATTACTTGCATTGCTTTGCCATTGTTCACGAAAGGCATACCGTTATTTACTAGTTGTTTCGTTACTATTGGTGTCGTAATGTTATTACTATTCATTACAAAACAAATTCGAATTAATGATTTCCATTACATCCGATCAATTTTTTCGCGCTCGTAATTGGACAAACCACTTTTCATTTTCATACGTACAATAAAAAATGTCCCTTATATTGGGATATCCATTGACTAATAATTCATGCACCAGCCATTCTTCATCTTTTCCCATTATTTTCAAATGTCTTTTATCAACATAACCATCCAGTATTAATGGCAAAATAAATCCACCTTGATCTTTTTTGTAAACAGATAATTTACCGGACTGTTCCAAAAATGCATAGGCTACATCCTGTACAGAGCAGACTCCCTGTTCACGAAGCTGCTGGAGCAGATCATCTAGGTTGTATCGCTGTTTTTTCATTTCAGATTCACAAATCCAGCCGTCTCTAATGACCATTGTAGGATCGCCTTCAATAAAGTCACGTAATCGTTTATTTTTTAATATAGACCAAGAGTTTAAATACTGAATTAAAAACAATAATATAATTGGTAATATTGCTTTTGAAAACTCTCTATGTATGTCATCTAGTGCAAGTGCCGCAACTTCAGCCATCAATACAAAAATCGCCAAATCAACAATGCTTAGCTCACCAACTTCACGTTTGCCCATAAGTCGAAATACAACAAGTAAAATAATATACAAAAGAACTGTTCGTATAATAATAATCATATAATCATTCATTTCGCTCACCTCTTTCTTACATTTTAGCTTGTACAAAAATGTAGGAAAGATACAAAAAGCTTGCGGAAAATTAACATTTCCGCAAGCTTTTTTCATTCGTTTAAACTGATTCTACACGACCAATTGCTTGGCGCTCAAATTTCAAACGAGTATTTCCGTCAACTAATAAATAAACAACCGTATCTTCAATTGCATCTACTTCTCCGTGTAAGCCACCTACAGTAACTACTTTATCTCCACGTTTTAAGCTATTTTGCATTGTTGCTGTTGCTTTTTGACGTTTTTGTGCTGGACGAATTAAAATGAACCACATCGCAACGAACATTACGATAATAGGTAAAAATTGTACTAAGCCTTCCATTCTTAAATTGCCCCCTTTCTCTATCTCTTTCTCACTTACCTAGTATAGTATAGAATTGTTAAGTTTTGCTCAAAAAAACTCTACTTTTTCTAAAAAATTATATTAATTTTCGGATTTCGAACATATTATTAGAAGTTTTTTGCATTTGGTTTGTTATAACCATATTTTTCGAAAAATTCTTCTTTAAAATCACCTAAACGGTCTTCACGAATCGCTTGGCGTACATCTTCCATTAATTTAATTAAGAAGCGTAAGTTATGGTATGACGTTAAACGTAAACCGAATGTTTCTTCTGTACGTAATAAATGGCGTACATACGCACGTGTATAGTTTTTACATGTGTAACAATCGCAATTTTCATCGATTGGCGTAAAGTCTTTAGCGTATTTTGCATTTTTGATGACCATACGTCCTTCAGAAGTCATGAGTGTACCATTACGTGCAATACGTGTTGGCAGTACACAGTCGAACATATCAATTCCGCGCATTGCCCCATCAATTAGAGAGTCTGGTGAACCGACACCCATTAAATAGCGTGGTTTATTTGCCGGCATCATTGGTGCAGTAAAATCTAATACTTTATTCATAATATCTTTCGGCTCACCAACAGATAAACCGCCGATTGCATAACCTGGGAAATCAAGCTCTACTAAAGCTTCAGCAGATTTACGGCGCAACTCTTCATATTCCCCGCCTTGAATAATACCAAATAGCCCTTGCTCGTCTGGACGTGCATGTGCTTCTTTACAGCGCTTTGCCCAACGTGTTGTACGATCAACAGATGCTTCCATATATTCATATGTTGCTGGGAATGGTGGACATTCATCAAATGCCATCATAATATCAGAGCCTAGATCATTTTGGATTTCCATTGCCTTTTCCGGAGATAAAAATAGCTTGTCTCCATTTAAGTGATTACGGAAATAAACGCCCTCTTCTTCAATTTTACGGAACTTTGATAAAGAGAATACTTGGAAACCGCCTGAATCCGTTAAAATAGGACGGTCCCAGTTCATGAATTTGTGTAGGCCACCCGCTTCTTTTACAATATCATTTCCTGGACGAAGCCATAAATGATACGTATTAGATAAAATGATTCCTGCATTCATTTCTTTTAATTCTTCAGGACTCATCGCCTTCACGGTAGCTTGTGTACCAACGGGCATAAATGTCGGTGTTTCAAATGAACCATGTGGTGTATGGACAATCCCTAAACGAGCTCCTGTTTGGGCACATGTTTTAATTAATTCATATCGAATTGGTACTTGGTTTGTTGTTTCTGTCATAATAAAAAATCCTCTCGTTTCTAAAGTAAGAACACTACTTCGAATGAAAACACCTACCACTGTTGTAGTAGGTGCACACAAATAATAATTGTATCGATATGTTACCTGAATTGCAAATTACTTCCCTGGTCGAATGAACATTGCATCTCCAAAGCTAAAGAAACGGTACTTTTCTTCAACTGCTTTTTCGTAGGCATTCATAATTGTTTCTTTCGTAGCAAGCGCACTGACAAGCATGACTAATGTTGACTTCGGTAAGTGGAAATTCGTAATAAGACCATCAATTGCCTTATATTCAAATCCTGGATAAATGAAAATATTTGTCCATCCTTGTGATGCCACAATTTTCCCATCATTTTTTGATGCCACAGTTTCAAGGGTACGAGTAGAAGTAGTTCCTACCGAAATGACGTTCCCTCCTGCTTGCTTCACACGGTTAATTGCAGCTGCAGCTTCTTCCGATACACTATAAAATTCTGAATGCATATCATGGTCTTCAATGGAATCAACACTTACAGGGCGGAATGTACCAAGCCCTACATGCAATGTGATGAACACGATTTCTACACCCTTTGCTTTTATAGCTTCTAGTAAAGGCTCAGTAAAATGCAGTCCCGCTGTCGGTGCCGCTGCAGATCCACGTTCCTTTGCAAAAACTGTCTGATAACGTTCCTGGTCGTCCAACTTTTCACGGATATATGGTGGCAAAGGCATTTCACCCAGTTTATCCAGGATTTCATAAAAAATGCCATCATACGTAAATTTAAATGTGCGTCCGCCATGATCTAGTTCGCCAGTACATGTTGCAGTCAACAGTCCATCACCAAATGTGACAACCGTTCCGACCTTTACACGCTTTGCAGGTTTAACTAGCGTTTCCCATTCATCCTCATTTGTTTGCTTTAATAGTAATAATTCTATATTGGCACCTGTGTCTGCTTTAGTCCCCATTAACCGAGCCGGCAGCACCCGTGTATCGTTTAATACGAGACAATCCCCTGCTTTTAGTTCATCTAAAATATGAGCAAATGTATGATGCTCAACTTCCAAAGAGTTTGGGTTAACGACCATTAAGCGGCTCGCTGTACGGTCTAATAATGGTGTTTGGGCAATTAATTCTTCTGGTAAATGAAAATCAAAATCTTCTACTTTCACGGTCATTACTTCCTTCTATTCTTTTTGTGCCGGCGGATAACCGAAATGGTCGTAGCATAGGTTTGTAGCTATCCGACCACGTGGTGTACGTTGAATAAAGCCAATTTGCAATAAAAACGGCTCATACACATCCTCAATTGTAATTCTTTCTTCTCCGATGGATGCTGCTAGCGCATCTAAACCAACAGGACCACCACCGAAACGTTCAATCATCGACTGCATCAGTTTATGATCTATATGGTCAAGTCCTCTTGGATCAACTTGTAGAAGCTCCAATGCTTGCTTCGCCAAATTGTGCGAAACAACACCGTCTGCTAATACTTGTGCATAATCACGAACTCTTTTTAATAAACGATTTGCTATTCGTGGTGTTCCACGGGCACGTCTTGCAATTTCATAGGCCGCTTGTTCATTTAATGCAACCCCAAACAATTCGCCCGATCGAATAACAATTTCCGCCAGCGACTGTTCATCATAATATTCCAGTCTCGCCAAAACACCAAAACGATCACGAAGCGGTGCAGAAAGAGCGCCTGCTCGTGTCGTCGCACCAACAAGTGTAAATGGCGGCAACTCTAAACGAATCGAACGTGCTTCTGGACCTTTTCCGACAACAATATCCAGACAGAAATCCTCCATGGCTGAATATAGTACTTCCTCAATAGCACGTGGCAAACGATGAATTTCATCAATAAAAAGTACGTCACCTGCTTCGAGAGAACTTAAAATTGCTGCTAAATCCCCTGGTCGTTCAATCGCCGGACCGCTTGTCATTTTTACGTTTACATTCATTTCATTAGCGATAACGATAGCTAATGTTGTTTTTCCTAAACCTGGTGGACCATAAAGGAGTACATGGTCAAGACTTTCCTGACGTAGCTTAGCGGCTTCGATAAATATTTTAAGGTTTTCCTTCACTTTATCTTGACCTATGTATTGCACTAAACGCTGCGGTCTTAAAGAAAGCTCAAATTGCTCTTCGGCATCTGTTGCTTCACCTGAAAGTACACGGTCTGACATGTTATCTCACTCCTTTTTTATTTCAATTTCAACAATAGCTTTAATGCCTGTTTAATATAGGCATCCGTCGTCGTTAAACTTTCATCTTCACTTAATTGTGGTTTAACCTTATCCAGTTCCTTTTCGGAGTAGCCTAATGCCAGTAGAGCAAGCATTGCCTCCTGAAGTTCATGTTCATTTGGATTAACACCAAATAACGGCAGCTCATTTTCTGCGCTCGGTAATTCCACCGAATCAAGCAGCATATCGAGCTTTCCTTTTAAATCCAAAATCATTTGGCGTGCTGTTTTTTTACCTACACCAGGGAATCGGATTAAAAATGCTTCGTCTTCCATTTCAATTGCCTGTATTACGGAAGTAGGGTTCCCACTAGCTAAAATCGCCAGTGCACCTTTTGGACCGATACCTGATACTTGAATTAGTTTTTTGAATAATTCACGCTGCTCCAAACTATTAAATCCATATAAATTTTGTGCGTCTTCCCTTACCTGCAAGGACACAAATATTTGCTGATCGCTTGCTGAAATTCGGAATGCATATGGATTGGGAGTAAAGATCATCCAGCCAATGCCTTGTTGTTCTAATACAATATATTCTGGTGTAACTCTGGTTACTTGTCCTTTTAAATAATCATACATCGTTCATCCCTCACTTTTCTCGATTTATTATAGCATACGAAAAGGTAAGTTACCGAACGTACGTTGCTTTTATTCGAGACTAACAGCCATGCGGATACCGATTTCGATTTTATGCATTTTTAAATACAAAAAAGACTGTCCTATAAGACAGCCTTAAGTTTATCATATTCTTTATCTTGTATCACAGAATTATATGCTACAATTTAATTTTGCAAAATTTCAATTTGTTCTGCTAAAGAATCTTTATATTTAAGCCACCCATACACAATTGATTGGATGAATGGATAGCAGGCAATTTTTTGTCGGTCGCTTAATTTGAGATAAAATAAACATTCCCTCAAAATTTCATTAGGGTAATTCAAATAATGAAGCTTCGGCTGAACAATCTGTAAATAAGGATGATCATTCATTACCTGCTGTAAATTATATTTAGTTTGTGGCATTACGCGATGAAGCCATAAAATAATCTCATCTGATGCTTCTCCTAAAGAAGCTAAATCAAAATCAATAAGCTTTACTTCTTCACCACGTAACATCACGTTATGATGAACGACATCCCCATGTAAAATTGTCTTAGTTTCAGAAGGTACAGTCCTTTGCGCCATTGTATTTAACGCATAGGACGCATGCTTAACTAATTCGTCATAATTGTTTTTTAATAAGCGTCTTAGCTCTCTTTCATTTGCAATAAAGCGTTCGAAGCGCCTCATCCACTTCTCCGGCATTCGGTACAATGAAAGCATGCCTGTTTCATTCCAATTAATTTTTTCATTGGTTTCATGCAATTGTTGGAGCGCATAAATAGCAAAATACTGATGTTCAAACCGCTTATAATCAACACTTTTCCCATCAAACCATCGTTGTTTTAAAATATTTGGCTCTTCATTTTCTTCTACAGGAATATGATATGGGAATTGTATATTTTCAAGCTCACGATGAATCATTTTCACTTTTTGTGCAATAAATCCATCTTCATAATACTTCATAAAATAAGACCCTTTTTGTGTATCCCACTTCCAGCAATTCTCTTTTATGACTATTGACATGACTTCGGCGGTTGTGGCATCGGTTGCATTTGAGGCATCATACTTGCTGGATAAGGCATCATTTGTGGGTGACAGCAAGGGTTTTGTTGGTGCATCATATAATCAATTTCATTATAGTAATGGTTTACTAATTGCTCTTTATCCGGGCAATGGTTTCTTTTTACTGAAGACTCATCTTGATAGATTGGCTGCATTTGCATATGCATTGGATGTTCCATATGCATATATGGTTGCATTTGCGGATGCATATACATTGTTGATTCCATTGTCATGTGCTGACATGATGGGCACACCGGCATTTGATGCATCGGCATTTCCATTGGCATTCGATGACATGACGGACAAACCGGCATTTGATGCATCGGCATTTCCATTGGCATCCGATGACATGACGGGCAAGCCGGCATAGGACGCACTGGCATTTTATGGCATGAAGGACACACTGGCATTTGAGGCATTGGCATTGGCATCGGCATTGGCATTGGGTGAATAAACTGTGGCTGATGTTCGAAGACTGGTTGCTGCGGCTGTGGTTGTGGCTGTGGTGGTTGTTGAATGATAATAGGTTGTTGTGGCATCATCTGTGGCATATAGACGGGTTGTGGTTGTGTAATATTGTTTTCAAATGTTGGTTGTACATGAACATTCGTTTGCCAATTTGGCATTGGCATCGGCATTGGCTGAGGAGTAGGCTGCAAATAAATGTCCCCTTGCCAAAGTGGCTTTTGTGGCTGCGGCATAGGTACCGGTGTTGGAACGGGTGCCGGCATTTGAACGGGTTGCTCTTTCACAGGCTTTGGCTGCTCCTTCACTACTTTTGGCTGTTCCTTTACAACTTGCTTCACTTCTTTTTTCTGCACGGAATCTGGTAAATATATTTCCATCCCTGGAACAATATAATCAGGGTTAGCTAAATGTGCATTTAATCTTTTTAAATCTTCAAAACCAATCGCATATTGCTTTGCGATTTTCCACAAAGTATCTCCCTTTTGAACAATATGAACGCGCACATCTTTCCTCCTTTTCTCGTAATAGCATATGCATAAATTGTGCTATTGCCACAATGTTCACAGTAAGTACACTATAATTATGATAAGATGTAATGTAACTGGTATGCTAATTGAGGTGGAATTGATGAAAAAATTATTAGGCGAAGAACGCCGTCTAGAATTGCTTGCATTATTAAAGAATGCAGTACAACCGCTAACAGGTACAGAATTAGCAAAGCATACAAATGTTTCGAGACAGGTCATTGTAAATGATATGAATTTATTAAAGGCACGAAACGAGCCTATTGTCGCTACAAGCCAAGGTTATATTTATATGCATAACGTACAACAAACGCGTATACAACGTAAAATTGTCTGCATGCATAATGCAGAGGAAGCAAAAGAAGAGTTATTTATATTGGTCGATTGTGGGGTTATGGTCGAAAGCGTTATTGTCGAGCATCCGGTATACGGAGAAATTACCGCTTCGATTATGGTATCAAACCGCTTGGAAGTGGAGCATTTTGTAAAACGGGTTCAAGAAACTAATGCCCTTTATCTTTCTGCATTAACGGACGGTACACACTTACACGTCATTAGCTCGACTTCTGAAGAAAGCTTGAATCTGGCCGAAGAGAAATTACGTCAGCGGGGCATTTTAATCGAAAACTAATAAATACAGCTTATTCAAAAAGACCTTGTCTAATGAATAAGCTGTTTTACTTATGAGTAGTTCTGCTGCACACCACTCCCGATGAATGTCTTCCGGCGATACACGCTAAGTGCAATACCGATGACAAATGAGTTTAGGAGAAGAGATGTAAAACCGTAACTTATAAACGGAAGCGATAATCCGATAATCGGCAACCAACCAAGAATCATTGCCACAGAATATCCAAACTGCATGCAATAAAAAGATACTGCTCCGATTACAAGCAATTTGCCATATGAACGGGCTAATTGTTTTGCTTTCCAAAGTATACGAATTGCGATGGCGAATAATATCGTTACGACAGCAATTCCTGCAATGTAACCAAATTCCTGGATAAGCTGTACTAAA
The DNA here is from genome assembly GCF_014836905.1 of Solibacillus faecavium. GTDB lineage: Bacteria > Bacillota > Bacilli > Bacillales_A > Planococcaceae > Solibacillus > Solibacillus faecavium. The sequence goes on from NZ_JACSPZ010000004.1 coordinate 339,651, forward strand.
GCAAAATCTGTATGCCCTTCCGGAATATATCGGATCGTCTCTGCCCCAAACCATCCAGCTTCATTTAATGCATTTTTGATTGCCAAATAAACATAGCCTTCCTGTGTGGCATAGCTTTCCGGATTCAGAAAAGCATAGATACGTACAAGCTGGTAATAATGCAGCTGCGGAGTAATCAGAAACATTGTACTAGCGATTAGGCCTATCACAGTTATACTTGTCATAATTTTCGATTTTAGCGAGTAGTCACTTAAATAAAACAAAATAGTAACGACCCCTGCATAAATAAGGGCTGCTGTCAGATTTGGCGCACTTAAAATAAACCATAACGGCACAACAAATAAGACGATTAACTGCCAACTTCTAAATTTTTTCTGTGTAAAAAAGCCTGCCCAAGCAACGAGCAGCAATGGTAAAACGGTCCAAGCCTGAATCTGTACCGGCCCTACCATTAAATAGCTTTGCCCAGAAACCATAGCTGTCGGAAAATAATTTAATATCATTAACAAAATAAGTGCACCCAAATATATAGCTAGACTGAAACGCTCCAGCTTCCGATAATCGATATACATCAGTGCCGCAATCAATATGGCGGCACAAAGAAGGTGTACCCATTTGCTTCGAATAAAATAATCAGTCATATCTGCCCCAAAAATAACGGTACTATCAAATGTTAAAATCGGGATAAAGCTTGCCCCTAATAGAAGTGCAACTAAACTAATTAACAGCCAATCGACTTTGGGCCGGTGAATCTTGTCCATCGATTTTCCGAGTGTGGATGGTGAGCCCATTTCATCAATTGCTTTTCGTTCCGCTTCATCGGGTGTATACCCTTTTTCTAACCAGGTATTTTTCGAATGTCCTATATGGTGCTTTAATTCATCATATACATGTACCTGAGCTTCTTTTGAACGAATAAAAGCTGTTACTTTATTTAAAAAACGTTCACTCTGCATGCATACGCACCCCCAATAGCCGCTCCTTCAATGTCAGTTTGATTTGTCCCTCTTGCTGTAATTGTTTTTTTCCGGTCTTCGTTAACTCATACCGCTTAACGCCGTCCGTCCAATTTGCGAGCACAAACCCATTCCTTTCCTGTTCATGAAGAATTGAATAGATGATTCCCTCATTATTGATTACATCCTGTATTCCCCTTACATGCAGTAATTGCGTGATTTCAATACCGGACTTTGATTCAATTAAAAGTGATAAAATTACCCTTTTCAACTCATCGATGTTTAACTGTCGTTGGACATTTTCTTTATGCTGCTCTGTGAACTTTGTGCTGGAAAATGCGGTGCGATCCATCGCTTTTTTCAAATTTTTTAAACGATCATCCATTTTCTTCACGCTCCAGATGTTTTTTTAATAGCTGCTTTCCTTTTCGAAGCCTTGTTTTTACCGTGTTTTCACTAATTTGCAGTATTTCGGCCATTTCCTTCATCGTCTGATCTTCGTAATAGCATAAATAAATAACTTCACGGTATTTGACTGGCAGTGTCATGACCGCCTTGACTAAGTTATCATCTTCCTGCTGCTGTATGACTTCTTGTTCAACGGAAGTACCGCTTTCTACTTGCATAAAGACTTCATCGTCTTTTGCTTCGACATTTTTGGCATACCAGCTTTTCAAATAATCTTTTGAATGGTTAATTGCAATGCGCCAAAGCCATGTTTTTAACGATGAACCATATTGAAAAGAAGGAAGTGCCTTGTAGCATTTCACGAAAATCTCCTGCGTTAGATCCTCGGCAACCGCGTTATTATGTACATATTGCATGACAAGCTTTAATACGTCTTCTCCGTAATGTTGCATTAATTCATCTATAATCGCTTCATTTGATAATTTAGCGGTATCATTTATTAAATAACTTTCCACAGAAATACCTCCTTTCATCAATTAGACGAACCCCGTTTTTAAAAAGTTTGATTTAATTACAATTAATTAATAGGATACTGAATTAAGTAGTACGCGGGAAATTCTAATATATTTATAAATCTTCTAATATAATTTTATTTTTTCTAATAAAATCCCGATTTTCTAATAAAACGTCCCATTGTGCTAAAATGCAATGACTTTTATCTAATATCTCCGTTGGATTTGCTAATATCCAATCATCATTTTCTAATATCCCACAGCAATGTTCTAATATAATGAGGGAAGCATCGCATTATTCCGCAGTTTAAACATAAAAAAAGTGCACCCATTGACGCGAGTGCACAACTTCATTTTATAAAAATCTTTTTCGCTGCTCTGCTGATGGTAGCATGCATGCATCTTTTTTACCGAACCATTTGTAGCGGTTTTTTGCAACGAACCGATAGACAATATCCCTCAGTGGTTTTGGCACTACAATGAAAATATAGCACAGCTTCCAGAGGCCAGTTAGATTTCGTGCAATTTTAAGCGCTGCTGTCGATTCAGTAAAGTAATTATCCCCTTCAATCAATACAATGCTGTCCGTCTTTTCGGAGACACCAAACTTTTTCAACATGTCAATCCCGCTATCACTTTGAAGTGAGGTAAACTTAAACAATGTTTTCGGATCACGCTTTATAATAAATTGAACACTTGCATCACAGAAGTTGCATTCTCCATCAAATAGTATAAGACGTCTCAAGATCTCCACCTCATTCTGGTGTTACATAAGTAAGATATGTGCCGAGTGACTTCACTGTGCAGCCAAGAGCCTTAAGCTCCTCCAGAGCACCTTTCATCATCGGTTCCTCTTCATCGTCTAGTATATCAATAATAAAGAAATAATTCCCGAGTCCTGTTTTTAATGGTCGTGATTCTATTTTACTTAAATTTATTTTACGCCATGCAAATACAGATAATACTTGATGAAGCGCACCGGACACATCTGTCGGTAATGTAAGCATAAATGTTGTTTTCGGCTGTGATTGTAACGGTACTAAACCATGCTTTATATTTTGCTTTGATAATACAAAAAAGCGCGTATGATTAAAATGGAAATCATGAATATTATGTTCTGCAATATGTAGGTTATATTTTTCAGCTGCTGAAAGGTTGGCAACGGCTGCAATACAGCGATCTTCGGTTTGCGAAACAAGCTCGGCAGCTGCTGCAGTGGAAGCATATGGTGTTTGCTTCACATTGCCATGTGTGTAAAATAAAAATTTATGACATTGTGCCAATGCATGTGGATGTGAATATATTTCTTCCAGCATCTCTAAATTTTCAGCGAACTTTTTATTTACCAATAAATGCTGTTGAATTTTTGACATTACTTCAGCTGTTACAAATAGCTCTGCTTCATGATATAAATAGTCAATTGTTAATGGCACGGAACCTTCCAATGCATTTTCTACAGGTACAACCGCTAGCTCGACTTTCCCCTCCGATACAGCTTCAATACATTCCGGAATTGATTTATATGGAATATGCCAATCATGCGGGTATAAACCCTTTGCAGCTAAATATGTAAAAGATGCTTCTGGACCTAGATAGGCAATTCGTTTTTCCCATTTATTTTCTGACATAACGTGCACCTCAATCTCAAGTTCTAAATTTTCTGTTAAATGTTATTATAAGAAAGGACTGTCCATTTGCCCTAGCAGATTGGACAGCCCTAATTATTTGGTTATTCCTTGGTGCAACTGCGTAAAATTCTAGAGGTTAAAATGCACCTGAGCTAATAACTTCAGCCGATTCAATAAATTCAAGATGATTTAAGCTACGAATGAGTTCATCCAACTCATACGACATACTTGTAACGTCCAATGACAACGTAACATTTGCACGCCCTTGAATCGGAATTGTTTGGTGAATCGTCAGCACATTGCAATGTGCATCCGATACGGTTTCTAGTAATTTGGCAAGTGTACCTTTACGATCTTGCAGTTGAATGAACACCGTTAAAATACGTTCTTGCACAATCGAATGGAAAGGAAAAACAGCATCACGATATTTATAAAAGGCGCTTCGAGATAAATCAACCTCTTTTACCGCATCCCAAATGGAAGTAACAGAGCCTTTTTGCAATAATTGTTTTGCTTCTAACGTTTTTTGCATCGCATCTGTCAATACATCCTCACGCACTAAATAATATCGTTGATTAGCTACGTTTTTCATCGTCATCCCCCACTTAATTAATCGACAAAGTCAAATTCGAATTCCATTAGACGTACTGTGTCACCATTTTGGGCACCACGTTTACGTAATTGCTCATCGACACCCATCGCACGTAGTTGGCGGGCAAAACGTCGAATACCGTCTTCACGACTGAAGTCAGTCATTTTGAATAAACGTTCAATTGTGTAACCTGAAAGTACATATGCACCATCATCATCACGTGTAATTTCGAATTCGCTGCCTTGGCTTTCATGTTTGTACATTACTACCGCATCCGACTCTTCGTCCAATACATCATGCAATAAGAATTCTGGTGTTACTTCTAGAAGATCGGCAATTTCAAATAGTAATGGCTTTAAACCTTGACGAGAAACTGCTGAAATTGGGAAGATTTTTACGTCTTCTCCTACTTTCTTTTTAAACTCTTCCAAGTTTTCTTCCGCATTTGGCATGTCCATTTTATTGGCAACGATAATTTGTGGACGTTCAAGTAAACGTAGATTATATTGTTCTAACTCGTTGTTAATCGTTACATAATCGTCATATGGCTCGCGGCCTTCCATCCCAGACATATCGATTACGTGTACAATTACTCGTGTACGTTCGATATGACGTAAAAATTGCATCCCTAAGCCCACGCCTTGGTGCGCGCCTTCAATTAAACCTGGTAAATCGGCCATTGCGAATGAACGACCGTCATCTGTTTCTACCATTCCTAAGTTCGGTACAATCGTTGTAAAATGGTAAGCACCAATTTTAGGTTTTGCTGAAGAAACAACAGATAATAATGTAGATTTTCCTACAGAAGGGAAACCAACTAAACCAACATCAGCCAATACTTTTAATTCTAGAATAACTTCTAATTCCTGACCTGGTTCACCTTTTTCGGCTAATTCCGGTGCTGGATTTGATGGTGTAGCAAAACGGCAGTTACCACGTCCGCCACGTCCTGCTTTAGCGATAATAGCCTGTTGACCATGTTCAACTAAATCGGCAATGACTGTTTTTGTTTCAGCATTCATTACAACTGTTCCTGGTGGCACTTTAACGATTAAATCTTCAGCACGACGACCGTGCATCCCTTTACTCATCCCATGCTCTCCACGTTCAGCTTTGAAGTGGCGTTTGTAGCGGAAGTCCATTAACGTACGTAAACCTTCTTCTACTTCAAAAACAACGTTACCACCACGGGCACCATCGCCACCTGCTGGACCACCATTTGGTACATATTTTTCACGGCGGAAGGCAACCATTCCATCTCCACCGTCTCCACCTTTAACGTAAATCTTTACGTGATCGACAAACATTTCTTTCACTCCTCATGCATGTGAAGGACATATTTCCAACTTGTATTCGTTTGTTCATATGTGTCCACACCAAAAATATTCTGTTCTATTGAAAATAGCGACTGTTCCCATTTTCCCGTTAAATGAAATGAAATATTCCACTTATTTTCTTTTGTTTCGATACTTAACTGCAATTTGTGCTCTTCATATGGATCAAGCGTGTCATAAACATGAATAATTGTGTTTTCCAAGTATTGAGTAATAGCTTCATCGTACTTGCTTTCAACTGGGGCATTTACATCGCTATCCATTTGAAGCTGTATAGCTGGGAAACGCCATTGTACTGTATGAAGCCATTCCATCGTATTAGGTAATTGAAGTCGATTGATGTTCGAAAGCATCTTACAATGCTCTGACTGTTCAAAAATCACTTTTTTTGCATCGTCCACTCGACCTAAATCTAAATTCATTTGAATCAAATGAAGATGATTTAAAAAGTCATGATTTGCATAGCGTAACGCTTCAGTTACAGTTAATTTTGAACCAGCCATTTTTCCACTCTCCGTTTTCCAGTATCGTTACTAGTATAACAAGTTTCACATCTATTTTCCTTCTATTCATCTGTTCCTCAAAAGAATGACATAATCGATACTTAAGAAAATTTCAACCATTCATATCAATTATACTTAGCATAATTGCCATCGGATTTAGCTATATGACGTATAGCGAATCAGTTAGCCTTTTTCTCCTGAACCATGACACCTGTTAAAAAAGGTGAAAAAGTGAAAAAAAGGACTGCAATAAATGCAGTCCTTTCATTGCAAGAATTATGCTTCTTGAGCTGTAGGGTATACAGATACTTTTTTCTTGTCGCGACCATAGCGTTCAAATTTAACAACGCCGTCAACTTTTGCGAATAATGTATCGTCACCACCGCGGCCTACGTTTGTACCTGGGTAAATTTTTGTACCGCGTTGACGGTAAAGAATTGAACCACCAGTAACGAATTGACCATCAGCGCGTTTAGCACCAAGGCGTTTAGACTCAGAGTCACGTCCGTTTTTAGTAGAACCTACACCTTTTTTAGATGCGAAGAATTGAAGATCTAAAGTTAATAATAACATCCTGTTCCACCTCCTAGATCATTTTATATTTCAATTCGATGTATTCTGAATAGCTCGCAGTCATTGTATAGAACTGTGTAACCATTGTGTTCAGAATAACTTGTAATTTAGCGTCTGTTTCATCATTCAGTTCAGCTTGTGGAACAGTTACTTTTAAGTAACCACCTTCAGCACCTTGTTCGATCTCAGGAGTAATTCCTGTAATTTGTGGGATTGCGTTTACTGCACCAAAGGCAACAGCAGAAGCACCTGCACAAACTAAATCACGACCATAGATATCCGATAAAGCATGTCCTGAAATTTCAAATCCATAAGATTTACGATTTTCATCACTATAAATAGTTACTGTAATCATGTCCATCACCTACTTATTAAGCGTTGATAGCTTCAACTACTAATTTAGTGTATGGTTGACGGTGACCTTGCTTACGACGGTAGTTCTTTTTCGCTTTAAGTTTGAAAACAGTAATTTTCTTTTGCTTACCTTCTTTAACAACTTTCGCTGTTACAGTAGCGCCAGCAACTGTTGGAGCTCCAACTTTAACTGTTTCTCCACCTACGAATAAAACTTTGTCAAAAGTAACGATTTCGTCAGCAGCCACACCTAGTTTTTCAACATAGATTTCTTGACCTGCTTCAACTTTGATTTGTTTACCACCAGTTTCGATAATTGCGTACATTAAAATGCACCTCCTCTTAGACTCAGACTCGCCCGGAATTGCAGGTGACCATAAAAGTACTTAAACCTGTTCAGCGCGGTTGCAGTAGCACGGGTGCTACAAACAATAACATTCAAATACTACCACATCTAAAATATCAAGTCAACCTATTCATTACTATTTTTTCAAATGCAGAACGGTATTTTCGAAATTTCCAATCGCCTATTACTTTGGTCCATAAAAAGAGACCAATGATTGTTAATGACAATGATTGCGGCAATAAATATAATAGTACGATAATTATTACCGTAAGTAAATAAAAAGAAGCCGTTAAATAAAATTCGAAAATTTTAGAAAACGGCCGCCATTTTAATAAGCTATAGCAAAATATTCTACCACCATCAAGAGGCCAGATTGGAATGAGGTTAATAGCTAGAATAAATAGTTGAACTTCTATTAACCTCTCACTGAGCATAGGAGGCAAAAAAACACTGACGAAGATTCCAATGCACGTTGCAAGTGGTCCCCCTAATGCAATAATAATGAGCTGATTGTAGGATAAACGCATCTCATCCTTTATCGTCATTTCTCCGCCGTACGGAACAATTTTACATTGTGTAATGTGCGCTCCGACTAATTTCGCTGCGATAAAATGACCTAATTCATGAAATAATAACGAGACAATAATAACAGTATAAAACGCAATATCCCCATACAAAACAATTGATAAGAGCAGTAACAAAAATAATGGGTGAATCGAAATTTTCATTTAGATGGACTTTTCCTTTAGCCAGCTAATCGTTTCTTCCATATTCAAAACTTGCCCATTTCTCTCAATTTGCACATACAGTTTTCCGGCTTTTTTAGTTGCAACAACCATCCCTTTACTTACAGTTGTGTAGGGTAATACATAAAAATCATCGACAAAGCCAAATGTTACTGTGTCCCCTGTATCATATACAATTGAAATTGCTTTCCCATTATATTTTGTATGGCCAGTAAAAACAATTAGACCATCAAACAAGGCATTTAATACAAAAGGTTCATCATAAGCGAGTAAAAAACCATCGTTAAAGCGATCAATCGTCTGGAAAAGTTGTAATTGATTAATTGATATATCTGCACTTACAGGGATTTGTGTTTCATCCTTTGACAGTATATTCACTACTGCCTTTCTCATCATGACTAAGTCATCCGAGCTATATACGATGGAATGAATAACACGTTTTGTAGATATATCCCCATAATAATTACAGCCATAAATAATCACAAAGACGACGCTCGCGATGAGCCATTGCCATTTTTTCAAGCTCACCATCCAATCTTTTTGAACTATTATATGTCATGAATGACATTTCAATTCAAGAAAGCTCTTAATAGAAAAAGCTGTATGGAATAGTTCGATACATTCCATACAGCTTACACTTTATTTGAATAATGATTTCAATTTAGCAAATACACCTTTTGGCTGGTCATCTTCCAGACTCATTAATGGTACAGAGTCCCCTAAAATACGTCGGGCAATATTGCGATAGCCTAATGATGCTTTATTATTCGGATTCATTACAATTGGCTCACCCTTGTTTGAAGAGCTAATCACATCTTCACTATCGACAATGATTCCCAATAAATCAATCGATAAATGCGTTGTAACTTCCGTAATATCCATCGCATCTCCGTTCGTCATTAAGCTTTTACGTATACGGTTAATAATAAGCTTAGGTGGTTCAATTGGCTCCTGCTCAAGCAAACCGATAATACGATCCGCATCCCGCACTGCTGAAATTTCAGGTGTTGTCACGACGATAGCGCGATCCGCTCCAGCAACAGCATTGCGGTAGCCTTGTTCAATACCTGCAGGACAATCAATTAACACATAATCAAATTCCCGCTTCAGCTCATCTATTACGATCTTCATTTGTTCCGGGTTTATCGCATTTTTATCTGTATTTTGAGCAGCAGGCAATAAGTATAAACGTTCATCTACTCGCTTATCTTTTACTAACGCCTGATGCATTTTACAACGGCCCTCGATTACATCAACTAAATCATAGATAATACGATTTTCCAGTCCTAAAATCACATCTAAGTTACGTAAACCTATATCCGTATCCACTAAACAAACTTTCTTGCCTTGAAGTGCCAATGCAGTTCCTAGGTTTGCCGTAGTAGTCGTTTTACCTACGCCACCTTTCCCTGAAGTTATAACGATTGCTTCTCCCACATTAGCGGCCCCTTCCTTATATAAGGTAGCATCTTGAGTAATTGCATCATCAATATTCTTAGAGAATAATAATTCGTCTTCACTCATTTAGCTTCCTCCTTTATATGTTGATAAATTCGGTCGTATATTTCTTAACTCTTGGATTCTATCATATGCAATTATGTCATTTTCTCCAAGATATGCAAATATTTGATGAGTATGGTCTAATATAAATTGCGATTCATTTGTCATGACCTCAACATGATTACCAATTAATACATGTGTAGGTTCAAAATGAGAGGCGTAAACAATCGCTTCATCATTTCCATTTACACCAGCGTGCACTATTCCTTTTAGCTTACCCGCAATATGTACATTACCGCCTGCTTCAATTCTTCCATTCGGATTTACATCGCCCAAAACAAGAATATCTCCCGTTACGCGTAGTGTTTGTCCAGACCGAACAATTCCTACGTATGTTTCAAAGCGATTTGTTTCAAACTGTTTGAAACTTTCTTCCATCGTAATGACATCACTTTGAATGTTTTTTACACATAACTTTTGATGCTCTTCAACAACTTTTGTAAGCTGGTCTTTTTGCTCGGGTGTACAGTAACGTTTTCCTAAGTGCAATTGTACATCTATTTTACCATCAAGATGTCCTTCTGTAACTTTTTTCTCAAGTTCTTCCACTAATTCGGAATAAGAACATTGATCATCCAAACGAAGGACCAATCCATCTTTAGTTCCTTTAATATGGATAAATTGTTTTTTCATAGCTTTTCAAGTCACCTCGCGCTACATAATGGTGAAAAGAAACAACCGAATCCAATGTTCGAGTTGTCTCTTCATCACTTGTTTTACAATGCTTATTGTGCACGTTGAAATACTCGAGCGCTAATACAATATTTAAACGCCCATGCAAGCATTATTAAAAATAATAGATTCCCTATTGTTGTAGGAACTAATCGATTTACGATAAACGGCTGAACTGCCATTGTTGTAAACTGTATAATATAGAAAAATTCATATATTACAAATTCAAAAATAACCATTAATAATAAAGCCAAAAACATTGAAAATACTAAATGGGGATGGACACGCTTCACACACCATGCTGCAATATAGCAAACCGCCGGATATAACACCATGTACAAACCAATAATATTAATATAGAATACATCAAAACATAATCCAAAAATAAGACCATAAATCATGGCTTTTTTACGACTATAATAAATGGCTAAAAAGATTAAATATAAAATTAAAAAACGCGGAATTAAATAGTAAGTTTCCTCACCTAGCTGCAAGGGGGAAAACATAGCTAACCCAGATTCAAATAAAAACAGCAAAATCCCTACAAACACTATTAAAAACCGAGCGAGCATTATTCATCCCCCTCAACTTCCACAACCGGTTCATTCGTTAAATCTTCATTTGTACCAGACCCATCTGAACCGTCTATCGAAATTGTGTTACGTTTGGCAATAATAACATGATCTAATATTGAAAAGTCCGCTGCCGGTTTTACATAGGCCATTTTCGTCAAGCCAAAGTCATCTGTCGTCACTTCTGTAATTTCACCGATCAAAATACCTTTCGGGAAAATCCCGCCTAGACCAGAAGACAATACTTTACCGCCGACATCAAGATCTATATTGGAATCGATTCGTTTTAATAGTAATTCGTTACGTTCATCGTCATACCCTTCTATTAAACCATGAATTTCTTTATTGTCTTCATCTACTACAATAGCAGATACACGATAATTTTCATTGTTTGTATAAAGTAGCTCTACTTCTGACGTATAAGGTGTAGCAATTACAATTTTACCTATTAGACCACGAGAAGTTCTAACCGCCATATTTTTTTCAACACCATGTGCTGTACCCTTATTTAATATAATTTTCTCTTCCCACTGATCAGGGTTTCTCGCAATGACCGTCGCTTGAATCGGATCGAAATCACGCAAACTTTCCTCGATTGATGCGAGTTCACGCAATGAAGAATTTTCGGCTTTTAAAGTACTTACTTCTGCCTGCAAAACGGCAAAATCTTCAAGGCGCATTTTTAGGCGCTGATTTTCTTCATACGTATTTAACAGCGAATCAATATTGCTAAAAATACTTGTTATGTAATTAGTCGGCTTTGCGACAATCGATTGTGCAAAGCCAACTGTATCTTTAATAATTTGCTCGGGTAATGTTGCGTTATGACGATCACGTAGAGAGAACCCAATCAATGCCACAAGAAAAATAACACTTACTAAAAGAATAATTAATTTTTTATTTGAGAAATGTGGCACTGCGAGTCCTCCTTATTTCACTTGTTGCGAACGAATTAAATCAATATTATCCAACGCTTTACCTGTTCCAATTGCTACACAGTCCAGAGGATTTTCAGCGATAAATACAGGCATTTTTGTCTCGTCACTAATTACTTTATCAAGATTGCGTAATAGTGCGCCACCGCCTGTTAGTACGATTCCGCGCTCCATAACATCTGCAGATAATTCAGGAGGAGTTTGTTCCAAAGTTTTCTTCACGCCATCCAGAATTACAACGATTGCTTCATGTAAAGATTTTGAAATCTCACTTGAAGTAATTTCAATCGTTTTAGGCAGACCTGTTAATAAGTCGCGACCACGAATTTCCATCACTTCGTCAGGACCTTCAGCAAGTGCTGTACCAATTTCCATTTTAATGCTCTCCGCTGTACGCTCACCGATTGTTAAATTATATGTCTTGCGGATGTAGGCAATAATTGAGTGATCCATCGCGTCACCACCGACACGTACCGATTCACTAGTTACAATACCACCTAGAGAAATAACAGCCACTTCTGTTGTACCACCGCCGATATCTACGACCATAGAACCTGTTGGCTCCCAAACCGGTAAGTTAGCACCGATTGCAGCTGCAAAAGGTTCTTCTATAGTAAATGCCTCTTTTGCGCCAGCTTGACGGCTTGCATCAATAACAGCACGTTGTTCAACAGATGTAATACCATAAGGAACACAGATCATCACATTTGGCTTTTTCCAGTTAGAGCCTGATGCTTTCATTGCTTCTCTTAAATAATATTGAATCATTGCAGTTGTAATTTCAAAGTCAGCAATAACGCCATCTTTCATTGGGCGAATTGCCACGATAGAACCTGGTGTACGTCCGATCATATTTTTTGCATCATTACCAACAGCAACAATGTCACCTGTTTTTGTATTCTTCGCTACTACTGATGGTTCTCGTAATACGATACCTTTTCCCTTTACAAATACTAATGTATTAGCTGTGCCAAGATCAATCCCGACATCTTTATTCCCTAATCCAAACAAATTAAGTACTCCCTTTCTTATAAAACAATTTCTATTTATGATGTTACTAAAATCATACGCTCTATTATAACGAATTACATCAAATAATTATAGTGTCATATGCTCCTAATCTCGACTTTTGTCGAATGTTTTTTTCTATAACACTACCTTACTATTGTATTTCTATTTTCGCTTTGAAACAAATAAAATTAATATGTAAGATTTAACAAAATCACCACATCCATATGACGAATATAACAAATAAAAGTTGCATAGGCGAAATATGTCGATGAATCATTAAAATATATAATAATTGTTATTGTAATGTAACATTCCCTATATTTCTTTCTCATCATTCTCATATTAAAAAGACAAACGTGCACTTACGTTTGTCTTCCCTATCAAAAGTATCCTTTTTCCTTCATGCTTATGAACTGATGATCACCGATTATGACATGATCAAGCAAATCAACGCCGACAATTTTACCTGCCTCATACAGTCGTGATGTAACATCTACATCTTCCGGACTAGGTGTAGGTACCCCGCTAGGATGGTTATGAGCACAGATGATTGATGCTGCTGAACGTTTAACGGCTTCACGGAAAATCTCCCTAGGGTGAACAATGCTTGCATTTAAACTTCCAACAAAAATTGTTTGTTTATGGAGCACTTGATTTTTAACGTTTAAAAATAGGCACACAAAATGCTCCTGCTGCAATGATGTCATATCTTGCATTAAAAAGGTAGCAGCATCTTCAGGAGAGCGTATAGTAAAACGTTCCTCTAAATCTTTTGTTGCAAGCCTTCTCCCTAGTTCAATCGCGGCTAATAATAATACTGCCTTCGCTTCGCCAATTCCTTTAATATCCATAATTTCCTCAAGTGTTGCATGTTTTAAATTATGCAATTTCTCAAAGTTTATCAATACCCGATTGGCGACTGTTAGTACCGACTCTTTCTTTGTACCTGTTCCTAAAAGAATTGCAATAAGCTCTTGGTTCGACAGACTTTTTGCACCTTGACGTATAAGGCGCTCACGCGGACGGTCTACTTCAAGCACATCATGGATTTTTAAATTCAACAATGGTGTTCCAGTCATTGACATCACTCCTAAAAGGTTAGTTTTAGTAGTTGCAATGTAAGCATTTTTTGAACTAACGATGCAATCGGTAATCCGACGACATTGTTATAATCTCCCTCTATGCGATCCACGAGCATGGCGCCACTCGTTTGAATCCCATATCCCCCTGCTTTGTCAAATGGATCTCCTGTCTGCACATAAGCTTCTATCATTTGTGGAGAGACCTGTTTAAAAATAACTGCAGTCCTTTCAACAAATGTATGCTCTGTTCCATCCGCTAAAATAATCGCTACTGCCGTCATCACTTCATGACGATTGCCCGCCAGCTGCGTTAAATGTTGAATCGCTTCTTCTTTTGAAGTAGGTTTGTGTAATATTTGATCATTAAACACGACAATAGTGTCCGCTCCAATAATGCACTTATCCGGGCATTTTTTTGCAACATCACGTGTTTTTAAAAGCGCTACTTCTGTTACATATTGCTGGACTGTATTTGCTTTGACACTTGTTTCCACTACATCGCTTGTGACAATAGTAAAGGGAATATTTATCATTTGGAGCAATTCTTTTCTTCGTGGTGATGAAGAAGCTAAAATAAGTTGTTCGTTCGTAGTAAAATTCATTTCCAATCCTCCTATTATCTATAGTAACCGACAATAGGAAATTTGAACATTGTACTGCCGTGGATACTTTTCATTAAAATAGACTATTTCTAGCGTTTTTCTATATTAAAATGTTACTTTAAGGCAATCTAGACGCTCATAATAATTTAAAAACATATGCAACCGAATAATATTGGGGTTAGTTGAAAGCTTTGAAACTTCCGATGCCAGCCCAATCCAGTCCGTTGGCACAAGTTGTTCATCAATTGTATCAGTTTGTTGACCTGTAAACATTTTCGTATCTTTCAAAGTAATTGGAAGCTGGAGTTCAGCATTATTAGGACAACTGCTTGCAATTGTTATACTTTTATAAAATCCACTTGGTATTAACGCTAATGCAGCATCGACCTTCGTTGTATCAAGACGTGACCAAACAAAATACTGCTCGTCCACTTTCACTACAGCCGCTTTATTTAAAGTAGGGTAAGTTCCTAAAAATTGAGCTGCGCTATCAAAATTTGAGAAAACGCCATGTTGTAATGCAAAATATTGCTGCTTCACTTGCTGTTGTTCCTCTGTTGTTTGCACTGTCGGAATAGTTTCTGCAACTTCTTTTTCTGTTGTTGGTAATTGTAAAATAAAAATAAATACTAGGACGCCAGCAAGCCCTGTAAGACTTCCAATGAACATTGCTTGGAAAATGGCATTATTCTTTAAAGCTTTCATATTTGCTACAGCTCCATCTCTTTTTAATCAACCATAGCAAAATAGACATAAAAAAGGGCGAGACTGCTGTCGTCTCCCCCTAAAAATGTTTCGCTAATATTCTTCTTTATTTTCACTCGACCATAAAGAAATAAGATCAAATCGAAGTTTATTAGCAAAATCATATGATATTTTTACATTTTTGTCGAATCTCGCTTAACAAATATAATGAGCCGGTTACAATTCTAACCGTATCACCTTTCACTGGCTCCGTTAAAATCTTAACTGGGTCGTTAATAATATATTTATTCTTAGCCTGGCTTAGTTCAAAAATAACCGATGCTTTCATCGCCCGTTCATTTTGGATATCGGCAAAGTAAAAAGCATCTCCGACTTCCTCTAATAGTTTTAAAATTGATTGGACATCTTTATCCGCAAGTAACCCTACAAGGAATTCAATTCGTTTCTTAGGAAAATGCTCTTTTATTGTTGAAACCAGTGATTGAATACTTGCCGGGTTATGTGCACCATCAAAATAAATATTTGGCAGGACTTGTTCAAAGCGACCTGCAAGAACAGCAGTTTTTATACCAAACTGAATTTTACTCTCATCAAGCTCCAACTGGAATTTTTTCGCCACTTCCATAAAGGCAGTAATGGCCAAAGACATATTTTGACCTTGATGTGCTCCTAAAAGCTGACGCTGTAAATTTCCGAATTTCACTTCGTACACCGTATTTTCGTAAAGTTCGGAACCGTTTGTTTTTGTAACGGTAAAATGTTGCCCATAACAATATAACGCTACGTTTTTTGCTTTGGCTTCCTGTACAAAAATATCCTTTACATTATTAGTCATTTCCCCTATTACAGCAGGGCAGTTATCCTTGAATATCCCTGCTTTATGGCGTGCGATACTCGTCAATGTATCACCTAAAAATTTTGTATGTTCCAATGCAATACTCGGGACAACCGAAACAATAGGTATAACTACGTTCGTGCTGTCTTCTCTTCCACCCATTCCTGCCTCGATTAAAACTAAATCGGGCTTTTGATCGGCAAAATAAAGAAAAGCCACGACCGTCAATAATTCAAAATCCGTTAATTTCCCGCTTAGCCCCGCCTCAGCCAAGTGCTGAAACAAACGATCCATTTGATCTGTAGAAATAGGCTCCCCATCGATTTGTATTTGATCATGCACATCTACAACGCAAGGTGACATAAACTTTCCTACCGACAGTCCGTGAGCCCGCGCTATTCCTTCTACAAACGACAATGTAGAGCCCTTTCCATTCGTACCGGCAAAATGTACGACATTTAATTGCTTTTCAGGATGTCCCAATAAAGTAAGTGCCGATTCAATTGCCGCTAACCCTGGCTTAATTATTTGTTCACTTTCCACTTGCCACCGCTCTTTATAAAGGTTTAATAACGGAATCATGAAATCCACCCTTTCTTTACAAATAGACTTCGTACTTCAGCGATGAAATATAAAGAGCCCGTAATAACAAGCAGTTCATCCTCCGCTAGATTTGCCTTTTCTGTTTCAATCAACTGTTGCCAATTCGGATTCATAAACTTCTTAGCATGGTTACTTTGTTCGAAAAGCTGATTCGCTGTTGCAGCGCGCGGTAAATTTATCTGAGTAAAATGCATCTCAGCAGCGAATTTATCCATTAATTCAATACTGAGAGCATGGTCTTTATCTTGTAATGCTGCGTAAATAAACTTTACTTTATGTTGTGGGGCAACCTCTTTTATTGTTTCGACTAATGCCATGGTGCCTTCAGAATTATGTGCACCGTCTAATATGATATTGCCAGTCACCCTTTCAAATCGACCATCCCATTTCGCATCTTGAAGGGCTTGTTTTACTTTTTTTTCATCAACAGATGGCAAGAACAATTTCACTGCAGTAATTGCCAGTGCGGCATTTTCCTTTTGATGCTCACCGACCATAGCCATTGTTATATTGCTAATATTTATATCCGATACATAGTTGAAATTCGATTTTTTATTGTTTTCAATATAAAATTGCTCATTTATCAGATAGATTGGTGCATGTAATTGAATCGCCGCTTCTTTAATCACCGATAATGCTTCTTTATTTTTTACTCCTACAACTACAGGTTTCATCGTTTTTATAATCCCGGCTTTTTCTGCTGCAATTTCCCCATAACTTTCACCAAGCATATCTGTATGCTCTAATGAAATTGTTGTAATGACGCTTACTTCCGGTAGGACAACATTAGTCGAATCCAAACGCCCTCCGATTCCTGTTTCAAGCAAAACGACATCTACCTGTTGTTCTGCAAAATATTGCAGGGCAAGGAGTGTCATAAACTCAAAGAAGCTCGGAAACTTACCGTCCAATTTTTCTTTAATTACTTCACTCAGCTGATTCGCGATATTTAGAAAATCTTCATCAGAGATTTGGTTTTTATTTATAGTCACCCGTTCATTTGCTCGTTCTAAATGAGGAGAGATAAAAGCACCTACCGTTAAACCATGCGCCATTAAAATTTCACGTGTCGCATTTAAAGTAGAACCCTTTCCATTCGAACCTGCAAAATGAATAAATTTATTTTTTTTCTCCGGATTGCCAAGTGCATTTAAAATCATTTTGGCTGACTGTAAAGGTTCTCCTTTGTATTGGCTTGCTTTTAATTGAAAAATAAAATTTGTACACTGCTCAATCGATTGAAACATTTAATTTCTCTCCCTAGTAAGGCTAATATGTAATCAGTTATATTATAGCGAAATAAAAAGAAAGAGGCACCGAATTCCGGCACCCCTTTCGTATAAATTACATGTTTTTTAATTCTGCAATACGTTTTTCAACCGTTGCATATTTCGCTTCATAGTCGGCTAACTTTTCACGTTCAGTTGCTACTAATGCTTCTGGTGCCTTTGATACAAAGCGTTCATTAGATAATTTACCAGAAACTAATTTCACTTCTTTTGCCCACTTTTCAAGCTCTTTTTCAAGACGTGCAATTTCTTCATCAATATTGATTAAACCTGCAAGCGGCATGAAGATTTCTGCGCCTGATACAACTGCCGACATTGCTTGTGCTGGTGCTTCAAGCTCTGTACCAATTGTTAAGCCATCAGGGTTACAGAATTTTTCGATGTAACCTTTGTTCGCTTCAAGAACTGCTGCAATACCAGCATCTTTTGCCGAAATCGTCATCGCTACTTTTTTGCTCATCGGTGTATTTACTTCTGCACGAATGTTACGTACTGAACGGATAATATCCATTAACAGCTGCATATCGCCTGCTTCTGCCGTAAAGTTGAATGTTGGGTTTACAGTCGGCCATGCAGCTACCGTAATAGACTCCCCTTCATGTGGCAAGTGCTGCCAAATTTCTTCTGTTACAAATGGCATGAATGGGTGCAGTAAACGCATTGTATTGTCTAAAACATAGGCAAGTACTGAACGTGTTGTTAATTTCGCTGCTTCATCTTCACCGTATAATGGTAGTTTCGCCATTTCGATATACCATGAACAGAAATCATCCCAAATGAAGTTGTATAGCTCACGTCCTACTTCACCGAACTCATATTTATCAGATAAAGTTGTTACACGGTCGATTGTTTCATTCAAGCGTGAAAGAATCCATTTATCCGCTGTTGAAAGGTCACCTGTTAAATCAATTTGCTCATATGTTAAGCCTTCCATGTTCATTAACGCAAAACGAGAGGCATTCCAAATTTTGTTTACAAAGTTCCATGTAGATTCTACTTTTTCTGTAGAGTAACGTAAATCCTGACCAGGAGAAGAACCTGTTGCCAAGAAGTAACGTAGTGAGTCCGCGCCATATTGACCGATTACATCCATTGGGTCAACACCATTTCCTAGTGACTTAGACATTTTGCGACCTTCTGCATCACGTACTAAACCGTGAATTAACACATCTTGGAATGGGCGTTTACCAGTAAATTCTTTACCTTGGAAAATCATACGGCTTACCCAGAAGAAGATGATATCATAACCAGTCACTAGTGTGTTTGTTGGATAGTAACGTTTGTATAATTCTGCTTCTTCATTTGGCCAATCCATTGTAGAAAACGGCCATAAAGCACTTGAGAACCACGTATCCAATACGTCTTCATCCTGTGTCCAGTTTTCTTTGTCGGCTGGTGCTTCCTTACCAACATAAATTTCGCCTGTTTCATTATTGTACCAAGCTGGAATTTGGTGCCCCCACCATAATTGACGGGAAATACACCAGTCATGGATATTTTCCATCCAACGGTTATATGTGTTTTCGAAACGGTTTGGCACGAAGTTTACTTTTTCATTTTCATCCTCCTGCATTTTTAATGCTTCTTCTGCAAGTGGTGCCATTTTTACGAACCATTGTTTTGAAAGATATGGCTCTACTACTGCATTTGTACGCTCAGAGTGTCCTACTTGGTGTGTATGCGGTTCAATTTCAATTAATACGCCTGCCTCTTGTAAATCGGCTACAATCTGCTTACGGCACTCGAAACGATCCATGCCAGCATATTTACCGGCTAAATCATTCATTGTACCATCTTCGTTCATTACTAAAATACGTTCTAAATTATGGCGATTCCCTACTTCAAAATCGTTCGGGTCATGTGCTGGCGTCATTTTTACGACACCTGTTCCAAATTCCATATCTACGTAATCATCCGCAACGATTGGAATTTCGCGACCTACGATTGGAAGGATAACCGTCTTCCCTACTAAGTGTGCATAACGTTCATCGTTTGGATGTACAGCTACACCTGAGTCACCTAGCATTGTTTCTGGACGTGTAGTTGCTACACGTAATTTTCCAGAGCCATCTGCCAATGGGTATTCCATATGGTAAAATGCGCCTTCTACTTCTTTATGAATTACTTCGATGTCAGAAAGTGCAGTTTTTGCAGCTGGATCCCAGTTAATAATACGTTCACCACGGTAAATATAGCCTTTTTCATACAGCTTAACGAATACTTCTTTAACTGCTTCTGATAAGCCTTCATCTAATGTGAAGCGCTCTTTTGAGTAGTCAAGACCTAAACCAAGTTTTGCCCATTGCTCACGAATATGGGAAGCGTATTCTTCCTTCCATTCCCACGTCTTTTCCAAGAATTTCTCACGGCCTAAATCATATCGTGAAATGCCTTCACCGCGTAGTTTTTCTTCTACTTTTGCCTGTGTCGCAATACCCGCGTGGTCCATACCCGGCAACCAAAGCGCATCATATCCCTGCATACGTTTCATACGGATTAAAATATCCTGTAATGTTGTATCCCAAGCATGACCAAGGTGTAGTTTCCCTGTTACGTTCGGTGGTGGAATAACGATAGAATACGGCTCTTTATCGCTCGTTGGATCTGCTTCAAAAAACTTACCGTTTAACCACCATTCATAGCGGCCGGCTTCTGTTGACTTTGGATCATACTTTGTTGGCATTGTAATTTCCGTCATGATGAATCTCTCCTTTTCAAATACAAGTTGAATAAAATAAAAAACTCCCTTCGCCTAAAAAAGGACGAGGGAGTTAATTCGCGGTACCACCTTTAATTCCGAAGGGTTTAGTCAAGCGCTCGCATACTTTGTCACTTGCCTCTCTCAGTCGCTCATGAACACTATGTTCAATTCGCGTCTTCGCTCGGCTACGTTCCTCGTCTGACAAGCGCTTTCTTTAAACCCTGTGATTTAAATGTCAAGCGCTCGCATACAATGCGGCGTTACTATGCCCAATCGGCACTTCATTCGATAACGGTGTCTAACCGGAACTCAGCTACTGCTATTTCACTAAGTCAGCTCCTAGGCTACCTTCTGTAAGTATGATGTAGAAACTTTTCAGCTACTGTTTCCTCTCTGCACATCATGTTCATACATACTCTTCCTATTCAACGCTTCAAATATATAGTTAAAATAATTCTAAGCTGTTTTTTATGAAATTTCAAGTATCATATTCATTATCGGAAAACACTTTTTTTAATTTCTAAACATATACTATGCAAAAGGAGTTTGGAAATTGCGAAAAAATTATAACCCTTTCTTATTACCTCCATGGTTACGAAAATTCCGATTTTACATGAGATATTGCATTCTACCGCTGACAATTTTCCAGGCAATACGTACAATACTCATTCCGACAACAGGCGATATCATATTATTAGCCATACTAATTTTATTTTGCTACTTATTATTGACAGATTTTATTTAAGTCTGGTTTGTTAAACAAAATAGGCTAGGACAGAAGAAATTTCATTGGATAAAAGAAAAGACCTTTATTAAGTAAGGAATATTTTAAAAATTGATTGGAATGGAGGGCGACTCCTGCGAGAATAGCAAAATTTATTTTGCGACGAGTAACCGCAGGAGCACCGACGCCAGAGACTACAGGCTCAGGCCGTGCCCGCGGAAAGCGTCCCGGAATGGAAATCAATTTTAATGCCAGCAAAAAAAGTTCCATTATTCTCCCTGAGAATAATGGAACTTTTGGGTTATGTCCCAATCCCTTTTATTATTTTTTTAATTGAATTTGGACACGGCTGTATGCATCTGCTAACTGCTCCAAAAAATCAATCTCTTCTGCTGGAAGATGTTGAGCCTGTCGTTGCACTTCCTCATGAAATAAAATATGACTTTCAACCTCTTCTTCCTGTTGGTCTGAAGTAGCCATATGCTGAATTGGCTCGACAGTTTCTTCAATTTCCTGAATTACTTCCACTTCCTTCTCCGCTTTTACTTCCTTTACCTCATCAATTTTCTTAACTTCTTCTATTGCTTGTACTTTTCTTTCCACATTACAATTAACTTGCCAGCTACATGAACAGTACCCGTTATTTGGTTCTAGTTTTATTTCATTTATTTGCAGAGAAACCTTTTCAATCTGATCATTTGGGAAATCAACCGAAAAAGGCAATGCATATTCAAAATAGCCGTAATCCTTTTCTATATCGATATGCTCAATATATATGCCTTCCTCTATTTCCTCCTCTCTCGCTTTATGGTCAAATTGTATATTTCCTTTTACTACATAAATACCTCTTATCACTACAGAATCCTCATTAAATTCTTCATGCCATTTCGGTTCAACTACTATTTTTGAATTTTGTTGAATATTTCCTAATTGCTTCGGAAATGTAAACATTTCATTCATATGCCATTGTTGCATAAAAATCCCCTCCCTACGCTTACATTATGCATAGAAAGGGGATTTATGAGTTTATTAAGTAAGATTATCTTGCTAATTTAGCAAATACATGATGGAATGCTTGCACTGTTTTAGCGATATGTTCCTCTGTATGCGCTGTTGAAATAAACAATCCTTCAAATTGAGAAGGTGGTAAGAAAATGCCTTCTTCCGCCATTAATTTAAAGTATTCCGCAAATAATTCTAAATCAGAGCTTTTTGCTGTTTCAAAATCAATTACATCTTCATTTGTAAAGAAGAAACCGATCATTGAACCTGCACGATTAACAGTATGTGGAATATTATATTTCGTTGCTGCTGCACGGAAACCTTCTTCTAGTTGGTCACCTAGCTTACGGAAATATTTATACGACTCTTTATTTAAACGAGATAGTGTTTCATAGCCAGCCGTCATAGCAAGTGGGTTGCCTGATAATGTCCCCGCTTGATAAATCGGACCTGCAGGAGCAATTTTCTCCATAATTTCACGTTTACCACCAAACGCACCTACTGGTAAACCACCACCGATAACTTTACCTAAACATGTAAGATCCGGAGTTATACCATAGTATTCCTGTGCACAACCGTAATCGACGCGGAAGCCTGTCATTACTTCATCAAAAATCAAAAGTGTTCCATTTTCCTCAGTAAGCTTACGCAAACCTTCCAAGAAACCTGGTTGAGGTGGTACAACCCCCATATTTCCTGCAACAGGCTCTAAAATAACAGCTGCCAGTTCTGAACCAAATTTTTCAAATACTAATTTTGCAGACTCTAAATCGTTGTATGCAACTGTTAAAGTATTTTTCGCAATATCTGCCGGTACACCAGGAGAATCCGGTAAACCAAGCGTTGCTACACCTGACCCAGCCTTAATTAAAAGGGAATCACCATGCCCGTGGTAAGAACCTTCAAATTTCAAAATTTTATCGCGTCCTGTATAACCACGTGCCAAACGTAATGCAGACATCGTTGCTTCAGTTCCAGAAGAAACAAAACGAATCATTTCCACAGAAGGTAGACGATCCATTACAAGCTTTGCCAATTTGTTTTCAGAAAGCGTTGGGGCACCAAACGATGCACCTTTAGCTGCCTGGTCCTGAATAGCAGATACTACTTCAGGATGTGCATGTCCTAAAATTAACGGACCCCATGATAATACATAGTCAATATATTCATTACCATCAATATCTTTAATAACCGCGCCTTTGCCCGATTCCATAAAAATCGGATCCAAGTTTACTGATTTAAACGCACGTACAGGCGAGTTTACTCCACCTGGCATTAAGTCTACAGCTTCTGTAAATGCTGCTTTCGATTTTTCATAACTAGTCATATTATTTTTCCTCCAGCCAACGACAAACGTCTTTTGCATGATACGTAATAATTAAGTCCGAACCTGCACGCTTCATACCTAATAATGTCTCAAGTACTACAGCCTTTTCATCTATCCAGCCATTTTGTGCAGCGGCTTTTACCATCGAATATTCCCCTGAAACGTTATACGCAACTACTGGCACAGGGAAGGTATTTTTCACATCGCGAATAATATCCATATATGCTAGTGCTGGTTTAACTATAAGGAAATCTGCTCCTTCTTCTACATCTGAAGTTGCTTCACGAATTGCTTCCATTCGATTTGAAGGATCCATCTGATACGTTTTACGGTCACCAAATTGAGGAGCGCCTTCAGCTGCTTCACGGAATGGACCATAATAGCTTGATGCGTATTTCACTGCATATGACATGATCGGTATATGCTGGAATCCTGCTGCATCTAATCCTGCACGAATTGCCACAACAAAACCGTCCATCATGTTCGATGGTGCTATAATATCAGCACCTGCTTTCGCTTGAGAAACAGCAGTACGAGCCAGCACATCAAGTGATGGATCATTTAAGACTTGCTCTCCTTCAATTACACCACAATGACCATGGTCAGTAAATTCACATAAACAAGTGTCTGCTACTACTAAAAGATTAGGGTGACGCTCCTTAATTAAGCGAGTCGCTTTTTGAACAATTCCGTGGTCATGGTAAGCGCCGGTACCTACAGCATCCTTTTCAGCCGGAATACCAAATAGAAGTACCGCCTGAATACCTAACTCAACAATTTCATCCACTTCGGCAGCTAACTTATCCAGTGATAATTGAAATACACCTGGCATAGAACTAACAGGATTTTTAATATTTTCGCCTTCAATAATAAATAATGGATAAATTAAATCTTCTTTTTGTAAGTATGTTTCTTTTACTAGGGCACGCATCGCTGCACTTTGACGTAGGCGACGGTGACGCTGGAAATAAAGTTCTGTCATTTTTTCTGTTCCTCCAGGATGAGCTGCTCAATAACAGCCTGCATCGTATAGATTTTCGGTTGTACAATTGGTTCCACCCCATATTTAGCAAGGGCGGACGTTGTCACATGACCAATTGAGCCAAATTTAACATATCGCCAGTCCACATTCGGAACAATATGCTCAGCATAAATGTCAACTGCAGATGGACTTGCAAAAATAACAATTGGTTCTTCGTGTTCAAGTATGCATTGTTCAAGCTCTTGTAAATAAGTTGTACAAGGACGTGTTTCATAAACTGTCCATTCGTCTGCACCAGTGCCATCATGTATTGTACTTTTCGCCATCGAGCCTCGTAAAAATAATGCACGTTCTGTTGGGTCCATAACAAATTCCTTAACGAATACATCGGCACTGTAAACAGTCGGCATAAAGTGAATTGAATAGCCGTGCTGCTGTAAAAGTGTAGCTGTTTTTTCTCCGACAGCTGCGACTTTTATAGACGATGGGATCTTTATTCTACTGCGCTCACACTTATTAATAAAGCTTGTCACGGCATTTTGACTCGTAAAAATTAACCATTGATACGAGTCGAGGTTAGCCGTATATATGCTATCTTCATCCGAAACTATTTCAGCAGTTTCGATTAATGGATAATTATATACTTTCCCACCATGTTGCTCAATTAATTGCTGTACTGACTGTACAACAGATGAACCTGTAATAATAATCGTCTTTCCTAAAAGAGCATTACTCGGCATCAAGCTCAGCCTTTACTTTTTGAATTAAATCAAAGGCGCCCTGCTCTGTTAATTTTGCGGCAACTGCTTTACCTAATTCATCAGCATTTGTGCCCGTTAATGTTTCTTTATATGTCACAGAAGCATCTGGTGCTGCTACTAAACCTGTTAAAGTAAGTGTTTCTCCATCCGCTACTGCATAGCCTGCAATCGGAACTTGGCAACCGCCATCCATTGCCGCTAAAAATGAGCGCTCTGCATGTGCTGTTTTCCACGTTGTCTGATCTGTTAGTTTCGCTAATTGTTCAAGAAGCTCTGTATCATCTGCACGACACTCAATACCTAACGAGCCTTGCGCAACTGCTGGTAGACAAATATCTGTGTCTAAATATTCAGTTACGACATCATCGCTCCAACCAAGGCGTTTTAAGCCAGCTGCCGCCAAAATAATCGCATCAAAGCCTTCTGTTTTTAATTTGTTTAGGCGCGTGTCCACATTTCCACGAATCCATTTAATTTCTAGGTCTGGACGCACGTGTAATAACTGGGCGCTTCGGCGTAATGAGCTTGTACCGACAACTGCCCCTTTTGGTAAATCGGCAAATTTCACATGACCGTTTGAAATAAAGGCATCGCGCGCATCTTCACGCGGTGGGATACAGCCGATTACAAGACCTTCCGGTAATACTGCCGGCATATCCTTCATAGAGTGCACTGCAAAATCGATTTCCTTATCAAATAAAGCTTGTTCGATTTCCTTTACAAAAAGACCTTTACCCCCAACTTTAGAAAGCTGAACATCTAAAATCCGATCTCCTTTTGTGACAATTTCCTTTACCTCAAAATCAAAAGGAACGCCTGCAGCCTTTAATTCATTAATGAACCAATTTGTCTGTGTTAATGCTAATTTACTTCTACGAGATCCTACAATAATTTTTCTCAATATACTCCGACCTTTCTGTTAAACCCATAGATGGAAATTTGATAGTTTGCTGCCAAGGAAGAAATTAATGACGACGAGCAGAAATAACCCAACATGCACTTGTGCATAAGTCGTCCCAACTAACCTACCTCTTCGATGCAGCAAGAAAATAATTAAGTAAATAACGGATACGATGAAAGAGCCTAAAATTTTAACATCAAAAATAGAAACATTCTCTAATGTTAAAAATGCCCATTCCAACCCTAAAATTAAACTTATAAGCAGCAATGGAATTCCGATTATTGTCGATAGATTAATCCATTTAACCATTTGTTGCAAACTTGGCAATCTTGACCACAAATTATTTAATTTTTTCCGCTTTAAGATTCGATATAAAATTATATATAGTAGCGAAAAGACAAACGCCACAGAAAAAGCGGCGTAAGACATAATCGCAAAGCTAATATGGATCAATAACATTTCCGAGACTAAAGAATCACTCACAATTTGAGCGTTTGATTGAGGTGCAAATAAATGGATTGTCATAAATATAAAGCTCAATACATTTATAAAAAATACCGGTAAGTCGACACGGGCAATACAATGTAGCACGATCGACAGCGTAGTTAGAAGCCACGCATAAAAGAATACACCCTCATACAGAGACAAAATTGGGAATCGTTTTGTTTCGAAAATAAACAATACAATAAATAATATTTGCAATATCCACACTATCGAAACAAACCAAAACGCAACACGTCTGAATTTCACATTTTTATAAAGATAATCAGTAAAATACAGTACGATACAAAGCCCGTAGAGAATAATCATGAGCTCATATAATCTTGTCATTACTAGTTCTGTCATATGCACCCTACTCCTGTTTAAAACTAAAACCCACTTATGAAAAAAGCGCTTTCGGTATCTATGATTTTACCATATAGATACGAAAACGCTTATGTTCATTTGGTAAGGCTCAATGTCTATTGGCTATTGTTCAATTAATAAGTTAAACCCGGACTTAAGTTTACTTCTTTAACTTTTTTGTTGGAAGTTGGTTTGACAACATGCATCTGCTGTACTTCTTGCTGCACTTCATCTTCAATCCCGAAAATTTGTTGGAATAGTGCTAGCTGTGCTTCTGCATCTTTGTCATTGGCAAGCTCTTTTGCTTGAAGAATCGGTGTTTTCAGCAACTGATTAATAATTGACTTCGTATGTTTATTAATTATTTTACGCTCACGTTCCGTTAAGTTTGGCATCTTATTTTCAATGCTCATCATCGTTTCTTCCTGTATAGATGACGCTTTTTTACGCAATGCAGAAATAACCGGAACGACACCAAGCGTATTAAACCAATCTTTGAATTGTATAATTTCGTTATGAATCATCGTCATAATTTCATATGCCGCACGCTCACGCTCCGCCAAGTTCGCTTGTACAATTCCTTGTAAATCATCAATATCATACAGGAAAATATTCGGTACATCGCCAATACGCGGATCTAAATCTCGTGGTACTGCAATATCGACCATAAATAATGGGTCACCCTTACGGAATTTTGCAACGTCCTTCATTAGATCGTAATCAATGACATAATCTGTTGCTCCTGTAGAACTGATTAAAATATCCGCTTCTAAAAGAGTACATTGTAATTCATTCATTGCTTTTGCCTTACCATCGAATTTCGATGCTAAATTTTGGGCTTTTTCAAATGTACGATTAATAACCGTTACTTTACCTACACCGTTGCCATATAGATTTTGAATCGCCAATTCACCCATCTTACCTGCACCTAAAATTGCAACATGTTTATTTTGTAAAGAACCGAAAATTTTCTTTGCAAGTTCTACGGCTGCATATGAAACAGATACAGCATTTTCACCAATCGCTGTATCACTATGGGCGCGTTTAGCAAATGTAACTGCTTGTTTAAATAACTGGTTGTAAACGGTTCCAGTAGTACCAATTTCTTGACCTTGTAAAAAGCTCTTTTTAACTTGTCCTAAAATTTGTGTTTCGCCCAATACCATCGAATCAATACCAGCCGTTACACGGAATAGGTGGTTTAACGACTCATCCTCTTCATAAATGAATAAATGATCCTCGAATTGCTCCATTGGGATGTTAAACCAGTTAGCCAAAAATTGTTTAATATAATAGCGGCCAGTGTGTAATTGATCAACAACCGCATAAATTTCTGTACGGTTACAAGTAGAGATAATTACGTTTTCTAATATGCTTTTTTGCTTTTGTAGCGCCTCCATAGCATTCGGAAGATCCGATTCGATAAACGATAACTTTTCACGAATTTCTACTGGCGCTGTTTTATAATTCAAGCCTACTACTAATGTATGCATGAACCTCTACACCTCACACGTTCTAATTCATAGATTCTATTGTAACATAAAGGTAGCATGACTCACGTTTAGTTTGTGAACATGCTATGAAAGTATTTGCTGAATATGATAAATCAAATCCTCTTTTCCGATTTTTGATCGGTAAGAGTTAAAAAATTTTTTGCTACGATGATATATACCCTAATTTCAAAAAGTTAAATTAGAATTATTCTAATGTAAGTTTAACAAAGTTCGACATAGATTTCAATCATACAAACCGAAAAAGAAGCTCACTTATGCAATGAGCTTCTAATTTGTCACATATTATGAATTTTTGTCGCGATAACGTTTCCTGATTCATCTAGAGCTTGGAATTCAACTTCTACGTATAAATCAAATTCAGGGAATTCATACAATTGCGGTCGATGCATAAAGCGCGATGAACCACGTTCAGGTAAATCATAACGCACATCTCCACTAGGCGAAATAAATACGACACGCACCGCTTTTACATTTTCACAGCCTGTATTTACATCCGCGAGAATTGTTACACGTTCTTCTATACGTACATCTGTACGATTAAAGATTGTGTCCCCTACTAAACAACTATTATTCAAAGTTGGAGTTTTACATAAAATCGTAGTAATAATCGATTGTAAAGAGCCATGTAAATTCTCGATTGTTGAAATGTTTTGATACGTACCTTTTGTTTCAGATGATATATCTTTCAATAACTTTTCATTCACAGTTGTGTATGAGCCAACTGAAACAGTATGAATCGCAATTCCCTTTTCTTTTGCCATTCGGATAACCTCATCTAAGCCATTACTATTTGAATAGCCATCCGTTACCAATACAATTGCCTTATTTGTATATTGATTCGTAGTGAAATTATTCACTGCCGTTTTTAATGCTGATACAATATTCGTCGAACGATTCTCATTTTTATAGCTCAGTAAGCTATCAATACCTGAAACGATTGCTGCTGTATCTGTTGCTTCATGGTTTGAACGATTGCTGAATCGATACACATGACTCGGATTCGCTCCAATTTGCTTCACCGTCTGTTTCACTTTGTCTGCTGTATAGTTTTTCGCATCTCGTACTTTCATCGATCCTGAATGATCTACAACAAACATAACTTCAGATTCAACTGCACATAAATTATTTTCAAAACGTGGATTTGAAAATACAGATTGTGTAACAGTCGTATTTTTCAGTCCTTGAAAAACTTTATCATAGCGTGGATCCAAGTCAATCAATCGTGCTTTTACCTGTGAATTGCCGTATAGAATATCATCAAAGTATACAACTGCAGATCCGCGGCTACCTGTGTTATTATTGTAGTCTTTTGTATTTGTATCAAATGATACAACACGAGTTTTCCCATTGAACGATACTTCTACTGTTCCTTTATAATCAGTAATAATAACACCACTTGGCGCTACTAAATTGACAATAACTTTTGTATATCGATCCATGCCTTCCGGACGTTGTTGTAATTCTTTCCCTGCCTGTAAAACGGCAATTTTTGATACAGCTCCTTCCAGTTTTCCGATTAGGTCTGCATAATCTTTTCGCAGTAAATTTTTATCGATTTGTCCTAAGCGATCGTACATTGCTTTTATTACTTCGACCGATTCTTCATGCGCTAATGTAATTTGATCTGCAATCGGTAAAAACTTGCCTGTTAAATAAATAATGACAGCATGTAGCATAGAATTGAAGGGAACTGT
Source organism: Solibacillus faecavium (assembly GCF_014836905.1). GTDB lineage: Bacteria > Bacillota > Bacilli > Bacillales_A > Planococcaceae > Solibacillus > Solibacillus faecavium. The sequence continues at coordinate 369,921 of NZ_JACSPZ010000004.1, forward strand.
ATCTTCTTCACTCATAACGCCTTGAAGATCGTATGTTGCTCGTCCTTCATTATTTACTGTGTACATTACTTTCGCATTTCCTAGACCGCCCCATGAAGATTCATCTTTCGGTCCTTCAATCATATAATCTAAAATTTGTTCAAATAACCAAACAGAAATAATTTGGCCTTCTAATTTCAAGTCGGCATTTCCGTATTGTATTTCCTTTGAAGTGACTTGCCCTTGTGTTAACTTACCATCGGATGTCGTATAAGATTCCCATTTAGAGCCTGTCATTACTTTTATATCTTCGTCATAATCGGTAATTGTAATAATCCCATTTGGTGTATATGGTACAGTCGTTGTTCCAACTACACCTTGTGGTAAAGCTGGCAATGGTTTTACTCCAGGATCAACCGTACCGCCGTTCCATTCTGTCTGCTCTGGATCAAACACTTCATACGTGATGCGAAGCTCTGCTTTTGGTACATATCGCATCGATACTTCAATGACTTGATTTTTATATGTGTGGTATTTCTCCGTTGGATTGACCATTTCAAAGCGAATCGTATCAACTACCGACTTTGTAAGTGCCGGTGCTGTCACATATACATTTAACTGAGGGCCATCTGTATATACTACTGTCGATTGTCCACTTGTACTCGTGTTCGTTTCCGATACTTTCGCTCCAGCTACAGAGGTAACTTTAAACGCAAGCGATTCATCATATGAAATGTCATTGCCATAGCTATCGCGCAAGTTAATTGTAATTAAAGAGGAATCCAGACCGTTGGCAGTAAGTTCTTCTTTTGCTACTTTAATGTCTTTTACAGCTTTGTAAACGTCCGGTCTAGTCGTTTTATCATCCGGATTTTTGCCTGGCTTTGTTGGAATGGTTACCGTTCCATCTTTACTTTCAATAAAGTTTGTTGGCAACGTTATCTTATTATTGTCCTTACCAGTAGGAGCGCTTGATAATCCTTCTATAGCCATTTTCCCTTGCTGATTAATTCGATACATAAAAACGGCCATATCTCCTCGGTTAATATTGCGGGTCGGCTTATAATCTTCAAATGTGCGCTTACCAGATGTTCCAGTAGTAATTTCATTCATATATAAATATTGAACTGCTTGTACTTCCGATAAATCTAAACCATTAACTGCTGCATATAAGCGGGCAAAATGACCTCTGGAAATGTTTGCATTACGCTTTGATGGATTGTCTGCTCCATATAGCGGTATATTCAACTCACTGTAATATTCATATAACATATCCTTATTGTTCGTATTGAAATGATAATTACTATCCAACTTCGCTAAAAACTGAAGCATTTGCCATTCCATAACGAGAGTGCCAGATTGGAATTTGTTCCCGCCATATAATTGCATATAATCCTTGTCTACTGCCCATTTAGCCGCTTTATATTTCGAATTAGATTTAGCAATATCCGAAATTTGCTTGTTTGCTGCTTCCACCTCTATCGGACCAAATGGAAAAGCTAAAGAGAGAACTAGAAGACAAGATAGCAACATCGCCATTAGTTTCTTCATTTTATTCATTTTTGCAACTCCTTAGTTAAAGAACAGAATATTGTCACGGTAGTTTTCTTTTAAATCGTTTTCTAAATAGCGTAAAAATCGTTCAATGATTGCCGAAGATTGTGCACGTGTTAACGTATCTTTCGGATTAAAATAACCGTTGCTGCCGGACATTAACCCTAACTGTGTCGCTACATATACGGCATCTCGTGCATAATCTGTAATTCTGTAGTCATCTTTATAATCCGTTGTATAGCCTGGATCTGGTGCTTTTCCTTCTAAACCAAGGGCACGTACTAAAATTGTCGCTGCTTGCTGACGTGTTAAAAATCCATCAGGGTCAAAAGTATTCGGTGTCGTCCCTTTAATAACCCCTTTATTCACTGCTGCAACTAAATAATTGTGATCTTTCGTAGTGCGCTTTACATCTTTAAAAATGGTCGGCTGGGAAGTAGGACGGCGATTGTTTTGCTCTTCCAATACACGCAGGTCTATTGCTTTACCGATTGCAATGGCAAAGTCTAAACGTTGCACTGGTGTATTAGGAGAGAAGAAGTTGGATTGATCCTCCAAAATCCCAAGCGAATATAATTTTTCAATTTGTTCACGTGCCCAATTTGTTGATAAATCACGGAATTTTGGGATCTTCAGCATTTCTAGCTTTGGCATATAGTCAATGCTACTTGCCACTTTTCCTCTTCCGGCAGGTAAATCGTATTCATATTCAGATAATGAATCTGCCGAGCTAACTGTTTTATAGTTGCCGTTAAAGCTGGATAAAGTAGCATCACTTTGATTGAAGTCCAAAGTGCGTGATTTAGCTGTAGAAACTTTGTTTTTTACCGTTCCGATTGAGCCATCTTCATACACAATTTCAAAATCGGTAATTTGAGTTTCAGTGGCACCCCAGAAGTTTTCATATCCTTCATTTCGGCTGCTTGCCTCTACTGTAATTGTTTTTGTTACTGCATCTTTTCCTCGACCTGTCGATTCGGTATATGTTTTACGGGCAATCGCTTCTCCAGAGTAATAGTCAGATGCTGGACGCTTGTCTGTAATTGTACTTTTTGAAAGTTGGTAATCCGCTAATGTAAATGTACGGTCACCAATAGTAATTTTTTCTGTAAATTTTGTTACGCTACCAGTCGCTGAACTTTGACCGACCTGGTCATAGTTTGTTACATCATATGTATACGTAAAGTTTCTCGTTAATTTTTCTCCACTTGGTCCTGTTAACGTAAATTTATATGTTTCAGTTAATTTACCTTGACGCTCTGTTTTGTTTACAGAAACGTTTTTATTAGTTCCCGTAAATTTAATTGGTTTCCCTGTTAAAAAGAAATACTCTTCGTATTCATACTCATTTTTAACTCCACCTGTTAAATCGATTGACTGGGCTGAACTACTCGACGGGTGGACGAGTAGTACTATAATTAAAAATGAACATGCTGCTACAAAGTTTAAGTTAAACTTTTTCCTCACAAATTCGTCCTCATTTCCTTAAATTATTCCGCAAAATAGTATTGGCATGTGAGAGGCACATCCCACATGCCTTATCAGTTTAGTTTATAAGTAGTACATACACATCAGATGTCGAACGTGCAACAGCTGTTACTTGACTTCCTTTATTAATTTCCTCAATATCAACCACTTTTCCATCTTTAACAATCATTGCTTTGGATAAGTCTAATGTAAGTGAACCGTATCGGAAGTTCCAATGGCCGTCGTTCCCCCACTGGCTACTATTAATAACTGAAATCTTTTTCGTATTGAAGTTCACCGAGCTTACTCGTCCTGTCAAAGTTAACGTTGCCAATCTTTCATTTGGAACAAAGTGAATGCCTTGAATATGTCCATCCTTTACATAGAAGTATGCATAATAAGGATTTGGCGAGTTTGTATAATTATCATATAAATCTAAGTCCAATTCAGGTATTACTTTAAATTGCTTTGTCCCATCCAGTTCAGATGCAATTGTAGAATTGCTGTATCCAAATTGGGAAATTTGATTATCTGAACTCCAGAAATGATTATCAAAACGTTGCAAATCAGATAAGTCCACTTCATATGCGTATAAATCTGCGACATCTATTCGGCCAAAGTAAAGTTGGTATTTTGATAAATTCGGCGCTAAAAACGCATCATTTGTAACATTTACAATATGCGCATAGTCACTTTTCGCACCACCATCCGTTAATACAAAGGCTGTTGTAGAAATAGGTTTTTGTGCTAAATCCAATGCGATTAATCCTTCAGGTTCTACTAATCGACCGTTGCGTATTAAAATCGATCCATTATGATAATTTAATTTCTGTGTATTTTTTAATTCCAGCACATTTACACCAATATTCACACGATTAATTGGTTGATAGAATGTACGTTCATTTTTGGCTAATACAATAATTTTATCGATAACTTCTTTATTAAACTGTTCTTTTGTTACAAAATAAATATCGCTGTTGTTATAGTTTTTCAATTGATTTTTTGATATTTTTTTATTCCCTGCATAAATGGTTGTATTATTAGTAAAGTTGAAAGTAGCCTTTGTTTTTATGTTTCCAGTTCCGAAACGCCAATTCAATAAAGTATGGGCATTTTGAACATTTATTGTATTTTTATTAGTATTTACCGTATTTAAATTTGCTTTGTATAAATCTGCAACCATGTTGGCTGTACTCATAATATTAATCTCGGCAATACGAGATGTATTGGCTGTAGCAAATTTTAAACGTACACGGTCCCCTACATATAGGGTACTAATATCTACAAAAGATTTCCCTTTAAACACTTCTGTATTATTAGTTACAGTAAACGTTTTCGTCGATGCCCCATCTACCTTTACGCGGACTTGTAGACCGTTTGGATCGATTTGGGTAACTACACCTGATATTTGTTTACTATTTTCAACAATTGAACCGTCCCCGTCATTTGTAGAACCGCGTAATTCAGTGATCTTACCTGATTTTAGTTTAATCGTGACATTCATACCCGCTTTAAAACCAGCTATATTTGTCAGCGTATTATTAATATAGAATTTACCTGTATTTGAAAGGCTTAATGTTGCTGTTTTTCCAGAACTATTTTTTAAAGTGACGCTTTTTAATGTACGCGTCACCGTTCCATTCTTATCTTCAGTTTCATTATAATTTGCTTTCATAAAGGTATATGTAGTAGATGCTTCAGCTTGTTGACCTAGCGGTAGAATTGCTAAAGCAAGTGTAATTGCTGTCAACAGTGTTACTATTTTTTTAAGCAATTGTTTCTCCTCCTCATTCATTACTTCCCTTAATTTTTATTTCAAATAGTCTTACTTAACCTCATTTCTTTCAATTCATAATTAAGCACTCTTTAATTTGTATAAATTTACAAATAATACTGCATTAACTATTTAAGTTTACCAAATTACCTAAGTGTTCGCATCGTAAGTCTTAATTAATTAAATAGAGATATCAACTGAATGACCTAGAGTTGGGTGAGATACATTCGTTACTTCTATTAATTGTTCTATGCTTTGTTCTTGAAATTCCATCGATTGTTTTGTAACAGCTATTGAAACATTTTTCATTAAATCCGCTTGTTTCATCGAGATTGCTAAAGCTGCGATATCCATATGTAGCACCTCCTACAATTTTTATCGACAAATCCATATTAATATCAAGTAATTATTATAATTTTGATGAAGGTAACCTTTTAATTAAAGCGAAGGGATGTTTGACTTTTAAAAATTTATAAACAAAAAAGAACAACTCCGAATTTAATCGAAGTTGTTCTAATTTAATTACATACGCGATTCAATTTCAGCCCATGCCTCTTCGAAGCCAAGACCTTTCTCTGAAGAAAACACGATTAATGGATCCTGTTTATCCATTTGCAACGTTTCTCGCACATGCTTTTTATGCTTATCCCATTTACCTTTCGGGATTTTGTCAGCCTTTGTCGCTACTACGATAACAGGAATATTATAATGCTTTAAGAAATCATACATCATACAGTCATCATTAGTGGGATTGTGACGAATATCAATAATTAATACAACGGCTCTTAATTGGTCGCGTCCCATGAAATATTTTTCAATCATTTTTCCCCATGCTGCACGTTCTGATTTTGAAACTTTTGCATAGCCGTATCCTGGAACGTCAACATAATAAAGTTGCTCTTCAATTTTATAGAAATTCAACTGTTGCGTTTTACCAGGCTTTGACGAAATACGTGCCATTGCTTTACGGCCAATCATACGATTAATAAACGAAGATTTGCCGACATTTGAACGACCCGCTAACGCAAATTCAGGTAGCCCGTCTTCCGGGAACTGTTCTGGTCGGACAAAACTGCCGATCATTTCAACGTTATGGACTTTCATTACTTTTTAAAACCTCCATCTAGTGCAAGAGCAAGAACTTCTTCCGCCTGTGACACTAGTTTAAATGTGAGTTGCTCACGAATTGTTTCTGGAATATCATCAATATCACGCTCATTGTCTTTCGGGATAATAATCGTCGTTAATCCTGCACGGTGAGCACTTAAAGATTTTTCCTTTAGGCCACCGATTGGTAATACCCGACCTCTTAAAGTTACTTCCCCTGTCATCCCAATTTCGCGTTTAATTGCTTTTCCAGTTATAGCTGAAACGATGGCTGTTGTCATCGTTATACCAGCTGAAGGACCATCCTTTGGCACTGCGCCTTCTGGAACATGGACGTGAATATCATGTTGATCAAAATAATCTGAATCAAGTCCTAAATTATCTGTTAATGTACGGACAAATGATAGTGCAATTTGTGCGGATTCCTTCATTACATCTCCAAGCTTCCCTGTTAGGATTAGTTTTCCTTTACCAGGTGTTAATGAAACCTCAATTTGTAAAGTATCGCCGCCAACAGTAGTGTAAGCAAGACCTGTTGCAACACCTACTTGATTTTCAAGCTCTGCTTGTCCGTAACGGAAGCGATGTTTGCCAAGCATATCCACTAATACTTTGGAGCTAACAGTCACTTTTTTCTTTTCACCTGAAACAATGATTTTTGCAGCTTTACGACAAACAGTTGCTACTTGTCGCTCTAATCCACGAACTCCTGCTTCACGTGTATAATAACGAATCAAATCCGTAATTGCTTCGTCTTTTATAACTAATTGAGCTTTCTTTAAACCATGTTCCTTCGTTTGTTTCGGAATTAAATGGTTTTTCGTAATTTCAATTTTTTCATACTCCGTATATCCGGCAATATTAATAATTTCCATACGATCAAGAAGTGGGCCAGGTATTGTGCTTAAATCATTTGCTGTTGCAATGAACAGTACATCCTGCAAGTTATATGGCTCTTCAATGAAGTGATCGCTAAACGTATTGTTTTGCTCAGGATCCAAAACTTCCAACATTGCAGCAGAAGGATCACCACGGAAATCATTTGACATTTTGTCAATTTCATCAAGTAAGAATACAGGGTTTGTTGTACCTGCTTTTTTCATTCCTTGAATAATACGGCCTGGCATAGCACCTACATACGTACGACGGTGACCGCGAATTTCCGATTCATCACGTACACCACCAAGTGAAACTCGGACAAATTTACGATCCAAGCTCTCTGCAATGGAACGTGCCAAACTTGTTTTACCAACACCTGGAGGTCCTGCTAAACAAAGAATAGGACCGCGTAATGAATTCATTAACTGACGGACTGATAAATATTCCAAAACACGCTCTTTTACTTTTTCTAAACCGTCGTGATCACGATTTAAAACTTCTTCAGCGTGAGCAATATCGATACGGTCTTCCGTTTTCTCTGTCCAAGGTATTGAAACAAGCCATTCCAGATAGTTACGAATAACACCACTTTCTGCACTTGCAGCAGGCAATTTTTCATAACGATCAAGCTCTTTTAACGCCACTTTTAATGTGGAATCAGGCATGCCTGAGCTATCAATTTTTTTGCGAAGGTCGGCAACTTCCCCTGTTTTCCCTTCACGATCACCAAGCTCTGTTTGAATTGCTTTCATTTGCTCACGTAAATAATATTCTTTTTGCGTGCGCTCCATCGCTTGCTTCACTTTTGTACTGATTTTTTTCTCGAGATTTAAAATCTCCTGCTCATCATGTAGACGAATCATTAAGTGGTCTAAACGTTTCTTAATGTTAGTGATGTCTAACACTTCCTGCTTCTCATTAATTTTAAATGGTAAATGAGAGGCAATTACATCCGCTAATCGACCTGGTTCTTCAATATCGAGAACAGATTCGATTGTTTCAGTTGTAATTTTATTTGATGATTTTGCATATTTTTCGAAATAAGATAGAACTGTACGCATTAAAGCTTCTGTTTCGGAATCTTTAAATTGATCGTCTTCAAATATTTCCAAATCTGCAATTGCAAATTTTTCAGCATCTTTGTAACTTACCATTTCCGCACGGTTTAAACCTTCAACCAATATGCGTAATGTGCCGTTTGGAAGCTTTAGCATTTGTTTAACTTTCGCTAAAGTACCCATTTTATAAAGATCTGATTTTACGGGTGAATCAACACGTAAATCCTTTTGAGTTACTAAAAAGATTATACTGTCTCCAAGCATCGCATGTTCAAGTGCAGCAATGGAACGTTCTCTACCAACATCAATATGTAAAACCATTGTTGGGTAGACAAGAAGTCCTCTTAACGGTAAAACTGGCATATTTGATAATTTTTTTGTCACGCGGGTATTCACCTCCATCCAAATCTTAAAAACAACCCGCATTATAAGTATGTGTCAGCTATTCATAAAATTTTCATCCAACCAATATGTATATCCTTTTTGTAAGAAAAAGCTGACTTTGGACTTGCTTAAGAAGTCTAAGTCAGCTACATAATTGGAAACATTCAGCAAAAATTATGCTGAGGTTTTTTCGTTATCATCTTTTTTCAATACTGAACCATCATCCAAAATTAATTTTGGCTCTGCTTTATCACGAATTGTCTCTGCCGTGATGACACATTTTTTAATGTCTTCACGTGAAGGTAATTCAAACATAACGTCCAGCATTGTTACTTCGATAATAGAACGAAGTCCACGAGCACCTGTTTTACGTTCGATCGCTAATTTTGCAATTTCAACTAATGCCTCATCTTCAAACTCAAGCTCAACATTATCCAGTTCTAGCATTTTTTGATATTGTTTTGCCAAAGCGTTTTTAGGCTCTGTTAAAATTTGAACTAACGCATCTACATTTAACTGCTCTAACGTTGCCAATACTGGTAAACGACCGATAAATTCTGGAATAAGTCCAAATTTCAATAAGTCTTCCGGAATTAATTGGGACATGATAGAAGCATCTTCATCAACACCGTTATTTATAGTAGAAGCAAATCCGATTACTTTCTCACCTTGACGACGTTTAATAATCGTCTCGATTCCATCAAACGCTCCACCAACAATGAAAAGAATGTTTGATGTATCAATTTGTAAAAACTCTTGGTGTGGATGCTTACGACCGCCTTGTGGAGGAACGCTAGCTACAGTACCTTCTAGAATTTTAAGTAAAGCTTGTTGTACACCTTCACCTGATACATCGCGTGTAATTGAAGGATTTTCAGATTTACGAGCCACTTTATCAATCTCGTCAATATAAATAATCCCTTTTTCGGCACGCTCAATATCATAATCAGCAGCTTGGATTAATTTTAAAAGAATATTTTCAACATCCTCACCAACATAACCTGCTTCAGTTAAGCTTGTTGCGTCAGCAATCGCGAATGGTACATTTAAAATACGTGCCAATGTTTGAGCAAGTAAAGTTTTACCGCTACCAGTTGGGCCGATTAAAACAATATTTGATTTCGATAATTCAACATCGTCAATTTTCGAATTTGAATTAATACGTTTATAGTGATTATAAACAGCAACTGCCAAAGCTTTTTTTGCCCGTTCTTGTCCGATAACATATTCACCTAATATATTTAAAATTTCTTTAGGCTTCGGAATATCTTTGAACTCAATTTCCTCTTCGATTCCTAGTTCTTCTACTACGATCTCTGAGCAAAGCTCGATACATTCGTCACAAATATATACGCCTGGTCCTGCAACCAGTTTACGAACTTGTTCTTGTGGCTTACCACAAAAAGAGCATTTTAAATTGCCTTTTTCATCATTAAATTTAAACAATTTGGTTCACCCCTATTCAAGCAACAATCTTACAAGATTCTAGTTGTTTTATCAAATAAATTGATTGCATATTGTTACTGTCTTAATTTATGTCTTATGAATTTCACGTTAGTGCTTTAACATTCATTGGATTTTATTGTATCTTTTTCTCCACAAATATTCAAATACCCTAACAATTATATGTATGTATTCAAATCACATTTAACCTATATTATCTTTTTAAATTTTTAAGTGATAAAACAAGGCACGGAAAAACCGCACCTTGTTAAAATTTTGATTTAATTTATTTATTACTAGCTAACTCATATATAAAAAGATGGTAGCCCAGTGATTAAACTAATAATAATCGACAATGTTAATAGTTAGCCATGGTTATTAAACAAAGTACGTTTCAATAAATTAAATAAATTAGTTAGTAATTTTAGCGTTTTCAACTAGGAATTCAACTGTTTTTTGTGTACGGATATCGTTCTCAAGAACTTTTGTTCCGCCTAAAGCAGTTAAAATTTGGTCATTTGACATACCAAATTGTGCAGCCATTTTTTCAAGCTCAACATTGATGTCTTCTTCAGTTACTTCAATATTTTCTGCTTGACCAATCGCTTCCAACACTAATGTTACACGAACACGGTTTGCAGCTTCTTCAGCCATTTGAGTGCGTAATGCTTCTTCGTCTTGACCAGAGAATTGGTAGTATAAATCTAAGTTCATACCTTGCATTTGTAAGCGTTGACCAAACTCTTGTACCATACGGTCTACTTCTGTGTTGATCATACCTTGTGGAATTTCAACTTCTGCATTAGCAGCTGCTTTTTCTACAAGTTCATCACGTAATGATGCTTCAGAATCAGCTTCTTTGTTAGCTAAAGTAGTTTCTTTTAATTTTGTACGTAAAGCTTCTACTGTTTCAACTTCTGGGTCCATTTCTTTTGCGAACTCATCTGTTAAGTCAGGTAATACTTTAGTTTTTACTTCTTTAACTGTTACTACGAATTTCGCTTCTTTACCAGCTAATTCAGCAGCATGGTACTCTTCAGGGAAAGTAACTACAACATCTTTAGTTTCGCCAGTTTTAGCGCCTACTAATTGCTCTTCGAAACCTGGAATGAATGATCCAGAACCGATTTCTAATGCGTAATCTTCACCTTTACCACCTTCAAATGCTTCTTCGCCTACGAAACCTTCGAAATCGATAACAGCAGTGTCGCCTTCAACGATTGCTTCATCTTCTTTGATTTCAAGTTCAGCTTTTTTAGCTAATTGAGCATCGATTAAAGATTGAACTTCTTCGTCAGTTACTTCTGTAGCTTGTTTAGTTACTTCTAAACCTTTATATTCGCCTAATTTTGGTTCTGGTTTCACAGTTACTGTTGCAGTGTAAGTGAAGTCAGTACCTTTAGCGAAGTTTTCTGTACCAGCGATTTCTGGGTAATCAACTGGCTCAATACCAGCTTCATCTAAAGCAACTGGGTATGAAGAGTTGATAACGATTTCTAAAGCATCTTGGTAAAGAGCTTCTACACCGTACATTTTTTCGAATACATTACGAGGCATTTTCCCTTTACGGAAACCAGGTACGTTAATTTGTTTTACTACTTTTTTAAAAGCTTGGTCTAAAGCTTTATCAACTTCTGCTGCTTCTACAGTAACAGTTAATAAACCTTCGTTACCTTCTTGTTTTTCCCATTTTACTGACATATATATTACCTCCAAAGTTAACATTCGTTTGAATAAACAAACTCGTCATATATATTGTTTGACAACCATTTTAGTATAACATAGATGAACAATGTTTCAACTTTTTTCACTACTCTTGTAAATCTGATATTTTTTCTATGTTCTGTAAAAATTCTACTATTTCACCGTTGATTTCCACAGTTTCACCAAACATGGATTTAACAAATTCAATATAACTTAGTGCAACATCCTCGCTTCGGAAAATAGTCCATTCGAACGGATAAAGGACAATGGCATGCTTAGCCATTAATTGCTGCACAAACTCCAGTGTAGAGGGTTCTTGTAATAGTGTTTCCGTTATAATCGCTGCAATTTCCTCATATTGGGGCATTTTTGTTGGCAAAGGTAATTCTGCCGGATTGATCTCCCTTATCATGTTAAATTTAGCTATATTCAAATCCAGATTAACTTCCTGTTCCACCAGCAAAATAAGCAACAAACTTTGAATAAAAGGGTGCACATTTTCTGATTCAATAACGGCTTTAATTTCTGTTATATATGGACGAATATTCATTTCAGGCAGCTCATTTATCAACATCAGCTGTTCTTGTACAGATAACTTCAGGAACTCACTTGCGATAATATCAAAATTCTCTTCAATATCGGCTAATGGAGGAGACTGTAACTGAGATTCCTGGTTTTCTGCTATATGCGCATTTAAGTTTTTTAAACGCTCAAACTTTTCGACTTCATGCTCTGGTATTAACTCTTCATCAAACAATGATTCAATAATTTTCTCCACTTGTTTAAATTGGCGCAATTGCATACAAATTGTTAAGTAAAGTTCCATCACTTCAAAATACATACTTGGACCAATTGCCAATAGTTCTTCACATATTTGTTTTGCCCTTTCAAAATTTTTTACTTCATATAAAGAATAGGCAAAAACACTAAGTGATAATTCATCCCCTTCTCCTAATAGCAATGCTTGCTCAAATAATTCATTCGCTTCTTTATAATGGAACGTCTCGGCTAAATGTTTCGCTTCATTAAATAGTCGATCTACTGTACCCGGAAATAAAATTACTTTTCTTTTGTTTGTGTTGTTACTGTTTTCTTTCATCGTAATCACTCCATTGATGACAAAGGTAATCTTCGCATCCTTTATCAATTGCACTTATTTTAACGTTGTTACCATATTTCAACAATATGTTCACAAAATTTATACTTATATTAATTTACAATACTAAAAAAAGTTATATACTAAGTACTAGTATTTTTGAAATTCTCGCTATTATTTAAGGCTCTAATTCAATATTCCCATTCTACTTAGTAAATAATCGTAGTAAAAAACATCCACTATTCATAAAAGGAGTGTCTATTATGGTAGTACTATCGGAAAATGTACTGCTACATTTTAAAAATCGGTTCGAAAATTCATTGGAAAAGCTGCCGATTAGTGTAGTAAGTCGAAGTACAGCAATTGTAAACGATGTAGAGTATCCAGTAAAATTTGATTTCATAACGGAAACGATTGTTGATTATAAAGGACAAAGCGTAACTACTTATATTATTGAAATCGAAGGAACAATTCCAGGGACGATTAAAATTGGATCCATCACGGTTTTACCTCAGCACATACACCTTACCTGTGAATACGAAATTTTAACGATTACAAATAATGAACTAAAAAAGTTAGTAACAAATGATAAGCCGTTGTTATTATACAGTGAGTGGCTATTAGAAGCGATCGAAAATGAAATATTAGTCTTGGAAGTAAAAGCCGACAATGATCAACTAGTCGACTGGCCTGTCGGGATTAAAAACGCATATTTTTTATAAAATAATAGAGTACATAGCATTCACCATCTTCCTTAAATAGAAAGATGGTGAATTTTTTTGATCTTTTTTGCTGATAATACGTTCTATTTGCATTGAACTTTCAGTGCTGTATACTAAGCGCTATGCATATTTTTAATGAATGAAAGTGGGATATATTTATGAAATTCGGATTTATCGGTCTTGGAAACATGGCCAACGCGATTATTAATGGAATGATTACAAGTGGACAATTTAATGCTACAGATGTATATGGGATTAATCGTAGCATCGAAAAAACAGAGGCACTCATCAGCCAATATGGGATCCAAACTGCAGATTCAATAGAGCATCTCATGTCACAAGTAGATGTCGTTATTATTGCAGTAAAGCCTCAAATGTTTGATCAAGTAATTCCAGCAATTCAACAAAATTTAAAGAGCAATCATATTGTTATTTCGATTGCTGCCGGAAAATCACTTGACTATTTACATCGTGAGCTTGGGGTACAGACGCCTATTTTCCGTGTCATGCCTAATATAAATTCAACTATTGGCGCATCTACAAGCTGTTTTTCAACAATCATAGGAAATGACGAACAAAAAGCTATTGTTGAAAAGCTGTTTGCTACAGTAGGAACGATTGATGAACTTCCTGAAGAATTATTTTCAATATTTACTACGATTGGTTGCGCCTCCCCGGCCTTTACTTACCTGTACATTGATTCGTTGGCACGTGCTGCTGTCCGCGAAGGTATGCCAAAAGATATGGCACTTAAAATTGCAGCAAGTTCTGTATTGGGTAGTGCTAAAATGGTATTACAATCTGACTCCCACCCATGGCAATTAATCGATCAAGTATGCTCTCCAGGTGGAACGACAATTCAAGGTGTCACATCCCTGCAAGTGAACCATTTCGAAAGTACAATATATGAAGCAGTTGATGCCGTTACAAACCGCGATACTGTTCTTCAAAAGCAAACAGTTAAATAGTCTATTACCTAGTGAAATCAAATTTCACTAGGTTTTTTCATCTTGCTTTACTTTTTTATCATAGTATAATTACCTTTATTTAGTAAATCATTCAATAAGAGGTGTATCATGACTTTAACGTTGCGAGTCTTAGCCATTATCCTATTCAGTTCCTTTCTTATTTCCGCTTCAAGTGAAGCAGCAACCGGTGAAAAAGGGCATGCACTTCAATACCAATATGAAATAATAGAACAAAACGATAAAATTTTTTGGAACATTCAGTTTGAAGATCAATTTCTGCAGATTAAAGAAAGTGAAAAATCTGCTGAAGCCTTGTTGCAGTTCAGAAGCTTGATTGAACAGGCTACAAGTAACGTTCTACCATTAATCTTTTATAGTTGCTTTATATTATTTACAATCGTTTTGACAGTAACATTCATACTAACTAAACCAAAGCGCTTAAAACACCCACTCTATTTGAGTTGCGTCTTCATCTCTTGCCTGTTCCTGTTCAAAAGTTATTCCTACTATGAAATCCTTCAGCATACTAAAGCTAATTTACGCTATTATTATCTATTGCTTGAAATGATTAATTCTTCTCATTAACATGTAAAACAACTATGTTTTGCATGTTTTTATAATTATCTCTAAAACTTGTAAAAAAATACGAGAACATAATTGCTAAGTCACGTACTATTCTATATAATCAATCTTGTTTCAAATTGAAACACAATTAAATTATAGATTGGGAGCGTGACAAGAAATTGGGTAAAGCATTGATTATTGGAGCTGGCGGTGTAGCTAGCGTTGTCGTACATAAATGTGTACAAAACTCAGAAGTATTCGAAGAGATTATGATCGCAAGTCGAACAAAGTCTAAATGTGATGCTTTAAAAGAAAAATTAGATGGTGGAAAAACGATTATTCATACAGCACAAGTGGATGCGGATAACACCGAGGAACTAATTGACTTAATCAATGGATTTAATCCAGATGTGGTGATCAATGTAGCTTTACCATATCAAGACTTAACTATTATGGATGCATGTTTAGCAACTAAGACTCATTATGTAGATACAGCAAACTACGAGCCTTTAGATACTGCTAAATTCGAATATAAATGGCAATGGGCGTATAAAGAACGTTTTGAAGAAGCAGGCATTACTGCGCTTCTAGGTTCAGGTTTTGACCCAGGTGTAACAGGCGTATTCACAGCGCATGCACAAAAGCATCATTTCGATGAAATTCATTACATCGATATCGTTGATGCTAATGGTGGAGACCACGGACTTCCATTCGCAACAAACTTCAACCCGGAAATCAACATTCGCGAAATTACTGCGAACGGTCGTTTCTGGAAAGATGGCGAGTGGGTTGAAACGGAGCCTTTAGAATATAAAACAGTTTATAACTTACCGGAAATCGGTGAAAAAGATTGCTACCTTCTATACCATGAAGAATTAGAATCTTTAGCGAAAAACATTAAAGGTTTAAAACAAATCCGCTTCTGGATGACGTTTGGCGAAAAATACTTAACACATTTAAACGTTCTAGAAAATGTAGGTATGACTTCAATTGAGCCAATCGAATTCCAAGGACAAATGATTCAGCCAATCCAATTTTTAAAAGCTGTTTTACCAGATCCAGCAACACTTGGACCTCTTACAAAAGGTAAAACAAACATCGGCTGTATCGTTCGCGGTATTAAAGACGGTAAAGAAAAAACTTACTATGTATACAATGTATGTGATCACCAAGAATGCTACAGAGAAGTTGGCTCACAGGCGATTTCTTACACAACTGGTGTACCGGCAATGATCGGCGCTATGCTTGTAATGAACGGCGAATGGCAAAAACCAGGTGTATGGAATGTGGAAGACTTCAATCCAGATCCATTCATGGACGCTTTAAACAAATGGGGCTTACCATGGCACGAAACTGAAAATCCTGAATTAATCGACTTAGAATTCACTTCTAACGGAGTAACAAAATAATGGCTGATGTAAAAATGAAGAAGCCTATTATGGAGGAAGCTTTAGCAGAAGAAACGGGCATCGATTGGTCACAGGCTCCGTCTCCGGCATTCGTAGTTGACGAGCGATTACTCGAGCGCAATTTAAAGCTATTAAAATCTGTACAGGATCGTACAAATTGTGATATTTTACTTGCACTTAAAGGGTTTTCAATGTGGTCAACATTTCCGATGGCGCGCAATTATTTAGCTGGCATTACGTCTTCTTCATTATTCGAAGCACGTCTTGGCTATGAAGAATTCGGTAAGGAAGTACATGCTTATGCCCCTGCTTATGCAGAACATGAAATTGATGAATATTTAACATATGTCGACCATATTGTATTTAACTCTTTTGATCAGTTAAATAAATATAAAGACAAAGTGTTGAATCATGAGAAAAATATTTCAATCGGCTTACGTGTAAACCCGGGCTATTCAGAGGTGGAAACACCACTTTATGATCCATGCTACATTAATTCACGTTTAGGTATCCCGTTTGAATCATTCCAGCCAGATGAGCTAGACGGTGTGGAAGGTATTCATTTCCACGCTATGTGTGAGCAGGGTGCGGAAGTGCTGGAACGTATTTTAGTTCATTTTGAAGAAAAATACGGAAAGTACTTACACCAGATGAAATGGATTAACTTCGGTGGTGGTCATCATATTACGAAACCGGGTTATAACGTAGAACTTTTAGTGTCGTTAATTAATCGTATTCAGGAAACATATGATGTGAAAGTAATTTTAGAGCCAGGTGAAGCAATTGCACTGAATACAGGTTATTTAGTAGCAACAGTGCTTGATATCGTTCATAACGGTATGGAGCTTGCAATCGTAGACTCTTCTGCTACTTGTCATATGCCGGATACGCTTGAGATGCCATACCGCGCACATATTATCGGTTCTGGTCAACCAAATGAAAAAGCATATACGTACCGCTTAGGTGGTATGACATGCTTAGCTGGCGATATTATTGGAGATTACTCATTCGATGAGCCACTTAAAGCAGGCGACAAAATCGTCTTTACTGACATGGCCCATTATACAATGGTAAAAACGCATATGTTCAACGGTGTGAACTTGCCGAGTATTTGCACGTACAATGATGAACAAGGAATAAAAGTTATTCGTTCATTCCAGTTTGAAGATTATAAAGGTCGCTTATCATAAGAAAAAGCAGAAACGTTTTATTGCGTTTCTGCTTTTTTCTTTATTCAAGCGGAATATAAATAGGCCGACTAAACGATGGCTGCCATATTCCTTGCTCATTTTTTTCCATTCTCACTTCTGCAGGTAATCCATTTTCCCCAGTATAAACCACCCAGCCTTCTGTTTCTGAGCGCACTTCAAAGGTTGCCTTTTCTATACCATTAAAGCCACTTGCAATCATTAAACGATTTAGTTCTGGTGTATATAACTGTTGACGGACAGCTTTTGTTGTTTCATAATACTGCTTTACTTCAATAGTGTGTTTATTTTCAACATTTGTAAAAAGGGCTTCATATGTTTCATAATCTTGTTCACTTTCACTTAATAAAAACATTTTTGTAATCGCAATGGGTGAAATACCACGCAAGCGTTCCAAATCATAATCCGTTTTAAATTCCTCATAAACAGCTTGTTCTTCAGGTGTCAATGTAAGCGCTAATTCATCTGGAGCATAAATAGCAGTCACCTTGCCGGCTAGTTGAGTATCCTTAATTTTTAATAATTGCTGATGGTCTTCTTTATTGTAAACAAGCAGCTCGTCCTTAGCGGTATCTACCGTTTCATTGGCAAAAGGTGTGAATTGTATACCCCACTCATAAAAATAATACGGGTTTTTAAAGGGATCTTTCTGTTCTGCCTCCCCTATTTTCTTTCCAAGCCCTCGGACAGTTAATATCGTACCATTTACTCGAATTTGCCCTTCATCCATTGTCACCGAATCATTCGCTAAACCGAGCACTGTTGATACAACGATTCCCTCAGGACCGTAATATGCTACATAATCTCCATATGTAATTTTGGCCTCTTCGTCTATCACCATCCGAAAGCCATGCAGCATCCATTGTTCACCTAGTAGATACGCGGTTTTGGGTTTAATCACCTCTAACGCAGTAACATCCTTAATAATTGGCAATAGTGGATCTCCTTCATTCGCTGTCTGGACACTTTGCTTTGGGGCGAACTGAGCATATACTATCATTCCAATTAAACAGCACATTGCAACAGAAACCGATAGTACTTGCCAATTGCGTTTTTTCGGCTTTCGCTTCGTCTGTAACAATCGCTGCTTGAGCTCAGTTGTATAAGGTGCATCCTGCTGCAATTCCCGCTTCAGCTGATTTTTAAATTCCTTCATAAAATAGCGCCTCCAATTCCTGATCATTTTTTAAAAGCTCTCTCGCCCGACGAATTCTTGTACGAACGGTATTTTGTGAAACCATGAGTAAATCAGCAATTTCTGATACCTCAAATTCCTCATAGTAAAATAAAATAATGACCTCACGATAATGAACAGGCAAGGCGAAAATATGTTGTTTTAATGTTGTGAAAGCTTCTATCTCTAAATATGCTTGTTCACTTGAAGGTACATTTTTACGGATTGGTATTAATTTTGTTAGAAGTGCTTTTCTCTTTTGTTTGCGTAGCTCATCATGACAACAATTAATCGCTATACGAGTTAAATAGGTTTTCAGTGAAGCTTCACTACGGAAATTTTCTTTATGTAATAGAAACTTCATTAAGACGTCCTGTGTAATTTCCTCTGCAATTTGACGATCCTTTACGTATAAATAGCTAAAATGATATAAATATTCTCCATATTGTTCTACAATTTCCTCCACCGACCACTCACCTCTTTTCAATTCTACAACTTAGACGTTTGCTTTTTAAAAAATTGTTCAAAATCTTCCATAATAATTTCTTCAAGGCTAATTATGATACAAAAAAAGAGCACGGTTTCAACTTTAACGTTGTACCGCGCTCGATTTTTATGTGCCGCAATAGCTGACAAATGGTGGTTCTTCATCTGTTGGCGGCTGTGTATATTTTGAAAACTGTTCATTTGTATCATAGGGATTTGATAAGACTTGAAGCATTTCGGCAAACATTGAAGGATTGCCTGCAATAAATTCTTCTATAGCTTGTTCTACTAAATGATTTCTTGGAATTACGGAAGGATTAACCGATTTCATCACCTGTAAAGTTTCTTCTTTTGTCATGTCCTGTTGATCAATACGCTCGAACCAGGCTTTTTCCCATTGTTTGAACTGTTCTGATTGGAATAATTTATTGTTTGGTCGTTCTCCCTCTGCCAATGAACGAAACGTATTCGTATAGTCCGCTTCATTGTATTCCATTAACTGAAGCAAATCGTTAATAAGCTGTTCATCCTGATCACCCGGATAGAGAAGTCCGAGCTTTTCACGCATTTCACTATAATAATGTACTTCATAAACAGAAGGGAATTTTTCTAGAATACCTTGTGCTAAACGAACCGCCTCTTCTTCATCCTCATGAATTATTGGCAATAAACTTTCTGCAAATCGTGTTAAATTCCAAGCAGCAATTGCAGGTTGGTTACCATAAGCATAACGTCCTTGAGTATCAATTGAACTAAATACAGTAGATGTGTCATACGTATCCATAAAAGCACATGGACCATAATCTATTGTTTCACCGCTTATTGTCATGTTATCCGTATTCATTACACCGTGAATAAAGCCAACACTTTGCCATTTTGCAATTAGTGCCGCTTGCTTTTCTAATACAGTTTCTAATAATGCAATATAAGGATTATCTACTTTACGAATCTTAGGATAGTGCCGGTCTATCGCATAATCCGCTAATGCTTTTACGTCAGACAATTCTCCAAATTGAGCTGCATATTGAAATGTACCGACGCGCAAATGACTAGCCGCTATACGGGTTAAAACAGCACCATGAAGTGCTTTTTCACGATAAATAACATCCCCTGTTGCAGCAATCGCTAAGCTACGTGTGGTAGGAATTGAAAGTGCATGCATCGCTTCGCTAATAATAAATTCTCTCAACATTGGACCTAATGCCGCTCTTCCGTCTCCCCCTCGTGAATACGGTGTGCGCCCTGAGCCTTTTAATTGAATATCATAGCGTTCCCCATCTTTTGTAATATGCTCGCCAATTAATAGTGCTCGTCCATCTCCTAACATATTGAAATGGCCAAATTGATGTCCCGCATATGCTTGGGCAATTTGCGCTGCCCCTGAAGGCATTTCATGTCCGGCTAAAATTGCCGCCCCTTGCTCTTTTAATTCATTTGCATCTAAATCCATTCTATCTGCTAGCGTACGATTAAAAAGGACAATCGCTGGTGCAGTAACTTTATTTGCCGCTATCTCGGTATAAAACATTTGTGGCAAATTCATATAACTATTATCAAAACGAAAACCAAAATTGTCTTCTTTTTCTGTCATTGTTTTTCGCCTCATTTCTTTTAGTTGATACATTTATTATAAACCTTTTAAGATTAGTTAACCAAAATCCGGTCTTTTAAAACGAAAACTGTAATCTAGTCTCATTTTAGTTAACCAAAAATAAATTTTAGTTGACACAACTCGTTTTACATTTTATATTTACGTTAACCGAAAAAATATTCTAGTTAACAAAGGGGTTAGAAAATGGAAACCGTTCACAAAACACAAACCTTTAAAACAGTAGATTTAATTTACAGTGCTTTGTTTGCAACATTAATTATGATTGGTGCAAACATAACATCATTTGCACCATTCTTAACAGTGGGTGGTGTACCAATTACATTACAAACTTTTTTTGCTATTTTAGCAGGATTAGTTCTAGGATCTAAAAAAGGAGCCATTGCTTGTACTGTATACATGGCTATTGGACTTGCTGGTGCACCGGTGTTTTCAAAATTTACAGGTGGCTTCTCAGCAATTTTGCTACCGACATTCGGTTTTATTGTTACATTTATCGTTAGTGCCTATATTGCCGGTAAAATCGCTGAAACATACAAAACTAGACTTGCCTATATTATTGCGGCAGTTATAGCGATGGCTATTAATTATATTCTAGGAACAACTTGGATGTATTTTGCTTATACATTATGGGCAGCGGCGCCAGAAGGATTTTCCTACAAACTGGCTTGGTTATGGATGATTCCACCGATGCCAAAAGATATTATTCTAGCTATTTTTGCAGGATTCTTTGCTTTCCGTATTCAAAAAGTTTTAAAGATCCTTCCGATTAAACACTCGTAAACAGTTGGAAATGTGGAGAGAAACTGCTTTTTGCTGGACACATTTATCCTTTTTTATACAATATTTTGGCGCCATCATTATACCGAAATCTATTTATTTGATATAATTTATCATATTGATAAAGGAGGAATTCCGTATGGCAAATCATTATCAAAATATCGTTGTGGCAGTAGATGGCTCTGAGTTAGGCGAACTCGCTTTTCAAAAATCAATTGATGTAGCAAAACGTAATATTGGCTCGACTTTACATATCATCCACGTAATCGATACAAGCTTTTCCGCATCTTTTGATATGCTTTATGATAATATGGTCGAATTAGTCCGTAAGCACGGTGAAGTGTTATTGGACCGCTATGAATTAGAAGCAAAAGAAGCTGGCATTGTAAATGTTAATAAGATTTTAACTAAAGGTACTCCGAAAAATGTTTTATCCAAAAAGCTTTCAGAACATGCGCCTGCAGATATTATTATTTGTGGTGCAACAGGTTTAAATGCAATGGAGCAAATGTTCATGGGCTCCAGTACTGAAGCAATCGTCCGACATGCAACTTGTGATGTATTAATTGTACGTACACCTATCAAATAGGAAAAAAGGTTATGAGGCTAATTAATGTCCTCATAACCTTTTTAAATTATGCACGATGCGAACTTACTTTTAAAAGCTCCTCTTACGTGAACATATGCAAAAAGTTAAATCATTAAAATTTCACGGATGTCTTGCTCGGTTAATCTACTGTTAGACTGGTCATCTCCATCCAAAATATCGGAAATGAGCAGTTTCTTTTTTTGCTGAAGTTCACTCATCTTTTCCTCTATCGTCCCATTTGTAATAAGTTTGATAACTTGTACAACTTCCTTTTGTCCCATTCGATGCGCACGGTCAGCTGCTTGTTCCTCTACTGCCGGGTTCCACCATAAATCATATAAAATCACGGTATCTGCCCCTGTTAAATTCAACCCTGTTCCTCCTGCTTTTAACGAAATTAAAAACAAATCGCGCTCTCCATTATTAAAAGCATTGCAAAGAGTTACACGCTCCTCTGATGGAGTTTGACCATCCAGGTAAAAATACGATTCCCCACGCTTGGATAGCTCAGTTGCAATCATTTTCAGCATTTGCGTAAACTGCGAAAATATTAGCACACGGCGACCTGATGCTTTCGATTGCTCCAACAGGTGAAACAACTGCTCAAATTTTGCAGAACTTCCTTTATAACCTTCGACAAATAGGGCCGGGTGACAGCAAATTTGCCGTAGTCGGGTTATGCCCGCCAAAATTCGAATACGATTTTTATGAAACGTCTCTTTGTCTAAATGTTTCATTGTATCCACCCGTAACTTTGCCAAATACGCTGCATATAACGCTTTTTGCTCGGGAAAAAGTTCCGTTTTTTCGATTATTTCCTCTTTTTGAGGAAGCTCGTTCAGCACCTGTTCTTTCATACGGCGCAACAAAAACGGTCGAACTCTACGTGCAATATCTTTCCGTTGCATATGTCGGAACTCTTCTAGCTCCCGGAATAGCTGAGGAAAAACAACGCGATAGATTGACCATAATTCGGACAAGGAATTTTCAATTGGTGTACCCGTTAAGGCAAAACGGTTGGTCGCGTTAATTTTTTTGACTGTACGTGCCGTTTGAGTTACCGGATTTTTAAATGCCTGTGCCTCATCAAAAAATACCGTATGGAAATGTTGTCGTTCATAAAATGATATATCACGTCGCAATAACGGATATGTTGTAATTACAACATCTTGTTCTTCCATTGATCGCAGTAGGGCCCTTCTCTCTGACACATCCCCATCCACAACAATTGCTTCAACTTCTGGAGCAAATTGCATGAACTCATATAGCCAATTGTAAGAAAGTGATGATGGACAAACGATTAATACAGGTTGTTTATTCGCACGGACTATTTCTAATTCGGACAAGATAAACGCAATACTTTGAATCGTTTTGCCAAGTCCCATATCATCTGCAAGTACACCGCCAAATCCATAATTGGAAAGTAATTTTAACCAATTGTAACCATGCTTTTGATAATCTCTAAGAATAGATTGTAGACTTGGCGGAACTTCGAACGTTAGTGATGCTGGATTTAACAATTGTCCGGTAAATTCTTTAAACGATTGTTCCGCTTCAAAAATTGTACTCTCTTCAAATTGCTCCAAAAACGGCAAGCTATCTAAAATCGGCATGTTAAACGTTAATTCGTATTCATCATCTTGTGCTGGAATGGCTCTTAAAAAGCGCTGAATTTCTTCTATTTCCCTCGTTTCCAATGATAGCAATGCTCCATCTTTCAGTCGGTAATATTTTTGCTTCACTTTAATAGCCGCTAAAATTTCTTTTATTTGCTTATTCGAAACCCCATCCATTTCAAATTTAAATTCAAGCCAATTTGTCCGTTCTTTTTGTACATTTACTCGAATTTTAGGGAAGTTATTTTCTTTTGCAATACGTAATTTAACAGAATTTGTTGCATAAATTTGAGCGAGCTTTGTTAATTTCGGAAGTTGGTGAAATAAAAAATTATATTCGAGCTCCTCATTTTGCATATAGTAACCGCCATCTGTTTTCGTAAATCCACTTTCATCCATTAACGCTAAAATAGTTGACTCCTTTTCAATATCTCGAATAATTAGCACTTCATCCGATATATCATATTCACTTAATGGTTGAATAACAAACTGCCCATATTGAAACTCCAAACCTGCAAGAAAGCGATTATTCACACGATCTAAATAAACATTCGCAACTAATGGTGTTTGCATTTGCTGTAATGAAAGGGCTCTATCCATTGTAACGTTACCGATCTTTTTCAACTTCGGAATAATCTGCTCTAAAAAGTAGTTCCAATGTGATTGCTCGATTATTAACTTGGATTGCTGTTGAAGTATTTTCTTTAATTCCAATAATTGCGTCATACTTTCATCGCTAATTTGTGTCATTTCTCCATCAAACAGTACTAAGTGATAACTACGTAGTAAGACCGTTCGTTCAATTCCTTCTATAGTAAGCTCATAATGCTCATCTTTTTCATTGATGAAAAAATGAAGCGCTGTAGGTCGAGCTAAAAGTTTGACCCCACTATAGCTTTCATTTTGATAATTGACTGAAACATCTTCTATTTCCGAGAGTAATGAAGCAAAGTGATGCCATGATGAAGGCGGAATGATCAATAGATGTTCTTTAAATTGGATTGGCTTATTTTGCGTAGTTTCTATATATAATGCATCGTCTTCTACTATTTTGATAAGGAGCTGTATCATAGCATCGTGCTGTGTTTCGAAGCAGAATCGCTCAAAGTTATAAACCGTTCTTTCTGAAATCCGGTATGACTTTTTATTTTTAATATGTGTTAAAAAATCACGAATAGATAACACCCGTTCCCCATTTACTTGGAGTTGGATAGCAAAAAGTGTGTCACCTTCTATAGATTGGACTGGTGTCAGCGAAAAGTGCACATCCATTATTTCTCGCTTTTCAAAATGGCGTTGCTGACGACTCGTTTGTACTTTTGGCTCTTTGAAAATAGAAAGAAAGCTATTTTCAAAATCTAAATTCTGCTCAATAGGAATCGTATGCGAAGAAGGAGATGTTTTTTTATTACGATTTAAAATAGCAATAAGCACCGCCGCAACATGTTGACAGCTTTTACTGAAGCCCTCTAATGTCGGGCAGCTACAGGAGGTTTTAAACTTACCCGTAGTCTCTTTTTCCACACGGACAATGAATTGTTCTGTACTTTTCACAACCGCTTCTCCGAAAATATCCGTATATTGCAGGAAATTCACTTTACCTGTTCGATAAAAAGTCTGTCCTTTTTTAAAAGAAACGGTCCCGCATAGATCTTTTATCTGATTTTCTGAAAGTTTAATATCCATGCTGATCCCCCTTTTTCTTTTTAGTTCATTTTCTCATGTACCACATTGAAATACTAGCTCCAAGCAATTCATAGAAAAAACATTCACCTTTCAATACATATTTATTGTAATTCGATAAATATAATCTTATTATCAATATACAATTAAAATAGCGAGGTGGAATTTATGAAGCGTGAAACAATATTTTTAAAGGTTGCCGTCGTTATAATTGGTTTACCGATTGCTGCAGTGTTATCGTATTTAGCTTATGATTTGATTTTCGTTCCAAAAACGAAGGCCTTTTTATTGTTCATTCCAATGGTAGCTGTTATGTATCTCTCTGCAATACCTTATTTTATTGCTCTTTTCCAAACGACAAAATTATTAAGCTATATTGATCAACAGCTTGCTTTTTCCAATTTATCGGTAGAAGCTTTAAAAAAAATCAAGCACTGTGCGATTGCAATCAGTGTATTGTTTATTGTAGATTTACCGCTTTTATTTCGTATTGCAGATATAGATGATGCACCCGGAATCATGTTATTTTCACTTATTATCATTTTTGCATCAATCGTCATCGCTGTGTTTGCAGCTGTTCTACAAAAGTTGTTAACACATGCGCTAGTGTTTAAAGCTGAAAATGATTTAACGATATGAGGTGAAAAGATGACGATTATTATTAATATAGATGTTATGCTGGCGAAAAGGAAAATGAGCGTGACCGAACTTTCTGAACGGGTCGGCATTACAATGGCGAATATATCTATTTTAAAAAATGGCAAAGCAAAGGCCATCCGCATTTCTACATTAGAAGCAATTTGTGAAGCGCTTGATTGTCAGCCTGGGGATTTGTTGGAGTATCGAAAAGAAAACTAAACTAAAAAAGGGGGCTAACTGGATAGCCCCTTTTTACTTAAGTAAAATTTGATTTTATTTTTTCTAAATGGCGGACAGTTGGCGTTAAATTTGCAAAGAAGTATGCTTCACGCAGTTTGCGGGAAGGTACGCTACCAGCTACATAGCCCGCTGCACCATTATGAATCATATTTGCCTGCACTGCAGCTAATGTATCATGGACTGCCTGTAAACGCGTATTTACTACATCTTTTAGTGTTAAATTGCTTGCTAATTGAGTTAATTCCGCTTCAATTCTTTCATGATGGCTACGTAGTTCAGTTGCCTGTACTTTCAAAAAGTCATTACAGCCGTTTTGCTTTGCTTTTACTTTCTCTATGCCATCAGCTGCTGCAGCTATAACCCCGGCACCAAGCGGAACTTGGTAGTAAATGAATGTCGGTCGTATAATATCGCAAAATGCCTTTGCATCCTCCGATATAACAAAATCATTTGGAATAAGGACATTCTCAAATTTACAAGTATACGTTGCACTTCCATTTACCCCGATAAACCCAAGTCGTTCGGTCATTTCCAAACCTGATGCATTTGTTGAAACGAGCACCATCACTTCCCGTGTATCAATTGTAGCAATCGCACCAAAATAATGGCGCTTCCCTAAATTCGAAACAGCTGGTAATGTCCCGTTAATAATATAACCTGCTTCTGTCTTTTCGGCAGTTAAATGAAGCTTCTCCAAACCAGAATAGTATTTCATTGCATTTGATAAGCCTGTTGCCCCTAACTTTACGCCATTTTCTAATTGAGGCAACACATCATTTTTCAAAAATGGATTATCACTATTTCTTAAGTAAGTTAATGCGGCTAGATGGCACCAAACACAAAATGCTGTCGTCATACATACTTTTGCTGTTTCACGGACAACTGTCGCTTCATCTACTAATAAACTCGATTGATCTTTATTTGCCGATTGGAAAAATCCAGCCTCGCCTAATGCTAAAATATAGCTTTCTGCATAATGTGCCTGCTCATCGACTTTCTTTACTAAAGGTTTTAATTTCTCCTCGATGATTTGCGCTAATAATTGTTTGTTCAATGCCATTCTCTCCGCATCCTTTCCTTTTAGTCCGATAATTCCGTTAACGATGTAATCGGTGTTTGTACTGCTTCACGTGCACGTTTTACAGCTGCTTCGTCTGGTGCATCATAGAAGCATAAGCACTTTGTCATATCTTCACATACATACGTACGAGAGAATTTTACATCAGGTACTTCTTCATACTTTACAGAGTTTTTCTTTTTGCGTTCCAAATATTTTTCCATTGTAATTTCAGCAGGAATTTCCCACTCAACTAAATAATTTACTTGCTCGCCGCCAGCTTTTACTTCATCTAATTCTTTACCGATTAAACGAACTTCCTTAATTAAGTCGATGGAAACACCTTGTGATTGTAAAGCTTCTTTCGCTGTTTCTTCTTCCGTTGCTTCAATAATAAAATAGCCACGTGAAAAATCCTTCGCTACTTGTACTTCGATAACCCCTACATTTTTTGTTGCATGCACTTTATCTACTAATGCCGAAAATGCCTCTTTTGAAGATACTTCATTAATTGTTGATTCTACTAAATATAAACTCATTTAAATTCCTCCTAGTAGTTAATATTAAATTTCTCTATATTCAAATAGGCGTCCAATTAGATCGCACTATGAATATCAATAATTAATTGCACCTATTTGTCATGAGGTACATATTTTTGAAAATTTCAAACCCCTTAAGTTAAAAAAATTAACTCGCTTTGCATAAAATTAATGTTTATACTAAGTACGAAGGAGGCATAAGCATGAAAACTCGTTATGATTTACCTTGTAACATTGCACAAACATTAAATATTCTCGGGGATAGATGGACACTTCTAATCATCCACGAACTTCTAATAGGTGAAACAAATTTCAATGATATTAAGCTCAAGCTACCCGGACTTTCGGCAAACGTTCTTTCCAATCGTTTAAAGGAATTAGAAGAAGCCCATATTGTCCAAAGCGAACTTTATGTTGCTCATCCACCTCGTTACCGCTATACATTAACCGAAAAAGGCACTGCCCTGGAGCATGTATTTAATGCGATGATTATTTGGGGAGCTGAGCATCTTGAAACTTGTTATAAAGAAATTGTCGATCCTGATGAAAACCGGGTAGAAATTGGTTATTATTCTACTAAAACGGGTGAGCGAATCGATAATATTCATATACGCCCTATAAAAACTGTCTAAAACTTTTTAGGCAGTTTTTATTTTGCACCGCCCCAAATGCGATTGACCCAACTTTCAAAATAATGAATGCCTTTATCTAACGCTAATCCAAGAACCCCAATGACAACGATACAAGCCATTACTAAATCAAGACTTAATGAATTTCTTGCATCAATAATTAAAAAACCTAACCCTGATTGCGCACCGACCATTTCACCCGCTACAAGGAAAATCCACGCAGAACCTAACGCCATATGCAAACCATTTGCAATCATCGGGAATGATGCCGGTAATACAATTTTCCGTAATGTTTCAAACGGGCTCATTTCAAAATTGGAGGCAATACGTAAAAACGTTTTGTCAACCTTTTTGACAGCAGATACGGTCGATAAAAGAACCGGGAAAAAAGCAGCTATAAAAATAATAACAATCGCGGGCATATTGCCAATGCCAAACCATAATACGATAAAAGGCGACCATGCAATTGGAGAAACCGGACGCAATACTTGAACAATTGGGTCCACTACTTTCCATACGAGCGTCGATCTACCTAGTAGAA
Organism: Solibacillus faecavium; assembly: GCF_014836905.1. Classification (GTDB taxonomy): domain Bacteria; phylum Bacillota; class Bacilli; order Bacillales_A; family Planococcaceae; genus Solibacillus; species Solibacillus faecavium. Next base: position 398,819 of record NZ_JACSPZ010000004.1, read on the forward strand.
GACCTAAAATGATAGCCACAATTACTGCTGCTAAGTAACCCGAAAAAAATCGAAATAAACTAATTTGAATATGAGCAAACAAAGAACCATCCGAAATGATTGCTAATAATGCTTCCCCCACTTTTAAAGGCGGAGGGAAGAGTGCTGCCTGATGTCCACCGATCAAGATGGCAAATTGCCAGAAGATAAGAAGCAGTATAAAGCCAATCGCAATCGGTGACAGTTTTTTCACTATGGCCATAATATCCCTCCGTTCCTCTATTAATTTACAAAGCTAGCATCAACAAAGTCTTCATAGGATGGTGGGTCATCAGATAATCCCATTTCCATTAATGCATCACGTAAAATAGCATAGCTTTCTTGTTCAATACTTAAATTGTCATATGAAATCCAATCAAGAGAAATATCCAACACATTTTGATCCACTGTTAAATATTGCCCGACCACTTCATGCATATGTTTGTCTTTTCCTTGTGCAAGCTCTCCACCTGCTACATAGTCATTAACAAATTTGTCGGCTAATTCTTTATTATCTTCAATAAATTTACCTCGCAATACTAAGCCACAATCGATGGAATCTTTCCATATTTCTTCTGACTGATACAATACCTTACCATTCTCAAGAGCTACAGAAATCGCTCCAAATGGCTCAGCTACAACATAACCCGCAATTCGCCCTTCTGCTAAAGCTGCCGGCATTTCTGCTGGCGGTAGTTCGATTACATCAACTTCATCATAGGCAATGCCATGTTTTTTCAGCATTTCATACAACAAAATATTATGTGTGGAAAACCTGCTTGGAATTGCAAAGGATTTTCCGACTAGCTCTTCAACAGAATTAATATCATTACCTGCAATTAAAACATTGCCATCACGGTGACCGAGTGCCACTGCTTTTAAATCAATGCCTTTTTCCTTTGCATTCATAGCTAATTGGATCAGTACAGATGCCCCATCAATTGCTCCCGTATTAAGCGCATCCATTAGTTCTGGCCAAGAACCAAACTTTACTAGTTCTAAATTATAATCCTCATAGTTCTCATCATTCTGCATATATAAAGGCACTGCATGTGTAATTGGTAAATAGCCAATTTTTATTGTTGGTTTTTCCCCATTGACTGCAGAATCATTATTTCCGCATGCAGCTAAAAATGTAACGAATAATATTGTCATTAATAAAAATAGCTTTTTCATCCACTAACCCCCGTTAGATTAAATATTAAATTCGATCGTTGCTTTTTCGTGTGTAAATTGGAACTCATTAAAAATTAATTCTCGATAATACTGAAAGTCTGCATCAGCACGATTTCGTTCCTTTGGTAGTTTCAATACAATTTCTTTATGAATCTCCCCAGGATTTGGCTTCATTATTAAAATGCGGTCTGCTAAATAAATAGCTTCATCAATATCATGCGTTACTAACACAATTGTCATCTTTTCTCGATGCTGAATTTGCATTAATTCATCCTGTAAATAGTATCGTGTAAATGTATCGAGCGCGCCGAATGGTTCATCCATTAAAATGACCTCTGGCTGCATTGCTAAGGCACGTGCAATAGCAACTCGTTGCTGCATCCCACCAGATAATTCACTAGGTAAAGCATTAGCCCGATCCTCTAATCCAACCATTCGCAAATAATGTAGAGTTCTTTCAGATATTTCCTGCTTTGATAAACTTATATTTTCAATCCCTAACTCTACATTTTTCCGGACAGAGCGCCATGGCAGTAACCCATAGTTTTGCATCAGCATAATACATCGCTTACTCGGTTTCTTGACAGGTACTTCATCGAGCAAAATTTGGCCGTTGTTTACCGCTTCAAAACCGCCTATACAATTAAGTAATGTACTTTTTCCACAGCCGCTTTTGCCTAAAATTGCGATAACTTCACCTTTTTTTATATCGAAAGAAATATCCTGCAGTACTGTCAGACCCTGATCACCATAAGACTTACTTACATTCCTAATATCAATCATTACTGATGACAATTACCATTCACCCCAATGCCGATTATTCAACTCGGTTTTATATTATATGAGTTATATTATTATACTTACTTAAATAAAACAACCTTATTTTCCAATTTATTTTTATTTTCTAAAAAATTGTCGGTTATTTTATGAATATAATATAGAATGGAACAATATATAGTTATCTACATAGTGATGGAAGTTCATTTAAAAAGTGAGGTAGAAATAAAATGAAAAAAGTGAAGTTAGTTCCCCATGATCTTCGATATGCGAAAGAAATACATCGTTTATCTCAGGCACCCGAAGTAAAAAATGCACTTGGTTTACCTACTCAATCCATAGAAGATACGGAAAATTTTATTATTAATAATTTAATAGAGGAATCTGAAGGAAAAACGGTTTCTCGTGTAATTCTAAATGAGGAAGAAAAATTAGTTGGTATTACGACACTAATGTTTATTGACCAACATAAAAAACATTGTCACATTGGTAGTTGGATTGGTTTTGAGTTTTGGGGGCTTGGCTATAATTTGCCATCTAAAATCGAAATTTTAAAAATCGCATTTGAGCAGTTGCAATTAGATGTTGTGTTTGCAGGTGCGCGTACTGTTAATATCCGTTCACAGAAAGCACAGGAAAAACTACCGTTCATCTCATTAAATGTAGAACAACAATTTCAGGAAGAGCATTTACTATTGGAAGAGAGACAAAAACAGCCCTGTATTTTAAATGCAATTTTAAAAGAAGACTATTTAAATTATTTATACATTACACAAAATGGTCAGGAAAATTAGAGGTAACTCTAAATTTCCTGACCATTTTCAGCTATATATTTTTTAGCTACATTCATGCCCCCCAGCGTGACGAGCGGAGACCCTCCTCCAGGATGTACTGTCCCGCCTACAAAATATAAATTTTTCAGTTTGGCATGCCGATTACTCGGTCTAAAAAAGGCAGATTTTACTGAATTGGATGCAGCGCCATATAATGCGCCTCGAAATGCATAAAATTCCTTCTCTAAATACTCGGGTGTTATTACTTTTCCCTCCACAATAGCATCTTCGATATCAAGACCAAGTTCCTTTAACTGTATAATTATTTTTTGACGATATTGATGTGAATCGATTTGTAAAGTTCCCTTTTTCGTTGGTGGGGCATTTACTAAAATCAGTAAATTATCTCCACTTGGTGAAATGGAACGATCCGTATACGAAGAATTACAAATATAAATTGTGGGATCTTCAACGTAGTGATCTGAAAAGAGTGCGTCAAACTCCAGTTCATAGTTTTCAGGAAAATAGACATTATGATGATGCAACCCTTCAATCCGTTTATTAAGTCCAAGCAGTATGACAAATGCTGAACTGGATGGCTGAATATCTTTTTTAACTTGATCAAGCTCAAATAAATCACTTAATCGATCTGAATTCATAAATACAGCATCGACTGTATGTGTAATTCCATACTGATCGATAATACTGTGTATTTGAGTCTTTCCATATTTAACTTTTGTCACTTCACACCCTACATGAAATTTCACACCTAACTGCTTAGCACGGGTTGTAAATGCTTGCGCAATCTTTGATGTTCCACCCTCAACGTAATCAACACCATCAACCAATTCCAAATAAGCAATCATTGCAAATGTTGCAGGCATTATGTATGGCGATGAACCAATATATGTCGCATAGCGTAAAAAACATTGAACGATAAACGGATGTTGAAAATACTTTCTTATAAATTGATTCAAAGTTTCAAAAGGTCGCACTTTTACTAGAGCTGATAGTAACGATGGTTTCATATAGTCTCGCCAGCTCGTAAATGTTGTTTGCAAAAAATGACGCTGTGCCAAAAAGTAGATTCTTGAAATTTCCGTAATAAAAGCAGGATAATTTTCCGCGTCGCTTAATGAAAACTTTTTAATTTGCTCAATCATATATTGCTGGTCGTTGGAAAAGTATAATACTTCCCCTTTTGAACTTACATTCTTCATATGAACTCGTAAAGGGATAAAATTTAAATAATCATCCGGATCTACGCCAGTTTGTGCTAAAACTTGCTGAAAGACAGGGCGCATCGTAATTGTATTTGGTCCAAAATCAAAATGATGTGTACCGAGATCTATTGAGCGCATTTTTCCGCCCAGGTCTTTATTTTTTTCAAATACTGTAACATCCATCCCTGCATTCGCAAGTGTTATAGCTGCGGATAGCCCCCCTAGACCACCGCCAATTACCGCTACTTTCTTCATCCGTATTCACGTCCCTTCCAAACATAAGACCGTTTCGTTTGATACAAATAAATTGAATTACACAAAATAATTAGCATTGCCAGTGACGAGAGTGGCATGAGCAATGCGTAATATAAGGGTGTCTTGCTTTTGAAGTCGGAAACCATTCTTTGAATAACAATCAAAATATAAGGTATAGCATACAGCCAATTTAAAAAAACAATACTATTAATAAGAAGCACTAGCGGAAACACATAAGTTACACTATAAAAAAGGATAAATAGCACGGCATTTCTAAAAGAATAATTTAGGCCACTAAATGTATTTTTAGAAAAACCTTGCCACGTTTCAAACGTGTTAGTGTACATCTTGCATGAACTGTCTTTACTAAGATTAACCAATAACACACGCATTCCTGATTTTTTCATCGCCCGCGCTATTTCTACATCTTCCAATAGAGAGTTTTTCACTACAAGATGACCATCCATTTTCTCATAAGCTTCTCTTTCGAAAAATAAAAAAGTCCCATTGGCAGCCGTAGCAGCCGGCCATTTCGTATAATTCGCCAAAGCAATAGGTAAATGAAAATTCACAAGAAAATGCATCATCGGAAGTACAAGCCGATCCAGCCAATTAGAATACATAAAATGCGGAAACCCGGTAATTAGACCGATTTCTTTTCTCCTCATAAGGGGTACAACTTTTTCAAAAATGTGTGATGACAAGGATACGTCTGCATCAATAAACGCTAAAAACTTTCCAGTGGCTGCTCGCTGTAACTGATGACAGGCATGCACTTTCCCTACCCAATTAGACGGTAACTCCACTCCCTCTATCACACGAAAGCGAGCATCACCTTCAATTTCTTGATATAGCATTTGTCCAGTTAAGTCAGTTGATTGATCATTATAAATGATGAATTCAAGCTGTGGATATGTAAGTTGCTTTAACATGGAGATGCATTTTTTTACATTTCGTTGCTCATTGCGCATAGGAATAAGAATGGAAATACGATCTTGATTTTCTCCATGCACTTTTTTAATTCGAGGTAAAAACAAGCCATTCAAAATTGTCCAAATGACAAAAATACTTAACACAACACAGTAAATAAATAGCATCCTTGTCACCTCATCATATTTTTATGAAACTTGTATAATCATTTTGAACGACATCTTTTTTCAGAGCATTTAACTGCTCCGTGACTACCTCTTCAAAATACTGTGTCATCTGTTCTCGACTCCATTTATCTTCATATTGAATTGGTTTTCCAATTCCAATCCACACTTCCGCTTTTCGTTCATTCCGAAATGTATAGTAAATAGTTATAGGAACGACCGGAACATCTTTCACTTGCTTGGCAATCATTGCTGCACCTTGTTGAAAGTAAAGTGGCCTTTGTTCTAAATGCCATTCCTTTCCTTGAGGAAATATACAAATATTTTTTCCATCCTGTAATAGACTTTTCGTATAGCGGATTGATTCTTTAATATGTTTGGGGTTTTGTTGATTAACTGAATACGCACCTATCCATTGAAAAATCGGGAATTTTTTTATTCCCTGCTCATCTACCATGACAAATAGATTTGGAATATATCCCCTTTGCTCCAATTCAAACAAAAGCAGACCATCCCACCAGGAACTGTGATTAGCAATATATAGTGCATTGTTAGGGATAGGGAAATCTGCCTTTATATAAATATGTGCAAAACTTCGCTTCATCAATTTCTGTTGGACGAGCCGAAACATTCTCATAGCAATTTTATTCTTTTTAGCTACTCGCATATTGCCCCTCTTTTCGAAGTGAGAATATTAAAAAGAGAAGTGCTGTCACAACTATTGTACTGGCCAAATATATTCCATTCATTAATCCGATTAAAGCAAACATGATAATAATCAGGATATACAAAAGGACTAGTCGATCCTGCCAAACTTTATTCACTTGTGAAACAGAAATGAATGATAGAATTATATGAATGAAAAAAGCGATAATAAACCAGCCAAAAAAGTTCGTCCACGGAATGTCATAGTAAATTCCCGGCTCGTGCCATATCCAATATTGCTTCGCTTTATAGGCAACTGGATCCAATATTAAATCCATCGTAAGCGCTAAAACACCACCGAGTAGTGCTCTTAAAATTATATTTTGCACACCAAACTTCATGATAATAGCATGACCTGTCGCAATTACCATTACCCATGCGAAACCGATTGCAACTGGAACCCCCATAACATTTGGTGCAAAATAATCGGAATACGTATAATCACCAAACAAAAATTGACTAGATGATCCATAGTATTCAATGATGAATGTAGACACAAATATTCCAACAAATATTAAGAAGCCCAATTTAAATCGGAAATGAATGAGGAAATAAATTCCTCCTATTATTCCGGATGTAATAATAAATACACTATTCGACCATTCCAGCCAACTAGGTAACAAATCAAAGCCAACAAGTACTACTCCGCATATGTACCAAAAAAGAAAAAAGTAAAATATGTAATTTGCAATACGCATTTTATTCACTCCCTTATTAAACTATTATTTCCTTTTTTCATTATATTCACTTCTCATATAACCCGTAAACAAATGCGATTTTGTTTCAAATAAAAACCGAAATGGATGTTAGGTTCCATTTCGGGTTAGATTTTACATTTAATTTGCTGTTGCTTGTTTTTTAAAGCGTGGATGTGCCCATAGTTCACGCCATTTAATAAATGATGTTATGACAATAATTAAACCTAGCGTTAACATGATGATGGATAAAATTCCATTTAAAATATTATATCCACCAGCCATACTGTTCCAGTAGACATTTTTCACCATCCAGAATCCTGCTACGTTTACTGTAATATATAAATATACTAATGGAATAAAGCATGTTAATACGTAAATGCGTTTATCTGCAATCTTCAGTACGAAAGTTACACCACATACTAAACCGATCGACGCCATCAATTGGTTGGATACGCCGAATAATGCCCATACGGATGCAATATCCCCGGAATTCAGTAAGTAGCCCCACATGACACAGGCCAGGGCACTCGCACCGATTGCACCGGGCAGCCAATCGGTTTTCTTTAATGGCTTATACACATTTCCTAAGAAATCTTGAATTAAGTAACGAGCAGTACGTGTACCTGCATCGATTGCTGTTAATATAAATACCGCTTCAAACATAATAACAAATTGATAGAAATATGCCGTTAAATGACTGAACCATTCCACCCCGGCAAATATCGATGCCATACCGACAGCAAGCGTAACCGCGCCCCCTGTACGTCCTTCTAAATCCATCCCAATTGCTTCAGATAATGCAGGTAAATCTACTACAGACATACCTAATGTTGCAAATTTTTCAGGCGTTGAGTTAATTGCAAAATAATCTCCAGGATGTAAAACCGTTGCTGCTATTAGAGCCATAACCCCAACGACACATTCTACGAGCATTGCCCCAAAACCTACAACACGAATATCTTCCCAGCGATTTAGCATTTTCGGTGTTGTTCCTGAACCGACAAAAGCATGGAAACCGGAAATCGCACCACAGGCAATTGTAATTGAAACGAATGGCCAAACAGGACCTGCAACGATCGGTCCTCCGCCACCTAAAAAGTCAGGAATAATTGCTGGAAACTGTATTGTAGGATTAATAATAAATACACCGATAATCAAGGCAATAAATACACCTATCTTCATAAAGCTACTTAAATAATCACGTGGCGCTAATAAGAACCATATTGGTAAAGCTGCCGCAAAGAATGCATAAATCGGTAATAAAATTGATAATGTTTCACGGTCTAATGTTAATACCTCACCGAGCCAAGTCCCTTGAATCGATGGACCGTAGAAGACAGCCGCTACGAGCAAGACGACCCCTATAATAGTAGAGAGCTTCAAGTTACCCGTGAACTTATTAATTAAGCCCATCAGCATAGCAATAGGAATTGTCGCTGCAACAGCAAATGTTCCCCATGGATTTTCTGCTAATGCACCTAAAATTACCATTGATAACCCGGCCATTGTAATGGTGATTATGAAAAGCATTGCAAGACCTGTACAAAAGCCCGCCACTGGTCCTAACTCTTCACGCATAACTTCAGACAATGATTTTCCGCCTTTTGTCATCGATGCAAATAGTACGACTGCGTCATGGACTGCTCCCCCAATAACAGCACCGATTAATAGCCAAAGATAACCTGGCAAATAACCGAATTGTGCAGCTAAAATTGGTCCTACTAATGGACCTGCAGCTGCAATAGCCGCAAAATGATGCCCGAATGCTACCCATCTATTTGTCGGTACATAGTCTTGTCCGTCATTTTTTTCATGAGCAGGTGTTGGCTTGTCTTCATTAATTTTTAATACTTTCTTAGTAAAGAAAATACCATAAAAACGATAAGCTATTACTAATATACAAATAGCCCCTATAACTAGTGTAATTGCATTCACTTCTCTTTTCCTCCTAAATTATATTTTTGTTGTAATATAACAATATCAAAAAAAACCTCTGTTGTATTACAAAAATTAAAAATTAACAGAAAATTTTGTGTAATAGTCATTTTAACTTACAAAGTTACAAAATTGAATACATTTTCCATTTTATAAAAAGATATTAAATATTTTTTTAAATAGAAGAAGAATTAATTTTTTTTTTTTTGCAGTCATTATTTGATGATAAATTCTTATATAACATGGCGCTGTAACCAGGCACTCTAAGGGTTCACATCATGCTCAATTAAGATATATAATAAAAATCAATCATTTACTTGTAATATATTCGAAATATAATTAATGTTTAATAAATGTAAGGGTGGGAATTAAACTAGTAAGCTTAGCAATAGGCTTAAAAAATATTCTAGGAGGATGTTAGAAATGGCTAATAACAATCGTAACCAGAACAACAATGGGAAAATGACAGTTCAAGAAGCGGGTCGTAAAGGCGGAGAAGCTACATCCAATAACCACAACCAAGAATTTTATCAAGAAATCGGCCGTAAAGGCGGAGAAGCAAGTAATGGAAACAACCAGAACAATAATGGCAATAACAATGGTGGTAAAATGAGCCGTGAAGAAGCTGGCCGCAAAGGCGGAGAGGCTAGCCGTAGAAATAACAACAACAACAATAATAACAATTAAGACAATCAATATGAATGAAATTAAATAATAATGAACAGTAAAATACGCGTATTTAATAAAAAGATGCTTGCCGTTGTATAAACACGGCAGGCATCTTTTTTATGCATAAATAAGCACCATAACAAGCTTTAAGCCTATTTTTCACTTTAAAGAAATAGCATATTACATAAAATTGTAAACAAACAATTTGAAAAAATTCAAAAAAAATTATATATTACTTTATGTTCATTTATTAAAAACAAATATTTTAATATAACTTATTTAATAGAGAGAGGGAAATGACATTATTCATGCAACAATATACAAATCAATATCTTAAAGAAATTATTCATTCTACTATTCTAGCTACCGGCATGAATATTGAATTAAAGCAAGATTATACAGGTGTAAATATGAGTTATAATTTCATTACGCATATCGTTAGTTTCGATGCTAAACGTTTAGTAGAAGCTGCCGCAGAATTCTCTAATATGATACCTTTAGAAATATATATAAATGCATTAACACTGCACGAGCTGGGACATGCTCTTGACAGACCGGCATTACAGGCTTCCCTTCCAAGAACAATTGATTTTTTTGAAATGAGAAATGAAAATTCTTTAAATGAAATCTATAATACACCTAGCCTTTTAAGTATGATTATTGAAGAACATATAATGAATATTGCCTTCGAAGAGACAGCATGGTTTAATGCAGAAATTCTTAATAATAAGTTACAATTAGTTAATATCGATATGTTTGAAAAAATAAAAAATCACAGTTTGTCATCATACTTGAATAATTACAGAGAAGATTTAGCCCTATTTAAGAAAATTCAAGATGAAGCAGAACTTCTACCGGCATAATAATTTAGATAATATAAAAACGTCCTGCAAGGGATTTTTATCCTTTCAGAACGTTTTTTTCGTGGCATTTAGATTTCAATAACAATCGGTAAAATCATTGGTTTTCTCATTTTCAACGTAAATATATATTGATCTACAGCTTTCTTAATCGCCTTTTTCATAGCAAATGGATTAGATTCCTTAAAGTTCATTACTGCCGCTTTTGAAATCTCATTTATATCATTTATTAATGCCTCGGATTCTTTGGCGTAAACAAAACCTCGTGAAATACTATCCGGTCCTGAAATAATCGAACCATCATATTTACTGATTGTGATAACAATTACAAGCATACCCTCTTCTGATAACTGCTTGCGATCCCGTAGTACAATTTCTCCCACTTCATCACTGCCAACACCATCTACATACGTATCTCCTGCAGTAATGGCACGAGTTTGCCTAGCTTCCGCATTTTTAATATCGACAATTTCCCCATTTTTAAGTATAAAAGTATTGTTGTATTTAACGCCAACTGCTTCTGCAAGTAATCGGTGGATATGAAGCATGCGGTATTCCCCATGAATAGGAATGAAATACTTCGGTTTCATAAGGGTCAGCATCATTTTTAAATCTTCCTGATAGCCATGACCTGATACATGCATTCCAGTTACACTTGAATTTCCATATACAACTTTTGCTCCAAGCTGAAATAAGTTATCAACAATTTTGGAAACGTCCTTTTCATTACCCGGTATTGGCGAAGCAGCAAAAATCACCGTATCCCCCTGTATTACTTTGACATCACGGTTTCGCCCAGTTGAAAGCCTGGATAATGCTGCTAGTGGCTCACCTTGGCTTCCTGTACATAATACGACTATCCTCTCGGGAGGAAGGTCTCTCATATCCCGTGGTTCAACTAACATCCAGCCCGGGATATCTAAATAACCGAGCCGCATTGCGACAGAAGTAACGTTTACCATACTCCGACCAAGCAGTACAAGTTTTCGGTTCGTCTTTTTTGCTGCTTCCACAATCTGTTGGATTCTATTTACATTGGAAGCAAATGTAGAAATAAATACCTTGCCTGTCGCTCTTAGAAATTCTTCTTCTAAATGGCTAGCAATAATTTGTTCAGAAGGGGTAAACCCAGGTCGCTCAGCATTTGTACTTTCGGATATAAGCGCTAACACCCCTTCTGTACCGATTGCCGCCATCTTATGAATATCCGAAACTTGATCGTTTACGGGGGTAAAATCAAATTTAAAATCTCCGGTATGGACTATTTTCCCTTCTGGAGTATCAAATACAATACCTAAACAATCAGGAATACTATGGCTTGTTTTAAAGAATGTTACAGATAAATGCTCAAAATCAATACGAGATTCAGCATTAATCTCATTTAAAACAGTATCGCGTAATAACTTATGTTCCTTTAATTTTAATTCGATTAATCCAAGCGTAAATCGTGAAGCATAAATAGGCATATTTAACTTCTTTAGCATAAAGGGAATGCCGCCAATATGATCTTCATGCCCGTGCGTCACAATTAAAGCTTTTATTTTATGTCTATTTTCTTCTAAATAACTTAAATCGGGAATAATCAAATCAACTCCCAATAAACTTTGGTCTGCAAATTTTGCACCACAGTCAATAATTACTAGCTCTTCCCCATATTCAATGACATACATGTTTTTTCCGATTTCATTTATACCACCTAAAGCGAAAATGGAAAGTTTAATATCGGTATTTAGCAACTTTTATTCCTCCTGTTCGCATCATAAAAAATAGTATTGCCTATACGGTATGAACTATACGAGAACGGAGATTGAAGTCATGAAATATTTTGCGTTATTTCGTTCATACTAACTAAGAAAGGATTGATAATGATGCTAACAGAAAAACAACTTGCGAAATTAAAAAAACAGCTGATTGAACAAAAATCAGAATTAATCGGTGATGTAAATGAAAATGAAAATGAACTACTTGCCCGCGCAAGCTTACGTGATTCAACAGATGAATTATCAACAGTCGATAATCACCCGGCAGATTTAGCAACTGAGTTATACGATCGCGAAAAGGATATGGCGCTAAAAGTCCATAGTGATGATCTATTGGTACAGGTAAATGCTGCTTTTGAAAGGATGGAACATGGTACATATGGAGTTTGTGCAAAATGCCATGCTGAAATTCCTTATGATCGCCTTGTAGCAATACCTTATACAACATTTTGTATTGACCACAGTGTAGCAAAATCAGTACCAACCGATCGTCCAATTGAAGAAGATCTGCTTCATCCTGCTGTAGACAATTCATTTTCAGATAGAGAAAATCATGATGAACTGCAAGATAATGAAGATTCCTTTCAAATCGTTGCTCAATACGGAAATTCGGATACACCGGCCGATTTTGAAGGAGATTATGACCATTACAATGATTTATATAAGGACAAAGACGGTGAGGAAATGTATTCGGCTTTGGAATTCCTCCATGTTTCTAAAGAAGACCAACTTAACGGGCAAATTTCGCAAAAGTATGCGGATGAGGCTAGTAAATATGACTATTTGGATTAATTAGGAATAATTTGTTATGGGAAAAGGCTGTGATAAACGTTAAAATTGACGTTTAACACAGCCTTAATCTTTAGATAACTATATGACATTATTATAAATGTGTAGTCATTTTATACAACTGGTCTGCTGTACTTGCTACGTCCCTAGTTTCATGCCCAATATTCCCAATGACACTACTTAAATCCAAAATATCAAATGCTACTTGTTTAATTTGCTTTTCATTTTGGTCAATTGCTTTCAAAATCTGCTGAAATTTTGTTTGAGTATTAACCGAAACATCCAATCCCGAATCGACCCTTAATTGTACATCTTCAATCATATTCACCGCTGTTGTAGTTAGAGAAGTTGTTTTTTGAATTAAATCAGTAATATTTTCTACCGAATTTTTTGATTGCTCCGCTAATTTGCGAACTTCCTGAGCTACCACTGCAAACCCTTTCCCATGTTCGCCTGCTCTTGCTGCTTCTATCGAGGCATTTAAGGCGAGCAAATTCGTCTGATCTGCAATATTTCTTACTAATGATACAATATTTATAATTTGCTCTGATGAAACTTTTAAATGGCCGATTAAACGGCTCATTTCCAAAGTACTGTTTTTAATCTCTAGCATCTCTTTTTCTAGTTGAGTTACATCTTGTTTTCCAGCCATTGCGTCTTCATGAATGTGCAGTACAATCTCTACATTCGACTCTATTGTATGACTAATTTGTGATGTATGATTGTTAACTTGTTCAATTGATTTGTTTGTTTCTTCCGTTAAATCTGCAAGGTTTTGAATAATAGAAGAGAGATTACCCTTTAGTTCCTGCTTTACAATATTATATTGTTCATTTCGAAGATTTATATTTTCCTTTTCATATTCTTCTAAAACTATTTGCATTTCTAGATTAATAAGCTTGGAAATATTTAAATTAATTTGTTCTCTTAGCGTAAAATCTGATATATCTTTACAAATCAATGTATACATTGCTTCCTGCAGTTTTTGAAACGTCCCCATATACCATTTTGGATCTAATCCAATTTTAAAATGTATACTTGCTAGCTTCCTTTTAGCTTCAATTGTCTCATCATTAAATATTCCATCGAACATAGAAACAATATAGACATCCAACATCTTCTTTAAACGATCGATTTTTGTTCGTTCCTCTATAATTTTCCTTAGGGACGGTATAGCCAGAACACTTTCATAAAATACATCCGTAATTGTTGAAACGCCTTCTGCTATATAAGGCTGATATGACTTGATTTGCCGTAAATTTTCTTCATGAATCCCAATTAATTTCATTTGTAGTTCCAAGTCAGGTCTATTCGTAAAATTCATAATTGGCCTAAAATTTTGTAATTGTGCGAGTTGAACTGCTTTACCGTTATCCACTTTTTGTTTCCACCATATTGCCAAAGTATCCACCCCTTATTTGTATAATCTTTGTATAACATTAACCTTCTATTATTGTCAATTTTTTTATATTTTAGCCTAAACTATACAAAACTTGTATAAAGTTTTGAAATTTATAGTATAATCATATCTATATAATTTTTATGGATTAGAACTGATGGTAACTATTTCTAACAGAAAGGAGGGTACATAATGGTTTCACAATCTTCAAGTTGGCAGTATAACATCACGCAAGTATCTGAAATTACACAACTTTCTAAACAGGTTATACGAAAATGGGAAGAACGCTACCAATTAGTCCAGCCTAAACGTTTGGAAAATGGGCACCGCGTCTATTCTGAGGACGATTTACAGCAATTTTTAAAAGTGCGCAACCTTTCTTTACAAGGCTATTCCATTAAACAGGCTGTATTAAAAATCCGTCAGCAACAGTTAAATAATGAAAATTTACCCGTTTGTACGGAAGAAGAGATGAATGAATATACTAAATATTTATTGCATTACGGAGAGACATGCAATGAGTCTGAAATAAATCGAATTCTCCATCAAGCTACACATATTTTAGGCTTGGAAAAATTCCTTTCCTCTGTTGTTATACCATTTCTACGAGAGGTTGGAACTCGGTGGGAGAATAATGAATGGACAGAGGATCAGGAATCCGTTGCCACCATGGTTATACGAGATTATTTAGTTCAGATACGTAGAAATTATTATTGCCATGAGGATGCACCCCTTCTAATGTGTGCCTGCTTGCCTGGAGAATACCATGAAGTGCCTCTTCATATTTTAATGCTACAGGCAATGATAAATGGTTGGCGCGCCTTTCTTGTGGGGAGCTCTCCTGCAACCGGTACAATCGAAGCACTCGTTACCCAACTGCAGCCGAAAGTCGTTCTCCTTTCTGCAATTACGACAATACCATTTGTGCTTCACCCAGATATTATTCAGAGGTTAGATGAGTTTGCGGCAAAGCATCCCTCAATTCGTTTCTATATAGGGGGAGCTGGTGCACTTGAGCATTTAAAAAGTAACTCCACTAATTCAATAGCTGTCGTAGCAAATATAAATGACATACTGAAGGGCAAAAAATAATCCCTTTTATCCACAAACAAAAAATACAGCCCGTTATTTTTAATAACAGGCTGTAGATATTTAAAGTTATTTAGTTGTTATTCTTTCGGTTCTAAATCCTCAATTGAATCAATATCTACATAAGACGGTACAACGAATCCATTTTGGGTACCTTTTAAGTTTTCTCCCAAATCGTCTATATTTTTCTTATGCTTATCATAAAAGGCTTGGTGTGTTGTTGGTAATGCAGCTGAAAGAGAAGCATCTCCTTCTCCTGTAGCAATTGCTTGGAACATTATAGCTGGATCTACAGGAATAACATCTACTTTGTAACCTAATTCAGTAATTACTTGCTCCATGACACTGCTAGAAGCTAATTCAGAATCCCAAGTAGTTGTAACTAATTTTAATTCCTCGCCATTGCCCTGTGCAATCCCCTCTGTCCATTCATTCACTTTAGCTTCATTATTTTTAATCCACTCCGCAACTGCTGAATCAAAATCACTATTTGTAGCGTCAAGCATTACTTGTTCAACATCTTCCGGTTCCCAATAAAATCGGTCAAGTACAGTATAGACATCCGGCAAGTCTTGCTCTAGCCCTTTTCTAACGAGTGTATTAGTATACTCTTCTCCACCTAATGCACCTTTAGGGTCTTCCAGTATTTTTAAATCATAAGCAGAAAATTTCCAGTGTGGTTTCCAACCTGTGACAATAACGGGTTCCTCATTACGAATTGCTTGATCTAAAGTACCAATCATACCTGCTGTTGAGCTTTCCTGTAATGTCCACCCTTCTAAATTTTCATATTGTTCTAGTGCATCGTATGTAAGACCTGTTAACCCAGCGCCCGGCTCAATTCCAATTATTGTATAGTCTACTTATTCACTGATACTAGCAGAATCTTCTTTTGTATTTTCACTATTACCCGCGTCATCTCCACATGCTGCTAAAAATAAAGCGGAAGTAATTCCTAGTGTTAAACCAAACGATTTAAATTTCTTCATCGAATAACATCTCCTTAATATCTATGTATCTATTTTAAAAGAGTTAACATTATTTCGTTATTGTTGTCCTATTGTCTTATATGTACTTCTAACTTATTAAATAATACTTGTGTAGATTTCAAAGCTTCTACACAAGTATTATTTAAATTAGAAACTCTCTAATAGTTTGTTATTCTTTCGGCTCTAAATCCTCAATTGAATCAATATCTACATAAGACGGTACAACGAATCCATTTTGTGTACCTTCTAAGTTTTCGCCTAAATCTACAATATCGTCTTTATGTTTTTCATAAAAAGCGTTGTGAGTTGATGGTAACCATGGTGCTACAGTGACATCCCCTTCACCTGTTGCAATTGCTTGGAACATAATTGCAGGATCAACCGGTGTAACTTCAACTTCATATCCTAATCCTTCAAGGACAAGTTTGACTACACTGCTTGATGCAAATTCAGAATCCCAAGGAGTAGAAATGATTTTAACCTTCTCACCATCAGCTTGGGCGATATCTTTTGTCCATTCACTTACTTTTTCTTCGTTGTTCTCAATCCAAAGAGCTGCAGCTGCATCAAAATCACCACTATCTTGTGCATCATACATCACTTGCTCCATATCTTCCGGCTCCCAATAGAAACGATCCATTACTGTATACACATCCGGCAAGTCTTCTTCCAACCCTTTTCTTGCAAGTGTTTGAATATTTTCCGCTCCACCTAAAACACCTTTAGGGTCTTCAAGAATTTTTAAGTCATAGGCAGAGAATTTCCAGTGCGGTGTCCAGCCTGTCACAATGACTGGCTCTTCGTTACGAATTGCCTGTTCTAAAGTTCCAAGCATTCCTGCAGTTGAACTTTCCTGCAATGTCCATCCTTCCAGATTTTCGTATTCATCTAATACATTTTGTGATAGACCTGTCAATCCAGCGCCAGGTTCAACTCCGACTATCGTATAGTCTACTTGTTCACTAAGGTTATTGTTATCTCCGTTTTCACTACCGCTACCATTAGTATCATCTCCGCACGCAGCCAAAAGAAGTGCTGAAGAAACCCCTAAAGTCATCCCAAAGGTTTTAAATTTTTTCATCTTAAATATCAACTCCAAAAATATAATTTCGTCTACTCCTTCAAAAGCAACAACCCAATTCTAACAAGAGGTTGTTACTAATGTCAAACGAGTACTCTATACAGGCTTATTTTTTTGGCAACGCGCTGTTATCTAGATGACTAAGCAGTATATTGTATAAAAAAAGAAGCATCTCCATGATTGATTTGCTCAGTCATGGAGATGCTTCTATAAATAACTATTATTGTTTAATGAATTGTTGCGTCCAAATATTACCGTCCTTCACATACCCAACACCGATATGTGTAAAGTTTGCATTTAAAATATTTGCACGGTGACCTTCAGAATTCATCCAAGCTGTAACAACTTCCTGTGCTGTACGTTGACCTTTGGCGATATTCTCACCAGCTGCCTTATAGCTAATGCCTAGTGCTTTCAAACGATCAAATGGACTACCGTAAGTTGGACTTGTATGAGAGAAATAATTTTTATCTTTCATATCTTGTGATTTTTCACGTGCTGCCGCCATTAATGGTGCATGCGTTTGAAATGGTTGTAAACCGGCCTTTACACGCTCAGCATTTGTTAATTCTACAACTGCCGCTTCCATTGCATCTATGTCCGATGAATTAGATGCTACAGTGTTTGTTGGTTGTTTTGCAGGTGACTGAGTCGACGTTTGTGTTGTTTCAGTTGCTTTTGGTTGTTCTGGTGCTACTTCCTTCACTGGCGTTATTGGCTGTTCTGGTGTTGCTTCCTTCACTGGAGCTTTTGGTTGTTCTGGTGTTGCTTCCTTCACTGGAGCTTTTAGTTGTTCAACTGGCACCTCTTCAACAGTACCTTTTTCATTTTTATTGGAAACAGACTTTTTAACTTTTTTAATTTTAATTGAAATTTTTCCATCTTTAAAATGATCATTTTTAATCTCAATAAAGTTAAACACCGAGTTCCCATTATTAAAATATTTATTAGATGCTATCTTTTTATATTCATAATTTTGAGTAGATTTATATTGTGGTGTTACCTCTCCTCCAGTTGATGATGCTGCGTTAGCTGCTGGAGCTTGAGTAGCTAAAAGTGCAAATGCACAAAATGTGATAAAGCTTTTTTTCATTTTGTACGCCTCCTTTCGTACCCCTATCGTAAAATACTTTTTATTAAATTTTTTCACCAATAATTTGGAACGATACCCATTGCGAATTACGAATGCTATTAAAATGGTGTTTTGTAATATAAAAGTTGACCAATAGTTACCACTAACTCCGAAACTTTCATTCCATATGGTGTTGACAAAATTCTAATTCTCCGATTCTATACACCCATAAACAAAAAAGCAGAAGTTTCTCTTTGTGTGAGGAACTTCTACTTTTAAAATTTTTAGTTAGTTTTTAATCCATATTTTCCAAAACCATCTGTACCTTCACCAATATAATGAATTTTACTATTTTCATCTAACACATCGACTGCTTTTTTCGACGATTCAAATACCACTTTCACGTTTCCTGGAAACGCAGCAAATTTCCAGTTACCATCTGCACTTGGATCAATTGTTTTTTCAGCTAAAATATAGTCGATGATTGCTTGACGGTTTTCATCTGGATAAACTTCAACTGCAGTCGCGTTTCGTACACCTGGGAATGTTCCATTCGCACGATAGTTATTTGTCGCTACAATGAACTCCTGTGATAAATCGATCGGCTTTCCATCATATTGTAAGTTTACAATGCGGGAAGCCTTTTCATTAACTATATTTCCACTAGCATCATATTTGGCTGGTTGTGTTACATCAATTTCATAAGTGACGCCATCAATGACATCATAGTTATATGATCTGTACTCAGCATTAATTAGTTGTTGTTCATCTTCTTTATTTATATCGATTTGGTGGAATTGACCAGCAGACATTTCAAGCCATTCTTTCACATCAGCACCTGTCACTTTTAACATAGCTAATGTATTGTCATATAAATATAGGTCTGCAACATTCTTAATTGCCAACTCACCTTTTGGTACGAATGTGTAGTACTCTGGATCACTTCTCGTTCCTGCTTTAAATGGCGCACCCGCTGATAATACAGGTAGACTTTCAAATGGTGTTCCTTTAATTTTATCTTTTACATAAATCGCTTGGGCATTTGTTACAATTTGAATGGAAGGATCATCCTGCACTTGTGAGAAATAACTATGTATATTTGCTGTAGTTGTTCCTACTGCCTGACGCACATAATCAATTGTCCCTTCATGGGCTTCTTTTACGCTTTCCACAACTGCACTGCTTACATTTTCATTATCTTTTGCAATTTCACGCACGGCACCTGTTCCTGAAATCACATCCCAAGACTCAGCTTTTTTCTCAAGCTCTAAATCAATTACTCCTAGATGGCTACCAAATTTACCTGCCATTACGATAGGTATACCGTTCATTGTTCCATTATCAATATCCACATTCGGTAAAGTGCTATCTACTTTTCCTGGGAATACATCATGGGCATGTCCTGTTATAACCGCATCTACATCGCTGATTTTTGTTAATAGATAGGATACATCTTCCTCACCGATTTCATGTGTATCATCACCCATACCTGAGTGCGACAGTACAACTACTACATCCGCGCCAGCTTTCTTCATCTCTGGAACGATTGTTTTTACCGCTTCTACAGAATCATCTACCGTTACTTTTCCTTCTAAATTTGCTTTATCCCATTTTAAAATTTGTGGAGGGACAATGCCTGTTACACCAATTTTAATCATCGTACTTTTTCCTGTAGAATCAAGTACTTCTTTTTCAATCATGACATACGGTTCATACATTAATTCCTTCGTCAAAGCATTTCGTACATTCGCATTAACATACGGGAATGGTGCATCATCTGTTACTTCATCAATAAATTCTAAACCGTAATTAAATTCATGATTGCCATAAGTCGCTGCATCATAATCTAGCGCAATCATTGATGCAATAGAAGGATGGACTTCTCCTTCTTTTAATTTTTTCACGGATTGAATGTAAGAGCCAAGAGGCGTTCCTTGAATGGCATCTCCATTATCAAATAATACCGTATTCGGGTTTTCCTCACGGGCTTTTTCGATGAGCAGCGCAGTTTTTGCCAAGCCTAAACTATTCGTTGGCGCATCTTTATAATAATCATAGTTCATAATATTAGTATGAATATCCGTCGTACCTAAAATGCGCAATGCCACGGTCGTATTTGCTTCAACTGGGTTATATTCCGCTAAAAACCGCTGCAGAATCTTTTGCATTTGCATTTTCGTGACAAACTTATTCGGTTTGATCGTCCCGTCTTCAAAGCCTGTTAATAAGCCTAACTCTACTGCCTTTGCCATCTCTTGACGATTCCCAGATCCAATTTTATTCGCATCTTTAAATTGATTTAATACATTTTCGGAATATTGTTTTTCATCCTGTATACCCCTAGCTGCAATAAGGAAGGCATGTGTGCGTGTCAATTTTTCATTTGGTGCAAATTGTGTCGGTGTTTTACCTTTAATTAACTTTAGTTCCACAGCCTTTTCAATATATGGCTTCAGTGAATCGGGTACGTCCTTAAATTTAACGGATTGTCCAGAACCTACTTCTACCCCTAATGCATCAATGACTGCCTTCACAAAATCTCCGCGTGTCATTTCTTCATTGTTGGAAGTAGATGCCGCTGATACCCCAGCCATTCCACTAGTTAAAAGTGTTAATGTAAGGGCCGAAGCAGAAAGTTTTTTCCACATTTTTTTCACTCCTATTATCTAAATTGTTCAACAAGTCCATCATACTAAATTGCCAGAATAGTAGAAAAGAGCAAATTGATACATTACTATATCTAGGCAAGTAGTACTTTTTGAGAGTTAAAAAAATGCCACAAACTATTCACTTCAAGAAACGGGTACAATTTACTCAATAAATTAATTAAATTACTTGCACATCGCAAATTCCTCGGTGCTCCTGGTAGGCAAAATGGTTTGTAGGACCAAATCCATGACCAATATTCAGTGGGTAACGAATTGCTAATTGGACAAACTTTTTTGCTTCAATGATCGCTGTTTTTAATGGCTTCCCTTTCGCAATTTCTGCAGTAATTGCTGCTGAAAATGTACACCCTGTTCCATGTGTATGAATTGTTTTCAGTCTATCTGTTTTCATTTTAAAAGGCTTTTCCCCTCGAATAAACACCGTGTCAATCGCATGCTTACCCGCTAAATGACCACCTTTTATCACTACACATTGCATACCTAAATTTAATAAATATTCCCCTGCAAGCTCAATTTCCTCCTCGGTTTTGATCGTTAGCCCGGTCAATACTTCTGCTTCGGGTATATTCGGTGTACAAACCGTAGCAACCGGAAGTAGTTTTTCCTTTAAAGCTATTGTTGCTTGCTCTTTGAGTAAGCTAGCACCGCCTTTTGCAATCATTACTGGATCTACAATAAGTGGTATTTCTTTTGATTCCATTACCGAGACAATTGTTTCTACAATCTCTGCATTAAACAGCATACCTGTTTTAACAGCTTTTAAATCAAAATCATCGATTACCGCATTTAATTGATCCTTTACAAAATCAGCAGTAGCAGGATAGATTCCATGCACCCCTTTTGTATTTTGAGCCGTTAAAGCTGTAATCACTGATGTACCGAATACTCGAAGCTCTTGAAAGGTTTTTAAATCAGCTTGGATTCCAGCCCCGCCCCCACTATCGGATCCTGCTATAGTACATGCAATCATTTTTACCACTCCTAATAAAAATATTATTAAGTGACACTGCAAAAGAAAGACCCCACGTAAAATACGCGGGGTCTTAGTAAGTACATATGTATAATTGTACTTTGCTCCCTACGTCCGTATTAACGGTCAGGTTCTAAGGGTCAGGTTTTAACCTTCTCAACACAAATGTGTCCCCCTGCAAATGCATTTAATTACGTCGAGTGTATCAGAATAAAATTTACATAGCAAGTAAATGGTAAATTTTCAGATTCATAATATACTTTCTAATACGAAGTACGATTGTAAATTGCCACATCACTTATAAAAACTCAGATGAGCTATAAGCATTTCATCTGAGTTTTTATTTATTCCTTTTTTATTTCTTAACGACATTAAAGTTTGAACCGATAAGTTGCCAGTTTTGGGGGAAAGGTAAACCAAGTTTCCAGTAACCGACACCCCGTAAATTCAGTCTTTTTACTAGATTAAATTTTGCCTGAATGGAACGTGCATCTTCAAACCATACAATATGTGAACGTCCTTGCTCATCATAATAGTTAAAGTAAGGTGCCTGTGCGGTATAGTCATATTGAATGGCTGCATTATAACGTTTGGCTATTTCAATTGCACGCTGTGGACTTAATGCTTCTGCATATTCTCCCCCTTGCACAAAAGGTAACGTCCAATCATACCCATACAAATTTTGCCCAAGTAAAATTTTATTTGCCGGAATTTCCGTTAAAGCATACTGAACTACTTGTTCAACTTGAGGGAGCGGGGAGACAGCCAGAGGAGGTCCTGCTGAATACCCCCACTCATATGTCATTAGCATAACAAAATCTACTATTTCCCCATGAGCTCTATAATCATGACCGACCGTCCATTCACCTGGCTGATTCGCACTCGATTTTGGCGCCAGTGCTGTGGAAACTGTATAACCTTCAGCATGCATACGCTCTACCGCGCTTCTCAAGAAATTATTATAGGCTTCCCTTTGGTCACCTGGTATTCTCTCAAAATCAAAATGGATATCCGAAACATTCCCAATTCTTTTTGCTTCTGCAATAATATTGTCAAAAAGTAAGTTTTGTACTGCTTTACTTTGAAAAATATCACGTGCTAGCTCACTACTGAACTGATAATCTTCTAAATTCGTTATCGCCATTGCAATACTCGCATTATTTTCTGCCGCCAAACTAGGTAATGGTTCAATTACTGGTGCCTTTATTGAACCATCCCGTCCTGCTTCATAGCTGAATAGGGCTAAATACGTTAAATAGGGACTCGTTTCACGAACTTGATTTACTAGTAGCTCACTTACTTCGTCGCCTCTTGGTTCAACATAAGCAAAAATTTCAGCAGATGTTTTCGCAGCGGGTGGAATATATAAACGTGTTCCTATCATTAATAACGCGTTAGGAGATAAACCATTTACTTGTGCAAGTGTCAAATAATTCACGTTAAAACGTTGTCCTATTGACCATAAGCTATCCCCTGGTTGAACAATATAATATTGACCATTTACTGGAACCACAAGCGCTTGCCCTACAACTAAGCGATTAGGCTCAGGAATTTGATTGGCATCTACAATATTCTGTATCGTCGTTCCATAAGCTTGCGCAATTCCCCATAGCGATTCTCCTGGCTGTACAACATGAATTTGAATTGTCGGTCCTCCTTTTTCTATATACTAATTTATGAACTTAATGCTCTATTAATGCGAGAGAAAAAGTCATAAATGAATAAGAGCACTTTTTGAAATAATTTTTATACAAAACTAATTAAGATATGCGCATCCTAGCAAACTTTTTCATACTATAAATGTGAGGTGAAAAAATGCCAAGAGTTAAGTACCGAGATGCAGATGTCGATTTGATGGCAAGAATGATGCGAGCTGAGGCTGAAGGTGAAGGCAAGCAAGGGATGTTATATGTTGGGAATGTAATTGTAAATCGAGTTGTCGCGGATTGTTTAGACTTTAGAGACGTCAGAACAGTAGAGCAGGTTATTTTTCAAGTTCAGGGAAATAACTATTCTTTTGAAGCAGTTCAAAAAGGAAATATGTTTTATCAGCGCGCAAGACCTACTGAACAACGTTTGGCAAGGCAAACATTAGATTTTTGGAGAGACCATCCAGCAAAATATGCCCTCTGGTATTTTAATCCTTCAGGGGAATGTCCTCCTACATGGTATGGGCAACCATTTACAGGGCAATTTAAACAACATTGTTTTTACGAGCCTGTAGCCGGAACATGTGAAAGTGTATATATGGGATAGTTTTACCTTTCTCCATATTATTAAAGAGCCTTTAATTAAGGCTCTTTTTTATTTGAAAAGAAAATCAAGATTAACTATTTTTTGTTGGACTGCTGATTTTTGTCATGATTTGTTTTATTGTTTTTATTTTTTAGTTTGGAATCAAATTCTTCTGCAAATTCAGCTACATTGTCTTCTGGATTTCGATCATGACTTGTTTTGTTATGATGCAGTTCTTTATAAGTAGCAAAAGGATTATGTGTTCTTTCATTCAATGTCTTTTTGTTGTTTTTGCTCATTTTCTCCACCTCCTACTGATTTAATGTGCTCAGTATTGGGGGTTTTATGCCTTTTTCCATCTTCGTTTACTTCCCTACTTTTTGTGATAAAAAACTGATCTCATGCCATATTAAGAAGGAATCCAATCGAAAGGAGAATACGAAATGGGCAGAGACGACAGCACAAGCAAAGGAACTAATAAGAGGTCGTTACCTCAAACACCTAAGAATGAAAAAATTGCTCCAAACAAAATGAGAGAAGAAATCGCAAATGAATTAAATGAACTACATCGCCTTGTAGAAAAGGGTAAAAGTAACACTGCAAAAAATTATAAGTAAAAAGTAAAAGGGCCTTCACAACAGAATACTACTGTTGGTGAAGGCCTGATTTACCTCTTAACAAAGGTTAGAACTGTTTAGCTTTCGCATTAATTCTCAATATTTGGTTTTGCAGAGTAACCTCTGTTTGACCATTAACTTGAGATTTCTGATGCTTATTTCTTGTCCAGTTTTGGTGGATTTTTTGAGATTTCGGATCTAATGCACCCTTTTTGCTCATTCGTTCCGCCTCCCTATGTTTAAAGTGAAATCCAAATTAGTATGGTACGAATTACTTCATTTATTCTTAAAGCAAAGTCCTTTTTGAATTCATTTACTGGCAATTTTTTTGACGGATGGATTACTCGTCAGGATCAATACTAACAGTGAAAACAGTCCCGAAGACGGAAAGGATGAGGAACAGTGGCTAAAAAAAGTTCAGGCACACCTAGCTGGAAACAAAATCACCCGATTAGTTTACTATCCAACTCAGTTGAAAGAACAGAGCGAGCAGTAAAACAGGCAATGTCCCACCCAGAAGAATTTGCAGTAGAACATGCATTCAATTCATTGGAGCGTACCGAAAATGCACTTGCCAATGCAGAACAAAAACAGGAACATATGGATATTGTTGAGCAAAATAAATCCAAACTAGATGAACTAAAGCAAAACATCCTGGAAATTGATGAAAACTTAAATTCATAAAAGTATCCCCCCGTTCCATCACAAGTGGTAACGGGGGGATTTCATTTACATATAAAGTGCACTTAAGAAAATCCCTAATGCTTCTTCATAAATTTCACCAAACTGGCTGATTGGTAAAGGGTTCGTTCCAAGACCTAGTTCTACTGTGAAACCTGGGCGACGCCAGTCTTGAATAAACCAATCTTTATAACCAGCATAGCTTTCGATTGTCTGTATCGGCTCATATCCACTAACCCTGGAAAACTCGTTGACAAGCTGTTCTGTTTCAGGAGGTTCTAATCCCATAAACCCCCAAAAAATAACTTGCCCTTGTGTATGGAACGCCAATACGCGCGCGAAATCCCGTTCAACCGTTAGCTCGGCCATTGCAATGGACTCTGGTTGAGATAGCGGACTTTCCCCACCATAATCGCGTGGACCTGGTGTTTTCGGATTTCTTTCTCTTTCCAGTTCCCATTCAGCAGGAAACTGGTCATTCAAATCAACCCCATTAATGTTTGCTTTCCAACCAGAGAAATCCGTACTCCCCCCATTCCATTCGATTAAATTATTGCGGATTGTTGCATCTTCCGGAAGTCCGTTCAGTACTAAATCCACTCCATCCGGATTTACCATTGGCACGATATTTAAACTTGTTTGATTATACAATGGCAATGTATAAAGCCCTCGTATTGAACCATTATTCGTTAGCGACAGTAGGTACTCATTAAGAAACGTCATAACAATCGGTGTTGTAATCCACTCATTTGCATGAAATGATGCATTAAAATGGACACGTTTCTGCCCTTTTCCAATCGTGAGTCCTGGAATTTCTTTTTCTAATACAGAATTTCCAATCGGCTCATTTACTAGGAATGGGTAGATTGCCTGCAAAGTACGAATATCCTGTACCATCGTGCTGTAATCATAATTTTGTTTACCATTTACAACTAGCCATGTTACACGAACAGGTAATAGTAATTGGGTACCGACTTGAATTACATATGGACTGATACGTGGATTAACCAGAAAAATCGCATCCATCGGCAAATTAATTCTTTGTGCAATCGACCAAACGCTATCTCCCGGTTGAACCGTATATGGATTTGTTACATAACCGGGAATCTGGACAGGTTGGTTCGGGATTAGCGCCTGTGCATTTAAATTACGATTTGAATCAATAATTAGCTGATAAGGAAGATTAAAAACTTGGCTATAATACCAAAAAGAATCACCCGGTCTAACAAAAATTTCCACAAAGCTCCTCCCTCTATAAAATAATCAATAGAAAAGTATATGAATGTGGGGAATGATTATTAACACAGTTCGAGAAAACGGTTTATTATCTTCAATCGCTTTCTTTATCCCCTAATATTTCCCTATATAGTGAAATTGAGAGCAGCATTATGTTATAGTAGAATCTACTAAATTCTTATTGTATGGAGGTTCATCATGGAGACGAAAAGAATATCGCTGCATCGTGCACTATCTGAGTTAAAAATGCTTGGTGAACGGATCCAATCGGCTACGTACCGCGTAGTGCTGGCTCGAGCAAACCGAAAAAGCAACGAAAAAATTGAAGGCATGTCAATTGATGAATACAAAAAAGAAATGCAAGGTTCGTATGACAAAGTCACAAGCCTTATTCAATACCGCAATAAACTAAAGGCACTCGTTGTTGAATCAAATGCTAAAACAATCGTTAAAATTGGAGCAAATGAAATGACAGTGGCTGAAGCAATTGAACGTAAACAATCAATTGCATATGAGAAGGATTTACTGAATCATCTACGCCGCCAATATTTTGAAGCAATCGACGAAGTAACAACTGCAAATGAGGCCCTTCCAGAAAAGCTTGAAAATTACCTGATTAATATTTTGGGCAGCAAGGAAAAGCAATCATCCTCAGACGAAGTGAAGCTTCATACCGATACTTTTATGAAGCGCAATGAATATGAATTGATCGACCCGATGCAAGTAAAGAAAACCATTGACGAGCTTGCAGCAAAAATCGAGGAATTTGAGTCAGAAGTAGACGCTGTATTATCAGAATCAAACGCCACAACATTTATTGAGATCTAACTAATAATTTGCATAGCGTAGCGAAAACAGTAAACGGATCGGCGCTCGTGCTTTGACTGTGTGCGAGTTGAAACAACCAAACAGTCACTCAACCTACAATTAATAGATGAATTTTTAATAGAAAAGTTCAAAGCATAAAGGTCAAAACTGAAATATCAAATTTCAAAGCTCTTAACTTTTAAAGCTCAATGTTCAAATGATAAAGCTTATTCAAATCCTGGATCATGGTTTAGGTATGCCGATTCATGACCGTCTGTGGCTCCACCAGGCAGCTATTGTTGTGCACAAATAAGCCGAATTCGCTTTCTTGGCGATTTCGGCTTTTGTTTTACTTCCCTTTGTCGGAATCCTTGAACTTTTCAATGAAGTCAAAGATGTCTCCAGGGTAGTAAATAACAATACTGTCACTAAGATCATTTACTTTATAATGAACTTGGGTAGGGGCTACATTATTCAATACCCTATCTTGGTCTATGTAGTCAGGGTACTCTTCTATAGTAATGATATTAGATTTATAAGTCGTAGCGTTGATAGTTACAGCCAGAATAGCATTGCCATCCATAACTAACTCGTAAACACTTCCTAACTTTAAGCCTTCAACAAATTCATTGAACTTCTTTTCAGTCTTCCTTTCGATGGCTTCTTCACTTCTACTCTCTTGGTCAATGTAATAGAATGTGTAAAATACCATACCTAGTACAAATACCGTTAACACCATATTTAGTAAGATTTCCCACAACGGACTTTTCTCCTTCTTCTTGGCCATTTAACATCTCCTATTTTATTTGTTTTTTATTTTGTAGCTTCGTTATGGTTCTCATAATTTTTTGACAAAAGTCTAATAATCTTTTTGTTCTGTGAACGTATATCTTTTAATACTCTTTCAATTGATAGCATGGTAATAGTTATTATGACTACTAGTCCAAATAATAAAAAAAACACTTAATAAACGCTCCATTCTATATATATTTGCATTAAATTTTTTTACAAGTATTAAGTTGCTGTTATTGTATCATTACACGAATCAAAACCAATTATTATATTTCGTTAATTATTAGTGATTTATCTGGAGGTCCCTTTCAAATATTGTAGGCTTTTCTTATTAACCGCTTAATTTATCATACGCTAGCTACATCACGAGCTATTCCTATAAGATACCATTTGCCATCTCTTTTTTGGTAGATAAACCGCAGTGATTGGAACAAATGCTCGGATTCTCCAGGCGAATAGTATTCTACGTATTTAGCATCTGGGTAATATTCATGGATGGTATTAAAAACACCTACAAAATTCTCTGCCGGTTCATTGAACGTAATAATACTATAATCTACTTCTCTTCTTCCCCAGCTTCGTAAGAGGAACTGATGAACATATTCATCTAGGGACATTTCAAATTCTTTATCTGATTCATCTGCTCCCCATAAATATCTTGTCTCATTACTTTTACTTATCTCCTGCTTTGTTAAGTTTACATATTCCCCTCCATAGCCTTCGGGGTTACCAAAATCCGCATAGAAAGCAAAGGTAACTCCATGTTCTGGATCAACCTTTTCAGCTATTTTTTCGTAGTTAGACTCCTTTAACAGGGAGAATATCTCTTCTGTCAATGCTAATAATTCTTTTTCGGTTTCCTTTTCAGTTTCTTTGTCTTTACTGATTTTTCCGTTATTGCTATATATAGTAACCGGTTCCATTTTATTCTCGTTACAGCCGTAAAGCATTAGCAACCCTAAGACTAAAATTAAAAGACCTCTAATATTTTTCATACTACCTCCTGTTACTTTTTTGTTATTATTTGAAATTTCATTTTTTGATACTGTCCCAATTCATCTCTAAATAATATAAATTGAAGTTGCTTCGGGTAGTACAATTACCATCATGAGCTTTCGATTGAAATATTGGGAATACTTAAACCATATAATTTATTAAATTATAAAAACCTTGAAAGGCTTTATCCATCAAGGTCTTGTCTTATTATTTATTCCCGTTTTTTTATACGAATTAAAACTATCATATGGCGGATTTTACTTATATAAATTTGGTTTACTAAGGTAGCTTCTACTTTTTATTTAACAACATATTGATTAATTTTAATTTGCCATCAATTATAATTGTAATACCTTCGACTTGTTCACCCGTTTTTCATTCTTAAAGGTTTCCGACAGTATACTTATTTTATCTTTGCTCATTTCTTCCCTCTGTCATTCTCGAAATTTAGCAAATCAATTTCATTTTCATCATACCAGTACTTTTCTGCTCTATCTATGTATGATAAAAAATCTTCGTAGCGTCCTGTCCAATTTTCAGGTACAAAATCCTCGTAGGAAGCTGGTTCTGAATAAAGGGAGTACAATTCTCTTTTATCGAAATTTATGTATAACGAAGGCATAAAACTATAAAAAGTGTCCTCTTTCGTTTCAGTAAGTAAGTTTAACTTAAGTCTTTCTCTTAATTCTTTTGTTGAAACAGCATACTTCGCCATTCTTGGCGCAAATTCTGCATATGAATCCTCATCTAATATATCTATGCTTTTCCTTTCATCATCTTCTTCGATAAATGGACCAGTATATGCAATTCCCATTTCTTTAAATTTCTTTTTATATGCCTCTTCTAGTTTTTTTCTATCTAAAAACCAAATATCTTTTTTGGAAACATACCATTTGAAATGATTATTAATTAATACACCTACAATAATATTCTCAAGTGCTTTAGGTACTAATAACAATTATTTCACCTCCGTCTATTGATTCACCCTTTTTGGCATGCATTTATTTACTCTATCTCTTTGTTTTATAGGATCTGTTAACCGTTGTTTCCAACACACTACTTCGCGAACTAACTTCTCAATTAAGAAATACAATATGGCAATTTAAAGTAACTCCACTCCAACTTGTTTATAAAATTTAACTTTTAATTTCTCATCTCCTCCCACATTTATTACCATAACTTTGCCATCTTTTTTTATACTTGATACATTATTTAATTCACCTGAAAATACTATAGAATCATTAAATGTAATGGTTAGACTACTCGTTTGTTGATATACATCTAAGGTTAAAATCACCTTGAAATTTTGGTCATCTTTGTAAGTATAAATTAATTCTCCATCATCTATATTACCTGATATACTAACCGGCTCACTTTGAAAAAGTTCTAATAGATCGTATTCATCATACTTTATAAACATTCGTATTCATCCTTTTATTGCTTATTTCGGTATAACTGTGATAACATCGCCTGATTCATTTATAATTACTTTGACATCCTTTGTTTCATGAACAAACGTTCCGCTTCTATTACCAGGTGTCTTTCTCGTATTCATTATAGCGTCTTCAATAACTGAAGGTGGAATATTTCTTGGATCAACATATTTTTTGATAAAGTCACTAAATTCTTTTGTTTGTGGCTTATATCCTAATTCTTCAGCTTTCCCACGTTACTATCTACAATCTTATCAATTGCTTTTGGGATTTTCAAAACTTTTCCTATCGGGATGAAGGATGCTAGCGCAATACCTTTATCAAGGCCCGAAGCATCTTTATCAGTGAGCGTGTTCACGTCGTCCAATCTTAAGAAATCCAACAAACCTTTTCCGACTTTGGTAGCGCCACTTCCGACATCTCCTAGGAAATTAAGAAAACCATTCGCCTCTTCTTTCACATTATCTACTGTTGTGGCTGTAGCGGAAAGCTCTTTTGCGACTTCTTTTTCTTTTTGCTTCATAAATGAAACGAAATTTGTTGAAACCATCGCACCCCATAGCCCGAAAGTACCTAAAGGTTGCTGACCATTTTGATAAAGGCCAGGGAATGTGTACGGATTCGCTCCTCCGATTCCTCCAGGATTAAATAGTGGATTCATATTAATCACTTGATCCAGCGATTGCGTTCGATAGGCCAGTGCAATCATTAACGGATTCTGACTAGCGAATGACTGCCATTGTTCTGCCGGGAAGTGAACATCTGTTACTCCTTCTGCCATCATCGTTTCTATGTTGGTAATCCATGTTTTCATATGCATCAGGTCTGTTTGAGACACATCGATGACTCCGCCAAAAGATGAAGGGGATTGTCCAGAAATATACCTGATATACTCTATTAGTAAAGTATCTTCCATGTCGTCCAAAGTTTAAATTTCTAAAAAGACAAAAACACTTGTTACCTAAAAGGCAATCAAGTGCTTTATAGCTAGCTATATAAAGTAATTCATTATTATTCTTATCTTTAAACCAACGAGCCTGTTTAATTTCGTAAGTTTTTTGCTTTGTTCCCTATAACAAAACATCGTATTTTTAAAATGTCATCTCGCCTAATTATCATTCGTATTTATATAATTACGAAAAATTCAGCCCTTAAATGTAACTCTCTATGAGTATCCATTATTCAGATTCATATAAGTTATTAAAGAACTCAGTAAAATTACCTGCAAGTATAAACATATTGTCCATTTCGTCTTCGGGTTCTATATCATGAATCCAAAAATATACTTTTCCCTGATACTCTCCATTAACTCCTAATAAAATCTCATTTCCCCCAGGGTCATTACCAATTGAAATAAAATCTTCTGGTATTTCTCCTTCTAAAACCTCAAAAACTTTACCTAAATTACTTTTCATATCGCCAATTCCATAAAACTTATTGACTAAACTTTCTCCTTCATCATCAGGGAGTTTAAAGTTAGATTCCTGAGGAAATCCTCCATTGTATTTTAGTAGAAAATCAACATATTGCTTAGGTAGCGTAACTTCATACTCTTGTTCAAATTGTTTTATATCCTGTAAAGAAATTTTTGGATTTACACTAAGCATTTTTGTCATACTCTCACTCCTATATCATTACTTATTTTTCCCATTAACCTTTGATTGACCACCAATGTGCCTAAACTCTCTGTGGATATCCTCATCTACTAGCATCATAGTTTTTCCATCTTCATGATGATGCCACGTATAACCGTCTGGCGGCCTTCTAATATCTATTATTGGTGGATCAGTATCTTTTGTAAGTTTAGCTGCTGTGTTTGCATTTTCAAAATCTTTCGGATTATTTTTAGGGGAATGAACTTCTATTTTTACAGGCTTAACATTTGGATGCATAAAAGGTGTAAAATCTGGGTAACCATTCGGGTAACTTACTGATGTTCCAGTCTTGTTAGTATAAGTCCAAGTATCATTATCTTCGATAGAGATACTTCCACCTTTTTTATACCACTTTTCAGGTATTGGAGAGTTCATTGGTTTAGTCTCCAATATCTCTTTAGTGAAATCTTCTATTTTCAACTTGTTACCTTTACCCGTCCCCTTCCCAACAACCTCATCCACATCACTCTTCTTAACAACCGCACCCACATTACTATCTACAATTTTATCAATTGCTTTAGGGATTTTCAAAAATTTCCCTACTGGAATGAAGGATGCTAACGCAATTCCTTTATCAAGACCCGAAGCATTTTTATCAGCTAGCGTGTTCACGTCGTCCAATATTAAGAAATCCAACAAACCTTTTCCGACTTTTGTAGCGCCACTTCCGACATCTCCTAGGAAATTAAGAAAACCATTCCCCTCTTCTTTCACATTATCTACTGTTGTGGCTGTAACGGAAAGCTCTTTTGCGACTTCTTTTTCTTTTTGCTTCATAAATGAAACGAAATTTGTTGAAACCATTGCACCGCTGAGCCCGAAAGTACCTAAAGGCTGTTGACTGGTTAGATAAAGACCCGAAAGTGTGTATGGATTCGCTCCTCCGATTCCTCCAAGATTAAATAGTGGGTTCATATTAATCACTTGATCCAACGATTGCGTACGACTGCCAGTGCAATCATTAACGGATTCTGACTAGCGAATGATTGCCATTGTTCTGCCGGGAAGTTAACATCGGTATGAATATTGAAAACATAAAAAAGCACTCGTCGCCTAATATAGACTATCAAGTGCTCATAGTTAACTGAATCCATAAATTCATAAAGTAGCTGTACTCCAACTTGTTTATAAAAATTAACCTTATTTCTCTTCTTCCCCCACTATAATTTTCATAGCTTTTTTTATTCTTGTTATATAATTTCTTGATGGTACAACCAACAAGAGTTTTTGATTTTCTTTAATTTCATTTATAATTCTTGCTAATTATCTATCTTAAAAATCTTCTTCCCAAGCTTCTTTTGCATCAAATAACCTTTGTGATAAAAACTCATAAAAATTTTCTGCCGAATTATAGTCATCAAGTCCTCCTTGCTTATTCCACGCTATTACTGGGCATTCATTATTATTCTCCACATTGCTTGTATCCAAACAATAAGCATATTCATCTATATCTTCAATAACTACTAAATTCTCACTCATTCCTAAATCCCTATAACGCTTCGTTTCTATAACAACAGTAGCAATATTAGACTTAGCCACTCCTAAAATATCTACACCATATAATCCACCAGACCCATAATTATTTAAAAACCACTTATAACTTTCTGGCAATTTTAACTTTAGGGTATCTTGAACATAATTAATCTGTTTTCCATCTACACCTCCAGTAAAATCATCTGGTTCCATATTTTCCTTAATAAAAATGGTTAATTCTTCTTTATTCATTCAGAATTTCTCCTTTTACAATTCACCTTTATCTATTTGTTTAGCTCTCCATCTCCAATATTTCGATCTAAAGTTTTCATATTGTTTTTTCAAAACAGGATCATTTCTAAAGCTTCCTCCATTCTCCACTAAACCATGCAATATTCTATCATATTCTTTATGCATACTACTCGGGAGCTCCACCATTGATCCGGGTTCTCTTTGGATTAGATGATGAAGTTCTATTTTTGTCCCATCTTTCCAAATTGGAGGTCTTCACTCTTCATTAATTGATAATTTGTCTTACCAGTTTTAGAGTCAACTCTCTCGTAATCAATATCTCTCCTTTGAAAAACTCGTCTGCTAGTATCCCTTACTTCTCCATTAATTTTAGTATTTCCATTATATTTTACAGCCTTATAGTTATTATATTCCTTACCCTTCCCAACGACCTCATCAACATCACTCTTCTTAACAACCTCACCCACGTTACTATCTACAATTTTATCAATCGCTTTCGGTATTTTCAAAAATTCCCCTATTGGAATGAAGGATGCTAACGCAATACCTTTATCAAGGCCCGAAGCATTTTTATCTTCTAGCGTGTTCACGTCGTCCAATAGTAAGAAATCCAACAAACCTTTTCCGACTCTTGTAGCACCACTTCCGACATCTCCTAGGAAATTAAGAAAACCATTCCCATCTTCTTAGTACGAGCTTTGTCATTCTCGTGTGCAAAATATAAATCGAGTAGTTAGGGTGTGGTTGTTTATTTAAATGTCACTGTAACCAAACTCATAAGTTTGCTAACCATCATGGTTTTTTGATTCAAAAGTGATTTTGTTTCTAATCATAAAATTCTTAAAGTTAAAAAACCTTGAAAGGCATATAGCCAATCAAGGTTAAATAACTACTCAACATTTACTGAAACAAATGTAGTTTCATCACTTGGAAAGTCATCAGGGAATGCATTGCATATTAATTCTTTCGTTATTATTTGATATAAAAATTCTACCATTGGAAGTGAGTAAGTATAATACTCTGGTGATCTCGATTCATACACCACAATTTTCCATTCGGCAGGTTTTCCATCTGTTAACCAGTACAATTCGTCACCATTATCCGTGTATGCCCATGGAAGTATCCCCCCACTTGAAGGGTAAACATCATGTTTATAATATTGTGGGAAATTTTTCTTAGATTGAATATATGCATCTGTCATTTCCTTCTGCCTAACAAGATAATTTACATTTTCATCATTTACAAAAGGAGTTAATATCCACAAGAAATTGTCAATACCACCCGTACCATAAGTTTCAATAAATTTTACATAATCTGAAGGCAGTTCCGTACCAAGAGTGTCAAAAAATTTTTGCCATTGTTCTTTATCCCCAGTTTTTTGTGGAATTTTTGGCGGGGGGAGTATTTTAATTAATTTATCCAAATAAATCGACTCCTATTTCATATTTATTACTGTAACATCTAAAGAAAAACCATTTGTTCCCCTTGCTTTTAACGTAACACCTTTAGGCATTAAATTATTGCCCTCATAGATCGGAATTGATTGGTATCTTACAACTTTACCTTTTTCAACAACTGCTCGAACAGAACTCTCAAAATCTCTCATAACAGGTGAGTTTACAGGTGTCTGAAAAAGTGTAACTAAATTTCGCGCATCTTTTCCAGAGCCACCTAACTGGTTACCCAATAAATGCCCTCGGGCATGACCTGGACTCCCTGGTCCACCACCTAAGAAACCTGGAGGCTTAATTGATTGACTAGCTTTGCTACCAGTACCAATCATGTCCTGTGTAATTGTAGCTGTTACTCCAGTTGGTCGACCCAGGTTATCCAACTCACCAAAAATAACATTTTTAGGTGAATTTTGAGTTATTTTAGATATTCCTAAATCACCCGCACCCTTCCCAACAACCTCATCTACATCACTCTTCTTAACCAACTCATCCACGTTACTATCAACAATTTTATCAATTGCTTTCGGGATTTTCAAAACTTTTCCTATCGGGATGAAGGATGCTAACGCAATTCCTTTATCTAGTAATGATGCATCTTTGTCAGCGAGCGTGTTCACATCGTCCAATATTAAGAAATCCAACAAACCTTTTCCGACTTTTGTAGCGCCACTTCCGACGTCTCCTAGGAAATTAAGAAAACCATTCCCCTCATCTTTCACATCATCTACTTTTGTGGCTGTAGCGGAAAGCTCTTTTGCGACTTCTTTTTCTTTTTGCTTCATAAATGAAACGAAATTTGTTGAAACCATCGCACCACTCAGACCGAAAGTATCTAAAGGCTGTTGACCGTTTTGATAAAGACCAGGGAGGGTATACGGATTCGCTCCTCCGATTCCTCCAGGATTAAATAGTGGGTTCATATTAATTACTTGATCCAACGATTGCGTACGACTTGCCAGTGCAATCATTAACGGATTCTGACTAGCGAATGATTGCCATTGTTCTGCCGGAAAGTTAACATCGGTATGAATATTGAAAACATAAAAAAGCACTCGTCGCCTTATATAGACTATCAAGTGCTTAAAATACAGTTCAGGACAACATCAACTACTTTTCTTCGAATTTTTGCATTCTCTCTATTAAGTCTAAATCGAATTGGTCTTTATTTTTACTTACATATTTATAATCAAAATATTCAATTCTAGCTGCCGGACCAAATTCGCTATCATGCCAATTTGTATAATCAAAATGTACATTAAGTTTTCCCAATGAATTAAGTATTAATGTCACTGAAAACCAAGGCTCTTGGTCATTATCTATAAAAACCTGTTGCAGTTTAACTGTTTGTTCAAACAATTTATGAAGCTTTTCATCATAGACACTCTCAACTATAGGATAAAGATCTGGGATATCATGAGAATAAACTGGTTCATTATTGCCAATTGGGGTGAAAAAGAAGAATACCCCCCCTTCTTTATTCTTCACTTCTCCATTGAAGTAAAAATCGCTCCATTCAATTGGAATTAAATCGTTAACTTGTTGAGCTATCTGTTTATATAGTTCATTTAGTTCAATTTCAAAGCTCATATTCTTAACCCCCTGATTTATTTTGAATCACTAACCTTACTTGTCGTTTTCCTTCAATTTGATATCTTATTGTAAATGAATCTGGTCGCATTGAGTTATTTGAATAAATTGGTTTAATGTTAACGGAGACTTTCTTGGGAGGCACCTCTTTTAATGCATTCGCCCACTCAGTCTCCATGTTATACCAAACTGCACCTCTCCTATTTATTTGACTATTTTGTGGTATAAGGTTGTCTATATCTCCAGGACCATTAAATTGTGCACCTATTAAATGTCCACCATCATCATCTGATAATCTATCTTTATTTCCTACATTTGATTGTGCATATTTATTTCTGTCAGTCTTTTTAAATATAAGTTCCGGAGCCTCAACATTGACTATACGCCTAAGTTCATCGGTAGTATATTTATAATCATCATTTGTTACATACTTTGCATTTGGAAGTAATTGTTTTTTCCCATTTCTACCTTTTACAATATGTTTTCCGAAATCAATTTCATTTATTTCCTTAATAATCTTATTTTTTACCGTACCCTTACCAACAACCTCATCAACGTCACTCTTCTTAACAACCGCACCCACGTTACTATCTACAATTGCTTTTGGGATTTTCAAAACTTTTCCTATTGGGATGAAGGATGCTAACGCAATCCCTTTATCAAGACCCGAAGCATTTTTATCGGCTAGCGTATTCACATCGTCCAATAGTAAGAAATCCAACAAACCTTTTCCGACTTTTGCAACGTTACGAAACTTTTCCTCCAGTGGTTTATACAGCACTAGGTAACCCTCTACAAAAAGAAACCTTGAAAGGCATGAGCCAATCAAGGTGCTATTTTAATCAATTATATTATCATTCTTCTAAATGAACAAAATCATAAGGTTAGTATGATACCTCTTTTTATTGCTCATTATCTAATTAAAGGTTTTTTTCATAGTAACAATACCACTATATATAAAAGCAACTGTCGCCTCATAAAGTTAATCAAGTGCTTTTAGTTAATTGTATAAATACCCCTGTACATTACTGAACTGGACCCATAAATTCAGTAATAATAAGAATATGTTCCTTCAATTTGACCTTTTTTTAAATTCTCTACTTTTTCTGCTCCACCTAAACCTAATAGAGGGGTGTAGCCAAAGCAATCATCATAATTCAACTCACCATATTGTTTAAGAGCTTCGGGATAAGGTTGCCAAAACAAATCTTCATCTTTAAATACCAAGTCATTAATATTTAAAGAAAAATTCAAATGTAAACATAATTGTCTTTACCACATTATACCTGTAATTAAGTAGTCTAACATATCCATCTGACCAAATAACTAGATCACCCATACCTGTAGCAAACAACACAACTGAATCCTTGTATCTTTGACTACTATCCCCCAATGCTTTAAGTGCACCTTGAAAACGAAAATTTTTCCATATTTAAATTTCAAGAATATGAGCTAACCAAATCTTTCTCTAATTTTAAAAACTCATAAAACCTATTTACCATATCTACTTTCGTAGTCGGGACTTCTTGAGGCATATAATTTACAAAACTCACCATCTCTTCTGGGTAGTGATGATTTCCATAAAACTCTGCTATTTTATTTAATAATTCATTCTCTTCTTTACACTCTTCTTTTATTTTAGATAAGCAAACAAATCGAAGTTTTCTACTCTCATCTTTTAAAATTGCGCTTTTTTCATCTAATTGTGAGAAATAATTGTCCTTTATCCCTAACATCACTTTCTTTAAATCTTCACTAGATACTCCCCATGCAAGTTTACTTACAAACTCACTTTCATCACCATTTTCCATCAACTCTACCGCATAGTCGGAAATAATGTCTTTACTAAAGTAATTTTCATGGACTCCTACGAAAATAGTTTTCCAATCATATTTAATATGCCTTTTTTTAAAATCTATTAAGTTCATTTTTCACAACCTACTTTTTTGGAATTTGATTTGGCTTACCAGTTATCCGGGAAGTTAACATCTGTTACCCCTTCTGTCATCATCGATTCTATGTTGGTTATCCACGTTTTCATAAGCATCCGGTCTGTTTGAATCGTCGTTAACGCACCTGTTTGGGACTCGTCAAAGACACCGACAAAAGATGAAGTGGAACTAACCTTTGTCCTGGAATATCCTAAATACTCATAACTTTTAGTAATGCATTGACAAATGTACCAAAAATGGAAATTATTAAGGAAAGATTAAAACACCTGATTCCAAATTAGGTAATCAAATGTTTATGGTTAATTCTATAACATACTCCCGAATATTACTGAATTGGTCCCATAAATTCAGTAATAATAAGAATATGCTCCTTCAGTTTGACTTTTTTTAGATTCTCTACTTTTTCTGCTCCACCTAAACCTAATAGAGGTGTATAACCGAAGCAATCTTCATAAAATAGTTCTCCCCAATGATCCACAGCTTCAGGATATGGTTTCCACTTTAAATACTCATTCCGAAATTTTTCTGAATCCACACTTTTGAAAAAATACAAAAAGTTTGGCATAACTGTTTTAAGTACTCCATATCTAAAATTAAGCAATCTTACATAACCGTCAGCCCATAATACTAAATCTCCCATACCAGTAGCAAATAACACTATAGAATCCTTATATCTTTGACTACACTCTTGTAAAATATCAATGTACTCTTCTGGGTGAACACTTTTAAAATATCCTTGCATAAATGTTCCAAATCCATATTCCTGCCACAAGTCTATTATTTCTTTTGGAACAAGGTTTTTATATTTTTCTATTATTTCTTTAGGAACTTTACTGTGTGTCTTAAAATCATTTAATGTTTTCTCCATAAAAAAATCTCCTTAGTATGTCAGTTTAACATTTAAATAGGTACTTTTTAGTTGCTCAGGTGGCATATTTTTTGCCATTCCCCTTATTTGTTCATCAACAATATCAATTCTATATCTCCATTGGGAACCTATTGAAGGGGCGTTACTACTACTGCATTAAACTTATGAGTTTGTTCTGGTCCGTTAATTGATTCATAAGTATCCCCCGGTTTAACCTTATTGTTTTTTACCAATTATCAATTCCTTCTTGAAATATGTCTATTAAATAGTCATCAAATGTATTATATCGTGGGTGTAAATCTATCCCTCCCCTTTCCAAACTATATATTCTGTCATCATTAACATCTGCACAATACATACATCTAGCAAATTATCCCGAGTCCTCTAAAACAATCAAGTTCATGCCCAACCCTAATTTTCTCCATCTCTCTGTTGCATCAACTACAGATGCTCCTAAATTACCCTGAACACCTTCAAGCTCAACTCCACATATTCCTCCCGAACCATATTTTTTTATAAAATTGCGATAACTTAGAGGGAATTTAACTTTAAGTTTTTCTTCAGCCTTATTAATATATTCTTCTGATATTTCTCCAAAAAAATCATCTTCTTCACCATAATTTTCGATCATCTTTATAATTCTTTCATCCATAAATTAACTCACTCCTATTATTCTCTAGCACGCATTTTCCAATAGTTACTTCTAAAGTTATTATACATTTTTTCAAGTTCTGGATCAGTCCTAAAACTATTTCCATTTCCAACCAAACCATGTAGCGTGGAATCGTATTTATCATGAGTTAACTCCGCAATTTCAACCATCTCACCAGGTTCTTTTTGAATTAAATGGTGTAATTCAACTTTACTTTCCACCCTATCTTTTACAATATATGGATAATTACCCTTTTTCATTAATTCTCTATTCGACTTTCCTAGTGCCTTCGGATTATTAGGTACATAATTTTTATCAATCTCAATTTGGTAAACTCTTCTGGATACATCTACTTCCTTTCCACTAACTTTAACTGTTCCAATATTAAAAAATCCAACAAACCTTTTCCGACTTTTGTAGCGCCACTTCCGACGTCTCCTAGGAAATTAAGAAAACCATTCCCCCTCATCTTTCACATCATCTACTGTTGTGGCTGTAGCGGAAAGCTCTTTTGCGACTTCTTTTTCTTTTTGCTTCATAAATGAAACGAAATTTGTTGAAACCATCGCACCGCTGAGACCGAAAGTACCTAAAGGCTGCTGACCATTTTGATAAAGACCAGGGAGGGTATACGGATTCGCTCCTCCGATTCCTCCAGGATTAAATAGTGGATTCATATTAATCACTTGATCCAACGATTGCGTACGATAGGCCAGTGTAATCATTAACGGATTCTGACTAGCGAATGACTGCCATTGTTCTGCCGGGAAGTTAACATCGGTATGAATATTGAAAACATAAAAAAGCACTCGTCGCCTAATATAGACAATCAAGTGCTCATAGTTAACTCTAACCATATTTCCTGTACATTACTGAACTGGACCCATAAATTCAGTAATAATACGAATATGTTCCTTCAATTTGACTTTTTTTAGATTCTCTACTTTTTCTGCTCCACCTAAACCTAGCAAAGGTGTATAGCCAAAGCAGTCATCATACTCTGGTTCATTATATTTTTCTATTGCTTCTGGATAAGGAAGCCAATCTAAAGCCTTCTGTCTAAAAGCCTCTTCCTCTAAAAATCTTAGAAACAAGGAGTATTTTGAAGCTACAACTTTTGTTTTACCTTTTCGGTAGTTTATTGTTACAATATAGGATTCTTGATTTTCATCCTTTTCAAAAAGTATTAGATCACCCATGGATGTACTGAAAATAGGTATTGTCCCTTTACTTCTTAAATAAGACTCATTTACTAAAGAGCTGAATTCATCAGGGTTTATTATTTTTAAGTATCCCTTCATAATTGTACCATACCCATATGATTTCCATACTTCACTTAAAGCTTCTGGGACCATATTCTTATATTTATTAATTGTATATTCCTCAACTTCACTTACTTTTTTAAAATCTTTAAATAAGCTCAAATTGTTAACCTCCTGTGTAAGCTTAACATTTAAATAAGTATTCTTTCGCTGATCAGATGTCAATGATTTAGTTAGTTCACCTATTTGTTCATCGACAATATCAATTCTATACTTCCATTGTGATCCAATTGATGAATTTATTCTTTTATCTCCCATACCACCAATATTTAGCGGTTTACCTCCAGCAATTTGGTCAGGATTATGGAGGGCTGCTTGCGATTTCAACCAACTATTTGCATTTTTCTCCGCTTCTTCCCATGACATACCATTTTCGAACAATTCTTCTATCTTTTTATTTAATGCTTTTTCTCGAGCTGCTTGTTGGGCAGCGTTACCTTCAATTGCACGCCCTTGTTCAATATACTTCTCACGATCTTTCAAATACTCATCAACTGTAAGTTCATTCATACCTTTTTCTTGGTCTTTCAATTGTCTTGCAAATTCTTCGGAGTCATGTTTATCATTTCTTTTAAAATTAACTTCAACTTCTTTTATTCTTGGTAAATGCTTTATATTCCCCTTACCAACAACCTCATCTATATCACTCTTCTTAACATCCTCACCCACGTTACTATCTAAAATTTTATCAATCGCTTTCGGGATTTTCAAAAATTTTCCTATCTCTCTAGAATATCCAAATAATCGTCTTAGGAATTTCCGATTCAAATATTGGGTAAAAAATACAAAAACCCTGAAAGACAATGTAGTCAATCAAGGTCAATAAACTAGAAAATTACAATATTGATTCTCTTTCTAAATCAAAGATATCTATCTCTTCCTGTTCAAATAATTCTTCTAATGTATCTGTTCCTTTTTCTTGAGCAAATAGATATTCATTCTCAGATATTGGAACAGCTAGCAGCCAAGCAACTTTTTTGTTTGGAAATTCAAGTGTATTTAAATCTTCCCACAAGAAAGGTGACACAAATAATATATGTTTCATCTCAGTATTGGGATAATACATCTTTATTATATCTCGAAATACTGAACCATGGGAAACTGAAAATTTTGAGTTAATAATACAAAATGCACAGCTTGCCAATATATTAGGATATTGCTTATAACCTGTTGCTATTGCGCCAACTATTTCTATTCGCAAAGGCGTTTCATCCACAGTCAATTCAATTGAATGGTCAGATAGTCCAATAGTTGAGTATGATGATACACCGTCAAAGGGTCTATTAACTGTTGAAAGCATATCAATGTTACTGACATTATTTTCGTCCCAGTATTTTGAGACACAAGGTTTACCCCCAAAAGCATGTAGAGCTGTCTTTGCAATTATTTTATTCTCATTAGAAATACTCAAAGTAAACCTCCCTCTATAAATGTTGATATATCAATGGCCCGCGCCATTTTTGAGTGCCGAAAAAAATTTTTTTGACACGTAC
>NZ_JACSPZ010000005.1 GCF_014836905.1 Solibacillus faecavium
GTTGACACTCAAGCATCATACAAGAGGGCTTTTTTTATTTCAAGTCCCCGAAAATGTTTCTAACAGGAATGCTCCTTATACATCTTTACAATTTTAATCTCCGAAATAATCGTCGGTCAAGTCTTCACCTTTATGACTTCTATTAGAAGAAGGTAATTCAGGTCGGTAATGGTCTGGATTATTGTGCTCATCTAGAAACTCTTTTCTTGAGATACCTCTTTCTTGGGCACTCTGTTGATGCTTTCTAAATTCGTATCCTGGTTTATGTCCCATATCCCATGGTTCTTCTTTCTTCATTACTTTCTCAGTAACTGGGTCTATTACTTCACCATCTGCACCTTTGGCTTTTTCCCAAGCTTTATCCCTAACACCTTTTCTATAACCTGAAGGACGTCTATATGTTTTGTCAATTTTAGCCGTACCCTTATCAACAACCTCATCAACATCACTCTTCTTAACAACCTCACCCACATTACTATCTACAAT
Source organism: Solibacillus faecavium (assembly GCF_014836905.1). Taxonomy (GTDB): domain Bacteria; phylum Bacillota; class Bacilli; order Bacillales_A; family Planococcaceae; genus Solibacillus; species Solibacillus faecavium. The sequence continues at coordinate 487 of NZ_JACSPZ010000005.1, forward strand.
TTTATCAATCGCTTTCGGGATTTTCAAAACTTTTCCTACTGGAATGAAGGATGCTAACGCAATTCCTTTATCTAGTAATGATGCATCTTTGTCAGCGAGCGTGTTCACATCGTCCAATATTAAGAAATCCAACAAACCTTTTCCGACTTTTGTAGCGCCACTTCCGACATCTCCTAGGAAATTAAGAAAACCATTCCCCTCATCTTTCACATTATCTACTGTTGTGGCTGTAGTGGAAAGCTCTTTTGCGATTTCTTTTTCTTTTTGCTTCATAAATGAAACGAAATTTGTTGAAACCATTGCGCCGCTGAGACCGAAAGTACCTAAAGGCTGTTGACCGGTTAGATAAATACCCGAAAGTGTGTAAGGATTCGCCCCTCCGATTCCTCCAGGATTAAATAGTGGATTCATATTAATCACTTGATCCAGCGATTGCGTTCGATAGGCCAGTGCAATCATTAACGGATTCTGACTAGCGAATGACTGCCATTGTTCTGCTGGGAAGTTAACATCTGTTACCCCTTCTGTCATCATCGTTTCTATGTTGGTAATCCATGTTTTCATGTGCATCAGGTCTGTTTGAATTGTCGTTAATGCATCGGTTTGGGACCCATCGAATTCAATCAGTTTTTCAACGGTTTCGTCCCGATGGCGTTTCGCGTCATGTACACCCAGATGGACTTCACTATCATCCAGTTTTGGCAAGCTCACGATATCTGACACTTGGTCCATGATATTATTGGTTTCGTCTGTTAGCTCTTCTGTCACTTGTTTGGCTCGGTTTAAGCCTTGCTCGATTTCGCCTTCCAATGCTGCTTGGCGAATAAAGCCTGATGAATCCGGTTCAAGTGATGAAAGGGCTGTTTTCATCTCTTGAAGAACACTAGTAAAGCTATTTTTAAAGGTATTGAAAAATGTGAGGAATGGCAAATGGCAACTCTCGTAATATGCACGTAATGCTTCTCCACCTTGACCTTTTAGCGATTCTTCTAATTGTGTGAGACCTTGAACAGCACTTTCAATTTGTTTCATTTCACTTTCCAGGCGGGTTAACTGATTAACAGTTCTTTCAAGTCCTTGCTGAAACTCATTTACATTCAATACCTTCAATTTATCACCATCTTTTTAATAGTTCCATCTAAATTGGCCAACCATTAATTATTAATTACCTTACTCCTACACTCATTTCCGCATATACTGTACCAGAATGGCTGCGCTTGTACTCCACAAAGATTGGGCTACTTTGATTAAAATTATTTTTTTGTAAGTGTTCCACTAGCTCCCAGTACTTCTCCTGAGACTGCGCATCAAATTCGTTCGTAATCCTTGTCATAAGCATGCGATTGACTGAAAAATAGCTTCTAAAATTGACATCTTCAGCAGCTTTCAAATCCGAAACATTGCTTTCCTCTATAGAACGGAATATTTCAGCTGTCATTACAGGAGCAGTAGGATCACTTATAATAGAAAAGAACATCGTGTCTTGAATATGAAAACCATTGTTTGAGAGAATTTGATCAAAATCCGCAAAAGCCAGATCAATTTCTTCTGGCACGAAGTTATAATATTTAGAAGCTACATTCCGGTAAGAAATTTGGTGATTTTCTACAATCATTTCACTTCGCTCCATTCTTTTAACGGGACGTATAAATCAATTAAATATTCTCCGTAAACATCCAATAGTACGCAAATGAATGAATTATCTACTGATATATTCTCAGTTGCTGCATAACTTTTGATTTTCTGGATAGCTGTACTAAAATCTTCCTCTTCCTGTGCCTGGCGCATTAATAGCGCTTTTTCTATACTAAATTGGTGGATATATTCAAAATCTGTAATACCTTCTTCAAATTCCACGGCATCATTTATCGGTAAATAATATGTGAACAGGCCTTCATTATCTTTTTCTTCTTCATAGGAAAAAAATACAGGACCATTTTGATACACTTCATGATTTAATGGGAAATCTTCTAAAATCTTAATCCCTTCTAGCCAATTTTCTTTTTTATCTCTTACTTGAAATGTAATTAAATGATCGAAATGTAAGCTGCGAATATCCATTAAATCCAGCCTCCTAATTATGTTTAACTTTTCTATTATTTTTAGCTACTCTTTCCGTGTACAAATAGCCACTTATATCAAAATTAAAGCTTTTAAAACGAATTTTACAATAAAGAATAACGAGCTGTTCGGGCAAGACAAAAATCAATGTGTAAAAAAGACCAAATGGTAAAAAAACAAACATTACTGTATCAAAGAAATCAGAAGATCCCATTTTCATTACGTATTGGATAATAAAAACAAGACTAATACTGCCGATTATTGCAATAGGGATATAAGATTTCGTTTCAAATTTTCCGCGCATTTCATCACTTTTAGATCCTTTGCGATAATAACCTTTCTGAAGGAGTATATAAAATCGAATAAACGTTGCGAGAAATAATAATACACCGATTGTAAGTGTAATCCATGTTAAGTTAACTAGAGATTCAACTGTTGCATCATCACTTTCTCCTAGATAAAAAAGCGCAGATAGGTAGAAAAAAACTGTGAAATTTTGAGTGACTATAATAGATAAGAAATACTGTACCTTCTCCGCTCTTTTAAAAACAGCTGGTATCGCAAAAACAACGGATAATAAAATTAAAATTGCTGTCAACCACATATGGATTGTTTGAATACTTTCGAAATTTGGATAGATTGTGTACTTACCAGCAACATAATAAGTAAGATAAAATACCAATGCCTGTATGAACATACCTAATATCAACACAGTAGCTAATGAATTTGGGCTTTGTCTACCAGATTCCAGCGGTCCTCTTAATACAGCGAAATCTTCTTCTGATAGTTTTTTTAACATGAGGTGAAGCCTCCTATTTTTAACGGAACCAGCCCTTTATTTTATCCATGGCCGATTCCCCTGTTTCTTTATCTTTTTTATTTAACAAACCATTGATAAATATACCAGCTGTAACACCAATTGCAGTCCCAACACCGGGAATAGGAACAGCTGCAGTGAAAAGTGCAACACTGGCAGCCTGAACCGCACCGCCGACTGCTGTATCTATCGCTGTATCTCTTATGGCACTCTTATGCAGGTCTCCGCCTGATAACCCGGCATCTTTCGCATTATGATAGTTAGCATAATAGTTGAATCCGGCTGAAATGGGCGCTAATCCCTTTGTAATTCCTTTTGTAAAACCATTCGTGAAGATACCTTTCACATCTACAATATCTTTAAATGATTTCCCGGCACCCGCCGCTGCTGCCTTACCGACAGTTTTTGCCTTTTCAGTAATACTTGCTTTATCATTCCAGTACTTAAGGGAAGAGTGGTCCTTTAATGCGGCTTCTCCCACTTTTGACCAGCCGGATTGCCCCTTCTTTTGTGTGCCGAATTTTAAAATTGCACTGTTATTAGCTTGCTGCTGATGGTGTTGCGGCTTCCATGGTTTGTCCCCTTTTGGTAGTTTATAATTTAGCTCTCTTAACGCTCTTGCATCTGGAGTAACCCTCAAATAGTGAAGTGCCTCTTTACTAGCACGTAAACGGTAAGCAGGTCGACCAGTACGTGTATCACGTACTAACTCCATTTTCAAACCACCCTTTTTACCCGCCATAAACATTCCAAAGCTTTCAACTGCTCCATTTAAAGCCGTATTAAATCTCCTAAAATTACCTGTGTCTTCCTTATATCCCATAATTGTTTCATCAGCTGATGAGACATTACCGGTCTGCTCTCCAGGTGCCCCTTCTGTTACTCCATCTAATGGGTTGGTTCTACTCGTTAACCCCGTAAGAAGCGCTGTCGTTGAAGCATACTGTGCCCAAAGCTCTTTAGGGAAATTCACATCTGTTAAGCCTTCCGCTATCATCGTTTCCAAATCTTTAATCCATGTATTCATTGCTAAAAAGTCACTCTCAACAGCTGTCAGAGCGGACGTTTGGCTATTGTCAAATGTATTTAGATCTTCTACTGTTGTATCGCGATGCTTTTTTGCTACCTGAATTTCATTATGAACTTCGGAATCATTTAATTGCGGAAGCGATACAATATCTGAAACGCTACCTATTATTGTATTTGTTTCATTTGTTAGGCTTTCTGTAATTTGTTTTGCATTGTTCAAACCTTGCTCCACATTATTTTCAAGGAATGATTGTTGAATATAACCATTACGATCAGGTTCTAGGCTATCAAGTGCTGACTGCATTTGCGTAAGAATATCCTGGAAATTGCCTTTAACTAAATAGAAAAATTGCAAAAAGGGCACATGACAGTCCTGATAATATGCTCGTATTGCACTGCCGCCTTGCCCCTTTAATGATTCCTCAAGCTGAATTAGCTCTTGAATGGATGTTTCAACTGTTTTCATTTCTGTCTCAAGTCTTGTTAGCATAGTTAGATTTCGTGAAATACCACTGTGGAAATTACTCGAATCTAGTATTTTCATTAATCTATTAGCCTCCTCGGACCAGAAACGGTGCCATTAATATTCGTCGAAATACGTTGATCCTGCTCCTTCATATATTGAACAGAATTTCTTGTAGTCTGAATATTATTTTGCAGCACCATCTGGTAACTTGTTAAGATTTGCTCTAATTGTATAGAGAGCTCGTTTAACTTTGTTACTACATCTAATGTATTTCCTTCAATTGGAAGTTCTGCAGTAGGCTTAAGTGATGAAGCTGCATTTTCAATCACAGATAGCTGTTCTTCTACATCCGCATAGACGATTTTCACTTCATTTGACAAATGTACTCTCTCCTTTCTAATGGAATCTAGACATTACTCCTACCATTTCTTATTTTTTCTCACTTTGCACCATTTTAGGTACAAGCCAAATTAGCACAACTAAAATACTTACTATTAATATACCAATATAAATAATTCGTAAATTTTTACTTTTACTTTGGTTAATGGTCGTTGCATTTGAAACTTGTTCTTTAGCAGCATTTAATTCGCTTGAAAATAATTGATATTTTGTTGATTCGTAAGCAATTGTTTTACGGTTTTCAAAGTTATTAATAAAGAGTTCTTCCTTTATTTTTTCATTGGAGTTTTTATCCTTTGGCAGGAAATCCAGTTTTTTTTGCTCTTCTCGAATATTTTTGCGAATCTCTAATAAAGCCTCATTATGAAGGTATTCCTTATTATGTTTAAACTCTTTTTCTTTATATTCGTTTGGATTCAATTTATACAGGTCGGTAGATGCATAGACAGTCATTCCAACTTTTAAATCCAACGGGAAGCTGGTTTCAAATATGAATCCAGCTCCCCAAATTAGAGATAAACTAAAGAAACCAACTATTACCTTACATTTCATACATAGGTTCCTCGTCTTGTTCATTGGAACGGTTTTTGATTTTCCCTGCGATATACGGTATTAATGCAGACACTCCAATAATCACCAATAGAACGATACTTGCAGGGATAATTAATGATTCCGGACCGTATTGAATCGATAAATAAACTTTTGACATCGGATCTTCATAATCTAGATTCGAAGCTAACAATGTCAACATTGGTGTTACGAAAAACGCGATCACTGCCACACTTACAAACCAACCGATTAAAGGTCCAATCGAGAAGCTTGCAAAAATAATTGTCGATACAGCAGCTAATAATAATATAGTGAAAATCGTCCACTCGATTGTTCCTGTTTCATTTAGAGAATAAATTTCCATGCCGTAAATACTTATAATCAACCCGACGATTAAGTTTAATAAAGAGAATAACGCGATACGTACGCCCGGTTTGTTATTGTTGAAATAGTAGCAGAAGTAGCCGATTAATAAACTACTAATTAATACAATGACAAGGACGATGACTGGCGGTACTTTATTCTCTTCTACCGTTGCATTTAAGCTAGTAGATGTAAGCGGAGTTGATAAATGATCATATATATGCCCATTTCTTTGTCCATCCACAAACGCATTATTTAATACGTTATGAATATCATTTCGGTATTTTTCTGTTGTACTAACGTTATCATTCCACTTATTATTTAGTTCATTTGTATCTGCGTTTACATTAGCTGCTTTTGCATATAAATCATTTGTAACGAGCATGATGTTATCTTGATTATCCATAATGCTGTTCATTGAGTTACTCATTGCTGTTAAGTTTTGAATAATACTATGTTGATTTGAAACTAATGCATTGCCGTCTGCAGGTGGTACTGAAAATACTGTGGAACCCGATATAAATGAATCCAAGCTTTTCTGCATATTGTTAGCACTTGTCTCAACAGCCTGTATTTGTGATGAAATTGCCTCATAGTCAGAGTCAACTTTTGCCGTATACTCTGTAAAGAAAGATTTAACATCTTCCTCTAAACTTACTAACTGTTCCTGGGAATCCGGAACCCCTTGTTGTAATTCATTTAGAATGCTTGAACCTTCATTGTTCATAACTAAAAGGTTATTTACACTTAAGTTTGTCTTTAAAATGGTTTCGTATTGCGCTAATGCCCCGTAATATTCCATGAGCATTGCTGTATTGTTACTATCAATAGTTTTAGAGAAAACACTTCTTAGCCTTTCCTTTTTCGCCCCATTCATCAATGGTGAATTCATAATTTCAGATTCTTTCCTCTTTACTTCTTCTACAATTGTGAATTCATTTATTTCAGGCTTCAGCTCATCTCCTTTGGCGTCTTCCTGAGATTCTTGAGACTCGATTAACTCCTCTTGCAGTTGTCTTTCTTGCTGTTGAATTTGATTAATATTTGATTCAATTACAGTTATCTGAGAAGACAGCTGTGAAAGTTGATCATTTACAGCTAGAATTTCTTTATTAGAATTTTCATCATTTATTTCAGATGTATTTCCCGAAGCAATGACTACTTCTTCTTTCACTGAATTAATATTTTGAATTAAGCTTATTAATTTATCTCTTTCAGAATCTAATGCTGCAATTTTAGAGGATGCGATAAATTGGCGCGTATTGTTTTTTACTTCTCCACTTTTTCTAGCCTGTATTGGTTGTACTTGACTAGGTGAACTAGTATTTAGCTGATCTTTTAACGTAATTAATTGATTTTCATATTGAACAAGTAATTCGCCTTCCACTTGATTTAAAAGGTCGATAATTTCCTCTCTCTGTTTAACGACCTGGCTAGTTAAGTTGTTTACACTCTCCTTATTTTTTGCCAGTTGTTCTTCAAGCATTTGGACGTTCTCATTAATGCTATCGTTGTGATCAATCAAATAATTTTTTGTTTCATTATATCGAGGTTCCTGATCATTTTTCATAAAGACTACTGAAAGCAAACTTTCCTGCTGTAGTGGCTGTAATAGCTGTTGTTGGGTCGTATGATATTCTTTGTAGTCATTTACATAAGATACAAATTGGGATAATAGCACTTCAAATTCTCCAGCTTCCTGAATACTTCCATCGATTGGAGTCCCACTTACAGTTGAAGCTAGATTTTCTAGCATTTGTTTTTGATTTTCAATATCCCCTACTACGCTCGCTAAATTTGGACGGTAAAATTCCGATATTGTATTTAAAAATTCTATTTCCTTTTGCAAAATCGTATCAAACTCATTACGTACCTTCTCTAAATCTTGAGATACATAACTCCAGTAAAGAGTAGCGATTTTCCCATTGACACGTGCAGTCGCTTTATCAATTTCACGTAAAACTTTCTCACGATTTGCTGCATTTAATTGACCGCCAACTGTATATTTAAATTCAGCCTTAACTGGTTGTTGTTCCTCATATGTCATAATATTTTTCGAAAAATTTGATGGAATATAGACGATTGCATCGTAATCTTGACCCGCCAACCCTTTTTCAGCAGCGCTACGACTCACAACAGACCAGTTGAAGTCAGAGTCTGTCGTGAGAACAGTCGCTACCTCTTTTCCGAATTCCAGTGCATTTTCTTCCTTTTCTGCACCTGTATCTTCATTTACAACAGCGATATTTTTCGTTCCATTTGATTCATCAAAAAACGGATTTTCACCTATTGCAAAGAAATAAATAATCGGGGCTCCGATAATCAAAATCATGACGATTGCAATTTTTAACATTAACCTCTTTTGAGACGTCATGAGTATATCTTCCTTTCAACATCACATAGTGGGAGTTGTATTTTGATTTCTTTGTTATTTAAAACATAATAACCAAACCCTGCCTGGATCTCTTCTTCTTTACGATCGTAAGGAAGTGTGAACAATGTTTGATCGGACTTCTTCATTAATAAGACTGCTTGTCTAATTTGTTTAACCTCAGCCGACAGCGAATCATAGCCCTTCAAAATATCTGACGCATTGCCTGTAACGATAACGTTAAATCCTAAATAACTAGCATTCTTCATCAGTTTCACAATATGTTCCTGTAATCTAGTATCCATAGCTGCGTTGAATCGTGCAAAGTCATCTATTACAAATAATATTGGCTCAAAATTGAGTTCTGATCGATCACTGAAATTTGTATTAGTGTAGGTCATTTCGCGCGCCGCTAGCTCTTCTTCAATTGCGGTCAACCATTGCTCAACTTGATCCTTTCCTTCTAGTTGTGTCACCAACTCATTCTCTGTTAACGTAGCCAAGCCTCTGTCGAAAGAATCATATACAGCAATGTGTCTTAATCCCTTTTGCAGAGCGGTCGTTATAATTAGCTTTAATACATTTGTTTTTCCTTTTTGCGCTTGTCCGATTATTAAGCAGTGTTTATTTGTTAATAGATTAATTGCGACAGGTTGAACAAATTCTTCGTCCAGTCCAATTGGTAGAAATTGTGGTTGCCCTTCCAGCCGGACATACTCAGAAAACTTCGTTAATGTTAAGTCATTAGGAAGCATTGGAATAGGCTGTGGGGCAGCATACTCGTGGTACTTGGCCTTTAATGATTTAACTGTTTCTTTTACTGCTTCAAGCATTTCAAAATCATTTGCCCCATTAGCCGGCAGGAACATTTGAGAGAAATGTACTTCATCCTTCTTTATGATGGCTCTTCCAGGAATTGTTTCAGGAGCTAGATTTGTTTTACCCAGCACTGAATACGCCTCACTGTGGTCCATTAAGTAATGAACTATTTTCGTTTTTAAATTGTTCATTACTGCTTGGCGAATTGCTGAAATACGAGTCGCAGTAAAAATCATATAAATTCCTAATGATTGTCCATCCCTTACAAATTGATTGAAATTTGTTTCGAAATCGGGCATTTCATCTTTTATAAAGTCAAAATTTTCTACAGCAACAAAAATTAACGGAAGCTTTTTCTCTGCAACACTGTTATATAATTTAATGTTACCGACTTCCAACTGTTGCAATTGCTGTTTTCTCCGGATAATTTCTTCCCGGATCATTCTCATAAACTTTTCCATTTTCCGCTTTTCTTCCATTAAGAAGAAATCCGCAGTATGGGGAAGTTGTTTTAATGGAAGCAATGATCCATTCCCAAAGTCCATTAAATAATAATGCACTTCTTCGGGACTATAGTTCTGTGCGATAGTTAATAGTAACGTAAGCACTGTCGTAGATTTACCATAACCGCTTGAACCGAATATACCGATATTTCCATCTTCCATTACTTGATAGTAATAAGGCGTTTGTTTTTGTTTTTCCGGTTCATCAACTAAAGCGATCGCAATTTGATATCGCTCCTCCGAAGTGTAGGAATTATTATAAATTCTATCTTCAAGCGGTGATAACCATGGACTTCTAAGCTTTTTGACGCCTAATATATTTTGTGTTTCTTCAATTTTAGAAACAACCGCTTCAATTTCGGAAATTGACTTTTGCTTATTTTCCTTCGCTGCTATATTCGATAAAGGAATGAGCCCCAAATCGGTTACAATAGCTATTTCGTCTTCACCACCAGAATGTTCTGAAAGATAAGGTGCTCCACTCCAGGCCGACTGGAACAAATCATACACTTCATTATTTCCCACTTGTAAATAACCTCTACCTGTAACAGTGATTGATGCAGCATCCGTATTTTTAAGTATTTCTTTACTGTCCGACGCATCCTGAACTTTTAAGGCTATTTTAAAGCGTGCATTACTCCAGATTTGATCATCGATAACGCCACCTGGCTTTTGAGTAGCTAATATAAGGTGAACCCCTAAGCTTCTTCCGATCCGGGCTGCACTAACTAGTTCGCGAATAAAGTCAGGCTCTTCATTTTTTAATTCCGCAAACTCATCAGAGATTAAAAATAAATGAGGTAGCGGCTCTTCTGCGAGTTGTTGTTTGTATAAATCGGTGTAATCGTTAATATGCGTTACATTATAACGGTCAAACAGAAGCTGACGGCGTTTTAATTCACTTCGAATGGAAGCAAGCGCACGATTTGTAAAGTTTACACTTCCCTCTATATTTGTTATCGTCCCTAAAAGATGCGGTAATTTTTTAAACGGTTGTGCCATTCCCCCGCCTTTATAGTCAATTAGTAAAAATGCTACTTCATGCGGGTGGAAATGAACGGATAATGATAAAATGTACGATTGTAAAAATTCACTTTTCCCTGAACCCGTAGTACCAGCAAGTAAACCATGGGGTCCATGAGCTTTTTCATGCAGATTTAGGTAAACAAGATCATCTTTGCCTTTAAGCCCAATTGGTACAGCTAAAGATTGGGAAGATTTATTCTCTATCCATTTATGTGCGATATTTAATTCTTCTACTTCTCTTACACTCATCATTTCAAGGAATGTTACACTATCTGGTATGGAGTTTGTCATACCCGTTTGATGATTTAAGGTACGTAACATCCGTGAAAAGCGTTCATTGTTTTCCTTTTGGTGACTATCTAATGTAAACGGTATATTTACCGCCTTTTTGTTCTGAATTAAAATATCGCCCTCCGTATCATTTAAGTACCGGACGAGTGTGTATATATTGTCAGATAAGCTTTCCTTTGCATCAGTTGCAGTTATGACAGAAATATTTAAATGAGTATGGTCGCCTTCCAAGTACTCTAAAATGACGTGATCTGAGATAAGCTGTTGATTTGTAACAATAAACACCAAATGTGGAGTAAATTGAATTTGCTCTTTTTCCTCTTTCAAATCACGATCACGAACCATTTCATAAATGGAGGAAAGCAGCTGATCCCTCGTTTTTTCGTTATAAATGAGTCCCCTTGCATACATATTAGGTATATTAAAATGCGGCAACCACTTCATCCATTCAAACTGAGCATAATCTTCTTCATCAAAAATAAAAATAAAACGGAGATCATGATAACTATGAAAAAAGGCGAGTTGACCAATTAGCTGTTGTATTTCCTTTTTTACTACTCGATCCTTACCAATTAATCCAATCGGTCCTTTCGCTAAATTTGCGATAACTGGCATGTCAGCGATTTCTTTATACACTTTTTCAAGTTTCTGAGACTGCTCGATTAAATTATCCATTTCGCGATTGGCCATATCATTTGAATTTAATGAAATGGAAAAGCTCGACGGAACAATACCAGTTCCTAATCGAAACTGAAGAAAATCCTCACTTTCTACAGATCGTTCCCAAATTCGATCGGATATTTGATTTGTTAAATACTTCATCCGTTCAAACGTAGGAAAGTGAAATTCCATTGTGAACTTCTGTTTATCTGCCAGCTCCTGAAGTTCATGGCGTTTGTTCTCAAGATAAGCTGTGTACACACGGATTCGCTTTTCTTTTTTTCTTTTTTCGTTGCTGCGATCTTTAAAATATTGCACCGATGATGTAATTAATGTCATAACGAACATAACCATCGTAATTAGAATAAAGATTCCTCGCGGTTGAATAACGGCTACAATTCCCATAACAATCAACATTACAAGCGGCGGTAAAATTATTATCCACAACCCTCTACCTGAAGGATCATTTTCTTGCGAAGGAAAAGAAAGTGTTACTTTTTCACTCGGAAGCTCATATACCATCCTTGGAGTCCTTCTATAAATTGGATACTTTTTTTTCATCTCTGAAGCAGGTTCGATAATATTGGAAAGCGTTGAATCGAAGTTTTCAAAACTGCTAATTTCGAGTACGTCCTCTTCCAAAAGTCGAATAATCAAAAAAGGTGTGAATATAATATCCCCGATTTGTATTTCCTTACTTGCAAACTTTCTTTGACCATTTATATATAGGTGATTCTCATTTGATATTTCGAGGAGCCATTTTTTCTCTGCTCTTATTAGTGAGAACGACTGCGTATTTCCGTAATTTTCTTCCCAGAAAATGTCTGCTTCTTCAAACTTAGTTGAAAACAGAATTTCCTGTCTATTTCCAATGAAATAAGTATTGCTGTTTGTTACGGCTAGAAAGAGAATGATTTTCAGTTTTTTATTGCTATTTTCATCTTGCCATTCAAAAAATTGCTTCGGATTTACCTTCCCAAGCAGTTTTTCATGCTGTTTTACTGTAAAGCCAAAGGAATCTTCGGTAATCAGTAGTGAGCCATTTGTAAATGGTAAGTTTTGAATCGTCACTGTATGCGATGAATCGGGACCAACTGTAACGGTTTTACTTTTCAACTGATCCAGTTGTATCGCTTGGTAATAGTTATCATAAAAAAACAAAAGCGTACTCATTAAATCACCTTCTAATAGGGACTTTTACTACTAAATAGATTAGTGCTGGAATAACTTTATTAAATTCAATTATTTTTCTGTAGAATTATCCGCGCTTTCCGTATCTGTAGAACCCGCAGTGTCTTCCTTATTTTCCTCTGCGGTTGGTTTGTTGGTGCTTGGTTTTTCAGACTTTATTTTCTCATTTTTGTTTGAATCTTTATTACTAGAACTTGCTTCCTCTATTTCAAGTTCTTCTTTTAATTGTTCAAGCTGTTCAGTTACTTCCTCTTTTTCAGTTTGAATTTTATCTAGTAACTGCTCTCGTTCTTCATTTTCCAGATCGAGGTTTCCTTTTACAGTTTCCTCATAATGCAGTAAAGCTAGCATTATTAAATCCAAATCCTCGAGTTGTCGGGCTAAGGCTAAAGCTTCCTCTGCCTGTCCACGGCCAATATAAATCCAATATTTAAAATAATTTGGATCTGTCTGCAACGTTATTGTCTTTAAGACATTTTCTTTCTGCTCTTCGGTCAATGTTTCATTTACGATATAAGCAAGCGATAACTCATACTGTATAACTTTAGGCATATGCTCAATATCATAATTTGTCAGTTTATTAATTACTTCACTATAATCTCCTTGAAGATAGGAATTCTGAACCTCCACAAAAGCTTCTTGACGAGGTTGAAGTACTAGTGCCGAATATCCTGTATATGCTCCTAGAGGTATAAGTGCCAATAAAAGACCTGCAATACCGTAACGTACCCAGCTCCATTTTGTTTTTGAAACTGTTACTAGCTTTTTTTCTTCATTTTTCAGTAGAGTTATTTGTTTTTTTATCGTATCATTTAGTTCATTTTCATCCTTTGCACTCATTACCTTTTCAGCGATGGGACTAAGTTCAATAGATTGAGAGAACTGAATATATTGTTCGAATGTATATTTAGGATCAATTGCAGCAGCAATAAGCGCTTTCGTTTCATTCCAAATTCTGTTACTGTCTTTTTCATAGGGAGGAATACTTTCCTTCACCCCGTAATGTAGAAAATATGGCATTAAGCTTTCATCGATTAATACATTTTCCGGGCATACAATAAGGTGGAGCCGGTTAAATGAATGGCGGCTTTGCACTTTTAAAACTTGTGAAGCAAACATCCAGCGACTTAGTTCTTTTAATTTCCGCAATTCTCCAAAAGTCATATAATTGGATTCTTTTTTATAAGTGAAAATTAATTCATCATCTGTTAATGTGATACTTTTATTTATGAAAGGGTTATGTTCTTGTAATAGTGCAATTTCTATTTCATTTGCTAGTTTTATTTTTTCTTTTTGAAAAATAATTGTGATCTCATCTTGTTCAAACTTGAGGGTAGCCTCTAATTGCTTTTCTAAATAGGATAGTTTCTTTTTTGACATCTGCTTGACTCCTTACAAGATTTCTAGTCGATCACCTGTAGTAACACCACTATTTGCCAATAGGTCATTTCCGGATAATACGGTTTGTTTATTTACAATTCGAATCCAATAACCTTCCTTTGGAGGATATGTTATTGACTTTGCCTGCCATACAATATTGACCAACTCTTTGACTGAATAGGAATTTGACAGACGTAAATCAAAACACTCCTCACTATAGTTTTTTAAGTCTATAGATACCTCTATGTACATTTTATATTCACCTCATTCAATCATATTAAGGTTGACTAATTCAAAGTGAAAGTCGTTTTATAGGGAACAAATACAAAACTGTCCAGCAAATGAAAAGAGCGCCTTCATCTGAATACGACGCTCTTTAAATCTTAATTCTAGATGAAACTTAACTGCGAATTTGCCCTGCAATTTGACGATCTGCATCTGCAAGAGCATGTGCAGTATTTTTCAGTTGTACAGAAACATCCTGTAAAAGTCGTTGCATATCTTGAATTGATGGACGTAAAGTCGTGTATTGATCTGCAAAGGCGCGACTTGATTCACCTTCCCACATAGACTGTAATTCTTGAATCATATTATCTAATCGTGAAATTTGCTCTTCAACCTGTGCACTTTCAGTTCCATAACGATTGGACATTGCTTCTAACTCAGCTGGGGTTACACGAATAATTCCTGACATAAATTTCTCTCCTTTTTCTTGTTTATTTAGGTATAAATTGTAAAATATATCCTGCAATTAAATACCCGTATTTTAATTTTATAAACCAAAAAATAACAAGGTCAACAAGATTTGAGTAAAAAAGGAGTTTTATACTAATTTTAAATTAATAAAATAAGCAAACTATATCAGTTTAAGATTTTTTAATTGTGATATATTAATGAGGTATAGTTCGAATTGGAGTCATATTTTAGAACTTAAAACTAACTAAAATAGTTAATTTAAAAAGCTAATCCGCAAAAACTAATAGATTATGAGGTGACGAAATGTCGTTAGGATATTGGTATTCTGAGTTGAATAAAAAGCAAAGTCATTTAAACCGTTTGGAAACGTGCAATTGTCAATTAACAGGAAAGCAAAATGAATTTTCCAACAATAAGCACCTTATGACAAAACCTGAATTAACAACAATGACATGGAATGGAAGTTTAGCAACACGATTTGATGATATTCGAAACAACGGAATTCTTAACAGCTATGAAGCTATACAAAATATACAATTGAATAACGTATTTGCCGCACTGTCGGATATGATGGATAAAATTCGTCAAGAAATCGAATCAATTCGAGCAATTATTGCCCGCCTTGAAGCAGCAATTTAAGAGTTAAATTTACCTAGCTGAGGAATTCATCATTTTATTTTTTATATTTTTCTCTTGTTGGTACGTAAAATACGTATTTGCGCCAATACAATAGCCACTATTAACACCATCCCGAGGTAGCCCATAATGGTATACAGTTTACCGACTAATGTTGTAAAGCCTATGAGGCTAGCTGCAAAACCTACTAAACTAAGCAGTATCACAATGATTTTCATCATGAGATTTTCTTTCTTTACAATTCTTACTGCCAGTATATATAGTGTGCCTACCGCTGTACTGTATATCATTGCTAGTAAAACGATGGACATAATATTCCCTACTGTCGGATGAATTTGTTTTGCTAGCTCAAGCGTTGGCATATCCACGCCTGCCACAATATCCATTTTCGCAAAAAGAGCTAAATTAATGAGCAATATTAATAAGCCAAGTACTCCCCCTCCTAAAGCGCCACCCATTCTTGCTGCTTTTCTATCTTTTGTCGTTCCTCCCATTAAAATAAGCATAGCCGCCCCTGCAGCAATATTATATGAAACATACAATACCGCGCTCGTTAGCCAATGAGAGCTTGCAGATGGTTGTTTTTTAGCTATAATATTCAGCTCGCTTATTGAGTAATCGACTGTAAATAAAGAATAAATCAAAAGAATAAAAATAATGCCCAGTAAGTATGGCATTAATGCCGCAATCATGTTGATGATGCTATTCGCATTTAGTAAAAGTGTAAAAACTACTGCAAGAGTCATTAGCATACTTCCAAACGATGGCTCCATATTATACATTTGATTAAATGTAGCTCCTGCACCCGCGAACATAACAATCGCAATTCCAAATAATACAATAGAAATTAATACATCCAGCACCGGACCAAAAGCACGACCGCCAATGTAATGAATGCCCTCCTTATGGGAAGTTGTCTGCAATTCCGATCCGATTTGCGCAAGTGTCATGCCTAAGAAAGCAAAAATGGCCGCAGCAACAATACAACCAAACACACTTACTAGTCCAAAGCTTGTAAAGTACTGCATAATCTCCTGTCCAGAAGCAAAACCTGCACCGACTACCAAACTGACAAATGTACCTGCAATTTGTATACTCTTTTTCAATACGCACCTTCTTTATTTCACTTTTTATCATTGTTACTTTATGTATACAAAGGATCCAATCATGCTTTTTCATGAAAGAATAAGCAATACAAAATAAAAACCAAACTGAAAAAGTCCTTAACAGTTTGGTTCATTTCTATTTTTTATTTGATAGAAAACGGAATTTAAAATTAGAATATCTAACTTACTGCGCTAATACTGAAATTTGACTTTTACAGTAGCTGTTACTGTTATCAAACCTGGTTCAATCGGTGTAACAGCCTGTTGGTTACTTAGTTGAAGCATTTTGTATGGAATAGGAGTAGCAGTATTTGTCTCTTCAATTATTTCTATAGGTAACGGTTCTAAAGTTGCATGCATCGTTTCAGCCATTGATTTTGCTTTACCTAACGCGTCAATCAGGGCATACTGAAGTGCCTGACGATAGTAAGTATCTACGTGCTCTATTTTAAATTGTATGCCCGATACATGGTTCGCCCCATTTCGTGTCGCTGTATCGATAACCGTACCAACTTGATTAATATCCACTATTTTTACAGTAATTGCATTTTGAACTTCATAGCCTCTTAATACTTGTTTTCCATCAATATAGTCATAGGTTGGAAATATATTATAAGCTGACGTTTGCATTTCATCTCTCCGAATATTTAAATTCAAGAGCGATTCAATAACCCGATTCATAATAATCGCATTTTCATGTTGAGCAGAACTGACATTATCTCCTTCTGTACGCACTTCAATTTGAATTTGCGCATAATCTGGTTGAAGCGTTATTTCCCCATTACCCGAAACTGTCATTTCCCGTGAAGTAGGTAATGGCTGATACTTCATTTGTGGATAATACATACCTCCCACCTTTCTTCTAATGTTTTTAACATACTATGCGAGTTAGTATTAATTCATTTTTATTTCTGATCTTTTTAATCTAGGTGTGTAAAAAAAATACAATTTTTCTCCGGAGAGAAAAATTGTATTTTGTAGGATAATTGTTTTTCGTTTTGATTACTCACGGGCACGGCCTAATTATGTCCTGTCCTCTTCTTACTCTATGACAATTCTCTTGCCAAAAATTGCTTTTAGTAAAGGCGGAGTAACAATTGTCGTTACAATAATGACAATAATAACGGAAGTATAATAATTTGCTGGTAATAATCCCCCTTCAAGTCCCATTGCAGCTAATATAAGTGCAACCTCACCTCGGGAAACCATTCCTGCACCAACGCCCATCGATGATTTCGTATTGAATCCAGCTAATTTAGCACCTAATCCGGAACCAACAAACTTGGAAACAACTGCAATAATTGAAAATACGACTATAAACCCAATTTGATCTCCAATTCCATCGAATGAAACCGCTAATCCGATACTTACAAAGAAGAACGGTACAAAAATTCCATACGCGATAGGTTCAACTTTGTGCTCAATTTCTTTTTTAAATTCAGTTTGTGCAATGGCAATACCGGCAAAGAATGCACCGATAATTCCCGCTATACCTAAAAATTCTGCAAAGTATGATAAACCAAAGCAAATAATCAAACCTGCACTCAATATTGATTCTGTAACTCTAAATTTCTTAAATGCACGAATAAAATGTGGAATAAACCATTTTGCAAGTACGATTAAAATTGCAAAGAACAGTATTTTTTTCCCTATTAATAATCCAATATTCGTATCCGAACCTGCAAAGAAACTCATTGCAATGGCAATTAAAATTACGACTACTATATCATCCAATACAGCAGCGCCCAGTAACGTTGAACCTTCTTTACTATTTAACCAACCTAGTTCACGCAGTGCTTGAACAGATATACTTACAGATGTAGCAGAAAGCAATAGTCCAATAAAAATAGATTCTCCTACAGACATTCCGTAGTATTGGGCTCCCGCGTAACCTAAAATAATCGGTAAAATAATACCGCCTAATGCAACATATATCGCTGCCTTTTTATTTTTATTCATTTCCTGAAGATCTGTTTCAAGTCCTGCCAAAAACATTAATAATAAAACTCCAATTTGACTAAATACTGTTAATAATTCTGTATCGTGAATCCATCCAAGTAATGCCGGCCCTAGAATGATACCAACAAGTATTTTTCCCAATACTGATGGTTGGCCTAACCTAGCAGCTAAGTGCCCTGCCAATTTTGTAGCAAATAAAATAATAACAATTTGTAAAATAAACATAAATTTCCCCTTTCAATGCAAAAAAGACAAGGAGGTGCCGTAGCTGACTACGACTCCACCTTGTCTTGCATTTATTAAATTTATTGTTCCTGTCTATATATTAATATATCATCTATTTTAATTGCAAGTAATGATTAATTATTTTTCATAAAAAATTACACATTTCGACAAAATACTTCATTACCGCACTTCATTTTAATCACTGTAAAGCAAGCGTTCTATTTCAGCCGTATATATGTCTGCAACAAGTTGTGCCCCAGTACTATTAAGGTGTAT
The DNA here is from genome assembly GCF_014836905.1 of Solibacillus faecavium. GTDB lineage: Bacteria > Bacillota > Bacilli > Bacillales_A > Planococcaceae > Solibacillus > Solibacillus faecavium. The sequence goes on from NZ_JACSPZ010000005.1 coordinate 19,310, forward strand.
ACCATCTAACGTAAGATGTAGCCCTCGTTTTTTGGATTTTTTATCAATCCTTGAAGGTTTCTTATAAAAAAGAACGTCGGTCATAACACTCAATACTTTTGTGCTGATGTAATCCGAGCTATTCACTGCTGAAAGATGATTCAGGAAAGCTGATTGGATATCTAGAAAACCAACATTTGTCTGTTTATGTGCTATGGATTGGATAAGGTGATTCAATTCTTTAATTTCATTATTGGGAGCATTATTAGTATTTTCACCAACTACAGTCGGGGTAACTGTTACGACTTTATTTGACGATTCTATAACTAGCGCTAAGACTTTCTCATAATAAGTCTGAAATTCATCATAATCTTTCGCAACCGGCTGCGCTTGAACGCTAAGCAGTTTTGAATAGACATCATTTACCCCAATCCATATGAAAGAAAGATCATAATCATCCCTTAACTTTTTTTCTAAAAGGCGCGTATATAAACTTTTCACTGTTTCCCCTGGTTTACCAAGGTTAACAAAAGTGATATTTGGAAATTTATCTTCTAATATCGTATGAAAAGGAACCCCTGGACGACCTGCAGTTAAACTGTCACCGATTAAAGCAATTTTCATTTTGTATCCCTCCTCTTAATACATTAGCTGTTTTTAGCGGCTCTTGTTCAAAGTTTTATCTAACTTATTCGTATTAGCCAATTCTTCTAATCAATTATATTCCATTTAACGGAAAATATAATTAACTCCCCTTTTCTATATCGTGGCACAATTCAATAAATCGCGAAAGAAGTTGGAAAAACGAATTGAATGTTATACCAAGGCGAAAAGCGTTAATCATCTATAAAAGGTGCTCTATAATTATTAAGTATTTAATCCGTCATATTCGACATATGTTAATTTATGAAACGAATAAAAAAAACCTTTTAAGGTTAGAATACTCATAATTTATAAATCAATGTAAAAAGGATGATTATTAAATGAGTGTTATGGTACTAGACAACAAAAGAATTCTTCTAAAAGGAATTAATAGGTACGAGATAAATTCTGATGAACTATATCATAGAAATGATACAGAAGAGGAACGTTTTTTTTTCATATTGCTCAATCAGGATGAACTTTGGAGTGAATATAGTTTCAAATATTTATATATTGAGATGCGTGATGGCAATTTATATAATTTTTATTCTGATAAAAAATTAGACTTTTTAATGAAACAAATGGCTGAATATTTTACAGAAATGGGCATTGATAGTGAAGTAGAAGACTGTATTTATGATCAAATTTCTAATAGTTATGATATTAGTGAAGAGTTAGTAGAGATACTTGAAGAAGATGAGGACCTAGAACAAGCTGTTGAAAGTTATGTAAGAATTAGAGATGCATTCACATTCATATTAGTTAATGAAGACATTTCAGCTATAGCGAATAGATTGGATAATGCTTTTGGAGTGATATAAGCATTAAATCGACCTAAATACTGTTTGTTGTTCTTCATTAAAGATTCCGATTAAATACGTTTTAAACGATCAGTCGTACCTTCTTTTTGTAAACACAAAAAAACCTCCTAACATTAAGTTAGAAGGTTAATTCGACGTGGTCTAAACCACAAATTATATACGTCCCCAGTAGGATTCGAACCTACGACCGCACGCTTAGAAGGCGTGTGCTCTATCCAGCTGAGCTATGGAGACAACTGCTTCAATAACGTAATTGGTATTAAAGACAATTTTTATTATATGGTACATTAACTAGAAAGTCAACAATCAATTTTATAAAAATTATTATTCAACTAAAATAAAATTCACTTTCCAGTGGCGACTATAAAAAAGTGAAGCCCCCTTGATAAAAAGTGGACTTCGCTTCTTCAATCTAACGTTCAAAAAACATTTTATCGATTAAATTATTATTATCATCATAGCAATCTAAAGTAAAATGGGTAGGAGTAATTGTTAGAGTAACAAAAGATTTTTCTTTAATGCCCCGGGGCTTTAATAAGCTACCTGGATTAATAAACAAAGTATCTTCTATATACTCCGCGGCTAACACATGTGAATGACCGAAGCACACTATTTGGGCACCAACTTCCTGAGCCCGATAGACTAACTTCATCGGAGAGTTTTTCACATCATATAAATGTCCATGTGTCACATACACACGGTCTCCATTTACTTGGAATAGAATCTCCTCTAAATAATTCGGATCATGGTCACAGTTGCCTTTCACACGCTCGATTTCTTGCATCGATGGATGGGTATACGGTAATTCGCTATCACCACAATGGATTATTTTATATGCGTCTGGATGGTAGCCCTTTACACGTTCAATGATATCCTCGTCACCATGTGTATCACTCATTATCAATAGCTTCATTTCGTAACCACATCCTTTCCATTTATATACATATTGTGACAGGAATGAATCAAAAATTCAATCGTTATTGCACAATTCTATTAACAGTTGTTTACAATGCAAGAAAAGTACTACTTATTTAAGAAATTCAGCTAACTGTAAAGCAAGCTTGCGAATCGCATTACCACGGTGTGATATAGCGCCTTTTTCTTCGGCTGAAAGTTCAGCCATATGCTTTTCTAAGGCAGGTACATAAAAAATCGGGTCATAACCAAAACCGTTAGTTCCCTTCTTCTCATGCGCAATCACACCTTCACATGTTCCAAATACCGTCTTCGTTTCTAAATTAGGACCTGCAATCGCCAACGCACAGCAAAAACGAGCTGTACGCTCATCTTCCGGTACATCTTTCATGTTTTCCAGTACTTTTACCATGTTCGCCTCATCGTCATGGTCTCCAGCATAGCGTGCAGAATAGACACCCGGTTCACCATTTAATGCATCTATAGCTAAACCGCTGTCATCTGCAATCACAATTTGCCCTAATAGGTTGGCTAATGTCTCCGCCTTTAAAATCGCATTTTCTTCAAATGTTGTTCCTGTTTCTTCAATTTCCACATCTGGTGCTACATCAAACATTGTAACAACCTTATAGCCGAATGGTTCAAAGAGCGCTTCAAAGTCTTTTGCTTTACCTTTATTTTTCGTTGCAATGACTACCTGTTTCATTTTGGTTCCACCTTCCCAATCAGTTGTGCGATTTCACCTAAAGTATTTTTTTGAATAATAATCAATTCTGAGATTCCTGATTCGCCTAAATCAAGCAGTTCATTCAACTCTGAACGAGTAAATGTCGATTCCTCTCCTGTACCTTGTAATTCAACAAATTCGCCAGCACCTGTCATGATAATATTCATATCGACTTGGGCTGCTGAGTCCTCAATGTAGTTTAGATCCAATACTGCACCAATTTCAGCTAGTTTCCCTACACTTGTAGCAGCTAAGTAATCAGTCACAGGGAATTTTGCGAATGGTTTTTCAGCATCTAATTTGGCTATCGCTTGTGTCATCGCTACAAATGCTCCAGTAATCGAAGCTGTACGAGTTCCACCATCGGCTTGAATAACATCACAGTCAATCCAAACTGTTTTTTCGCCTAATGCCTCTAAGTCTACAACAGCGCGCAATGCACGGCCGATTAAGCGTTGAATTTCCATTGTGCGACCACTTACCTTCCCTGCAGAGCTTTCACGGCGTGTGCGTTGCTCTGTAGCGCGTGGTAACATTGAATATTCAGCCGTAATCCAGCCTTTACCTTGTCCACGTAAAAAACCTGGTACTCTTTCTTCTATCGTAGCTGTACAAATTACTTTCGTTTGTCCAACCGTAATTAGTACCGAGCCTTCCGGATGCATTAAATAATTATTTTCAATTTGAACTGGACGTAATTCATTCACAGCTCGTAAGTCATGTCTAGTCATTCTTGACCTCCTCAATTTGTTCGCGCACTAATCTTAACACACTTTCAGAACGGTCAAAAGTGTAAACGCAAGACATAGAAGGAAAAAGGCCCAAATTAGACAAAATGCCTAATCTGAACCTTTAATTACTTTTCAAATGTAATTTTGCGTATATCCAGTTCATCATTCTCCAACCAACGTTCTGCAATGGAACGGAAAATCGGAACAGAACCGGAAGCATATAATATATGTTTTGGTGGTTCCACATCTGTACGCAACTGCCCTTTATAGCTTAAAATTGCTTCGACATCTTTGGCAGTTTCTTCAGCAGATGACAAAACATGAACATGTGGACCAACTGCTGCTTCAATTTGTTTTTGTAAAATAGGATAATGTGTACAGCCTAAAATGACTGTATCAAATCGCTCATCTTCCAATGGCTTTAATCCTTTTGCGACAAGATCATATGAAAACTGACCTTCATACTCGCCACTTTCAACAAGAGGAACAAATGTCGGACAGGCGAGTGGAATAATCGTTGCTTTTGTTGCTAACGATTTTACCGCCTGTTCATAAGCGCCACTTTTAACCGTGCCTTCTGTTGCGAGTACTACTACTTCATTACGCTTTGTCTTTTTTATTGCAGCTCGTGCCCCAGCATTAATTACACCTAGAACAGGAAATGGCATATGCTTTTGTAAACTTTCCAATGCAACGGCTGTCGCAGTATTACATGCTATGACAAGCATTTTCACATTTTTCTTTTCAAGTACTTTTGCCATTTGCCATGTAAAATTACGTACCTCTTGTTTCGTGCGAGGTCCATATGGACAGCGCGCCGTATCACCTATATAGTATATTGTTTCATTTGGCAATAGCTCCATAATCGCTTTTGCCACTGTTAAACCGCCAACTCCAGAATCGATTACACCAATTGGGGCATTCACTTGTACCGCCTCTATCCTATTTCATTAATAAATGTAGTTTTTGTAAAGTTCGTGATAATTGCTCGAATTCTTCTTCGTTAAATTCCTCTGTAATATCCCGTAAATAATCTTGACGCTTAAGAATCACTTCTTGAATAATTCGCTCGCCTTCGGATAAAAGATGAATACGTACAACACGGCGGTCATTTTCGTCACGCACACGTTGTACCAATTCATTTTTTTCCATCCGGTCTACTAAATCCGTCGTTGTCGAAAAAGCTAAATACATCTTCGTCGACAAGTCACCAATCGTCATATCACCAGATTCATGCAACCATTGCAATGCAATAAACTGCGGTGGGGTAATTGTATAATTGCTTAGTATTTCGCGACCTTTTTGTTTAATTAAGTGTGAAATATATCTTAATTCTTTTTCTAGGATTGCTACAGATTCAGAGCTATGTGTGCTGTGATCTTTCATCTACTCCATTCACTCCTCGATGCGTTTCATAGTTCTATTTTGAAGTTTTTTTTGTGAAATAGCAAGTCTTCAATCAGTATATTGACAATTCTTGAAGTCTTAACAGCTCCAGAATTGCTTGAGTACGACTTGATACACCCAGCTTTTGAATCGTATTGGAAATATGATTTCGAACAGTTTTCTCACTAATACCTAACTTTGCCGAGATTTCCCGAGTTGAATAGTCCTTTATTAAAAGCTCAAAAATTTCGCGTTCTCTTTTTGTTAACAGCGAACGATGCTGCGGACGATTCATTTTGCAACACCCTCCTATCTTCTTCCTTGTACATTATGTCGAATATACAAAGCAGGTGAGGGCATTTAACTATTTCCCGAGCAATAATTTTTTTTGGTCCTCTAATAAAGGGACACCTTTCCCCGTATTATGATTCAATTGTACAAGCGTTCCACGTGCTGTGTAGCATATTTCATCTTTTTTATTCGTCACCATATAATGCAAATCAAGTGATGATGTTCCGATTGATGCCGTTTTAACGAAAATTGTCAATTCCTCATCAAAAAACACTTCCTTCAAATAATCACATTGAATATCTGCTACTACAAACATACTTGTATCATCTGATCCTTCTATGAAATTAAAACCCATTGCTTTAAAGTACTCAATTCTTGCATACTCTAAATATGCAAACACTTTTGTATTATTTACATGACCATACATGTCTGTTTCCGAAAAGCGGACACGTACTTTTGTCGAAAAAGAAAATCCAGCCATCCACTCTTTCACATCTTGAATATATGTAGCTCGCATAAAAACATCCCCCTTTTTAAATAAATCATCATCCCCTGATAATGAATATGCATTCATTATAGCATAATTTGTAATTTCTTTTAAATACGAGAGCACGATAAAAGGAGTTATTCATACAGAAGTAAAAAAAAGACTCCCACCAAAGCGGGAGTCTTTTAAATCTATTAGATTAGTCAACCATATGGTCAGAACCGAAGAAGTTCTTGAACATTTGAACTGTTGTTGCACGGTTAAGTGCAGCGATAGATGTTGTTAAAGGAATTCCTTTTGGACAAGCAGCTACACAGTTTTGAGAGTTACCACAGTTTGCAAGACCACCGTCGCCCATAATTGCTGCTAAACGCTCGTCTTTATTCATTGCACCAGTTGGGTGAGTGTTGAATAAACGAACTTGTGATAATGGTGCTGGACCCATGAATGAAGCTTTTTCAGACACGTTTGGACATGCTTCCATACAAACACCACAAGTCATACATTTAGATAGCTCATATGCCCATTGACGTTTACGCTCAGGCATACGTGGACCTTCACCTAAATCATAAGTTCCATCGATTGGTACCCATGCTTTAACTTTCTTAAGTGCATTGAACATGCGCTCACGGTCTACTTGTAAGTCACGTACAACTGGGAAAGTTTTCATTGGCTCTAGGCGAATTGGTTGAGTTAATTTATCTACTAATGCTGAACAAGATTGTTGTGGACGTCCGTTAATAACCATTGAACATGCACCACAAACTTCTTCTAAACAGTTCATATCCCAAGTTACTGGTGTCGTTTTTTGACCGTCAGCAGTAACAGGGTATTTTTGAATATGCATTAGCGCAGAGATAACGTTCATACCTGGACGGTAAGGAACTTCAAACTTTTCAACGCGTGTAGCACCGTTCTCACTATCTTGACGAACGATTTCTAACTTAACTGTTCTTTCAGTATTTACTGTTTCCATTTTTTAGTTCCCCTTTCTACGCTGAGTAGTCGCGTTTACGTGGTGGAATTAACGAAACGTCTACTTCTGCATAAGAAATAATTGGTTCGCCCGTTGCAGGGTCGAACTTCGCCATAGTTGTTTTTAAGAAGTTTTCATCATCACGTTCTGGGAATTCTGGCTTATAGTGAGCACCACGAGATTCGTTACGTAATAATGCACCCTTAGTCATAACTTTAGCTAAATATAGCATGTTCTTTAACTGACGAGTGAAGTGGGCACCTTGATTCGACCATTTTTGAGTGTCGTTAATGTTGATGTTTTCCCAACGCTCTTGTAGCTCAGTTAATTTCGCATAAGTTTCTTCTAATTTTGCGTTCACACGTACAACAGTCATGTTGTCAGTCATCCACTCACCTAGCTCTTTATGAAGTAAGTAAGCGTTTTCTGTACCATCCATGTTTAAGATAGCTTCCCATTTTTCTGTTTCTTCTTGTACGCGGCGAGTGTAGATTTCTTCTGGTAAATCTTCAGCATGCTTTTGAAGTCCTTTAATGTACTTCACAGCATTTGGTCCCGCAACCATACCACCGTAAATTGCTGATAATAGTGAGTTAGCACCTAAACGGTTTGCACCGTGTTGTGAGTAATCACATTCACCCGCAGCAAATAATCCAGGGATTTCAGTCATTTGGTCATAGTCGACCCATAATCCACCCATTGAATAGTGAACTGCCGGGAAGATTTTCATCGGTAATTTACGTGGGTCATCCCCTACGAATTTCTCGTAGATTTCAATGATACCACCTAATTTAATATCTAATTCATGTGGATCTTTGTGGGATAGGTCTAAGTATACCATGTTTTCGCCATTAATACCCAGTTTTTGATTTACACACACATCAAAAATCTCACGTGTCGCGATATCACGTGGTACTAAGTTACCGTAAGCAGGGTATTTTTCTTCTAGGAAGTACCATGGCTTACCGTCTTTATAAGTCCAAACACGTCCACCTTCACCACGAGCAGATTCTGACATTAGACGGTTTTTGTCATCGCCAGGAATTGCAGTTGGGTGAATTTGAATCATCTCACCATTTGAATATGTTGCACCTTGTTGATAAACAATCGATGCAGCAGAACCTGTGTTAATAACAGAGTTCGTTGTTTTACCGAAGATAATACCAGGTCCACCAGTAGCCATAATAACTGCATCACCACGGAATGAACGGATTTCTTCGCTTTTTAGATCTTGTGCTACGATACCACGGCAAACGCCTTCATCATCAAGCACCGCACCAAGGAATTCCCAGTGCTCATATTTTGTAACTAAACCAGCAACTTCTTGAGCACGAACTTGCTCATCTAGTGCGTATAATAATTGTTGACCTGTTGTAGCACCAGAGAATGCTGTACGGTGCATTAACGTACCGCCGAAACGACGGAAATCAAGTAAACCTTCTGGCGTACGGTTGAACATTACACCCATACGGTCCATTAAGTGGATAATTCCAGGGGCTGCATCACACATACCCTTAACTGGTGGTTGGTTCGCTAAGAAGTCTCCACCGTAAACTGTATCGTCAAAGTGGATCCATGGAGAATCCCCTTCACCTTTTGTATTTACTGCTCCGTTAATTCCGCCTTGTGCACATACAGAGTGTGAACGTTTTACTGGAACTAACGAGAATAATTCAACTGCAGTACCAACTTCAGCTGCTTTAATCGTAGCCATTAAGCCTGCTAAACCGCCACCAACGACGATTACTTTACTCTTTGCCATGATTATTTCTCACTCCTCATTAATTGCTAATTACTTTTACTCATAATTCATCTGAACTGTCTTAATAACTGTATATTAGTGGTCAAGTTAAACTAAACAGCGAATGAAATGATAGCTGCAACACCTATGATTGCTAAAATTACGAAGAATAATAACGTAACATAAGTTGTAATCTGTTGAGATTTTTTAGACTGTGTAATACCCCAGCTCACTAAGAATGACCATAGACCGTTCGCTAAGTGGAATGCTGCTGATACGATACCGACAATATAGAATGCCAACATTAATGGGTTATCTACGATTTCTACCATCATATCGAAGTTAACTTCAGCGCCAAATGCTTTTTGAACACGCGTTTGGAAAATGTGCCATGCAATGAAGATTACAAGGAAGATTCCTGTGAAACGTTGTAAAGCAAACATCCAGTTACGGAACGTGCTGAAACGACCCGTATTGTGTGTAGATGTAAATGCAATAAACACACCATAGAATCCGTGGAACATTAATGGAATATAAATAATAATCCATTCCATTGCTAACAATAACGAGTGCGGAACTAATTCCATCATACCTGTTGCGTTATTGTAAACCTCTTCACCACCAACTGCAGTGAAGTTCAAAGACAAGTGGAACACCAAGAACAACCCGACAGGAACTACACCTAATAACGAGTGTAAGCGGCGCCATAAAAATTCACGATCTTTCGACAAAACTGTTACCCCCCTTAGTACTTGAAATACACAAGTGCAACGCCTCAAATTTGTAAACGTTGTGTTATTGACTGCGCATTTCATCATGGTACAATATTATGACATGTCCATTGTACTCTCAACAGATACTAGCGTCAAGGTAACGAGGGATATTTTATAATCATTTTAAAGACGGATTTTTGCTATATTAAGTCCAGTTTTTTCTACTTATAACTATTTTCTTCCTGAAAGAATGAAAATTATAAGAAAATTTATGAAAGAGGTTTTTAATATGGAGGGGTACAAAATGAAAACGATTCCAAGTTTTGGATATGAAATCCTTCGCGATCATCTTCTACCATCGATTTTAGGTAAGCATGAGGAAGATGTTTTATATTGGGCAGGGAAAGAACTAGCACGTAAATTTCCGCTATTTTCCATGGATGAGCTTCCTTCATTTTTCGGGGAGGCCGGCTGGGGTCAGTTAATTTTGGAGAAAGAAATAAAGGATGAACTTCATTACATACTTATGACGACCGAGGAAATGTCGATTAATATTGAGCAACGCTGTTTTCGTTTAGAAGCAGGCTTTTTAGCTGAGCAAAAGCAAAAACAACTTGGCTATTTAACGGAATGCTATGAAGAAAAAATCGAAAAGAAGAATTACGTCAAATTCATTTTAAAGTGGGATTTAAAAGAGAAGATTTGAGCGTAAATAAAAACTGCTGCTTTTTAAAAGCTAGCAGTTTTTTAGTTTCTTTAACATAGAAATATAGTTATATCATTCTTGATTACCACTAGTAAAGACTCTCCACTCTGTCTCGTATCTTTATTTTAAGAAGCGGGAACTTCTTTCATTGCTATATTAAATTCCTCATGCAAAGCATTGGCAGCGCGCACCATTTCTTCTTGTGGCACAACGACCGACACTTTTATTTCAGATGTGCTAACCATTTTAACCGGAATATGCTCACGTCCCAGACGCGCAAACATACGTGCTGCGACTCCAGGGTTTGAAGTCATTGCTGATCCAATAATCGATACTTTAGCCAATCCGATTTCAAAATCTGCAAAACTAAATCCAAGTGACAATTTACTCGACTCTAATACACGTAAAGCATCAGCAAATTCTTCTTTTGAAATTGTAAAAGAAATTGTAGGCTTAATCCCGTCAATAACTGCCTGCACAATAATATCAACATTAATATCATTTTCCGCTAAAACACTAAATACTTCGGCTAATGACGCTGTTTCATATGAATCATATCCGATCGTTAAACGAATAATATCAGATTCATATGCCACCCCGCGCACAAGTAAATTTTTTTCCATGTCTACATCCCCTTTTATTAATGTACCTTCTACGTCTTCGGTAGCTGAGCGTACAACGATTGGCATATTGTAATTTTTTGCAAGCTCAACTGCTCGAGGATGCAAAATTTTGGTACCTAAATTGGAAAACTCCAACATTTCATCATATGAAATTACAGATAATTTCGTAGCATCCTCCACTAGCTGCGGATCTGCCGTATAAATGCCTTCTACCGTTGAATAAATATCAACACGTTCCGCATTTAAGGCGATGGCTAATGCAACGGCGGAAGTTTCAGAACCGCCTTTCCCCAAAGTCGAAATGTTGTCTGTGTATGTTATTCCTTGGAATCCTGATACAACAACGATCTCTCCTAGTTCAAAATGTTTTTCAAAACGCTTATTAACTATAGAATCAATTCGGGCATTTCCATATTTTTCATTTGTTTGGATACCTGCCTGCCAACCGGCAAGTGACACTGCTTTTCCCCCATGCTCCTGAATTGCTAAAGCAAGAAGGACGCTTGTTATCTGCGCTCCCGTAGAGATTAATGCATCCATTTCACGCTTCGACGGTTCATGAGTAATTTCCGAGGCAAATTGCCGTAAATTTTGACGAATGGACGTCATCGAAGAAACGACAACGACTAAGTTTATGCCACGACCTTGCTCTTTTATCACCTTTTTTGCTACCTGTACTATTTTTTCTGTTGTTGCCAACATTGGTCCACCAAACTTTACTACAACTGTCTGCAATGTCTTCCACCCCTTATTTTTTTCCATCAAAAAAGCGACCTTCCATATGTTCATGGAAAGTCGCCGTCAATACAAATAAAAGTTTATATGTTTTTCAGGATAGCTCTCCAGAACATAAAGTTCTGACAATCTTACATTTCTTAAATGCAAAACCAGCAAAACACGTGAACAATACGTATTTCACTTCGGCAGAATTCCCTTTCAATTGCTGTCGCTGGAATTGTTCTTCCTCGAGCAATTTACTCTTAAATACTGCACCTCTATCGTTTATTAACTATTGAATTGTCTTTTATAGTAACACAACATTATTCTTTATTCAATGATGCTTCGTGAAAGTGACGATAAATTACTTCTGCCAATTTGGCAGGAACCCCGGCTTCTTGCAATTGTAACTCTGTTGCTTCCCTAATTTTTTTTACCGATCCAAAATGCTTCATAAGTTGCTGTTTACGTTTCGGTCCTATACCCGGAATGCCATCAAGAACGGATGTAATTGCATTCGTCTGATGTTGCTGACGCAAAAATGTAATGGCAAATCGGTGTACCTCATCTTGTATACGTTGCAATAAGTAAAAACCATCACTTGTCCGTTTTAAAGGTACAACTTCTGGTGGAGCGCCAAATAACAGTTGGGATGTGTTATGCTTATCGTCTTTTGCAAGACCTGCTATTGGAATCATTAATCCTAGCTCATCTTCTATTACTTCTCTTGCAACCTCCATTTGTCCTTTTCCTCCATCGATTAGGATTAAGTCCGGTAATGGCAAGCTTTCTCGTAATACCCGCGTATAACGGCGCCGAATGACTTCTTGCATCGCCCCATAGTCATCATGTTTTGCGGCTTCTCGTGTTTTATATTTCCGGTATTCCTTTTTTGCAGGCTTCCCGTCTACAAACACAACCATTGCAGAAACAGGATCAGCACCATGCATATGACTATTATCAAATGCTTCGATACGAAGTGGTAATGGAATTTGCATAGCTTCGGCAAGTGCTTCACAAGCTCCTACTGTACGTTCTTCCTGACGCTCAATTAACTGGAATTTTCCATGTATTGCAATATTGGCATTTTTCATAGCTAAATCGACCAGCTCTTTTTTTGTACCGCGCTTTGGTGTCTGCACCTTTACGTTTAAAAGCTTTTGCAAAATCGTACCATCAATCGTCTTTGGTACAAAAATCTCTTTCGGCAGTAAATGATGTGGCTGCTCGTAAAATCGTCCGACAAATGTTAAAAATTCTTCTTCTGCCTCGTTATATATAGGGAAAATCGATACATCACGTTCAATTAATTTTCCTTGCCGTACAAAAAATACTTGTACACACATCCACCCTTTTTCGACAGCATAGCCAAATACATCCCGATTGCTTAAATCATCCGATACGATTTTTTGCTTTTGCATAACCTGCTCGATATGTGCAATTAAATCCCGGAATTCCTTCGCCCGTTCAAATTCCAGCTTTTCGGCTGCATCGAGCATTTTTTGCTGAAGATCTTTCTGTATTTCTTCGACACCACCGTTTAAAAACTTTGAAATTTCACCTATCATTTCATCATATACTTGTTTTTCAATTTCTTTTACACAAGGTGCTAAGCATTGCCCTAAATGATAATACAGGCATACTTGATTTGGCAGATGTGTACATTTACGAAGTGGATATAAACGATCGAGCAATTTCCGCGTTTCATTGGCCGCATACGCGTTTGGATAAGGCCCAAAATATTTTGCCTTATCCTTTTTTACTTTCCTTGTCGTTATTATTCGAGGGTAACGTTCATTCGTTATTTTTATATAAGGGTATGTTTTATCATCTGTTAGCTTTACATTATATTTCGGATCATGTAATTTGATCAAATTCAGTTCAAGTATAAGCGCTTCGAGATCACTTGAAGTTACAATATATTCAAAGTCCTCTATTTCACTGACTAATCTGGCTGTTTTACCATCATGACTTCCCGTAAAATACGAACGCACTCGGTTTTTTAACACTTTTGCCTTGCCGACATATATAATCGTCCCTTGACGGTCTTTCATAATATAGCAGCCGGATTCATTCGGTAATATTTCTAGCTTTGCTTTAATATTTGCATTCATATTCTCACCTATTGGATATGTCATTCACTTTATTTTAACTGATAGTCCCATAAGAAAAAAGCCGTACACCTTATTAGGCATACGGCTTTGCAAATTGATTATTTGTTGTCGTTAATAAAGTCGATTAAAGCTTCTTTTGGCATGAAGCCAGCAGTTTTTGCTTTTAATTCACCATCAACAAATAATAATAATGATGGGATTGACATGATTTGATAATCAGCAGCAGTGCCTTGGTTGTTATCTACGTCAACTTTTACGATTTTTACTTCGTTACCGATTTCTGCATCTAATTCTTCAAGAACTGGAGCAATCATTTTACATGGTCCGCACCATGCTGCCCAAAAGTCTACTAAAACTGTGCCGTTTGAAATTTCCTGTGGGAAAGTTTGATCTGTACCGTGTACAATTGCCATAATAAAATAGCCTCCTTAAATAACATCTGGTTGTAGTATAGCATGTTTTGCCATTTAAAAAGTAGTAAAATGCTTGGGAATATAAACAGATGACATTTTACAGTAGTTTTTCATATTGTTTGCACTTATTTTGACATAAAAAGCTCCCCTCAAAACGAGGGAAGCTAGTCATTATGCGTTTACTTTAAGTGCTTTAAACTCTTCGATTAACATTGGTACTACTTCAAATAAATCGCCTACAATACCATAGTCCGCTACTTTGAAGATGTTTGCTTCCGGATCTTTATTAATGGCAACGATTACTTTTGAATTCGACATACCAGCCATATGTTGGATAGCACCGGAAATACCAGCTGCAATATAAAGGTCCGGTGTTACAACTTTACCTGTTTGACCGATTTGTAATGAGTAATCACAATATTCAGCGTCACATGCACCACGAGAGGCACCTACTGCACCGCCTAGTAAATTAGCAAGCTCTTTTAATGGCTCGAACCCTTCTTCGGATTTTACCCCACGGCCACCAGCTACTACTACTTTTGCTTCTGAAAGGTCAACACCTTCTGTTGATTTACGGACAACTTCCTTAATGATTGTACGTAAATTTGTTATATCAACTGATACCGATGATACTTCACCAGAACGAGAACCATCTTTCTCTAAAGGCGCGATGTTGTTCGGACGGATTGTCGCAAAAATTACGCCGTCTTTAATTTTTACTTTCTCAAATGCTTTACCAGAATAAATCGGACGGATGAATACAGTATCATCGCCAGACCCTTCAATATCTGTTACATCCGAAATTAAACCGGATTGTAAGCGAGAGGCAATTTTTGGTGATAAGTCTTTACCTAAAGATGTATGACCGAAGACAATTGCTTCTGGGCTTTCTTGTTCAACAACCGCTAAAATAGCTTGGCTGTAACCGTCAGATGTATAATTTTTCAAGTGTGGATGCTCAACTGTAATTACGCGGCTTGCACCATAGGCAACTAACTCTTGAGCTAAATCCGTTACTGAATCCCCTACTAATAATCCTACTACTTCTCCACCGTCAGCGATTTGTGAACCTGCTGCGATTGCTTCAAATGTAACGTTACGTAAGCTCCCATCTCGAACCTCACCTAACACTAAAACTTTCTTTGTCATAAAATATCCCTCCATTACCATCTTCGTAAAAATTTTCGTTTCTCAAGTTGATATTCTATTAGATTACTTTTGCTTCACTATGAAGTAAGTTTACTAATTCTTTTACCTGCGCTGAAAGATCCCCTTCTAATACACGACCAGCTGCTTTTTGTGGCGGCAAGTAAATTTCAACTGTTTCTACTTTTACTTCAACATCGTCTTCATCGATATCTAAATCATCTAACTCCAACTCTTCAAGCGGCTTTTTCTTCGCTTTCATAATGCCTGGTAAAGATGGGTAACGTGGCTCATTTAACCCTTGTTGAGCTGTTACTAATAATGGTAAAGATGTTTCTAATACTTCAGAGTCACCTTCAATATCTCGTACAATTTTAACATTTGTCCCATCAATTTCTAAGTTTGTAACAGTTGTTACGTAATTAATTCCAAGTAAATCTGCAAGACGAGGACCTACTTGCCCTGAACCACCATCAATTGCAACGTTACCAGCTAAAATTAAATCTGCTACTTTATCTTTTAAATATTCCGATAGAATATAAGCTGAAGAATACTGGTCAAGCTCATCTAAATCATCTTCTGTATTAATTAATACCGCTTCGTCAGCACCCATTGCTAAAGCTGTACGTAATTGCTTTTCTGCATCTTCGCCACCGATTGTCACAACTGTTACTTTACCGCCTAATGCGTCACGCTTTTGAATTGCTTCTTCAATTGCATACTCATCATATGGGTTGATGATGAACTCAGCACCATCTTCTTGAATTTTACCGCCTGATACGACGATTTTTTCTTCTGTGTCAAAAGTACGTTTTACTAATACGAAAATATTCATAATCTAGACCTCCTAAAAGCTTTTAATTTAATCCCGTAAAAACGGGGCGGATACATTTGTTTACTTTCCTGTAAATACTGGTTCACGTTTTTCAATAAATGCATGGATACCTTCTTTTGCATCTTCTGAAACAAATACATCCCCAAAGCTGTTCGCTTCTGCATTTACACCATCATAGTAGGACGATGGTTTTGAATAATTAAGCATTTGAATAGCTGCCTTTAACGCAATTGGTGATTTCTTTGCAATTTTCTTCGCAATTTTTAAAGTTTCTGTCAGGAGCTCTTCATCAGAGAAAGCACGATTTGCTAATCCCCATTCTACAGCTTCCTTTCCAGAAATCGGATCGCTTGTGAACATCATTTCAGCTGCTTTCGCAACCCCTACATAGCGAGGTAAACGCTGTGTTCCTGCAAAACCAGGAATTAGGCCAAGTGATAATTCAGGAAGTCCAAGTTTTGCGGATTCAGTTACGAAACGCATATGGCATCCCATCGCAAGTTCTAAACCTCCACCTAATGCTGCACCGTGAATGGCAGCAATTACAGGTTTACTGAATGTTTCAACACGTTCAAAGACGTCCTGTCCTTTTTTTGCCAATCCCGTAAACTCTTCACCTGTCTGTACATTTGTAAATTCTTTAATATCAGCGCCGGCAGAGAAGAATCGTCCCTCACCATGGATGACAATGACGCGTACAGTTTCATCATTTTCAACAGCATCTAATAGTGCATTAACATCTTGGATTAAGCCTTGTGAAAGTGCATTGGCTGGTGGTCTTGAAATAGTAGCAATAGCTACCCCTTCTTCTACTTTCCAACTTAGAAACTCCATTTCTCTACATCCCCTTTATGCTTTTAATGCATTTAACAATAATCGCTGTATTTTTGGAGCTTGTTCCAATAAGTTGTAACGATTGTCATTCATTACCCATGTCGTTGTAATTTCATCGATTGTCCCAAATACCATTTGTCTTGCAATACGAACATCCATTGCTTGATTAAATTCACCGTTAAGCATACCTTCAATTAAAATTTGATCTAGTAAAATCAAGTATTCTTTTAGAATAGCATTAATTTTCAGTCTAATTTCTTTATTCGATTGCCGTAACTCAAGTTGAGTTACAGTTGCCAGATGTCGATTGCTTGATAAAACGTGTAAATGATTCTCAATCATCTTACATAACTTATCAGAAGCAGTATCTCCACTTTTTATTATAGCCTGTAAATTGTCTACGAATATACCCATTTTTTCCTGAAATACAGAAATTAAAATATCTTCTTTATTCTTAAAGTATAAATAGATTGTACCATCAGCTACTCCAGCCTGTTTTGCAATTTTTGAAACTTGGGCTTGATGATAGCCGTTTTCTGCGATTGCTATGACTGCAGCATCTACTATTTGCATGTATTTGGGTTTGTTTCGTTTCAAGCTGATCACCACCAAAAAAATATGAAAACATGAATGACCATTCATTCATGTTTTCATATTATAATTTGTTCTACATTCTGTCAACAGTTTGCTCTACAATTAATTATTTTGCTTCTTGCTGTGTCATTTTCTGTTTTTCTTCATCAATAAGTGTACGGCGTAAAATTTTGCCTACAGCTGTTTTAGGCAGTTCAGCACGGAATTCGTAAAAACGAGGTACTTTATAGGCTGCTAAATTTTTACGGCAAAATTCATTTAGCTCTTTGTCTGTAACTGACTTACCTTCTTTTAAGACAATATAGGCTTTAACTGTTTCCCCGCGATACGGGTCAGGAATACCTGCTACAACACATTCCTGAATAGCTTCATGCTCATAAAGGACTTCTTCTACTTCACGCGGATAAATATTGAAACCACCAGCAATAATCATATCTTTTTTACGATCTACAACATAGAAATAACCTTTATCATCCATATAGCCTAAATCACCTGTTAAGAACCAACCATCAGAAAATGTCATCGCAGTTTCTTCTGGGCGATTCCAATAGCCTTTCATTACTTGAGGTCCTTTAACGGCAATCTCACCAATTTCTCCTACCGGTAAAATTTCTGCTTCACCAGAACGTAAAATGACAGAATCAGTATTTGGCCACGGTAAACCGATAGAACCATTTATACGATTTTCCCAAATTGGATTGGCATGCGTAACCGGAGATGTTTCAGTTAAACCATATCCTTCTACTAAGCGTCCACCAGTCAACGCTTCAAATTTCTCTTGCACTTCTAATGGCAGTGGTGCCGAACCACTTAAACAAGCTTTTATGGACGACAAATCATACTTTGCTAAATCGGGATGATTCAATAAACCAATATACATCGTTGGTGCACCCGGGAATAGCGTTGGCTTTTGCTTATCAATTGTTTTTAAAGCCTGTTCAGCATCAAACTTCGGCAATAATACCATTTTGCCTTGCTGCATTACTGATAAAATGAGTACTGTCGTCATACCATAGACATGGAAGAAAGGCAGGATACCTAGAATCGATTCTTCACCTTTTTTACATTTGTACATCCATGCATCACACATCATCGTATTGGCAATCAGGTTTTTATGTGTAAGCATAACGCCTTTTGGATAGCCTGTTGTACCCCCTGTATATTGCAATAATGCCAAGTCATTTTCAAAATCAAAATTTAGCTCGATCTTATCCATCTTAGCCATTTTCATAACTTCCGTGAATAAGTGATTTGTGCCACTATGTTCAACTTTTACGCTAAAGCCATATTGCTTCTTTTGAATAAACGGATAGATTAAATTTTTTGGGAACGGTAAGTAATCTTTTATTCCTGAAACAATAACATTTTCAATACTTGTTTCATTCATTATCTTCATGACACGTGGATACAGAATATCCATTACTAAAATAACTTTCGCTCCAGAATCCGCCATTTGATACTGCAACTCTCGTTCTGTATAAAGAGGATTTGTCTGAACAACGATTCCACCTGCATACATCGTACCATAATAAGCAATTACAGCCTGCGGACAATTCGGTAACATGATTGCTACACGATCACCTTTCTCCACCCCTAGAGAACGTAAATAATTCGCAAACTTCATCGCTGATTCATATAACTCTTTATACGTAACCTCGCGCCCCATAAAGTGAATAGCAACTTTGTTAGGTAAAGACTCATATGCCTGCGTTAAAAATTGATGCACTGGAAATTCAGGCAGTTCCAGTGTATGCGGAACTTCTTCCGGATAGCTCGAAAACCAAACTTTTTCTGTCATAAAACTTCTCCCCTTTGCTAAAGCTTTACTTGTTTTTATTATTATAAGTAAAAAAGGAAATTCTTTCAAACTATTTTCATAGATTTCTACATTTTATTCTCGTTTATACGTTTATTTTCTCATTATTTATTTTTGATTTTATAGTATTATCGTAGCAGATTAACCATCGATCCCTCATTTAGTATAGAAATATACTTTTTCAGTAAAATTTTTAATATTCAAAATTTTATTTCAATGATTGTATTAATTATAGTATTGATTAATCATTTTTATGAATAACATAATATTCCAGTGAAAAATCCAACAAAAAAAGCAAACAAACTAACAGTTATGTTAGTTCATTTGCTCCTAAGCCTAAAGGGTCATCATGTAGTAAATACCGACTACGAGAAATATTATGCAGACGGCTATTAGTATTTTCGATAAAGTTTCCATATTTAAACTCCTAAGATATACTTGCTCCTATTACAAAGGATAAACCAAGTGAAATCGTAAATGAAATAAAACCTACCGAGCGATTATCTGCCGCTATTTCTTCGTCAACATTAAACTTCGGTGTTAGAAATTCAAATAAAAAATAGGCAAAAATCAGCAGTATAAAACCGAACAAACCCCAGCCCAGCATTTCAATAAAGGATGTATGCTGGTTAATGGAATATCTGAAAATATTGCACACACCTAAAATTTTCCCACCGGTAGCTAAAGCGACTGCAACATTCCCTTTTTTTATTTCATCCCAATTTTTATACTTTGTTACAACTTCAAATAAGATCATCGATACGAATAAGCAAAGGACTACGACACTAAAATAACCTGCCGTTTCTACGAGAGGATGGTGCCAAAAATTTGAACCTAGCAATCCATTTTACCCCCTTTAAATTTTCTTCCTATTACTAATATTAGCGGATAATTAAAAAGGAGCAACTATTATTTTAGTTCCACGACAGTTACACCAAAGCCACCTTCGCCTGCTTCACCGTAACGGAACGATTTAACACGCTTATGATTTTTCAGGAAACTTTGAATTCCTTGTCGTAATGCCCCAGTTCCTTTTCCGTGGATAATCGAGACGCGTGGATAATTGGCTAATAAAGCATCATCCAGATACTTTTCTGTGCGAATGAGCGCTTCTTCATATCGCTCTCCACGTAAATCAAGTTCCAACTTTACGACACTATTGCGATTTTTCACATTCATCATTGGGCGGGTAACCTGCTCTTTTTCAGGTTTCATATATTCTAAATCAGATTCAGGTAATTTCATTTTTAAAATACCAATTTGAACAACCCACTCATTGCCAGCCTTTTGAAGAATTGTCCCTTTTTGTCCGTAGCTTAATACTTTTACTTCGTCGCCTACTTGAAGGTTTTGCTTACGTTCTCGGGCTGCAACTGCCTTTTGCAGTACTTTGTTTTCGACTGGTGTTGCATTGTCCAATCGTTTTTTCGCCTCAATTAACTCATGCTCTTTTACAGTTAATGCTGCATTTTCTTTCATTTTTCTTAAATCTTCAATTACCGATTCGGCTTCTCTTTTTGCTTCATCAATAATTTTACGTGCCTTTTCTTTCGCCTTTTTCTCTAAGTTATCTTTTTTCTCATCATAAATTCGAAGGCGTTCTTCCAGTTCTGCACGAATCTGTTGAGCTTCTTCGAGTAAAATATGTGCTTCGTCCGCTTCACGCTCGGAGCGCAAACGGCTTTCTTCAAGCGACGCAATCATTGACTCAACTTCATGACGGTCTGTACCTGTGAATGATTTCGCATGGTCAATGATATTTGTTTTCAAGCCTAAACGTTTGGAAATTTCAAATGCGTTTGAACGACCTGGTACACCGATTAACAATCGGTAAGTTGGGCTAAGTGTTTCTACGTCGAATTCTACACTTGCATTGACAACTAATGGTCGGTTATATCCGTATGCCTTTAACTCAGGGTAGTGCGAAGTTGCCATAACACGTGCACCACGATTTACTGTTTCATCTAAAATGGCAATGGCCAGCGCTGCACCTTCTTGAGGGTCTGTACCTGCTCCAAGCTCATCAAATAAAATTAAAGACTTCTCATTAAACTTACTTAAAATATCTACTATATTAACCATATGAGAAGAGAATGTTGACAAGGACTGCTCAATCGATTGCTCATCACCTATATCTGCAAAGATTTGCTCAAATACAGCTAGCTCCGAACCGTCAAGAGCCGGGACTGGCAAGCCGCACTGTGCCATGATCGTACAAAGCCCCACTGTTTTCAAAGTAACCGTTTTACCACCTGTATTTGGTCCAGTTATTACAATTGCTGTCACATCACGCCCAAATTCAATTGTATTGGCAACTGCTTCTTCAATTGGTAAAAGAGGATGTCGGGAACGTATGAGGCGTGTATAGCCTTCATTATTCATCTTTGGCATTGTACATTTATTCGCTTGTCCATATTTCCCTTTTGCTAAAATCACATCGATTTCTCCAAGTAATTGTACAAGAACAAATATTTCATGTCCGACTTCCTGTACCTTTAATGTAAGCTCAGATAAAATGCGTTCGATTTCTGCCTTTTCTTTCACTTTTAGACGTTGCACTTCGTTGTTCGCTTGAATCACTGCATCAGGCTCAATAAACAATGTTTGACCCGAAGCAGACTGGTCGTGGACAATACCGCCATAATGTGAACGATACTCCTGTTTGACTGGGATTACGAATCGGTCATTACGAATAGTAATAATCGCGTCTGACAGCATTTTCGTTGCATTCGACCCACGTGTCAGACTTTCCAGCTTTTGACGTACTTTGGACTCTTCTGATCGCAATGACTGTCTAATCGAACGTAGTGTAGCACTTGCAGAATCAAGGACTGTCCCGTTATCATCAATACAATCATTAATTTCATGCTGTAATGCCGTCAATACAGGCATTTGTTCTTTCCGTTCGATAAAATGAGGAATGTCAATCGCATTCTCAGATTCAATATCTTCAATGAAATTACGTAAAATTCGGCTTGCACGAATTGTACTTGCGATTTCCATCAACTCCATCGGACTTAGCATACCGCCAATTTGAGAACGACGTGCATGAGGGCGTACATCAAAAATTCCACCCATCGGTACATTGCCTTTTACTCGTAAAATGGCTAAGCCTTCATCCATTTCCTCTAATAGTTCCACAACTGTATCATAGTCCGTTTCTGGTACTAGCTCATCAATCGCTTGTTTCCCTATAGAGTTTGTACAAAATACCGCTACTTGCTCACGCACTTTATGAAATTCTAGTGTTTTCAATGCTCGTTGTTCGATCATGAGAACACCTCCTATTACTTTTCTTTATTTTTTTTAATAAATGCTTCGAATTTTTCTTTAGACCATGTATTAACGATTAATTCTCTCTTTAACCATGCTTTTTGTGCATATTTAACACCAATATCCATGTAGCGCAATTGGTCAATTGCATGTGCATCTGTATTGATTGCGATTGGAACATTCTTTTCCATCGCTAACTGTAAAAACTCGATACTTAAATCTAAACGATAAGGACTTGCATTTAATTCTAATATTTTTCCATTTTCTGCTGCCCACTCAATTAAAAGGGGAACATCCGGATCGTAGCCTCCGCGCTGCCCTACGATTCGCCCAGTCGGATGTGCAATCATATGGACATATGGATTTTCAATGGCTGTTTTTAAACGTGCCATAATTTTATCCTGGGATTGTGTAAAACTCGAGTGAATGGAAGCAATCACAAAATCTAAATCTTTTAATACATCGTCACCAAAATCAAGAGTCCCATCTGGTAAAATATCCATTTCTGTTCCACGGTATAGTCGGAAGTCAGGGTTCGCTTCGTTAAAAGCATAAATATCTAGCTTCTGTAATTCTAATCGTTCTGGAGTTAAACCATTTGCTACTTTTAAATATTGTGAATGATCGGTAATGACAGCATATGAATAGCCCTTTTCAGTTAAAGCATGCCCCATCTCACTGACAGAATGCGCACCATCAGACCAAGTTGTATGCATATGCAGATCCGCGACAATATTATCTAATGCAACTAAGTCCTGAAGTTCATCCAAGCGATCAAGTTCCTTCCCGCTTTCCCGTACTGTTGGTGGGATAAATGGTAAATTAAAATGGGCAAAAAACGCTTCTTCTGTTTCAAAAGTTTCGATCGTACCATCCTCTTGTTCCACACCGTACTCACTAATTTTTTTCCCCATTGATTTAGCCAATTGACGCATACGCACATTATGATCTTTTGAACCTGTAAAGTGATGAAGTGCTGTTGCATACTCTTCTCGTTTTACTAGCCGGAAATCTACACTTACCGGGTCTTCCCGGTCTAAAATCACAGATACTTTTGTATCACCAGCAGCAACTGTCTCTAATATTGCCAGGTGTTTTAGAAGAGCCTCTCGAACAACTTCATATTCGTTAGTAGCCACGATAAAATCTATATCTTTACTTGTTTCCGCAACTCGTCGGAAACTTCCTGCCACTGAAAATAGCTCGACTTCAGGCAGGCTTGCCAAAAGCTCATTAATTTCCAATACTACAGGCTCAAGTTGCCAAATTGGTAACCGTTCTGCTCGGGTCCCAAAATTCTCAAGTTCCTTTAGGATCTTTTCTTCAGTTTTTGCCGCAAAACCAGCCAACTCACGTACTTTTCCTGTTTCACACGCTATCTTTAATGTTTCTGCATCGACAATGTGAAGCTCCTGATAAAGTTTCGCAAGTTTTTTTCCTCCTAAACCCGGTAATTTCATAAGCGGTACTAGTCCTTTAGGTACGGCTTCTTCAAGCTCCTTTAATACACCAGATTCTCCCGTTTCCATCAGTTCTGTAATAACTGACGCAGTACCTTTACCTATCCCTTTGATTGCAGTAATATCATCAATTTCACTTAGACTACGCTCGTCCGCCTCAAGGGCAGCTGCCGCTTTGCGGAATGCAGATACTTTAAATGGATTTTCTGCTTGTAGTTCCATATATAACGCAATTTTTTCTAAAGTACGAATAATAATTTTTTTGTTCATTAATAATTGCCTCCCCTTTAAAAAAGCTCCTCCCGAAAATCGAGAGAAGCTTTCGCATGATTTTCAATCCATTACATCCGGGTGCATTTGGCACCTAGACGTAGGTAAGTCAGCTGTTATTGTATATAGCAGCTGATTTTCTTCAAGAACTTCATACTGAATGTAGGACACTAGCTAAAAAAGTTAGTTTTTATAAATATACCACCAGTTTTGAAACATGCTCGTAATAATTGGCGTATGCTCCAACATCATTCCAGCTAGAATAGATCCGTCAATAATAGATTGGATGGATTCAATCGGCAGTAATGCAACGACATATAATCCAATAAATAAAATAAGGTACATTTCAACAAATCCAAGTACTGCGCCCAATAAATAGTTTAAAGAACTCAGCACAGGTAAATACGTTAAAAAATCAAACATTGAGCCAACAATTTGTAACGCTATTTTTACAGCAAAGAAAATGATGGCAAATGCAAATACGCGATAAAATGTACGATCGACATCAAGTGAGTCGAGTACTAATGTCATCGTTGCACCTTCTGTAAACCCTGGATACGGTATCCACAGTACAAATTTTTCTGCAAGCGGCTTATAATAAATTATGGCCACAACTAGGGCAATTATAAAACTACCGATATTTATTAATTGGACAACGAGCCCTCGTTTCGCTCCAATTATAAGGCTAATGATAAAGACAGCTAAAATAAATATATCTAACATGTATGTCAACCCTTCAATTGTTTCAATTGTTCTTCTAATTTTTCAAATTGTTTTTTTAATAGTAAATAATCATGAACTGAATTAACTGCTGTAAGTACAGCAAGTTTCGCTGTATCCAATGATGGATTATGTGCACCGATTTCCCGCATTTTGTCATCTACTATTGAAGCAACAAGACGCATATGACCCGATGATTCTGTTCCTACCATTTTATATGTATTGCCATATATTTCTACGGAAATGCGATTCTTCTCTTGCTCAGCCAAAATAATCCCTCCAGAAAGAATATGTAAACAGTACGAAAATACTTTTTCAATTCTTACTTAATGAAATGGTTAAAAGCAAACCCGATTGCTGTTATTTTATAAAACGATGCTATTTTCATATTGTACATCATATCATTTCCCATTTCACTATCGCAACACCATGACGTTAATGTTCATCGAAACATTAAATGAATTTGTTATTTCCCCTTTCTTTCGTCAAAAGTTATACTACTTAAAAATGAATGTTTTTTGAAAGGATTACTTATGACAAATATCGTTCTACTATGTAGTGCTGAACAACAGCAAACAATTAAACATTTCTATAAAGACGCAATCATCGAACGAAAGGCTCCTGGAGTTTTATTTGCAGTAAAACTTGCCGATACCGCAATTACCGCCTATAAATCCGGCAAAGTCATGTTTCAAGGCGCTGGTGCGGAACGGGAAGCTGCACGCTGGGGGCAAGTAAGTTCCCAAACTACGAAAAAAGTTTCCATTAAAGGGGATACGCTACCGGATAATTTTGCAGCATTATCGGTAATTGGTTCAGACGAAACGGGAACAGGAGATTATTTTGGACCTGTTACGGTGGCAGCAGTGTATGTTCCAGCCGACAAAATCGCACTCGTAAAGGAATTGGGTGTCAAAGATTCCAAACAATTAACAGACGACTATATGCGCAAAATTGCACCGGATTTAATGAAAGTATGTGCCCATAGCATATTGACACTTCGCAATGACAAATATAACGAAATCCAGGCACGCGGGTATTCCCAAGGTAAAATAAAGGCAATGCTTCACAATCAGGCTATCAAGCATGTCCTAACTAAAATAGCTCCCGAGAAGCCTGAATATATTTTAATAGATCAATTCGCAGAACGCGGGATTTATTACAATCATATTAAAAATGAGAAAGAAATTGTGCGGGAAAAAGTCCTGTTTTCGACAAAAGCAGAAAACCTGCATGTAGCTGTTGCAACAGCATCGATATTGGCAAGGTATGCTTTTTTAAAGGAAATGGATCGTCTCTCAAAGGTTACAGGTTTTCCCCTTCAAAAAGGAGCCAGTGGTAAAGTGGACGAAATGGCAGCAAAAATTTGGCTGAAATTTGGAGAAGAGACACTTCGTTCTATGACAAAGTGGCATTTTGCCAATACAGAAAAAGCACGTAAACTTCTCCAAAAAAGAAAGCAGTAACGAAAAAGAGCTGTGACCAATAGGCACAGCTCTTTTCGTTATTTCTCCATAACAGCAAAGTAATTTTCTTCATCATCGGCAAAGTTAAATACTTTACCAAAAGGCATTTCCATAAACTCTCCAACTGTAATTCCTTTAGTTTGATAGTCTCTATATAACTCATCTAAATTTTCAGCATAAAACATTAAAGAAGGTGTCGTTAAATTTAACTCGGGAGACATTTCCGCAATCTTCTTTTTATCATGTAAAACAATACTTGTTTGTGCATTTTCATTTGGCACTATTGTAATAATACGCATTCCATTATTAATATCAGAAACTACGGTAAAGCCTAATTTTTCAGTCCAAAACTTTTTTGATCGCTCCTGATCCTCTACATACAACATTACTTGCCCTATTTGTCCAATCATTTTTTTACTCCTCTTTTATAAAATATAATTTTACCAATTATATCAAATAAAAAACGGCAGGAGCAAAAAACTCCCGCCGATTGATCCGATTATTTATTATTTCTTTTGTGGCACTGGACCTGTATAGTCCTCACGTTTCGTCACGTCAACACGCTTAATAAATAATGCTAACACTAAAGCAACTACTGTTACAGCTGCTGCTACGAAGAAACTGAATGTAATGCCGTCAAGCATTGCTTGTTGCATTACCTGTGCCTGAACTTGCGCGATTTGCTCTGCTGTCGGTTGGACAGCAGATGAAGCATTTGCTTTAAGATCAGCCGCAATTTCTGCTGCACGTGTTTTTGTATGAGAGTTGAAGACAGTTACTAGGACAGCTGTACCAATCGCTCCAGCAACTTGCTGAGCTGTATTGTTCATTGCTGTACCATGTGGATTCAAACGGTTAGGTAATGCATTTAAACCGTTTGTCATAATCGGCATCATTACCATTGAAATACCAAACATACGAATTGTATATACCGAAATGATATATAAATATGATGAATCGACATCCAAATAACCTAAACCTACTGTCGCCAATGTTGTAATAGTTAATCCTATAACGGCTAGAATACGCGGTCCGAATCGATCGAATAACTTCCCGGTAATTGGTGACATAATCCCCATCATAATTGCACCAGGCAACATCATTAATCCTGCTTCAAATGGTTCGATTCCACGAACATTTTGTACATAAGCCGGTGTTAAAATCATCCCTGAGAACATAGCTACAGATAGTACCATTGATACGACAGAAGCCAATGCATACGAAGGGTATGTGTAAATTCGTAAATCTAGTAATGGTTGTTCTAAGTTGAATTGACGTACGATAAACCATGCTAAACCAATTGCCCCTGCAGCAATCGTACCCCATACTTCTATTGCTGACCAGCCAGCTGAACTTGCTGTACTGAAGCCGTATAACAATCCGCCAAAACCGATTGTAGACAATACAATAGAAAGTATATCGATTTTAGCATCACGATTTGGAAGGACATCTTCCAGTTTCCAAACTGCCAGTAAGAGTGATAAAACGGCAATTGGAAGAATCATTTTGAACAGAACGCTCCAGTCGTAATGTTCCACAATCCACCCTGATAGTGTTGGTCCGATTGCTGGTGCCAGTACCATAACTAAACCGAACATCCCCATTGCCTGCCCGCGCTTTTCAACCGGAAAACTAATCAGCATTACGTTCATTAAAATTGGTGCCATCGTTGCTGCACCAGCAGCTTGAATCATACGACCCGCTAGTAAAAGTGCGAAGCTAGGCGCAAATGAGGCCAATGCTGTACCAATAACGAAAATCGCCATCGATAAAATGAACAAAGGTCTTGTTCTGAACTTTGTAATTAAATATGCCGAAGCAGGAACCAATACCCCACTTACAAGCATATATCCTGTTGCTAACCATTGAACAGTTGAATAATCTTGAATATCAAACGCTACCATAATAGATGGTAAGGCTACGTTTAATAATGTGTTATTTAAAAATGCTACAAACGCCCCGACAAATAATACAGCAATCATTAAATATGGAGGTTTTTTAAATGTCTTTATATCTTGTGTTTTATCCATAAATTTTATTTCCCTTCTTTATACGTTCAAACTTCCTATTTCTATACTCGAACTATTTTATACTCGGAGTCCAATAAATACAACAATTTTATACTCTAAGTCTAAAAACATTGCTAATACGCGTTTCAGTCAGTAGAATAGGAGTATAAATCAGCGTATATAGAAATGTTTTTTTCTATTTATTTTTTATATGCACACTGAATCGGATATATTTATTTGGAGGAAACTCATGAATCAACGAAAAAGACAGGTGCTCGACAATGCATTACAGCTTTTTATTGAAAAAGGCTTCCATGAAACATCAATACAAGATATTTTGGACAAAGCACTTATTTCCAAAGGAACTTTCTATAATTATTTTTCTTCAAAAGTAGAATGTTTTACAGCAATTATGGAGCAAACCCGTTATGAAGCGAGCTTGTTACGCCATGAAATGCTATTAAACCAAGATAATACAGATGAAAATTTATTGTTGGAACAAATACTCGTACTTATGCAAATAAATAAGAAACAAAATCTAGCATCCGTGTTTGAAAATATTTTTCAGTCGAACGATAAGGAGCTCAGGGAATTATTAGAGCGCTATCGCTTACTGGAAATTGAATGGGTATCTAATCGGTTCACCGATATTTTTGGCGAAAAAGTACGCCCTTATACTCTTGAGCTCGCTATTTTGTTTTTTGCGATGGTGCATCATTTAACGTATTGTCATCGCTTATTTTATAAGGATATGATTGATCCGAAGAAGATTTTAAGGATTGCACTTCGCAATATTAAAGCAATTTACCCTTCCATGTTGGAAAATGGCGAAATATTAATTACTCAAGATGCTCTTCAACTAGTTGAGGAGAAAAAAATTTACCAATCGGTAACAAAGAGCGATTTAATTGAAAAAGTGCAAGGGTTTCTTGACCAGTTAAAATTGGATGCCGCAAATGGGGTAGGAGCTCAATTTACGGAAAGTATTCTAGATGAGCTACAGCGCGATGAATTACGTATTGCCGTCATTGAAGCATTGCTAAAACCATTTCGTGAAGCTTTTGCAAATACGCCTCATGCTGGGGAAAATGTCGAGCTCGCAAATTTATTATGGTTTTATATCAAAAACGCGGAAAATAATTAAACTTCCTCATAACAAATAAAAGTCGTATTGAACGTTATATAATGTTCAATACGACTTTTTAAACTATTTACCGCTCGTCGAAATATGCACTTTTAATTGCTTACCTTTTATTGGCGTTGTTTTCATCGCTTTTAATACGAGGTTGCCCTTCCCATTTAGAATTTCCACGAATGAGGACGTATCTAAAATTGTAATAATGCCGATATCTGCAGCAGTCATGCCAGGAATTTTTGCAATCGTCCCGACAAAATCAATGGCACGTAGCTTTTTCTTCTTACCGCCATTAAAGTAGAGCTTTGTAATGTTTGCATCAACCTTAGCATTCTTTTGTTTTTTCTTCTGTGGTCGACTTTGCATTTTTTTATCAAATGCTTCTGCCTTTGCTTCTACTTCTTCATGTGTCGGCAAATTCACTTTTGGAATTGTAAACCCAATCAATTCTTCAATTCCTGCTAAAAACTCATGTTCAAACGGTGTAATAAACGTGACAGCCTTCCCTTGCTTGCCAGCACGCCCTGTTCGACCTGTACGATGGACATAGGCTTCTTTTTCCATTGGTAAATCATAGTTAATCACTAGTGAAATGTTCTCAATATCAATACCACGCGCTGCAACATCTGTCGCCACTAAATAACGGAAATCCCCACGCTTGAAATCATTCATGACAAGTAAACGCGTAGACTGATCCATCCCGCCATGCAGTTTATCGACACTGTACTCACGGTCGTATAAATAATCATGGAGAGCATCAACACGGTCTTTCGTACGGCAGAAAATAATACATGTATCCGGATTTTCTACAACCGCAATTTTTTCTACAGCTGCTGTTTTCTCCTCATCGTGTACTTCTATCACAGCATGCTCAATTTTTGGAGCAGCCTCCTCTGAGTGTACTTCGATATCAATCGGAGCCTTTAAATAATTGGATGCAAGTTTTTTTATCGTATCTGGCACAGTTGCAGAAAACAGCATCATAACTTCACGATGTTCAACATGTGCTAAAATTGCTTCTACCTGATCAATAAAGCCCATGTTAAGCATTTCATCTGCTTCATCAAGAACTACATAGCGAATTTTATCCAGTTTTAACGTGCCCTTTTCAATATGATCCAATACGCGTCCTGGCGTTCCTACTGCAACATGTGTTTTTTGTTTTAGTTCATCTTGCTGATAACGGAATGGTTGCTTCCCGTACAATGCTGTCGCTTTAATACGTTTGTAGCGTCCAATATTTGTGAATTCTTCTTTTACTTGGACAGCTAGTTCACGTGTCGGTGTTAGTACGAGCGCTTGTGGCTTGTTTTCAATCCATTCTATATTTTCGCAAATTGGAATCGCGAATGCAGCAGTTTTTCCACTTCCTGTTTGTGCTTTTACGATTAAATCTTCGTCTTTTAAAGCATGGGGCAAAACCTTTTGCTGTACTTCAGTCGGTGTACTGTAATCCAAATCTTTAAGTGCACGCTGTAATTCTTGTGATAATGAATAGTCGTTAAAATTAGTTGTCATATTTATTCCTCATTTTCTTCTATTAATGAATGATTCCCGGATCAACAATAGCGATAAATTTTCTCGTTGCTTTTGAAAGTGAAACATTTTTTAAATGGACAACCCCTAAACTGCGCTTAGGAATTGGCTGTTGGAGCTCAATTTCATATAAAAGCCCTTTTTTTAAGTAGTCGGTTGCAAACTCTTTTGTTACGCTCGCGACGCCTAAATTGATTTTAGCAAATTCCAATACTAAATCATGAGAGCCCAATTCGAATTCAGGTGAAATTGTATAGCCTTGTTCTTTTAGATAGTTTTCCACATAATTACGGGAATTCGCCTTTTTTTCAAGAAAAATCAATGGCAGCTTCATAAGCATATCGAACCGAATCGGTTTTTTCGTTAAGTTTTTATATTTTTGTCCGCACACTAATATATCATGAATCTCCTTACAAGGGATAACTTGAAGCTGAGGATCTTGTATTGGCAGATTACAAATGCCTAAATCCGCTTCCCCAGACTTAATAAAAGCTAATATTTCATTTGTTGTACCGTTTAGAACCTTTAACTTAATGCCAGGATATTTAATATGGAATGCCTCTAAATAAGGCAGTAAAAAGTACCTTGAAATTGTATCCCCGACACCAATACGTAAAACGCCTGTACGCAAGTTTTTAAATTCGGCAATTTTTTCTTCCCCAGCGTCTAAAATACCAAGAGCGGAATTAACATATTCATGTAACAGCTCGCCTTCTTCTGTTAATGTTACCCCTTTTGGAGTTCTATTAAATAAAATGATATCAAGTTCTTTTTCAAGTTTTGAAATGGACTGACTAACTGCTGGCTGTGTCATGTATAACGCTGCCGCTGCCTTTGAAAAACTTTTATTTCGACTCACTTCATTGAAGATACGATAAGCTTCCAACTTTATAATCATATAACCCTCACTTATATCTGATATTAGAATTATTAATTTTACTTATATCACATGAACGGGTTATAGTAAATATTGTGAGATTTCTTAAGTTTTGTTTTATCGAAAGCAAAACCATTAAAATATAACTTACAGCTATTGAAGGAGAGATTATTTTGGAACGTGTAGTAGGAACGGTTGTACGAGGTCTTCGTGGCCCAATTATTAATGAAGGGGACGATATTGTTCAAATCGTTGTTGATACAGCGTTAAATGCAGCAAAGACAGAAGGCTATGCTATTGAAGATCGTGATATTGTTACTGTAACAGAGTCTGTTGTAGCACGTGCACAAGGGAACTACGCAAAAATATCAGATATCGCATCAGATGTACAAGCCAAATTTGGAGATGATACAGTAGGTGTTATTTTCCCAATTCTTTCGCGTAATCGCTTCTCAAACATTTTAAAAGGAATTGCAGGAGGTACAAAGAAAATCGTCCTTATGCTAAGCTACCCTTCTGATGAAGTAGGTAACCACTTAGTTACTTTGGATGAGCTTGATGAAAAAGGAATTAATCCTTGGACAGATGTGCTAACTGAATCTGAATTCCGTGGCCATTTCGGTTACAACAAACATACATTTACAGGTGTGGACTACATCGAATATTATAAAGAATTAATCATTGAACAAGGCGCTGAAGTTGAAGTAATTTTCTCAAACAACGCAAAAACGATTTTAGATTATACGAAAAATATTTTAACATGTGATATTCACTCTCGTTTCCGTACAAAACGTATTTTAAAAGCTGCCGGTGCAGAAAAAATCTACGGTCTAGATAATATTTTAGCGGAATCTGTGAACGGATCTGGTTTTAACTCTAACTACGGCTTACTTGGCTCGAACAAATCGACAGAAGATAGCGTAAAATTATTCCCGGATAACTGTCAACCAATCGTTGATGACATCCAAGCAAAAATTTTAGCTGCTACTGGTAAACTTGTAGAAGTAATGATTTACGGCGATGGAGCATTTAAAGATCCTGTAGGTCAAATTTGGGAGCTTGCAGACCCTGTTGTATCTCCTGCCTATACGCCAGGCCTTGACGGTACTCCGAACGAGATCAAGTTGAAGTATTTAGCTGATAATGATTTTGCAAATCTACACGGTGAAGCATTAAAAGAAGCAATTAAAGATTATATTAATAACAAAGAAGAAGATTTAACTGGTAATATGGCTGCTCAAGGTACTACACCTCGTAAGCTGACTGACCTTATCGGCTCATTGTCTGACTTAACTTCAGGATCAGGCGATAAAGGAACACCAATGATTTATATTCAAGGCTACTTCGATAACTACACAAAATAAAAAGAAAGCAGAATGGTCGCTATATCAGCTTCCATTCTGCTATTTTTTATTATTTTTCAATACCTTCTGTCCATTTATTCACACGGTCTTCATTGTTTTCAATCCATTTTTGGGCCGCTTCTTTAGGTTTAGTCCCTGAATAAATATCCAGCATTACTTCTTCTATATCTTCTGTAGTCCATTCAAAGGCATCTAAAATTTTAAATGCATCTGGTGCTTCTTGTTCTAGGTTTTGACGAACAAAAGTGTGAATACTTTCTTCCCCACCGAATACACGTTCAGGATCTTCCAAATATTTTAAATCGTAATTGGCAAATTTCCAGTGTGGGCTCCAGCCTGTTACAACGATTTCTTCTTCATTTTTAATCGCTTGCTCTAAAGCAACCGTCATCGCACCTGAAGAAGATGGTTGTAATGACCAAGATTCTAGGTTTGGATAAGTTTCTAACGCTCTTTCCGCAGCCGCAACTACTCCAGCACCTGCTTCAATACCCGTAATTGTTGATGCTGCTTCTGTCGACAGATCCGCAATCGATGCAACTTCCATATAGCTCGGTACAACTAAACCAATTTTTGCACCTTCTAAATTTGGCCCTAAATCCTCAATATCTGCACCATATTTTTCATATTGTGAAGCATGTGTTGCAGGTAGCCAGCCAGATACCATGGCATCTGACTCACCTTTTGAGACAGCCTCCCACATAATAGCATTATCTAAAGGTGTAATATCGACATTATAGCCAACACTTTCTAATACTTCTGCAACTACATACGTAGAAGCAACTTCTGAATCCCACTCAACATAGGCTAACTTAATTGAATCTAAATCTTTTGAAGCTGAAGTATCTTTTGTATCCGTTGTTTCATCTCCACATGCACCTAATAAAAGTGCTGCGCTCAGTGCAGTAGCTGCCGACATCCATTTGAATTTTTTCATTTTATTTTCCCCCATTTGATTTATCTTTATTTAAACTTTGTGTTAATCGGTCTACGATAATCGCAAAGATAACTAAACTAATACCCGCGACAAATCCGTTACCAATTTGTGCGCGTTGCAATGCTGATAATACTTCCCGACCTAATCCCGGTGCACCAATCATTGATGCAATAACAACCATCGATAAAGATAATAGTACTGTTTGGTTAATACCGGCCATTATAGTAGCTTTGGAAAGAGGTAGTTCAACTTTTAATAACTTTTGTGCAAACGTACTACCATAAGAGTCCGCTGCCTCGATTAAGTGCTTTGGAACTTGGCGAATACCTAAATTCGTGAAGCGTACAGTTGGTGGTAATGCGAAGATTACTGAGGCAAATACACCTGGTACGACACCAATTCCGAAAAATGCAACCGCTGGAATTAAATAAACAAATCCTGGCATTGTTTGCATGAAGTCTAAAATTGGTTTTAATATTTGTTCAACAATTTTTGATTTAGACATTAGTATTCCAAGTGGTATACCGATTACAATTGCAAGTAAACTTGAGAACAGTACAAGCGTAAATGTGTTCATAAGTTGATTCCATAGCCCTTGGTTTAAAATGAATAATAAACCTAGTATTGAGAAAATCGCTAAACCAAATCTTTTACCTGTTGCAAAAAATGCTAAAATAGCTACGATAATAATAAATACGTATGGTGGTATAGACGTCAATCCTGATGTGACGAGATCCATTAAGTCCGCACCATTATTTTGTATAAAACGGAATTGAGCTGAAAGTGTATCCGTAACTATGTCCATTAAGTCTTCTACTCTATCTGCTACTGGTATTGGAGTTCCAAAATTTAATAGTTTACTCATGATCTACACCTCCGTTTTTTTCAGAGGCTAATGACTCTAGTACTACACCGCGGATAAGTACACCGCGCAGTTTCCCCTCTTCGACTACAGCAACAGGTGTCGGAGAATCGGAAATAACCGATAAAATATCCTGTATGACTGTAGATGGTTCAACAATTGGCATATCATTGCGTAGAATCGATTGCAATGATTTTTCACCGGATTGCGCAAGCTCAAGTGCATCATTTGCAGTAATATAGCCTAAATACTTTCGGGCTTTATCTACTGCTAGCAGGACACTTACTTTATCTTCTCTCATACGCTGCAACGCAACTTTTGGCCCTTCATGATCAATTTGAATTGTCATTGGACGAATCATCGCATTTTCCGCCGTCAATACTTTCGAACGATCTACATCTTCCAGGAATGATCGGACATATTCATTTGCAGGGTTAGTCAAAATTTCTTCCCCTGTTCCTACTTGAATGATCTTACCATCCTTCATAATGGCAATACGATCGCCAATACGAAGTGCTTCATTCAGATCATGTGTAATAAAGACAATCGTTTTTTGTAAATTAGCTTGTAATTCCAATAGCTCATCTTGCATTTCTTTTCGAATGAGCGGATCAAGAGCAGAAAAAGCTTCATCCATTAAAATAATTTCTGTATCATTTGCTAACGCACGTGCAAGTCCTACACGTTGTTGCATACCACCTGATAATTGATCTGGATATTGATCTTTATAGGAGAGCAATCCTGCATTTTGTAAAGCCTTTTCTGCTTTTAATCGTCTTTCCTCTTTTGGAATGCCTCGGATTTCCAGGCCATACTCTGCGTTTTGCAAAATTGTACGTTGTGGGAATAATGCGAAGTTTTGAAACACCATGCTCATTTTTTCTCTTCGAACAATTTGTAAGCTCTTTTTATTCAAGTTTGTAATGTTCTGGTTATCTATATATATATCACCGCTTGTTGGTTGAATTAATCGATTTAACAGTCGTATTAATGTTGACTTCCCACTTCCTGAAAGCCCCATAATTACGAAAATCTCACCTTCTTCAATCGTTAAACTAGCTTCATATACACCTACAGTGGCATTTGTTTCTTTTAAAATCTGTTCTTTAGATTTTTCCTGCTTAACTAACTTCAATGCTTGTGATGTATTTTTCCCAAATACTTTCGTGACTCGTTCAATATTAATTTTCCCCATAATCCACTTCCTATAATTATAAATTTCTCACAAGTAACAACTCTTTTATTCTATCAGGTTGTTACAAGCAACAACTCCAATACTAATGAACGTTGTTACTTTTGTCAAATAAGAAGTATCCATTCGAAAATTTTCAGAAAGAAATAGTTTACATTAAACAGAAAAAACTACTACCGAACAAGTTTTCGGTAGTAGTTTGTTTTTATTACAAATATGACAAGCTTCACTAAAGCTAAATGAAAATGGTTACTTTATAGTTGTAAAAAGTGTTTCACATTTGAGTAGCATTCATCTTTACCAATAAAAAATAAAGTGTCTCCAGAAGAAATTGTAGCGTACGGACCAGGAGAAACAATTAGTTCATGATCCTTTTTAATGCCTATAATTGTTGCTCCAGTTTGTTGCCAAAAGTTAATTTCCCCAATATTTTTTGATAAATAAGGACATTGCTCTGTAATATCAATTTGAAAAGGAACAAAAGGATTAATGGATTGATATCTGCTTGTCCGATTAACCATCTCCTCTAGCGTATCCTGGAAGTTATTTAATTCATCAATTTGTTTGCCAATACTATCTGTTAATTGCTTTTGTAAATCCCGTATTGATTTTACTCCCTGCAATCGCTGAACGTAATTGGCGGCATTTTCGTACGAAACGATTACAACACCGCTTCCTTTTGTTGCTTCGACGATATTTAAATCTTGTAAAACGGCAATCGCTCTTCTCGCTGTTTCCGAAGATACATTGTATTGAGATGCTAATGATGAACGTGCATAAATTTTTTCTCCGACAATATATTTTTTTTCAACAATTTTTGCTGCTATATCCTCTGCAATCACTTGATACTTCGGCTGTTTAATTTGGATTTTTTTCTCCATTATTTGCACTCCTTTGTGCTAGGTTCAAAAGATGAGTAAATTTCAATATCTTCACTCTATCGAAATTATATCTGTTTTTTTCATAACCGCAAATTTACTTTTTAATATTCTTTATTTAAATAGTATTTATTTTACATAAAACTTTAAATATAAACAAATAATACTTTTATCTCTGTCATTTCATTCTCTCTTTAACACCATATTTTTCTGCTTTTAGAAAGGAAATCTCACTTTAACGCTTCAACTTGATAAACTTCTTTATTATTCCGATTAATGATGATAAAATTTTGATATTGTTAAATTAGAAATAGGTGAAATAGTGAAAAAATTATTTAGAAAAAAACCCATTGAGGACCTTTTGCATAAAAGCAATAATTTGCAACTCCCAAAAACATTAGGCGCATTTGACTTAATTTTACTCGGGGTGGGTGCAATTGTTGGAACAGGTATATTTATCTTGCCTGGAACAGTTTCAGCTCTACATGCAGGACCCGGGATTATATTTTCCTTTGTCATTGCAGCTATAGTGTGCGCATTAGCCGCGCTCTGTTATTCAGAATTTTCTTCAACTGTCCCCGTGACAGGAAGTGCTTATTCTTATAGTTATATCGTTTTCGGTGAAATCATCGCCTGGCTCGTTGGGTGGTCGTTGCTACTGGAATATGGACTCGCTACAGCGGCTGTAGCGACTGGATGGTCAGGTTACTTTATTTCCTTATTAGAAGGGTTAAATATTCACATTCCGTTAGCTTTAACCGGACCATTCAACCTGGAAGATGGCACTTATATTAACTTACCAGCAATTTTTATTATTTTTGTAATCGGAATTTTACTGACATTAGGTATGAAAGAGTCCGCAAGATTTAATGCATTATTAGTTGCGATAAAAGTAGGGGTTATTTTATTATTTATTGCTGTCGGGGTATTTTATGTAAAGCCAGAAAACTGGACACCTTTTTTACCATTCGGTATGAGCGGTGTATTTACTGGTGCAGCGCTCGTGTTTTTCGCTTACTTAGGATTTGACGCAGTGTCATCTGCAGCTGAAGAGGTTAAAAATCCACAGCGAAGTATGCCTATTGGTATTATCGGCTCCTTATTTATTTGTACATTGCTTTATGTCGTGGTTTCTTTAGTATTAACTGGTATTGTCCCTTACACAAATTTAAATGTGACAGATCCCGTTTCCTTTGCCATGCAAGTAATCAATCAGGAATGGGCAGCTGGCATTATCTCATTAGGTGCAGTGATTGGGATGATGACCGTTATTTTAGTAATGATGTATGGAGGCACTCGTCTATTAATGGCATTTGCCCGGGACGGTTTAATGCCTAAAATATTTTCACAGTTAAGTCCAAAGCGTAAAACCCCTGTGAAAAACACATGGTTTTTTACAATTGTCATTTCTTTCTTTGCTGGATTTGTTCCATTGGAAACATTAGCAGAATTAGTAAATATGGGAACATTAGTTGCCTTTATATTCGTTTCAGCTGGAATTTTGAATTTAAGAAAAAACAAAAACTTGCCGCCTAATGGATTTAAAGTACCGTTTTATCCTGTGTTGCCAATCGTATCGCTAGTTCTATGTATATTCCTCATTACACAGCTGTCAATGCAAACTTGGGCTGCTTGTGGTATCTGGTTCATAATAGGACTCATTATTTATTTCCTTTATGGAAAAAGAAAATCAACTTTAAATTCATAAAATGACCTAAGCCTTATGTTAAATGATCATTCATTTGACATAAGGCTTTTTTAGTGCAATCTGACCTTATTAAATTGTTTAATTTTGAACCTTTTAGAGATGTCAATATGTTGCTAAGATGATAGATAATTTCAAATAGAAGGAGAATTATCTATGCAAACAACAACAAGGTCTGTTTCTACCTCGTCAGACAAAACAAAAGATTTAATTATTACTAGCTTACTTATTTCTCTAGTCTTTATTGCTACATTCTTCATTAATATTCGATTGCCTATTGCAGCAAACGGCGGCCTCGTCCATTTAGGATCGGCAATGCTGTTTATAGTAGCGATAATATTTGGTCCGAAAAAAGGGGCAATTGCAGGAGCTTTTGGAATGGCATTGTTTGATATTCTATCTGGCTGGACATTGTGGGCACCCTTCACTTTTATTACACGTGGTATTCAAGGCTATATCGTAGGTAAAATTGCTACATCTAAGGGCAAAAATGGTGAGAGTTCGATTTATAATATCATTGCGATTTTTGTTTCGATTCCCTTTATGTTGGGCGGTTATTATATTTGTGAACGTGTGTTGTATGGAAATTGGATTATTCCGTTAGCTTCTATTCCCGGCAACCTTGTTCAAAATACAGTCGGACTTATTATTGCTATACCTGTTTGCATTGCATTGAAGAAGCTGTCGATTTTTAAATAATGAAAAAGAGCCTTGGACAAAACAAAAAATATCCATTTCCCCAAAGAAAAAATGGATATTTTTCTGCTTCTATCAAAATTGATTTCCGTTCCGGGGACGCTTTCCGGGGGCACGGCCTGAGCCTGTAGTCTCAGGCGTCGGTGCTCCTGCGGTTACTCGTCGCAAAATAAATTTGCTGTTCCCCCAGGAGTCGCCCCTTCACTCCAATCAATTCATATAGTATCAGTTTCTTAATAAGAATATTCCCTTATCCAAACAAATTTCTACTTATGTCCCAGGCTCCCTTCTCTCTATTATTTTACTAATTTACTGATTGCTTTAAAAACGTCGCCTTTTGCCACTTGCTGCATTTCAAATAAGGCCATTTCTACGCTTGTAACGGTAGCCCCAAGTTGTACCATTTTCTGAAGACCTATATTACTGTTAGCTGCAGTACGTGAAGACACACAATCCGCCAACACTTCCACCTCATAGCCATTAGCAAGTAAATGCGCAGCAGTTTGATAAACACAAATATGTGTTTCGATTCCCGCTAGTAGAATTTTTTTACGCCCTGTCTGCTCTAAAGCTCGTACAAATTCCTCTGTATCATAGGCACTAAATGTAATTTTTTCGATTGGTTTTTCATCAGTTAAATGCTCTGCAATACGTTCATCGGTTGGTCCGAGCCCCTTAGGGTATTGCTCAAGCCATAAAATCGGTAACTCGAGTAGTTTTGCTCCTTGTATCACATTGGCAATATTTTTTATGATAAATTCACTTTCATCAACAATTTGCGCCAATTTCCCCTGGATATCAATAAGTACTAGTACCGCTTCTTCTTTTTTAAGCATAAAAATTCCTCCCCTTTACATCATTCTACTATATTATACTGAATTTAATGGATAAAAGAATCCTATATGCTTCATTGAAACGAAATGGAGTACCATGTATAGTGAATATAGAAATGGAGGATTTACATGCTACGTCTTAGTTGGCTCATAAGTTTGG
Source organism: Solibacillus faecavium (assembly GCF_014836905.1). Classification (GTDB taxonomy): domain Bacteria; phylum Bacillota; class Bacilli; order Bacillales_A; family Planococcaceae; genus Solibacillus; species Solibacillus faecavium. Next base: position 59,890 of record NZ_JACSPZ010000005.1, read on the forward strand.
GCATTAGTTTATTTGGTGTAATGATTATTCAGCACTTTTTTACGGTTAAGCCAGATGATGTTGCCGATGGCGGTAATCTTGGTGCACTTGGTTTAGCACTTGTCGCACCATTTATATTATTAAGTTTATTTATTACATATCGTTTTTTTGTTGTAAGTTCACGCAATGCGAAAGATCATATAATACGCATGATTTACTTTATATTTGGCGTTGCACTGCTCGTCGTTTTAATTTTCTATGCAATTGATTTTAAAGATAGTGTGTATGCTTCCCTTGGAGGCGACACGACTACACCCGGCTCTACCATTTTTGGTTTTCCCATTTTAAATGAATATACAAACCATGTTTTTTTAAACTTTTACACATTTGGCATCATACATACAATTAGTGGTCTAATCGGCACAATTGTAGGAATGGTGAAACCAGATAAACAAATTCAACCATAAATAAAACCCGAATGCCTAAAATTGCTGCATTCGGGTTTTAAAATATTTTATGATATTATCGTACTTCCGCGCCAGCTTGTGCTAATGCTTTTAATACTTTATTATGTGCTGCGACTACTTCTTCGTCTGTTAATGTGCGCTCTGGGTCATAGTATGTTAATGAGAATGCTACTGATTTTTTACCAGCCGTCATTTTTTCCCCTGCATATACATCGAATACTTTTACATCTTTTAATAATGAAGTGCCTGCACCTTTAATAATGCTGACGATTTCACCTGCTGGAGTTGCTATATCCAGTTCTAATGCGATATCACGGCTCATTGCCGGGAAGCGCGGAATCATTGAATAAACAAGCTCTTCTTGCGTCGCACTTAAAATGGCATTCAAGTTTAATTCAGCCACATAAGTTTCTTTTACATCAAATGCTTTTTGTTCTTGCGGATGAAGCTGGGCAATGACACCCACTTTTTCGCCATCTAATAAAACATCAGCTGTACGACCAGGATGTAAGCCGTCTACTTGCGCTTTTGCATAGCCTACACGAGATGTTAAGCCTAATTTTGCAAATACCGCTTCTACAATACCTTTTGCAACGAAGAAATCAACGTTTTTCTTCTCGCCTTGCCATGTATTATCAATCCATTTACCTGTTAATACAAGTGCCAAGTGCTCTTCTTCAAATGGAAGTTCTTCCGCAGTTTGACCAAGGAATACAGAACCAATTTCATATAATGCCACTGTTTCTGCTTGGCGGGCTACGTTATAGCTTGCCGCCTCTACTAAGTGAGGAATTAAACTTTGGCGTAGTGTAGAGCGCTCTTCAGACATAGGCATTAATAACTTTGTCGTCTCTTCAGCTTTTAAAGCAAACTTTTGAGCATGCGCTGCTGAAGTTAAAGAATAAGTTACTGCTTGATAAAGACCGGCACCTTCCATAACGTTGCGTACAATACGGCGTCCTGCTTGATATGGCGTTAAGCGGCCAACTTGATCACTCGCCGGTAAGCTTACAGGAATCTCATCGTAGCCATACATACGTGCTATTTCTTCCACGATATCTTCCGGAATTTTAATATCCTGACGTCGTGTCGGAGCATCAATGATTAATAACCCATTAACTGCTTCCACATCAAATTTTAAGCGCTCTAAAATAGACAGCATATCCTCTAAAGATATCTTCATACCTAAGCGGCCATTAATGAAGTCAGGTGATACAACTACACGGGCTGGTGTCTTATCCAACTCATCAACTAGCACTGTACCTTCTAGTACTTCTCCTCCTGCTAATTCAGCAAGTAACTGTGCTGCACGTTCAGCAGCAGGAAGGACACGGTTTGGATCTACACCTTTTTCAAAACGTGCAGAAGAATCCGAACGTAAGCCGATTTCTTTTGAAGTACGACGGACAGATGCCGGGTTGAAGTATGCAGATTCGATTACTACTGTCGTTGTAGTATTTGATACTTCTGATTTAGCACCGCCCATAACACCTGCTACTGCTTCAGCTTCTTGACCATTTGTAATAACAAGGTTATGTGGTTGTAATTTACGTTCCTGATCATCAAGAGTCGTCATCACTTCGCCATCACGAGCCATACGTGTAACGATTTCACCAGTTGCTAACTTGTCATAGTCGAACGCATGTAATGGTTGACCGTACTCCATTAACACATAGTTTGTAATATCGACTACGTTATTATGTGGACGTACTCCCGCAGACATAAGCGCATGTTGCAGCCATAATGGAGATTCTTTTACTTCAATATTTTTCACAACTTTCGCTGCGTACATTGGGTTTGCTTCTTTATCTTCTACTGTTAATTTTAATACATCTGCCGCTTTTTCAGCTGAAGCTGTATAATTAATTTCCGGTAATTTTACATCTTGAGATAAAATTGCTGCTACTTCATAAGCAACACCAAGCATACTTAATGCATCCGAACGATTAGGTGTTAAACCAAGCTCAAGTACTGTATCACATAAGCCTAAAACTTCTAATGCATCCGCACCTGGCGTTGAATCTGAAGGTAAAACATAAATCCCTTCAGCATAAGCTTTTGGTACAAGGCGACCTTCAATGCCTAACTCTTGAAGTGAACAAATCATACCGTTTGATTCTTGACCACGTAATTTCGCCTTTTTTATCTTAATGCCTCCAGGTAATTTCGCACCTGGACGCGCTACGATTACTTTTTGACCTGCATCTACATTTGGAGCACCACAAACGATTTGTTGAAGTTCTTCTTCGCCAACGTCTACTTGGCACACATTTAATTTATCTGCTTCCGGGTGCTTTTCTTTTGATACAACATGACCCACTACAACATTTGACATGCCTAGTGAACGATCGATTACTGCATCTACTTCAATCCCCGCACGCGTAATTTTTTCTGCTAATTCATTTGCTTCTAAAGAAGAAATATCTACATATTGACTTAACCATTTTAACGAAACTAACATTTATATTGTCCTCCTTCTTACACTTCTGCCTGGTGGAATTGTGATAAGAAGCGCGTGTCATTTGTATAGAAATGACGAATATCATCCACACCGTATTTTAACATTGCGATACGCTCGGCACCGATTCCGAATGCGAAACCTGAAACTACCGTTGAATCATATCCAGCCATTTCAAGTACGTTCGGATGTACCATACCAGCACCTAAAATTTCGATCCAACCAGTTTGCTTACATACGTTACAGCCTTTACCTGAGCATTTATGACAAGATACGTCCACTTCTACAGAAGGCTCTGTGAATGGGAAGAATGATGGACGTAAACGAATTTCACGCTCTGCACCGAACATTCTTTTCGCAAGGGCATCCAAAGTACCTTTAAGATCGGACATGCGAATATTTTCACCAATTACAAGACCTTCAATTTGCATGAATTGGTGAGAATGCGTCGCATCGTCTGTATCACGACGGAATACTTTACCTGGACAAATTACACGAATCGGCTCGCCTTTTTTGGCTTCCATTGTACGTGCCTGTACAGGTGAAGTGTGTGTACGTAATAATGTTTCTTCTGAAATGTAAAATGAATCCTGCATATCACGTGCTGGATGGCCTTTTGGTAAGTTCATCGCTTCAAAATTATAGTAGTCTTTTTCTACTTCCGGACCTTCTACAATTTCGTATCCCATTCCTAGGAATAAATCTTCAATTTCTTCAATAACACGTGTTAAAAGATGGCGGTTTCCTGCACGTACTTTTGCACCTGGTAATGTTACATCGATCGATTCGTTTTCAAGCTGTGCTAAAATTGCAGCTTCTTCTAATACAGCTACCTTTTTCTCAAGCTCAGCTGTTACATTTTCACGTACTGTGTTTACAAGGGCACCCATTTTTGGGCGTTCTTCTGCAGAAAGTTTCCCCATTCCTTTTAAAAGATCCGTGATTGGTCCTTTTTTACCTAAGTACGCAACACGAACGTCGTTTAATGCTTTTAAATCGGCAGCGTCAGCAATTTTTGCTAATGCTTCTTGTTCTAATTGCTTTAATTGTTGTTCCATTTTACAAAGTCCTCCTTATTTAGTTAGAGAATAAAGTTAGCTTCTTCAATACGTTGATTTCCATTTCGGCGGACGCTTTCCACGGGCACGGCTCCAGCCTTCTCCCTCGCTTCGCTCAGTCCGGGTGCTTCCGCTCGTGCTGTTCCCGTAGGAGTCGCCGCCTACATTCCAATCAACTAAGTATCTCCAAAAACCACAAAATTCCTACTCATTAGAAATAGCGACATAGTGCCTGTTCTGAACCCGTTGCTTTCCGTTCCGGGCGAATGCTTTCCGCGGGCAAGAATTAGAGTCAAACTTGTTTGTCTCTAATTCTTTGCGCCGAGGATGGCGGTTATTTATTGCGGCCACCGCAGAAGCACCGTCACGCTTTTCCCACAGGATGCTCTGCATGTAGCGAAAGGCTTTAGCCGTCAGCTACACTCATCGCCCTCCACTTCAAGCAACTAGTGTTGGCTTTAATAAATTTACATATATGCACTATAATAATCACTATTTTTGAAAATAAAAAAACCTCGTCCCCTAAGAAAGGGACGAGGACGAGTTTCGCGGTACCACCCTAGTTATTGCTTTAAAGCAATCACTTCATTGGAGCTAACGACTATGTCTAGCCGGCAATCCTTTCACCACAAGTGGCTCCCGGATGCTGCTCGCGGGGTGAACTTCGCTATACAATTTGTTAGCAAGCTTTCAGTCATGGCTTGCATTCCCTAAAACAAATGTTGTATACCTACTCTTCCCGGTCAAAGCATTTCGTAATATATTCTCCAACTAGTTTAATGTATAACTGAATACTTTTCAACTAGCTGGAGAAATTTTAACGATTACATATCCCAGATTAGAATTAATAATGTACCTAAAATAGTAAGTACGATTAAACCAATACCGTAAATGATGTTTGAGTAGATAGCCCATTTGTCTTCTGTTTCACCAGCATGCATGAATACCATGAACTGTAAACCTGCTTGAATGAATGCTGTTACTAGCAGGATGATCATTCCAGTTGTGAATGACATATCTGTGAAGTAAACAAGCATTGCAATCACTGTTAAAATCAGTGAAAATACGAAGCCCATAATTTGGCCTATTGGAAAGAACTTTGCCATAGATTACATCATTCCTTTCAAGTAAATGAAACTGAAGATGAAGATCCAAACTACATCTAGGAAGTGCCAGTAAAGTGAGAATACGAATGCTTTACCCGCTGTTACTGAAGTCAGACCACGTTTAGCGATTTGAATCATAAGGAAGATACCCCAGAATAAACCGAATGTTACGTGAAGACCATGTGTTCCTAAAGTTGTCAATAAAATAGAAGTGAAGGCACTTACAGTAATACCTGCACCTACATGTGCATAGTGTACAAATTCATAAATTTCGACAGATAAGAATGCCGCACCAAGTAGTAATGTAATACCCATAAATGTCAACGTCGCTTTTTTACTACCAAGACGCATCGCATGAATGGCTAGACCAATTGTAAAACTTGATGTTAACAGGATGAATGTCTCTGCTAATACTGGAGTAATTTCGAAAATTTCCGCACCAGTTGGACCGTTACCTGTACGATCCACTAGTGTGAAGTATGATGCGAATAATGTACCGAATAACATAATCTCCGCACCTAGGAAAGTCCAAAAACCAAAGATTTTTAAGCTATTTTCTTCAGTAGAATACTCTAAAGGAACATTGTTATTTACTTTACCCATTATTTCGCACCTCCTTTTTTGTCATAGCTTTTTTCTGTTTCTTCTACTTCATGTTTGTGGATATGATAGCCATGGTCGTCCTCCATAGAACGGTAACCCATACAAGCTAAAATTCCGATTAAGCCGAAGATTGCCAAGTACCACATACTGAATACTAGAGCGAAACCAGCGATGAAGAAGAATACTGATAAAATAAATGTTTGACCTGAGTTATTTGGCATGTGAATATCTTTAATTTCACCTTTGAATAACTTCGTGCCGTTTTTCTTAGAATCCCAGAATGCTTCTGAAGTTGAATCAGTTACGTCTGGAGTAATTGCAAAGTTGTAGTGCGGAATTGGTGTATGTGTCGCCCACTCTAGACCACGTGCATCCCATGGATCTGATCCAATGTCGCGTGGAGAGTTTTTGAAACTGTACCAAATGTTCCATACAAGCATTAAGAATGAAACAGACATAATACCAGCACCAACGAATGATACCATGTTTAACATGCTGAATCCTGTTGATTCTGAATATGTGTACATACGACGAGCTTGTCCGTCTAAACCAGTAATATACATTGGAATGAATGCAAGTACGAAACCTGTAGACATTACCCAAACAGTAGCTTTACCGATACGTTCATTTAACATGAAACCAAACATTTTCGGCCAGTAGAACGTTAAACCAGCTAACATCGCATAAACAACACCAGGAATGATTACGTTATGGAAGTGAGCTACTAAGAACATAGTATTGTGGTATTGGTAGTCAGCTGCTGACATCGCAAGCATAACACCTGTTACCCCACCTAGTGTGAATAAAGGAATGAAGTGCATCGCATATAACATCGGCGTTGTCATTTCAATTTTCCCTTTATACATTGTGAATAACCAGTTGAAAATCTTAACCCCTGTTGGGATGGCAATAGCCATTGTTGTAATTGAGAAAATCGAGTTCGTGAATGCACCTTGCCCCATCGTAAAGAAGTGGTGAGTCCATACAGCGAACGAGAATACTGAAATTACGATCATAGACCATACCATTGAGTTATAGCCATATAAGTTACGACGTGAGAATGTCGAAATAACTTCAGAGAAAATACCGAATGCCGGTAAAATTAAGATATATACTTCAGGGTGACCCCAAACCCAGAATAGGTTGGCCCAAAGCATGTCCATACCACCGTCGCCGATAGTAAAGAACTTAGTATCAAATAGACGATCCATCGTACCCATAGCTAAAGCTACTGTTAATACTGGGAACGCAAATACGATAATTAAGTTTGAGATAAGCGCTGACCAAGTGAACATTGGCATTTTGAATAATGTCATACCAGGCGCACGCATTTTAAAGATTGTCGTTATGAAGTTAATACCTGTCAATAACGTACCAAGACCCGCGATTTGCAGCGAGAGCATGTAGTAGTTTGTACCAACGGATGTACTGAACTCATTACCCGCTAATGGGAAATAAGAAGTCCATCCTGAATCAGGTGATCCACCGATAATGAATGAGATATTGAATAATCCCATACCCATGAAGAATAACCAGAATGCTAAGTTGTTTAAACGTGGGAACGCAACGTCACGTGCCCCGATTTGTAATGGTACTAAATAGTTAAAGAAGAAAGTAATGAATGGCATTGCCATGAATAAAATCATTACTACCCCGTGAGTTGTAAATACTTCGTTATAGTGTTGAGCATCTAAGAAGCTGTTTTCTGGAACAGCTAACTGTAAACGCATCATTACGGCATCGACACCGCCGCGGAATAGCATTACTAAAGCGACGATTAAATACATGATACCGATTTTTTTATGGTCAACAGTTGTAATCCATTCACGCCATAAGTAGCCCCATAATTTAAAGTAAGTAACAACAGCTACTAACGCGATACTTCCTAAAACTATTGAAGCCATTGCGATATAAATCAAGGTACTTGGGTGTGGAACTGCAAACTGTGCAAAAAATTCCGACATAGTAGTTACTCCTTTCAAAAGTGCTTACTTTCAAAATTAATGTGAAGAGTGATCCTCTTCTTCTTTTTCATCATCTTCATCAGAAGAATCGTGGTTGTGTTCAGGAGCTGGTGAGAACTCTAAATGAGTACCTGTATAAGTTGACTTACCAAGATGACCTGGCTCCAATAATTCTTCAAACTTCTCTTCTGTTAGAGGTGCAGCCGTTTCATGAACTTCTGTTACCCACTCGTCAAATTCTGCTTGCGTTAAGGCTGTTACATCAAATATATTTTCTGCTGTACCACGACCTGAGAAGTTCGCGTTACGTCCCCAGAATTCGCCTGGATTATCAGCAGCTAAATGTAAAGTTGTTACCATGTCTGCCATCGCGTATTTCTGACCACCAAGTTGTGGAATCCAGAAACTTGTAATTGGACCGTAAGAATATAGTTTAAATTCAATTGCTCGTCCAGCAGGAATGTATAAGTAGTTTACTGTTTCAATCCCTTGCTCTGGATAGCTGAAATGCCATTTCCAGTTAGATGATGAAGCGTAAATTACTAATGGCTCCTGATCTTCGTATGCTTGAGGAACATTTTCTACAATATAGTTACTCTTTACAGATACGAACGATAAGAAAATAACGATAATTACAGGAATACCAATCATAATTGACTCTACAAGCCAGTGACCGTGAATGTGCGGTGGCTCATAATCTGGACTTTGTTTTGAAGCGCGGTATTTAACTAACATAAATACCATAATTGCTAATACTGCTAGAACAATCCCTGACATTAGATAAATTAATAACATTGTGTCGTCGGCTTGTCTTTGAGCTTGAGGACCTTTAGGATCAAGTACTGCTAACTTGTCGTTACAGCCTGCTAAAAGAATAGCTCCTAATCCCATGAAAGAGAGTAATGTTCCCTTCATATTTACTTTCATAGTTGGACTCCTTTCCAATTAAATAAAGCTTGTTAGATCTTGCTTAAGCGCTTTCATCTGAGAGCGAAAATAAAATAGTGAAAATAGTGCAATTCAATTGAATAAATTCACTTACAACTTTTAACACTATGCATATAGTGTTAAATATAATGGATAATCCCTCAATCCATCATTACCACGTTGGAATTTTAGATTGAAGTCCATAATTAACAGTTTGCACAATTTTTTCGAAAGCATTATTTTATTTTTTCGTGCGGAAACTTCAAGCGCTTGTCTAACCTACTTAGATTTTAGTTAAACAACAAATAAGTGTCAAAACATCAAATTGGAAAAAACCCTTATTTCTTACTATTTTCGAGCTTTTTTTAATTGGTATTTTAAAATAATAATGAAAAATACAGTAAAACTGCGCAATTGCGAGCGAATAAACAGCTCGATTTCAAAAATGACATTTCTATGAACATAATGAAGTAATTCTTTTGGGACTAATCAGAAAAATCCCTTTGCCCTATTTCACTGGATTTATTTACATAAAAATGCCTGTAAATACCAAAAATACAGGGGTTTCATAGCTGAAGATACTATGAAATCCCTGTATTTTTTGTTGTATTATTTAACAAATGCGTATAATAAAATTCCAGTAGCTACTGCTACGTTCAATGATTCTGCACCACCTAAAATTGGAATAATAACATTTTGGTCTGTTTTTGCCAAAATTTGCGGATTTATACCGCTGCCTTCATTTCCTACTATTAGTGCAAATGCATCGCTTTTTTCAATATCTCTGTAGGATATTGATTCTTCCAATGAAGTACCGTATACACGAACTCCATCTGCTTGTAAATTTTCAATCCACTCCATTAAATCTCCTCGGATAACAGGAATATGAAAATGTGAGCCCTGTGCAGAACGCAATGATTTCGGATTAAATGGATCAACACATCCTTTTCCTAAAATGACGGCATCTATTCCGGCTGCATCAGCAGTACGGATCATTGTACCGATATTGCCTGGATCTTGCACGGCATCGACTAAGAGAACTTTACGCCATTCATATTGTTCATCCTCTGAAATGGGGCGTTGTTTACAATGCGCAAATACACCTTGTGATTTTTCTGTTTCTGCAATTTCCTTTGCAACTGCATCGTTAACGTATACTATTGTTACTTCATCAATCGCCCATAATAAAGGCAAATCAACGCCTTCTCGAACAATAATTTGAACAATTTGCTCTTTGTGTTTTAATGCTTCCTCTACTAAATGGAAGCCTTCTACTATATATTCTTCAGTTTTCTCCCGCTCTTTACGCTGAGTAACGAGCTTCTTCCAATGCTTCACTAGACTGTTTTGTGTAGATTCGATTCTTTTCATAATTTCCCGTCCTTTTTCAGTACTCGAATTTACATTCTATCATAAATTTTTCGTAATCTATACCGCCATGCAATGTATAAAGTTGATAAATTGGTACAAAGTATGGGAAAAGGAGGTTTCATATTTATATGGATTTTCAAATTCGGCAAGCTATTACTGCAAACGTAATGGGTTCAGATGCAGCAGAATTTCAGGATATTGTTAATGATGCAATTGCACGAGGTGAGGAACATTTGTTACCTGGACTCGGTGTATTTTTAGAAACATGGTGGAAGAGCGCAAATGAAAATGAGCGCAATGAATTCACTAAAAAATTGGCCCAACAATTTGTTAATTAAAATTAGTATGTCCTATTATTAGTATATAAAGCGATTTTTAAATAAAAAACAAAAAGCAATCTGGCGTCTCCCAGATTGCTTTTACTATGTAGCGATGAAGCATTCCATCTTGAATACAAACATCACTTGTAGTCTTTTATAAATCGTCACAGCGTCTCCCGTTGTTATTCATATTGGACTACTACATAATTTGCTCGCCCTACCTGCTTGCAAATCTGTACGAAAGCAGATGTGCCTGCAACCCGCAGGACACCATCTCCTAGATCTTTATGCTAATAAAGATACTAAAACTGCTTTTTGAGCATGCAAACGATTTTCCGCTTGCTCAAATATATAGGAATTTGGTCCATCAATAACTGATGTCGCAACTTCTTCCTCACGGTGTGCCGGTAAACAATGCAAGAACATATAATCTGGCTTAGCATGCGCAACGAGTGCATCATTTATTTGATAACCAGCAAAGTCTTTTAATCGTTTTTCCGTTTCTTCTTCTTGCCCCATCGATGTCCATACATCAGTGTATATGGCATCAGCATTAGTTACAGCTTCTACTGGGTCATGCGTTACAAATATTGTCCCACCATTTTGGGAAGCAATGTATTGTGCTTTTTCAATAATGCTGTCGTTACATTCATATCCTACAGGAGTAGCAACGGATACATGCATTCCTACATGTGCAGCGGCAACAATAAGTGCATGTGCCACGTTATTGCCATCTCCAATGTATGCGATTTTCAATCCTTTTAGTTCACCTTTATTTTCGGCAATTGTTTCAAGGTCAGCCAATGCCTGGCAAGGATGATCGATATCTGTTAACCCGTTAATAACCGGCACAGTAGCATACTCGGCTAACTCTTCAACCATTGCATGGGAATTAGCGCGAATCATAATACCATCCAAATAACCGGATAATACTTTCCCAGTATCGGATATTGGCTCTCCGCGTCCAATTTGCATATCACGGGCATTCATATACATACCATAGCCACCTAATTGTTGCATGCCAACTTCGAAGGATACACGAGTACGAGTTGAGCTTTTTTCAAAAATCATACCGAGCGTCTTACCTGCCAGTAGACGTGGACATTTTCCCGCTTTAGTAATTAATTTTAGTTGTGTAGCGAGTTGAAGCAATTGCTTTACTTCCTCACTTGTATAGTCAAGTAGCGTTAATAAGTCTTTTCCCTTCAGACTTTCAACAGGCTTTAATTGAACCTCTTCCAATAATTTCATATAACACACCTCTGTAAGCTTTATATTGATTTTTATTATACATATGCATAATTATAAAATCAAGCGAATTAATATAAATTTTTATAATTAATTAAATTATTTAATAATTATATATATTCACTAATTAGACAGTTATAATGAAAAAATTACTCAAACGACAATTACATGCTTTACAGGTAGAAATTTATTAATTTACCATTGAATTTCCATTCACTTTTAAGCATAATATTTTAAAGGATTGTTTTTTGTGAAAATTCACTTAAAGCAAAAGTAAAGTATTATAAGGAGGAATCATTATGCCAAATGCTACACATACAGTTGATTTACCATTATCTAATCAAGTTACATGGGACTTTTTAAAGGATTATAATAATTGGGCACCATTAATGCCTGGTTATATAGCACACGAAGTACAAAATGAGTCTCAATTTACGTGGATTTATTTAGCGGATTTAGGCTTTACGAAAAAGACAATTAAGCTTCAGGTTGATATGAATGAATTTACCGAGCCATCGGATATAAAATTCGGCTTAAAGGGGCTATCCGATAACTTTGAAGGCAGTGGTTACTTTAAAATTCAAGAAAACAGTAGCGATAGTGTGCAGGTAACGGGAAGTTTGGATCTATCTGCAGGTGGATTTATGGGCATAATGATTAATTCTGTTTTAGAAACCTTCGTACCTCAAGCAACAAAAGATTTAATCAATTCCATTGAAGCAAAGCTCACTGAGTTACATAGTGTAAAGTGACTATAGTGTGAGGATAAAATAAAAAACATTAATTTTTTCCTTCCGAGAAAATTAATGTTTTTTACGTTAACTTCAATTACTCTATGTTATAGGATGTTGTATAATCCATTAAAATTTCAATTTCCTCATCAAATTCACTGCATATACTAATACATAGATTATTCATAAAAACTGTCTTTACAGTGAATTTCATCTTTTGGTAACTACTGAAATCACCCATGTTTTCATTAATCCCTTCCCCCGTACATTTTAAAATGGCTTCTTTCCTCGTCCAAATCTCAGAAAATGTCGTTCCTTCTTTTAATTTTTGTATTTCATCTTTATGCAAAATCCAGCCGTACAAATGCTCATTATAGATCAAATCATCTTTTTCTATATCGATGCCTACTTTACCTTTCTCACTTAATACATAGATTAACGTATCATCATTATGTGACCAATTTATAAAAGAAGAAGAATTTAAAATAAAAGGCTTCCCATTTGAATCTTTTTGAATAGCAACATTACCTAACCGTTCTTTTATTAATTCGGTCGCCCAAATTTCTTTTGGCTTGTTTTGATTTACTTTTGCTGCCCAATTACTTACTAAATATACTTTCACAATATGATATCTCCTAAAAAGGATGAGACTGGGACATAACCCCAAAATGCCATTTTTCTCTATGAGAAAAATGGCATTTTTTTGCTGGCGTAAAAATTGATTTCCATTCCGGGACGCTTTCCGCGGGCACGGCCTGAGCCTGTAGTCTCAGGCGTCGTGCTGTTCCCGCAGGAGTCGCCCTCCATTCCAATCAATTTTATAAATTATAAAATATCCGTTTTATAATAAGTGTCTTTTCCTTATCCAATGAAATTTCTATATCTGTCCCAGCCCCACCCCATGTTTTTTATGCGTATACAGCTAGTTTAATAAACTGCTGCTCTGAAGCATACTGAATTAATTTACCGATATACTCTTTTTCTATTTTAGGTAAATGCTGAATTTTAAGCAGCTTCATCGTTTGTTGACTATCAAACACTGCGTTTGTATCACTAGCACCGTCGCCATCCAATTGTGCAACAGCTAGGTTTTTAATTTCCTCACTCATACTATCACTTAAAATATAATCTTCATAAAATGCTGTTTCGACCATTTCAATTGATAAATCAAGCTCATTTAATATCGAAACGAATTGTGCAAACGGTATCGGATCTGGGTGACAAACATGGTATACACGTACTGTATGCTCGGCTGTCAATGCTGATTTCACTACTACATCCGCCGCAAAGTCAATTGGTGTGAAATCCACCATCCACTGAACATTTGGCGCTTTATTTACTAAAATCATGAGCTTTAGCATTCGATAAAATGCATTTTCATCAATATTGCTTTGGAAATGTCCATCACTATAACGACCTGCTAAGTTACCCATTCTATATACGAATACTTGCTTCCCTACTTTTGCCTGGTCCAAAATCCATTTTTCAGCCTTCATTTTCGTATCTGTATAAACACTATCCAACTGTAAATCTTCAGGGATGTTCGACATATCTTTTACGCTATTCCATTTTCCCTCTGTTAATAAATCCTGGACAACCCCTACAGTTGAAATATGGTGGAAAGTGATGTCTGCGTTTATATTTACCAGCTCGAATATATTTTTAGTCCCTTGTACATTTACTTTTTCAAAATGTTCCCGGTTTCCAAAGTGTCTCACATCTGCTGCAGAATGGATAATGGCGTCTATGTTGTTGGCCAGTTCTGTAAAGTCTTCTTTCGATAACCCTAAAAATTTTTTAGTTAAGTCCCCGCTAATAACTGTAATAAGCGGATTCGTATTACAGTTGAAGTATTTTTGCATTGTTTCACTTACTCGTTGCTCCGCATTCTCGCCGCGCACAAGTAAAAATACTTCTTTGCCTTCTTCCAGCAATTTTTGAGCAATATGACTACCTAAAAACCCGGTAGCTCCGGTTACCAATATTTTATTAACTTCTCGTACTTGTTCTTTAATGGGCATTACTGGCCATTCCGTTAAATTTGTAAACTCACCATTAAATTGGATGTCTTGATTCAGTGATGTATTGATAACTTTTTCAGCTAAATTTTCAACCGTTTTTAAATCGAAGAAGTCCTTTATCGTCAAGGCAGGATATGTTTGCTTTACATGCGCTAAAATCTCAATAACCTTTAAAGAATGTCCACCAATATCAAATAAATTATCCTTCACACTAACAGCATCAATTTTCAGTACTTTTTTCCAAACATCGATAAGATCTTTCTCTATCTCATTGCGCGGTGCAATGATTTCCCGTGAACCCACTAACGACACGCGATCCGCTTCCATTTTTCCTAGTGCTTTTCGATCTACTTTGCCCGTTGGTGCAAAAGGAATATCCTCCAGTTGTTTCAATTTAGTCGGGAGCATATAGCTCGGTAAATCTGTCTTTAATGTTTCTATAATTGCTGTGTGCTCAATACGTTCATTTGAAGTGAAAAAGGCTTTTAATATTTGATCATCGCCTTCTTTTTCGACAACTACAACTGCATTATTTACTCCATCCACTTCATTCATCTTTGTTTCAATCTCTGCTATTTCAATACGATGACCACGAATTTTCACTTGAGTATCCTTCCTTGAAACAAACTCAATATTGCCATCAGCCAATTGCTTCACAAGATCTCCAGTTTTATAAACAATGCCTTCATAAATATTGGCATCGAAAGGATTTGGGATAAATACTTCTTTTGTCTTTTCTTCATTATGTAAATAACCTAAGGAAATTCCTATGGAAGCTACCCATAGCTCTCCAATTTCATTTTCCTTGCATTGTTTTCCGTCCTCATTGACTATATATACTTTATTTCCTGGTAATTGTTTTCCGATTGGTACACTATATACATCATTCGAAAGATCTTTCGGCACTTCATACGCTGTAGCCATGACCGTAATTTCAGTAGGACCATATAAGTTAAAGAATCTTATTTGATCACCAACAAATGATTTGAATTTTCTTGCCAAGTCGCCTGTTAGTAATTCCCCGCCAACACCGACTAATTTAACAGAAGCAAATAAATCCGAATTTTCTTCTGTTAAATGATTCACAATTCGATTAAAGAAAACAGTCGGCAATACCGGAATAATAGTAATCCCTTCACTTTTTACAACGTTCAGGAAGTTGCTTTCAGACATACGCTCTTCATCATCTATTAAATACAGCATAGAACCTGTTAATAATGATAAAAATGTATCTAATACAGATGCATCAAAGCTATATGTGGCGAATTGCAATATTTTATCTTGGTCATTTACTTGCCAATCTTTTTGCATATAATCTACTAAATTCATTATTCCCTTTTGGCGAATTAATGTTCCTTTAGGCTTTCCAGTTGTACCTGATGTGAAAATCGTATAACACGGATCTTCTACATTATCATTTATATTCAAAGTTAAATTAACTGCCTTATTAGCATAAATATTTTCCAATTGCAAAATATTCATAGAAGGATCAAGCTGTAAGGAATCCAGATTTTGCTCTGCATCTGTATTTGTAATAATGAATGAAGTATTAATATCATCAATAATATAGCTGTTACGCTCATTTGGATGTGATGGATCTAAAGATACATACACACCACCAGCTTTAATGATACCTAATAAAGAAATGACCGTATCGATGCTTCTTTTTAAATAGATTGCTACAAATCCACCCTTTTCAAGACCATTATCTATTAAATAACTAGCTACTTTATTTGATTCATTGTTCAGCTCAGTAAACGTTAATTGACGATTTCTCTCCTTTAAAGCAATTGCATCTCCTTGCTTTAAAACGATTTCATTCAATTTATGTAAAATAGTATTCATTCCTAAACAACCTCTCGTAAAAAATCTATTTAATATTCAACTGTTTAAACTAACTGAGGAGGCATTTAAAATTCAAATGCCTCCTCTGAAATTTATTATGCGATTAAATCCTTTTAATTTTTAATCGTACTTACAACTTCTTCTAATTTCTCGGAAGTAATTTTTAGATTTTCAGACATATTTCGGATATTGCCTAACGTTCCACGCTGGTTTTCGACATTTGTAGCAATACCTTCATAACCATCTACAATTTCACTTGCATTTGTAGATAATGTAATAATCATTGCTGTAGATTCTTCTACACCGGCGGAAATCTCTTCTGTAGCCAAAGATACCGATTGCAATTTATCTGTTATTTCTTTGTTGAATTCATAAATCTTGTTGAAAATTTCGTTTGTATGCTGAGTAGAGGCTTTTCCTCCGTCTACGCCTATTTTTATGCTCTCCATAAACTTTTGTGCTTCTTTAACCGCTTCTCGTACACGCCCAATTAGCTCTTGAATACCTTCTGTTGATTGAGCTGATTGCTCAGACAGTTTTTTGACTTCCTGTGCAACGACGGCAAACCCTTTTCCATGTTCTCCAGCACGTGCTGCTTCGATACTTGCATTTAGCGCCAATAAATTAGTGGCATCCGAAATATCTGTAATGATTTGCAGAAACTTCCCAATCTCATCAGATAAATTTACTAAAGTTCCAATATTTTGATTTGAATTTTCTACATTCTCTACAATGGATTCCATTTGATTCGTTACATTTGCTATTGCTTTGCTGCCGTCATTCGAATGTGAAGTAACGTCTTCAGCATATTTGTATACATCTGTTATATCTACCGCGATTTGTTGGACTTGGCTAGACATCTCTTCCATCGATAATGCTGCCTCTTCAATTGAAGTTTCCTGCCCTTTTAAATTTGTTTTCATATTTGTAACTGCACCAGTAATTGAATCAAATGTATTAAACGTTGATGTAAAGGCATTCTCGAGTTGGAGGGAATCTTCTTTTACTTTACCTGCAGATTCATTCACACCGTTTACAATATTACTTAATGAGTCAATCATCTCATTGAATCGTGCATTTACAGTGCCTAATTCATCTCTTCCTTCAGGTAATTTAACCGTTAAATCCCCTTTACTTGCTTTATTAATCCCTGCCAATAAATATGTTAGAGGTTTTAGTTGCGATTTAATAATGAAGTACTGAACAATAATCGCTATGACTAATAATATTGCCAAAATGATCGATGACCACATTAATAGTCCCATTTGACCTTCGCCAACACTTGAAGCATCTACATCAATGGCATAATAAGCAATGAGATCGTTTTGGGCATTAAAAATTGGATACATAAACGTTACCCATGTACCATAGTCATCTTTATAAATCTCTGTAAATTGAGGTTCACCCGTCTCCTTTAATGCTTTTAATCCATCAACTACAATGGCTGGCTGTTCGTATAAAGTACCTGGTTGTAGACCTTCCTCTTTAAACATCTCCCAAATCGTATCATCAAATGAAATTAATGAAGTTTCATTACTATTATCCCCTGATAATTCGACTCCATAAATATAGCCTTGTGCTACTACAGGATTATATTCACTCATTTTGTTGAACATATCTGTATATTTTTTATGTATAGGACTTTGAATATTTTTTTCCTGAATTAATTGTTCCACTTCATTGCCATCAAGCTTTTCATACCAAGATTCCGAAATTTCCTGGGTTTGTTCACTTAGTTGATCTTTTAATAAATATCCTTGTACAAAATAACTTAGACCAATAAGAACTGTTCCTACACATAAAATGGTTATGATTGTAACTAATATGTTTTTTGTGAAAAATGTTAGATTTCGAAACATTATTTTCCCTTCCTTTATAAATTATTATTTTTATTAATTCCACCGCCAAATAAATTGACAATAAAATCATGTAATTCCATTAATCTCAGTTATAAACTATACCATTGAAACTAATTCACTACGAGTGAATATAGTCCCTTTGTAATGTTTTTAAATTTTTAAAAAAACTATAAAAACAATATAAAATACCTATAAATTTTGATTCTCAACTAAATTTTATAAAAAAGGCCAAAAATTTGGTGCAATATAAATGGTTATTTATAATTAATTGTGGGTATATACAAATTAGTATTTTAGTAGGCAAAAAGGATTTATATTTTTATATCAAATTACTCATAATTACGAATATTGAATCAATAGAATAAGGCATATCGAGTTCACTCGCTTACATACTCCCTTCTATTACTAATATTTTGTATACATATATACGATTTTAAAAATTAAAGAAGCTTTTATGAGGAACAATTTAATAAAATTAATCAAATATCTACTAAAAAGATGGAGCATTTTATTGTTAAGGGGCTGTTGCATTATGAATAATTTTTTTGAGGAAGTATTAATGGACGGTATTACTGATATGATTTTTGTATTTAAAGTGATTAATAAGGACGATTTTCAATTTCAGTTTATTAATAAATCCGCGAAGGAACGTATAGGTACATCCAAAGATATTATTGGTTTAAGTCTTAAGGAAGTTGAGAAGCGTTTAGATAAATCAGAATTTTTATATGAACTATTTAGAAAAGTTGCTATAAGTCAGACAAGTTTTACATACGAAGATACTTATGAAATTAATGAAGAACGACAAAAAACGCTCTACTTTGAAACGGTTTTAACACCGCTATTAAACAAACATGGTTTAGTCGATCGACTTGTTGCAGTTGTACGGGATATTACAAAAGAAAAAGAAACTCTTTCTTCTGTGAAGGAAATGGCAAGTAATGCTATAGAAAACAATGATCGTTTCCATTCTTTATTTTTTCATAATACAGATGGCATTTTTATTCTAAATAATATGGGGTATATTACAGATGGGAATGAGGCGAGTGAAAAAATTACTGGCTATAAAATCGAGGAAGTAGTCGGGAAATCCTTTAATACACTAGTAGAATTACAGGACATAGAGCTAAAAAGAGTAATAGATGATGCAATTAACGGAACAACTAAAAGCTACAACATAATTATTAAAAATAAAAGTGGAGACTATGTAAATATCATTTATAAAATTGTACCCCTTCTCGTGGATGGTGTAGTCATTGGATTGTACGGCATATTAAAAGACGTAACAGACTTGATGAAAAATAGTGAAAAGTTAGAGGAAAGTGAAAATCGATTTCGAATTATTGCAGAAAACGCCAATGATTTAATAACACTCGTTAATAAGGATGGCAAAATTATTTATGTTTCCCCTTCCTATAAAAATGTATTAGGCTATCAAAGTAACGAATTTCTCGGGAAAGATTTTGTACATAATATTCATCCTACTGATCAGGAACGCATAAAAGATGTAGCTAAGAAATCCATACAATCAGGGGAAGCCTTCACTATTGAATTTAAACAGAAAAATGCGAATGAAGAAATGCTCTGGTGCGAATCCATTGGGAAACCAGTTTTTAATCATAAAAATGAGTTGCAGCATTTAGTTATTCTTACAAGAGATATTACATTAAGAAAAGAGTACGAATCAAAACTTAAATATTTTGCTTATCACGACGCTTTAACGGAACTTCCGAATCGTATTCTATTCAATAAACGATTCGCATCAGCTAAAAAACAGTTTTCAAACAAAAACAATAGTTTAGCAATAGTTATTTTAGACATAGATCATTTTAAAGTAATTAATGATACTTACGGCCATGATATAGGCGATGCAGTTATTAAGGAGTTTGGGGCTCGAATCCAACAATCTATTAGAAGTCATGATACTGTGGCAAGAATGGGTGGTGATGAATTTGTTATTCTTTTACCCAACATACAGAATATCGAAAATGCCGTTGAAATTGCGAAAAGAATTAAAATTAAAATGCAGCAACCATGGAAAATCAAAGGACAAAAATTAACGGTTACTACAAGTATGGGAATTGCAATGGCGAAATTTTCTCAAAAAATCACTAAATCCGAGTTAATTAAAAACGCAGATATTGCATTATACGAAGCGAAAAATAGTGGTAGGGATAACTATAAGTTATATATAAAATAAAAAAATTGGTGTATTCAGGAAAGGTTAAACCCTTCCTGAATACACCCTCTTTTACTCAAACGTAATTTTATTTACTGTCTCACGGTCTAATCGCTTGATTACTTCTACGATTAGTTTTACGGCATTATCATAGTCATCACGATGTAAAATACCTGCATGTGAGTGAATATAGCGTGTAGCAACACCGATTGCTAATGATGGAACACCGTTTGCTGTAATATGGATACTTCCCGCATCCGTGCCTCCGCCTGCCATTGCTTCGAATTGATATGGAATGCCAGCTTCTTCTGCCACATCAAGTACAAATTCGCGTAAACCTGTATGAGAAACCATTGATGCATCAAATACAACAATTTGTGGACCTTCACCCAATTTTGAAGTAGATTCTTTTGATGTTACACCTGGTGTATCTCCAGCAACACCTACATCTACTGAAAAACCGATATCCGGTTGTACTTTAAATGTTGATGTTTTTGCACCGCGTAAGCCGATTTCTTCTTGCACATTTCCTACACCGTAAACGATGTTTGGATGATTTTCGTCTTTTAATGCTTTTAAAACATCGATTGCAATGGCACAGCCAATACGGTTGTCCCATGCTTTAGCTAAAAGATGCTTCTCATTTTTCATTACATGGAATTCGAAGTACGGTGTGATCATATCACCAGGACGCACTCCCCACTCCATCGCTTCTTCTTTGGAAGTAGCTCCGATATCAACGAACATTGACTTAATATCCACTACTTTGTTGCGGACATCTGCCGGTAAAATATGTGGTGGTTTTGAACCGATAACCCCAATAATTTCTTCCCCTTTACGTGTTGTAATTGTAACACGTTGAGCAAGCATAACTTGACTCCACCAGCCGCCCACTGTTTGGAAAAATACAAATCCTTTGTCATCAATGCGAGTTACCATAAAACCAACTTCATCTAAGTGGCCAGCAACCATAATTTTTGGACCATTTTCATCGCCCACTTTCTTTGCAATTAAGCTACCTAAGTTATCAGTTTCTATTTCATCTGCAAATGGCTCAATATACTTTTTCATTACTTCACGTGGAGCGCGTTCATTTCCCGGAATTCCGTTTGCATCTGTTAAATCTTTAAACATTTGTAATGTAGCATCTAGCTTTGTCATGTGGATATCCCCCTAATAGTTACTCTTACCTATTATAGCGCCAATATTTCGAAATGTGAAATAGTTTATTGCTGACTAATTAAAACTATTTTAATAGCCGTTACGTTGACGTTCATAGTTTTTTTCATTTTTTAGTTTATATGCCTCTATAATATCCTCTACCGTGAAACCTAAATTGTAGGCAATTAAGCTATACTGCGTCCAAATGTCTTTATAGTTTTCCTCTGTTTGATGCTGCAAGAAGGTAAGAACAGTTTGTGTTGCCGTAATAAAACACTTTGTTAAATCCGCTTTCTCCATTACAACAGGCCACTCATCCAGTTTAAAATCACGCATATACCCAAGTGATAGCATGAAATGAATGGAGTCTACAAACTCCTCCAAAATGACATTTCGCTCAGACGGACCTTTTGTAGACCAGAATTTAAAACAGCGCGTCTCATTTGCCAACTCTCCAAGCTCAACCAATAACGCCAGTCCTTTTTCATCAAAAACGTCATGTTGTATATTTTGTGTTTCTTCAATATAGCGGTCAAGCTGCTTCTGCATTTCAAATAATTGACTAAATTCCATAATAAAATCCCTCTTTTGCTAAAAATATTGAAACTTTTTCTACTACTTAATCGTATAGCAGAGAAACACCGCTAGCAAGGAGGAAGTTTTATGGCTATATTATTACGGTTTGCCATTATCCTTCTCATCATTTACATATTTTACAAAGGGGTACGCTATTTAACTGACCCGAAGCGTAAATTAGATGAGGCCTATGAAAATGGACACTATTATTTTTATGATGATGTAAAGAACATTCGGAAAAACTTTTTCATTACGTATAAAGGAGCATTATTTGAAGGTGAAAAATATTTAGGTACGACTGAAAATGCATTTGATGTCGTCAGCATTTTCGTCTTCGTCCATGATTCGATGAAACTTCAAGGCTTCACGAAAGAGGATTTTTTATATTTGGAAAAAGAAATTTTAATGAATTATCCTAACGCGAAAATTAACTGGAAAAACCCAATTGAACAATTAATGCAAGATTGAATACTTTGAACGAATCAGGGTGCTACATTAAACTGTAGCACCCATTTTTTATCGATTATGTCCGTAATGACCTTCATTTGCAATTGCACCTATTGTACTTACCCAGCGGTTTGTATAATTGAAGAAGCCTACTGTAAATGCCGCTTCTAAAACTTCATGATCATTAAATCCAGCTTCACGCAATAAATCTACTTCTTTTGTAGTAATTTCATTCGGATAACGTGTAGTACGGTATGCATAATCACATAATGCTCGCTGCTTATCCGTCAGTTTTGCAGAACGATAATTATATGTAAGCTGGTCTACCCAACCTGGATTTTTTGTCAGCCCTCGCAATATATCGCTATGCGTTGTTAAGCAGTAGCTGCAACTGTTTGTTGAAGACACAACAAGTCCAATCATTTCTTTATCTGCTGTTGATAAATAGCATGTTTCTTCATTAAACAAGGAATATTTAAAGTCTAAAAACCCTTTATATTGCGCAGCATTTAAAGGAAGCACTTTAAATAAGTTATTCACGAAGCCATTTTGCTCTAATTGCTTTTCAACATGACCATCGAAAATTTCCTGTAGCTCCTGTGGAATTTCCTTTTCATTAGGCACTTGTAAATGCGACAGCTGTTCATTGTATTTGCTCATCATTTATTCCCATTTCCCCTAATTACTGATGACTGTATGAAATTTGTAGAGACTATCAAAAAAAATCCCCCTAAAAATAGTTTTCTGAATATATTATAAATTATAGCTATTTATAATACAAACCAATTATGTAGGAATAATGAGAAACAATAAATGCCCCATAACAAAAAACACACTAAGGAAAATAATACTTCCTTAATGTGTTTAATTAAATACTACTATATAGCTGAACTATTAGAAAAATATGTACTGCTGCCATTAATGGAAAGCCGAATGCAAATGCATTGTGCTTTGTTTTGTGCCGGAATAAATACATTCCTAACACACCACCGCATGCTCCACCTAATAATCCAAGCGTCAGCAATGTTTTTTCTGAAATGCGCCATTCCTGTTTCTTTGCACGTTCTTTATCAATATACATATAAATGCACAAAATGAGTGAAACGACTACTAAATATGAAAGTGCTGCCAATGCCATAAACAAATTCCCCCTCAATTTGAAAAAAGACTGATAAGGAAAATTCCCTACCAGTCTAATTATAAAAGTAAGTGCTAATTATTTAGCGACTGCTTTTTTAGCTGCGTCAGCTAATTGAGTGAATGCTGCGCTATCAGTTACAGCTAAGTCAGCTAACATTTTACGGTTAACTTCGATACCTGCTACTTTTAAGCCGTGCATTAAACGAGAGTAAGATAAACCGTTCATGCGAGCAGCTGCGTTGATACGAGTGATCCATAATTTACGGAAATTACGTTTCTTTTGACGACGGTCACGGTATGCATATTGACCTGATTTCATTACTGCTTGGTTAGCTACTTTGTATAATGTATGTTTTGAACCGTAGTAACCTTTAGCTAATTTTAAAACTTTTTTGCGACGAGCGCGTGTTACTGTTCCGCCTTTAACGCGTGGCATAGTAATTACCTCCTGCTAATTCTTTCGAATGTAGTTGTTTTTTAGTTTTTTTAATAATCTTTAAAACGGTCAAAGATTACTTCATGTAAGTTAATAATGTACGGATACGTTTGAAATCGCCTGAAGATGCAACTTTCGCTTTACGTAAGTGACGTTTTGCTTTAGTTGATTTGTTAGCGAATAAGTGAGAGCCATAAGCACGGTCAAATTTTAATTTACCAGTACCTGTTTTTTTGAAACGTTTCGCAGCTCCACGGTGAGTTTTCATTTTTGGCATGTCGATTTCCTCCTAAACTTGTTTATACATAAGTATTATTTCTCATTCTTTGGTTGAAGAACTAAGAACATGCTTCGGCCTTCCATCTTCGGTTTTTGTTCAACCGTAGATACTTCAGCACACGCTTCGGCAAAGCGATCTAACACACGTTGACCGATTTCTTTGTGTGTAATTGCACGACCTTTAAAGCGAATTGATGCTTTAACTTTGTCACCTTTTTCAAGGAACTTAATCGCGTTACGTAATTTCGTTTGAAAATCATGTTCATCGATCGTCGGGCTCAAGCGAACCTCTTTCATAACGATTACTTTAGAATTTTTACGAATTTCACGGTCTTTCTTTTGCTGATCAAACTTAAATTTACCATAGTCCATAACACGAGCGACTGGTGGTTTGGCTTGAGGGGCTACAAGGACAAGATCCAAGTTAGCACGAGCAGCAATCTCCATCGCTTCTGTACGCGTTTTTAGACCTAGTTGATCACCGTTGTGGTCGATTAGACGAAGTTCGCGTGCGCGAATGCCTTCGTTTACATACATGTCTTTGCTAATATTAATCCACCTCCAAATGTTTGTCGGAATACATGAGTTGGTGTAAAGTATAACCCGGTCGAACGGTACACCTCTGCGTTATGTCCATATGTACTTTTTGTTTTATTCAAACAAAAAGGACGGACATTTGAGATGTCCGCCCGCTATATGTGCATACGCAGTCCTGCGCAAAACAATTCAACGTGTCTAATACCTGCTCGTAACTTATAAAAGCACTTAATCAGGTGAGAAGCGGGCAGCCTCTACTTGCAAACTTTTGTATTCATAACTTAAACAATCTTATCATGCTTTAAAAATAACGTCAAGCTTTTTAGTACGCTTTATAATATAATCTTTTAAGTTTAAAAAGTTTTTTAATTTTCAATGTTTCTTCTTCGATATCGATGTTGTGAAAAAATCATAATCCTCTTTGAAAAATCGGACTGAGTCTATTGATAATCTCAAGGCACAAAAATAAAGCAGTTCAAATTTACTCATAGTAAAATTTGAACTGCTTTTATTATGGAGTTCTAAGTTGCTATCTTATTTTTTTATTTCTTCAGTAATATCTGCAAGGAATTGCTCAAAGCTGATTGTCTCAGAATCCTTCGAACCGTAGCGACGAATATTTACTGAATTATCTTCTACTTCCTTATCTCCAAGTACGAGCATATAAGGAATCTTCTTCATTTGAGATTCACGGATTTTGTAACCTAATTTCTCTTCTCGATCATCCATTTCAACACGTACGCCAGCAGCTGCTAGTTTTTCCTGAACTTCACGAGCGTAGTCATAATGTACGCTGTTTGATACAGGAATAATTGTTGCCTGAACTGGTGCTAACCAAGTTGGGAATGCCCCTTTGTACTCTTCAATTAAGAATGCTACAAAGCGTTCCATTGTCGATACAACACCACGGTGAATAACTACTGGACGTTGTGGCTGACCGTCTTCACCAATGTAAGAAAGGTCGAAGCGTTGTGGCAATAAGAAGTCAAGTTGTGCAGTTGATAAAGTTTCCTCTTTACCGATAGCTGTTTTTACTTGAACGTCTAATTTCGGACCATAGAAGGCTGCTTCATCTTCTGCGATGAAGTAATCATAACCTAGCTCATCCATTGCCTCTTTTAACATTGCTTGTGCAGTTTCCCACATTTGATCGTCATCAAAATACTTCTCTGTGTTATTCGGATCCCGGTATGAAAGACGGAATGAGAAATCTTTCAATTCGAAGTCTTTGTATACTTCAAGGATTAATTCAACTACTTTTTTAAATTCAGCTTTAATTTGATCCGGGCGTACGAAAATGTGCGCATCGTTTAAAGTCATTCCTCGTACACGTTGTAAACCAGATACGGCACCTGACATTTCGTAACGGTGCATTGTACCAAGTTCCGCGATACGGATTGGTAAGTGACGGTAAGAGTGCAGACCGTTTTTGAATACCATCATATGGTGAGGACAGTTCATCGGACGTAAAACAAGTGTTTCATTGTCCATTTCCATTGGCGGGAACATGCCGTCTTGATAGTGCTCCCAGTGACCTGAAGTTTCGTATAATTTTTTCGAGCCTAATACTGGTGTGTATACATGTTTGTAACCTAATGATAATTCTTTATCTACAATATAGCGTTCAATTGTACGGCGGATTGTTGCACCGTTTGGTAACCATAACGGTAGGCCTTGCCCTACTGTTTGAGAAGTCATGAATAAATCTAATTCTTTACCAATTTTACGGTGATCACGCTCTTTTGCCTCTTCAAGCATTTGCAGGTGATGTTTCAACTCGTCTTTTGTAAAGAATGCAGTACCGTAAATACGTTGCAGCATTTTATTATCCGAGTTACCGCGCCAGTATGCACCAGCTAAAGATAAAAGTTTGAACTCTTTTAATTTCCCTGTAGACGGTACGTGTACACCACGGCAAAGGTCAAAGAAATCGCCTTGGTAGTAGATTGATACTTGGTCATCTGCTGGAATTGCTTCAAGTAATTCTAATTTATACTCGTCGCCAACTTCCTCGTAAATTTTTTGTGCTTCATCACGAGATACATTTTTACGCTCGATTTCGATGTTTTCAGAAATGATTTTTTTCATTTCTTTTTCGATTGCTGGTAAATCTTCAGCAGTAATCGGAGTTGGTGAATCGATATCATAGTAGAAACCTGAATCAATTACTGGACCAATACCTAATTTTGCATCTGGGTATAGACGTTTTACTGCTTGCGCTGTTAAGTGAGCAGTTGAGTGACGAAGGATTTCTAACGCTTCATCTGATTTGTTAGTAATGATTTCGATTGCACCATCTTGTTCAATTCCTGTTTTTGCATCGATAAGTGTACCGTTGATTTTACCGGCTAATGTTGATTTTTTTAGACCTGGGCTAATAGAGCCTGCAACGTCTAATGTAGATGTTCCTTTGGCAAATTCCTTTACTGCGCCATCCGGGAAAGTTAATTTGATCATTTCTGACATGTTATTGTCCTCCTTCATTATTTAAAACTAATTTATTTTGGAACGAAGGGCATTTTGAGACCCAACTAGTTGATTGGAGTGAAGGCGGCGACTCCTGGGGGAATAGCGTGACGCCTGAGACTACAGGCTCAGGCCACGCCCCCGGAAAGCGTCCGCCGTAACGGAAATCAACGATATTAGTAGCTTCACCTATTTTAAGGCAAAATAAAAAGCACCGTCCCTATAAAAGGGACGATGCTGTATGCTCGTGGTGCCACCCTTCTTCCTTCTTCGTCAATACGAATTAGAAGCTCTCGGTCAGTTAACGTACTGAGAAACGTTGACGGATTGGCCCCGTCACTGCTCGAAGGTAGTAAAGTGAAACGCTTGTGCTAGGAAGCTTGCAGCCATGGCTCCCCTCTCTATAAGCTAGTTCGTTAAACTTGTTGTCCTTTTCAATGCATTTTTTGTTTAATTACGTACAAAGTATACGCTCGATTTATAACAATTGCAACTGGTAAAAAGTAAATTTTCTTGTTATTTTTTATTCTCGGCGATTGACTCCATCCATCGCAACCGGAATTGTCACAGCTTTAATTCGTTCCATAATACGAGCAGCCTTTACGACTTCGATATCACCACGTTGTGATTGCGCTAAATGATGCTCCAGCCCTTTATAATCAAAGTTCGATGTAATAAATGTCGGTAATTCTTCACTCATTCGGTAATGTAGAATCGTCCCGAGTATTTCATCACGTGTCCATGCCGACATCGTCTCTGCACCGATATCATCCAACATTAATACAGGCGCCTTTTTGACATAGTCTATTTTTTCATTCAAAGTATTGTCGCTAATCGCATTTTTCATTTCTCGTAAAAACTCAGGAACAAATACGACAACTGTTCTTACCTTTAGTGTTGCAAGCTCATTTGCAATCGCTCCAAGTACAAAGGATTTTCCAACACCGAATTTACCGTACAAGTAAAATCCTTTTTTCGGTAATTCTCCCGTTCGCTTATAAGTCGCGACAAATTCAGCTGCTTGTTCTGCAATACTAAGTCGGGAATGATTGTCGATTGCCAAATCTTTTAATGTTGCCTTTAATACATCTTTTGGCATATGCATGCTCGAAATCATATTGGCTACATCACGTCGTTCATCTTCGCGAAGCTTTTGCTCACAAGGAACATACGTAATATCAATGACATTATGCGTTATAAATAATTTTGGAAGATAACCTTGCAATAAATTTGTACATTGTCCTGTATGTCCATTTCCGCAACATCCTGTTGACTGTGAAATAAATTCGTATAATTTAGGTAAACTAATTTCAACCATTTCTTTCGTCACTTGCTGTTCATGTTCACGTAAAAACTGTTGAACTTTCGGATGTTCGATCGTCTCTCTGCGCATCGCTTCAAAACGTTCTTCAAAAGAGGGCATTTTTTTCTTAATTTGATTTAATTGATTATTAATCGGTTCTATTGTTATTCACCTGCCCTATCAAGCTTTTGTAATATTTTTAGGCGCTCCTGTTCGAAATCCACTGTACTGTCTTTTTCTGGTTGCTGCTGCTCATTGCGCTTGTAAAACCAGTCAGGAACTTGTTCATCTCGTCCACTTTTACGATTGTACGAAGGCTTCTTTTGGGAAGTAGCCGGTTGTTTGACCACTGAACTTTCCTGTTTCCATTTCGTATATTTATCGCGTTCTTCACGTGCTAAATCCATCGCCTCTTTAGCCGTCTTCAATTGCTTACGATTCCAGTGATCTGCAATTTTTTCTACATAGCTTTTCGGTAATTTCATATCTGTCGATAACATGACATATTCGAGCAGTACATTAGCTACTCCTATAGGCATGCTATACTTTACAACTAAATCTTCTGCAAGTTGAATTGAAGAAGGAATTGGTTCTTTTCCATTATTGATGTCACGCAACACTTGAACCGGTGGCGTTGTTTCCAAATAATGCAGAAGTTCTTGTTCCTTCGTTAAGTTTTCCGCGTGTAAAGTATCATTATTTTTGCCCTCGAATACTTTTGTCATGACCGGGGCTTCTGTAGAAACGGTCAATTTATAATAATCTGCTGCACAACGTTTTAAACGATCGGTCGTTAGTTTATTTTGCTCGTCCAATGCTTGTATTACCACTTTTTGCATTTGCAATGGCGTGAGATGATACAAAAAGGCAAGCTTTGCAATTGTTTCCTTTGCTTTCACAGTTAATGCTGCACTCGGTATTAACTGCTCAGATAGGCCAGCCTGCAGTAGCTTAAAATCAAATTGCTCATAATAAAATGGATAATCAATTTGCTTCGGTGTCACTGTTTCCAACTCATCCTGAGGCAGATTTTGATTAATCGGACGATACACATCCATAAATGTACGTGTGACCTCTTCAAACTGTTCTTTATTTGGCTGAGTCAAAAAGCGCTGACGTAATTTCCGATAAGCTCCCTCGCCAATTTTACTAAATAAGAACATCGATAAAAGCGGGTCTTTAAAAAAGCTCGGTGCATCGAGTGGTCTTACTAATTCATATATAAAATGACGTTCATTAGCAGTATCCTTTCGCCAAGTACGCATTAAACCAATCGCTTCTAATGCAATTCGCGCTTCAAAAATCTTCTTCAAAGGCATCGACAATACATGCATCAAATAATAATGATTATATTGCTGAGGTGTATGATTTTCAGCTTCCGCCCATAGTGTTAAAAATAAACTTATCGGCTCCGGTCCTGTTAGGGGCTGATAAAATAGCGTTAATAATTGACGTTCATTTGTAGATAAGGCGTGAGGGAGCGTTATTTCAAAATGATCTGTTGGCTGTATTTCTTTAAAGTGAACCATTTTGTCCCCCTCCTAAAACTTATTTGTCACTTGACTGACGTGTCATAATTTCTTTTAGTTCCTCGATAAATACAGTAATATCTTTAAATTGTCGATAAACGGATGCAAATCGTACATATGCAACTTCATCAACTGTTGCTAGGCGATCCATTACCATTTCACCCACATCTTCCGAACGTACTTCTGCATTGCCAAGTCGACGTAATTCCTTTTCAATTGATAATACAATCTCTTCCAATTGATCTAAAGCAACCGGTCGTTTCTCACATGCCCGTATTAGTCCTCGCAATACCTTTTCACGGCTGAATTCTTCACGCGAGCCACCTTTTTTCACAACGATTAAAGGTGTTTCTTCTATTTTTTCAAATGTCGTAAAACGGAAAGCACACGATTCACATTCACGACGTCTTCGAATTTCTTTATTATCATCAACAGGTCTTGAATCTACAACACGTGTACCGTTGTATTGACAAGCTGGACATCTCATATTTTATTTCTCCTAAATGTTAGTTTATCTATATTATAACAAAAACAACGCGCGTGAAATAGTTCTTCATGCGCGTCGAAATTTTCCAAAAGGAAAGTGATTCAATTATATAGTGCCCTATCGATTCACACAATAGAAAATGCCTTTTGTAAAAATAAATATTCTACAAAAGGCAATAGTTTAGTTATATCCCGGCACTATATATGCCGAAAGAATCACTTACCGAATTTCCAATCAAGACTTTTCATTCTTTTTACTCGTAAAAAGAAATTAAATTATGCATTCACCGCTACTAATTCTTTGGCGATTTTATTTGCTAAGTCTACTACACGTGCAGAATAACCCCATTCGTTATCATACCAAGCAATTACTTTTACTTTACGGTCGCCTAAAACGATTGTTGTTAATCCATCAACTGTAGAAGAATATGTTGTTGTATTGTAGTCTGAAGATACTAATGGCTCCATTGAGAAGTTTAAAATACCGTTCATTTTGCCTTCAGCAGCTGCTTTAAATGCAGCATTTACTTCTTCTACTGATACATCTTTTTCTAAATCTACAACTAAGTCCACTAATGATACGTTTGGTGTTGGTACACGTAAGGCCATACCGTGAATTTTGCCATCTAACTCTGGCAACACTAAGCGTAAAGCTTTAGCTGCACCAGTTGAAGTTGGAATAATTGACGATGCACAGTTACGAGCACGACGTAAATCTTTATGTGGGTTATCAATGTTATTTTGATCATTAGTATAAGCGTGTACAGTTGTCATTAAGCCGTTTACAATACCAAATTCATCATTTAATACTTTTGCTACTGGAGCTAGGCAGTTTGTCGTACAAGAAGCGTTTGAAATGACATCGTGTTTTGATAAATCTAATTTATCATCGTTTACACCTAACACTACTGTAATATCTTCATTTTTACCTGGAGCTGTTAAAATAACTTTTTTCGCGCCAGCTTCTATATGCTTTGCAGCGTTTTCACGGTCATTGAATTTACCAGTAGCTTCAATAACAATATCTACACCCATTTCAGCCCATGGTAATTTTAAAGGATCGCGTTCACTAACTAGCTCAACACGTTTACCGTTTACGATTAATGCACCTTCAACCGCTTCAACAGTACCTGGAAATACACCATGATTTGTGTCATACTTAATTAAATGTGCTAACGTTTCAGATGGGTAACTTGCATTTACTGCTACGATATTAACATCACCGCGCATCATCGCTTGTCGGAATACCATACGACCAATGCGGCCAAAACCATTAATTGCAATAGAAACTGTCATATTATTTAAATCCTCCTAAAAGTACGATTCATTCGTTTTATTTATTCGTTGATTAGTATAACACATATTCTAAAAAGGTGAACATATTTAACACATATAAAAAAAGTTGTTATTTTCAGATAATACATACCCTAAAAATAAATGCCTTAACCCGCTTCAAACAAAAACGGGCAAGGCATTATTTTATTTCAAAACATTCCATTCATATAAAACATTTTGCAATTGAAGGGCAGTATCTTCCAAAGAGCCATTATTATAAATAACTATATCAGCTAGCGCTTCTTTATCTTTTACAGGAATTTGCGTAGCAATACGTGCTTTGGCTTCTTCTTCTGTCAAGCCGTTTCGTTCCATTAAGCGTTCTAGTTGAACATCCTCCCTTACCGAAACTACAATAATCCTTTCAACAAAATGCTCGAGCTTGCTTTCGAATAATAATGGAATATCCATAAATACGTTTTTTTCACCGTATGAAATAAACTCATCACGCTGGCGAATCATTTCTTCACGAATAGCTGGGTGAATGATGGCATTTAGTTGTTGACGCTTCGATTCATCATGGAAAATAAGATTCCCTACTTTTGCGCGGTCCATTGTACCATCTTCAGAAATGACATCCTGTCCAAATACTTCGGCGATTTTCAAAAGCGTTGGACTTCCTGGCTCTACGACTTGTCGTGCAACTTGATCGGCATCAACAATTGGTAAGTTATATGACTGAATCATTTTTGCGACTGTACTTTTTCCACTTGCAATACTTCCTGTTAAACCTATAATCACAGTAATTCCCCTTTACTTTTGACATTGAGGACAATATGTTGACGTCCTTCCCCCGATAACGATGGACTCTGTATTTGCTTCACATATTACACATTGTTTTTTTCCGTACATTTTTAAGCGATGCTGCATCGTACCTGCCCCACCGTTAATACTCCGATAGTCAGATATTGTAGAGCCGCCTGAGTCGATGCTTTCCTGAAGTACATCACAAATCATTTGAAAGAGCTCCATTTTTTTCTCTCTATTTAAGTCACTTGTCACACGGCCAGGATGAATGAATAATTTAAATAAAGCTTCAGTTGCATATATATTCCCGCAGCCTGAGATAACTTGACCGTCCATAATGACTTCTTTAATCGCCTTTTTCGCAAATTTCGGCTTTTCACTTTGCGTTAGGAAAAAATCACATGCGCTTTCATCAAAAGGCTCCGGTGCCATTTTCAGTAAAGGTGGATGGTCTGCTAGTTCTTTTATAAAGCGCAATTCACCAAAACGGCGGATATCAGCATAGACAAGCAATTCTCCGCTTGCCAATGTAAATATCGCATGGATATGCTTACGGAATTTTTCTTCCGTTATCTCCACCACATCATTCACAACAAACCATGCGCCACTCATCCCTAAATGGTTCACTAAAATAAAACGTTCATCATTTTTCTTTAGATGAAAGAATATATATTTTGATCTGCGCTCCAATTTATCGATTTTCATATCGCGTACTAATAGTTCAAATTGAGAAGGCTTTGCGTTTTTTACAATCGCCTGTTTCCCTGCCTCATGCGATGTATAAACGACATCCGATAAAGAGACAGATTCAATCGTCTTCCCTTCTACGATTGGCCGTAAATCACGTACGACCCCTTCTACTTCTGGTAATTCTGGCATAAATGGTACTCCTTATTTCGCATCGTACCATGTAGGACCATATGAAAATTCAACCTTTAACGGCACGCTCAACTTAATTGCATTTTCCATAACTTCAGGTACGATACGTTCTAAAATTTCAATTTCTTCTTTTGGTGCTTCAAAAATAAGCTCATCGTGTACTTGTAACAACAGCTTCGTCTGCAACCCTTCTTGTTCAAGGCGAGCATCCATGTCAATCATTGCTTTTTTAATAATATCCGCTGCACTTCCTTGAATCGGCGTGTTCATCGCCGTACGCTCTGCAAAACTTCTTAAATTGAAGTTCGAGCTTGTGATGTCCGGCAAGTAGCGGCGGCGATTTAAAATCGTTGTAACAAAGCCGGCTTTCTTGGCCTCTTCAATACTTGTATCCATATAGTTTTTTACACCAGGGAAGCTTTGCAAGTAGTTTTCAATGAAAATCCCAGCTTCTTTACGTGTAATATCAAGGCTTTGTGATAAGCCATAATCACTAATCCCGTATACAATACCAAAGTTTACAGCTTTTGCTGTGCGACGCATTAAGCTTGTCACATCATCCGGATTTTCAAGATTAAACACATCCATTGCCGTCCGTGTATGGATATCCATTCCTTGCTGGAATGCCTCTACAAGCGCATCATCACCGCACATATGAGCCAATACGCGCAGCTCAATCTGTGAATAGTCCGCCGCAAACAAAATCCAATCCTTTTTCGACGGAACAAATGCTTTTCGAATTTTACGTCCTTCTTCTAAACGAATCGGGATATTTTGTAAATTCGGGTTTGTTGAGCTTAAACGCCCAGTTGAAGTTAAAGCCTGCTGGAATCGGGTATGCACTTTTGAATCTTCTTTATGCACTTCTTTTATTAAACCTTCAATATATGTTGATTGCAGTTTCGCAAGCGTACGGTACTCAAGAATATGCTTCACAATGTCATGCTCGGACTGTAACTTCTCCAGTACATCGGCTGCTGTTGAATATCCTGTCTTTGTCTTTTTAATGACAGGTAAGCCTAATTTATCAAATAAGATAACACCAAGCTGTTTCGGTGAATTAATATTGAATTTCTCGCCTGCCAGTTCATAAATTGTCGCTTCCATTACTTCGAGCTTTGTCTTCAGTTCATCACCCATTTGACGCAATGTATCGATATTGACTGTTATCCCTTCGCTCTCCATTTTCCCTAAAATATGTGCAAGCGGCAGCTCCAGCTCTTTATATAATTCAAACTGTTCATTTTCTTTAAGTGTTTGCTCTAAAACTGGCTGCAGCTTCCATACTGCTACTGCTTTTCGGCTTACATGTTCTGCTACATGATCTGCCCCCGGAACAATCCACTTTGCCCCTTTTCCGTAAATCGCTTCATTGGATTGTACATCCTGATAACCGAATTCTTTTGCAAGTGTTGCAACATCATCACCAGAAATCGACGGCTTTAAAATGTACGAAGCTAACAATAAATCGAACTCCACACCTTTTAGCTCAATCCCTAAACGATGGAGCATTGCTTGTGTCGCTTTACTGTCTACCATATATTTTTTCTTTGTTTCATCTTGGATCCATGCTTTTAAATCTGCATTATCCACTACATTATCAATCGCTGTATATACCGTGCGTTCCCCGTCTGTCAAGGCTAAACCGAGGGCATTACAGCTATGGTAATGTTCATTTTCCAACTCCAGATGAATTGCCATCGTATCTTTTAACATGTCAGCTTTAATAGACTGTACATTTTCAAATACTAGTTCAGCTTGTTCAGTTTCTACTGCTTCAAAATCGCTCTTTTCGATTAAAGATTTAAACCCAAGCTCTTGCCATACATTAAGAAGTGATTCCTCATCCGGACCTGAATAAGCTAAATCATCCAGTGAAATTGTTAGTGGTGCATCTGTATGAATTGTCGCAAGTTTTTTTGATAAGTGTGCCATTTCTTCATTATCTACCAGCTTTTCCTTCATTTTCGATGCTTTCAATGAATCCATCGCTTCATATAGTTTTTCAATTGTACCGTGTTCCTTCAATAATTTAATCGCTGTCTTTTCACCAACGCCCGGAACTCCCGGAATATTATCCGATTGATCGCCCATAAGCCCTTTCATATCGATAATTTGCTCCGGTGTCAGTCCATACTTTTCTTGAATATGTGCCGGTGTATATTTTTCAATATCGGTAATCCCTTTACGAGTTATATAGACTGTGACATCTTCTGTTGCTAGCTGCGTTAAATCTTTGTCTCCCGAAACAACGATAACTTCTATACCTTGTCCGGCAGCCTGTTTCGCTAGTGTTCCGATAATATCATCTGCTTCGTACATTTCCAGTTCATAGCGTTTAATGTTGTATGCATCAATCAGCTTACGAATATAAGGGAATTGTTCGGAAAGCTCTGGCGGAGTTTTTTGACGTCCACCTTTATATTCACCGAACGATTCATGACGAAAAGTCGTTTTCCCGGCATCGAACGCAACAAGCATTTGTGTCGGATTTTCCTCACCGATAATTTTTTGCAGCATCGTTGTAAATCCGTAAGTAGCATTTGTATGAATCCCACTGTCATTTGTCAGCAGCGGCAATGCAAAAAAAGCACGATAAGCCAATGAGTTTCCATCTAGTAAAAGTAATTTTTGTTTTGTCATGCGCGTTCCTCCATTAATCAATTTCACCTCGGGGTGATTACGCCCGGTTTCGGGTCAGGTTCACAGGATACGGATCAGTCACCCGACACTTTTAACCGGATTTTCTTTTAAACACTCTTTGCCGAATCTGTTGCTCCACCCAGAGGCATTAACTTCTGGCGTGTGTTCAAAACGCACTGTAAGAAGTTAAGTTACGATTGTATGTTCTCCTTCTACTTTAGCGATTATTGCGATGAATTGCCAACATAAACGCAAACTCTTCTGCAATAAAATTCTTATTCGCCACAATTATGCAGGACGCCAAAGTGAATGTCCCTTCCAAGAACTTAACATCAGCAGGCAATACCCTCTATTCGCAATTCATCGCAAACTCCATCTTATAATCCTTATGCAAACAGAAACCTTCCGCAATATGTATTTCCCGCCTAAAAAGAAAAAATCCAGATGAATGCAAAATAGCATAATCTGGATTTTTCCATCATTGAATTAAGTTCATATTAGTTTAGAAGTTATTTATATAACTAAAGAAAATCTTTATAATTTGAAGTGATTAATTTGTCCTTTTAACTTAATAATCATTTCATTCAATTCGTGTGCGATGCTCAACATTTCTTCAGTCGATGCTGTCTGTTCTTCTATTGATGCAGCAATACTTTGAGAATGCTCATTGGTTTCTTCCAATGAGTGAACAGTTATATCCGTTGTTTCAAGTACCCGATTAGAGTCCGTTGCGATTACTTGGAATGCATCTGTTACATTTTGAATTTCATTTTTCATATTATCCACTAATTTAGATATTGTATTAAATGTTTCAACAGCCGAGTAGATCGTCACGCTTTCCTGCTCGATTTTCGTTACAACATTATTAATTGCAACAACAGATTCATTTGAATCTTTTTGCATTTCATTAATCAATGTCGTAATATCACTCGCCGAATTCGCCGATTGTTCTGCCAATGAACGAACTTCATCCGCTACTACTGCGAAACCTTTCCCGTATTCCCCAGCTCTTGCCGCTTCGATTGCCGCATTTAAAGCAAGTAAGTTGATTTGATCTGAAATACTTGAAATAATTTTCGTGATTTGACCAACTTCTAAAGAACGGCTATTCATTTGTTCTGTTTTCATTAATGACATTTTCGCCGTTTCATTAATTGTTTCGATTCCTGCAACAGACTTATGAATAACTTCTATTCCTTGTGTTGCGACAGTATTGGTATCTATCGCCTCCTGTGCCACTAATTTCGTAACATTAGAAATTTCTTCAATTTTGAATGCGATCTGTTCCACTGCCACCCGGTTTTGTACAGCGCCTTCTGTAATTAGCTCAGTGCTAGAAGCAATTTCCTGAATCGCGCCCGATACCTGATTCGATGTAATTGTTAACTGTTCTACCGTCTCTTTTAATATCGAAGAACCTTCCTCAACATGGTCGGATGTGTCGGTTACATGGTAGATAGTCTCTCTCAATTGCGTTTGCATATCCGAGAAGCTAGTTGTTAAACGCCCGATTTCGTCATCACTGTATACTTCCAATTGTTTTGATAAATCACCCTGTGCCACAATTTCAGTGTGGTTTAAAAGCTGATTTAAAGGATTCACAATTTTTTTTGAAACCATAACCGCTATAATTGAGCCTATAATCAATGCAACAAGCAGTGAAGCAACTATAATTATAATTAACAATCTATTCAATTCATCAATAAAATCCGCATCCGCATCCAATCCCAGAACAGAATCCGTCCCAGGAATTTGAAGAAAGGTTGATTGATGTTTACCATAATCATCTTCATAGATCTCGCTCGCCACTGTTTCCGTTGTGGAAAGTGCCGCTGTCTGTTCTTCTGTAAAAGCAAGCGGTGTCAGGTAATCTTCCGAATTCCCCAATACCAGAATAACTTCCTCTCCATCGACTTTACTCATAATATAGGCATTTTCTAAATCAAAATCATTTTGGAAATCGGTTGTGGCTTCCAGTAATTTTTCATATGAAGCCTTGTTTTTCTTAGCATCATTCACTATATCCGCGTCAAAAAGCGTACTGAATTTTTCCATACTCAACAATAAGTTTTGGTTGTGCTGCGGAATGATCTGGTTATTAATTAAGTTGCTGGAAACCAAGAATAGAAGTGAACTAAAAACAACACTTAATAAAATAATTGGAACTAAAATTCCTAATAAAATCTTGGTTTTTACTGAATTATATTTTTTTAACATTTACATTGCTCTTTAAAACAATTATGAAATTGTTTTAACCAAGCTTCCCCCCAAATTTAATTTTTCACATACAACTTTTCTTCTTTTTCTACATATTCCATAAAGTCCAACGATAAGATATGGTCATTTTGTGCCAACGATTCACTGCTAAAGAAAATGACAGCAAACGTTGCACCCTGACCGTACGGAATATGACGATATTCTAAAATATGGTGGAATTGTTTCTGCAATAATTCATGGTGTATCACAAGCCCGTCATCAATCTTTATCTCACCTTCAAACTCGGCACAAGTAAAGCTGTAAATTTTATTGTCCATTGTATTTCTTAAGGTAGCCCAATCCGGTTTTTTCTGTTCGAAGAAATAGTCGTACGAGTTAACCCCATATGCAAAACTTCCCAATTCGGTCGTACCTGCACCAGCAAAGCGTAATGGATTCACTTCAATTGGTACAATTGTTCCTTCATCATCCATGCGCAGTTCTACGTGCAGCGGCATTTTCCGTAAATTGAAGATTTCCCCAAGTCCTTGCAGATACTCGGTAATCGGAGTTAAGTAATTTTGCAGCACTTGCTTGCTCGTATAATAAATACGATCACTCATATCTTTTTCGTCTTTGAACATACGCGCAAATAAATTGAGCACAACCGGATCATTCTTTTCGTCGAAGAAAAGATCGATTGCAAATTCCTGCCCCTCAATATAACTTTCAATGATAAAGGTTTCACTACCCAAAATATCCTTTGAATCGTCTTCACTCGACTGTTCCATCGTTTCTTCCATCTTATCGATTATACTTTGGAATTCTTGTAGATTCTCTACTCTGTAAACCCCAACACTTGAGTATCCGACTGTCGGCTTAAAGATTAACGGATAGGGTAGTGAGGATAGATCAAGTTGCCCTAATTCACCTGAAGTAGTTTCTAAAAAGAAGAAATTAGGATAACTCTCAGCTAAACGCTTTCTGAATGCAAATTTATTTTTAAATAAATTCGCTGTTTTTGTTACATGCGATTCTGCATAATATTCATTTAGAATCTGAATGGCTTCTTCAGAATTCATAATGATTAAATCCTCTTGTTGAAATACTTTCACCAGATTTTGCTCATCTTCTGATTTGTCATTTAGAATCAACTGTTGTTCAATATCTAAAATCTTTACTTTCTTTTCGATCAATGTTTCTGCTAAGAGCGGGGATACATAAGCTGTATCTAATAGAATCAAAACTTTCACTTCCTTATATGTATAGAGCATTAATTAAACAACGCGCATTATTACCTAATTTTTCTGAATATATAAGCATTTATACCCTAAAAAATTATTACAATATATGCAAAAAAGACTACGCTTGTTATATTATACACACTTCTTTAAATTTTTCCATTTTATTTAAATAATCTTGCTATAATAAAAACCGCGTGGAATAAAATCCCGCGCGGTCTAAATATCTATTTAATTTTATTTTTGAACTTCACAACATGTACACTGTTTTTCTCTTCTTTATAAAAAATCTCTTCAAAAATAACTGTTAGTAAAAATGCATTTAAAAATGGAATGATGATATACATTGGCATACCACCTAAATCGTATTGCATTAATCCACGTGCAAATACCTCAACAAAACCAATTTGGGAAAAGTAAAAAATCATTCCTACTCCTACCTGCCAAATCGGACGCTTGTCCTCACGTTTTTCAAACCATAGTACTTTTTTAAACGAATTACGGACATCTTCTGCTATAAAGGCACTTAACAATAAAATCACAATAAATAAAATAGGTATATGATAAATTTCCACTTTCATGAAACTTAAATTCGTTTGATAAAATAGTGCTGTCACTGATGTTGCCATAATGAAAGCAATTAAACTATTTTGTATTTTTCTACTCAAATTTGCTCCCCCTTAATTATATTACTCACTTATTATAACAATAAAATAATAATTTGAAATAATATAATTCAAATTTTCAGTGAAGGTAAATATTGTAAAATAAATCCACCAATAAAAAAGGCTATTTAGAATGGGTTTACATTCTAAATAGCTTTTTTCTGCTTTTAATCTAATTGACCTGATAGTAATTTCGCATATGGTGAATCAGATGGAATAATAATCATTGTCTCATTACCAATTGTTTTCTTGTATGATTCCAATGTTCGGAATAAACTGTAGAACTCCGGGTCTTTCGAGTAAGCGGCATTATAAATTTGAGCTGCCTGTGCTTCCCCTTCTGCACGGATTACAGACGCTTCCTTATTTGCTTTTGCAAGTGTTACCTGTACTTCCTGATCAGTCTTTGCCTCTTTACTACGCTTTTCCGCATCCCCTTCAGACAGATACTTTTGCGCAATCGATTGACGTTCCGAAACCATTCGTGTATAAACAGACTGTTCGTTCTCCTCAGGTAAATCAGTACGGCGAATACGCACATCAATTACTTCAATACCGAAATTGGCAGATTCAATTAATTCATTGACACGTTGTGTAACACGGTCATTAATGTTCCCGCGTTTCGAATCTTTTTCATTAATAATATCTCCGTACTCCGTTTGACCGAATTCTGTACGAAGTGCCGAATAAATAAACTCCTCCATACGATTTTCCGCATTGAGCAACTGTCCTGCATTTGAGATTAACGCTTTTGGATCCGTAACACGCCATACTGTATAATTGTCGATAATAATCCGCTTTTTATCCTTCGTGCTGATCTCTTCTTCTGTCATATCATGAGTCATTAAATTTCTTGGAAGAGTCGTCACACTTTGGATGAATGGGATTTTCATATGAAGTCCCGGTTCCCTTTCGTACTTCACTACTTCCCCGAACTGACGAACTACTTTATATTCATTTTCTTTTACAATATACAAGTTCGCAACTACGACAATTAATGCAGCAAACACAACCGTTAATACAATAGCAGAAGTAACCCATTGCTTAACATTTAAAGGCTTTTTATCTTTTTTTAATGGTGTTGGTGCTTTTTTTGTATTTAAATCACCGTTATTTACTTGTTGATCTGGATCATTCGCTTTCGGGACTTTCTTTACTTCTTTCGATCCGTTTTTATTGCCGAATAGTTTTTTCACAAATTCATCTAAATCGCCGTTAAAATTATTTTTGTCGTTACTCATTCACTTTTGCTCCCTTCTTTTTTCTCTTCTGTAGAAGGTGGTGTCGTTTGCATTGGTTGAATCGGCAAGTACTTCATCGTACCGCTGCCATCATCATTCATTATATAAATTTGGGCATTCGGTAAAACTGCCTCCAATGTTTCTAGTACTAATCGTTCACGTGTAATATCTTTATTCAGGCGATATTCTTCATAAAGCTGATTAAATAATGCCACTTCACCTGTAGCTTGCTCAATACGTGAAGCCTTTTCCCCTTCCGCTTTTGAAAGAATTGCCGCTGCTTCACCAACCGCTTCACTTACACGCTGGTTTTCATACTTTTCTGCTTCGTTAATCTTTGTATTTTTTGTCTCACGCGCATCGGTAACATCTGTGAATGCTGCACGTACTTCCTGATTTGGTACTTCTACATCTTGCAGCTTTACGCCTACAACCCCAATACCGATATCGTACTTATCGATTAACGATACAAGCAACTCACGTGTTTCTGCTTCAATATCCGCTTTACCATCCGTTAATGCCTCATCGATTGTTGAGCTGCCAATGATTGAACGAATCGCACTGGATGTCGCATTATGTAAAATCGCTCGCGGCTCCTGTGAACTAAATAAGTATTTTTTCGGGTCAACTATTCGCCATTGAACAACAAGATCTGTTAAAACAATATTTTCATCACCTGTAATCATTTTTGTTTCTTTATCGAATGCTTCCACCGTACCGTCCGGATTTTGCTTATAGCCGAACTGTAAACTGTATGTTTCCTTTGATAAAATCTCTACTGCCTGTACTGGCCATGGTAATTTAAAATGAAGTCCTGAATCTTGTATTGTCTCATCCGCTTGACCAAATGTAATCACTACTGCCTGTTCCGATTCATCTACTGTATACCACGATGTCGTAACAACAATAATTGCCACAACGGCAAACAAGGCAAGTGCTACCCATAGTAATGTTCTTTTTACACTCATCGTAAAGAACCTCCTTTTTTATTTTCCTTTTATTCTACGCTCCATCTATTGTAAAAGTTTCATATTTTTTGAGAAACATAAAAAGGTAGAAGAAAATCAAAAAACCATGCAAATAGCGCAAAGCTTTTTGCATGGTCGCGTGTACCATTGTGGCATATTACCTTTTTTGAAACGGGGGTTTCTATAAAAAATATATCACCCCAATATAAAGGCTATATAACATTATTGTAAAGCTACTGTTAAGCTTTAACGTTGTAATGGCAGAAATACTTTTATGCTGGTACCTTTGCCAATTTCACTTGCTACTTGAATTTTCCCATTATGAGCTTCTATTAAATGTTTCACGATAGATAATCCAAGCCCTGTACCACCAGAATTACGGCTACGTGCACGATCCACCCTGTAAAAGCGTTCAAAAATACGTGCAATCTCTGCTTTTTCAATGCCGATTCCTTCGTCCTTCACTTCAAAAATTCCGTATTGTTCATTCGCACTAATACATAGTGTCACGGTAGTTTCTTCTTTTGAATATGCAATGGCATTATTAATTAAATTCGTAAAAATCTGCATCAATCGATTAACATCACCTAAAATAACCGCATCCTGCTCAATTTTCACATCAAATTGCATATTTTTACTTTCCAGCTGCGAACTCGTTAAATCAACAACCCGCACTAAAATATCCTGAAGCTTCGTTGGGGTCACATCAAGCGTAAAGCCGTGGCGCTCAATTTTGGATAGCTCGAGTAAGTCATTAACAAGAACCTGAATTCTATTGCTTTCATCGTAAATGATATTCAAGAAAGAAAGCAACATTTGCTCGTCTTTAAACGCTCCATCCAGAAGGGTTTCCGAAAAACCTTTAATCGATGTAATCGGTGTACGCAGCTCATGGGATACATTCGCCACGAAATCTTTTCTAATCTGCTCCAATCTTACAAGCTCACTTACATCATGCATGACTATAACTACACCTAGCCAACGACCGTGCTCACCAACAACAGGTGCCCCATATACTTGCTCATAATATTCTTCGTCAGCAATTTCCATTACAAGCTGCTGGCGATATGGCAATTCCGTTAAAAACACATGGTCGATAAATTGCTCCAGTTCCTTTGGTAATCCTAGCATCATGAAATTTTTACCGATAAGCTGTTCTGTGGGGAGCTCGAAAAGTGTTTGGAACTTTTTATTAACAATAGAAATGTTCCCTTCACGGTCTATCATCATTAGCGCACTACCCATATTTTCAATTAATGTCTTTAAACGTTCTTCCTCGATTGCCCGCGTCTTCGTTATATCCTGTAAATTGCGTGCTAAAATATTGATTGAATTTCGTAATTCCACAATTGTTTTTGGTCCATTTGCAAAAGCCCGCGCCCGATAGTTGCCTTTCGATAACTCCAGTGCCGTCTTTGTAATATTGATAATCGGCGTTATAAAATTACTGGCAACGCGATGAGCCATAAAACCCGTTATAATAAATCCACCTAATAACATTGCCGCTATAAGTACATACATTTTTTGCTTAATATCTATTAAAGACTCTGCCTCAACATCAATCCTAGAGGCATCTATAATAGCTTGTTTTTGACTTGCCGTTAGCTCAATCTGCTGTTCCTCTACTATCTGTGCTAATTTGTTTTCTGAGACATTTGT
Source organism: Solibacillus faecavium (assembly GCF_014836905.1). GTDB lineage: Bacteria > Bacillota > Bacilli > Bacillales_A > Planococcaceae > Solibacillus > Solibacillus faecavium. Next base: position 103,960 of record NZ_JACSPZ010000005.1, read on the forward strand.
CGCTTCGTTAATATATTCATCAATAAAAAAAGGAAAAAGCTGCCCTATGAACAGCCCTAGAACAGCTAAACTTGATCCAATAACAAAAATAAACGAATAAAACAAACGATTTTTCATTCCGTTCATTATTTTTTTGGCTCCTCAAATTTATATCCTAAACCACGAATTGTTTTAATATAAAGTGGTTTACGACTATTTTCTTCAATTTTATCTCGAAGATGGCTAATATGGACGTCTACAATACGTGTATCTCCTGCAAAATCATAGTTCCAAACAGCACTAAGTAATTGATCACGTGTTAATACCCGATTTTTATTTTCAAGTAAGTATACTAGTAATTCAAATTCTTTCGGTGTGAACTCCAAAGATTCTTCATCAATAAATGCTTCAAATCGCTCCGGGAATACTCTTAAATTTCCAAACGAGTATACGACTTCATTTGTCTCAATTGCCTCTTCTACAACTGGTCCTGAAAAACGTCGCAATACAGCCTTAACACGTGCGATTACTTCTCGAGGGCTAAATGGTTTAGTCATGTAGTCATCTGCACCCAGCTCTAAACCTAATACTTTGTCGAATTCATCATCTCTAGCTGTTAACATAATAATTGGTATATTTATGCGTAAACGTCGTAATTCTTTACATACTTCCACACCATCAAGTTTCGGCAGCATTAAATCCAGTAATATTAAGTCTGGTGCTTGCTGAACTGCCGTATCAAGCCCAGCCTGACCATCATGTGCTAAAAGAACTTCAAAGCCAGCTTGCTCCAAATTATATTTCAATAATGTTGCGATTGGCATTTCATCTTCTACTACTAAAACCGTTTTAACCATTTTAAGTTCCTCCAAATCGATTTGAAACCCCCATCTCAAAATCAATTTTCCATGTGGTTGACTATCAACTATTTCTATAATTATGTACTGCTTAGAAGCACTATCTTCATAGTAGCAACTTTTTTTGAAAAGTACAATTATTCATATGTGAAGACATCATTTTACTGACTAGAATTTCATATACCTTATTATTTCGATAGGTAAAATAACATTTCTTATTGACCGAATATTTGTTATTATGTTAACATTTAGAAAATTATTTATATGCGCACGGAAGATAAGCGTATGTAAATTTTTTTAATATTAATTCCGAGTATTTCAATATGTTAAGTATAACAATAGAAAGCAGGTGCTTCCATGGCAAATGGAATCAATATTGAGTTAATTAATTTAACGAAAAGTTTCGGTGAAAAAGAAGTATTAAAGGATATTAACTTAACAATCCCCGCTGGACAATTTGTCGCAATTGTCGGGAAAAGTGGTTGCGGAAAGAGTACGCTTCTACGAATCATCGCAAATTTAGATCAAAAAACAGCTGGCGAATCTTTAAAGAACGGGATTCACCAAGATGATTTCTCAGGCGTTCGCGTCATGTTTCAAGAGGATCGATTACTCCCATGGCTGTCTGTTTTAGAAAATGTCGGGGTTGGCACAGAGTTGAAAAAGGATTGGCAACCGCTCGCATTAGAAGCGCTTGAACATGTTGGGTTAAAGGACCGCGCTAAAGAGTGGCCACATGTATTGTCAGGTGGGCAAAAACAAAGGGTTGCACTAGCGCGTGCACTTAGTGCAAAACCAAGACTCTTGTTATTGGATGAGCCGCTCGGGGCATTGGATGCTCTGACACGATTGGAAATGCAAAATCTAATCGAACAATTATGGTTAAACCAAAAATACACTTCGTTGCTCGTGACACATGATGTGGCAGAAGCAATTACATTGGCGGATCGAATTATTCTAATAGAAGACGGGATTGTAGCACTGGATTTGCCAGTTAACCTTCCCCGCCCTAGAACACGCTCAAATCCAAAATTTGCGGAGCTAGAGGAAATACTGCTTCAACAGTTATTAGGACAACAAATAAAAACAGAATCACCAACTAAACAAAAACAATTACAAGCAATTATTTGAGGAGGTATTACTAATGAAAAAACTACTCTCTATCTTTTTTCTCTTAACTCTATCCATTATTTTAGTCGGGTGCTCAGCATCGAATGCAGAAAATAAAAAGGTGCGAATTGGCTACCAAAAAAACGGTACAACATTATTATTAAAAGCGAATGGTGAACTTGAATCACGTTTAAAGGAATTAGGTTATTCAGTGGAATGGTCTGAATTCAATACGGGCAGTTCAATTCTAGAAGCATTAAACTCCGGAGCTATTGATTTTGCCAATGCAAGTGATGCCCCATCAATGATGGCATTATCAAAAGGAATGAATTTCAAATACATCGCAGGTGAAGAATCTTCTCCACAATTCGAGGGGATTTTAGTAAAAAATGACAGCCCTATCCAATCAATAGAACAATTGAAGGGAAAAAAGATTGCGTACAATAAAGCTTCCATCTCCGAATATTTATTAGTTACTGCTTTGGAAACAGTTAATCTGACACTGGATGATGTAGAATCTGTTATTTTAAGTCCTGCAGATGCGACTATTGCATTTCAAAACGGTGAGGTTGATGCCTGGGTTACTTGGGATCCGTATATGACGGTTTCCGAAAGTAAAGGCAATCAAATTTTAGCTACAGGAGAAGGCATTGTGGAACACCGCGGATTCTACTATGCATCTGATAAATTTATTGAATCCAATAAAGATGCTGTCGTTGCCTATGTGGAAGAATTATCTAAAGTCGGTGAAGCTATTGATACTGATTCAAGTGATGCAGCAGAAATTCTTGAAGAGAATACAGGTATCGCCGCAGATGTTTGGGTAACAAGCTTAGCCCGACGTTCATCTGTTGCTACTTATTTGGATGAAGATGCACAAGCAGATTTACAAAGATTAAATGAAGATCTTTATGACATTGGATTAACAACTAATCTTGTAGAAAATCTTGAAAACTATATTTGGAAACCATAAGAGGTGAGTAAATGAAGAAGAAAAAATGGATTCATTTGATTGAGCCGTGGATCATTCCTATTTTAATTATTATCATTTGGGAAGTATCAAATAAAACAGGCATCCTTGCCAATACAATATTACCTGCCCCCTCTGATGTAATAGCAGCAGGTTATCAACAAGCAGCTTCAGGGGTTCTGTTTGAACATCTTCAAATCAGTACAACACGTGCTTTAATCGGGTTTCTGATCGGCGGAAGTATTGCTTTTATTATCGGTATTTTGAATGGGATTGTTCCATTCGCACAGCGGTATTTAGATACAACTATTCAAATGCTGCGAAACATTCCGAATTTGGCACTCATTCCATTAGTTATTATTTGGTTTGGTGTAGGCGAAGAAGGAAAAATCTTTTTAGTGGCAATAAGCGTTTTTTTCCCTATTTACGTCAATACGTACCACGGAATCCGTAATGTAGATCCGCGGTTAATCGAAATGGGGAAAATATATAATCTTTCGAAATACAAACTGTTTTTTAAAGTAATTATTTTAGGAGCAATGCCATCGATATTAGTCGGTATTCGCTATTCATTAGGAATAATGTGGCTTACTTTAATTGTTGCAGAAACAGTAGCGGCAAGTTCAGGTATCGGTTATATGTCAATGAATGCACGTGAATATATGCAACTTGATATTGTTGTATTGGCAATTATTTTATATGCCATTTTAGGAAAAATTGCAGATTCTATTGCAAAACTATTAGAGAAAAAATTATTAAAATGGAATCCCGTGTACCAATAAAAAAATGAAGGGCTTCGGTATAAACTACCGAAAGCCCTTTTTGCTTTATATTATTTCAATGCTTTCATAACGTCTACAACTGCATCCGCAGAATGATCCAACGCTGCTTTTTCATCATCTGTCAGTTCCAGCTCATAAATTTTTTCAATTCCATCGGCACCTAATAATGTTGGTACGCCTAAATAAATGCCATTATAACCATATTCACCTTCTAAGTAGGCGATTGCTGGCAAAATTCGCTTTTGATCCTTTAAAATCGCTTCCGCCATCTCCACCATTGCAGCTGCCGGTGCGTAGTACGCAGAACCGTTTCCTAATAGATTAACAATTTCTCCTCCACCAACACGTGTACGCTGTACTATTTCCTCTAAACGATCCGCTGGAATCAAGCTATGTAAAGGTACCCCTCCAATGGAAGCATATCGCGTTAATGGAACCATTGTGTCACCATGACCGCCTAATACTAAAGCCGAAATGTCTTTTACCGAAACATTTAATTCCTCTGCAACAAACGCGCGGAAACGAGCAGTGTCCAATACACCCGATTGACCAATGACACGAGTTTTCGGGAACCCCGATTCTTTAAACACTGTATAAGTCATCGCGTCTACAGGGTTTGTTAAAACGATAATAATTGCATTTGGAGAAGTGTTTGCAATTTCCTTTGCTACAGTTTTCATTACACCTTGATTAATTTGAACTAAATCATCACGACTCATACCCGGCTTACGTGCAACACCCGCAGTAATTAATACGATATCCGAGTTAGCTGTATCCTCATAAGATGATGTACCTGTCACATATGAATCAAATCCTTGAACAGGGGCTGCTTCCCACATATCCAATGCTTTTCCCTTTGTAGGATTTTCAGCTGCTGGAAGGTCTACTACTACAATATCGCCCAATTCTTTTTGTGCAGCTAAAAATGCTGCTGTTGCTCCGGTAAATCCACTACCAATTACTGAGATTTTTTTGCGTTTAAGTTTCATTATGAATCGCTCCTTTAGAATAATAATCTTAGCATCATAAAAATATGTACAAAAAAGGGAGAAAACATTACGCTCTCTCCCTTTTGTAACTATTATTAATTTTGGAACGAACAACTTATAAAGTCAATTATTACCTCTATCATTTTGAAATTATTAGAACAATACTATTCATTACTAAACAATTTGTTCATAATTTCACATATAAAGGTAAAAAATTAAGCTTTAATTAGAAGTTTTCGATTAATTTTGTAGCGAATTCAGAACATTTAACTTCTGTAGCGCCATCCATTAAACGTGCGAAGTCATAAGTTACATATTTAGAAGAGATTGTTTTCTCTACAGAATTTGTAATTAAGTCCGCAGCTTCTTGCCATCCTAAGTGCTCAAGCATTAATACGCCTGATAATAATACTGAAGATGGGTTTACTTTATCTTGACCAGCATACTTAGGTGCAGTACCATGAGTAGCTTCAAAAATAGCGTGTCCAGTTAAGTAGTTAATGTTAGCACCTGGAGCGATACCGATACCACCAACTTGAGCAGCTAATGCGTCAGAGATGTAGTCACCATTTAAGTTCATAGTAGCTACTACGTCGAACTCATTTGGACGAGTTAAAATTTGTTGTAAGAAGATATCAGCGATAGAATCTTTAATTAAGATTTTACCAGCAGCTAATGCAGCAGTTTGTGCTTCGTTAGCAGCAGCTTCGCCTTTATCAGCTTTGATAGCATCGTATTGGTTCCAAGTGAATACTTTGTCGCCGAATTCAGCTTCAGCTACATCGTAACCCCATTGTTTGAATCCACCTTCAGTGAACTTCATGATGTTACCTTTGTGTACTAAAGTAACAGATGGTTTGTTGTGTTGGATAGCATATTCGATAGCAGAACGTACTAAACGCTCAGTACCTTCTTTAGATACAGGTTTGATACCTAAACCAGAAGTTTCTGGGAAACGGATGTTTTTAACACCTAGTTCGTTTTGTAAGAATGCTAATAATTTCTTTTGCTCGTCAGAACCAGCTTTGTACTCGATACCAGCATAGATATCTTCAGTGTTTTCACGGAAGATTACCATGTTTACGTCTTCTGGACGTTTAACTGGTGAAGGTACACCGTCAAAGTGACGAACTGGACGTAAGCATACATATAGGTCTAACTCTTGACGTAATGCTACGTTAAGTGAACGGATACCGCCACCGATTGGAGTTGTTAAAGGACCTTTAATAGCGATTAAGTATTCGTTAATTTTTTCTAAAGTTTCTTTTGGTAACCATTCACCAGTTTGGTTGAATGCTTTTTCACCAGCTAAAACTTCTAACCATTCGATTTTCTTTTCACCGTTATAAGCTTTTTCTACAGCTGCGTCGATTACGCGAGATGCTGCTGCCCAGATATCTGGACCGATACCGTCACCCTCGATGAAAGGGATTACTGGATTGTTTGGAACGATTAAAGAACCGTTTTCTACTACGATTTTGTTAGTCATTGGAAATTTGCCTCCTAATAATCATAAATCTAGGACTGTGTCAATTCACAGTCCTAGATATTTTAACATACTTTTTTAATTAGCGCTCGTTAATTGGTACGTATTTTTGCATATCTGGACCAACATATTCCGCACGAGGACGGATTAGGCGGTTGTTTGCATACTGTTCTAAAATGTGCGCTACCCAACCTGAAGTACGAGAAACTGCAAAGATTGGTGTGAATAAGTCATGCTCGATACCTAAAGAATCATATACTGATGCTGAGAAGAAGTCTACGTTTGCAGGTAATTTCTTTTGTTCAACAATCATATCGTGAATCTTAACTGACATATCATATAATTCTGGTTTACCAGTTAACTTAGTTAACTTTTCAGACATTACACGTAAGTGAGGTGCACGTGGGTCTCCACCACGGTATACGCGGTGACCGAAGCCCATGATTTTTTCTTTATTATCTAATTTGTTTTGTACCCAAGATTCAACTTTATCGATAGAACCGATTTCAGTTAACATTTTCATAACTTGCTCGTTCGCACCGCCATGTAATGGACCTTTTAATGCGCCGATTGCTGAAGTTACGCCTGAATATACATCAGATAATGTAGCAACACATACACGAGCTGTGAATGTAGAAGCATTTAATTCGTGGTCAGCGTGTAAGATTAACGCTTTATCGAATGCTTCAATTTCGATTGCTGCTGGTTCTTCACCTTTCAGCATATATAAGAAGTTTGCTGCATAACCTAATTCTGGTTTTGGAGCAACTGGTTCTTTACCTTGACGTACACGTGCAAAAGTAGTTACTACTGTACCAATTTTTGCTTGTAAACGGATCGCTTTACGGTAGTTAGCTTCCGCATCCATAACGTCTGCTTCTTCATCAAATGCACCAAGCATTGATACAGCAGTACGTAATGCAGCCATTGGGTGTACTGTGTTTAATGGCATAGATTTGAATAAATCTGTAATTGCCGCCGGGATATCCATGTTGTTAGCTAATTCTTGTTTTAAGTTAGCTAATTCTTCAGCGTTTGGTAAACGTGTGTTCCATAATAAGAATACTACTTCTTCAAAAGTTGCATTGTTAGTAAGATCGTCGATTCCATAACCTACGTATGTAAGTGTATCATCGATAATTGAAGAAATTTTTGATTCTGCTGCTACGATACCTTCTAAACCTTTAGTTGCTGACATAAAAATCGCTCCTTCACTTAATAAATTAATTTTGTAAGTGCTTTCTTTTCAGTCTATTAAAAAGAGGCACACTCATATCGTTCTGCTCAGTTGAACCTATAAGTAAATCGCTTACATATTTCATTATAATAAATTTTGACGTCTTTGTGAATGAATTACTCGGATTTTAAGAAAAATTAGCATAGATGATAGATTTAGCGCATGAGAGAGAATTTATCGTTAACAACGAGATATATATGGCATAATTTAGGAGTGGTATAAGTGGATTATACAAATAAACCAAATCAATTGCTAGTGAAAAGTAGGAATATTATCATTCTACTACTTTATTTTACCCTTTTTTATTTCATACCGCCTATAATTTTCGGACTATTTTTTGCTTATTTATTATTTCCTGTCTTCATCTTTTTTAAGGAACAGTTTAAACTACCGTTTTTTCTTGTTGTAATTATTTTATCTGTTTTTATATTTGCAGTAGTGGTATCGATTATCTTATTGCTTATCCATAGCTTCATAACATTACTACCTGTCATCCAATCAACACTTCTATCTTTGGAAGACAATTATATTAAACATCCCCTGCTTCCGTTTATTATAGAAAAACTCCAAAATTTTTTAAATGAATTTTTATTTTTGATTGTTACTATGTTGAAAAATAGTTTTCAATCGTTGTTTGAATTTTTTATATTCGTTGTAACATTTTATTTTGCCTTATTTGAAAGCTATAAAAATAGACTATGGTTTTTTGCTTATATTCCTAAAGCATATCGAGATGCCTGGTCACGATATTTTCAAAAAGGAATGGAGCTTATTGGAAGCTTTATCGTTGTAGAATTGCAGTTATTTACTATAACGTTTCTGCTTCTTTGTGGTTCTTTTTACTTTTTAAATTTTGAATCATTTATTATAAAAGCATTTTTAATTGCTGTAGCAGACTGCTTGCCTTTTTTAGGTATCGGTATTTTCTTAATACCAGTCGCCATTTATTATTTTATTATCAGCAATCCACTTATGGGAGCAACTATTATAGGCATTTACTTTATTGTACAAACAATAAGACAGCTAACTGAATCGATGCTTTGGTCCCATACATTGCATTTACGTATGATCCACACATTTTTAATCAGCGCTGCCTCAGTCTTATTATTTGGTTTTTATGGAATTATCGTCAGCCCAATACTTTTGATGATTGCTATTAAATTAAAGCAGCATCCTACCTTTGCAAGATGACAACCTGTCCTTTTTTCATTCTTTTGCGTAAAAAATAGAAAATTACAGGTTTAAATAACTTTCTTGTAATGCCCAATATGAAAAGCAAACCAATAATATCTGTAATAAACCCTGGTAATGCTAATAAGGCACCACCTATAAAAATCATGAATGTTTCAATCATCGCAACTGCAGGAGGTTGTCCTTGCTGCAAACTCTTCTGAATATCCTGGACAGATTTTGTTCCACGTTGTTTTGCAATAAGCAGCCCAACTACAGAAGTGGAAATGATTAAAAGTAAAGTATATAAAACACCGATTGCATTCCCAATTACGATAAACAAGGCAATTTCAGCGAATACAAGTGCGAGTAATCCAAATAAAAATTTCTTCATTAAAAAAGCCCCCTCTTCTACTATTTAATACGTTTAAGGAGTGAAAAAGTTTCAAAATAAAAGCTACTCATGTAAGTTTACACTTATTTGAGTAGCTCCATTTATCTTATTATAGAACGCTTGCATGTCCTTTATAAATGACACCTGTTTCAGCATCCATTGTAATTTCCTGACCGTGGCGAATTAATGATGTAGCTTCTTTCACTCCGACAATTACCGGAATTCCTAAGCTTAAACCAACTACTGCGGCGTGCGATGTTAAGCCGCCTTCTTCTGTAATAATACCTGCACAGTTTTCTATTGCTGGCATCATTTCACGGTCTGAACCAACTGTTACAATGATTGCACCTTCTGTATCATAAGTTAAAGCTTCGCCTGCATTTTTTGCGACAATTGCCTTACCGACTACAGAAGATCTTCCAATACCTTGCCCACGAGCTAATAGGTCCCCAATTACGTGAACTTTCATTAAGTTTGTTGTACCTGCTTCTCCTACTGGAACACCTGCTGTAATGACAACAACATCTCCATGGCTAACATATTCATATTGCAATGCTTCGTCTACCGAAAGCTCCAAAATTTCATCTGTCGTCGAAACACGTTGCGTTAAAATTGGTCTTACACCCCAAACTAACGTTAATTTTTGAGCTGTCGAAGGTTGGCTTGTTACAGCAATAATGGATACACCCGGACGGTATTTTGCAATCATTTTAGCAGTATTTCCACTTTCTGTTGGAGCTAATACGGCTTTTACACCAAGATTAATTGATGTGTAGGCAACAGCTTGAGAAATAGCTTCTGTCATGTTCGCTTCTTTTTCGCGACTACGTTGTGCTACAATTGCTCGGTAATCTAGCGCATTTTCTGTACGGTTAGCAATTTTGTTCATCGTTGCTACCGACTCTACAGGATATAAACCTGCTGCCGTTTCTCCTGAAAGCATAATTGCATCTGTACCATCCATGATTGCATTGGCAACATCGGATGCTTCAGCACGAGTAGGACGAGGATTACGTTGCATAGAATCTAGCATTTGAGTAGCCGTTATTACAGGTTTACCCACTTGGTTACATTTACGAATTAATGATTTTTGTACTAACGGTACTTCTTCTGCTGGAATTTCTACACCCAGATCCCCACGCGCTACCATTAAACCATCAGAAACTTCGATAATTTCATCAATATTATCTACGCCTTCCTGGTTTTCTATTTTAGGAATGATTTGAATATGGCTTCCTTCATTTTGTTCCAGTAACTCACGGATTTCCAGAACATCCTTCGCTGTACGTACGAATGAAGCAGCGATAAAATCAATACCTTGGTCAATACCAAATAGAATATCGGCTGCATCTTTATCCGTAATACCTGGTAATTTGACAGATACGCCCGGTACGTTAACACCTTTTTTATTTTTCAAAACGCCGGCGTTTTCAACGATTGTATGGATTAATCCTTGTTCCAAGTCTTTAGCCAACACACGCAGTTCAATTAAACCGTCATCTAATAAAATTTTATCATTTTGGTCAACGTCTTCTATTAACTGGTCATAAGTCACCGAGAAGCGTGATTCATTCCCCAACACTTCTGTCATTGAAATATCGATAACTTGTCCTGAAACTAGGTGAAGCTCTCCGTTTTCCATCGAATGTGTTCTAATTTCCGGACCTTTTGTATCCAATAATATTCCTACCGGTTGTTTCTTGCGTTCAGATGCATCGCGAATAGCTGCAATACGTGCAGCATGTTCTTCATGGTTTCCATGTGAAAAGTTCAAGCGTGCCACATTCATACCTGCTTCGATTAACTTATCTAACATTTCTGGTGATTCACTTGCTGGTCCAATCGTACAAACAATTTTAGTTTTTCTCATAGTTTCGTCATCTCCGTTTTATGCACTTTAAATTGAAAGTTCTTTTGATAATGTATACAAACTCAAATCTGCCTTGTGCTTTGTTTCAAATGCTTCCCTTAAATCATAATCTATTACTTCATGATTTTTCACGCCAACTGCTCTTCCGCCTTTATTTTCCAATAATAGCTCAACCGCTCTTGCACCGAATCTGCCTGCTAACACACGGTCACGGGCAGATGGAGAACCACCGCGTTGTATATGACCTAAAACAGATGTACGTATTTTTACACCTGTACGTTCTTCCAGTTGTTTTGCCAGCTTATGACCATTCATTACACCTTCAGCTACAATAATTATACTATGTCGCTTGCCACGTGCTGCCCCTCGTTCAAGACGGGTTACAATATCCTCTATTTCAAATGACTCTTCAGGAATTAAAATAGATTCGGCACCTGCTGCTAAACCTGACCACAATGCAATATCTCCCGCATCACGACCCATTACTTCAATAACAAATGTATTTTCATGGCTTGTTGCAGTATCACGAATTTTGTCAATAGATTCAACAACTGTATTTAATGCGGTATCAAAGCCAATCGTATATTCTGTTCCAGGTACGTCATTGTCAATTGTTCCCGGTATGCCGACACAAGGGAACCCTTTTTCAGTTAATTGCATTGCACCACGATAAGAGCCATCTCCACCAATCACTACTAAGCCTTCTATACCTTCTTCTTTCATAAGCTCGATTGCTTTATATTGGAACTCGTCCTGTTTAAATTCAGGGAAACGTGCAGAGTATAATTTCGTACCGCCTCGTTGTATAATATCGCCAACAGAACCTATATCTAAAAGCTCAAATTTCCCATTATAAAGGCCTTCGTAGCCATGGTAAACTCCGACAACGTCTACTCCGTGAAAACGTGCTTTACGAACAACTGCCCTAATAGCAGCATTCATACCCGGTGCATCTCCACCACTCGTTAAAACCGCAATTTTCTTCATACGACCTTTCCTCCTATTACGACTGTTACTATCCACATTAACAGAAAAACCATTTATATGTAACTATTCTAGAAAACAAAAATGTAAAGCATTTGAAAATAACGAAAGAATGCGCTTTCACGCATTCTTCGCTCTTCAATCATTAGTTAAACAATATTATTGTTCAATATACTGACCAATATTCTTAAATTTTGTATAACGATTCTCAACTAATTGCTCTGCACTTTCTTTATTTAAATCGTTTAACGTATTTGTAATGTATTCTTTCATTATTATGGCTTGCTGTTCCTTATCTTTATGCGCTCCACCGGCAACTTCCGGAATAATCCCATCGATTATTTCCAACTGCTTTAAATCAAGGGCTGTAATTTTCATAGCTTCTGCTGCCTGTTTAGCATAGCTTGCATCTTTCCATAAAATCGATGCCGCTCCTTCTGGTGAAATAACTGAGTAGGTCGCATTTTCAAGCATTAGTATTTTGTTTGCTACACCTAATGCAAGTGCGCCACCACTACCGCCTTCTCCTATAACAACGCTAATAATCGGTACCCGGATACCCGCCATTTCAAACAAGTTACGGGCAATCGCTTCACTTTGGCCGCGCTCCTCAGCTGCTTTACCTGGGTAAGCACCTTTCGTATCAATAAAGCAAATAATGGGACGATTAAATTTCTCCGCTTGCTTCATCAGTCGTAATGCTTTACGGTATCCTTCCGGGTGTGGCATCCCGAAATTACGTCGAATATTCTCTTTCGTCGTTTTCCCGCGTTGGTGACCTATAATCGTTATTGCCTGCCCATTAAATGAGGCAATCCCCCCTACAATTGCTGCATCATCCTTAAACGCACGATCCCCATGCAGCTCAATGAAATCATCAAATATTCGTTCAATATATTCAAGCGTAGTCGGTCGTTCCGCATGTCTGGCTACTTGCACCCGGTCCCACGGCTCCATATTTGCATAAACGTTTTTTTCCAACTCCTGCAATCTCGTTTCTAACTTCTCAATTTCACCGCTCATATCGACTTCCGCTTCTGTAGCAATTGTTTTTAATTCTACAATCTTTTCCCGAAGCTTCACTACCGGTTCTTCAAATGCCATTAATTTAGACATGGGATACGCCTCCTTGTACATGTAACTTTACAATTGTTGCAATTTTATCTCGCATTTCCAATCGATTAAAAATGGCATCAAGTTGACCATGATCCAATAAAAACTCTGCCGTTTGGAAATCATCAGGCAGCTTTTCCCGTACCGTCTGCTCGATAACACGACGTCCAGCAAAGCCAATTAAGCTTTGAGGTTCGGCAATATTATAATCCCCAATCGATGCGAAACTTGCAGAAACGCCTCCTGTTGTAGGATGGGTCATAACAGAAATATAAAGTAAGCCCTCTTCGCTATGGCGTTTTAATGCAACGCTCGTTTTCGCCATTTGCATTAAAGATAGTACACCTTCTTGCATACGAGCTCCACCACTAGCAGTAAAAATAATAAATGGCACCCTTAGTTCTGTTGCCTTCTCCACAGCTCGAGTGATTTTTTCCCCTACAACAGACCCCATCGATCCCATACGGAAATGTGAATCCATTACTGCAACAACGACCTGCATTTCTTTTAATGCGCCTACCCCTGTTAAAACTGCTTCATTCAAACCTGTTTTCTTTTTGTCGATCTCTATCTTTTCCACATAAGCCGGGAAATTTAAAGGATTTGTCGTTTGTAGATGATCATCCATCGACACAAATGAACCTTTATCTAAAAAGCAGGCAATTCTTTCATCTGCTGTTAAGCTGAAATGATGCTGGCATTTCGTACAAACTTTCAGGTTTTTCTCTATTTCCTTTGTTACATGAATCATTTTGCATTTTGGACATTTTGTAACGATGCCTTCTGGAAAGGCCTTTTCATCTTCTCTTTTTGTTATATTATCTGTATTTTTTTTGCGGCTAATTGTAAATAAATCACGAATTGACATCGTAATCCCCCTTTGAATTGATCTGAAAATGTTTATTTTATAATGACCATCCAGTTTTCGTATGCATCAAGAGCTTCCTGTGAATACCCCATCTGCATAGAAGCTAGTAAAGTCTTTACTTCCCTTTTCTCTTCGGCAGTTATATCAGTCGCAAGCAGTTTATCGCTAAACGCAAGAAGCTGCAGCCAAATTTTTAATGAAAGACGGTTCCCGGAAATAACAATACATTCACGAAGTATATCTTCTCGCTTTAATGATTCTCCAAGCTCCAGCTTCACAAAAAAACTTTTCCAAATCGGTAATGCGCAGAAAACAGGAGACTGACAAATGATGCGAATGGCTTCTTTTTCATGCATTTGTCTTGTCGCATGGACATCAGCTATAGATTGCTCATCCTGTAAAATAAATGAACCAACAATCTCAACGAATTGATGTTGTTTCATGCTAGCCAAATAAGTACCTCCGCCATGTCTTGTTTCAATTAAGCCTAACAATTCCAAACTACGTAAAGCTTCCCTGACAGAAGATCTTCCCACTTGCAGCTGTTCACTTAATACTCTTTCTGAAGGTAGCTTTTGCCCTTCCTGAATGTTTTGTTCAGCTATTAAATCATGCAACTGCTTTACAATTTGTATGAATCTTTTTTTTGCGGGCTTTTCTTCCACGCTTTTCACCTCATCGAGTCCAACATTCCATAATTTATCAAAAGTGGTCAGACCAGTTTATAAAGTAAGAATACAAAATGTTTTTGAAGTTGTAAAGGGAAATTATAAAACTATAATCTTATATATAATAAAATTTGCGAATATATAACTATTTTTATGTTTTTTCGATAAAATTTGATGAAGTAATATAAAAAGAGCGTTTCTAATTTTATTAGAAACGCTCTATAATACTATTTATTTTATAATAATATCCTTAATTTTTATTTGGGACTTATTAAAACGATGTTCGAAAAACCCTTCAATATAAAGTAAAGTATCCTCCTGTAATTTACCAACAACTTTCTCGTATTCTTTTGGAAAAAGTGTTAAAGAGACCGCCCCATATTCATCTTCTAATTGGACAAATGCCATCAGTTCTCCTCGTTTCGTACGGAGCTGACGAATTTCCTGAACTTGACCAATCATTTTTACGTAAGTATTATCTTTCAATTGGGATAAAGTTTGGACTGTCGCTGTAACCTCCGGGAAATGTTTGCGTACTTTTACAATTGGATGGTCGGATAAATAAAAACCGAGTACTTCTTTTTCATATTGCAACTTTATTTTTTCCGGTATCGGTGATGTTTCACTGTATTTCGGCTTTCCAAATGCAAGTAGTGCGCCTTCAAATAAATCATCTCCACCAGGCCGCACAAAATCAGCTTGTTTTTGTGCCCCTTCAATTGTAGCAAGTAATGTTGCGCGATCTTTTCCAAATTCATCAAGTGCCCCTGCCTTAATCAACGGTTCGATAATTTTACGGGTGAAATTCGCTGTCGTCATGGTAACCGCTAAATCAAATATGGATTCGAACGGCTTTTGTCTTTCTTCACGGGCAGTTAGCAACTTTTGCAAAAAGGGCTGTGGTACCCCTTTAATCGCCGAAAAGCTAAAACGGATCTTCCCGGCTTCTACTTTAAAATGGCGCATACTTCGATTAATCGACGGCGGCAGAATTTCAATTCCCCTTGCTTTTGCCTCCATTAAAATTTGTGCTAGCTTTTCTGAATTGCCCGTTGCATTTGTAAGAAGGGCTGCATAGAAATTAACAGGGTAATTTGCTTTCAAATATGCCATGTGATACGAAATGATACTATATGCGACTGCATGGCTTTTTGGGAAACCATAATCGGCAAAGCGTACAATTAATGCATATACCTCTTCTGCCACTTGCTCTGTATAGCCTTTTTCTAACGCACCTTGCACGAAAGAGGCGCGTTGCTGTTCCAACACATCACGCTTCTTTTTACTTACAGCACGACGGAGCAAATCTGCCTGTCCAAATGAAAATCCTGCCATTACATTGGCTATACGCATAATTTGTTCTTGATAAATAATAACCCCATGCGTCTCTTCCAAAATTGGCGTTAAATCGGGGTGCGGCATCATTACCTGCTCTTTTTTATGCTTCCTTCTTGCATAAAGTGGGATAAACTCCATTGGACCTGGTCTATATAATGCATTTACCGCAACAATATCTAAAAAGTGTGTTGGTTTTATTTCCCGTAAAGCATTTCTCATTCCCTCTGATTCGAGCTGAAAGATACCAGCTGTATCCCCATGTTGCAGCAGTTCAAACGTTTTCTGGTCATTAAGAGGAATTTGATTGAAATCTAGTCGAATATCGTGTGTAAACTGAATGGATTTTCTTATTTGTTCAAGAATCGTTAAATTACGCAACCCTAAAAAATCAATTTTTAACAATCCAGTTTGTTCAACTTCAAGCATTGGCCATTGTGTTAAATAAATTCCATCATGCCCATCTTCAATTGGCACGATATCGACTAATGGAATCGGACTTAATACGACACCCGCTGCATGTGTCGAAGCATTTCGAGGTAGGCCCTCCAATCGAAGAGACGTTTGAAACCACTTTTGGCGGATTGGCTCTGCTGCTATCCATGTTCGTAAATTTTCCGACTTCGAGTAAGCTTCCTGTAACGTAATACCTGGTTTATTTGGAATGAGCTTAGAAATCATCTCCAATGTTTCACTTTCAAAATTGAACATTCGAGCGACATCCCGTGCAACCGCTTTTGCTGAAAGCGTACCAAACGTAATAATTTGAGCGACATACTGCTTCCCATATTTTCTAGCAACATATTGAATTACTTCATGACGTCTCGTATCTAAAAAATCTATATCGATATCCGGTAATGTAATACGTTCAGGGTTTAAAAAGCGTTCGAATAATAAATCATATTGCAAAGGGTCCACTTGTGTAATTTCAAGTGCATAGGCAACGAGTGATGATGCCGATGATCCTCGTCCCGGACCTGTTAATATTTGTTCTTCCCTTGCAAAGCGCATAAAATCGGCCACGATCAAAAAGTAGTCAGAATACCCCATTGATTGAATAACATTCAGCTCATAATTTATACGTTCCAAATAGCGAGTCGGCAATGAATCCATTTTTAATCTGCGCTGAAGCCCTGCAACTACTTGCTGTTGCAATATACTTTCTGCGGTATCCCCTTCTTGAAGAGGAAACTTCGGCATATATACATCATTTGTTGTCAACTGAACTTGACAGCTCATTAATAGATTCTCCATTTGTATCAACCATTGGGGCTCATCATGAAATTTCCCTTGCCATTGCTCCGCAGTTAATACATAGCTTTGTTCTTTGTTGCTTTTAGCAGCTTCATTGAGCTTCACACCTGTTTCAATCGCCTTGGCCACTTCATATGAAAAGAAATCTTCTTCTTTCATAAACAACGATTCATGTGTCGCAACAATGGGCAGGCCATTTTTAACAGCAAATTCTATAGCTTGTCTTTCAGAAGGGGCTTCATTTGATCCACGGGAAATTCCAACATACAGCTCATTTGAATATGCATTTTTAATCTCCAGCATTGTTTTCTCGGCCGTTTGCTGCAGCCATCTTCCTTGTAAGTCAAGTGCAGGTATCATGAAGGCTATTCCTTTTCCATAAGCCAGCAGCCATCGTAAAGGAATTGTCTGTTCTGTTCGTATCGCAATACTACTGGAAATCTTCAATAAGTTTTGATAGCCTTCATTTGTTTTCGCGTATAATACAAGCGGTAATGACTGTTCTTCTGTCCATTCTAGCTGTATTGTCAGTCCAATTACCGGGTGTATGCCAGCCCTTTTCATTTCAAACCAAAAAGGCAAAAGTCCGTACAATTTCGTATTGACGATTGCACAGCTTTTTGCCTTTTGTTGATGTAAAAAAGGGATGAGCTCTTCAAGACGAATTGTACTTTTTAATAAATCGGCACTTGTCCGTATTTGTGGATATACAGTCACGCTTCATCCCTCCAACATATTATTTATATTCTTTACAAATAGCTTTTAAATCATCAATTACTTGATCTGCCTCTTCCCAAGTATAGGCTGTTGCACCGGATGCCAATGGGTGCCCTCCACCATTATATTTTTTTGCCAGTCCATTGATAACCGGACCTTTTGAACGTATCCGCACACGAATTGTATCATTGTCTTCGATAAACATAACCCATGCTCGGATATTTTTCACATTTCCCAATGAGCCAACTAAAAGAGATGTTTCGGAAGGTGTTGCATCATATTGCTGTAAAACAGATGTAGGCAATTTAATCGAAGCCGCTCCGTTTTCATCCATTTCGAAATGCTGATATATATAACCTTGAAGATTTAATAATTTGCGGTCCATTTCGTACATACCATCAAACACTTGATTGCGGTCGAAATTATATTGGATTAGTTGACCTGCAGTTTCAAATGTTTTTGGACTAGCACTTGGGAATAAAAAGCGCCCCGTATCTCCAACTATTCCTGCAAATAAAAGACGAGCTGCTGCATCGGACATTTGCCAATTAGCATATTCTCTGCCTTCCTCATAAAGTTCATAAACCATCTCACTGCATGAGCTTGCATTCGTATCAACCCAAAGTAGGTCACCATATGCATCGTCATTTGGATGGTGATCAATTTTAATAATAAAGTCACCTTTTTGATAACGATCATCATCAATACGCTCTGTATTTGCTGTATCAGTTACAATAATGAGTGCATTATTAAACTGCGTATCTTCTATATGCTGTGGGATAGCTAAAAACGATAAAGACGGATCATGTTCGCCGACTGTATATACTTCTTTTTCCGGATAATTCGCACGGATTAATTCTGCCAAGCCAATTTGAGAACCATATGCATCTGGATCTGGCCGTACATGACGATGCAGTATAATCGTGTCATATTGTTTAATTTTGTCAATTATTTGACGTTTCACAACATTTCCCCCTCGCACATAGTGAATACCTATATCATTTTCCAAGAAAAATCGTTACAATATTTAGTAGTTTGGCTACTAGGAGGTTCACTATGGTCTATTTAAATTTTCTATTCGTTGCTGGTATTGTAGCATCACTTGTATTTTACTTTTATTTTAAAACGAAGCAATTCCGCTCCACTTTGCCTATTCGCCGAAAATGGTACACTGCAAAAGCAGGTGTTTCACTTGCAGCATTTTTGATTTTCTTCGGTCTTAATGCAATTATCTTATATCCTGATATAATTGGTTTTGCCATTGCAGCTGTATTTATTGTTTTAGGTGCCGGCTTAGGTATAAACAATTATAAACGTATGCGCCATGAAGGTCGTTACGTACATGAAGAATATGAATTGAATAAGTAAATGAGAAGGGTGTTTCTAAAGGTATTTTACCTTGAGGACACCCTTTTTATTATTAAAATTCAATATTACTGCTATCATTATCTTTCTAAAAGCTGGAAAGTCATCATTGCTTTTCCAACAAGATTTGCTCCACTGAATACTTCAAAATCCATCTTCACAAATTTACGTGACATGTCCAAAATTCTTGGACGAACCGTTAATACACTCTCCATCTGTACTGGCTTGATGAAGTAAATATTCATATTTTCTACAACGGCTTCCCCACGCTTACGACGTTTCAAAGCAAAAGCCCCAACTTCTGAAAGTAAAATCGTAAAGGCACCATAAGAAATCGCGCCAAATTGATTCGTCATTTGCGGTGTGACTGTAAATTCCACAGCAATATCTTCTTCACCCATGACGCGCATCTCATTTTTAACTAAATCATCAATTGTCTCTCCGTGCTGTGGCTGACGCTGCGCTAATTGAATCGCCTTTAATACGTCCTGACGGCTAATGACCCCTTTTAACAAGCCATCTTCATCTATGACTGGAAGCAAATCTATCCCTTCCCAAATCATTCGGTGACCAGCAGAGGCTACACTTGTTTTCATAGAAGCTGCAATTGGACTCTTTGTCATAACCTTATCAATCGGCTCTGACTCTTCTTTACCAATAACATCCTTACTTGTAATCATTCCAACTAGCTTGTTTTGATGTGTTAATACAGGGAATGCCCCGTGTGTAGTTCGGCGATTCTGTTTATGGAAGTCTGCAATCGTATCACTATTTCTTAAAACAGCAGTATCCTCCATTGGAACATATACATCTTCAATAAGCAAAATATCTTTTTTAATTAATTGGTCATAAATAGCACGGTTAATCATTGTTGCTACAGTAAACGTATCGTAACTAGTCGAAATAATCGGTAAATCCAATTCATCAGCCAATGCTTTGTTTGAATCCGTCGTATCAAAACCACCTGTAATTAATACGGCCGCACCGGTTTTTAATGCATATTCATGAGCTTGTGTACGGTTTCCGACAATCAGAAGGCTTCCTGCATCTGTATATCGCATCATATCGTCAAGCTTCATCGCACCGATTACAAACTTAGTTAACGTCTTATGTAGCCCTGACTTTCCACCCAACACTTGACCATCAATAATATTTACAATTTCTGCAAATGTTAATCGTTCAATATTTTCTTTCTTTTTCTTTTCAATACGGATCGTTCCTACACGTTCAATTGAGCTGACTAACCTACGATTTTCAGCTTCTTTAATCGCACGATAGGCTGTCCCTTCACTCACTTGCATTTCCTTTGCAATTTGACGAACTGAAATTTTATCGCCAACTGGTAGTGATTCAATGTATTGTAAAATCTTTTCGTGTTTCGTTGACAATTACATCACCTATTTCTCATCATTCATTTATGTCCCTAGTGTACCATATTTAAACGTTGCAATTATATATTTTCCATATCTATACCCTCATTATTACTTATAAAAAACAGTAGAAAATAAGACAAACTGCCCAACCTGGTCTGCTAAGTTGGGCAGTTTGCTTTTTTCATATTAAAATTCAACAAATTCCCCTGACTGTAGAATTTGGACTTCCGCCCCTTCTACAAGCTTCGCAAATTCATCAGGATTTTGAGTAATTGGCGGGAATGTATTGTAGTGAATTGGTACAACAATTTTTGGTTTTAGTAATGTTACTGCATATGCAGCATCTTCTGGTCCCATTGTAAAGTTGTCTCCTATTGGCAGGAAAGCAACGTCAATTGGATGACGTTTTCCGATCAGTTCCATATCTCCAAACAATGCCGTATCTCCAGCATGGTAGATTGTTTTTCCTTCTGCTGTAAATAAAATCCCTGAAGGCATACCCGTATAAATGATTTCCTTATTCTCCGTTACATATGAAGAACCATGGAAAGCCTGGGTAAATTTCACTTTTCCAAACTCGAATTCATGAGCTCCTCCAATATGCATATTATGCACATTGCACCCTTGCCAGCCTAAATAATCGGCTAGCTCATTAGGTGCTACAACGAGCGCATTATTCTTTTTGGCCAACTCTACCGTATCTCCTACGTGATCATTATGACCATGTGTCAGTAAAATAACATCCGGATTTTCGTTTTCAACTTTTAAATCTGTAAGACCATTCCCATTTATAAAAGGGTCTATTAATATAGTTGTACCATTCGTTACTATTTTTATAATTGAATGCCCATGATATGAAACTTTCATAAAATTACCCTCCTAAAAGATATATTGTCACCACTAATATATTCGATATTTATGCATAAATCTCCTTTTTTTGATATGCTTAATTATGAATTCATTCTTAGGAAATAAAAGGGGATTTTTAATATGTCAAAGCAAAATCAATTACAGCAATATTTAGTAGAAAATGAGTGGGATGCTGCTTTTATCACTACTCCCGATAATGTGTTTTACTTTTCTAATTTTAAAAGTGATCCGCATGAACGTT
The DNA here is from genome assembly GCF_014836905.1 of Solibacillus faecavium. GTDB lineage: Bacteria > Bacillota > Bacilli > Bacillales_A > Planococcaceae > Solibacillus > Solibacillus faecavium. Next base: position 125,592 of record NZ_JACSPZ010000005.1, read on the forward strand.
TACTCGGTGTCATGGTATTTAAAGACGCAGAGCCTTTTTTAATTTGTCCGAAAATGGAAATACCAGACGTTGTAGCAGCGGGATGGACTTATGAAGTAATCGGACATGAAGACACTCAAAATGCATGGGATGTTGTGGCAAACGCTGTTAAAGCACGTAACGTAGCATTCAATACATTGGCAATCGAAAAATCCCATTTGACTGTTGAACGTTTAGAAGCAATACAAGAACGTTTTGAAACATTAAAGTTTACAAATATCGATGAAAAGGTAAATGCACTCCGAATTTGCAAAGACGAAGAAGAGCTTGTGAAGTTACGTAAAGCAGCGCAATTAGCAGACTTTGCAATTGAAGTAGGTTGTGATGCAATCGCTGAAGGCAAAACAGAAATGGAAATTTTAAATACGATTGAATCTGCTATTAAAGCGAAAGGCCATGCGATGAGCTTTAATACAATGGTGCTAGCCGGTGAAAAAACAGCTTCTCCACATGGTACACCAGGAGATCGTAAAATCCAAAAAGGTGACTTCATCTTATTTGATTTAGGCGTAATTTATGAAGGATATTGTTCAGATATTACACGAACAGTAGCATTCGGTCAGCCAAATGAAGAGCAAATGAAAATATACAATACAGTACGCCGTGCAAATGAAGCTGCAATCGAAGCAGTAAAACCTGGAGTTCGTGCAATGGATTTAGATAAAATCTCTCGCGATATTATTACAGATGCAGGCTTCGGAGAATATTTCACGCACCGATTAGGTCACGGGCTTGGAATTTCTGTTCATGAGTTCCCATCGATTACAGGAACAAACGAAATGACGTTACAGCCTGGTACAGTATTTACTATCGAGCCAGGAATTTATAAATCAGATGCAGCCGGAGTTCGAATTGAAGATGATGTAGTCGTAACAAATGACGGCGTAGAAGTATTAACGAAGTTTACTAAGGAATTAGTTATCCTTTAAAATCTGGCTGTCTTGTTTAACAGTCCTAAAAATATAATTTATCTTTTTAAAAAGTTGTATTGAAAGTTGCGTTTTAACTTTCATACAGCTTTTTTTGTGGATTATAAGGGTAATTTCATAAAGTTGTTTCATCTGAATTCAACAATTTACTCGTTTAGTACATTTTATAAATTTGTTTAATAAAGTAGGAATAAAGAAAAGTCTGAGTAATATACTTGTCCTTGAGAATATTTTTTCCAGGAGATATGATATAAATTTTTGTTGTGAGAATAAGATGTTAAGTGAAGGCATATCAACGTTTTCAAGTAGTATTCAACTACTAGGATTAATGTACTTTTAAGGCTATTCCCAAATCTTTACTTGTTTTCTATAGGTAAAATTGAGGAATAGGTAATTTACAAGAGGAAATAAATACGAAGAAAGGGAGTGCATCATGAAAAAATTATCGTTATTTATGCTAATCATCTTGCTCATGCTTCTAATGCCATTTAGCTTATTACAAACGCAGCCAGCACATGCCGAGTCGACTCAGTTTATTAATGCGGAAGAAAATACTTTTTTACGTGATGCTCCATCACCTAGTGCAAAAAAATTAACACTTCTTGAAAAATTTTCTAAAGTTACTGTTCTTTCAAAAGAAGGTCAATGGTCTTATATAAAACATAACGGCAATAAAGGTTATATTCTTTCAAAAACTTTAACAAAACAAGAACCGAAAAAATATGAACCGAAAAAAGCGCCTGTTATTACAAACGGTCTACTCCCTAAAGCTAATCGAAGCTATACGTATGAACCATCATTGGAAGGTGGAGCAAAAACTACGTATAAAGCTGCCGTGAATCCGGATATAAGGAATTCCGTTAGCTTAATGGAAGAAGAGTTTATTGGCTACACATATATTGAAAATGAAAATAGTTTCGAACTTGGTGTTGCCTATTCCGATGTATTCTTCTTTTCTTTAAGTTATCCGATGAAGGAAAAATCGACAATTTATGATACGGATTATGGAATTGAATCGGATACGAAAACAGAGGTAACTGTCGAAAGTACTTCGACTACTTTAAAGACTAAAGCAGGGACATTTAAAAATGTTGTAGTCATTAAATACCCAAACGGATCTAAACTTTATTTAGCAAAGGATTACGGTATAATTCGAGTTACTAACTTTGAAGGTGAAATTACGACAGAGCTTGTTTCAGTGAAATAAACATTCATAAAAGAACACTCGGACGTTATTAGTAACATCCGAGTGTTTTATTATTCATACTTTTAGCTGTTTAATCCTGTTAATACGCCTAAAACGTCATCCACAGCTACATAAGGTAATCCCTGTGCATCTGCTACCGCCTCATAGACAACATGCCCATCAACCGTGTTTAAACCAAGCTTTAACGCTGGGTTGTCTAAACATGCTTTAATGAATCCTTTATTGGCAATTTGCAATGCATATGGCACAGTATTATTTGTTAATGCAAGTGTAGATGTGCGTGGCACTGCACCTGGCATATTTGCAACTGTATAGTGAACTACATCATGTTTAACGAATGTTGGGTTGTCATGTGTTGTAACTTTTTCAGAAGTTTCGAAACAGCCACCTTGGTCGATCGCAATATCAACTACTACTGAACCTGGTGACATCGATTTAATCATTTCTTCTGTTACTAATTTTGGTGCCTTAGCTCCAGGAATTAAAACAGAACCTATAACTAAATCTGCTGAGCGAACAGCATCAGCAATATTGTATGGATTTGAAATTAAAGTTTGTACATCACGACCGAAAATATCTTCAAGCTGACGTAAACGTTCCGGGCTTAAATCAATTATTGTTACATCCGCACCCATACCAACTGCAATTTTCGCTGCATTCGTACCAGCAATACCCCCACCAATTACAGTTACTTTTCCGCGTGGAACACCTGAGACACCCCCAAGTAAAATTCCTTTTCCACCTTGGTATTTCTCTAAATAATGCGCACCAACTTGAGTCGCCATTTTCCCTGCCACTTCACTCATCGGTGTCAATAGTGGTAATGAACGGTTTGGTAATTGAACGGTTTCATAGGCAATTCCCGTAACACGTTTTTCAATTAATGCTTTTGTAAGCTCTGGTTCTGGTGCCAAATGTAGATACGTAAATAATATTAAACCTTCACGGAAATAATTATATTCGCTTTTAACTGGTTCTTTTACTTTCAGAACCATTTCCGCATTCCATGCATCTGCAGCTGTATCAACAATTTTTGCACCTGCTGCAATATAGTCATCATCTGTAAATGCCGAACCTAAGCCAGCACCTTGTTCAATATACACTTCATGACCATTAGCAATTAATGACAATACTCCTGCTGGTGTCATTGCCACTCGATTTTCATTATTTTTTATCTCTTTCGGTACCCCGATTTTCAACGTAATTCCTCCCTATAAACATCGCTTAGAAAAATGCATAACATAATTCAAATCCATTCTACCAACTTTAACACAAAAATAGTAGATTTATTTTAAATATAAAGTTTATTCAGAATAATGAACTTGCAAAAAATATTTAAAATCAAAATTAAATTTAAAATTGTAATAAAAATATATTATCATAGTATTTGAACAAATTATGTACGTTTTCCATATAATACACGACATAACAATAGTAATTTTTTTAATTTTCCGTGTTAGCTATTTCCATTCGAAAATCATTTGTTATAATAAAGTCATAGAAAAATTAGGAGGTAATGGAAATGGCAAATCATTATAAAAGCATTGTAGTAGCAGTAGACGGTTCTAAAGAGGCTGAATATGCGTTCCGAAAATCAATTGATGTAGCAAAACGTAATGAAGGTGCAACAATTAATCTAGTAAACGTTATCGATACACGTTCTTTTGCCGCTATCGAAGCTTATGACCGTTCAATCGCTGAGCGTGCTCAACAACACTCTGAAGAATTACTGAATGGCTATAAAAAGCAGGCAGAAGAAGCAGGTGTTGAGAATGTAAACCTTATCATCGAGTATGGTTCTCCTAAAAATATCATTACAAAAGATCTTTCAAATATTGTTGAAGCAGACTTAATCATTTGTGGAGCTACTGGTTTAAACGCCGTTGAACGTTTCTTAATCGGTTCAGTTTCTGAATCAATCGTTCGTACTGCTAAATGTGACGTATTAGTAATTCGTACTCCAGAATGAATTCATTTTAAAAGCAAAAAGCCATCTCCTCAATTTGAGAAGATGGCTTTTTTAGTTCAAAAATATCTAGTTTCATTAGCTGTACAGTCATTAACAAAACTAACGTCTTAATGTGAATTAACGTTTTTGATTATTGCTTTCCTTCCACATACGTACCTTTTCAAAAAACATTGCCAATGCTTCTCTATTGGACATATTAGGCACTTTTGCTAATAATACTTCACGTGGTGCTTTTAGTTGTGTACTTTGCTTTTGCAAAATTAAAATACTTTTCTCATGTGCCTTTGAAGAAAATAGATTTTCAGGTAGTTGAATGACAGCCTGAATCCATGCATGACCTTTAATATACTGATGTAATTGCTTAGCTTGCTCTGTTTCAAATAAATTAGATGGAACAAGGAATAATGCAAAACCGCCTTCTTTTGTGTAATTTAACGATTGCTCGATAAATAAGTGGTGTGAATAGCTCATTCCTTCTGCTGCACATAATTCATAATCAAGTGCTACTTCTTCGTTCGGATAATAGCCAACAGGTAAATCGCATACCACTGCATCCACCGGATCGACTAATAACTTCTCGAGCGCATCTTGGCGAAACAGCGTTACGGGCTGTTCTACTAAGTCTCCAGTTGCTGCAGCTAATCGAATTAACACATCATCAACTTCAACTCCAGTTGCCTTAACTTTGCCGTCAAACGCATTCATTAATGTAAACAGTAAATTCCCTGTCCCTAAGGCTGGGTCTACTATTGATATTGGTCGCTCAGTGAGTTCCTGTTCAAAGCAGCGCTCCACAAAATGGCTCACAATCAGTCCTAACGTGTCAGGGGTCATTTGGTGATTTGGCTGAGCACTTTTACGCATACCTTTAAGAATCGCAATTTGGATAGCTTTACGCATATCTTCCTTAGTTGCACCTTCTACTTGCCACTCAAATTTCCCATCAAGTGTTTCTTCCAATGTTTGTAACAACGCTTCTAAATAATCCTGCTCTTCCTGGGCAACAATAGTTTCAGCATGGTCATTAATGTATTTAAAGATTTGTTCAAACTTCTCCATAAAAATAACTCCCTCATTCCTATTCATCAAAGAAACGATTCCCACTAAAAAGTGAGACAACACCTCTTTTCTTCTGTGGATTCCTTGTTGAAATCTATTTCTCAATCCACAAATGAACAACCCACTCAATAATTATTGAGTGGGTATCCATCATCATGTATTTACTTTACAACAAAATCGTAAAAAACGAAATTATTTTGAAAGAGCTTTTACAGCTTCAATCGCTGCGTCATAATTTGGGTGGTCTGTACCTTCTGGAACATATTCTACATAAGTTACTTTACCGGCTTCATCCACTACAAAAATTGAACGTGCTAATAGGCGTAATTCTTTCATATGTACGCCATACGCTTCGCCAAAAGATGCATCGCGGTGGTCAGATACTGTAACGACATTGTCAATACCTGCTGCTCCACACCAGCGTTTTTGAGCAAATGGCAAGTCCATTGAAACTGTATAAATAACTACATTTTCACCTAAACTAGCTGCCGCTTCATTAAATGTACGTGTCTGCTTGTCACAAACACCTGTTTCTAATGATGGTACTACTGAAAATAAGCGAATTTTACCTTCAGAGTCTTTTAGTGTTACCTCAGATAGATCATTTGCTAATACTTTAAAATCCGGGGCTTGATCCCCTACTTTTACTTCATTGCCGATTAATGTTACCGGACCGTTTTTAAATGTTACTTGTGCCATAACTATACGCCTCCTTTATATTCCCTAATATTACTAAACATGATTTGAAAAATGCAACTAACTGAACTCACATTCACTCCCAAATAAAGAAAAGGATTGCTCAGCATCAAAATTGATTACGAAGCAACCCTTTGCTTTTATATAGAAGGTGTCGATAATGTACATTTCCCCTTCTAATTTTTCTTAAACATCTTTAGTATAAATTTTCTCATGAATGACAACAGTATCCGCAAAATAATCTGCAATACTTTTATTATTCGGCGAAAATGCGACGATTAAATATGGTAAGTACAATAATGTACTATTAATGAATCTGCCTACTACTTCACGAAAGAGAATAGTCATCCAGTCCAAAGGTTCGCCATTTTCTTTTTCTACCTTTATGCCAAAAACCATTTTCCCAAATGTTTGCTTGAAGAATTTCGTCAGCAGAACAAAATAAGCATAAAAAATGATTCCGGATATAATGGTCATTGGTGCATACCAGACATTGCTAGCTGTGTTCCAATCCATTAAGGCAAATATTGGTTTTATAGATATCCCCACTATTGCACTAACAACTAGAGAATCCAGTATAAAAGCCCAAAAACGCATCCAAAAACCCGCTGTTTTTTGTTTAATAGAAGGCAGCTCTTCGGCAGATGTTGTATCAACTACTTCGATTGCTTCAGTCATTGCTTTCCCCCCTATTAATAGTCCCCGTATAAATACATCATACGCGGTGAATTCGTTGATGAAATAATTTTAGATAAAACTTGTGATTCTGCTGATGGGCTAAACATTGAACCCAATTTCATACCTAATAATGAACCCCAGCTCGATGTATCCATCGTATATTCAAACAACTGTGCATCTTCCAGGTCATGGTCTGCCCGTAATGCATTGATAGCTGCCTCTTTATTACCAATTTCATCGACTAAGCCAGCTCTTAATGCCTGTGTACCACCTAATACACGACCATCCGCAACTTTTTTCACTTCTGCTTCCGACATATTACGTCCAGCTTCAATAATATCGACAAAGTGTTCATACGACTCATCAATCATCTCCTGAAGCATTGCCAGCTCTTCTTTAGTAGAAGGACGTGGCCCACCGAACATATCTTTATGTTCGCCGGATTTAATCGTTTCAAATTCTACGCCAATTTTTTCAGCTAATTTTTCATAATTGATCGACTGCATAATTACACCAATAGATCCTGTAATCGTTTCACGTTGAGCAAAAATCTTATCTGCTGGTGCTGAGATATAATAGCCACCAGAAGCAGCCATCGCCCCCATCGTTACATAAATCGGTATTTGTCTTTCTTCTTTAATCTGTAATAACTTTTGATATATTTCTTCTGATTCAATTACACCACCACCTGGCGTATTAACCGTTAAAAGAACCCCCTTAACTGTTTCATCGTTTAAAACAGCGTCCAGCTGTTCAAGAAATACTTGATGATTATAATCCACAGTTTCCCAAATACTTGGTTCACCAACATCCTGAATTACACCATCAACTTTTAGATTAGCAATACGCTTCGTAAAATCACCTGTTTCGACTACATTTTCATATGTAAGTGCATCTGACCCTAGCATATCAAAGCTACTAAAGAAATCCGTTTTAAAAATTGTAATAATAGTATTAATCCCTATTGAGAAAAATAATAATACGGCAGCTATTATTAAAGCTACTACTCGTTTTGTATTCATGTCTTCGCCTCCTTATTATATGTACGATGGTATATTAAAAAAGTTTCAATGAAAAGGCAAATCATCTCCCCATTTTATTTCACCTCCATTTCCCGCAAAAAAAGGCGGCAAAATTCGCCACCTTTTCCCCTTATTCCCCAGGAAATAATGTCGGAAACTGTTATTTCAACTCTTTTGAACGCAGTTCGACACGACGTATTTTCCCTGAAATTGTTTTAGGTAATTCATCTAAAAACTCAATCACACGTGGATATTTGTATGGTGCTGTCAGTTGTTTAACGTGATTTTGTAAATCTTCAACAATTGTTGGGCTATCTTTCAACGATTGGTCTTTTAGTACAATAAAAGCTTTTACGATATTTCCCCGTACTTCATCTGGACTTGCAACGACTGCACACTCTTGGACTGCCGGATGCTTCGTTAAAGCATCTTCCACTTCAAACGGACCAATTGTGTAGCCGGAAGAAATAATAATATCATCATTGCGTCCTTCAAACCAGAAGTAACCTTCATCATCTTTTGTAGCACGGTCTCCAGTTATATACCAATCTCCACGATATTGAATCGCTGTACGCTCTGGGTCTTTATAGTAGCCTTTAAATAGTGCTGGCGTTGATTTGTGTACAGCAATATCCCCAACTTCACCTACCGGAACCGGCTCACCATCCTCATTTACCAGTTCAATAATGTTACCAGGAGTCGGTTTTCCCATAGAACCGGAACGTAATTCTGTATTTAGCAATGTTCCTATTAGCAATGTGTTTTCCGTTTGCCCATATCCATCCCGCACTACTAAATTATGCTCTCGCTTAAATGTTTCGATTACTTCCCGATTTAACGGTTCACCTGCAGATACTGCACTTCGCAATGAATTTAAATCAAATGACCCTAATTGGTCCAATTTAGCCATCATGCGGTATTCAGTTGGTGTACAGCAAAGCACATTTATTTTATGTTGCTCTATTAATTGCAAATATTGCTTTGCATCAAACTTTCCTTTATATACGAATGCTGTTGCGCCACTTCCCAACACCGCTAAAAAAGGACTCCAAATCCATTTTTGCCAACCAGGTGCTGCTGTTGCCCATACCGTATCTCCATCCTGTACGCCAAGCCATTCTGCCGCTGTTGTACGTAAATGTGCATATCCCCAGCCGTGCGAATGCATTACACCTTTCGGATTTCCTGTTGTACCGGATGTATAGGCTAAAAATGCTAAATCATTTGATGTTGTATTTACAGAATTAAATTCGTTTAATTGTTGCTGAGCAAGATCCATTAACGATGTCCAACCTTCTTTGTTGTTCCCAACGATAAATCGTTCAACTTTGGATAAACTTTCAACACTTTCAAATTCTTTTACAAATTGCTCCATTACGATAATTGCTTTTGCTTCAGAATGAATTAAACGGTATTCAATATCTTTTGCTCTTAGTAATTCTGAACTTGGAATTATTACTAACCCTGCTTTTAATGCACCGATATATGACACATATGCTTCCAAACAGCGTGGTAGCATAATTAAAATTACATCACCCTTTTTTAACCCTTTTGCATAAAAAGCATTCGCAGCCTGATTTGCCTGCAGCAAAAGTTCTTCATATGTATAGCGACTTTCCTTCCCATTTTCGTCCTGAAAAATCAATGCAGTTTTATTCGCTTTATTTTCGTGCTTTTCAAATTCATCCACAATATTATAATGTGCCGGTGCTACTAAATAGTCTTGAATCATTTTTAAATCTCCCCTTTGTTTAAAAAGATCTTACCATTTAAGTATAATGATGCAATTCATTAATATCAAAATATTCCGCCATTTTTTTAATGAATAAATTATTTTATTACCTGCAAAATAAAAAAGAACCGCTACTTAAAGTAACGGTCCCTTTTTTAAATTTTAATTATTGGTTTCCACCACGTAATTGTTGCTCAGCCATCTGAACTAGGCGTTTCGTAATCTCTCCGCCTACAGATCCGTTTGCACGAGATGATGCTTCTGCTCCTAATTGTACACCAAACTCTTGTGCAATTTCGTATTTCATTTGGTCAAGCGCTTGTTGTGCACCAGGTACACGTAATTTGTTTGAAGAACTATTGTTGTTTGCCATGTGTTGCTCACCTCCTTGTGACATTAGAATGCACCAGGAGAAAAGTTTAATACACAAAAAAGGCAGGTAATTTATAGTTCGATTAGGAAATCATTTCTAGAGTTTAAACTTATAGTAAATCAGCAAATTTATCTTCTTTTACTTGCTTTTGTGGAAACACATGAACTTCGCGGTTTTTCACTGCTCGTTCAATTAAATCATCGAATTCCGTAAAGCTTTCAAAATGTAGTACTTTTTCTAATTTTGGCTTAGTTTTCGGACTAGATGGTGTAAAAATCGTACAGCAATCTTCAAAAGGCTGTATTGATGTTTCGTAGGTGCCTATATCTTTGGCAATTTTAATGATGTCATTTTTATCTGCTGAAATTAGCGGACGTAATATTGGCGTGTTTGTCACATCATTAATAGCAGTTAGACTTTCTAATGTTTGTGATGCAACTTGCCCGAGGCTTTCACCTGTTACGATTCCTAGTGCACCAATTTCTTCGCGAACTTTATCAGCAACTTTCATCATCATACGACGAGTGGAAGTCATAGACATATTATCCGGTACTGCATCTTTTACGGCTACTTGCAATTCTGTGAATGGAATGACATGCAGGCGAACATTTGCACCGAATTTAGTTAACTCATTTGCTAGTTCTTTTACTTTTTGCAATGCATTATCACTTGTATATGGTGGACTGAAGAAGTGAATGGCATCCAGTCTAACGCCACGCTTCATCATTAAATACCCAGCAACTGGGCTATCAATACCACCGGAAAGCATTAACAGTGTTCGGCCATTTGAACCGATTGGCATTCCTCCAGCACCTTGGATTACTTGTGCCATCATATAGATCGCATCTTCACGTACTTCAATACGAAGTGCGACATCCGGATTTTTCACCTTTACTTTAAAGTTAGGAAAGTTTGGTAATAGGGTTGCACCCATTTCACGCTGCAATTCATGTGTATCTAGTGGGAACGTTTTATCTGTACGATGCACTTCCACTTTAAAAGTTAAATCGCCTCGATCACGGTAGTCTTCTAAAATATCCATAGCTAACGCCTTCATTACATCTAAGTCTTTTTCACATGATGCAACGGGGCTGATAGATTGAATACCGAATACATTAGGTAAACGCTCCATTAACACAGCAAATTTCTCTTTGTTTTCGATTTCGATAAACATACGATCACGTTCTGCACGAATTTTCAGCGGTGCAATATCATTGAATGAATAACGAACATTATCACGTAAACGGCTGATAAAATCTTTTTTGTTACGACCTTTTGTTGATAATTCACCGTAGCGAACTAAAATTTCTTTAAAAATCATTGTGTAATTTCTCCTTTTAACTCTTTCATAACTACTGAAAATTGCTTTTTAAACGCAGCAATATCTTCGTCTGTATTATTAGCGCCGAAGCTTAGACGCAATACGCCGTTTTTATAGCGACTATCGATATTCATTGCCTCCACAACATGGCTTGTTTTCGTTTGTTTAGATGAACAGGCACTTGATGTTGAAACGATAATATCGCGTTTTTGTAATGCATTAATTAAAATTTCACCTTTTAATCCTTTTACACTAAACGATAAAATATGTGTTGCACCGTCTTTTGGGGAAAGTATATAAACCTCTTGATCAAATTGCTCAAAGAAATGATGCAGCTCAGCTGACCACTTTTTAAAGTTCTCGACATGTACAGGCATTTTCTCCACAGCTAAACGTGCAGCTTTTGCCAACGCAGCAGCTTGTGGTACTGCAACAGTTCCACTGCGTAAACCAAATTCCTGTCCCCCACCAACGATAAATGCTTTCAGTTGTGGTTTTTTACGAAATGCTAACAGACCGCTCCCTTTCAGACCATGAATTTTATGTCCTGAAATGGAAATAACATCTGGACCATTATCACCATCAAACAATACTGGTAGCTTACCGAAACTTTGTATCGCATCTACGTGGAACATTGCTTGGCATTGTTTATGAATTATTTGGGCTGCTTCTTTAATTGGCTGTATTGCACCCATTTCGTTGTTTACGTGCATAATACTAACGATAATAGTATCTTTACGAAGCTTTTGCTGTAATTCCTCTAAAGAAATAAGCCCAGACTTATTTACTTTTAAATAGTCGATGTCATAGCCTTCTTCCTCTAAACGCTTAACAGCTTCCAAAATCGAGGGATGCTCTATTTCTGTCGTAATAATATGCTTTCCTCTAAAATTACTTGATTTTGCAAGACCAAAAAGCGCGGCATTATTCGACTCAGTTCCACCGGAAGTAAACAATATGTTTTTTTCATCAGTATGGAGAATACTTGCTAATTGCTCACGAGCTTTTGTTAATAACTTATTTGACTCAACACCGGCACAATGGATGGAAGCCGGATTTGCAAAATATTGTTCATTTACTACCAAGAATGTTTTTAGAACATCCTCGTGTGGTTTTGTTGTCGCACTATTATCTAAATAAATCATCTATACTCTACCTTCTTTTTTAACTATTTAGCTTTGCGACAAGGTGGCGTGAATACACTTAACCAACGCAAAGCAATACTTTATAGGTAATTTCATCTCAAGCAGAGAGGTTGTGATAATAGTCTATTAAACCATTACCACAACCTCTTTAATTTGCTTATTTATTATAACGCTAAATCGTTCAACATGTAACCGTTATGCTTATCATTTTGAAATCAGTTGTTCTTGTACAAGCTCTTCAATACGATTAATAGCATTTGGATCAACAATTTCAACTGCCCTTGCTGCGTCTTCCAATGCCTTTATGTAGCGGAACTTTTTAAATGCGTCCTCTGCTTCAAGTAAGCTTTCATGCACTTGACGATTATTGGCGCGATATCTATTACCAAACTGAATGAGACGTTCGATTATTAAAACATTCTCAATCATTTCCTGTGCTTTTTCATGTGTTTCTTCAATGGATTGCTTTGCACTTAGTAAATGTTGGTTTACTTGTACAATATTTAGTGGTACTTCCTGTAAACTTTGAACCACCACAAAAATACGTTCTGCCGCTTCTTCCAATCGCGCGTCCATTTCCTCTGGTATCCCAGGAATATTGGCACGTCCTAGTAAGCGTTCTGTGTTTTGTAGCAGACGCTTTAAAGTTTCTAATTCTGCCCTTGCCTTATTCTCGTCAATCCGTAAATTCTTTAATTTATTTGAAAAGCTCTCTTGTTCTTCTGCAATACGCTCAATTTCATCCGTAATTTCCTTCAATTCTTCCTGAAGGCTTGAATATGCGGACTTTTCTTCCTGTACACGTGTAGACAATAATTCATAGCGTCTTTGTAAAACTTCCAAATGCTTTAAACCGACTTTTGGAATTTCCGCCTCTTTATCCTGCAATCGATAGCTATGCTGAATATAGGCCACTTCATCACTAATATCTTTTGTTAATCGCATCACTTCATTAATCGTACTATACATACCTGAACAATTGCGTTCGACATATTTTCTTGCCATTACTTCTTTTTCCAGTAAATTATAGAAATGATCAATCTCATCATTAATCGTTTGAATGCGAGGCAATACAGTCTGTAAGTTTAACTCGGCAATTGCATCCTTCAATACGTCTAATTCGTTTTCAAGCCCATCCAAGTATTCTGTCAGCTCTAAATGACGCAAATAATAGTTTTGCTCTTCCATTTCACGCTGACCATTTCGCAACTCATGAATCGCTGTCGGAATTTTTGTCTGTATTTCTGTAAGTAGTGTTGGTACTTCGTTTAGAAGGTTAAAGATCGTTTGAGCTTCATCATTTAGCTGGAGTACAATTTCACGGGCCTGTAGGTAGTTACCATCTTTTGTTAACTCATCAAACTCTTCAAACTTTGGTACAAACTGCTCTAGCTTCTTTTCCAATTCCTCTAAAGCGGGACCAAATGAATGTTGATGTGCCAAAATCGTTTTACGTGCTGAGCGGTAATACTCTTTCAATTGTTCAATTTCGATACGGTTTTTTTCTTCACTGCCGATTAATTCGTCAAGCTCTGTAATAATTTGCACACGAACTTGCTCACACTTTGTAAGCTCCTGGTCAATTTCTCGTTCTGCATGCGTAGCTTTTTTGAATTTAAAACGATCAATAAATTCTTCCGCATCAAATAACAATTCGTCAATTTTCGGAATTTGTTTATCCACAACATCTAACCATCGATTTCGCCAGTTTTCAAATAGCTCTTCTGTTTGACCATTCATGTTTAGCGCTTTTACTTTAGCTAGCTCTTCAAAAATTGGATAGTGTTGGATTTGTAACTTTTCTTTATCTAATCGTCCTATTTCTGCATTATGCTTGCGTCGTACTACCAACCCTACAATCAATAATGCTAATAGTATGACGACAACAATGATGATATAATTTATCATTGTAAGCCCCCTAATCCCAATTAAAATCAATAAATTACTTATATATGTCTTTATAATAATAACATGTTTTATACTATTTGTTGAACTATTTACAGGTTTTTTTACTGCAAATCCCATATTTTTGAAGGAGGTCGCATAAATTGATGCGCGATGGTCATATACATACCCCTTTTTGCCCACATGGCTCCACAGATTCATTCGAGAAATATATCGATAAAGCGATTGAAAATGGATTCAAAGAAATATCTTTTACAGAACATGCACCTTTACCTGATGGCTTTATCGATCCAACACCCGACAAGGATAGTGGCATGGATAAAGCATATTTGAAAGACTATATTCATCAACTGAAAAGACTAAAAGAACATTATCAGTCAAAAATTATAATTAATATCGGTTTAGAAGTTGATTATATTATTGGATTCGAGAGTCAAACTCGTCACTTACTAAATGAGTTTGGTCCTTTCCTCGATGATGCCATTTTATCAGTTCACTTTTTACAGGCAGCAGATGAGTATGTATGCATTGACTTTTCCGACAAAGTCTATTTACAATTTGCTAATAAGGTAGGCGGAATCGCCCCTATGTACGAACTCTATTACGAAACGGTTAAAAAATCGATTTTGGCAGACCTTGGCCCTTACAAGCCAACGCGAATAGGTCATCCAACATTAATTCATAAATTTCAGCTTGCGCATTCAGAACAAATCGACGACTCCTTGCGAATTAAGGAAATCCTCACTTTAATGAAGCAGCATCATTATGAACTTGATTTTAATAGTGCCGGTTTAAGTAAACCTTTCTGCAAGGAGCCCTACCCGCCATTACCATTTGTGCAATTCGCAAAAGAATTAAACATACCTATTATTTTTGGATCTGATGCACATACTGCACAGGATTTACATCAGCATCACGAGGCTTTACAACAAAAAATTAAATTTTAATTGGAGGTTTATATGTTTTCTAATATTACTTACAGCGGCACGCTAACAGAGCAGTACGAGCAACTTGCAAAACATCTTGACGCATTATTGGAAGGGGAAAACGACCTCATTGCTAATTTAAGCAATGCTTCAGCTTTACTAAATTACTTTTTAGAAGATATAAATTGGGTTGGCTTTTATTTAATGAAGGATGGCGAATTAGTTCTTGGTCCATTCCAAGGATTACCTGCTTGTGTGCGTATTCCTGTTGGACGTGGTGTTTGTGGAACTGCCGTGAAAAACAATGAAACAATTATGGTGGATGATGTACATACTTTCCCTGGACATATCGCCTGTGATGCAGCATCAAAATCGGAAATCGTCATTCCTTTAACTGCAAATGGAACGGTATTTGGCGTTTTAGATATTGATAGCCCGAATGAAGCACGTTTTTCATTGGAAGATAAAGAAGGATTAGAGCGATTTGTCGGTGTGCTCTTAAAACATATTTAAATAGAAAATAGGGAGAACCTGAATTACTTTTCAGGTTCTCCCTTTAACATTTTAGTTCCATTGAACTTTCAAACACACAAACGCGATTTTTCCCGTTACTTTTAGCATTGTATAAAGCTGTATCCGCCTGTAAAAAGATATGTTGAAAATCCGGTCGCTTCCCTTTATACCATGTAACCATTCCGGCCGAAATTGTGACTGAAGGTTTCGTTACTTTTGGTATCAGATCAACTAGCTCTTTCGAAACTTTCAATGCCTCATCTTCTAAAATGTTTGGAATATAAATTGCGAGCTCTTCACCGCCCCATCGCGAACAGATCCCTCTTAAACCAATTTTCTTTTTTAATTGAACAGCAATTTGAACGAGCACTTTATCCCCAACCTGATGTCCAAACGTATCATTAACCTTTTTAAAGTTATCAATATCAATTAGAAGAAACATACCTGAGTCATCTTTTTGAATTGATTTTTCTACATAAGTATCAGAGTAACTACGAGCATAAAGCTTTGTTAAATGGTCACGATCCACCATTTCCTGTAATTGCTCCCGTAAAACAGAGTTAGAAATAGCTAAAGAAGAATGATGAATAAGCGATTGCATCAACTTAAAACTATCAAAGGAGAAGAAATACGGTTCCTGATGCAATACAATGCTAAACCCAATAATCTTTTCTTCTACAATCATTGGAATAGCCATCACTGATTTATATTCAATTTCCTCCGCAATAAGTCGACTAAAATCAGCGATAAATAACGGATCCTGTTTTACTTTAAAGTGCTTTTCCACATAATGAATATATGCTAGAGATTCATCTTGATTAAAATACGGAGTACAGACTTCCGTCATTTCATAATAATCTTTCCCTTTAAATAAAAACCCGACTTCCATCGGTTGGAATGACTTTAATAATTGTTTTTGTAAAAATAAAAGCATTTCGTTAATCGTCAGCTTCATATTCAAACGATGAGAAGTTTCGTTAATTAACTGCAAATCGCTGATTAGTCGATGTGATTGGTGATAGAGTTTGGCATTTTCCAATGCATTCCCTGATGCTTGGGCAAGCATTTTTATGAAATCTTTCTCTGAATTAGTAAAGGAATAGTTAATAGGTGCTTTCACCTGTAATATGCCGTAAATTGCTTGCCTACCTTTAATAGGTACGTTTAATAAACGACAGTCCAATTCCATGGCAATATCCTCTTTTAACTCTCCAGATACAAACGCCTCGATTGTTGAAGGTCGCTCTGACAAGTAATCAAAAGGCTTTATTTGGATTTTCGTTTGACGATCCTGATCATTTGATAATATCAGTTCCACTTCTAAATCCGAAAAATTATCTTCAATCGTAATGAGTACATTTTGCAAAATTACATCAATATCCATCGTGGAGTGAAAAAGGTCAGTCATTCCATAAAGTTTACGGTATTTTTGCTCATTTGAATGTACTTCATAATTTTGCACTAAATATTTATGAACAGAGGAGATATTAATTATAATATCTTCTGTTAATTGTATTTCGAAAGGGGGAGTTGTTTTTTGATATTTAAAAACAATGATTCCGTCCATTTTATTGTTTCTCATAAGTGGCATTATATTTGTATGGTTTTTGAAATACGAAAGTTCCTTTAAAAACTTAGGTAATTCTACAACTTTATTTCCATTTAAATAAGGGATTAATAAATTAAAATCGATATTATAAAAATTCAGGTTGGTTACCGGTTTTAGGTTGTTATCAATCAAATGGAATAAAAAGCAATCTTCCATATCGAAAAAATCTGCCAGGCTCTTTTCCAATAGTAGAAAATAGTCATGGAGTTTATGTTGTTGTATATTTGAATTCATACAAAGGTTCAGGATATTCGATTTAAATTGATCAATCTTTAGTTGATTTTCCACCATTAAATCACCTTTTCTTTCGCTATTGCCATTGTCAGTTTCTTATTACTTATCCTCAAGTATACACTTTTCGTGTCTATTTGACTATTTATTTATGTAATATTTTTCTAATAAACACCCCTAATAGTATCGTTTTTATTAGAAAAACGATTATTTTCTGTCTCATTACCATTTTCCCTTATACGCATAATTACCTAATATTAATTTTTTCAGCAAATCTCTCTACTAATTCATATTTTTTCACGTATTTATACTTCTTTTATTCTTCTAGTACTTCTCACTTAACATTTACTGCTTCACGGGAATATTACTATTTGTTGACGTACTGTTAAAAAAAAGATACAATAGCCTTTGTGTAAAATGAATGCAGTAGTTGTATAACTTAATCGTGTATTTTGTTCCTTCTATCTTATTAGAATGGTGTATTGTGTAACCCTCTCGGCTGCATGGGCGAAGATACATGAAAATAGAATACCGTTTAATGTCGGGTACAACTGGTTTTTTCTTTTACAACAAAAACCAAATTTAAAGGAGGAGACACAATTATGTCTCGTTATACAGGTCCATCTTGGAAACTATCTCGTCGTCTTGGTATTTCATTAAGCGGCACAGGTAAAGAAATCGCAAAACGCCCTTACGCACCAGGTCAACACGGCCCGAACTCTCGCGGTAAAAAATCAGAGTACGGTCTACAATTAACTGAAAAACAAAAATTACGTCATATGTATGGTATGACTGAACGTCAATTCAAAAACACTTACCTTAAAGCTGGTAAATTACAAGGTGTACAAGGTGAAAACTTCATGATCTTACTTGAAACTCGCCTTGACAACTTAGTATACCGTTTAGGTTTAGCTCGCACTCGTCGTGCAGCTCGTCAATTAGTTAACCACGGCCACATCTTAGTTGATGGTAAACGCGTTGATATCCCATCATTCTCAGTAAAACCAGGTCAAACGATCTCATTACGTGAGAAATCAGCTAACCTTTCAGTAGTAGCTGAATCTGTAGAAGTTAACAGCTTCGTACCAGAATATTTATCATTCGATGCAGACTCTAAAGTAGGTACTTTCGTACGTATGCCAGAGCGCTCTGAATTATCTGCTGAAATCAACGAACAATTAATCGTCGAGTTCTACTCTCGTTAATTAGTAGTTGAGTCTGCAAAGAGTAACTTAAAAAGCCCTAGAAACGTTGTTAAATCAATGTTTCTAGGGCTTTTTATATTGTACTTTGTAATAGGAAGTATTAGATATTACTCAATTGATCATGCATAAGTAGCTGAACGAAATATATTTTATTCTTCAGAAATATAAATTGTTGCATCATTTTCTAAACCTATATGAACACTTACTACTGAATGTCCTTTGTCATCAAACCATACTCCATTAGATTTGACTATTAAATCTAATGTTTGATAATCAAGTTTTATATTGTCTTTAACTTTTTGATCTGATTCATTGATTAAAATAGAAACATTATAAGATTCCATTGTTACACCTCCCAACTTCTACCTACAATTCCACGCAAATAAGAAACCCAAGGACCAAGCTATTAATCTGATAAGTTTACTTTTTTATACAACTATACAGAAAATTATCAAATTTTTGAACTGATGTGGGGATAATTTTCTTTACATAACTTATCTTGCGTTACTATTTATATACCCCAATTTCCCATCTCTGCAAACGGATAAATATTAAAATATCTCTCATACTTAATTTATAATTTATTAAAGGATGTGATTTTTTTGGAAGATGCAAAATTTGCCGAACTTAATAATGAAAAACTTAGTGCAATCAAACAACTGGAAGAAAAGTTGGACGTAACCTTAATTGCTTATGACATTACCGGATCGAATAGTCATATTCAAAATGGCAATAGTCCCGATGTTATTAACCCGTCTTAATGTTTTACTTTATAAAATAAAAAGACATTCACAAAATATACAATGTGAATGTCTTGAATTTAAAACAGTAAATAACGAGCACTTACCACTAATATAATTATCACAATAAAGGAAGCGAAAAATGCTTTCCATGTTGAGATTCGGTGCACTTCTGAAATACCAACTACTGTAATAACATATGTCCATAAACTGGCAATAATTATAAACGTACCACATACAAACTGTAGGATTAAATCACTTAATGATGTTTCAATATAAGTAATATTAAAAAAAGATTGTGGCGCAAATTGCATCCAAAACAATATTATCGGTAATATCCAAATATAAGGAATCATCGTTACACTAATCATGCGGAACATTTCTTTAAACTTACCGATCCCGCCGAATGCTTTTGCTGATAGTGTCAAAACACCCGCTGATAATGCTGTAGAAAGAAAGTAGAGCAATAAACTTGATAATAATGTCGAATAAACGATATCACCTAAAGTATATGCTCCTGTAAAATCCATGCCGATAAAGCTAATTAAATTGCTTGCAAACATACCGATAATACCTACGATAATAAAATAAGATAACTTTTTATGTGTTAGAACATAACGAATGGTATCACGAGGTTTGGTAGCAATACTTAATACCGCATGTCGATCATCGACTGCATGTGTCAATTGCTCATTCAAAACAAAATCCCCCTAAAAAATATGTCTATACTCTATTATACTGACATACTGTGGGCGATTCAAAATTATTGTACCTTAAATATCATTCTACTGAAGATAGTGAAACATAACCCGCTTTTTCTATTAAAGATTGACCTTCATCTGATAATACCCAATCGATTAATCGTTTTACATTACCCGTAGGCTCACCTGCCGTCACAATATAAAACTCCGAGGCAATTGGATAAGCATTTGAACGAATTGTTTCTTTTGTAGGAGATACCCCATTAACTTCCAATAGTTTTATTTCTTCATTCCGCACCATTTCATTTGAGTAATAGCGGAATGTATAACCAATTGCATTTTTATAATTTTTATATTGGGATACCTCATTAATTATTCCGCCCATACCTGTCGCGATATCTTCAGTTGGCGCCTCCATTAAAGGTGTATCCCCCATTAGACGTTGCAAAGCAGTTTGAGATCCACTATCTTGTGGTCTTTGGAATGCACGAATTTCATCATTATCCCCACCAACTTCAGACCAATTCGTAATCTCACCGGAATAGATTCCTTTAATTTGTTCCAACGATAAACCATCAATATTATTTTTACTATTCACGAAAAAGACGAATGCCTCTTTTCCAATTGGCGTTAATACCAATTCAAAACCCTTATCTTCTGCTCGCCTTATTTGATTTTCAGAAGGTCCTGCTGCGAAGATTAGGTCTGCCCTCCCTAAAATTAAATTAGTATAAGCTTCATGTGTTTGGTTAACCATGACCTCACTAGAATAAGGATTATATTGCTTTTTTGGATATACTTCTTGAGCGATTGCCGCATAGAGTGGATACAATGCCGTTGCACCATCGATGACCGGTAAAGGTTCCTCTAATTTCAGGGATGAGGTTTGTTCCAATTCCACCAATTGATTACCTTCTACAAACGGTTCATATTGATAAATATTAACCTCTGCATCAACTGTAGGCACTCTACTATCCAACCACTTATAAATCGGTTGAATACATGTAATAGCTATAATAATCCCCGCTAGTCCCCAAAACACTTTCACACGTTTTTTCTTTTGATAAAACACATCAAAAATTTGAAGGACAAAACCTATATATAAAATTGAAGCTACTGCAATTATTAGCGGTATGTAATGAATGTTGCCCGCCAGTAGAAACGTGAAAACAATAACAAACGTGAAAAAGCTTGCTCCCAGCAATACAAAAATGGCCATTCCAATTTGTCCCCAATAAGATTTTTTCTCCATGTCATCTCTCCCTTCTCCTTATTACGTTCTTTCTACTTCCTAATATCCCTTTAAAAAACGCCTTGGAAAACTTTATTTCCAAGACGTTTCAAAATCATTTAGTTATACAAATTTCACCATGTGATATTTTTTCTTTCCTCGACGGATAATCGCGAATGCATCTTCTAATCGGTCTTTGCCATCAATCACATATTCTAGCTCTGTAACTTTTTCACCGTTCACACTAATTGCACCGTTCGTTACATCTTCACGTGCTTGACGTTTTGAAGATGAAATGCCGGCTTCTACGATTAATTCAACAATGTTTTTGTCTTCTTTCGCTACCTCTACAGATGGAACGCCAGCAAATGCCACTTTCATTTCATCTACTGATAAAGCTTTTAAATCCCCTGAGAATAATGCCTTTGTAATACGCTCCGCTGCCTCTAGACCAGCTTCACCGTGGATAAGGCGTGTCATCTCTTCAGCTAAAGCTTTTTGTGCTTTACGTAAATGCGGCTCTTCTTCCACACTTATTGCCAGCGCTTCAATATCTTCACGTGTTAAGAAGGTAAATATTTTAAGGTATTTTACAACGTCTGCATCTGCAGTGTTGATCCAGAACTGGTAGAACTCATATGGTGATGTTTTCTCAGCATCCAGCCATACTGCGCCACCTGCTGTTTTACCGAATTTTGTACCATCTGCTTTTGTTACAAGAGGAATCGTAATACCGAATGCTTTTGCATTTTCGTCGTGTGTCTTACGAATCATTTCCAATCCCGTTGTAATATTGCCCCACTGATCCGAGCCACCTACTTGAATACGAACATTATGATGATCGTATAAATGGTTGAAGTCGATTCCTTGAATTAATGTGTAAGCAAATTCAGTGAATGAAATACCTGAATCTAAGCGTGAAGCTACTGTGTCTTTATTTAAAATGTAGTTTACATTAATTAATTTCCCGTAATCACGTAAAAAATCGATCAATGACATTGGGCCAACCCAATCATTATTATTTACTAATACAGCACCGTTTGCTGCATCTGATGAGAAGTCGAATAAACGTTCCATTTGTTTTTTTAGACCTTGAACGTTTTTGTCGATTTGCTCCATCGTCTGTAGTTGGCGCTCTTCAGAACGTCCTGACGGATCTCCTACAGTACCTGTAGCTCCCCCAACTAATAAAATCGGTGTATGGCCCGCTTTTTGGAAACGGCGTAATGTAAGTAATGGTACGATATGACCGATATGCATGGAATCTGCTGTTGGATCGACACCTACATATAATGAAACCTTTTCCTCGTTTAAAAGCTTTTCCATACCTTCAGCATCTGTTTGTTGGTATAACAAACCACGCCATTCTAAATCTTGCAGTAATTCGTTCATCATTTTTCTCTCCTTTTACATGTGTTGTATTCGCTATGTAAGGAAACAAAAAACGTCCCTACACGCCAATGCATGCAGGGACGTCAAATTTCTCATTTAACGCGGTACCACCCAGCTTGAAGAAACAAAAAACTTTTCTTCCACTTTAAGCGTCTATAACGTGACGATCCGTTCAAGCTCCAAGTACGTAATTCATAAATGCGCTTTCTCTGGCTTTCACCAACCGCCAGCTCTCTAATCAGGGAGCACATTTATTACTGCAAACTCTTCTTTGCCTGAAATTTATATTTTCTATTCTACCTAGAAAATAGATGTTGTCAATAAATATATTCGTTTATATATCAAATATGCTATAATAAACAAGATTTTAGGAGGGCGATGTTGTGAAAGAATGGCTTGATAAATTTAATAAAAAAATCGAATCCCTTGTTTCTTCAAAACAGATGCGCTATGTACGAATTACTGGTGGTGTCTTTTGGAATTTAACTTTATTAGCAGTAATTTTTGTTGCTACTACACTGTTATTTGTTGGGGGTGTAGGTGCAGGTTACTTCGCATCATTAACAAAGGATGAACCTTTGCGATCAAAAGAAGAGATGCGCGAGCAAATATTCAGTTATGAAGAAACAAGTGAACTTTACTTTGCAAACGATATTTACATAGGAAAAATTCGAACAGATTTAGACCGACGTGAGACATCGCTTGCTAATATATCTCCAATAGTTATAAATGCGGTACTTGCTACGGAAGATGAATATTTCCGCGAGCATGAAGGAATTGTACCAAAAGCAGTTTTACGTGGGTTACTGCAAGATGTATCGAACTCCTCTACACAAACTGGTGGCTCTACTTTAACACAGCAGTTAATAAAAAACCAAATACTTACAAATGAAGTTTCGTATGAGCGTAAAGCTAAAGAAATCTTACTCGCTTTCCGTCTCGAGAAATTTATGAGTAAAGAAGAGATTTTAGAAGCATACCTTAACATTATCCCATATGGCCGTAATTCTTCCGGTCGTAATATTGCCGGAATTGAAACAGCAGCCCAAGGTATATTTGGTATTCCAGCTTCTAAGCTAAATTTACCACAGGCAGCCTATATTGCCGGAATACCTCAAGCGCCTTTTAAATACACACCATTCACAAATAAGGGTGAACAAAAGAGTGCTGAAGGAATGAAACCTGGTATCGACCGTATGAAAACGGTATTATATCGTATGCAGGAAGTAGGCTATATTTCGGAAAAAGAGTACAACGAAGCAATAGGCTATGATATTACAAAAGATTTGAAGGGTTATGAAGAACGACCAGAGGACAAATATCCTTGGCTAACAGCTGAGCTTGAAATGCGATCAAAAGAAATTTTCGCAAAAATCCTTGCTGAAGAAGACGGAATTGACCCAGACCGTTTAAAAGAAGAAAAGAACTTAAACGAAAAATACTCTATTTTAGCAGACCGTACAATTCGTTCTGGAGGATATCGTATTTATTCGACAATCAATAAAGATATGTACGATGCTATGCGAAATGTAACAGAAGAATTTACACTGTATGGTCAAACATATAAGAAAAAAGAAAAAGATCCAGAAACAGGTGAAGAAATCGAAGTGGATGTGCCTGTTCAAACAGGAAGTATCATTATCGATAATAAAACAGGTCGTATTTTAAGCTTCGTCGGTGGACGTGACCACCAGTTAGAACAGTTAAATCATGCTACACAAGCTTATCGATCAAATGGATCAACGATGAAACCATTACTTGCTTATGCACCGGCACTGGAATATGGTGTAATCGGGGCGGGTAGCCCGGTAGTAGATGTTAAATTTAAACGTGATTATGATAATTACGAACCTGTAAACTATATTCCTACACAGGAATTAGGCATTATTCCTGCACGTCAGGCAGTAGCTTCTTCTCAAAACTTGGCCTTGTTACGTTTGTATGACTCAATTTTAGATCGTCGTCCTGCTACGTATTTAGATAAAATGGGCTTTTCTAAGTTAACTGAAGGAGATTATGTGCATTTATCTACAGCCATTGGCGGTATCACGCATGGGGCAACAGTCGAGGAAAATACAAATGCTTATACTACATTTGCAAATGAAGGAAAATTCATAGATGCCTATATGATTGAGCGTATCGAGGATTTAGATGGTAATGTTGTTTATGAACATAAAGTTGAGCCGGTGGAGGTATTCAGTCCGGAAACTGCCTATATGATGACAGATATGTTACGTGATGTACTTCAACAAGGCGGTACCGCAACTTTAGCGAAAAGTCAGTTAAAGTTCTCTTCAGACTTTGCTGCTAAAACAGGTACAACACAGGATCATAAAGACGTTTGGCTAGTAGGCTATAACCCGAATATCTCAGTCGGTGTCTGGTTAGGTTATGACCAGCCTCGTACTCTTTATGCATTTAATAATCGTTATCAGCACCCTAGTAATCGTGTCAACCGATTATGGGCAAGTTATTTAAATACGCTTTATGATATCGATCCAGAATTAATCGGTACGAAGGAAACATTCAAAAAGCCAGAAGGTGTTGTTACGCAGTCGTTCTGTGGAATATCCGGATTAGCTGCTTCCACATCTTGTTCAAATGCTGGTTTAGTCGTTTCCGATTTATTTAACAAAAATGTATTTTTACCTACACAGCCAGATGATAGTTTCGTTTCATCTACTTCTGTAGTAATTAACGGCAGTACTTATGCGGCACTACCAAGTACACCTACTGAGTTTGTCCAAATGAGTGGATTCGGATTGAATCAGGCCTTTATTGACCGTATGCTAGGTAGGCTCGGCGGGGATGCATCAAAGCTATTGCCATTTAGTACTGGTAATGGTGTTGTATCAGGTGCCCAGTTCGAAGCGGATGGTGCTCCACCTGAAGCTGTATTTGCAACATTGGCAAATGGCTCATTATCATGGACGGCTTCAGCATCCAATGATGTGGTTGGCTACCGTGTATACAGTATTACAAATGAAGGCACATCACTTGTAAGATCATTAAAGTCTTACGAAGGGTTCCAAATGTCTGTGTCAGAAGGCGTTAGGTATGTCGTTGTTGCTGTTGATATTACTGGCCTGGAGTCGGGTTATTCGAATGAAGTTGGGGAAGTTTATATTGCGCCACCTGAACCCGAAGATGAAGAGAATACTGTACCAGGAGAGATCATAGAAGAAGATTTAGACGATATAGAAATCGATCCCGAAACAACTATTGACTAATTTATAAAAAACAGTGGCTGAGACATAAGTAGAATTTCTTTGTATAAGAGAAAATTCCTTATTAAGAAACCGATACTTTATGAATTGATTGGAGTGAAGGGGCGACTCATGGGGGATGAGCGTGACGCCTGAGACTACAGGCTCAGGCCACGCCCCGGGAAAGCGTCCCCGCAACGGAAATCAATTCTGGTAGAAACAGAAAAATATCCATTTTCCCTTAAGGAAAATGGATATTTTTCGTTTTGTCCCAAACTCTTTTAAATTATTTATAGAGTTGTAATTTTATCTGTTTGTAATACACCTTTTAGAATGTCTACAGCTTCATCAATTTCCTGCTCACTTACTGTTAATGGTGGCAATAAGCGTATTACTTTCGGACCTGCCGCTACAGTTAACAATCCAGCTTTATCTAAAGCAGCTACATATGGTGCTACGTCTTCTCCACCTAATCCTAATCCAAGCATTAAACCTTTCCCTTGAACAGTATAGTTCGGAAATGCTTCTTTAAGTTTATTTACAAAATAGCTTGATTTTTGTTTTACAGATTGTAAAAATTCATCATTAAATATATGATCAATAACCGTTTGTGCTACGGACACCGCTAGTGGATTTCCACCGAATGTCGTGCCATGTGTACCTGCGTTAAACGTATTAAATAGTTCCTCTGTACCGAGAATGCCTCCAATTGGAAAACCTCCTCCTAGACCTTTCGCCATTGATACAATATTAGGCTTAATAACAGTTTGCTCAAATGCAAAACGGGTACCTGTACGCCCAATTCCCGTTTGTACTTCATCGGCGATTACTAAAATATCTGTTGATTGCTGAA
Source organism: Solibacillus faecavium (assembly GCF_014836905.1). Taxonomy (GTDB): domain Bacteria; phylum Bacillota; class Bacilli; order Bacillales_A; family Planococcaceae; genus Solibacillus; species Solibacillus faecavium. Next base: position 152,274 of record NZ_JACSPZ010000005.1, read on the forward strand.
TGTCGTGAATAGCTTGCGCAAATTCATCAGATACAGAATTCACCCCGCCTTCACCTTGAATCATCTCCAGCATTATTGCTGCTGTTTCAGAGTCTGCTGCAGCTTTTAATGCCTCTACATCATTGAACGGTAATGTAATAAATTCACTCACTAAAGGTCCGAAGCCGTTACGTACTTTATCTTGACCAGTCGCACTCATTGCACCGAATGTACGTCCATGAAAGCTTTGTTCGAAAACGATTATTTTATGCTTCCCTGTATGCTTTCGAGCCAATTTAATTGCAGCCTCATTTGCCTCTGCTCCACTATTACAGAAAAAAGCATAGGATAGATGTAAATCTTTCACTAAGGATGCCGCCAGCTTCTCTTGACCTGGGCTTTCAAATAAGTTACTAATATGCCATAGTTTTTCACTTTGCTGCTGAATTGCCTCTACAATTGCAGGATTGGCATGACCTAAGCTACAGACAGCTATTCCACTTGTAAAATCTAAATAGCGTTTTCCTGTAGTATCGAATACTTCAGTTCCTTTCCCTTCAACAATAGCGAAAGGTCTTCTTGCGTAATTTTGAAATAATGCACTCATTTTACTAGCTCCTCACTTAAAATAGTTGTACCGGTTAATGTTTCATTGACAATTTGGACAGATGGTATTCCCGACTCTAAACAATTTAAAGCCCCTTGTACTTTCGGTATCATACCGCCGTATATATCTCCTTCATCAATCCATTGCTTAATTAAATTTGGTGTGGCTTCTGTTTGAAATTCATCTTTAATCCGAATACCTGCAACATCTGTAACGAGGAGTAAACGGTCTGCACCTACTGCCAATGCAATTTCACTTGCCACTGTATCTCCATTAATATTAAGTGCATGCCCATCCTTTGTTGCGCCAATGCATGCAATTACAGGGACAATACCACTTTCAGTTAATGTATTTAATAAGTTTACATTAACACTTTTTACCTTACCTACATATTTATAAGTTTCATAATCTAAATATTCACTTTCCAACAAAGTTTGATCAAAACCATTTAATCCTACAGAGTCAATTCCTGCAGCATTGAGTTCATGAACTAATGCAGGATTAACTTTACCGATTAAAGTTGATTGAACAATTTCAATCATTTCTTCATTCGTTACCCGTAAGCCGTTTACAGTTTGAGATTGAATGTTAGCAGCGGCTAATTCACGATTAATGGCAGGTCCTCCCCCATGAGTAATGATGAGTTGAATCCCCTGATCTTGAAGGGCTTTGAAATTACGAAAGAAGGCCTCGTTAAGACCTTCTAATGTACTGCCACCTAGCTTGATGACCATTTTACGAACGGTATGATGCGTTGATTTGAACGTAGTCATAAGTTAAATCACACCCCCAAGCAAAGCCGTGTCCGTCTCCCACTTCTAAAGACACAAAGATTTTAACTTCATGTTGTTTTAAAATTTCTATTAGCGCTTCTTCTGAAAAATTAATAGGTTCTCCATTTTCGACCATTGTTGCCCCGCCAATTTTAATTGTAATTTTATCTGGATCAACAACGGCTCCAGAATAACCAACTGCTGCGATAATACGACCCCAGTTTGCATCACATCCGAAAACTGCTGTTTTTACAAGAGGGGAACCGACAACTGTTTTTGCAATTTTTCTTGCCTCTTCATCAGAAATTGCACCATCGACCTCAACTTCAATGAGTTTTGTTGCGCCTTCTCCATCACGTGCAATCGATTTTGCTAAGTCTTCGGACACTAATCGTAATGCTGTATAAAAATTCTCCCAATCCGGATGTGCAGGCGATAATGGTTCATTACCAGCTAAACCATTTGCCATTACTACTACCGTATCATTTGTTGATGTATCTCCATCTACTGTAATTGAGTTGAATGTACAATCCGTTACATTAGATAACGCTTTTTGCAATTCATCCGATTCAATATTTGCATCTGTCGTAATAAAGCCTAACATAGTCGCCATATTCGGTTCGATCATACCTGAACCTTTTGCTGTTCCCGATACGATTACTTCTTTACCGTCTATAATTGTAGCGTATGTTGTATTTTTCATTACTGTATCTGTTGTCAGGATTGCTTGTGAAAAATCAATTCCATTTTCAAGTTTGGAATCCGGTAATAACATTTCCATCCCTTTTTTAATAGGTTCCATTTTCATAATTTCCCCAATAACACCTGTAGATGCTACCCCAACTAAACCTTCAGAAATGCCGAGCTTTAGTGCAGCAAGTCTTTGCATTTCGTATGCATCTGCTATCCCTTGTTTACCTGTGCATGCATTAGCATTCCCTGAATTTACAATCATTGCCTGCATTTTTTTCGTTCCATATACAACTTCCTTTGTTACTTTAAGGGGTGCCGCTTGAACAGCATTTGTTGTAAATACGCCCGCTACACTTGCTGGTACATCACTGACTAAAATCGCTAAATCTTTTTTCTTATGTTTAATACCGCAATGAACACCTGCTGCAGTAAAGCCTTTTGGTGATACGATATTTTTGCTAGATAGTTTTTTCATTTCAATTGTTGAAGCCATTTGATGTTCCTCCTAATGTTTAAATAAAGTACGGTACAAGTTGTAGGCCTGTTTGCTGTGGCAACCCAAACTGAACATTCATATTTTGGATTGCCTGCCCTGCAGCCCCTTTTACTAAGTTATCGATAACCCCAATAATTGTTGCGCGTTTCGTCCGTTCATCGAGCTTCACATAAATATCGCAATAATTCGAACCTTTTACGCGGTTAGTTCCCATAGATGACGCTTCCTGAATGACACGTACGAAAGGGTGATTCTCATACGTTGAAGTTAAACAATCAACTAATTGTTTTTGGGTCACACCTTCTGTTACCTGTGCATAGGAAGTAGCTAAAATCCCCCGTGTCATAGGCACTAAATGTGTGTTAAACGTAATAGTTGTTTCGGTATCGGTAAACATCGAAATTGCTTGTTCTATTTCAGGAATATGTTGATGCTCATTAATTTTATATATTGAAAAGCTTTCATTTGCTTCACTGTAATGTGTAGTATTTGATGGTTTATTGCCAGCGCCGGATATTCCGCTCTTTGCATCAATGACTAAAAAACTTGGATCAATCAGCTGATGCTTTATAAGGGGCAGGATGGATAAGAGAACTGCTGTTGGATAGCATCCTGGATTTGCAATTAAATCCGATGTCTTAATGGCCGCTTCATTCCACTCTGTTAATCCATATACACTTTTTTCAACTGCTTCTTTCGGTGCCGGCTTTTTTTTATACCAAGATTCATAGCTTTCAAGGTTTTTCAATCGAAAATCCCCTGATAAATCGATTAATTTTGGACCTCGGTTTACTAAAGGTGGAAATAGAGTACTAGATACCCCAGACGGTGTACTTGCAAAGACAACATCGGATTTTGCTAATACATCGTAATCTATTTTCAATAAAGGTTGATTATAAATGTTTGTTAAGTGAGGGAATTTATCTGAAAATACTGTTCCTTCCTCAGATGATGTAAATAATCCTATTTCTTCTACTTCTTTATGGTTATGCAAGAAACGCAATAATTCCAGACCGCCATACCCTGTGGCACCAATAATACTTACTTTCATCTTTGTCACCTCTAATTTTTTTATTGCCAAAAAATACATCAATGAAATCTAAAAGATAAAAATAAGTATAGTTATGTATATTTATTTAGTCAACTGTATTTTTATATAATCATAGATAATTCCAAATTATCGTTCAATTATTTGAGTATTTAAGGTGAAAAGCACTAATTGCCTTTCTTATAGCCTCATTATATTAATAGTAAAAAAAGCGCCTACATATGTAAGCGCCCCATAGCATATGCAAATGTAGAAAGGATTAGTCTTCCATAGTGGATAAATCACCCGTTGGTAAGTTTAATTCCCATGCTTTCAATACCCGGCGCATGATTTTTCCACTTCGTGTTTTTGGCAACTTATCTTTAAATTCTATTTCACGTGGTGCTGCATGGGCAGATAATCCTGTTTTTACAAATTCCCTAATATTTGCTTCAAGTTCATCACTTGGCTCTACCCCTTCACGCAATGAAATGAATGCTTTAATGATTTCCCCGCGCACAGGATCCGGTTTTCCGATGACACCTGCTTCTATTACATCCGGATGTTCAAGTAATTTACTTTCTACCTCGAACGGACCGACACGCTCACCTGCCGTCATAATTACATCATCTACACGCCCTTGGAACCAAAAATATCCGTCCTCATCCTTATATGCTGAGTCACCTGATACGTACCATTCACCTTTTAAAAAATAAGAATTATATCGTTCAGGATTCCCCCAAATTTGGCGCATCATAGCTGGCCAGCCTTTTCTGATTGCTAAATTCCCCATTGTGTATGGTGGTACTTCATTTCCCTGATCATCCACAATCGTAGCATATACTCCCGGAACTGGTTTTCCCATAGATCCTGGTTTGATCTCCATTGCCGGGAAATTGCATATCATATGTCCGCCAGTTTCTGTCATCCACCATGTATCATGAATACGGTGATTTAGGATCTCCATTCCCCATTTCACAACTTCAGGGTTTAAAGGTTCCCCAACGGATAAAACATGTCGTAATGAAGATAGATTGTATTTGCTGATCATACTTGGACCAGCACCCATTAACATTCTGAATGCAGTTGGTGCACTATACCAAACAGTAACACCGTATTCTTCAATCGCACCATACCATGCTTGCGGGCTGAAGCGACCACCAATAATTACATTAGTAACCCCATTCAACCAAGGTCCAAAAATGCCATAAGCTGTTCCTGTTACCCAACCTGGATCAGCTGTACACCAATAAATGTCATTCTCTTTTAAATCAAGTACCCATTGGGCGGTTTGATATTGCTGTACCATTGCATAATGCACATGCAATACACCTTTTGGAGTACCGGTAGAACCAGATGTATAATGTAAAATGGAGCCATCCTCTTTATCGACCCATTCAATGTCAAAATCTTGAGGTGCCTCTTTGAAATATTTATTAAAATCTAATATTTTATCCGTTTCTTCAACATCTTCTCCAACTACAAAAATAGTCTTTAAATGTGGAAGCTTCTCAATAGGTACCCGATTTAATAATGATGGTGTTGTAATAATTGCAACTGCCTCACTATCCATTAAACGGTCATAAACGGCCCCTTCCATAAATGCCTCAAATAACGGTCCAACAATTGCCCCTATTTTTAATGCCCCTAATAAGCTGAAATAAAGCTCCGGTGTACGTGGCATGAATACAAATATACGATCCCCTTTTCGCAAATTTGCTTTCTCCTTCAGTACATTTGCCGCTTTATTCGAGTTGCGTTTCATATCAAAGAAAGAATATGACTCTTTTCGATGCCCATCATTATAATAAAGTGCTACTTTATTTTTCCGATGTGTTTCGACATGTCGATCTATTGCTTCATAAGCAATATTAATCTTCCCCGTTTCATACCAAGAAAATGCCTTCTCAGTATTGACCCAATCATGATTTGCAGCTGCATCCTCATAATTTTTCAAATTATGTTCCCCTGGAATTACTGCTAGTTTTTCAACTGTTTTTGTCCCCATGAAATTTCCCCTTTCTTTAAAACATACAACCATTTTACAATAAAAATACTATAATGGGCAAAACATTTATAATTTTCTAACAATTTAGTTATTTATCGTAAAATAAAGCGTATTTTCGCATTAAATAGAGTATAATGGAGGTATTACAAGCAGGTGGTGTGATTATGAATCATGTAAAAAAATACTATTGTCTTGAATTCGAATCGAAGAATGGTAATGTTTTAGTGGAAGGGCCCGTTTCCTCAGAAAAACTTGCATCCTACTCATTACACGAAGACCTGAAAGCATTTCGACCTTCTCATCAACAGCATAAAGCACTAGTCGAAATTGCCGGGCTAGAAGAAGGACGTATAATTATTATACGAAAAGATGATATCATCGTGGGCTATGTGACATTTCTTTATCCTGATCCTTTAGAGCGTTGGGCAGAAGATCGTATTCCTAATATGATTGAACTTGGTGCTATTGAGGTAATACCCTCTTATAGAGGTACGGGTGCAGGAAAGAAACTGCTCGAAGTTTCCTTTATGGATGATGCTATGGAAGATTATTTAGTTATCACGACTGAATATTATTGGCATTGGGACCTCAAAGGAACAGGTTTATCAGTTTGGGATTATCGGAATATGATGGAGAGAATGATGACTACCGCCAATTTTGAATATTACGCTACAGACGACCCTGAAATAACGTCCCATCCTGCAAACTGTTTAATGGCTCGTGTCGGGTCACGTGTAGGAACCGAGACACTTGAAAGATTTGACAAACTTCGCTTTAGAAGTCGTTTCATGTATTAATTCTTATTGCAAAGGGGATTGAAAAATGATTGTCGAAGAAATTATGAAAAGGGATATACATACACTCCTTCCCGAGAATACGGTACGCGATGCCGTCCGTCTTATGCGGGAAGAAAAAATCCGCCACGTACCGATTGTAAGTTCTGACGATATAGTTGTCGGAATCATTACAGATCATGACTTAAAAAACGCATTACCATCATGTTTACGAGAAGAACCGAACTCTACTATCTATGATTCACCCATCGAAGAAATAATGGTGAAGAATCCAATAGTCGGTCATCCTTTAGATTTTGTTGAAGAAGTTGCTTCAATATTTTATGATGCTAAAATCAGCTGTTTGCCAATTGTATCTGCCGGTAAATTAGTCGGTATTGTTACTACAACAGATTTACTTTACACATATATTGAATTAACAGGGGCACATCAGCCAGGTTCAAAAATAGATATCCGAGTTAGCAATCAACCTGGCATGCTTTTTGAGATTTCAAGAGTATTTCAGGAAAATAAAGCAAATGTAGTAAGTGTTCTTGTATATCCTGATGGCGATAATACAAAATCACGTATCGTAAGTGTCCGATTACAAGTAATGAATCCGCTTCATATCATCGAGGATTTGCGTAAGCAAGGATACGATGTACTATGGCCGAATTTACCTGGCGTTTCACTATGAAAAAAGCTGTATTTATTTATTCTCCAGATCAACTTACTTACAAATTTTCGGACACACACCCGTTTAATCATAAACGACTACATTTAACAATTGATTTACTTAAGAATATTGGGGCTTTAAACGATGAGGATATCGTTCCGGCCCGTGTTGCAACAGATGAAGAAATTGCTTTGGCTCATGACCCTCAGTATATTGAAATTGTAAAAAAAGCCGGTCATGGTGAATTAACCGCACAACAGGGTGAACCATTTGGAATTGGTACTGAGGATACGCCTATGTTCCGAAATATGCACGAAGCAAGTGCATTGCTTGTAGGGGGTACATTGCAGGCGGTCGACTCTGTTTTGCAGGGGAAATCACAGCATGCACTAAATTTAGGAGGCGGACTGCACCATGGCTTCCGTGGAAGAGCTTCCGGTTTTTGTATATACAATGATAGCAGCGTTGCTATTAAATACATCCAGGAGAAGTATGGACTTCGCGTTTTATATGTAGACACAGATGCCCATCATGGTGATGGTGTTCAATGGTCATTTTATGATGATCCCAATGTATGTACACTGTCCATCCACGAAACAGGTCGCTACTTATTTCCGGGTACAGGGAATATTACGGAACGTGGTAATGGCGAGGGCTATGGTACATCCTTTAATTTCCCAATCGATGCCTTTACAGAAGATGAGAGCTTCCTAGAAATATATGAGCAATCAATGCGTGAAGTATTTGAATTTTTTAAACCGGATGTAGTACTAACTCAAAACGGAGCAGATGCACACTATTTTGATCCTTTAACTCATTTGTATGGAACGATGAATATTTATAGGGAAATTCCAAAGCTTGCCCACAAATTGGCCCATGAATATTGTGGTGGCCGATGGATAGCTGTCGGTGGTGGAGGCTATGATATTTGGCGTGTAGTACCACGTGCCTGGTCACATATATGGACAGAAATGACCGACCAACCTACACCAACTGGTCCACTCCCACAAAAATGGCTTGATAAATGGCAACAGGAATCACCTGTTCCTTTAATTCCGACTTGGGATGATCCAACACCTTTATATGATGCTATTCCTCGAAAAGCAGAAATTGAAGAAAAAAATGCACGAATGCTTGAAAAAGCGCTACATATTATTCGTACAGAAAAGAATCGTTCTTAAAAGATGCTATACAATCTTTAGTCAAAGATTGTATAGTTTTTATTTTCCTAAAATAGGGATATTCCTATATACTAAAATAGAATAAAGAAAATTGGGGGCTATTACATGTATAAACATATTTTATTGGCTATCGATGGTTCTGAAAATTCATTTCGTGCTGCAAAAGATGCTGTCGGCATTGCTACAGAGGAATCGTTGATTGAGATTATTTCTTCAATACCTACAGAAGCTATTTCAAATGAACCGTTACATATGGGAACCCTCACTCAAACAGATGAACAATATATTCAAAAATTATCGCGTGAAATTGATTATGTAAAAAGTAATCATCCCCATTTAAAATTAACAATCGTACATGGTCCTGCAGGTCGAATGATTTCAAACTATGCTAACCATCACAATGTAGATTTAGTTGTAATTGGCTGTCGTGGATTAAATACAATGCAGGAAATGGTATTTGGCAGTGTTAGTACATACGTATCCAAAAATGCTAATTGTTCAACTTTATTAGTAAAATAATTATTAATGATTTACAAAATCCAAGTAGCATAGAACAAAAAAGCCTGCCACATTGTTGTGACAGGCTTTTTTGTTATTTACTTGAATCACGCTGTTCTATTCGATGTGGTAAGATGACATGCTGATCATCGACTTCTTCTTTATTCATATACTTCGTCAATAAACGCATTGCAACTGCCCCAATATCGTATAAAGGCAATACAACACTTGTTAATTGTGGGCGTACCATACGAGCCAGTTTGGAATTTTCGAAGCTAATAATCTCTACATCTTCTGGTACCATTTTCCCGCTATCCTGAATTCCATGAACTAAACCAATTGCAAGTTCATCATTACCTACAAAAATAGCGGTAGGTGGGTTCTCTAGTTCACTTAAATTTACCCAACTTTCCAAACCATCGTCATATGACCCATCCCCAGCAACAATTAATACTTCATCAATGGCAATATTTGCCTTTTGTAAAGCATCCTTATAAGCTGCTAATTTGCGTTCACCATTAACTGTATATTGTAAAGGACCCGAAACAAAAGCAATACGCGTATGACCATTATCAATCAGCAATTGAACTGCTTCCAAAGCTGCCTTGTAGTAATCGATATTCACAGATGCAACTTTTTCAGTTGAACTTATCGATCCAGCTAAAACTATTGGGACTGGACAAGCCTCTACTGCCCGTTGGAGCGTTTCTGTTACTTCCTCACTCATCATGACAATTCCATCTACTTGCTTTCCTAGCATCGTATCGAGTAATGTTAACTCTTTTTCTTCATTTTGATCTGAGTTTGCCAAAATAATATTATAGCGGTACATTGTCGCAATATCTTCTATACCACGAGCAAGCTCTGCATTTAAGTTATTCGAAATGTCAGGGATAATGACACCTACTGATGTTGTTTTTTTACTAGCTAAGCCACGTGCTACAGCATTTGGACGATATTCAAGACGCTCAATCACTTCCAGCACTTTTTTTCTTGTAGCTGGCTTAACATTTTGGTTTCCATTCACTACACGTGATACTGTTGCCATTGAAACATTTGCTTCACGCGCAACATCATAAATTGTGACAGTCAAAAAATCTCCCCCTTTAGCATGTTATACGATTTTTATTTTTAAAGTAGATTAACTAATAATATGTATAGTTTTATCATATAATATTTTCATTTCTTTTTTCAATCCAAAACCTAGTGAATAACTAGTTTTACCTATAATTTCTGCAAAAAAATTATTTTACTGCACTGTATAACCACCATCCAAGACAATTGCTTGCCCTGTCATGCCTTTTGCTGCCTCACTACATAAATATACAACCAATCCTGCTATTTCCGAAACATCTATCAATCGCTTTTGTGGTACTAAAGGATACAGGACTTGCTCTAATACATCCTCAACTGCAATATTTCTTGTTTTCGCTAAATCTTCGAATTGATTTCTTACGAGTTCAGTATCGACATAGCCCGGACAAATAGCATTGACCGTTATTCCATCGGTAGCCGTTTCGAGTGCTGCTACTTTAGTTAATCCGATAACCCCATGTTTTGCAGTATTATAGCCGGCTTTTCCTGCAAATCCGACTAAACCATTAATAGAAGCAATATTAATTATTCTGCCATATTTTTGTTGTTTCATAATCGGCAATGCATGTTTCATAAAAATAAATGGTGCGACAACCATCACCTTCTGCATCAAATCAAAAATTTCCGTATCAAACTGCTCAATCATTGACACGTGTTGAAAGCCTGCATTGTTTATAACGATATGGAGTGCACCAAATTGGGAGATTACAGCGTCAATCGATTGTTGTATTTGTCGTTCATCGCTAACATCACATAATAAATAACCTAAACTAGGCTCCTCTTCAACTGCCTGTTTTAATCTCTCTTCATTTTTATCGGAAATTATAACCTTAATCCCGTTATTTGACAGCTCTTTCGCAATTTCAAACCCAATACCTTGTGCTGCCCCAGTAATTAATGCAATCTTTTGCTCCATACAACTTCCCCTTTATAATGCTATTTAGAAAAAATTGTAATTTAATATGCACCATGAGTCAAATAAATATAGCTAAAAAAAAGGCTATGTCGAATAAATTCAACATAGCCTTTATCAAATATTATTTTGATACTTCGTATTGTTTCATGAATTTTAATATTTCATCATAATACGCATTGAAAGTAGGAATATCCATTTGCTGTTGTTGATCAGATAATGCAATTGATGGGTCTGGGTGTACTTCCGCCATGACACCGTCTGCTCCAATAGCAATTGCTGCTTTAGAACATGGTAGCAGTAAATCACGACGACCTGTTGAATGTGTAACGTCTACCATGACTGGTAAATGTGTTTCTTGCTTTAAAATAGGAACTGCCGAAATATCTAATGTGTTCCGTGTTGCTTTTTCGTATGTACGAATACCACGTTCACATAAAATAATATTTTCATTTCCTTTTGACATAATATATTCTGCAGCATGGATGAACTCATCGATTGTCGCTGCTAAACCACGTTTCAATAGGACAGGTTTATTCGTTGAACCTGCTGCTTTTAATAACTCAAAGTTTTGCATATTGCGGGCACCGATTTGAATTACATCGATATAGTCAAGTGCATGCTCCAAGTCTGAAGGTGTTACGATTTCTGTAATAACCCCTAAACCATATTCTTTTGAAACTTCTTTTAATATTTTTAATCCATCTAACCCTAAACCTTGGAAATCATATGGTGATGTACGCGGCTTGTATGCACCGCCACGAATTAATTTTAATCCTTTTTCTTGGATAGAGGCAGCTACTGCCGCAACTTGCTCATATGACTCAACTGCACATGGTCCAAATACAAATGAAGGTGTTCCAGATCCAACTAGTTCACCGTTAATGTTAATGACAGTATCTTCTGACTTTTCTTTACGTGATACTAGCAATTCTTTTTTCTTCTCTGCTTCTAATTGTTTTAATGCTGTTTTGAAGATTTGTTTAAAAATATAATCAACCGTCATCTGATTTAATGGACCATTGTTATTCTTTTTAATTAAATCAAGCATATGGCGCTCACGTAGTGGATCATAGCGATTCACGCCTTGTTTCTCTTTTATTTTACCTATTTCCTCTACAACGGTTGCACGTTCATTAATTAATCGTAAAATTTCCAAGTTTAAGCTGTCAATCTGACTACGTAAGCTTTCTAAATCCTGTTGACTCATATTCCTCTTACCCCTCTTCTTTGCGTATCCTTCTCTTTCAGATAACTTAAAAGTATGATACATTTTTAAGTAATAAACTTATTATAATCAATCTATTGTAGAATGTCACGTCTTTTTAATTTAGCGATTCAACTCGCTAAAGTATATTGTAATAATAAATTGAAAGGAAGCGTTATCATATGACAAATAAATTGTTTGCACTTGATATCGGAACGCGCTCCGTTGTTGGCATTATTCTAGAACAACACGAAGATAAATATCATGTCGCAGATATTTTAGTGAAGGAACATAAAGAACGTGCAATGGTTGATGGTCAAATACATAACGTCCTGTATGTAGCAGAGCTCATCCAGGAGATTAAAACAAAATTGGAAGAAACACATGGTCCATTGAAAAAAGTCAGTGTCGCAGCAGCAGGTCGAGCATTAAAAACTGAGCAAGCACTTGTCACACTTTCAATAAAAAACAGACCAATTTTTACTGAAGAAGATATTAATAGGTTAGAGCTTCAAGCTGTCCAACAAGCCCAACAGCAATTATTGCAGCATAAAGAAGATGTAAAAAATAATCATTACTATTGTGTCGGTTATTCCGTTTTGTATTTCCGGTTAGATGGCGAAGAAATTGGTAGCCTACTCGATCAGCAAGGTGATGAAGCTTCTGTAGAAGTTATCGCAACATTCCTGCCACGGGTAGTTGTTGAATCACTTCTTGCTGCATTAAAACGTGCAGATTTAGAAATGGAAGCTTTAACTTTAGAGCCTATTGCGGCGATTAATGTACTTATCCCCCCAACAATGCGTCGGTTGAATGTTGCGCTAGTTGATATTGGTGCGGGAACTTCGGACATTGCAATTACGGATAAAAGTACAGTTGTTGCATACGGAATGGTACCAACTGCCGGTGATGAAATTACTGAAAGCTTAAGTGACCATTATTTATTGGATTTTCCGATAGCTGAAATAACGAAACGCCAAATGCATACAAATGAAGAAATTTTAATTCAGGATATTTTAGGATTTGACGAATATATTCCTCGAGCAGAAGTGGTAAAAGCCATTTTTCCCGCAATTGAAAACCTAGCAAAATCTATTGGTGAGGAAATTTTACGTTTAAATAATAATGTTCCTCCTAAGGCCGTTATGCTTGTAGGTGGCGGGAGCTTAACTCCTCATCTTCCGGAAGAGCTTGGAAAAGTATTGAACCTACCTGCGAATCGTGTAGCTGTTCGTGATGTAAATGCTATTCAGAATTTAACACGTGCAGAACATATCCCTGCAACACCTGAACTTGTCACACCGATTGGCATTGCAATTGCAGCTCAAAAATCACCAATTCATTACATGTCCATCTCAGTTAATGATCAAGTTGTTCGTTTATTCGAATTAAAAGAAATGACAGTAGGCGATGCCTTTCTTGCAGCGAATATCCGTGCGAAACAGTTGTATGGCAGATTAGGTCACGGTTTATCTATTACAGTGAATGGTCAAAATGTATTTGTACCGGGAGAACATGGACAGCCTGCACAAATAGTATTAAACGGGGAAATAGCTTCCACTAAAACACTAATAAAAAATGGCGATAAAATTCAGCTTATTCCAGGAAAAGATGGTGCTGATGCATATGCCACAGTTCGTGACATTATTGATGAGGCAGCTGTTAAAAAGATAACTATAGGTAAGGAAAAATACATAATAGAGCCGAAAGTAATAGTTAATGAAAAGCCAGTGAAACTGGATACTCCTATACAGGATCGTGATGTCATTGTTGTCCAAACAGTTACAACGGTAGAAGATGCTTTCAACAGTACGAATAATACGAAACATCTCCAGCAGTTTAGTTCTTACTGTGTTCATCTAGATGGTAAACCCGTTTATTTACCGGAGTTTTCTTCGCAACTTTTTATAAATGGAAAGCCTGCTAAAACTCATTATCCTATCCAAACAGGGGATGTAATTACCTTTGAGCAAATTATGTTGCCTTCTGCAGAACAAATAGCAGCATCTTTAAATTTGCTTTTGGAGGAAAAAGTGATTGTCACATTCCAGCAGGAACAAGTAGAACTTGCCAAAACGGCACGGGAGTTCTACGTCAATGGTCAAATTGTTCAAAGTACTTCAACCGTACCAAATGGAGCTACGATTAAGATTATTGAAAAGGATACGGGAAAGTGGATTTATCAGGATGTTTTCCGTTTTTCAACTTGGCAGCTTCCTACCACATTTAAAGGTTCTTTCACGATTTTACGAAATGGACAGCCTTCAACATTTGATGCGGAAATATTCGGTGGTGACCTGTTAGAAATTCAGCTCGCAGAAATTAAATAATCATAGAATTTCAACAATAAAAAAGGCTTCCAAAATTTATTGGAAGCCTCAGATTGTCGACAAAAGGTCTCTCGAGACCTTTTGTCTTTTTATTATAAATTTTTATTCGATGCTTAACAGGAATAAGTTGTTTATGTTCATTGATTTGAATTGAATACTAGTCATCGTAGATATCCTATCTCTCACTTTATTTAAAGCGATGAATAAGTTGATTGGAGTGGAGGGACCGTGACTCCACCGGGAACAGCGAAATTTATTTTGCGACGAGTAACCGCAGGAGCACGCGCGGAAGATCCACTAAATTGTGCCTGCCGTTGTAGGCACAATTTAGTTAGCTGGAGCCGTGCCCGGGGAAAGCATCGGTCCCGGAATGGAAATTAACGGTTTTCATTAGTTAACTTTATTTTAATAAAAAAAGACTGTAGGCAATCCCGAATTCCTTCAAGTTTGTCTACAGTCTGAGGCTTCCAATATTTATTGGAAGCCTTTTTGCTTTTATTACATATCAGTATGACGTGTAGAATTTGCAAGATCCGGATCTGTATTTAAAGTATCAGGATCTGCATTTTCAGCAGCTATTGCCTGAGATTTCGGATCATCTACTTTATCTACTTCGTCTAAAGGTAATGGTTCTTCCCCTTCTGAAGATGCTGTTCCATCATCAAATACTGGTGGTTGTTTTGTTGTTTTCCCTTTTACTTTTTCAACAATTGATGAAGATTGTTCTTTTAATTGAGTAGATAGTTGAGCAGTCTTTTCCTTTGCTGTTCCTGAAAGCTCGATACTTTTATCTTTCAAAGTTACAGCTTGTACAGCAACATCGTTACGCATTTCACTGCCTGTTTTTGGAGCTAATAATAACGCAGTAGCTACCCCTACTATTCCGCCAACTAATGCACCAATCACAAAATCTTTTACATGAATTTTTTCATCATCATAAATTGAATCATTAATCTGTTGATAGTTAACTCGTTTTTCTTCCATCACAATACTCCCCCTTGACATTTTAAAATAATTTTACCCATTATTCTTCTTCAAAAACCCAAATTTTGATTTTGAACTCATATTTGGTGGTGTTTCATTTGTTTTAGTACTCGTATAAATTACATCTTCATCGTTAATTGGCTTGCGCTGACGCCATTGATCTGCGATACCCATTGCGACATTACTCCACTGAACGACTTGTGCAATTTTATCTTCATTTTTATGAACTTCTGTGGAAATTGATGTAGTAATACGTTGTACTGAAGAATTTAAACTATTTACAGAATCGCCTACTCCTTTAACTGCATGAACTACAGAATTTAACTTCTCCGACTTCTCTGAAATATCATCAGCCAATGCATTTGTTTTTGTAAGTAAGCTCGTCGTCTCACGGGTAATGCCTTCCATTTGCCCTTCAATTCCAGCAACTGTCCCGGCAATAGAATTCAATGTATTCTTTACAGAAAACAGTGTCATACCGATGCTTACACATAATACTAAAAATCCGATTGCAGCTACTAATGCAGCAATATAAAGTAGTACTTCCATAATGTTACCTCCTATATCTAGTCCATTTAAACATTCGACAAAAAACCTGACAATCCTTTTCTTTGAAAAACATATTTCGCCAAAACTTCATTCAAAAATGAATGTGCCTTTTGTCCATATTGTCATATTTCCCAATCTATCAGTTAATAAAACCCTTTATAATTATTAGTTCTATCAATTATGTATGAAAAACAGCTTATCCTCTAATCCAGGTTAAGCTGCTTTTCTCTTTTTATTTCAAAATAGCTTCAAAAGCATCTTGATATTTATGAACATCTCCCGCTCCCATGAAAAGGAATACGGCATTTCCATGCTTTTTAAGATCGCTAATCTCATCAAGAGTCAATACAGTGCACCCTTCGATTAGACATGCTAAATCATCAATTGAAAGTTCGCCTTGTTTTTCGCGAGCAGAACCAAAGATATCACATAAGTATGTGTTATCTGCCCCACTTAAACTATCCGCAAAGTCTTGCAAAAAAGCTTTTGTTCGAGTAAATGTATGTGGTTGGAATATCGCAACAATTTTATGTTCCGGATATTTTTGTCGTGCTGATTGCAAAGTAGCGGCAATTTCAGTAGGATGGTGTGCATAATCGTCCACTAAAACAACGTCGCCAATTTTTGTTTCTGTAAAGCGGCGTTTTACCCCACCATAAGTATTAAGTCGTTCCTGAATTAAATTTGCTGGGATACCCTCATAATGACAAAGCGAAATAACCGCTAATGAGTTTAAAATTGTATGATCCCCAAATAGTGGAATAAAGAACTTACTGTAAAATTCATTGCGAACATATACATCAAACTTAGTACCTTCTGTTGTTTTCTCAATATTACGAGCTGAAAAATCATTGGCAGAATCAAAACCATAATACACAACAGGTACATTTGCCTGAATTTTTTGAAGCTGTTCATCATCTCCGCATGCAATGATTGCTTTATTTACTTGTAAAGCTAGTTGCTGAAATGCGTCATAAACATCATCTATACTCGTAAAATAGTCAGGGTGATCAAAATCAATATTTGTCATCACTGCATAATCCGGATGATAGGCTAAAAAGTGTCGGCGGTATTCGCATGCTTCCATTACAAAGTACGATGCATCCTGTGCACCAGAACCCGTACCATCACCTATTAAATAAGAAGTTGGCATATAGCCACCTACAACATGACTCATTAATCCAGTTGTTGATGTTTTACCGTGCGCACCAGTAATAGCAATAGATGTATAGCGATTACTATACTCTCCTAAAAACTTATGGTAACGGATTACCTCTAAACCTAATTCACGTGCACGTACTAATTCTGGGTGGTCATCATTAAATGCATTACCTGCAATTATTGTTAAGCCTTCTTTAATATTATTTTCATCAAAAGTAAGAATTTCTATTCCTCGCTCACGTAAAGGTTGCTCTGTAAAATAATACGTATCAACATCAGAACCCTGTACTTGCTCTCCAGCATCAAATAAAATTTGCGCAAGTGAACTCATTCCTGAACCTTTAATACCTGTAAAATGATAGCGTGTCATTATTGTTAAAACCCTCCTAGGATACATTGATCCCATTGAAATTATCAATTTGTTGTTTCAAAGTTATGCATACATTATAGCACTAAATATACGTAACAATAATTGAACGACAATTCAAAAATTATTGTCATTCAATTATCATGTACCTTAGCCGCCAAATTGCTCAACTATATCTTCCTCAGTTATAAATACATCTCTCGGCTTACTCCCTTTTGGTTCAGAAACAAAGCCCTGACGCTCTAACATGTCAATTAGTCTTGCCGCTCGATTGTAGCCTATATGATAACGACGTTGTAAAAGAGATGTCGACGCTGAACCTTGTTCATATACAAATCGGCAAACTTCTTCAAACAATTCATCTTGGTCCTCTACTGTTTCAGAGCGTTTTAATAGTTCTTCTTGCTTAAATATATATTGTGGCTCTCCCTGTTCACGTACATACTCAATAATTTCTTCTATTTCATCATCAGTAACAAATGTACCTTGAATACGGGTAGGAGCCGACATTCCATTCCCTAAATATAACATATCTCCGCGTCCAAGCAAGCGTTCTGCGCCTTGTGTATCTAAAATTGTACGAGAGTCAATTTGAGATGATACTGAAAAGGCAATACGTGTAGGGATATTGGATTTAATTAGCCCTGTAATGACATCCACAGAAGGTCGTTGTGTTGCGACAATTAAATGAATCCCTGCAGCACGAGCCTTTTGAGTAATCCGAACAATACTATCTTCTACATCTTGTGGAGACATCATCATTAAATCCGCCAACTCGTCTATTACAATCAACAAGTATGGAAGCTTCTGTGCATACATTCCATTTGCGTCACACATTTTATTATATGCTTCTATTTTACGTGCACCGCTATGCATAAATAACTGATATCGTCTTTCCATTTCCTCAACTGCCCATTTAAGTGCGGCCGTAGCTGCCTTAACGTCCGTTATAACAGGACTTACTAAATGTGGAATATGATTAAATGGTGCCAATTCAACCATTTTAGGATCAATTAACATTAGTTTTAATTCATTAGGGTTTGCTTTATACAGTAAACTAACTAAAATCGAGTTAATACATACTGACTTACCTGAGCCTGTTGCACCTGCAATAAGACCATGAGGCATCTTTCGTAAATCAATTGTTACAGGTTTGCCTGTTAAATCCAAACCTAAAGCAGCCTCTAATGGTGAATCAGAATCTGTAAACGATGCTGAATCCGTTACTTCAGATAATCGTACTGAACGGGAAATCCGGTTTGGAATTTCAATGCCAATCGAGCGCTTCCCTGGAATTGGTGCATCAATACGAATATCTTTTGCAGCCAGCGCCAACTTTATATCATCTGTTAGATTTCGGACTTTACTTACTTTCGTTCCTTGCCCAACCGTAATTTCAAACTGTGTTACAGCAGGTCCCTGCACAATTGACTCAATATGCGCCTGAATTTGGAAGTGGGATAATGCTTCGACTAAATTCTCTCCCTGTTCGTCCATCCAATCACGGTCTTCAACCATTTCCTCGGGCGGCACTAAATACTCAAGTGGTGGTTTTACATAAGGAATTCGTTTCGGTAATGGAGGAGTTTCTATAACTTCCTCGCTAGTATTTTCAATTGAAGGTAATTCCTGAATTTCTTCTGTAGTAGCCGCTACTTCAAGTATTTCCTCCATTGGTTGCTGCACATTTTCATCTCGTTCCAGTAATCCTACGGAAGTCAAAGGCAGGTCATTTATTGGTTCTGTCTGTCCCCCACTGTCTTCAACTTTTTGTACCGGCTCATGTTGTAAGATAATCATTTCAGATTGTTCTTCTTGTTCCTGTCCTTCAGATAGTGTTAAGGGGTTTGTATCAATAATATTCTGCACATCATCCAATTGTTGAATGGTAGTGACTTCTTTGGTAAACGTAGTAGTCATAGTCATCTCAGAATCCATTAATTCATTTTGATCGTTAACCACTTCATTACCTTCATCTATTTCTTCCGACTCTATAACAATATGCTTCTGTTGACTTAAATGCTGCTCAACAAATTTCTTTGTAAGCAACTTTTGTTTATCTGATTTTAACATCACAACATTGAATGGAAGACGACTTCCCGTACTTACAGGTTTTACTGTTTCTTCACTCTTCTGCTCGATTACAGTATTATCGTCTGTCGAAGGAACCTGCTCAACATTTAATTGACCTATATGAATTGTTGAGTTTTCAATTGTTACATGTTTTACCTGCACATCATTCATAGTATCTGCAGCAGGTGTCTCTTCAATTGTTTTCTTTTCTTCAACTTCTTCCACCTCTATAACAGGAGGGGATAAATCTTTATTATCTGGTGCTTCCGTGAACTCTTGTGGTTCTAAAACATCTTCTTCTACTTCAAATAAAATAAGCTCTTTCTCACTACTATTTTCATTTTCCACAACAACTTCACTTTGTCGTAATGGTTCTTCGCTTGTACTTTGTTCAACTAGTTCGTGTTGTTGCGATTCAAGGGGATTTTCAACAGCTGTCTCCGCCTCCGGGAATTGATTTAGCGCTTCACTATTTTCCGGTTCGACCTTTATTAATGAAGACGGTTCATCATTTTTGTGTTGCTCATCCGCATCTTGATGTTTTTCGATTAGCTTTTCAATGGGAGTTGGCTTTTTAAATCCATGTACAGGCGAAGGTACATCCGTAGGAATAAAGCGTTTTCTCAATTCGATTGGTTTCGTAGCTTGGTTGCTGACTTGTTTTTCTTCAAGCGACGGTTTTTTGCGTAAATTTTCCCGCTCTTCTTTTAAAATCGGCAATCGGCGTACTGGCTCATTCTTCTGTATGACATTTGAATGCCCTTTTCCTTTACGGCGTCGCTCCAGCAGCTCTCCAATGCCTGAGACTTCCACATCATAGATTTCACGACCCGCAGTAGATTTTTGCAAGTAATTTGGCAATGAAAGCTTTTCATTATCTTCATCATAAAAGCTAGTCGTTTGGCGTTGTTGCTCTTCTTTTTGTGCAGCTTCTTTAAATTCATCTTCTATTAAAGGGAATCGAAATGCATTTTTCGGTCGATCTGTCTGCTCATTGTAATTGGGTCGTACCTTATGTTGTTCATTTAAATCGGTGTTTGTATAGCCCTCATGTTCATCATATTCTTCATTTAAATCCATCTTAAAAAGTTTATTAAATTTATTTTTAATCCAACTCATAAAATACCACTACTTTCCTTAAAAACATTGCCATTCAAATTTCATTATTTAAACGGTCTTTATATGTATATAAGATTTACACACATCAAAAGCATATCATATTTGCTGTATAAATGCGCTTTGTCGCTAATAATTTTAAACATAAAAAAAGTTAGTATGCGAGACTAGGCTCAACATACTAACTTTAGATTAATTTAACGAGAAGGCATTTCGAACGGACTACCTACTTCAGCAGAATCCTCTAATACTAAAATCCCTTTCACCTCTGGAGCACCTGGAATTGCTAGTTCCCGTGCAGAGCAAAGCATACCAAACGAATCTTCTCCACGTAAATTGCCCTCTTTAATTAATAATCCTGAAGGCATAACTGCACCAACTTTTGCTACTACTACTTTTTGGCCAGCTTCAACATTTGGTGCACCACATACGATTTGTAATGTCTCGTCACCTACATTTACTTTACACACACTTAATTTATCAGCATTTGGGTGTTTTTCTTTCGCTTCTACATAACCTACAACGAATTTAGGGGAGAAATCTACATCCAAAGAAATTTCTGCACCATTAGTCGTTAAGGCTGCCTCTATTTTTTGAACTAATTCAGGAGTAACTTCCACATTGCCTGCTACATCCAATTCTAAATATTTGCTAGCATTAAAAAGATTGAATGCTTTTATTTCTCCAGTTGATTCTTCTTTTAATATGGCTACGTCACCAGCACGTTCAACCTCTGTTTTTACAATGGATTCTGTTGCTAACTGAACTAATAGGACATCTCCTACATGTGCTTTGTTGTATGCTACTTTCATTTTTCGTCTTGCTCCTTTTTCACTTTGTTTTTTGCTAAAATAAATATTGGTTCTAAATGACCGTTTTCATATACAAATGACAAGCTCGTAATCGGAACCGCGCCAACTGTAAAGAAATGCATTGTCATCTGCGCTAATACATCATACCCTACTTCATTTCGAATATCACCAATAATTAATACATCCTGGTGTGGTACAGATACTGTCATTTCTCCTTCAATTTGACTTTCCATTTCCTTTAAAAAGCTTTCGTTTAATATACGGCTCGCATCATACCCATCATTCTGATTTAAAAAATAATAGATATTGCCTGAAACTTCATCACGTTTAACAGAAGTCGGTAATTTTTTTACAGAAAAACGGGCAGCTTCGCGGATCTGCTCCTCTGTAACACTTAATTTTGGCAACATCGATTCATCAATTAAACGATAAGTTGTCCCTAAATCAAGCGCATAATAAATACGAGTTTCTGCAGTGTGGCTCGTCATTACAAAGGCATGACCATCATTTGATTTTTTTGGGAAGGATGTGGAACGAATTATTGGATATACAGAAGCCAATCCTCCAAATCCTTGTTCCTCTTCTCGTTCCATTGCTAAAAAAGTTTGTTCAATTGTATAAACAACTTCCTCAATTGCCTGATGTTTCTTCGTTTTGTACTTCGTCACAATTTCTGGTAAAAAAATATCCATCCCTTTACCGATTTTTTTGTGATCCAGACGCAATTTATCATGCTTCTCATCGAATGTGAATGTAAAGTTAGCCTCACCCAATTTAGTTTTCAGTTCAGCCACTAATTGTTTCGAATCCATTCAACCACTCCTTTATCTAATCAAAAACGGCCCACAAATGTGAACCGTTTCATCTACTTCACTATTGTAGCAAAAAAGCAATACGAATACTTTGCTCAATGCTTCAGTTATTCAATAACGTTGACCGTCTTTACAATTTCCATCATTTCTTGAATTTTGATATCCAACTTTTTGTCTTCGGAAATCGTAGATAATTTAACGCCGCCTAAATTTGCAATGAGTTCATATTTCTCTTCAGATTGCTCTACAACTCCCGCAAAGCCAAATAGACCCTCTGATTGAAATGTTTTTTCCTGTACAATTTCACCTGTGCTCTCACTCTTGAAAATATCATAATGCAACTGACTATCACTTGTTTCATTTTCGTTTACAAATAAAATATAAGAATCTTTACCATTTAGAATTGTATAATTTAAATCATCAATTCCTTTTTCAATACTATATCCTGCCGGTAAGTACAGCTCTATATGTCCAATCGATTTATTCACTTCTTTTGGTTCACTACCAAACACCGTTTCGGCATTCTCCATTCCAGCTAAAGCTTGTTCCTCAGCTGATTGTGAACACGCAGTTAATACAGCAACTATTGCGATAAGTATAGCTGCCTGTATCCATTTACGACTCATAGTTTCCCCTCACTTTCATACTTTCTAACGTATCATAATAATTTTCCAACTTGCAAAGCAACGAAAATGATTTACATTTCTTCTTTCTGTTCTTTGCTCATTTTGAATAATACTTGTCCAACCAATAGCTTTACGATATGTTCAAACATTGCTTTACGATCGATTAAATTATGTGTAAAGATGCCTACTGCACCTTGATGTTGACGAATATTTTCGATATTAGTATAGACGTCCATGACAGGTCCAAGTTCCATCCCTACCCGAAGCTCCCGTGCGATTTCTTCAGGCAATGCAAATTGTGCACCAGAGCTGGCAATGACCGTTCCGTCCTTTAAATTTACAGCTCCCCAGTTACAGCAATACATTGTCCCTTCTATCTCATCAACCCCGCCTTCAAGACCAAATGTTATATCGGCATTTGTTTTCATCATTGCATTGCGTGCGCGATTAATGGCACCTTGCCTCGTTTCTTCGTTTGAAAAAGGTTGAACTGATACATCAGAAGGTACATCTATACTTTCCACTGTAGCTTCTGGGAAGAACTGTTTGACAATTGCTTCGACAGCGCCGACTTTCGCTTTATTTTTCGTTCCGACTGCTACTTTCATCTTTTCATCTCCAAGTTGATCAATTTAGGAAAAAGTTCTTAAAACCCGTTTCCTTATGTAGATTGCCTATCCCGTTTATTTTCACAAAAAAACAAGGATGCAATTATTTCACATCCTTGTATTATAATATATTCTTCTATTTTTTTATACGTTTGCACGTATTGAATCAATTGTGGAACGGTCTGCCGATTGAACTAACTTAACAAGCAACTCTTTTGCCGCTGCATAATCATCCACATGAATAATGGAAGCAGATGTATGAATATAGCGGGAACAAATTCCAATTACAGCAGAAGGGATACCATCATTTTGCGTATGCACTCGACCTGCATCCGTACCACCTGGAGATACGAAATATTGGTAAGGAATTTTATTTGTTTCGGCTGTATCCAATACAAACTCGCGCATCCCGCGGTGAGTCACCATTGAACGGTCAAAAATGCGTAATAACGGACCGTTACCCAATTGTCCGAACTCATTTTTATCACCGGATGTATCATTTGCTGGCGATGCATCTAATGCAAAGAAAAAGTCCGGCTTAATCATATTTGCAGAAACTGCCGCTCCGCGTAAACCTACTTCTTCCATGACATTTGCACCCGAATAGATATGGCTGTTCACTTCTGTTCCATGAAGCTCCTTTAAAAGCTCGATTGCCAATCCACAGCCGTAACGATTATCCCAAGCTTTTGCCATAATTTTTTTGGGGTTTGCCATCGGTGTAAATGGACATACAGGAATAATTGATTGACCTGGACGTACACCTAATTTTATCGCATCTTCTTTTGAATCTGCTCCGATATCAATCAACATATTTTTAATATCCATTGGTTTTGAACGCTCCGCATCTGTTAATAAATGTGGAGGAATTGATGCAATGACCCCTGGAATTTCACGTTCTTTAGTATAGACTGTCACACGTTGTGCCAACATTACCTGGTTCCACCAGCCACCAAGAGTTTGGAAGCGAATCATTCCATTGTCAGTGATGGAAGTAACCATGAACGCTACTTCATCCATATGCCCCGCTACTAAAATTTTCGGTGCATTTTCGTCCTTTGCTTGACGTACGCCAAAAATGCCCCCTAAATTGTCCTGAATAATTTCATCGGAATACTTTTCTAATTCTGAACGCATAAAATTACGAACAGCACGTTCATTACCTGGTGCTCCAGGAAGTTCTGTTAACGTTTTAAATAGGGCCAGTGTGTCTTGATTCATTATGTAACACCTCTATAAGTAGATTTGCACTTATTATAACACAAAATTAATTGAGTATTTCGACTTTCGAACCTTCTATTTTTTTTACACTATTTTCAGAGTGTGTTAAAGTAAATATAGTGAATATTTTGAGGAGGTTTTTGGGATGAACTTAAAAGATTTTACAATAGGTCTTGTAACAGGGGTGGCAGCAGCTGTCATCGTAAAGGAAATGAGCAATCGCGTTGCGCCATATGCAAATCCTGATCATATTTTAACAAACATTAAAGATGAATTTAAAAAGCAGGCACCGATTGATGGTTCTTGGATTTATATGAAAACTGAAAACTTCAGTAATGGCTTTACAGAAACACCTGTATATCGTGGTGGTATTTCCCGTACGATGAATGGGGAGTTAGAGAATTACGAATTTGCAGCAGATGCCCGTTCTGGTGCAATTGTAGATATTAAACAAGTTTAGAAATATAAATGCGATGACGAAATATGTCATCGTATTTTTTTTGAACAAAAAGTAAATTTTATTAGTCAAGTTGACAAATATACTTGTCAACTTGACTTTTTTACTTTACACTTCATTTAAGAGGTGAGGAAATGAAAACTCGGCTAAAGGAGTTACGGGCAAGGTATCAGTTAAACCAAACCGAATTGGCAAAGCGGGCAAAAGTATCGAGACAGACAATCAGCTTAATAGAACGAGAAGAACTCGTCCCTTCGCTATTAATTGCCGTCAGAATATCAAAAATTTTAAATGAGCCTATTGATGAGATTTTTATTTTTGAGGAGGATGAGTTGGAATGAAAAAAACGTTAATACAGCTTTTAGGTGGAGCGGCTATAGGTGCACCTATTGGATTTTTCACCGTAAGCGGTAATTTTGCACTACCGATATATGAAATCGCTACTGAAATGACCCTTGTGTTTTTAGGCATTGCATTTCTTTTATTAGTTGGAAGCTTGCTGAAATTAGCTCAGTTAAAACAAAAATCTGCACAGCAATTTTCAGGAGATGAAGAAGATTTACATGAACAATATTTATATACATTGTATAGCGATGTTTCTTTAGCAAGTAATATTGCTCTAATTTTAAGTATTGTAGCAATGTGTATTGGAGTAATTACCGAACAATCTATTGTCATTTTAATATTATCAATTTTCGTTGTTTTACTTTCAATTTTATCAACTATCTTAGTAGGAACATCTTTGAAATATGCGTATCCTAATCGGGAATTTCCTTCCTTTAATGATAATCAATATTCAAAAAAACTATTAGAAATGTCAGATGAAGGTGAACGCCATGTTATGCTTCAAGGATTTTATTCTGCCTTCAATACGGCTAATATTTTATTGCTCGCATCATTATTATTATTGATGTTCTATTCAATCGCTTCGGGAGAATCCCAGCTATTCGCGATTCTAATTATTTCTCTTATATTAATAATCGTGAACACACAATATATGTTAAAAGTACGTAATCGATAAAAAAAGCGCCTGCATGAATTGAAAAAATCATGCTGGCGCTTTTTTACTTACTTAATTAAAGCCTCTTTCGAACGTTCCAAGCTGTCCGTTATTACTTTTCCTGTTGTATCCCATTGAATCATACGGTAATACGCATCATGGTAGAAAATAAACCGGTAGTTATTTTCGAGTGCTTCTTTCAGTAATTTTTCCTTTGCATATACGCTTGTCATCGGGTAATCATCATACGCCAATACCCAAAGTGGATTTTGGTGAGCATGCGTTGGCATAATATCCGCCATATGTAGCGCCACTTCACCATTTTGCTCCAGGCGAATAATCGCATGTCCTTCACTATGGCCACCCGTATGAATCATTTTTAAACCTGGTGCTACTTCAAATTCGCCTTCAAATGTAGAAACTAAATGTTCTACTGGCTCCCAATTTTCTTTCCAGTACGTATTTTTCGAGCGAATATTCGGGTTACGCATTTCATCCCACTCGATTTGTGTTGTGTAAATTACAGCATTCGGGAAGACAGGAACTAGCTTGTCACCTTCCCATTTTGTTAAGCCACCTGCATGATCGAAATGTAGATGCGTCATTAATATTGCATCAATATCACTCGGCTGTAATCCAGCTTCAGCTAAGCTTTTTTCAATTGTTGATTCTTCTGAAACACCGAAATTACGAAGTTGCTTTTCATTTAATTTTCCAGCACCAACACCAGAATCTACTAAATAATTTTTCCCCTCATATTGAATTAAGATTGGTTCACATGCTAATTCAATTTGGTTCAGTTCATTTACTGGATATTTACGAGACCACAGTGCTTTTGGCACTACCCCAAACATAGCCCCGCCATCCAGTGCTGTAACACCCCCATGTAACCATGTTAGTGTCATGTTGTGAAATTCAAATCGATCCATTTCTCCATCCCCCTAAATCATAAATTATTTAGTTTTGAATTGACATTCTAGTCGATAAATTGGTTGACCGAGCTTCGAGAATCTCTCCTCGTACTCTGTCATAATATTATCTTCCGGCATATTCGCATGTAAATCTAACGATACATATTTTAATGCCATGCCGTACTCATTCATACTTACTAGCGAATATTCAAAAAGACCACGGTTATCCGTTTTGAAGTGGATTTCCCCGTTATCGACTAAAACATTTTCATAAATTTTCAAGAAGCCGCCATGTGTTAATCGTCGTTTCGCATGGCGAACTTTAGGCCATGGATCCGAAAAGTTTAAATATACACGACTAACATCACCTTTGCCAAAGAACTCTTCTAACTTCTCGCCATTTACTTTCAATAATCGTAAATTTGCAGGCTTATTTGCTGCTACGATTTTTTCCAAGGCACATACTATAACACTATCAAATAATTCAATTCCAATATAGTTAATATCAGGGTTTTGAAGAGCCATCCCTAATACAAATTGTCCTTTGCCTGTACCCACTTCAATATGAATTGGGTTGTCATTACCAAATACTTCATTCCATTTCCCTTTATAATGCTCAGGGTTTGGGATAATCACATCCGGATGTTCCTGAATATAATCTGCTGCCCATGGTTTATGCTTTAATCTCACTTACTTATCCTCATTTCTGTTGTTTGCATGTCTCATATTATAGCTTATATAATCTATTTTTGCTTTTATTTTGCTAAACTCCATGCTTTTTGATGAACCGATATTTCAATAGTATTCATATGTTGCTGTAATTTTTGTTTTTCCCCATCTGCATGTGCCATAATAGGTTCCTCAAAAAACAACTGTATGCTGTGCATTGAAAACTGGTGTACTTCTCTCATGCCTGTATGTTTAGCAAAAAATACACTCCCGAAAACAAATAATAATTTCCACTTCGATAAATTGGATACAACTGTAACTTCCAATGTTCCGTCACAAGTGTTGGAAGCGGGAGATAACTTCATCCCACCCCCAAAATACGGCTGGTTGCTGACGGTTGTGAACCACACATTTTCAAATCGTTGTTCTTTCCCGTCCAGAAGGATCGTTAAATGAAACGGCTTATATGTAAATAAGGCAGAAATTACATAATACGGATAACTGAGCTTCCCTAGCTTCCATCTATTCAGAGATTTTTTCAGTTTGGATTCGTTTGCCTTCATTGCAACAAATGCATCAAAACCGACACCAAAATTATTAATAAAATATTTTGATGTACCATTAAATAGTGCACTTCCATAATCATGTAGGGAACGAGTTGGGTATTTAATAAACTGTTCGAGCTGTTTGCCTGTTTTAAATGTTTCGAAGCCACGGGCAAAATCATTACCAGAACCCGCTGCAATTACGCCAATATATACATGTTCAAAATGTACGACACCGTTCAAAACTTCATGAACTGTTCCGTCTCCCCCTACCGCTATTAAACAGACCGGATTTTGTTTTGTAGCGCGCTCGGTAATTTCTTTTACGATCAATAACGTATGGCCTGCATATTGTGTCCAATGGGTAGTATACGGCAAAGTTAAATCCTGTTTAAATTGCTCCCAACGCTTTATCCCTCGTCCATTACCGGCATTAGAATTAATAATAAAATGTAATTCCATTTGTTAATCTTCCTTATTGCCATCTGTATTCCAAATATCACGGTTAAACGAAGTCGTTTGAACCGTATTCAAAATAGCCTGTGCGCCGCGTATTTGCATATGCTTCATTGGTGAAACAGAGTGCTTCAAGGAATTCATCCAATCCGGAAATTTTCGTTTATCAACAAATGAAATGCCATACATCGTCCCTGGATAATCAATATAGCCATTTCTTGTCAGTAACACTTTACGAATCGGTAGTTCAATATTGTTCTGAGCAAAGATTTGTTCGATTATTTTTTCCATACGGTTTAATTGAATTAGAGGACTTAAAAGCTTTTTCTCATTTTTCCCGACCTTTTTAGTCCAGAAACGCTCGCTATTTGCAATAAATACAGCCTGCTCCTCTTGTTCTAATAATGTAATACATAAGCATTCTGTTGGCGTTAAAATAATAATGTCCAATTCAATTGGTGCTTTTTTCACCCTTAATATTGGGAAGTAAAATATTAAATAATTATCTGGTAATGTTTGTAGCATTGAACGCAGCAATGTATCCCGCATAAATTTTGGATCTACATACGATTTTTGACGTAATGTCGAGCTTGCCCATTTCATTTGAAAGTGGAAGAACTGATCTATAAACATTTTCTTTAACTCTTCAAGAGTTTGTGGTGTATAGACGATATTCGGTTCAAATAATAACGTTGTTTCCTCTTCTAGAACTTCGTCATTTTCTACTGCCCAATCATTTGAAATCGTTATTTTTTCAATATCTTCTTGTTCTTCATTTTCTTCACTGAGTTTATCTTTTTTAAATGGGAAGATTTTTTGGAACAGTGAAGTTTTCTTCTCCTCCTGAACATTTTCTTCCTCTATGTGTTCCCAACGCTCAATCATTTCACCCGTTTGCCATTGATACTTTACCCGATCCCACTGATTTTGCTTTAAGCGTATAAATTGTGTTGGATAACGAGCTAAATCAATTTCATAACGTGAAATATAATCCTGAAGTTTTACTAACTGAGCCATTTTATCTTCTCCCTAAGTTCATTGCTAATCTTTAATACTTATATTTTACAGGTTATTGTGCAAAAAAAATAGCGCATTGCCAATAAGCAACGCGCTAAATTATTTAATTCTTTACTTGGAGTATAAGGTTATGCATTAATCCCTTTAGGAATTTTGGTTTCGAATTGAGCCTGTAATTTACGCGTCCATTCACCTGGAGTACCATTACTAATAACCGTACCATCTATTTCAATAATCGGCGTTATTTCTGATGTTGTTGATGATACGATTACTTCGTCCATTGCAAGTAGCTGCTCTTTCGTCATCGCCTGTTCGTTTACAGGTAAACCAATTTCTGCAGCACATTTAAGGATCACCTGACGTGTAATCCCATTTAAAATTAAATTGTTAGCTGGGTGTGTATAAAGGACACCGTCTTTAATTCCGTAAATGTTAGAAGAAGAGCCTTCTGTAACAGTTTCTTCGCGATGTAATATCGCTTCATAGCAGCCTTTTTCATATGCTTCCTGCTTTGCCAACACTGCACCAAGAAGATTTAATGATTTAATATCACAGCGCAGCCAGCGAATATCTTCAACAAATGTCGCTTTTACACCTTTTTCAAAGTTATCTAATGGGCGTGGATTTTCTTTCGCGTTTCCTGTTAATACCGGCTTCACGTCATCACCAGGGAAAATATGATTACGTGGACCTGCACCACGTGTAATTTGGAAGTAAACATGACCCGTATCAATATTGTTCGCTTCTACAAGCTGATGCAATAATTGGTGTAATTTATCCTTCGTATATGGAATAGTAATACGGATTTTTTCCGCACTGTCATAAAAACGATTAATGTGCTCAGTCGCTGTAAACAGTTCTCCATTATATACTTTCACAACTTCATAAACTCCATCACCAAATTGGTAACCGCGATCTTCCTTATCCACTAACACTTCTTCATTTTTTACAATTTGATCATTCCATAAACTAAAGCTCATCTCAAATACCACCTTTATTATTAGTTAGTTGCCAATTTTACAATCGCTTCTGCATAAATAGCAGTTGCTTTTATTAATTTTTCAATATCTACAAATTCATCTGCCTGGTGTGCAACATCTGGCTCACCAGGGAATAGCATCCCGAATGCCACCCCTTTTTTCATAACGCGTGCATAGGTGCCTCCACCAGTTGAAAGTGGCTTCGAGTAATCATCACTGTATTTACGATACACTTGCAACAATGTTTGGATTAATTCATCTTCCTCGCTAACATAATGTGGGTTTGAGTTACTCACAACATCTAATGTAAACACTTCACCCTGTAACAATAATTGTGCTCTTGTTATTTTCTCTTCAAAAGGGTAAGAAACTGAATAACGCATGCTCACTTCAATTGATGCCCCGTGCTTATCAAATTTTACAATTCCAGGATTGAATGTAGTTGGACCTGACATTGCATCTTCAAAGTTTAAATCCAATGCAGTTCCAAAATGATCCTTATCAAAAACACGAACGATAAAATCGACAAATGACTTACTTTGTTCTGTCGTCAGAACATTTTGTAAAAATTTCGCTAAATAAACCGCTGCATTACGCCCTTTTTCCGGTTCCATCGCATGGGCTGATTTCCCTTTAACAACAATTATAATCCCATTATCTGTTTCTGTTAAAGTACCTTCAACCTGATTTTCTTTTAAATATTTCTGAAAATTCTCACTTGTGCTGTTTTCGGCATATTTTAAAGTAGCGGTTGCTTCGTCTGGTACCATATTTGTTCTTTTTCCTGCATAGAATGTTAGTAGTTGTTCATCGCTTGATGGTTTTTCTTTACTTGTAAACGTTAAATGGGCAATACCCTTTTCAGCATTGATTAGCGGGAAATCTGCATCCGGAGCAAAACCAATTGTCGGCATTTCTTCTTTTTCGAAATAACGTGTCACACATTGGAATCCGCTTTCTTCATCGGTGCCGATAATCATGCGAACACGTTTATTTAAAGGGATTTTGGCATCATGTATAAGTTTCATCGCCATCCAAGCAGCCATTGTCGGACCTTTATCGTCGATTGCTCCGCGACCAAATAATTTCCCGTCTGCTACTTGCCCAGTGAAAGGGGGATATGTCCAACTTGCAACATCACCGGCAGGTACAACATCGACATGACAAAGCACACCGATAAGCTCTTCACCTTGTCCCATTTCAATATGACCTGCCATATTGTCAATGTTTTTTGTAGTCATTCCTTGCTCTATACCTTTTTGCAGCATAAAATCCAATGCCGCTTTAGGTCCAGCACCAAAAGGTATTATATCAGAAAAATTATTTTCATCTTTTACACTTTCAATTTGAATTAACTGTTGTAATTCTTGAATGAGCTCTTGTTTTCTTGCTTTTGCCATCTGTAACCAATCCATTAACTGCACCTCATTTTTATAATATTGTTATTGTACTCTTTCTAAACAAAATTACAATAATCATTCATTATTTTTACAAAGAACTATATTTCTATTAATATTAAAAATATGAATTTTCTGTAAAAATATCAAAAATTGCAACTCAATTCTGGAATTTTATTTGATTTTCCGCTATAATGTGTGTGTCGGAACTTCTATTCTGACCAAACTTTCAGAAAAGGGGATGTCTAAGGCAAACAACTAAAGCCTAAGTGCACTCCGCACACATTTTGTCGTCCGCTAGTCTTATGCCATGAGAATTTAAGATCGAAGGAGTGGTTTTTAGAAATGAAACCAACTACTGATAGAATGCTTAATCGTATTAAAGACGTGTATATGTTTATCCTCAATAAAGGAGAAGTGACTACACAGGATTTAGTCGAAGAGTTTAACATCACTCCTCGCACCATTCAAAGAGATTTGAATGTGTTAGCCTTCAATGACTTGGTAATGAGTCCAAGTCGGGGTAAATGGACAACGACGAAGAAAAAAGTAAAAATGACATCTTAGAATTCTTGAAAGCGGCTGATTCTTTATTTTGTGAGAAAGGACTTATTTTGTCCCAACATAACGTAAGGTGTCGATCAGTTACACAATGAAATATTAGGAACGTTTATTCTTAGTAAACGTTTATCAGTTCTTGATTGAGAGAACTAAAAAGCGAATGCCTTTTCGTCGGGGCATTCGCTTTTACTTTTTATTTATTTGCTGTTAACAGATTAAGTTCCTGTTCTGTCAGCTCACGATATTCACCTAGTGCCAGTTGCTCATCCAGTTGCAATGGTCCCATCGATAAACGTTTTAAGTACGTAACTGTTTTACCAACCGCCTCAAACATACGTTTTACTTGATGGAATTTCCCTTCCTGAATCATGAGTTCAATTTCCGATTGCTCACCTGAGTGTAGTATTTTTAACTCCCCTGGCTTTGTATGATACCCATCGTCCAATGTAACTCCTTGTGCAAAAGCTTTAATATCCTCTTCCGTTACAACTCCGTCAATTTTCGCATAATACCATTTGGGTACATGCTTTTTTGGAGATAATAAGTTATGCGCTAAGTTCCCGTCATTCGTAATAAGCAGAAACCCTTCCGTATCTTTATCCAGACGCCCTACAGGAAAAGGCTCGAAATGCTGGAAATCCGGATCCAACAGATCAATAACTGTTTGATCATATCGGTCTTCTGTTGCAGAAATAATACCAGGCGGTTTATTCATCATTAAGTATATAAACTCTACATATTCTACACGTTCTCCTAACACCGAAACATCCTGCTTTTCAGGATTTACATGCATCGCCGAATCCTTCACGGTAATGCCGTCTACGGTTACAGCTTTTTGCTTTAACAGTTGCTTTACTTCTTTTCGTGAGCCGTAGCCCATATTTGCCAATAATTTATCTAAACGCATAAAGTCCTCCATGTAAAAAGGGGACGCCTTTATTAGAGACGTCCACATTTTTATTTTACTAATCTTAATTTACGTGCGATTTTTGTTAGCTTATCACCTAATAAAAGCTGTGCTAACCCTAATTTATAGGATATTGTACCATAAACAATGACACCAACAGCCGCACAAACAATTGCATAAAGCAATGCTAATAGTTTTGATGTTGCAGGTGCAATTGATGATAATGCCGCATGAGTTAATGAAACAGCTAATGCCATTAAAATAGTTAAAATAATAATTAATAATATTCGGCGTACTACAACTTTCGCATTGTAGTTTGTCACTTTGTTTATAACAAAAATATTAATAACTATCGTAACACCATAACCAAGCGCTGTAGCTAAAATCGCCCCATCAACAGACATCAAGTGAATAAGTGGCGTATTTAATACCGTCTTTACGAGTAAGCCCACTAATAAACTGAAAATAACCCATTTTTGATAATTGACCCCTTGCAGTATCGCGGCTGTTACAGTGAATAGTGCAAATAAAATGGCCACAGGTGCATAATGACTTAACACTTGTGTTCCCATCTCACTGTAGGAATAGAAGAAATGATATAAATCTTCCGCTAAAATTGAGATTCCGATCGCGGCCGGTACTGTAATAAACAGTAGCACTTGATATGTTTTATCCATAGCAGAATGTACTTGCCGCAAATTGCCTTCTGTATAAAACTTCGTGACCGTTGGAATAATTGCCATTGAAAACCCTGTCGCCAATACGACTGGAATCATAACAATTTTTTGTGTTAACAAATTCAGCATCGTAAAGTAGGCTTCGCTGATGTCTCCTGCTATTCCACTGGCGTTCATTGCACGGATGAATGTGAGCAGGTCCACAAGTTGGAATAAAGAGCTCCCTAAACCAACGAATACAACAGGAATCGAATATTTGAAAATCTCTTTATACATATCTGAATAAGGAAGTCTTCGCTCTTTCGGTGCAACAACTTGAACCGCCTTAATATCAGGGCGAAGTTTTTTCCAAAAATAAAACAGCGTCACAAGCCCGCCAAGCGCACCAATAAATGCAGCAAATACGGAGAAATTGATTGCTGTTATTTCATCGCCACCCATAACATTGACAACGATAAAAGCACCGCCTAGTAAAAAGACGATACGCACAATTTGCTCAACTAATTGTGAAACAGATGTCGGCAAATAATGCCCATAACCTTGCAAATAACCCCGTACTAAACTCATGAATGGTACAACAATTAATGCATAACTTACCCATTGAATAACATTCGCAACTTGCTCAACACTAAACGTTTGATCTTCACTATCAATCACTATATTGGCAAGCGGTGTTGCAAGTAAATTCATTAAAATAAATGCTATGATCCCTGTTAATGTCATCAGGAGAGCTCCTGTTTTAACTAAACGACGACCAGCATCAAAATCACCTAATGCATTATATTTCGAAACAAATTTTGATACTGCAATTGGTAAACCCGCAATAGCAATACTTAACATAATGTTATAAGGAATGTAGGCGTAGTTGTACAAGACAATGTTTTCTTCACCTACAATGGCATAAAACGGGAAAATATAAATTAATCCTAAAAGCTTTGATAGAAACAAACCGATAGTTAATATGGCTGTTCCTTTCATTAATGAAGACATGAAATGACCTACCGTTCTATATAAAAATTCTCTTAATATACCTTTATTTAATCGTTATATTCATTTGCGAAGTCCAATTTTATTCTCGAAAGACAAAGACGGATTGTGCTTCGCTATAGTTCCCGAACATTTCCTTTTACAAGTTTACATGTGAAAGTCCATTTACTCAAATAGTTTCTTCAATTCATGTATAATAAGTAGAAGTAAAATCGTTTAAGAAAATTTGTATAAAAGAGAGTGAGAAATAATATATGTATGATGTGATTGTAATTGGTGGCGGACCATCTGGATTAATGGCAGCTATAGCCGCAGCCGAAAAAAATAGAAAAGTACTCCTACTTGAAAAAGGTTCGAAACTTGGGAAAAAACTCGCAATTTCAGGAGGAGGACGCTGTAACGTAACAAATCGTTTATCAGCAGAAGAAATTATTAAACATATTCCTGGCAATGGTCGCTTTTTATACAGTCCTTTTACAGTTTATAATAATGAAGACATAATTGCATTTTTTGAAGGGCTTGGCGTCCCTTTAAAAGAAGAAGATCACGGTCGCATGTTCCCGGTTTCCGATCGTGCACAGGATGTTGTCGATGCACTCGTAAATGAAATGAAGCGTCTAAAAGTGGAAGTGCGCCTGCATACAGCGGTTAATAAACTTTTAATGGATGAGGAAAAAATTTATGGTGTTCGTTTGGAAAGTGGCGATGAAATCCGCGCAAATGCTGTAGTTGTAGCTGTTGGAGGGAAAGCAGTTCCACAAACGGGATCAACCGGTGATGGCTATCCTTGGGCAGAACGTGCGGGTCATACTGTTACGACTTTATACCCGACAGAAGTACCGGTTACATCAAAGGAGCCATTTATCCAATCCCGTGATTTACAAGGATTAGCATTACGAAATGCTGCTGTTTCAGTGCTTAATAAAAAAGGGAAAGTTCTCGTTACCCATCAAATGGATATGTTATTTACACACTTTGGATTAAGTGGTCCAGCAATATTACGTTGCAGTCAGTTTATTGTAAAGGAGCAGCTGAAAACAGGTAGCGCTCCTGTGCAAGTACGTATTCAGTCATTAACAGATTATAATGAAGAAACCTGTTTCCAAATGTTAAATAAGACGATTAAAGACGAACCGAAAAAAGCTGTCAAAAATTTATGGAAGTCACTAGTACCCGAACGTTGGCTATTATTTTTAATGGAGCGAGCTGACATTGACGCTACGTTAACAGGCATTGAATTATCACAAGAGAAAATTCGCAATCTCGCACGTGAACTTGTTGCATTTACGATGAATGTTCATGGCACCCAGCCAATCGAAAAGGCATTCGTCACAGGCGGCGGGATTTCTGTAAAGGAAATTGAACCTAAAACGATGGCTTCCAAGAAAAAGCCGGGGTTATTTTTCTGTGGGGAAATTTTAGATATTCATGGCTATACAGGCGGCTATAATATTACCTCAGCACTTGTAACTGGAAGAATAGCAGGAATGAGTGCTGGTGAAATCAAACATTTATAATTTTTATCACAAAAATACTAGTACTCCTAATAATTCCCTAGTATCATAAAAGGTATGTACACTCAGGAGGATATGATGCGATGCATAATTCCGAAACAAAACAAACAATGCTCTTTTTAGCATCAGACGAGCTTATGCAAACTCATTTGACTTGCAAAAAAATTAGCGACAGTAATAAAGATGAATTTACTTTTTCTATAAAGGCTTTTTGCTATATCGAAAATAATGAATCCTATGCCAAAAACGTACCGTTAAAATTGACTCTCGGTTTAAATAAAAAAGGCCTAGGGATGTCACTGGCTATCGATTTAGCAAATATCCCAAATGTTTTTCCAATGCAATTAAAAAAAATAATCGAACACATTCAAAAAAGCCCGACGCTCTTACAAAGTGTATGTCAACACCTTGATAAAATTGCTGTTTCATCATCAATTGAAGAAGCTGTCCAAGCTAAACTTGCCAAACATTTTCTAATCGAAAATGCACCGCAAGGAATTACGAGCTATACAACGAATCGGCAAGCGAACCAACTCTATTGGCTTATGGACAAGAACCAAATAATTTCCAGTATAAGTCCTTTTAAAATAGATGGTGAAGGTGGACATATAGCATTTACAGTTCAGATTGGCTTTAAGCATGAATTTATCATGCAATGTTATGAAGTGGAATGCATGATGCATTTATTTAATGAAGAGGACAAACTAGGCTATTATTTCGAACTGTATTTGGATCAGGAAAACTATCATCATCAGCTTTTGTATGATGCATTGCCTGATCAATTTATGGACAACAAAGTGTTTTTAAATCAAGTATTGGAAGAAATGAAAAAACGAAATGAAGAACAATATAACGATTACTTACAGGACTTAATCGAAAAGTTTACAGCCAGCATCTAAAAAGAGTCAATCCGGAAAGTCGGATTGACTCTTTTTTTATACATATAAGTAAACGGCTAAAAACATTGCCACACTGCCCCCCATGACAAATAAATGCCAAATTGCATGGTTATATGGAATACGGTTATTTTTGTAGAAATACGTACCGATTGTATAGGATAAACCACCGATTAATAAAGTAGTAAAACCAGCTATTCCTATATGCGCAAATAAAGGCTTCGCAACAAAAATGACGATCCAGCCCATTCCGATATAAACAAACAGCGACAATACTTTAAATCGGTGAACGAAAAACTGTTTTAGTACTATACCAACTGTCGCCAAAATCCATTGAATGGCAAAAATTGTCCATCCTAATTTACCACCAATTGCAACTAATGCAATGGGTGTGTATGTCCCGGCAATTAGTAAGAAAATCGAACTGTGATCAAGCTTTTTTAGAAATGTTTTATGTGACGGCCATGAATGATACATTGTTGATGCAAAATATAGGCAGAACATTGATATTCCAAAAATAACATAGCTAATTAACTCGATAGTCGAGCCTTGATTTTGTGCTTTATTAATAAGCATCAATGTAGCAGGGATTGTCATAACAGCTGCTATTCCATGTGTAAGACCATTCCAAAATTCTTCCTTCGTACTATACTTACTTTGTTCAAACATGATTTGTGTCATAAAGCCACCTCTTCCTTCTTTCCAGTATAAAAAATAACAAGTACCTGTTATAGAGGTAGTTGTCATTAGTTCCATATGATAGTTATCATAATAAATAAAAGTTTTTATAAAGGGCTATCCATAAAAGATATACCCACTTCAATACAAATAAAAAACTCACTGGAACTAATTTTCCTAGTGAGTTGATTTTTTAAGCTTGAATGTATCGAGCAATTTTTTCAGTTAGACGAGTTGTCACTTTAGGTAACAATACTTTTATAGCTGGATTTAATACTGCACCAGAAAGTCCGCCTGCTGTAACTTCTACCTTACATGTCATATATGTACCACCATCTCTAGGCTCCGCTGTAAATTCACCGCCGCCTTTAAAATTATCTGAAAGACCTTTAATTTCAAATTTAATTTGAGATGGCTCGTTCATTTCTATAATTTTTATTTCCAGCTCTACTTTTTTCGTTAACCCTTTAAAATTCCCTTCGAATGTCCAGTGAGAAGTTTGTGAATCCACTTCCTTATGC
The DNA here is from genome assembly GCF_014836905.1 of Solibacillus faecavium. Classification (GTDB taxonomy): domain Bacteria; phylum Bacillota; class Bacilli; order Bacillales_A; family Planococcaceae; genus Solibacillus; species Solibacillus faecavium. The sequence goes on from NZ_JACSPZ010000005.1 coordinate 191,032, forward strand.
TCTTTATAAGCAGGTACCAACACTGCCCATTTCTCAATTTTACTAACGAAAGCCCATACTGTTTCTTGGCTCACTGGAATTTGTACGGAATGCTCGGCTTGTGCCATATTGCTACACTTCTTTCTTCATAAATCGTTAAATGATGTCATTTACTATTCTAGTATTACATAGAAAATGTTTTGGCAACATAGTTATTTTTGCCCTTCATGCAACAATAGAGCTGCCTCTTTCAGTTCTTCGGCAGATACATCTTCTGAATATCTCGTTGCTTCCTCACTAAATGAAACATTGCCGATGTTTAAAGTCATAAGAGGTACACCTTCCAACTTCACTTCCAGTTGTGAAAAAGACTGTGGAATTCCCTCTAATTCAGCTTTCGTTGCTCTTACATGAATTTTCATCGCATAATATACTAAATCTTCTATTTCAAAACGTTCCCCAATTACTAAACTTGCTTTAGGTAGTTTGAAATTATTTCCAATCGTTTCAAATGTAATATACGATTCGTTTCTCTTTAGAAAAGCCGCCTGTTCATAAGTAGTAACAAAATTAATTTTGAACTCATTGCTCGAAGGATAAGTTTTTAGCGTAATATTATTCGGAACCTCTTGGACAAGGCGCTCATTAAAAGGATAATCTTTTTCCACAGGATAAGGCTCCTTTGCACTCATATCTGCACTGCACCCGACAAGAAACAAAATAAGTGCCATCCATATTAACTGTTTCATTTGATTCCCTCCTTAACCGAATGTGATGACTATCCATAAAAATACAGCCAATAACCCCATCCCAATCCATTCATAAATTTGTTGATTTTTCGGCTTTACCGACTTGTTAAATTCATAAGATCCAACCAGTAATCCACTTGCTAATATAAAAAACAGAATACTTTTATGCATTAAATACTCATTTTCTCGCAAATAATGAGCAGATAACTGTAGTGGAATAACAATTGCTAAGAAAATCACCGTCCCTTTCCAGCTTCGCTTCTCATCTCGTTTTTGCTTTGGGATTTTTAATACAAATTTTAAAATATAGGCTATTGCGACCATTACTCCACCCAGTATCACGATCTCCATAAAACTAAGGCCTGCATCATCCATTTTTTTATCCCACACAGAGTAATTTACTGCTGATGTATCTTCTAGTTTATAAAAAAGTTTTGTATGCACATCTTCAACGACATACCATCCGTCATTCTTAGAAATTTTCAGTTTCAACTGCTCACCATTGGACATCACAACGAGCACATCTTTTCCTAAACCAAAACTGTAAGGTCGTTCGATTAGCTTCATATCATGTAAAAGTATATTCATATTTTGCACATCAATATCTTTTTTGAATGCATGAACTTGTGTATAATAGCTTGAATCCCGCGCAAAAAATTGATCTCTTTGGCTATATTTCGAGCTTATAAAGAACTCTTCCACCGTAGCTTCTTCTATCAGCTGTTCAAACGGTGTAGCACTTTGAACAGGGGGCTCCACTTGACTAGGGCCTGCTAGCAGAAGAATTAATACAACAGCACAAAACGAAACTGATGTAAACGCATAGCGCCAGTTAAATAATCTTTTCGATGCTTTACGCAATATTCTATTTTTCATTTCGGGAGTAAATTTTTGCTCCTCTCCAATGTAGCGGTCTATTTCACCCTTCCATTTCGTCATTTAGCAGCACCTCCCATTCAATATTTACTAATAACGGCTTTAACTTTTCACGACCGCGTACAAGCCTCGTTTTAACCGTATTCTCACTCAGTTGTAAAAGCTCCGATATTTCTTTGATTTTATAATCATCATAATAATATAAAATAAGTACCTCTCTATATTTAACAGGGAGTTGCAGTAATGCCGCTACAAGTTCGGATTGTTCCTCTTCTTGAATTTTCACCTGTTCAATGGAGGGAGTAGCAAGTCTTTTTGGGAGAACATGTGCCATCTTGCGTTTCCAACTTCTTAAATAGTCATGACTTTTATGTATCGTAATTTTCACTAAATAGGTTTTTAGCAAGGAACGACCTTCAAACCGCTCTTGCTGTTTGTAATATGCTAAAAACGTATCTTGTACGACTTCCTCTGCGGCTGCCCAATCTTTCACATATAAATAGGCAACACGTATGCAATATTCCCCATAGGCATCCATTACTTCTTCTAAATGTTCTGACACTGCCCCACCCCTTTCTCTTTTTCTTTATAGTCGTATTTTTTTTGGAATAAGTTTCAAATTTCTAAAATTCATTTAACGATATTGTAATTAATCCATTTCTACTGTGAATACGTTATAAACCTTTTATACTACGTTTCTGCCATGTTTTTAAAAAATATCAAGTACTTATTTATTAAATTTTTAAAAATATTCAATAAATAAATATCCAAAAATTCAGAACTTTACCATATAATAATAATTATATTGTATAAATTAGATTACTTATAGGAGGTGTAACGAATGCCAAGTATTAAAAAGCTCTTAATCCAGGATGTCGAGCCTGGCGATGTTCTTGCAGAAGATGTTTTTATTAATCGTACATTATTCATGAAAAAAGACAGTATTTTAACAACAAAAGCTTTGGAATTACTAAAAAAGAAAAGCATAAAATACCTTTCCATTTATTATAAAGAAAAATCTGCAAATCCCTTTGACTTCCCAGTATCATTAGAAGATACACACATTAATTTTTCCGATAGCTCTTTAAGCGGGAACGGGGATGAATTTAACTTTTACGCTATTTTAGCAGAACTCGATATTGAAATCCGATACGGTCAACTTTTAAAAGATGAAGGAAATATTGATTATTTACAAATAATTTTTGAAGATATTTTATCTAACTCTGCAAATAAATACTGCTTGTCTCAATTGAAAAAATGGGATTATCATTCCTATTTACACAGTATCGATGTTTTTATTATTGGAACGCTATTTGCTCGCCACTTAAAAATTGAACATGTAGAAAAGCTAGCTCTGGGGTACTTGTTGCATGATATCGGAAAGTTAAAGATACCACAGCAACTCCTTCAAAAACCTGGTCGTCTTACTGCAAAGGAATTTGACCTGATGAAAAAACATACTTTATATGGCGAGGCAATTCTTAAACAAATAGGTCTATCTGATTTTTCCTATTTGGCTAAATCCCATCATGAACGTAGAAATGGTGAAGGCTATCCGGAGAGTATGCAAATAAATTTCAAGGCAGAGCTCGAACTTTTGCAAATAATCGACGTGTATTCAGCGATTACAATGAAACGTCCATACCGTGATGCAATGCGTGCTGCAGATGCATTTAGTTTACTTTATAGAGATGAAGAAAAGTATAATAGTATACTGTTAACTGAATTTGTGGATTTTATTGGCATTTACCCTGAGAATTCGATTGTATTATTATCAAATGGCCATAATGCACTTGTCCAAAAGGCAAATCCACAGTTCCCCACTTCACCAAGAGTTAAATGTATGGAAACGAACATTTCATTTCATATTTCTATAAACAACGATATTACGATTTTGAAAATGGTTGCTTATCAAACAGAGGATAAAATCGAATTATTAAATCTATTTTATAATGAGTTAGTGAGTGCAAATGTTGAAAATGCAAAAAAAACTTATTTAAAAATTGTAGATAATTTTATTATAGAAGAATATTTCACTAAAATATTTATACCTGTTTATCAGATTTTAAATTTACTGAAGATGCAAAAAGCTATTACTAATACGAAATATGAGCAAGTTGTAGAGTATATGGAACAATTAATGCAGCAAAAAGTCGATGAACTGATTGAAAACGATTCATATCATGATCATGTTTTAATTCTAATTGATGACCATGTTCAAAATGATTATTTTTTCAAAGTATTTATAGGCTTAATTCATAATAATCGGATATCGCCTCATGTTATGCCGGTGCATTCCAGTCTGGAAATGATCTTAACAAAGCTTGATACACAAAACTTTTCTAAAACCTGTTTCATTACGAACGGCAATACAGATACGCTATTATTGTCATATTTACCAAATATGTATGAAATGCCGCAAAGCAAAATTGAAAAGTATTTAATTGATTTAATAGGTGACAATAAAGACAATTTTGATTTTCATTATCTTTTGGAAAGATTCGGTGTTCTATCATCAACTATAATCCATTAAAAAAGTCTGCTCAAAATGCGAGCAGACTTTTTCATTTTAATATTTATTTAATTACGATATTGACTAATTTCCCTGGAATAACAATAACTTTAACAACTGTTTTTCCTTCAATGAATTCTTGTACTTTGCTATCGGCTAAAGCCACTTTTTCCAAGTCTTCTTTTGAGATATCTTTTGCTACCGTTACTTTCGCACGTACTTTACCTAATACTTGAACAACTACTTCGATTTCGTCATCTACTAGTTTTGCTTCGTCATATGTTGGCCATGTAGCATACGTGATTGTGTCTTCATGTCCTAAAATTGTCCAAAGTTCTTCCGCGATATGTGGTGCGATTGGTGATAATAGTTTGACGAACCCTTTTGCATATTCAACAGGAATTACTTCCGCTTTGTAGCAATCATTAATGAATACCATCATTTGTGAAATAGCTGTGTTGAAGCGAATGCCTTCATAGTCATCCGTCACTTTTTTCACAGTTTGGTGATATACTTTTTCCAATGTTGTGTCATTAGATTCTTGAATTTTAGCTGCAAGTTTTCCTTCTTCTGTTACAAATAGACGCCAAATGCGATCTAAGAAACGACGGGCACCATCAAGACCGTTTGTGCTCCATGCTACAGATGCTTCTAATGGACCCATGAACATTTCGTATAAACGTAATGTATCTGCACCATGTGACTCAATAATATCGTCCGGATTTACAACATTCCCTTTTGATTTCGACATCTTTTCGTTACCTTCACCTAAAATCATCCCTTGGTTGAATAATTTTTGGAATGGCTCCTTCGTATGCACTACACCTAAATCGTAAAGAACTTTATGCCAGAAGCGCGCGTACAGTAAGTGAAGTACAGCATGCTCTGCACCACCGATATAAATATCAACTGGTAACCAGCGCTTTAGTAATTCAGGATCTGCAAGTGCCTGATCGTTTTTCGGATCGATATAGCGTAAGAAGTACCATGAAGAACCTGCCCATTGAGGCATTGTATTCGTTTCACGGCGACCTTTTTTACCTGTTACAGGATCAACTACATTTACCCATTCTTCAATATTTGCCAGTGGTGATTCCCCTGTACCTGAAGGGCGGATATTTGTTGTTTTCGGTAATTCTAGTGGCAGCTCTTCTACAGGAATTGTTGTCATTGTGCCATCTTCCCAATGAATTACTGGGATTGGCTCTCCCCAATAACGTTGGCGGCTAAATAACCAGTCACGAAGGCGGTAAGTGATTTTCTTTTCCCCTACGCCATTTTCCACTAACCAATCAATCGCTGCCTTAATGCCATCTTCTTTATTTAAGCCATCTAGGAATTCAGAGTTAATATGTGCACCATCACCGACGAATGCTTCTTTTTCGATATCTCCACCTTCAAGAACTTGGACGATTTCTAAATCAAACTCTTTAGCGAATTCGTAGTCACGCTCATCGTGTGCTGGTACCGCCATAATTGCACCCGTACCGTATGTTGATAATACATAATCCGCAATCCAGATTGGCACTTCTTTGCCGTTGATTGGATTTACTGCATAAGCACCAGTGAATACACCTGTTTTTTCTTTTGCTAAATCAGTACGCTCAAGGTCAGATTTTAATGATACTTTTTCTAAGTACGCTTCTACCGCTACACGTTGCTCTGGAGTAGTTATTTCAGCTACTAGTTTATGCTCTGGTGCCAATACACAATAAGTAGCACCGAATAAAGTATCAGGGCGTGTAGTAAATACTTCGAATCCTTTGTCTGAACCAGCCACTGTGAATTTCACTTGAGCTCCTTCAGAACGACCAATCCAGTTACGTTGCATTTCTTTAATCGATTCTGGCCAATCAACATCGACTAAATCATCAACTAGACGGTCTGCGTATTTCGTAATGCGCAGTACCCATTGTCGCATCGGACGACGTACTACTGGGTGACCACCGCGCTCAGAAAGTCCGTCGATTACTTCTTCGTTTGCAAGAACTGTACCTAAAGCTTCACACCAATTCACGGCAACTTCATCAACATACGCTAAATCCATTTCCACTAATTTTGTGAAAATCCATTGTGTCCATTTGTAATAAGATGGATCTGTTGTATTAATTTCACGGTCCCAGTCATAAGAGAAACCTAGTTCATTAATTTGACGTTTAAATGTTGCAATGTTTTTTGCCGTAAATTCAGCAGGGTCATTCCCCGTATCTAATGCGTATTGCTCTGCTGGTAAACCAAATGCATCCCAACCCATTGGATGAAGAACATTATAACCTTGCATACGTTTAAAACGAGATAAAATATCTGTCGCTGTATAACCCTCAGGGTGTCCTACGTGTAGACCGGCACCTGATGGATATGGGAACATATCCAAAGCATAAAATTTTGGTTTATCCACTTCATTTTCCGTTTTGAATGTTTTATTTTCTTCCCAAAACGCTTGCCACTTTTTCTCAATCTGTTGATGATTAAAACTCACAATAACTCCTCCTTTAAACTCATTCTTGCTGTGGTTTATGTATTGTAGGCGTATTATCCATGATTTAACAGAATATTTAAAAAATAAAAAAATCCCGTCCCATCTTATGATAAGAAGGGACGAGAGGTAATTTTTACTCCCGCGGTACCACCCAAATTAGTGACACAGCACTCAGCTTCATTTCTTAACGCGAATACACGGCCTTAGCTACTACAATTTCACTAAAGCAAACTCCGAGGCGAGTTCAATTTGACACTTACTAGCTTCCACCACCCGCTAGCTCTCTATAAAGTGAGACCATCTACTATTCCTCATCACAGTCAAAATATTATTTCATTCATTTTAACTAATTCTACACAAAAGTACAAGTGGCTGTTTTATGATTGTACTTTTCTTAATGCTCGATCATATAGCAGACACGGAATAATAGCTAAAAGAATAAGAATCGATAAAATCATCATTAACATTTGCATACCATATACGTCGACCATTAAACCACCAAATACAGGTCCAATCATTCGTCCGATTGTCGTTGCACTGTTTACTAGCCCTTGATAAAATCCTTCTTGCCCTTGTGGTGCCAACTTGTTGGCAATCATCGGGATGATCGGTGTAAAGAATACTTCACCGAATGTTAAAATAACCATAGCCGCAGCAAACATTTTAAAATCCTGCGCAAAATAAACGACACCAAATGAGATCGATATAAGTACTAAACCTAGTGTTAATTGATGTTTTATTTTATTTTCCCATCGAGTGACAAGCGGTTTAATAATTGGTTGGATTGCTACAATCATAAAGCCGTTGATTGTCCATAGTAAGCTATATTGAGACAGGCTCATTCCCAATCCTTGCGTATAAGAAGAAATCGTTGCACTCCATTGTGAATAGCTTAACCAACATACTACTAGAGATATACTTAAAATCCCGATTGCGATAATAGGTGCTTTACTTCTTTGTTTACCCTCATCACTCGATATGGACTTAGTTATGATTCTATTATCATCAAAACGCTTATACGTAGTTATGACAAGTACGAAAAATAACGCATAGAAAAATAGATTCGCACTAAATACATAATCAAATTTTATATCTGCGACTAGACCTGCTAATGCTGGTCCAATGGCAACTCCAACGTTATTTGCCAAGAAGATCGCATTAAAAGCTTTGCGACCACCTTCAGGCCAGGCACTTCCTGCGATAGCGTAAATAGCCGGATACACTATTCCCCCACTAAAGCCCATCATCGCCAAAAATATAATGTATTGTGGCCAATCATGCCAAATAGTGAGAAGCGAAATTGAAAATAAATTAAGTACTACCCCTATCAAAATTGCTTTATAGCCACCTAATCTATCGAATAAATATCCACCTACTAGATTACCAAAAACACCCGCCAATGAATTGAGCATCAGAACAATGCCCGCTGTAGTCAATGATTTCCCTAAATGATCATGAATATATATGCTATTTAAAGGCCATAAAAATGAATTCCCGACCGTATTTACGAATGTGCCTATAATTAAAAACCAGACTTGTTTCGGCACTGAATTTCCTCCTTCAACATTTGCTCAAATAACAAGTGTATTCTTTCGCATAAAAATGTACAAGAAAAAAATTTTCTATTAGGATCTGTCCATGTTAGAATAATACGTTAGAGGAGTGAACAACGAATGACTGAAACAAATTTTCCTTTCCCGTCAGACGGGAAACGTTATTATACATGGAATCGCTATTTACGAAATGAATTTGGAAAGAAAGTATATAAAGTCGCATTAGATGCTGGCTTCGATTGCCCAAACCGTGACGGTACGGTCGCTTTTGGTGGCTGTACGTTTTGTTCTGCTGCAGGTTCAGGTGACTTTGCAGGTAGTAAAGTAGATCCAATCCCTGTACAATTCGAAAAAATCAAAGCTAAAATGGAGAACAAATGGAAAGACGGCTTAACGATGGCTTACTTCCAAGCTTATACAAATACTCATGCACCACTCGAAGTTTTAAAAGAGAAATTCGAAGCAGCACTCGCTTGTGAAGGAGTTATGGGTCTTTCTATCGCAACACGTCCAGATTGCCTACCGGATGATGTCGTAGAATATTTAGCTGAATTAAATGAGCGCACTTATTTATGGGTAGAATTGGGATTACAGACAGTCCATGAAAAAACAGCCAACTTAATTAACCGCGCACATGATTATGCGACATATGTAGAAGGTCTTAATAAACTGCGCAAGCACGGCATACGTGTTGTAACACATATTATTAACGGATTACCTTTAGAGGATTACGATATGATGATGGAAACAGCTCGTGAAGTGGCAAAACTGGATGTACAAGGTATCAAAATCCATTTACTCCATCTTTTAAAAGGGACACCTCTTGTGAAGCAATACGAAAAAGGTATGCTGGAGTTTATGGAAAAAGATGCATATGTTCAGCTTGTAGCAGATCAGCTTGAAATTCTTCCACCTGAAATGATTGTCCACCGTATAACAGGCGATGGTCCGATTGATTTAATGATTGGTCCAATGTGGTCTGTAAACAAATGGGAAGTACTTAATGGAATAGATGCAGAGTTGGAAAGACGTGGCTCGTATCAAGGAAAGTACTATAAGGCGGAAATTGCAAAATGATATTAGAACGTGTTATTCAATATGCTCAAACTTTATTGAAAAAATCGGTCTCAGAAGGTGAAATTGCCGTAGACGCAACAGCAGGCAATGGACATGACACACTTTTTTTAGCAAACCTTGTAGGGGACAATGGCTATGTGTATGCGTTTGATGTGCAAAAGGAAGCGGTTGATGCCACACTACACCGTCTACTCGACAACGCACTTGAACACCGGGCAATTGTATTAAAGGACGGGCATGAAAATGTAGCCAAATATATAAATAAACCTGTTGCTGCAGCCATCTTTAATCTAGGCTACTTACCTGGCAGTAATCATGAAATTATTACCCGGCCTAATACAACAATTCAGGCAATCGAAAGTCTTCTAACATTATTAAAAATTGGTGGAGTTATTGTATTAGTTGTATATTATGGACATGAAGGCGGCAAAGATGAACGTAACGAAGTAATTGAATTTGTTAGTAATTTACCTCAAAAGCATGTACATGTTTTGCGCTATGAATTTATGAACCAAAAAAATGACCCACCATTTATTATTGCATTGGAAAAAGTAAAAGAATTTCCGAAAGAGGGCTAAGTTTTCTTAGCTCTTTTTTATCTAGTAATGAGGTGAATATTATGCGTTTATGGCACACCGAGCTTATCCCATTTATCCCGAAAAGCCAGTTGCTTGCCCAATGGCGGGAATTAAATAGTATCTTTGCTAAGGAAGATAACCATATATTAATTAATTATGTATATGATTACCCGAAAGAGGATTTGTTTATTTACACACAAATTGTACTGAAAGAAATGCAGGCACGTAATATTACAATTCGTACTATGGATAAAATGGAGCGCTATTTTGCAGGCATTACAGTTCCCCAGCATTACACACCTTTCAAAAACCATCATAACGATGAGTATTTAACAATTTGTTATTACAATTTATATGAAAAATATATACGTGGACAAAAGGATTTTTCAGCAGAACAATTTGATGCATTACAACTTTATTTTTGCGCGAAAAAAAGAGAGTTTAAATAATCATTTGTTCACTTAATTAGTTTTTCATATATAAAAGAGCCTGGGACAAAACGAAAAACATCTATTTTTTCAAAGAAAAAATAGATGTTTTTCTGCTTCTGCCAGAATTGATTTCCGTTACGGGGACGCTTTCCGGGGGCACGGCCTGAGCCTGTAGTCTCAGGCGTCGTGCTGTTCCCCCAGGAGTCGCCCCTTCACTCCAATCAATCCAAATAATAGCAATTTCTTAATAAGACTATTTTCCTTTTACAAAGAAAATTCTACTTATGTCCCAGCCTGTTTTTCTATTTATCTTCCTTCTTATATGTCTCCCAGAAATCTGCATTTTTAATACCGAGTTTTATTGGGTCAAACACCGGGTCTTTTCCTTCTTTTTTCTGTTGCTCATAGTCTTTCAATGCAATGAGCGCTGGTTTCATGATGAATAGTAGTAAAATAACATTAATCCAAACTGTTAAACCAAGTCCTACGTCACCAAATGCCCAAGCTAAATCAGATGTTTTAACTGTGCCGTAAAATGCTGAAGCCAATAATACGAACTTCATTAGGAAAATCCCTATCCTTCTGGCATTTCCGTTCAGCATATACGAAACATTTGTTTCCGCAATGTAGTAGTAAGCCATTAGTGTAGTGAAGGCGAAGAAGAATAATGAAACTGCTACAAACCCAGAACCAAAGTTATTTAATGCTGGGAACGCCTCATTTACCGCTGCTTGGGTAAAGCCTGAATAAGTAATCGTCTCATCCATTTTCGCTTCGATTAATGGACCGTCTTGGCTACCATCATGTACGTTATATGTACCCATGAATAAAATCATCAATGCTGTTGCAGAACATACTAGTAATGTATCGATATAAACTGATGCTGCCTGTACTAAACCTTGTTTTGCCGGATGTGATACTTCTGCTGCTGCAGCCGGATGTGGCCCTGTACCTTGACCAGCTTCGTTTGAGTAGATTGCTCGTTTAACACCCCAGAAAATCGCACTCCCGATCATACCGCCAAATACAGCATCTGTTGCAAAGGCACTGCGGAAAATTAAAGCTAATACTTCAGGCACAGCTGTAATATTCATAATAATAATAATACCCGCTACTAACAAATAAGCTAATGCCATGAATGGTACTAAAATTTGCGCAGCACTTGCAATACGCTTAACACCACCGAAGATAATAACCGCTAATAAAATAATTGTAACTAAACCAGTGATCCAAGGTTCAATTCCAAATGCATTATCTACCGCACCTGAAATGGCATTTGCCTGAACACCCGGCATTAAAAATGCAACAGAAGCAATCATAGCAATCGCAAAAATAACCCCTAAGGCACGAATACCTGTTGTCTTCTCAATGTAAAAGGCCGGACCACCACGATACTGTCCATCTTTCTTTTCTTTATAGATTTGCGCCAATGTCGATTCCATATAGGCTGTAGATGCTCCAATAAATGCTGTAACCCACATCCAGAACACCGCACCGGGACCACCAAAAGCAATAGCTGTAGCTGTACCCACAATATTACCTGTACCGACACGCCCCGATAAAGCAATGGCCAATGCTTGGAAGGAAGAAACACCTGCCTCTGACTTTTGTCCTTTAAACATTAACTTGAACATGTCTCCAATTAACCGGACTTGTGCAAATTTTGTAAGGATTGAAAAGAACAAGCCTACAATTAAAATACCGTAAATCATTACTGGACCCCATAGAATATTATTGGCCCATCCTACAAAATCATTAATAAAATCCATATTTTACCCCCTTGTTGAACTATTGTATTAATTAGAAATTTAGTATATTACAAATATTCTAAAATTTCGATATATTTTTTACTGAAATTTTAAAAAAAACCTAACAAAAGTCGAATTTTGTTAGGTTTTTCATTATTCTACTATATAACCAAGGTCTCTTAAGACATTATTAATAAAATCAATTGTGTATCGGAAAACATCCTCACGTTCCACTTCAAAAAACAAACTATGCAGGCATCCATTCCATTGTTTATAGTGGAATTCTGAAAGAGTTTGTTCCATCAGCCACCTTTTAGAAGTACTAATATCCGTTATTTTATCATTTTCCCCGGTCATTAGTAACAGTGGAATATCAGGGAATTTATTTTCAGGATCACGGATTGTTCGCGTCATATGTTGCCAATCCCGATACCATTTAACAGTCACCATACTATTTAACGGTAACTGCTCCTTTAACTCCATTAATACATCCGTATTACGTGTGAAATATTGTATGCTCAATTCATGTTTTAATTTCACATTCGATGTTATTGCACTAAAGCTTGATAATGCATTGGATAATTTTCCCGGTGCTAATTTAAAATGAAGCCACGGCGATGTTAGGACTACACCTGCGCATTCTATTTTATTTTTCTGAAGTACGTATGTTGCTATAGATGCACCTAATCCATTGCCTACAATAAATAGAGGCAAATTATATTCTAGGGCAACTTTTAATAACACTTTTGTATAATTATAGTATTCTTCAAAATTTTCATCATGATATCTTGCATACTTTCCTTGTTCACCATGCCCAGGTAAATCCCCCATTACTACATGAAAGCGAGCACTTCTGAATTTTTCGATTAACCATGCGTACCACCGATGCTGTTCATATGCACTATGAAGAATAACGACTACGGCTTTTGGCTGCTGCTCTGTTTCCCATTTCCACATGGTCAATCCTCCTTACTTAAAACAGTCTGCTATAATTTATTATATAAAGTTAAAAGATGTTAATTGAAAATTAATAGTGATTTGATACGATTACAATAGCTCTTATACATTCTATAAAAGAAATGAGGAATTGAACATGATATACCCTTATAAAGATAAATCACCAACTATTCACCCAACTGCCTACATTGCTGATTATGCAACAATTACAGGCGATGTGACAATAGGGGAAAATACTTCCATTTGGTTTAATACAGTCATACGCGGCGATGTGAATAAAACAATCATTGGAGATCGTGTTAGTATTCAGGATTTAAGTTGTCTTCACCAAAGCCCTGCAGCTCCACTCATTATTGAAGATGAAGTTACAGTAGGTCATCAAGTAACATTACATAGCTGTACAATAAGAAAACGTGCTTTAATCGGCATGGGTTCCATCATTTTGGATGGTGCAGAAATAGGCGAAGGAGCATTTATTGGTGCAGGTAGTCTCGTACCACCTGGAAAAGTAATTCCTCCCAATTCACTTGCTATGGGGCGCCCAGCAAAAGTTGTACGTGAAGTAAATGCAGAGGACCGGGCAGATATGGATCGCATAATTAATGAATACGTAGCGAAGGGACAATACTACAAATCATTACAGAAATAACATTTCGCTATCAATCCAATTATTTACAATATAAAGGAAGGAAGTATATTATTCTCCATAATAACAGAAAAGGAGCCGTCCATTTGACTGAACGCTCCTTCCTTCTTTAAATTCCGGCTTTTTCTTTAAGTTCTGCCGCTTTATCTGTATTTTCCCATGGTACATTGATGTCAGTACGACCGAAGTGTCCATATGCTGCTGTTTGTTTATAGATTGGACGGCGTAAATCCAACATTTTAATAATTCCTGCTGGGCGTAAATCAAATAGCTCTCGAACCCATTCTACGATTTTGGAAGATTCTACTTTACCAGTTCCGAATGTATCTACCGCAATTGATACTGGTTGTGCAACACCGATTGCATAAGCCAATTGAACTTCAGCACGATCCGCTAAGCCTGCAGCAACGATGTTTTTTGCAACATAACGAGCTGCATATGCTGCTGAACGGTCCACTTTCGTTGCATCCTTACCAGAGAATGCACCACCACCGTGACGTGCGTAACCACCGTACGTATCTACGATAATTTTACGACCTGTTAGACCAGCATCTCCTTTTGGACCACCAATTACAAAACGACCTGTTGGATTAATAAAATATTTAGTTGCTTCATCTAATAACTCAGAAGGAACTACTGGTTTAATAACATGTTCTTTAATATCCGTTTGAATTTGCTCCAATGTCGCTTCTTCATCATGCTGTGTTGAAATAACGATTGTATCCACACGAACAGGCTCATTGTTTTCATCATATTCGATTGTTACTTGTGTTTTACCATCCGGACGTAAATATTCCAATTCTCCTGATTTACGTACTTCTGTTAAACGACGAGCTAATTTGTGAGCTAAAGAAATAGGCATCGGCATAAGTTCCGGTGTTTCGTTACATGCGTAGCCGAACATTAAACCTTGGTCTCCAGCACCGATTGATTCTAATTGATCTTCTGTCATTGAACCTTCGCGCGCTTCTAACGCCTGATCTACACCTTGTGCAATATCCGGTGATTGTTCACCAACTGCAACAAGTACAGCTAAGTTTTCTGCGTCAAAACCATATTTTCCGCGCGTATAGCCAATCTCTGCTACCGTATCACGGATAATACCTTTCATATCTACATAAGTAGAAGTTGTAATTTCACCAGATACTAATACTAAGCCTGTTGTTACCGTAGTTTCACAAGCTACACGTGCATTTGGATCTGCTGCTAAAATTGCGTCTAAAATGGCATCCGAAATTTGATCGCAAATTTTATCTGGATGTCCTTCCGTTACACTTTCTGATGTAAACAGTCGACGATTTTTCATGTCATTTCCTCCTAATTCACTTTGGCAATTGTTTTTATTGATACGGTACTCATTACCCATGTCCGTTATATTGCGTCTTACACCGTGGCATAATAGCATTATTAACGTCAAGCTTTATTTGCTTTAACACGAGGGTCTGAAAGGCTGTAACTATATAATTTTCGCTCAATACGAAATTGTAAATTCAAATAAAAAAATCCTTTCACTCATAACCGTGTTCATCACACGTGAGGAAAGGATATTACGTTTCGTTACCTTTCACTCTTATCGTTCAAGGGAAATTTTGCCCTTGCATCAGGTTGGCACCAACACGTATAAAATATACGCAGGTTGCCGGGTTTCATAGGGCCTGCCCCTCCACCAGCTCGGGATAAGAGTATCCGTTCAATTACACATCCTACATAAAAAAATTAGTGCTGTCAATAAATTTTGTCTGATTTTAAACAGTTAAAAATTCCACAAAAAAATAATTCATAATTAGTATAGATTATATCCTTCAATGTGTTATACTATTTTTGAATTAATAACAACTCCCCTACTATAAGGGAATACTATAAAAAAGGATGGTATTTAATAGATGAATTCGGTAGAAATTGCTAACGAGCTGAAAGAACTTTTAAACGGGGAAAACATCAAAACTCAATTATCTGTTCCACAATTAGTTGAAAAAGCTACATCACGTGGAGAAGCAATGTTAACTGTTGATGGCGCATTACGTGCTGAAACAGGTAAATATACTGGTCGATCACCTAAAGATAAATATATCGTTGAAGAGGAAAACTCTAAAGATAAAATTGATTGGGGTAAAGTTAACCGTCCTATCTCTTCAGAAGTATTTGATAAGCTTTATGTCAAAGTTGTAAACTACCTAAAAGAACGCGATGAATTATTTGTATTCAACGGTTTTGCGGGTGCTGACAAAGACTCTCAATTATCGATTAAAGTAATTAACGAATATGCTTGGCATAACCTATTCTGTCATCAATTATTCATCCGTCCTACAGCAGAAGAATTAGCTGCACATGTTGCTGACTTTACAATTGTTTCTGCTCCAAACTTTAAAGCAGATCCTGAAGTAGATGGAACTGGTTCGGAAACATTTATTATAACATCAATTGAAAAGAAAATCATCTTAATCGGTGGTACTGAATATGCTGGCGAAATGAAAAAATCAATTTTCGGGATTATGAACTATTTGTTGCCTGAACAAGGTATTTTCCCAATGCACTGCTCAGCTAACGTTGGCGAAAAAGGCGACGTTGCCCTGTTCTTCGGTTTATCAGGAACTGGTAAAACAACTTTATCAGCGGATTGCGACCGCAAATTAATCGGGGATGATGAACACGGTTGGTCTGATAATGGTGTTTTCAACATTGAGGGTGGATGCTACGCAAAAACAATTAACCTCTCTGCTGAAAATGAGCCGGAAATTTACAATGCAATCCGCTTCGGTTCTGTATTGGAAAATGTAGCGGTTGATTCAGAATCACGCATTTGTGACTACGACGATGGATCTTTGACAGAAAATACTCGTGTTGCATATCCAATCGATTATATTGATAACATTGTATTACCATCAGTAGCAGGTCACCCAAACACAATTGTCTTCTTAACAGCGGACGCGTTTGGCGTACTACCTCCTATTTCAAAATTAACGAAGGAGCAAGCGATGTACCACTTCCTAAGTGGCTTCACTTCAAAATTAGCAGGTACAGAGCGTGGTGTCACTGAGCCAGAGCCAGTGTTCTCTACATGCTTCGGTTCACCATTCCTTCCACTTCCTGCAACAGTCTATGCAGATCAATTAGGTAAGAAAATTGACGAGCATGGTTCACAAGTGTTCTTAGTGAACACAGGTTGGACAGGAGGAGAATACGGTGTAGGTAGCCGTATGAAACTTGCTTATACTCGTACAATGGTACGCGCTGCCATTAACGGTGAATTAGACAATGTTGAAACGACACAAGATGGAGTATTTGGTTTAAATATTCCTGTAGCTATTGAAGGAGTACCTTCTAGCGTATTAAATCCACGTGCTGCATGGGCTGATACTGCTGCATACGATAAAAAGGCTACTGAACTTGCAGAGCTATTTAAAAACAACTTCACAAAATTCGCTGATGTTGATGAAGCTATCGTGAAAAAAGGCGGTCCATTAGTATAATCTACTAATGATGAGCTCGACATATTGTTTGACGATATAGTCCGCACTAATACTACGACGTCAAACTTAAAAATATATCATAGTAAAAGGGATGCAGAGTATTTTCACACTGCATCCCTTTTTTAATTTATTGTTGTTTCATCCATTCGCTAATTTTTTTTACTGTTTCTCTATTCAGATTTGGCGGGTAATGATGTTTCAGCCTAGATGAATACCATGTCTCAACTTGTTTGCCTTTATCTTTCATATAACGCTCCAATTGATAGGCATGTTCAATATTAACATGTTGATCTTCTGCCCCATGTATAATTAATACTGGTGATTGAACGTTTTCAATATTGTATAAAGGCGTACGGCTTTCATAGTTTTCTGGTACTTTATTAGGAGTACCTCCCACTATTCTTTTTAATCCACGACGCATGTCGATTCGATCCCAATAGGTCGCTGTTGCATCTGAGACACCAGCCCATGTTACGACAGATTTTACATCATCACGTAATATTGCTGTCCACAACGCCATTAAGCCTCCTCGAGAAAAACCAAACAAATTTACTTTTTTAACAGGGGTAAATTGTTTCAGTACTTCTACACCAAAAACTGCATCATACCGGTCTTGCCCCGCAAATTCGTCTTTTCCTTCTCCCCCACGATTTCCACGATAATAGGGTGCAAACACGATAAATCCATGCATTGCAAACTGGGCGATACGGGCAGGTCTAACCATACCGATTGATTGTAGTCCACCACGTAAATATAAAAGGGCTTCATACTGCCCCTGTACTTTAGGACGCGCCAGCAACCCCTTTACACGCAATCCTTGAGACCAATATGTCACTTCATCTAAACGGATATGCGGATTCGGAGAGGGATATTGATGCATTGATAAAATTTCACCATTTGCGTTCATAATTATTCACTTCCTGCAGCATCTTTTTCATACCTGCATCTCGCATATAAAAGCTTAAATTGGGCTGTTGCCAAAGTTCCTCTTCCGTTAACCATAAAATGCCTTCTGTTTCAAAGTCTCCTACAAAGGGTTCGATATCTTTTACTTTTGCTGTAAAAACTGCCTTACAAAATGGAATAGTATCATGAACAATATAGTAGGCGAACCATTTAACATCATCTATTATTACATTGGCTTCCTCATATACTTCTCGGATAGCTGCCTGCACTAATGTTTCACCGGACTCCTGCTTTCCTCCAGGAAACTCTACGCCACGTCGATGATGTATTGTGCACAACCATTTCCCCTCGTATTGTACAAGAGCCAGGACATGCTTAGGCTCTATTTCAAAAGGACCTTCATCAAATCTTAAATCTACCGGTAATCCATTCTCATCAATAAATCTAAACATTTTCGCTCAACTCCTATTACTAGTTTAGCGAACAGATGTCTCTCATTCAATAAAAGCGAGTAGTTAATGATTAAAATACGGCAATTGCTCTACAAATTTTTTCGCATCTTCATCTCCAAATTCATGTATAAGTGCATAGACCTTTTTTAAACGATGGTCTATTTCATGATTCAATCTATCTAAATGATAAGGGATGAAGGGCATATGCGCTCGAAAGGCATTCGAAGCTTCGAGTGACTGCATTTGATCGAAGAGCTTTGCAAATACACGTGCTTTATGCGGATCCATTTTCAATACAAATTCATAGGATGATCCCGGATGCAAATTACATGTTAAATTAGCGACAGATACATATACATTATTTTTTTCCAATTTACTCACCTCATACTTAAGGTGAGCTATAGGAAAATGATTTATACATAAAAACGACCCCAATATTGGAGTCGCTTCATCAAAACTAGTTACCTAAATATGCATTTAACATCCAAGTATGCTTCTCTAAGCTTTGGTATTGCGCATTCAGCATATCTTCTGTACGGTCATCGCCTTCTTCAGATGCTGCTTCCATCGCTTTTTCCAGTGCATCCATAATCGTGTTAAAGTCCTCGATTAAAATAGATACCATTTCCTGCGTTTCTTCTTTACCAGATGCTTCTTTAATTAAAGAGATATCTAAATGCTCTTTTAATGTTGCCACAGGCTTGCCGCCCTTTGTTAAAATACGTTCGGCAATTTCATCTAGATTAAGTGTTACTTCATTGTATAATTCTTCAAATTTTGTGTGTAATGTAAAGAAAGACGGTCCATTTACATACCAGTGGTAGTTATGTAACTTTGTGTACATTACCGACCATGTTGCTACTAAATCGTTTAAATGTGTGTTTAATTGTTTCTTCGCCATAAACCTTCACCTCATAATTTTATATTTAAAACTTCAAAATGAAGTTTTAATCCTGAATTATAGTGAAAAGATAAAGATTTTCCACTTCTAATTATATTATAACCGTTCCTCCACTTGTTAAAACCTTATAAATTCGACGATTATTCAAATTTAGCCGCGCTTTTTCATGTACAATAGTAAGGAATGAACCGGTTAGGGTGTAAATTTACTGTGCCGGTTAAATTAGTTGAGGTGAAAAAATGAGCTTACCAATCGTATTAATTATCATCATTACCATTATGGGGATTTTTGCGTTCTCCATAATTTTACTTGCTCGAAAAAACAAAGTATCATTAAAGCAAACGATTGATGCAAAACCAACCAATACCTTTAAAAATGGAGAGCAAAAATAGTTATGAAAAGGATATTTATTGGGCTAATACGAGTTTATCAAAAATATATTTCTCCTATGAAACCCCCATCGTGCCGATTCCATCCGACTTGTTCGAGCTATGGTATTGAAGCAGTTCAGAAACATGGCGCTTTTAAAGGACTAATCATGACCATAATACGTATTTTAAAATGTCAGCCACTTCATCCGGGAGGTTTTGATCCGGTACCTGAAAAATGGCCTTCGAAAAGAAAATAATATTCGAAGGCTTTTTATATTGTTTTTTTTCTTTTAGTATTGTATGATTGAAAATGTTCAAAAACACAAATCGTAATTGTTACTATTTAAGGAGATTTACTATAATGAAAAAATGGCTTTCTATTATTTCAATGCTTACATTTATTCTGTTATTAACTGCCTGCAGCAAAGATAATGAATCACCTGCCGAAACAGACAATACTCAATCGAATAATGATACTCTATCCATCTATACGACAGTTTATCCATTGCAATACTTCACAGAACGTATTGGCGGCGAATTTGTAGATGTGGCTTCTATTTATCCTGCAGGTGCAAACGAGCACTCATTTGAACCAACGCAAAAGGATATGATGGCTTTAGCGGATTCTGATTTATTTTTCTTTATCGGACTTGGGCTAGAGGGCTTTGTTGAAAAAGCCAAAAAGACATTGGAAAATGAAGATGTTAAATTAGTTGCAACTGCTGATGGTGTAACAGAAGAGCAATTGCATATTTCGACTGGTCATACACATGCGGAAGCTACTACAGAACACGATGATCACGGTCATAATCACGATCATGATGAAGAGGCTGAAGGTGATAAAGATCATGCTCATACCGATCATGATGCACATGTTTGGCTATCCCCTATTATTTCGCAACAGTTAGCCTTAACGATTAAAGAAGAGTTAACTAAGGCTTTACCTGAACATGAAGCAACTTTCAATGAAAACTACGAACAATTAGTAGCAGATTTAGATACACTGCATTCTGAATTTGAAGAAATGGCTAGTGCTACTACTAAAAAAACGTTCTTCGTTTCACATGCAGCGTTTGGCTATATTGCCGGACATTATGGATTTAATCAAGTACCTGTAGCAGGTTTAAATTCGCAAAGTGAACCATCACAAAAAGAATTGACGACAATTGTGGACTTAGCTAATAAAGAAGGCATTGAATACATTTTCTT
This sequence comes from Solibacillus faecavium, assembly GCF_014836905.1. Classification (GTDB taxonomy): domain Bacteria; phylum Bacillota; class Bacilli; order Bacillales_A; family Planococcaceae; genus Solibacillus; species Solibacillus faecavium. Next base: position 211,926 of record NZ_JACSPZ010000005.1, read on the forward strand.
TGAGCAAAATGTTTCCTCAAACTTAACTGAAGTGATTCAAAAAGAAGTGAACGCAAAAACGTTAACTTTGCATAATTTGAGCGTGCTAACAAAAGAAGATGTTCAAAATAACGAAGATTACTTCTCATTAATGCGAAAGAATATTGAAGTATTAAAACAAGCATTATCAAAATAATATAACTGGGGTGGGACGTAACCCCAAAATGCCATTATTCTCCTTGAGAAAAATGGCGTTTTTTCTGGCATAAAAAATTGATTTCCATTCCGGGACGCTTTCCGCGGGCACGGCCTGAGCCTGTAGTCTCAGGCGTCGCGCTGTTCCCGCTGGAGTCGCCCTTCATTCCAATCAATTTTAAAGTAGCCGTTTTTTAATAAGGGTCTTTTCCTTATCCAATAAAAATTCTAATTCTATCCCAGCCCCCATGAAATGCATCATAAATCATCCAGTAAGCGAAGCAAATTTCTTCTTAATAGCTTGTTGGATCCGCTTCGAGGTAAGTTAGCAACAAAATGAACTTCTTTAGGTACTTTATAACTTGCTAAATTCCTCTCGCAAAAATCTATTATATTCTGTTCAGATATGTTTTCTTTCAATACGATAAATGCTACAGGCACCTGTCCCCATATGTCATGATCCATCCCGCAAACCCCTGCTTCCTTTACGTTAGGATGTGCGAGTAAAACATTTTCGATTTCGGCAGGATATATATTTTCGCCACCTGAGATAATCAAATCACTTCGACGGTCCACTACATACAAATAGCCTTCTTCATCCAAATAGCCAACATCCCCTGTATGTAGCCAGCCATCAATTGTTGTTGGTTTATGTTTAAACTGACCAATATATTTTGGCGTGACATGTGGTCCGCGTATTAGTATTTCTCCAACTCGCTCTCCATCTTTAGCATCAATTTTTATGTCATTAAAAAACAATGGTTTTCCTGCAGAACCGATATGTGTCATAGCATCTTCATTTGCTAATGTAGCAGTTTGGGACGCGGTTTCCGTCATACCGTATGTTTGTGCTACACGCAAATTTAATTTTTCTGCTCGTTGTAAATAACCGATTGGCACCGGACCACCACCTGCTAACATCGTAGAAAATACGGGATGAGCTTTTTGACCAATGCGTTCCATTTCAGACAATATATTTTCCAACATAACTGCTACGACTGACATTTTCGTCACTGTACCTTTAATAATTTCCTGTGCACATTTTTTAGCATCGAATTTTTCATATAAACGTATTTTCATCCCGTATAGTAATGACCGGACTAAAATTGAAAAACCACTTATATGAAAAATCGGAACAGTACAAAGCCATGTATCCTTCTCTGAAATACCTATATTTAGTGCAGAACTAATTGCGCTTGAACTATGATTTGAAACCGTTTGACAGACTCCTTTCGGAAAGCCTGTTGTACCAGATGTATACATGATTGTGAGGGCGAAATCTTCATCCCAATGTGCTGAAATGTTATATTCTGATTCAGACGTTTGATAAAGCTTAGAAAATGTAATGATACGGGTATCTTCAGGAAGTTTAGCAAGGTCCTCATTGGCAACTAGAATCGCATCAACTTCTGCATCCTCTATTTGATATGCAAGTTCTTTCTTCGCTAATCTGCCGTTTAGTAAAACCACTTCACACTGTGCCTGCATACAAGCATATAGCAGTTCAACTAAATCCGGTGTAGATGGAGCTAAAATGGCTACCCGTTTTCCATTTGTTAAATGAAGTGTATTCAATTTATAAGCTAACTGAACAGACTGTAGATAGAGCTCATTAAAGGTCCATTCTTGATCACCATAGCTAAGTGCAACGCGATTTGGTGTTAAATAGGCACGTTGCTTGATCCAGTTTGGCTGCATCCATTTTTCCTCCTATCGTAAAGAAAAGGGATGTCCATTTTCGGACATCCCTTTTGAATTATTATATGAACAAATCAAGGGAAACGAGGGAATTGACCGAAGTCTGGTTTACGTTTCTCTTTAAATGCATCGCGACCTTCTTTAGCTTCCTCAGTAGTATAGTAAAGAAGTGTAGCGTCACCAGCAAGTTGCTGGATACCAGCTAAACCGTCTGTATCTGCATTCATGGCAGCTTTTAAGAAGCGTAATGCTGTTGGAGACATTTCAAGCATCTCTTCACACCATTTAACCGTTTCATCTTCTAACTGCTCATATGGCACAACAGTGTTTACTAAGCCCATATCAAGTGCTTCTTGTGCATCGTACTGACGGCATAAGTACCAAATTTCACGAGCTTTTTTATGTCCTACGATACGCGCTAAGTAACCTGAACCGTAGCCAGCATCGAATGAGCCGACTTTAGGACCTGTTTGTCCGAATCGTGCATTTTCAGCAGCAATTGTTAAATCACATACTACATGTAATACGTGACCGCCACCAATTGCATAACCAGCAACCATTGCTACAACTGGTTTAGGAATTTTACGAATTAATGTTTGTAAATCCAAAACATTTAAGCGAGGTATATTATCATCACCTACATAACCACCGTGGCCGCGTACTTTTTGGTCACCGCCTGAGCAGAATGCATGCTCTCCTTCACCTGTTAGGATGATTACGCCAACTTTTTCGTTATCGCGTGCACGTGTAAATGCGTCAATTAGTTCCGCTGTAGTTTTTGGACGGAATGCATTACGAACTTCCGGACGGTTAATCGTAATTTTTGCGATACCGTTATAGAATTCATACTTAATATCTTCATAAGTATGTAAAGATGTCCATAGACGTTGCTTTGTCATATATATTGCCTCCTAAATTGATTATGAAATCGTTTCCTTTACTATTGTAGCAAACTTTGTTGGATTTTCCACATGAATTGCGTGTCCAACTGCTGGAATTATGATGTGATTAGCTTTTACAATTTGTTTTTGCATTTCGTTGTTTAAATGTACAAATTTTTCATCTAAAGCGCCTGTTATTAAAGTAACAGGTATCGGTAATGTAGCGAGAGGCTTTCCCCAAAGTTCGGGCATTACTCCTGTTCCCATACCGCGCAAACTATTTGCAAGCCCAATCTCACGCTGTTGTACTCGCTCTTTTCTTATCTCCTGCTGCACCTCCGCAGGCAAAAGCTTTTGCGAGGCAAAAAGAGGAATGTCTTCCCACTTATTTACGAAAGATTCAACCCCGTTTGCTACAATTTTCTCTGCAAGCTGTTCGTCAGCAATTTTCCGCATTTTCCGCTGCTGTTCCCCCACTAAACCAGGAGAAGCACTTTCCAATATTAGACGAGTCAATTGGGAAGGAAACCGGACTGCATAACTTAAAGCCACACGTCCTCCCATCGAATAACCTAATAACACGAAATTTTTAAGATTCAAAATACGAAATAATTCGTGCAGTAGCTCGATCTGAAATGTCATGGAATATTGCTTTTCTGTTAATGGCGCAGCTGTCTGTCCATGGCCGATTAAATCTACCGCAATACAGCGAATGTTTGTCGGCAACTTTGCTATCACTCTATGCCATGTTTTCGTACTCCCGGTAAAACCATGCAATAAGACGATTGTTTGTTTCGCATCCTCATTCCATTGTTCCACATACACATCTAAACCTTTTACAGCGAATCGAGCCACTGTTCAATCACCTCGTTTATACGTGTCCACAATAGACGATGCTGCGTTACATTTTCTTCGCGATCAGTAAACACCTCAATTAATTTTAAAGAGGCTTGTTTATTTGTTGCCAATGTATTGATAAGTTCAGCTTTTGTATTTGCTTTTTCGTATTCCATATTGTACATACTAGCAACCTGCTCGAATGTTAACTCAGTCGGTGTACCGAATAAATCCTCATAGTGTGCCTCTACTTTTGACTGTGGTAAATATGAGAATATTCCACCGCCATCATTATTCATTACGATGACTGTGAGATCACAGTTCTGATAACGGCTTGCAATGAATGCATTTGTATCGTGCAGGAACGCTAAATCTCCAATCAGTAAATAGGTTTTACGCATTTTACGACCATTGCTAAAGCCAAGTGCAGTAGATGTCACCCCATCAATTCCATTGGCCCCTCGGTTTGCGAAAATTTGAACTGATCGATTAGTTGAAAGTAAAAAAGTATCTATATCACGAATTGGCATACTGCTGCTTACGAATATGTCAGCTTCTTCCTCAAAATTTGCAAGCAGTGATTGTACCATTGCCCCTTCGTCGTCAGCATAATCACTATATTTTTCTATGACATCCGATGCGAGTAAATCGGCCATTTTCCAAAACTGAACATATTCGATTTCAGCTACAGAATGTTGTAGCTCAATTTCACTTAGCCACTCCCCTGGAAGCGCATGGATAAAGTGCGTGGACATATGTGTAGAGTCTCTATACATTGGGTCCTCATCGATAATAATGTAGCTTTGCGGATTTGCTTGGACGATAAATTGCATTAGGAATTTCGATACTGGCTGTGCTCCGAAACGAATAACCGTTTGCGGACGGACATTTTGTTTGAAACGCTCATTTTTCATCAAGGCATCATATGTAGAAATTGCATACACTTGGCAATCTTCAGGTACTTCTGTGCGTAGATTCGATAAGCTTTCAATCATTACCGGCCACTTTACCTCACGAATAAAGTTCCATACATGATTGGTATCTGTTCCTAATGGCAATTCACCTATAATTATCATTCCATTTGTTGTTCGTTCCAAAATATGTGTGAACTCAGCGATCGCTTGCTTTGAAGGTGTAAGCTCGTTTGTATAGCTTTTTATATAGCTGGACTTCGGCAGTTCTTCTTTAAAATCGATCATTAATGGTTCACGAAATGGAATATTCAAATGTACCGGTCCAAATGGAGCAGTTGTTGCAATATTTACTGCGCGGACAGTATGACGCTCAATAAATGGCAACGTTTGCGGCGCATTGTCTGGAATTGGGAATTCAGCTGACCACTTTACGTTTTCACCGTAAAGTCGTACTTGATTGATCGTTTGTGGTGCACCCACTTCTCTTAATTCATGTGGACGATCAGCTGTTAAAATGATTAAAGGCACCCTTGCATATTTCGCTTCCACAATTGCCGGGTAGTAGTTTGCAGCTGCCGTACCTGATGTACATAATAATACAACAGGTTTTGCCGTAGCTTTAGCTAAACCAAGTGCATAAAAAGCAGCTGCGCGCTCATCCACTTGTCGATGCATCTCGAGCTCCTTTGTTGAAGCAAATGCATATGCAAGCGGAGTAGAGCGAGAGCCTGGACTAATAACGACTTTCTCTACACCAGAGGCTACTAAAGCCGATACAATTTGATATACATAATTTGATAATATTTCACGCTCATTCATGTAATTTACCTCCAAGCGCCCGTAGCATCGGACGGAATTTCACGAGCGTCTCTTCATATTCCGATTGCGCTTCTGAATCTGCTACAATCCCACCGCCGGCATATAAGTATGCCTTGTCCTGTACTAAAGCAGCAGAACGAATTGCTACAGCGAATTCCCCATTTCCATCTGCATCAATCCAACCAATAGGTGCTGCATAAAGCCCTCGATTCATCGGCTCATACGCGCGGATCATTTTCATCGCCTGTTCACGAGGCACACCACCTAATGCTGGAGTTGGATGTAAATGTTTCACCAATTGTAAAATCGTTGCGTCTTTATTTAAATTTCCTTCAACAGGAGTATATAAATGCTGAATATCTCTGATTTTCAAAAGCTTCGGTCCATGAGGCACTTTAACATCAGTACAATTTTTTTCAAATGTGTCAGTAATCATTTCAACGACATAATGATGTTCACCAAGGTTTTTCAAATCATTTAGTAGGCTTTGTCCCAACTCTTCATCAGCTTCTGCTGTTGATCCACGCTTTATTGAACCCGCAACACAAGAAGAATAAGCTCGTCCATTTTCGACTTTTACTAAACGTTCTGGAGATGCACCATAAAATAATAAATCACCGTGCTCTAAGCCAAATAGATAACTTTCCGGTTGCTCATGAACAACATGCGATAAAATTTGCGGCGATGTAATCGCTTCCTTAAATTGCAATGCTAAAGAACGCGCAATTACTACCTTCTGCGCTTCGTTATCTTTTATTAAACTTGTCACTTTGTGAATGGAATTTAAATAGTCTTCCTTAAATGGCTCCATATAGCTGGTCATCGTCGGCTTTGCATATGTTTTAACTTCCTTTACTTGTGCCGCATGAATTAGCTCATCACGCTCTTTACGCAATGCCTCAAAAGTCTTGGCGCTATTTGCTTCATCTGTAATATAGTTAATTGTTACATACGCTTTATCATTTCGAATGACTAACTGATGGGTTGCTACTGTAAAATAGCTTTGCGGGAAGTTTGTCCATTCTGCTGATACTTCATTTTGTGGGTCAAATGTGAAACCACCAAAAAGAATAGGCTGTAGGTGCTGATCTTCTTGCACAATTTGACTAGTTAGCTTTTTCCAATGTTGCTCAACTAAATCAAAACGGGAGTCGGATGCATTATTTTCTATTGTGTATGCATGACCTAAACCGACCAACGTGAAAGTTTTTTCACGATTTTGCCAGTAATTGCGTTTTCCTTTATATTTCTTTTCACCCGCTGCAAAAAACGCTAAAGCGGATAAACGACTTACTTCGATTGTTTCTATATAAAAAATTTGTTTTGAATTTAAGCCTACTTCGATTTCAGTGGCGTTGTACCACTTGTGTTGCATGAAATTTCCCTCCGTCATGTTGCAAATTCACTAAGTATGATGCAATTACCACGTTTTTTAATACGTGCTAAAATTTTTATAATTTGCTCAATTTATTTGCGTTCGTTCTTTAAATAATACCTCTCCTATCATACCATTTTTCAAGCAATCGTTACATGTATTCATGCTTCACTCTGTTCTTTTTGTTGTAATTGCTTTACAATAGTTTAGATAATTGTATTTAGTAAGGAGCGTTTTTTTATGACAAAAGTCGTTGAAGCGGACAAAGGGTTTAAAGTTTGGTGGCATTTAACGCGTCCCCATACATTAACAGCTTCATTTGTACCAGTATTACTAGGTACTTCAATGGCACTTGCAATAGACCATGAAACAATTCATTTTGGATTGTTTTTTGCAATGCTTATCGCTAGTATGCTCATTCAGGCAGCTACAAATATGTTCAATGAATATTATGATTATAAGCTTGGACTGGATAATGAAAATTCAGTCGGCATTGGGGGTACAATTGTCCGGCACGGTGTAGCACCAAAGACAATTATGATGATTGCGCTAAGCTTTTATGGAGTGGCAATGCTTCTAGGCATATACATATGTGCGATGACTTCGTGGTGGTTAGTAGCTGTTGGTCTTGTTTGCATGCTTATTGGCTACTTGTATACAGGTGGTCCATATCCGATTGCATATTCACCTTTTGGGGAGTTAGTTTCCGGAGCTGTGATGGGGATGGGTATTATTTTAATCGCCTTCTATATTCAAACAGGGGAAGTAACACTCGATGCAGTGTTAATCTCAGTTCCTAGTATGATTTTAGTGGGGGCGATTATGCTTTCCAATAACATCCGTGACATAGTAGGAGATACCGAAGGCGGTCGCAAAACGATGGCTATATTGGTCGGCCGTCATAACGCCGTAACGATACTTGCTGCATTTTTTGTTGTATCTTATATTTGGATAGTAGGTCTCGTTTTTCTTGGTCATTTAACACCATGGGCTTTACTTGTATTATTAAGTGCGAAAAAGCCAATCGATTCCATTAAACTATTCCGTGCTAAAGAAAAGCCTTTAGAAGTAATGCCTGCTATGAAGTTTACTGCACAAACGAACACTATTTTTGGTTTCCTTTTGGCGATTGGTTTACTGCTTTCATATTTTCTTTAAATGTAAGAGAGGCATGTTGTCACCAACATGCCTCTTTTATTATTCCACATTTTCTTTTTCTGCATGATCAACACATGTTAAAGCTGTAGGAATCGCTTCTAAACGTTCAAATGGAATGTTTTCACCACATACAGCGCATTTTCCATATGTACCCTCATCCATTGCAGTTAATGCGGTTTTAATTCTCTCGATTTCTTCTTCCTTCAATTCATTTAACGTAAGTTCCGTTATAACTGTTGTCAAATCCGTAGCTGCATCAGCTGGATGATTATCAATCGCGGATAACTCTGTTTCTTCAACAGGCAGTTCTTCATTGATAAACTGCTCTAATGTCGCAAGCTCATCCTCTAATGTGTGACGTAATTGTTGTAATTGATCGCTATTCATATTAAATCCCCCTTTTATCTGGTAATTAAATATTACCTAAATGAGGATTTCTAAAACATTCTCGGTTTATTTAATCGCTGTATATGCACTAATTGCATCATGCAAAAATAGAGTAGCACCTTTACCTACCTGTTGATCATAATAGGAAATAAAGCGCTCATCGTATATATACATTTGTGCTAATCCTAGATGCGCTTCTTTCGTATATTTTGCCCAAGAAAAGCTTAACCAACGTTTATGAAGCTCTGCAACCTCCATAGCAATTGCTGAAGTAGTATCTCCTTGTTCCATCGCTTCTTTTAAGCGTTCAAACAACTGCTTCTCTAATTGCTGCATAGCTTCGTATTGTTCTTCTGACATATTTTTCAGTTTGCCGTAGCTTGCTTCAACTTGTTCCTCACCATATTTTTTACGAATTTCCTGCCCGTAGTTTTGTTCGTTTTCTTCCACTAATTTATTTTTGAACACTTTAAACTTCTCTTCATTTGTCATTTTAATATCCCCTTCCAACATATTGATTGTTTGATTTATTGTCTCAAGTAAATTATCGAGATAATTTCTCTTTTTTTGTAAAAGCCCGTATTGTTTTTTTAACACTTCTTTTACTTCAAAATTTGGATCGTTTAATAAATTTTTAATCTCCTCTAGCTTAAAATCTAGCTCCCGATAAAACAGAATTTGTTGAAGTCGATCAATATCAGATTGATTATATTTTCTATAACCATTTTGCTCGACCACTGAAGGCTTTAACAAATCAATTTCATCATAGTACCTTAATGTTCGTGCACTTACACCTGATAACTTTGCCAACTCATTTATTAGCATGCCATCACCTCTTATTAAGTACTATAAAGGATGACGTAACGTAAAGGTCAATGAAAATTTGTTATAAATTGAATTTTTATTTTAAATATAATTGTGAAAGGATGATTTTTGAAAACAAAATATATCAATCGATATTACACTAAAAAAAAGAAGCATTCCTAATCATTTAGGATGCTTCCAAAAAATTTTTTAATCTTGAAATTAACTCACTCAAGTACATTTGCGGTAATGTAGACATTTGTTTTAAATTAATACTTTTCATTTCAAAAAATTTAACATCATTTTCATAGCGAAATCCTATCACTTCAATCTCCTTCACTTCTCCTTGAGCCAATTGCATAAAATGTTCCCATTTAGCACGATACATTCCATCAACTTCTTCACGTTGAATGGAAAACTGCTCAAACCCTCCTATCAACTCAAAAACAAAAATATTGGCAAACTCATTATCTTTTATTAATTCATTTTCGATACTATATGGAATTACTCCCAATGATTTTAATTGGGGAAACTTAGCGTTAATACCTATTTCCTCTTCAAGTTCTCGCACTCCATCTTCAACAGTTTCTGTAGAAAGTAAATGACCTGCAGCAGTAATATCGTATTGGCCTGGGTAATCTTTTTTATATTTACTTCTCAGTTGAAAGTAAATATGCCACTCTGCGTTAATTTTTTCAATAACCCAACAATGGAATACTTCATGCCAATATCCTCTTTCATGAATTATTTCACGGTGTTTAAAACCTATTTCTTTATAATTTTTATCAAATATTTTTAAAAGCTCTGTCAAATCATCATCCCCTTATATACAAAAAAGCTAAGTACGTGTAACAGTACTTAGCTTTTTTCTCTTCTTATGTATGACCCGTACGGGATTCGAACCCGTGTTACCGCCGTGAAAGGGCGGTGTCTTAACCACTTGACCAACGGGCCGATGGCGGAGACAGAGGGATTTGAACCCTCGCGCCGCTTACGCGACCTACACCCTTAGCAGGGGCGCCTCTTCAGCCTCTTGAGTATGTCCCCATAATATAAAATGGCTCCGAAGGCAGGACTCGAACCTGCGACCTGCCGGTTAACAGCCGGATGCTCTACCAACTGAGCTACTTC
>NZ_JACSPZ010000006.1 GCF_014836905.1 Solibacillus faecavium
TTCCGAAGTAGCTCAGTTGGTAGAGCATCCGGCTGTTAACCGGCAGGTCGCAGGTTCGAGTCCTGCCTTCGGAGCCAAATAGGCCCGTTGGTCAAGTGGTTAAGACACCGCCCTTTCACGGCGGTAACACGGGTTCGAATCCCGTACGGGTCATTTTAAAGCATGTAGCATAGGCTGCATGCTTTTTTATTTTTATCAGGAATACGATGCAATTGCTACTAATTTTTTGGGTACAAAACAAAAGACAAAAAATGAAAAAATAAAATTTTATTGAAACATAACATATATGTTGCCAATCCATACTATAAACAATAATCGGAAAATAAATTCATTTTAACATCTTAAGATTCGACTCATTAAAGTTTCTCCTCCAATATTGGAAGCCTTCTATAAAGTAAGGGTTAAATATCCGCGAATGGTATTAAATAACCTTATATATTATTTGAAAATAACTTCCTTTCTATTCTAAAAAATTTATAATAAATAGCAGGAGGTTAAAAAATGAATAAAATATTTAGTGCATTACTAACATTGATTCTTATAATATCAATGTCTTTCCCAGCAACTACTGCACAGGCAGAGCAGGTCTTTACAGATGTACCTCCAAAGCATAGTAACTATAATGATATAGCTTATTTATTAAATAAAGGTATTATTTCTGCCGACAAAAAAGCGTATGGTGTGAAGGATATTGTGACGCGTGAGGAAGTAGCAGTCATGGTAGCAAAAGCTGTCGGACTGGATGGTACAAAACGTGCCACGAAATTTAAAGATATTCCAAAATCACATGCCAATAGTGGCTATATACAATCTGCTGTGGAAGCAGGGATCATCAACGGTTATACAGATGGTACGTTTAAGCCGACAACAAAAGTAACGCGTGGACATATGGCGGCGTTTATTGCACGTGCATTCGATCTGCCAAACGGTACGAAAACTTTCAAAGACGTAAAAAAAGGTCATACTGCATATGAAGCCGTGAGCCAATTAGCAGCAGCAAAAATTACAACCGGTTATGAAGATGGTACGTTTAAGCCGGCCAATAACTTAACGCGTGCGCATATTTCTGCCTTTTTAGCACGAGCAGTGAAGTATCAGGAAAACCTAAATTCATCAAAAAAAATGAAAGTCCACTTTTTAGATGTAGGACAAGGGGATTCGATATTCATTCAGGCGCCAAATGGTAAAACAATGCTTATAGATGCCGGGACAAAGGATTATGGCAATACAGTTGTTTCGTACTTAAAAGCACAAAATGTGAAGAAGCTCGATTACATTGTCGCAACCCATCCTGATGCAGATCATATCGGCGGGTTAAATGCAGTCATTCAAGCGTTTCAGGTAGGGGAGTTTATCAACAGTGGTAAATCCCATACAACAGTAACGTATGAGAAATTACTGGAAACCGTTTTAAGCAAAAATATCCGCTATAAGGAACCAACTGTAGGGGAAACCATTAATTTAGATAGTGAAGTTAAAACACAAGTATTAGCAGTCGATGCAAAGACAAGTAGCACAAACGATGCATCCATTGTATTGAAGCTTACGTATAAAAATGTATCATTTTTATTAATGGGTGATGCTGACACTGAAGTAGAGGCACAAATCTCAAAGGCATATAATGTGTCGGCAACGGTATTAAAAGCGGGTCATCATGGATCTAGTACAAGTAGCTCACTGTCATTTTTACAAAAGGTTAAGCCTGAAGCGATTGTTTTAAGCTACGCAAAAGACAACAGCTATGGACATCCACATAAAGAAGTGATGGCAAATATTAAAACAATCGGTACAAAAGCTTATGCAACAGCTGAGGCAGGTACAATTGTTGCTACAACAAATGGTCAAACGTATTCGATTAATGCAAAAGAATTCATTGTACCGATAATAACACCAACAACGCCTACGAAACCCACAGGTGATGTAAGCTCAGGTACTTACGTTATTCCGGGAGCACCAACTTCATTTAAAAACTGTACAGAAATGCGTAAATATTACCCTTCTGGTGTCAGCTCATCTCATCCTGCTTATGCAGCAGCAAGAGACGGGGATAAAGATGGTTGGGCTTGTGAGTTATAATAATTATTATGAAAGGGATATCCGGAATTAGGATATCCCTTTTTTGAGTTGATCAATTTTAAAGCACCAAATGCCTAATGAGAAAGGCATTGGTGCTTTTTGTGATGAATTACAAAGTTAATACAGAAAAATTTATTCCTCAATTGAGTAAATGGAAATGGAGGATTATGAACTGTAATTAACGAAAGAAGAATTATAAGTATAAAGAATATTAAAAAAATTAAGATAATTTCATATTGTGAAATTTCTCGGTATAACCACTATATTCATCTTGTTAATATGAGATTAATAATTTGAGAGGGGGTTTTTATTATGGACGGAAAATTATTAAGACAGGCTTTTGGAAAATTTCCGACAGGTGTAACAGTTGTGACTTGGTTTGATGAAGATGGGATTAATGGAATTACGGTGAATTCATTTACATCGGTGTCTTTAGAGCCACCACTTGCACTTGTATCGATTGATAAAAAAGCAAATTCATATAAACAGTTACAAAATAAACCTTTCACGATCAATGTGTTGGCGGATGATCAAGAGGCGATTGCATGGCAGTTTGCGGGGCGTCCTCAGGAGGGACTGGATATTCCTTGGAATAAGGAAGGGGATTCGCCAAGCATTATCGGTGTTTCGAGCTACTTTAAATGCAAACAATGGCAACAATACGATGCTGGCGATCATGTGCTTTTTATTGGAGAGGTTACAAAATTTGAACGTCAAGACGGTGATTCATTAACATTCTTTGAAGGCAGGATGGGAACGACAGCAATGTATAAAAGCCAGGAAGTGCAATAAATATAAAGGGAGTGTATATGGTGGGGATTCGTACTGGAGCACAATATATTGAAGCATTAAAGTCACGCAAGCCAGAAGTTTGGTTAAACGGGAAGATCGTAGAAAATATTTTGGATGAACCATACTTTAAACAACCTGCACAGGAAATTGCAAAGTTGTATGATATGCAGCATGATCCCGTATATCAGGATGATTTAACCGTAGTGTGCGAGGAAACGGGAGAGCGTATGGCGACATCCTTTTTAATGCCACATAATTATGAGGATATTATGAAGCGTAGTAAGGCGTTTGAGGTGGTGGCACGTCAAACTTTTGGATTAATGGGTCGTACACCGGATTTTTTAAATACAGTTGTAACATCATTGGCTCAAAACTCTTGGTTTTTACGCAAATATAATGAGGACTGGGCAACGAATATCGAAAACTACTATAAGCATTTACGAGATAACGATATTTTCTTAACACATGCGATTGTGAATCCTCAAAATGACCGAAGTAAAAATTCGCATGAACAGGCTGATAAATATACGCATCTTGGTGTTGTAGAGGAACGACCTGAAGGAATTATTGTACGCGGGGCAAAAATGCTGGCGACATTAGCGGCGTTGACAGATGAAGTGATTGTTTATTCCTTCCCGGGTTTTGCGCCTGGCGATGAGCGTTATGCGCTGGCGTTTGCTGTACCGGTTGATGTAAAAGGGCTGAAAATTATTTGCCGAGAGCCAGTGCAAGATGGGACACGTTCGACATTCGATCATCCACTTGCATCCAGATATGAAGAAATGGATGCATTACTGGTATTCGAAGATGTACTTGTACCTTGGGATAAAGTATTCCTTTACAACAATGTTGAGGCAGCAAACTTGCTGTATCCTATGACAGGTATCGCTGAACAACCAGCACATCAATCGGGTGTACGTGGCTATATTAAGCTGAAATTTGCGGTGGAAGTTGCATGTAAAGTGGCAGATTCAATCGGAGCAGACCAATATTTACATGTGCAACGGGATTTAGGGGAGTTAATTCAAAATACAGAGGTTATTCGTTCACTACTGCGTACAGCAGAGCATGAATATACAATTACCGAATACGGAGAGGCACGATTAAACCCAGTCGTACTGGAAACAATTCGCGGTATGATGCCAGACATGTACCCACGCACAATCGAAGTAATGCAGACGATTGGAGCAGGGGGATTACTTATGATGCCAACAGAGGCAGACTTCTTAAGTGATGAGCTCCGTCCAACGATTGATCGCCATTATGGTGGTCGTGCAGGTATCGACGCAGAGGCACGTATGAAAATTTTCAAGCTAGCCTGGGATTTATGTGGAGAGGCGTTTGGGATGCGCGCACTACAATATGAGCGTTATTACACTGGAGATCCAATTCGTAAGCGTGCAATTTTCTACAATAAGTACAAAAAGGAAAATGCACTTGATCTAGCTGAAGCAATTTTAGCGAAGGAAGACACAATAAAAGAGCCACAAACAAACTAATCAGGAGGTAATAGGAATGATCGCTTCTGTAAGTAAAATGGCACAAATTATTGATTTATTTTTTGAAAGTGAGTCAGCTTTGTCAAACAAACAAATTGCAGAAATGTTAGGTCTTCCTGTTAGCTCTGCACATCATTTTTTAAAGACGATGTGCAAGGAAAATATACTAATGCAAGATAAAGACCGTAAATATCGACTCGGCTGGCGTATTTTAGAGTGGAGTAATAAAGTCATGTATCAGCAGGAGATGAATGAAAAGGTTGCACCAATTGCGGCAAGTCTTGTAAATCGCTATAAAGGCAGTGTTCATGTTGGGATGTTCGATAACGGCCAAGTTCGATTCATATTTAAAAGTGTTTCACCCCATTCAGATGTATTGCCGACATATATCGGTGTAACAAGATTCCCTGCTCATGCCACAAGTATCGGTAAGGTGCTGCTTGCCTATAACCCATCTTTTGTGAAGGCGGTTGAGCATCATGGTATGGAAAAGTTTACGGAAAATACGATAACTGATATTTCTGATTTGAAGGTTGAGCTAAAAGAGATTTATAAACAGGGCTTTGCTGTTAGCAAGGGTGAAAATGAAACAGGGACATTTGGAATTGCCGCCCCAATTAAAAGCTATAGTGGGCAAGTTATTGCTGCACTAAACTTCGTATGCGATATCAATTACGTTCAGGAACATAATTATCAGCTTATTTTAAATGAGGTTATCCGCTCTGCGCAGGCCATTTCGCGGGAGATTGGCTATATAACAATTTAAATGCTAGCGTGATAGCTTAATTTCTATTTAATAGAAAACTGTAAACGCGCATAGCACAAAAAAATAGGAGGTTTTACAATGAATAATTTTACTGAAGTAAGCAAAATGCAAGCACGGTCTCAAAACATTTGGAAAATCATAGAGGAAAACAAAGATTTACTAAAGCCACCAGTAAATAATACAGCACTTTGGAATGATTCCCAGTTTTTGGTTATGTTAGTTGGCGGTCCAAACGCACGTCGTGAATTCCACGTAAGCCCTTCAGACGAAATTTTCTACCAAGTAAAAGGCTCTTGCTATGTTGAAATTATTAACGATGAAAACAAACGTGAAGTAATCGAAGTAAAAGAGGGTGAAATGTTTGTTTTACCAGGAAGCGTACCACACTCTCCACACCGCGTAGCTGACACATACGGCATCGTAATTGAATATAAACGTCAAGAAGGCGAACTAGAGGACTTAGTATGGCTATGTGAAAAATGCGATCACGAAGTACACCGCGTAACGCTGCAAGTAACAAATATCGGACCACAGATTGCAGAAGGAATTGCGAAGTTCAATGGCTCGGAAGAATTACGTACGTGCGATAAATGCGGTCACGTGATGTCAGAAAAAGTTGAGAAATGGCAAGTATGAGAATCGACTTCCACACGCACATTTATCCATTAAATTTACCTAATTTTGCGGAGAAATACGATAACGATAGATGGCCAATAATGGAACAAAAATGCTCTTGTGGAGCGGACATAATGGTAAGCGGTAATCTGTTTCGGGAAGTAACAGACCAAGTGTGGGATCCGAAAAAGCGAATAGAGGATATGGAAAAAGAAGGCGTCGATATGCAAGTAATATCACCTGTACCTGTTACTTTTTCGTACTGGGCACCGGTTGAGCAGGCATTGGAAATGGCACAATTTCAAAATGATTTTATCGCTAACATAGTTAAGGAATATCCAGCGCATTTTGCTGGGTTAGGTACTGTACCAATGCAGGATGCGGAGGCAGCGATTGCAGAAATGCACCGCTGTAAGGAGCTTGGGTTAGCCGGTATTGAAATTGGAACAAACGTCAATGGAGAAAACTTAGATGCAGACTATTTGCTGCCATTCTTCCAAGCGGCTGAAGAGTTGGAAATGCCACTTTTTATTCATCCTTGGGAAACGATGGCAAAAGATCGTACACCACGCCATAACTTTATGTACACAGTAGGCATGCCAAGTGAGACGGCACTTGCCGCTGCAAGTTTAATTTGGAGTGGTGTGATGGAAAAATATCCGAACCTCAAAGTGTGCTTTGCGCATGGAGGTGGGTCATTTGCATATATTTTACCCCGCTTAGATCAAGGTTGGGATGTCTGGCCGCATTTGCGTCTAACAGAGTACCCACCAAGCTATTATGCCAAAAAGTTTTACTTTGATTCGCTCGTATATGACAAAGACAATTTTGCCTTTTTGTTAGAGCGCTTTGGTCCTGACAAAATTATTATGGGCTCTGATTATCCATTCCTACTACGTGAGATCAATCCAGGTAAAGTCATCGATGAATCGCTGCAGCTTTCAGACGAAGTGAAGAATGCTGTCCTTGGCGAAAATGCCCGTCAGTTTTTAAATTTAGCAAAGATTGGTGTGAGTAAATAATGAATGATACACAAACGCCAGAATCACAATTGGAGAAGCTCGGCATTGAGCTAGGTAAACCACGTTCGGCAGTTGGGAATTATGTAGGCTGTGTGCGTACGGGAAATTTACTTTTCACATCAGGTCAAGGTGTTGATCAATATCACGGTAAGCTTGGTGAGGATTTAACAGTTGAAGAGGGCTATGCAGCGTCACGCCAATCGATGATTAACTTAATTACAGTGCTGAAGCATGAATTAGGAGAATTGTCGAAGGTGAAACGCATTGTAAAAATTTTGGGGATGGTTAATTCTGCTCCTGATTTTACACAGCAGCCAAAAGTTATGAATGGGGCATCGGATTTACTTGTTGAAGTATTTGGTGAAAAGGGAAAACATGCGCGTTCAGCGGTGGGAATGGCACAGTTGCCGAATAATACAGCGATCGAAATCGAGATGATTGTTGAAGTAGAAGAATAACAGCACGTGCGGCAGCTTTAAGGAAGTAATAGCTTTATCTTCTTTAAGGTTGCCTTATTTTATACATCGACGTAAAGCGAGGTGAATCCTGCACAGAGGTGTAGGAAAATATGCAACAAGTAAAGATAAAAGGCATCGATTGCCGTAATTTTATTAACGGTCATTATGTGGAAGCAACTGAAGATCGAAAATTTTTAAACATTAATCCAGCAACAGAGGAAATAATCGGCTGGGTAGCAGAGGCAACGCAAGATGAAGTTGATTTTGCGGTGAAAGCAGCAAAGGCAGCCGTAAAAGGCGAATGGTCTACCTATACAGTAAAACAACGCTCACAAATTATTCGCAAGATTGGCGATCTTATTTTAGAAAATGTAGAAGAGTTTGCAATGCTTGAAGCGCTTGATACAGGAAAGCCTTATGAATTAGCGATGGAAATGGATATTAAACGCGCGGCACATAACTTCCACTTTTTCGCAGATTATATGACTTCGTTAGGAAACGAAGCGTATAACCAGGACAATATTGCACTGCATTATACAGTAACGCGACCGGTAGGAGTAGTGGCAATGATTAACCCTTGGAACTTGCCGCTCTTATTATTAACGTGGAAGCTTGCCCCATGTTTAGCTGCAGGGAGTACAGCCGTTATGAAACCTGCGGAGCTAACACCGATGACTGCAACGAGGCTAGCGGAAATTTGTAAGGAAGCTGGCGTGCCGGATGGCGTTGTCAATGTTGTACATGGTTTCGGAAAAGATTCTGCCGGGGCGTTTTTATCAGAGCACCCATTAGTGGATGCGATAACCTTTACCGGGGAAACGCGTACAGGAACAACAATTATGAAGGCAGCTGCTCCAACGTTAAAGAAAGTTTCATTTGAGCTTGGCGGCAAAAACCCTGCCATCATTTTTGCAGATTCAGATATTGAAGAAGTAGTGGAAACGACACTGCATTCAAGCTTCCGTAATCAAGGGCAAGTATGCTTATGTGCATCACGCATATACGTAGAACGTTCCATCATGGATGAATTTTTGCGGAAATTTGTAGCCCGTACGAAAGAGCTGGTTGTCGGAGATCCATTTGACGCTAAGACGAATATCGGTTCATTAGTAGGGAAGGAACATTACGAAAAAGTCATGCACTATATTGATATTGCGAAAGAAGAAGGCGGCACAATTTTAACAGGCGGAAAGCGACCGGCCCATATGGAAAAGGGCTACTTTATCGAACCGACAATTATTGTTGGATTGGATGAACATTCACGGTGTGTCAAAGAAGAAATTTTTGGTCCAGTCGTTACGGTATTGCCATTTGATTCAGAAGAAGAAGTAATTGGTTATGCGAATGATACAACGTACGGCTTAGGGGCGACAATTTGGACGAATGATTTACGGCGTGCACACCGTGTTGCTGGGCAAATCGAATCGGGAATTGTATGGGTGAATACATGGTATTTACGGGATTTACGTACACCGTTTGGCGGTATGAAGCAAAGTGGAATTGGGCGTGAAGGCGGCGCACATAGCTTCGAGTTTTACTGTGAGCAATCGAACGTAACAATCAAATTATAAAAGCAGGTGACCCATGGTGAGTGTAAATTTAATTGAATGGTCAAGTAGAATTTCGCAGGCAGAAAAAATGCGTCAAGGTATTGCACCCTTGACGGAACAAATCGACAGTTTAAGTTTGAAGGATGCCTATTCAATACAGCTTGAGCAAATACATCGTAAAGTAAATGCCGGCGACAATATTACAGGCAAGAAAATTGGCTTAACCTCACGCGCGATGCAGCAACTGCTAAATGTAGATGAACCAGATTATGGTCATTTACTGGCGTCGATGGCTATAACAAATAATGTCCTTGATTGCAGTGAGTGTATTAAACCACGAGTAGAAGCTGAAATTGCGTTTGTCATGAAGGAGGACTTAATTGGTCCGAATGTTACGTTGGAACAAGTACTTGCAGCAACCGATTATATCGTTGCGAGTCTTGAAATCGTTGATAGTCGCATTAAAGACTGGAAAATTAAGTTGCTAGATACGATAGCGGATAACGCGTCTTCAGCGAAATATGTGTTAGGGGATATAAAGAAGCCGATTGAGGAAATTGACCTACCTGCTGTAGAAATGAATTTTTATAAAAATGGTGTATTGGTCAATAGCGGAAAAGGGACAGATGTTTTAGGCAATCCTGCCGCATGTGTTGTATGGCTCGTAAATCGTTTAGCTGATTTTAATATTGGAGTGAAAAAAGGCGAAGTAATTTTATCGGGTGCTCTATCCGCTGCACTTGATGCAAGCCCAGGGGACGAATTTACAGCGGACTTTGGTGAAACGCTCGGGAAAATTCAATTAAGCTGTGTTTAATAGGAGGTTCTATGAAAAAGGTGAAGGTAGGAATTATCGGTTCCGGCAACATTGGTACGGATCTTATGAAAAAGGTTATGCGCTCGGATTCTTTGGAAATGTCGGTGTTAATTGGTATTGACCCAACATCTGATGGATTAAAGCGTGCGCAAGACGTTGGGATACACACGATTTCAGACGGTATTGAAGGATTTTTGCAGCAACCTGAGCTAGCGGATATTTTATTTGATGCTACTTCAGCAAAAGTACATCAAACGCATGTTGATGCATTGGTGCCGCTAGGAAAACGTATTATTGACCTAACACCGGCAGCAATCGGGCCATTTGTTGTACCGGCTGTTAATTTACACAAGCATATCAATCAGCCAGTTGTAAATATGATTACGTGCGGTGGACAGGCGACTATACCGATTGTATATGCAATTCAACGTATACAAAATGTTGCCTATGCAGAAATCGTTGCCACAATAGCCTCAAAAAGCGCTGGTCCAGGAACTCGAGCTAACATTGATGAATTTACAGAAACAACAGCGCGTGCCATTGAGCAAGTTGGCGGTGCAAAACAAGGAAAAGCAATCATTATTTTAAATCCCGCAGAGCCACCAATGCTTATGCGTGATACCGTTTCTTGTTTATTAGAGGAAGAGGCAATCCATCCATTGCAAATTAAGCAATCGATTGAAGAAATAGTGCAGGCAGTCAACGAATATGTACCAGGCTACCGTTTGAAGATGGAGCCTTTGGTGGATGGACGCGAAGTAAAGGTGTTTTTAGAAGTGGAAGGGCTAGGAGATTATCTGCCGGTGTACGCCGGTAACCTGGATATTATGACAGCTGCAGGTTTGAAAGTCGCTGAAATGATTGCGCAACAGCTCCAGCAAGAAGGGGTGCATATATCATGAAAAAGTTATGGATAACAGAAGTAGCGTTACGTGACGGCAGCCATGTTGTAGGACACCAATTTACAAAAGAACAGGTGCGCAGTGTAACAAGACAACTAAGCGCAGCCGGGGTTCCTTATATTGAAGTGACTCACGGCGATGGCTTAGGGGGCTCCTCTTTACAGTATGGCTTTTCAAAGGTATATGACATAGAACTGGTCAAAGTCGCGGTAGAAGAGGCCGGTAATTCAACAATTGCTGTTTTACTTTTACCGGGAATTGGTACGATTGAAGACTTAAAAAAGGCATATGATGCAGGTGCCCGTATGGTACGTGTAGCAACACATGTCACAGAGGCGGATGTATCAAAGCAGCATATTGAAACAGCTAAAGCGATGGGCATGGAGGTAGTTGGATTTTTAATGATGGCCCATAGTGCTCCGCCGGAAGTTGTTTTGGAACAGGCAAAGCTAATGGAAGCATATGGGGCAGGTGCTGTTTATGTAACTGACTCTGCAGGTGCAATGCTGCCAAGTGATGTGACGGCACGTATTAGTTTGTTAAAGGCTTATTTGTCAGTAGACATCGGCTTTCATGCACACAATAACTTATCATTAGCCGTTGCGAACACTTTAGCAGCTGTTGAGGCTGGTGCAACTCGTATTGATGGTAGTGTTTGCTGTCTAGGTGCAGGGGCAGGAAATACGCAAACAGAAGTCTTAGTTGGTGTATTAGACCGCTTAGGTTATGAAACAGGCATTGATCTTTACAAAATGCTCGACTTGGCAGATGATGTGCGCACTAATATTTTGCCAGCCCCCCAGGATATTACGAGTGGCAGCTTTATTATGGGCTATGCCGGCGTCTATTCAAGCTTTTTACGTCATGCTGTCGTTGCCGCAGAGAAATTCGGGGTGGATGCCCGTGATATTTTAGTAGAGCTTGGGAAGCGTAAAGTAGTAGGTGGACAGGAAGATATGATTATTGAAGTAGCGCAACAAATGGCGGAAAAAAGGGTGAGTATATCGTGAGTACAATTTATGAATATGTAGAGCGTATTGCTACTGCACAATCAGAAAAAAAAGCAATCGAAAAAATTACGATTAGTAACCCGGCATTAACATTCGACGAAGCGTATGAAATTCAACGCCTTAGTATCGAAAAATCAATTTCAGCAAGTAATTCATTTATTGGCTGGAAGATGGGGTTAACGAGTAAAGCGAAGCAACTTCAAGTTGGTGTGGATTCAACGATTTACGGGCGTTTAACGAATAATATGCTGATGAACCACAATGAAATTACAGCAGCAGATCACATTCATCCACGCATCGAACCGGAAGTCGCGTTTACATTTAAAAAACCGATTGCGGGAGAAAACTTGATGCCTTACGAAGTATGGTCGGCAGTGGAATATGTGTATTTAGCGCTGGAAGTTATTGATAGTCGCTACGAAAACTTTTCCTTTTCTTTAATGGATGTAATTGCAGATAATGCCTCATCCACAAAGTTTTTGTTGGGTAGTCAGCCATATGCACCAACCACAACTGATTGGGCACAAATAAAAGTGGATGTGTATTACAATAACGAGCTGAAATATGAAGGAACTGGTGCAGCCATTTTAGAGCATCCGATTAATTCGGTGATTGAGTTACTGAATCTGTTGAGCAAAGAAGGGCGTGGTATTCAGCCGGGTGAACTTGTGTTGGCTGGTGCGATGACTGATGCGGTGGCTGTGAAATCTGGTGATACAGTAACAGCCGATTATGGTGTACTGGGCAGCTTAACAATTAATGTGAAGTAACATGGAATGCTAGGTATCAATGCGTGCCAATAACAGGGATTTTATTGCAATGCAAAAAAGGAACGAGCCATTATTAATGAATAACGATTGTCTAGCAGTTACCGATCCGATAAAGAAATCAGAGTGAGAAGAAGATCTAGTATCATAAAAAAGGATAAAAGGGGAGGCAATTTCATGAAAAAGCTTATAAGTTTTGCAGTAATGCTTATGTTACTTCTAGTTTTGGCGGCGTGTAATAATGATAAAGAAACGGCGGAGGATAGCGCTTCAGCAGGGACAGGCGAGTATCCAGAAGTAACATTTAAATTAGCACATATTACACCAACGGATCATATGTGGCATCAGGCTTCTGAGAAATTCAAAGAAGAGTTGGAGACGATTACAGGCGGCAAAATGTCAGTTGAAATTTACCCAGCGAGTCAATTAGGTTCTGAGGCAGACATGGTTCAGCAAGTAGAAGCAGGGTCAGTTGATATGGCGATGATTACAGCAGCCTATTTAACATCTCGTACACCAGAAATGGCGGCATGGTTTGCACCATATTTATTCGATACATTAGAAGAAGCGAATACGGCAGCGCAATCAGACTTAGGACAGCAAGTGTTGAAAAAAGTAGAGGGTACGGGTCTTAAAGGTTTAACGTACTTATTTGCAGGTCAACGTACGATTGTAACAAAGGACGTAAAAATCAACTCTACAGATGATCTAAACGGCTTAAAATTACGTGTAACACCAAGTCCAGCGTTACAGTCATTCTACCGTAATGCAGGTGCAGCGCCAGAATCATTATCATTAACGGAAGTTTATTCAGCGTTACAAACAGGCGTAATTGATGGGATGGACATGGACTTAGACGCAACTATTACAAATAAGTATGCTGAAATAGCAAAATATGTAGCAGTAACGAATCACATGGTGTGGCCTTCAACAATTTTAACAAATGACAAAAAATTCAATGCTCTTTCAAAAGATGCACAAGATGCTGTGACACAAGCTTGGAAGGTAGCCAGTGATTACGCAGTAACAACGCGTTCTGGTCAGGAAGAGGATTTCCGCAAAGAGCTTGAAGGTCAAGGTATGGAAGTATATGACTTAGATCCAACTGTATTTAAGCAACAAATTGAAGCATTCGATAGTGAGTACGGAGGTCAGTCAGACTTAATTAAGCAATTCATTGAAGCAAACCGTTAATCAAATATAGTATTCGAACAGCGATTAGGAGGGTGCAGGATGACGAAGCTCAGTAATATTGTTACAAAAGTAGAGGAAGTTATCATGGGCGTTTTAATGGCAATTTTAACGGTTATCATGGTAACAGCTGTATTTTTCCGCTACGTATTATCTGATCCACTCCCTTGGGCAACAGAAGTTTCGATTTACTTATTCATTTGGTTTTCATTCATAGGAGGTAGCTGGGGCTTGAAGTACGGTACACAAGCCGCAGTTACTTTTTTACTCGATGCGTTATCAGAGAATAAGCAAAGGATTTTAAAAATTGTCCAAGATGTGATTATGTTAGCTTTTTTAATCATTATTTTTGTATATTCCGTCAAATGGCTTATGTTACCTTCAACGATGCTTCAAAAGTCTACGTCCCTTGGTATGCCAATGTGGCTTCCATACAGTGCGGTACCGATAGGCATTTTATTTGCCACGATTCACATTGTTGCACGTCTAATTCGTTTATTTAAAAATGAAGAAAAATCCCAACAAGAAGAGATTGGAGATGAGTTAGTATGACATTTATAACGATTGCTGTATTTGTCATTTTATTAATTTTAGGTATTCCAATTTCTTTAGTTTTGGGGATTACGACAGTTATTTACTTTTTAATCAACGGGCAGGCTTTACTCTTGGAATCGACACCGCTCCGCATGTTTTCGGGGCTCGAAAATTTTGGTTTATTAGCAATTCCATTGTTCATGTTAATGGGTGAAATTATGAATGAGGGCGGTATTACGACAAGGCTAGTTAACTTTGCAAAGTTAATTTTAGGGCATTTTCGCGGGGGATTAGCGTATGTAACGGTCGTAGCAAATATGTTCCTAGCGTCTATTTTGGGCTCTGCCAATGCCCAAGCTGCAATGATGAGTAAAGTTATGGTGCCTCAAATGGAAAAAGAGGGCTATAAGCGTGAGTTTGCAGGAGCAATTACGCTAGCTTCATCCATTATCGCACCGATTATTCCGCCGAGTATGATTTTCATTATTTATGGAACATTGTCGAGCACATCGATTGGTGCAATGTTCATGGCAGGGATTTTACCGGGGATTTTGTATGGGGGTGCATTCATGGGAATGATTGCATATATGGGATACAAACATAACTTCCCAAAAAGTAAACGCAGTTCTTTCAAAGAGATTTTTCAGGGGATACTTAAGACGTTACCGGCATTACTGATTCCCTTAATTGTAGTGGTAGGGATATTACGCGGTATTTTTACAGCGACAGAATCAGCAGCTGTTGCCTGTTTTTTAGCCATTATCATTGGATTATTTGTTTACCGAGAGCTAGATATTAAAAAGTTTCCGAAAATGCTAGTAAATACAGTAACAAATACCGCGACAGTGACATTTTTAATTATAATGGCCAACATTTTTGGTTGGATGATAGCGTTTGAGCAAATTCCACAGCTAATGGCCGACTTAATTTTAAGCTTCACAGAAAGTCCGTGGGTATTTTTACTATTAGTTAACGTTCTTTTAATAGTTGTCGGTATGTTAATTGATGGTATTGCAGCACTTGTTATTTTAGTACCTGTATTGATGCCGCTTGTACACGCGCTTCAAATTGATCCGGTACACTTCGGAGTTATTATTTGTATTAACTTGACGCTAGGTTTGTTAACACCGCCGGTAGGTACAGGATTATTCATCGTATCATCGATGGCAGATATTAAGTTTGAACGACTAGTAAAGGCTGTTTTCCCATTCATTATAGTATCGGTTATCGTATTATTCATTATTACGTATATTCCGGATTTAGTTTTAGTTATTCCTAGATTCCTAGGGTTCTAATATGAAACAAGTAAGGTGGCTCGTTTGGCTTATTATTGTTTCTCAGCTATTTACTGCGTTTGTGGGACGAAGCCTAAATCCATTTGCCGCTTATATTGGAGAAAGTTTTATGCTGACCAACCTTCAAATTGGCTTTCTTCCAACCGCGTTATTCGTTGGACAGTTTTTAGCGACATTGCCAATGGGGTTTATCGCTGATAAAGTGGCAACCAATCGTCTGATGCTGTTATTGATGTCCATTGTCGGTAGTGGTTTTCTGTTACTCGCAACAATTGATGGTAATTACTATATAGCGTTGCTTTTCATTATGATGGCAGGGCTTGGTTATGGGGGAATGCATCCTGTAACGAATAAAATGCTTGTCCAGCTATATCCTATGCAAAAAATAGCATTGCCGATGGGCGTAAAACAAATGTCCATTACGCTAGGCTCTGCTTTATCAAGTATTGTATTAATCGCCATTGCAGAATATATCGGCTGGCAGCAAACAGTTGCGATGGCATCCATTTTATTATTGTTAATTGGCATATCCGTATATATGTTACTAAAACCGTACGAGGAAACCTTCCGTTCACATAGTGCTACAGAAGTGTCATTAATTTCCCAGATGAAAAAATTAATGAGTTCAACGCCGCTATTTTTTTCAACTTTAGTTGCGCTCATTTTAATGGGTATACAAGTTACGTTTAATACGTATCTTCTATTATATTTGATAGAGGTAAAGGTATGGGCCGTTTATTTAGCTGGTTTAGCGCTTGCTTGCTCTGAAATTTTCGGCGCACTTGGTCGCGTTTTATGGGGAATAATTAGTGACAAGCTTTTACGCAGCAACCGCTGGGTGGTACTATTAATAATCGCAGTTTGGATACCATCCGGTTTATATGGTTTACATATAGTGCAAGATCGTCTGCTGTTAGTAATAATCATTGCAACAATCGGCTTTTCGCTATCCGGATTTAATGGTATTTGGATGAACTTAGCTGTTGAAAGTGTTCCGAAAATGTTAAGTGGCTCAGCGAGTGGATATAGCGTGACGTTTGCTTCTGTAGGTGTTTTTATTATCCCGCCACTATTTGGATATATTTTAGATCAAACGAGTTATTTACATGCAGGGGCTTTTTTAGCTTGTGTAAGCAGTTTTTGTGTATTAATTATTATCGTAATGCTTTTTAAAGAAAAGAAGCGGAGGGTTTTAAATTAGTGGCACATAGGATTGGATTTATATCAAAGTTGCTTTTGAAAATTAATAATTTTGTGGGAATGTATTGATTTTTCCATTACAAAAGCCGATTTATACTAAAAAAATAGTGTGAATCGGCTTTTAACACTTTCCGGGTGTAGTCTCATTATTGTTTATTCATTTGTTACTTGATTGATACTTACTAATTTCCTTTTGCATGTGACTATATAATTCATGTTCTTCGATAGTTTCCAAAATTAATAACCCCCGCTGGATATAGTCGGCACCTTCTTCTTTTTGATTTAAATTATGTAGGCAAATTCCTTTGCGTATATAGACGATAGCCATTTGATAATGCATTTTAAAACTTTTTACTTTAGGTATAAGCAGATCAAGTTGCTGCAAAGCTTTATCTTCTAATTTATCCTTTATTAACATTAAGCTATAATTCAGTCTGAAATTAACTTCTATCCGGTTAATTGATTGGAAGTCCTTATATTTTTTAAGGGATTTCTCTACATATTCAATCGTTAAATGGGCGACTTCTACCGGGAAAAGGAAGAAAATAGCGTTTATTATATATAAGTCTTTTATAAATAGTTGTTCTTTGTTCGAAAAGAAATCTAAAAAGTGAAGCGCCTGAGATTTGTTGAAATATATATCCTCATTTCGAAAAGCTTCTAATAAAAACTTTGAAATTTGATGAAGGAAAGCAATTGTTGATTCGTTCCTTACTTCCAAATATTTTTCACACTTATCAATGAACTCTTCCAATGATTTAGTATTTGTAACAGAAAATCTAAAAAACTCGCGGTACAGTTTTTCTTCTTCTGTATAGCTATAGCCGTTTGCGATAAAGAGTACTTCCTCCAAATCGATATTAAGATTATTCAAGATACCGATTAGCGCTTGGGTAGGGATATCTGCAGTTCCTTTTTCAAACTTTGAATATGTACCTTGAGAAATAATTCCCTCGCTAACGTCCCGTTGAGTCATTCCTTTTAATAAACGTACATCACGGACTGCATTTGATAAAAACATAAACTACCTCCTATTCGTATACGAATAATATTACTACTTTTTTTCAAAATATAGTAATATTTTTAAGTGAAAGGGGGGATTGAGATGGAAATTTTAATGTCATTAGTTACAGCATTAGATGTATGGTTAATAGGTATCGATGTATTCTAAGGTTTCTACAGTAAATATCGACTTGCCAAAGATTCACTTAATACTTAGAAAAAGTAAAGTATATTACTTAGAGTTATTAATTTTTGAAACACTAATTTTACATCTTCCTAGATGTGGAGTTGGTGTTTTTTTATGTAAAATAATCAAGTATGTACATCCTCTATGTTATATCAAATAGTTTCATTTAAAACGATAAAAAATAGCAGCCCAACCAAAACTATGGTCTCGGTTTGGCTACTATTGTTAATAAACTTAATTTATATTTCTATTAATTACTGAACGCGGGCGAAACCGAATCCTGAAGCATAGTCATCACCAGTAGAGGCACCGTGACCACCTTTAATGTCTACAGCCTTTGCTCTTGTTTGTAAGTTAGAGCGCAGTTGCGTGTGAGACCATGATGGATTTTGAGCCCAAATTTTTGCTGCTAAACCTGAAACATGAGGAGAAGCCATTGATGTGCCGCTAATTGTGTTATAACCGCCATTATGCCATGTAGAATATATTGCCGAACCTGGAGCTGAAATTTCAATATCTCCTTGCTGGATTACATAATCACCTGCTGTTGAGGCATATCCACGAGATGAGTAGTCAGCTACACGGTACGTCCCGTTTTGTTGTACATTTTCCAGAGCAGCAACTGCAACTGCATTCGGTAATGCTCCTGGATAACCAATTGACCCTTGCGAATAGCCTGAATTACCGGCTGCAGCAATAACTAGAACACCTTTACTGTATGCATAGTTGACAGCACTTGAGATAAGGCTGTTATTGGCTGAAGAACCTAGTGACATATTAATGATTGTTTTAGTACGAGTAGAAGTTGCTTGATCTGCTGCGTGTCGGATTGCTGCAGCAATATCATCCGAGTATCCAGAACCGCTGTCTGTTAATACTTTGTAAGCCCAAAGATCGGCATCTGGTGCAACACCGTAAACACCGCCTCTATCGCTTCCTCCATTAGCTAATGCTGAACCGGCAACGTGTGTGCCATGCCCGTTTCTGTCAGTACAGCTATTGTTTACAAGTGGTGTTGCAGTCGTAAAGTCTTTACACTGTTCCACATTATTAGCAAGGTCGCGGTGAGAAGTATTGACACCCGTATCCAGTACGGCGATATTAATGCCGCTACCGCCAGACGTTGATGTTAACGAGTTGTTGTTGTAAATTGCTTTAATGCCCCACGGTACTTGCTGGGAAGCTCTAGCATAAATCGACGCATCCGGTTCTTTATTTTCTAATGTATAATCCTCTTCCAGGTTAATTGTATCTAATTTAACGACAGGAACTTTTGTAACTGTGATATTTTTATTTTTCTGTAACGCATGGAACTGTTTTTCATTCATTTCAGTAGAAAAGCCGTTGTCTGTTAACTCCCAGCGAGCAGAATACTGTGCTTTTGCTGAGGCTTTTGCCGATTGGCTATTTGCTTCAACGTATACGCGGAATTTTTCCTGACCGACGTTGTTTGCCGAGCTATCTTCGGTATTCAGTGTTGTGGCCTGCACGGGATTTACTAATGCTCCTGCCATCAAAAGACCTAATAATGTACTTTTAACTTTTTTCATTTTGTCCTGACCCCTTTTCCATATGAGTGATAAGATTACTATTTGAATCTATCATATTTTCATTTTTTTGATTATTGGGAAAAATTTAAGTATACTGGATAAAATACCTAGCTATTTGAAAGGAGCGTTTATTTGTATGAAAGTTGGATCATTAATTAAGTACTATCGTACAAAGCTGGGAATGACACAAAATGAGGTGGCAGCGGGGATTTGCTCAATTCCCCATTTAAGCAAAATCGAGAACAATAATAAGGAAGCAAACAGTGAGACAATTCGTCTGTTGCTGGAACGGTTGAATATTAATATACATGATGTAGAAATCAGCGAGCAGAATATTATTAAATTACTGAATGATTTACAAAAACATATAAACTACTTAGAGAATGAAAAAGCGATAGAAATAGTTAGGGAATTAAAAAAATACGAAGAAATTATCGGTTTTACGGAATGTATTTATTTATATGAGCTTTATAAATTGCGTTATTATGTGTTTGTAAATGAATATAAATTGGCAGAAGACCAGTTAAAGTGGCTAAATGCCCACCGCCAGAATTTTTCCCAACATGAGAAATATTTACATTCATACTATTATGCATTAGTTTTAATAACAAGAGGGAAGTATGCTGAAGCAGCTGTAGAACTTACTCAAATTCTCTACATACATCCGGAACTAGGGTCGCTGGAAGGGGAGTTTTATTATCATTTCTCCTTAATAAAGGGGCGGCTGGAAGAGACAAGCCAGGCAATTATTTACGGGAGAAAAGCCCTTCAGTTTTATAAGGACCAGTTTAATTTTAAAAGAATTATTTATACATCCATGTCGTTGGCGCTTTATTATTCTCAAGGAAAAGTATTTCATGAAGCAATCGAAATCTATGAACATCTCTTGAGGAATGTAGAACTTTTGCAGCAACAGCAGCTACTGCCTGCTATCTATCATAACTTAGGGGATTTGTATCAAATTAGAGGAGAATATGAAAGTGCATTAGTTTACTTTGAAAAAAGTGCTTCTTTAATGGAAAAGAACAGCGATAACTATTTATTTTGTTTATACAATTTAGGCTTTACACAATATCGCCTTAACCAAGGGGAAGAGAGCCTGAAAACCTTTACTATTTTAAAGGACGAAGCAAAAAAGATGAAAAAACTAAGTTTTAATTTATTTGCTTCTTTTTATTTATATTTGCTCAAAGGAGAAGAAAAGAAAGCAATGGGTTTTTTAGAAGGGAGGTTAATTCCGTTTACAGCAAATAATGAAGAATTTAAAGTAATCCATCAGCAATTTTCTTATTTATTGGGTGAGTACTACCGACAGGAAAAGAAGTTTGAAAAAGCAATCCAATTCATTTAATTATAAAGGAGACGAGGAATATGAAGAAAAACGTTAAATTATCGCTATTATTATTAAGTGTGGCATTGGTGACATTGTCTATCCCAATTTATCCCCCAGTTTTATCCTAATAAAAAACGCCATTCAGAAGCTTAATATAAGCTACTGGGTGGCGTTTTACAATTATTTCATTACCTTTGACTTCATTAAAAAAGCAAAGCCTTCCGCGCTTTCCAATGAAAACGAAGCACCGCGTCCTTCCATTACATCAACAACAATTTGCATATGCTTTAAATACTCCGCCTGCTGCTTATCGATGTAATAGGGAACACCTGCAATTTCCCCGATGAGTACAAGCTGACTGCTAATATAATGACCGTCCGATTGGAAACATATCGGCACCGTGCCATCACAGCACCCGGAAGACTGTTCAAAGACTAACTTCCCATGCTTTGTCTTCAACAGCTCAATAACCTCAACCGCTTTTTCAGTCGCGACTAACTTTTCCATAAAGCACCCTCCTATAAAAAAGAGGATGCACTATAAAAGCGCATCCTCTAATAGTCCGCTTCGGCTTAGAAGAAACCTTGAGCGTTTTTGTTGTAGCTTACTAACATACATTTTGTTTGTTGGTAGTGGTCTAACATCATTAAGTGGTTTTCGCGACCGATACCTGATTTTTTATATCCGCCGAATGCAGCGTGTGCAGGGTATTGGTGGTAAGTGTTTGTCCAAACACGACCTGCTTGGATACCACGAACAGCGCGGTAAGCTGTATCCATGTTACGTGACCATACACCAGCACCTAGACCGAATTCCGTGTCGTTAGCGATTTCCATAGCTTCTTCGAAAGTAGAGAAAGTTGTTACAGAAAGAACTGGACCAAAGATTTCTTCTTGGAAGATACGCATTTTGTTGTGACCTTTGAATACTGTTGGTGCCACATAATAGCCGCCTTCTTGGTCAGCATCTAATTGGTTTTGGTAGCCGCCGATAAGTAGCTCTGCGCCTTCTTCTTTACCGATTTCGATGTAAGATAAGATTTTTTGTAATTGTTCATTTGAAGCTTGAGCACCCATCATTACTTCTGTATCTAACGGGTTACCGATTTTGATTGCTTTAACGCGTTCTAGTACACGTTCCATGAATTTGTCATAGATAGATTCGTGAACTAATGCACGTGAAGGACAAGTACAAATTTCGCCTGAGTTTAATGCGAACATTACTAAACCTTCGATAGCTTTATCCAAATACTCATCGTCATGATCCATTACGTCTGGGAAGAAGACGTTTGGTGATTTACCGCCAAGCTCTAATGTTACAGGGATAATATTCTCTGTAGCGTATTGCATAATTAAGCGACCAACACCAGTAGAACCAGTGAACGCCACTTTGTTGATGCGTGGGTTCGTAGCAAGTGGTTTACCAACTTCAATACCTAAACCATTTACAACGTTGAATACACCTTTTGGTAATAAATCTTGGATTAATTCGATTAATACCATGATTGAAGCAGGTGTTTGCTCAGCAGGCTTCATTACGATTACGTTACCAGCCGCTAATGCAGGAGCGATTTTCCAAGAAGCCATTAATAATGGGAAGTTCCAAGGAATAATTTGACCTACAACACCGATTGGCTCGTGGAAGTGGTATGCTACTGTATCGTTATCGATTTCAGAAATTCCGCCTTGTTGTGCACGAATTGCACCAGCAAAATAACGGAAGTGATCCACTACTAAAGGAATATCAGCGTTTAATGTTTCGCGTACTGCTTTACCGTTGTCCCAAGTTTCAGCAACAGCAATTTTTTCTAAGTTTTCTTCAATGCGGTCTGCAATTTTATTTAAAATATTCGCGCGGTATGCAACAGAAGTTTGTGCCCAGGCACCTTTAGCTGCATGTGCTGCGTCTAATGCTAATTCAATATCTTCTTCAGTTGAACGAGCAACTGATGTAAATACTTTACCAGTTACAGGAGATTTTACATCTAGGTATTGTCCTTTTACAGGCGCTACCCATTCGCCACCGATAAAGTTCTCGTATTTTTCTTTAAAGTTAACTACTGCACCAGCAGTATTAGGATTTGCATAGATCATTTAACTACACCTCTATCACTCGATTTAAAGTTTATTAACTTTATAATTTGATTATGCATCTGCAAAAGAGAAGTTACAAATGAAAAGGCTTACAGAAATAACTTCATAACTATATTTATAAAGTGAAAATGTATATTTCTTTAATTTAGGGGAGTATTGTTATGTACTGATACAGAAGGGATTATAGCGTCTATTAATTGAATGGATTGTTGGTTTAACTCTATAGTATTATAATTTATGTTTATTATATAACAAGATTTAACAATGAAAATTAATGTATAAATATAAATTTATAATGATAAAAATTCTTTTTAAAAAATTTATCAATAATACTATTAAAATACCTATTTTTTGTTTTTTGTAGCATAAAAGGTGGGTGGAACACCTAATTATTGTAAAAATAAAGTTTGACATTTTCTGTTAATACACCCTACTTGTTCGCTTTACGAAATAGTTTCAGCTAAAATAAGACAAACTACTAATGAAAGAGGAGGGGCGTTATGTTTCTTGCATTTATCATTGCACTAATCGGTGCACTTTTATTTTCAGCCCTCTCTTTACCGATTCCATGGCTGATCGGTCCTATTTTTTCTGTACTGATTGCACAGTTTTTTATAAAAGACCGTCTCCGGTGGCCGGCCACTTTACGAAATACGGGGCTCATTATCGTTGGAGTCGCAATTGGCCAGCAGTTTGATTTTGCTTTGTTTTCCGATTTTCAGTCGTTAATGTTATTCATGGTTATTGTGAACGTTTTGCTGTTTTTATTTTGTTTAGGAATTGCATGGGGTATTTCTCGTACGACAGGACTTACTTTTAAGACAGCAGTTGCTGCAAATGTACCTGGAGGATTGTCGCAACTCGTATTGTTTGCGGAAGAAGAAGGGGATGTTAATTTAACAGCGGTCACTTATTTTCATATAGTGCGTGTATTGGGCGTTGTGCTGCTTATCCCATTTTTAGTATCCGGCAATGTCGTAGGAGGGGCTTCAATTCCGCTTACTTTGGATGTTTGGCAAGTAGTTCTGCTCATTATTTTGTCCGCTGCACTTGTGCCAATCGGTAAAAGGTTAAAGCTGCCTGTTGCACATTTTTTGACTCCAATTATCGTTGTGATTGCTTTGAAGTTATTTAGTATTGATACACCGACAATGCCGAGTGATGTTCTTCATATAGCACAGCTATTGATTGGTGCATATATCGGCTTATTGTTAAAACCATCAACTTTGCGTTTACCTGCAAAAGTTCTGGCCGGGGGAGTATTGAGTACTATTGCGATGATTGTACTTACCTATGGCACTAGCCTGCTGATCGCTGAATTTTTAAACTTAAGCTTTGCAACGAGTTTTTTAAGTACAGCACCTGGAGGACTTGACCAAATGGGCTTGCTTGCTGCAGCTGTAAAAGCGGATATTTCAGTCGTAACAGTATTCCAACTCTTTCGTTTGCTCTTTATTTTCCTCTGTATATTGCCGCTGATTAAATGGATTTATCGCGAGAGAGAAAAGGAATTGAGTTAATTAGCAATGTAATTGTGTCTACATTATCTCAGAATATTCTATGAAGAAATGAGAAAAAAAGCCTGGATATTAACCCTTTATGACCCATTTGGGTTATACTAGAGAAAGTGATTAATTAGGAAGTAGGATTAGGAAATATGCAAACGCAATCGAATCGACAATTGTGGGCGCAAGCTGTGAAGACTGGCATTATTAAATCAAACTTAATTCCGATGATCGCGGCATTAATGCTTGCCCTATACACATATGAATTAAATTTTATTGAACATATTCCAGCTATTATTTTTGCAATTCTTGGTTCTGCAGCAGTCATTGCTGCAGCAGGTGCGTATAATAACGTATATGACCGAGACATTGATCAAATTATGCCCCGAACAAAAACACGTCCAACAGTTACTGGAGAGCTATCAGCAAAGGTAGTACTGATTGTTGCGACGATTTTATTAATACTAGGGTGTGTGGCGCTATATTTAGCTTCACCATTAGCGGCTTTATTAGGATTTTTAGGTGTATTTTTCTATGTTGTGCCATATACAATGTGGACGAAACGCCGTACCATTTGGAATACAGAAGTAGGTAGTATTTCAGGCGCCATGCCACCGTTAATCGGGTGGGCAGCTGTAGCTCCGGATATTTGGCACCCAGCAGCATGGGCTCTTTTCTTAATTATGGTGATTTGGCAAATGCCACATTTTTATGCTATTGCCATTCGTAAAAAAGAAGATTATGCCGCAGCAAATATCCCGATGCTCCCTGTAGCAAAGGGAGAGAAACGCACTTATATTCAGTCAAATATTTATTTAGTGTTGTTATGTTTATCAAGCTTTCTGTTTTACCCGCTTAGCTTAGGGTTAACAATTGTTTCGCTTGTTCTAAGTGTCATTTGGCTATGTATGAGTATTACGGCATCAAAGAAACAAGAAGAGAAAAAGTGGGCTAATATTATGTTCGGCTACTCGCTATTCCATATGATGGCTGTTTTTGGAACAGTTTTCATTTATGCATCGGTCGGCATGATTTTAAATGGACTTTAAATAGAAAAGCGTACCGGAAGTTTCGACTTTTGGTGCGCTTTTTTTGTTAAGGATTATCGCTTGTTAAGAAATTGTGAACAGAAGTTGTGATGATTATATGTCAAACGCATTGGTCATATTTTTTTCGGAAAATGGAAATGTTATGATGGAATCAACAAGCGAGGCGAATTGCTTGGAAGTTAATTTGCACTCTAATCTAATATGCTATTTTACTCAAATTTTTTCGTATACGACTTCGACAACATATAAAACCCCCTATTTTTATATGGTCTCGTACGGAAACAAAAAACTCCGGTGCAGTAGTGTGCATCGGAGTTTTTTTATTTTTAGTGAGATTGTTATTATAGTTTAATGTTAGCAACTTCAAACATGTAATCACCAAGTACGCGTAAACCTTGGTCGAAGTTTTCCAAATGGAAGTGCTCATTCGGTGCATGGAAATTTTCACTTGAAAGACCGAAGCCCATTAACACAACCGGCAATTCCAAAATTTCATCGAATGCTGCAACGATTGGAATCGAGCCACCACCACGTGTATAAGCTGTCGGTACGTTGTATACTTTTTCATAAGAACGGCCAGCTGCTTGGATCACTGGGTGATCAAATGGTGTAATGTAAGGCTTTCCTTTATCGAATTCAGAAATCGTTACTTCTACACCAACAGGCTTATGCTTTTCGATATGTGCTTTTAATAATGCTACAATTTCTTCAGGGTCCTGATCTGGTACTAAGCGGCAAGTAATTTTTGCGCCAGCCTCAGCAGGCAAAACTGTTTTAATCCCTTCACCGGAGAAACCACCGAACACGCCGTTGATTTCCAATGTAGGACGTGCCCAAGTTTGTTCTAAATAAGTATAGCCCGCTTCACCGAATAGCTCCTGCACACCTACTTCTTCTTTTAAAGCAGTTTCGTCAAAGTTCAGGTCACGATACGCCTGACGCTCTTCATCAGTTAATGGCAACACTTTATCATAGAAACCATCTACTTGAATTGTTCCATGCTCATCACGGAATGACGCCAGAATTTCAGTCAATGCGTGAATTGCGTTTTGAACGCCGCCACCATATAGACCTGAATGCAAGTCGCCTTTTGCTCCGCGCACATCTATTTGAACCCCCGTTAACCCACGTAAGCCATAGCATACTGCCGGTTTCCCTTTAGCATAAAGACCCGTATCGGAAATGACGATTAAATCTGCTGCTAATTTTGCCTTGTTGTCTTCCGTATATTGCGGAAGGGACGGACTACCGATTTCTTCTTCACCTTCATAGATGAATTTTACATTGACTGGCAATGTGCCTTCTGTTGCAAATAACGCTTCAATCATTTTTAAGTGCATAAACACCTGTCCTTTATCATCTGAAGAACCACGTGCAAAAAGCTTATTATCACGGATTGCCGGCTCGAAAGGAGGTGTCTCCCATAAGTGAAGCGGATCTACTGGTTGTACATCGTAGTGACCGTAAAACAGAATAGTTGGTTTGCCTTCTGCATGCAACCACTCCCCATATACAACAGGGTGACCGGCTGTTTCATCAACAGATACATTTTCGATGTTTAATGATTTTAAGTGGTCTGCCAGCCAGTTTGCTGCATTTGTCATATCGTCTTTATGTTCAGATAAAGCAGAAATACTTGGAATGCGTAAAAATTCGTTTAACTCTGCTAAATGACGTTCGCGATGCTCTGTGAAATAAGCATCTAAAGTTTGTAAGTGACTCATTAAAGAGTGCCCCCTTATATTTCGATTATAGAAATAAGTATAGCATACAACCTATAAAATTCAGCTTTGTAGCCGCTCTTTTTTTGAGCCTGAATCAAACAGTAAATAGAGGGTAGCGGTTGTAATTGCAAAGATTATGCCACCGTACATAGGAAGATAAATAGATTCCATTAATATTGAAATCGTCATTAAAAGCGTAAAGGATATAAGCAAATGTGCAAAATATTGATGGAAACGATGAAGCTGCTCTGACTTTAATTCAATGAGGACATCGGACAGCATCACAAGCGCAAACTCAATGATACCGTATATAATGATGAATCCAACTAGGTATTTCCAGTGCTCAAATTCAATGCCGACGAGCAATAAAACTCCAACCTCTGCGGCAATTGCTATACAAATAATCCCAATGAATAGTAAAATGATAAAAACAATGCCTAAGGGAATTCCAATTTTTTTCATACATTACTCCTTTTAAATGGCAATTGATATTAGTAGTATAATAGTTTTTTTTAATAAAAGGGAATAAGATGCCTGAACAAATGTATTATTTAGGAGTGAAAATAGATGAGTAAATGGAAGCAAAAAATTCTAGCAGGTTCAATCGGTGCAATTATTGTCGGTACGGGCATAGCCTTTATAAGTATTACCCAAACACACAATAAAAACATGGAAACAATTGATATATGTTTTGAAGATTTTGAACAACAGCAAAAAACAGTAACCTTTGAGTATAAAGAGGATGGCTTGTTAACTTGTGAATAAAGCATGGCATGTTAGCCAGGCAAAAGAGGGGATACTATAATGCTCTTTATCATAGCGAGTTATTTACTTGGGACAATTTTAATAGCGGCAGTTGTCGCAAAGATAAAGGGAGTCAAATTACACGAGCAAAACAGCGGGAATTTAGGGGCGCGGAATGCGGGAAGAACACTTGGCAAATCAGCTTTTGTCATTGTTGCAATTGGTGATGGGCTAAAGGGTGTGGCCATTGTAGTTGCAGGGCGTGTGCTTGAGTTACCTGAGCTGACAATTGCAGTGGCAATTATAGCCGTCGTGCTTGGTCACTTGTATCCATTTTGGAATAGCGGGAAAGGTGGAAAAGGTGTCGCAACTGTTATCGGTGCAATGCTCGCTTTTTCTCCTTTAATATTTTTATCGTTTTTAGCTGGATTTTTAATATGTCTAGGCATTACGAAAAGTGCAACGCTTAGTATGGGTGGTGGCTTTATCGTATATGGAATTGTTACAGGCATTTATATAGAAGTAGGATTTATTGTATCCATTGCACTTCTACTTGTTATTTGGAAGCAAAGACATAGCATTATAGAAAGAGTGAAGCCGAATGTATTGGAGTAAAATTGCTGCAACGGAAAAAGAATTCGATGCGATTGCTGCATTAAATTATGAAACGTTTGTAGAAGAAATACCACAGCATCAGCCCAATCCTTCCAAGCGTCTTATTGATAAATTTCATCATGAAAATGTTTACCTCATTGTTTATAAGAACACCGAAATAGTTGGAATGGCTGCATTTCGAGACAAAAGACCATTTTCGATTGATCAGAAAATCGGAAATGTAGAAAATTACCTAGACCCTGAAGTTTGTGAATATTTATGTGAAATCCGGTTGCTTGCCGTGAAAAAGGCACATCGTAATGGGCGTGTGTTTACAAAGCTTGCCACTGCCATTTATCGTTATTATTATGATGTGGGCTATACTGCCTGTGTCATTTCAGGGACAGTAAGAGAAGAAAAGCTATATACACAAATGGGGTTTAAACAGTTTGCACCAGCAGTAGGTACACAAGAGGCAAGCTATTTGCCCATGGTGTTAACCCGAAAAGATAGTGAAGTATTTCGTGAACGGCTGCGTGAGCAAAATAGTGTCTTTTATCCAGGTCCGGTTGCTCTTGAACATTCGATTGCACCAGCAACCATTTCACATCGTTCCAATAAATTTAATCAGGAACTGCAGGATATGAAGCAGCAGCTATGCGAGCTGGCGCATGCCAATTACGTCATTCCGATAGTCGGTACAGGGACACTAGCCAACGATGCAATGCTCGGTCAGTTGAAAAGTGAATTTTCTCATGAGCAGGGGCTTATTTTAGTGAACGGAGAATTCGGCGATCGCCTAAAAAATCAGGCAAAGCAGTGGGGGTTACATGTCGAGTGCCTGGACTTTGGATGGGGCAATGAATTTGATATGTCGCAAATTGAGTCGGCTTTACAGCGGGGGAACTACCACTATATTGTTTTCGTCCATGGCGAGACATCCAATAGTCTATTGAATCCACTTGAGCCT
Source organism: Solibacillus faecavium (assembly GCF_014836905.1). GTDB lineage: Bacteria > Bacillota > Bacilli > Bacillales_A > Planococcaceae > Solibacillus > Solibacillus faecavium. The sequence goes on from NZ_JACSPZ010000006.1 coordinate 29,246, forward strand.
CTTTTGGAGCTGGCAATAAAATATAAGGTAAAGCTTTGTGCAGATTGTATTAGCTCGTTTGCTGCGCTGCCTTTTTCGATGGAAGGCCTGCATTATGCGACAGCGGTCAGTGGCAAGGCACTCGGAACGATAGCGGGGCTCGCTTTCGTCTTTTGTAGAGAATTGCCTTGTGCGAGTGATGCGCCTCTTTATTTAAATTTACCTTATTATATTGAAAGACAAATTCCGTTTACGTTACCGCATTTTTATATTAAGGCAGTAAGCGATGCGTTGAAAGCTTACCCAGAACGCTATACTGTATTGAACAAACGGATGGATCTAATAAAAAGCTCAGGGTTACCTGTAAAGGCGATGTATCCGATGATTGCATCGTGGCAACATGAAAAAATGCCTCACATTATGCAAACATGTGAACTAAATGGCTTTTTGCTCCATGGTGACAGTGCCTACTTAAAGGAACGCAATCTTGCACAAATTAGTACGATACAGCCGAACTTTGAAAAGGATTATAAAAAAATAATGGAGCTTATTTCGTATATGATGGAGACTTTGTAAGAAAAGGGGGATAGTGAAAGCGATGTAGTGAGGGAGTTACATAGAAGATTATACAGTTCAAATGATTTCTTCGATTCTTACAGCATTGTAAGGTAATTGAAAGCCAATCCGATAGAGCGTAAGTATTTTATTTGGCACAATAAGGTCATACCAAATTATGCCGATGCATAATGGATATTTATAAAATTGCACATAAATTGACCTTATATAAAATACATTCTATCGGAGGATAAAAAAATGAATGAATTACTAACAAATATCTATGATGAGTATAACCGTTACATCTATCACCTTTGTTTAAAACTAACTCGCAATCAAAATGAAGCAGAAGATTTGATGCAGGAAGTGTGGGTAAAAGTTGTTCGCTATGAAGAATCAGTAGCAAAAGTAGACCATGTGAAAGCTTGGCTGACAACGATTACGATGAATACATTCCGCGACCGCTATCGTAAAAATGTTCGTCGCAGTAAATACATGATGAATCAACCTGAACAATTAGACGTACCAATTTTAGATTTGGTTCCCAACAATGATTTTACGACAGAAGAAATTGTAGAAAAAACAGAAATCACGAAAATTGTACAGGAAAAAATGAGCCAGCTTGATAATATTTATCAAAAAACATTATGGTATTTCTATGTGGACCAATTTTCATTAGCTGAAATTTCTGATCTGATGAAAGTTTCAATTGGTACTGTGAAATCACGTTTATTCCGCGCAAAAGCACGCTTAAAAGAAATATTACTATCCGACAATGGTGTCGCAGAAGCAGTATTAGCTTAATAATTTTTAGGACGAAAGCTATGGCAAAAAGTTGCTGTAGCTTTTTTATGTTAAATTGCCCTTTATAATGGCGAATAAGTTGTGTAAAAGGGCGATTAAAAAATTAAGTGGCGAATATATGTGGAAGTAGCTAATAAAATTCTAAAAGTGGATATTATGACATTGGTATAGACGATTATGATAGCTCAGTTGGCGAATATAGAAGCAAGTATGGCGAATAACTCACAAAAAATGACGGATAAAATTAAAGCACGTTCACCTGATTCCCGATCTAAACTAAAAAACCACGGGAGCAGTGAAAGCTCCCGTGGTTTAAAATTTCGCACATTTTTCAAAGATAGCTGTTAAAGTTTTAATTTCATCTTCTGTTAACATACCAAACAGATTTTCAAAAAGATTATCTACTTGCTGGCGAGAGCGTTCGAGTATTTCGATTCCTGCTTCTGTAATATGAATTTGCGAAGCGCGGCGATCCGCTTCATTTTGAGTTTTTTCAATTAGTCCAGCTTTAATAAGCTTCGTCGTCAAAACCGTTACACCGCCTGTAGTCACTTTTAGCTTCTCGGCAATGGCAGAAGGACGCTTTGGTCCGTCTGTATGTAAGTAAGCTAGTATTAAAATATGTGATTTTGAAAAGCCTAGCTGATTTTGACTATTCCATTGATTGGCAATTTTGCGTTCTAACGATGTCATCTTTTCAAAAAGGTCGGATAATTGCTCGCGTTTATGCTCATTCATTTAAGTGTCAACTCCAAATGTTATCGCTATTCTACGGCTAATTTTTGAAGGGCATTTAATTCAAATGCTCGCACTTTTCGTGGAATGAAACGACGAATGTCCATTTCGTTATAGCCGATTTGAATGCGTTTTTCATCAAGTAAAATAGGGCTACGCAGCATGCGTGGATGATGTTGAATCAAATTGTACAGTTCCTGAATGGATAACTGATCAATATCAATATCAAGGTTTTTGAAATCATTCGAGTTTGTTGCAATAATTTCATCTGTACCGTCTTCTGTCATACTTAAAATATGTTTAAATTCTGCTAATGTTAAAGGTTGAGAAGTTGTTCTCTTTTCCGTATAAGCAATGTTATTTTCATTTAACCATTTTAATGCTTTTCGTGATGAGGAACAGCTTGATTGTGTATAGATTGTTACTGTCATAATAATTTTCCTCGCTTTCCCATAATCAATAATTTGGTGATAGCTTAGTTGTAAGACATTTATTTATAATAATATCTTACCAGTAAGCTACTTATAATGCAACTGGTTTTTTTATATGTTTACCTTTATCTGTATACCCATTCTTCTAATAAAATATACGTATTCGTGTAAAAAAAAGTTTCAACTTTTATATTACAGTTTTGTAAAGAAACTAAGAGAGAAGGAGATTAATAATATAGAAGAAATAAATCCTCGAATTTCTAATATATTCCCCACTTTTTCTAAAAAGAACTTAAAATATTCAAATTAAAATAAAAAACAAAAAGCAGTACACTCCATAAAGAGAGTATACTGCTCCACCAATTTATTTAAATTCGTTTAATTCCTTCGTTTCACGCGTAGTGAACCAGTCTTGTACATTCCATACCTTTGTTGCTAAGCCTTCATAAAACTCAGGCTCATGCGATACAAGAACGATTGTGCCTTTAAATTCTTTCATCGCACGTTTTAGTTCTTCTTTTGCATCAACATCTAAGTGGTTTGTCGGTTCGTCAAAGATTAACCAGTTTGTTTGGTCCATCATCAGCTTGCAAAGACGTACTTTTGCCTGCTCACCACCAGAAAGTGAATTCAGTGGGCGAGTAATATGATCAGTTTTTAGACCAGCGCGTGCCAATGCTGCACGGACTTGTGCCTGTTCCATAGAAGGGAAGGCATTCCATACATCATCAATCGGTGTAATTTTATCAGCCTTTACTTCCTGTTCAAAGTAAGATGGCTCTAAATAATCGCCTAAAATGACTTTCCCGTCCAACGGTTGGACTTTTCCTAGCATTGTTTTTAATAGAGTCGATTTCCCGACACCGTTCATGCCGACTAGTGCAATCTTTTCGCCGCGCTCAATTTGGAATGTAAGAGGTGGCAGTAACGGCTTTTCTTTATCATAGCCAATAACTAAGTTTTCCGCTTCAACTACGTAACGGCCAGGTGTACGTGCTTCTTTAAAGCTGAATTCAGGTTTAACAGCAGTTTCTGGACGATCAATACGCTCCATACGATCCAATTGTTTCGCACGTGATTTCGCACGGCCACTTGTTGAATAACGTGCCTTATTACGGGCAATGAAATCTTCCTGTTGCTTAATAAATTCCTGCTGTTTTTCATATGCATCAATATGCTGGCGTTTATTAATTTCTGCAAGCTCAATAAATTTTTCATATGTTGCCGTATAACGCGTCATTTTTGCAAATTCCAAATGTAAAATGACATCGACTACATCATTCATGAATTCCGTATCATGTGAAATTAAAAGGAAAGCATACGGATAATTTTTTAAGTAATTTTTTAACCAAGTTACATGTTCTTCATCCAGATAGTTCGTCGGCTCATCCAGTAAAAGTACTTTTGGCTTTTCCAGTAAAAGCTTGGCAAGCAATACTTTTGTACGTTGACCACCTGATAATGCCGCAACATCGCGGTCAAGACCAATTGCATCTAATCCTAAACCACGTGCAATATCATCAATTTTCATATCTAATGTATAGAAATCACCGGCATCAAGTGCATCTTGTATTTCAGACATTTCTTCTAAAAGTTTGTCATAATCTGCATCTGGTTCTGCAAGCTCAGCTGAAATCTCATTTAAGCGAGCTTCTTTTTTGTACAGCGGTAAAAACGCATCACGCAATGCATCGCGCATCGAACGACCAGCCGTTAAAACCGTATGCTGATCTAAATAACCGTAGTGTGTGCCAGGTAGCCATTCTACTTTTCCTTCATCGTGAATTGCCTGACCTGTAATAATGCTCATTAATGTCGATTTCCCGACACCATTTGCACCTACTAAACCAATATGATCGCCTTCTACAAGACGGAACGATACATCTTTAAATAATGTACGGTCACCAAATGAATGACCTAACTTTTCAACAGTTAAAATTGCCATATATAATCCTCCGAGTGTTTTAGTGTTTCCTACTAATAACGTTGATTTCCGTTTCGGCGGACGCTTTCCGGGGGCGTGACCTGAGCCTGTAGTCTCAGGTATCAGTGCTCCTGCCGCTTCGCTTTCGTCGCAAAATAAATTTCGCTATTCCCCCAGGAGTCGCCGCCTACACTCCAATCAACTATATTCTTCTTTATAAAAAAATTTATCAATTAAAAAACCCGCAACATTAAAGTGCTGCGAGCTGTTTGTTTAGTTCTGCTAGCCGTGCTTCCATATTTTCAAGACGTACGAGCGCTTGATTGACTGAGTCTGGATGGCCTACTGATTCAAGCTTTTCCATATCACCCTGAAGATTGATGTAATCCATCTTTAATTCGGCGATTTGCTGCTGCAGCTGGTCTTTTGTTAACATCGATAATTGCTCCTTTACGAACGAAAATTTATCTTTTCATATTGTAACATAATGCATTCTAATATGGAGGATAAGAAACCTTAATTTTTTGCGGAATCTATATAAGAAATACATTAATATATACCCGAAAGGCGCAGACTACAATTACCAATACTTAAATGTGTGCCATATTGTGGCGAGCATAGGCTAAATCCAACAATAGATTTTTTAATATCTCATTGTTTGTCAAAATTTCAAGGTTACGTTGTTTACGGACAGCTCGTTCGCGACGTTGTTCATGAAGTAAAAGCTCCATTACCGCATTTTGAATAATTGATTGTTTCATTTTCCGACCTAAGCCAATATGGATAAAGCCATTCATTTCACGAGTGAAAGCATAGTTTAGTTCATTATCATGTTGAGCGGTTGTAATGCAAGGAATACCGGCTGCTGCAACTTTATATGGTGTATAGTTGGCATTGCAAATAATTAAGTCCGCTTGTGGCATTAGTTGAAGAAGTGCGTCGGAATTTTGGACAATGACTGTATTTTTTCGGCTTAAAGCCATTAATTTTAAGCTATCCAAGTCATGCTTATAATCATCATCAATGGCAACGGAAATTTTCAGCGGGATGTGCAACTGTGTTAGGTGACGCAATGTACGGTATGTTAAATTATTGTTATCTCCATCTTCAAAGGCGACAACAATGTGCGGGAGTTCGCCTTTTATAGTACTGTCAGGTGTTTCGAGAACTTCATATGCAACTTTCTCCAAGTTCGGTGGGACGGCAAATGCATAACTGCCTGCAAGCTCGTGTACATGTGAATCTTCATGAGATTCGCCAAACAGAGCAACAAGGTGGCAGTCTATCAGCTGTGCGCCAACTCCAAAATCATCAAAGTGAACAATAGTAGAGCAAAATGGTCTAATCATTTCAACTTGTTCTACTAGAGTATCTTTTCCGTCATGAATAATTAAATGCGGTTCAATTTCACGAATTTTCTTTTTAAGCTCAGTAAAACGTTCGAAAAGAATAATATTTAAGCCTGTTTGGGCCAATTTATCAATGAGCTGCTGGTTAGTAGTTTTAACGAATAGAATGACACTCTCATCCTGCAATAAATTTGCTAATGTTACCGCACGTTCAAAAGGATACGTCCCTTTAATATCGCAATGCTCGATAATCCAGATAATTTTTCTTTTTTGCACGTATATCCCATCCTTTCCACTATCTCTATAAAATATGGTGGAATAACCGAAATTATGAATGAGAGAGTACATACATTAAATCGTAGAAAAGAGGAAAGATATGAAAGTAATGCGTTCAGCTTTAGTTGTAGGTGCAACAGGATTAGTTGGGTCTGCACTCGTTAAGCTACTGTGTGAAAGTGATGAATACGCGGCAGTAAATGTCCTTTCGAGAAGACCGCTTGATTTTTCCCATCCAAAATTAGATGTAAAAATTTGTGAATTTGATCAAATTGATGAGTGTGATTTTGAGTTTGCGCATGAAGTGTTTTGCTGCTTAGGAACAACGATGAAAAAGGCAGGGTCAAAAGAGCAGTTTGAAAAGGTTGATTTTGAATATCCATTGACAGTTGCCGCACTTGCTAAAAATAAGGGAGTCGGTCATTTTATCGTTATTTCGGCAATGGGTGCAAACGAAAAAGCGTTCGCATATTATAGTCGAGTAAAAGGGAATTTAGAGAGGGAATTGATTAATATGGACTTCCCGAAACTATCCATTGTGCGCCCCTCATTAATAACAGGGAACCGTCCGGAGTTTCGGTTAGGAGAAACGGTGGGGGAAAAGCTATTAAAAGTGCTCAATCCTTTACTGGTGGGTCCGATGAAAAAGGTGCGTTCAATCCCTGCAAAGCAAATTGCTAAAGCTATGAAAGTCATCGCGCTGCATGGTAAAAAGGAAAAAGTAGCTATTTATTTATCAGATGAGCTGTTGGAATTGGAAATGCCGATGAATGTAGAAAAAGCCTCGTTTGTAGACGAGGAAGTAACCTTCAATTGGAAGAAATTCAACGAAGAAGAGTTACCACCTGCAGATAAAGATACTGAAATGGATCGCAGTAAATTAAAGGTAGCGGACAAAGAAAAATAGCATTTCTATTCCGACATAACAATGTCAGACAAAAGACTGAAATTGATCTTTCATAAGCAACTACCTATTATCAATATAAGTTATTCTGATACAATATGAGTACAACGAGTTACATGGAGGAACAATTATGAAAATATTACTTGTCGACGGCACCATATTTGGCCGTAAAACCGGCGTTCTTTTGGAGCAAGTTCAACAATATATCGAAGCGTTTAACCCTTCACTGGAGCTGGAGATATTATATTTCTCAAAATTAAAGCATCAAATTTTAGATGGCAGTCCGCTTAACGACGATATGAAAATGATGATTCAAAAATTTGAAGAAGCTGATGCTTATATATTTGCTTCACCGATTTTTCAGGCATCTATTCCTGGTGTATTGAAAAATGCGTTTGATATGATTCCACCCAAAGCAATGCGCTACAAGCCAGCAGCGATTATCGGCAATGGCGGTACGTATCAGCACCATTTAGTATTAGAAAACCAATTACGTCCGATTTTGGACTATTTCAGATGCCTAGTTACACCAAACTATGTATATACTCATGCTGATCACTTTGATAAGGACAATAAAATTATCGATGAAGATGTGCACAACCGTCTTCGTGAATTAGCACGTGTCTTCGTTCAATATTGTGAAATGACGAAAACATTGTCAAAACAGCCAGTAGATATTCAGTAAAAAAAGTGAAGCGTCCCGCAAATGGATGCTTCACTTTTTTTGTTTAGCTTGTCATCTGCCGTATTGGGTATATCATCTTTAGTTGTATTCTAAATAATGGAAAATAATACATCCTTCAGATTGAATCTCATGTGATTTTGTTGTAGCATGAATATTCATCTGAAAATAAGTAAGTAAAATTTTTACTTTTGGAGCATTTGGAGGCGAACAGAAGATGGAACAAACGATTTGGCAAAAGGAAGAGGCGCATTTAAAGCAAATTAGTGCGCTGTTAAAACAACAAATCGAAGTGCAAACAAACCATTTAAAAAAGCAAAAAGGCGACATTGTCGAGGAACGTACACAAGCCTCTTCAGAATTTAATGACATTTCAGGGGAAAGTGCCATCCAGTTTTCACAAATGCTACAGACGATGCAATTACGTGAACGAGAATATGTACAGCAAAGTGAACAACTTGCCAAGATGCAAATTTTATATAAAAGTCCTTATTTCGGACGCATATCACTCGAAAATGAACAAGGTGACCGCGAGCATTTATATATTGGACTATCGACTTTTAGGGAGCCAGTAACGGATGATGTTCTAATTTATGATTGGCGTGCACCGATTTCGAGTCTTTTTTATGAAAACAAAGTTGGACAGGCACGCTATCAAATTCCGGACGGTGAATATATTTCTGTAACGATTCAAGGACGCCGCCAATACAAAGTGAAATATGATGAGTTGCTGCAGGTATTGGATGCGGATATTTATGTAGGAGATGAAGTACTGCAAAGCCTTTTATCCGATACTGCAAAGGAAAAGATGAAGTCGATCGTTGCTACCATACAAAGTGACCAAAATATCGTCATTCGTTCTTCAAATAAAGACAATCTCATTGTACTAGGACCACCCGGTAGTGGGAAAACGTCAGTAGCAATGCAGCGAATTGCCTTTTTGCTCTATGAATATCGTCAGACAATGAATGCGCGCAGCATTTTACTCATTTCACCATCGGATTTATTTAATGACTATATTTCAAATGTTTTGCCGGAGCTCGGTGAAGAAAATGTACAGCATACAACATATTATCGTTTATTGCGCGATTTAAAATTAACACATTACAAAGCGGAAACAAGCTACGAAAACATTGAGCGGCTTCAACTTGCGACCGATGAAGGGCGTGAACATTATGCATTTAAGGGATCCCATAATTATGTAAAACAACTGCTCAATTATATTGCGAGCATAAAAAAGGCGGGCATGCCATTTTATAACTTAAAGGTAGAAGGGAAATTATTCGTTTCAGCAAAAAAGCTAACCGAATTGTTTTATGAGAAATACGGTGCACTGGACATCGATTTTCGCCTAAAAAAAATTCGTAATGTTCTATTGGAAAAAGTGGGGCAGCAAAAATCGAAGGACCGTAAAGTATTGATGAAAGAACTAAAGGCTGTAAATGCTTACATCGGAACGGATAAGGAAATTGAACAGCAAGTAAATGAAAAGCTGCAAAAAAGATATGGAAAGCTAGAAAGTACAATCCAGCAACTCGGTTTCGTTAACATCAATAAAATGTATATTAATTCACTCGGATTCGAAAAAGATGATTTATTTATGCAGGCGATTCAAGAGGCAACTACTGAAACATTAAAAAATCGCATATTGTATTATGAAGATTTAGCGCCAATTATGTACTTGCAGGCAATTGTCAAAGGCTTGTATGCCAATAATACAATCAAACATATCGTTATTGATGAAATTCAGGATTATTCTTATTTACAGCTCTTAACAATTAAAGCGATGCATCCGAAAGCCCATTACACATTGCTGGGCGACAAAAATCAACTCGTGCATCCACAAATGAAGGATTCACTGGCTGGTCCATTGGCAAAGCATTTCAAAGTAGTCGAGCTGAATAAATCCTATCGCTCAACAAATGAGATTACCGATTTTATGAGTGCCATATTGAACAATACGACGACACAATCGCTCGGTGTATCAGGGGAGAAGCCGCAAGTTATTGAGACTGTGACTGTAACTGATACGCTTGCCCAACTCGTAAAAGTACAATTTAAAGAGCAGGACAGCTTTGTCATATTATGCAAAAATAAGTTAGCCTGTGAGCAGTTATATCATGAATTAAAGCCACTCGTACCACAATTGCAGCTCGTAACGGAGGAGCAAAAGGTATATATGAAGGGCATTTTAATTATGCCGGGCTATATGGCGAAGGGATTTGAATTTACGACAGTGGTTGTAGCGGATGCGAATGCTGGGGTCTATACCGAAAAGATGGATGCTTATTTACTTTATACAATGGCTTCGCGTGCTACACGCCAATTATTTTTTGTGACAGGTGGAACTTTACCAAAAGCCCTTGCACACATTGGCGAACAGTATTATCGTAAAGAGGAGAACATTTAGGCGTACTTTTTCGTCTAACAGAAGATAACAACATTTTTTAGGAGATACAAATGGAAAACTTTGATTTGATTTTAGTTTTAAAGCACTTTATTATCGGATTGGTGCAAGGTTTAACAGAACCAATTCCAGTTTCATCCAGTGGTCATGTAATGATTGCCAGTGAAATTTTAGGGATGGGTGAGCAAGGTTTTATGTTCGCCATTTTAACGAATACTGCATCATTAATCGCTATTATGTTCATTTTTCGTGAAGATATTATTCGATTGCTTACTGGATTTTTACTGTTTATTAAAACACGTGATGCTAGGTACCGTGCAGACTTTAACTTTGCGATATACGTTATAATCGGCTCTATTCCAGCCGGTGTCTTAGGTGTATTGCTTAGTGATGTAATTGCAGATAATGTAAGCATGACAATCATTGCCATCATGTTATTTGTTACAGGGATTGCCTTATGGCTAATTCGTAATTTGCGTGGTACAAAACGTGACGGAGATCTAACAACTAAAGATGCGTTTTTAGTTGGCTTAGGGCAAGCGGTTGCATTAACACCGGGTATTAGCCGATCAGGTGCGACAATTATATCTGCCATTGCAGTTGGTATGAACCAAGAGACAGCTTTACGATTCTCGTTCATGCTGTATATTCCGGTAAGTTTAGGTGGAGTAGTATTAGGCTATTCGGATTTCTTAGATGAGCCAAATAAAATGGACTTAGCCATTCCCTACACAGTAACGTTCCTTGCAACGTTATTTATGACATACTTTGCTATGCGTTGGTTTATGGGAATCATGAAAAATGGTAAGTTACATTATTTCGCTTATTACTGTTTCTTAGTTGGTACTTTATTGTTAATTTTCTATTAGTTATGTGAGGCGCGTTTCGAAAGGGCATTTCGGAACGTGCTTTTCTTTTTAGGGGCTTTAATATATTGCATATTGACAAAGTATGCAAACTTTTATTTAATTAGTTAGTCTAACTAACTAATTTCGGAGGTGAAGAAGTGACATGACATTCTTTTTACAAATACATCGTTTTCATAAACGTTATACTACACATTTAACTACTATATTGGCTCCACACGAATTATCGAATGCTAACTGGTCGCTTTTACATTATTTAATGGAACATGGTTTAACGACAACAAGTCAAATAGCAAAATACTGGGATGTGGAAAAACCAACTGTATCAGCAAATGTCAAAACGTTAACCCAGCGTGGACTAATCCAAATAAAATACGGGGAAGACAAGCGTGAAAAATATTTGAGTTTGACAGAAAGCGGAGAAGATTTGTATGGAATCATTTTTCCGGAAATTAAATTACTGCAGCAGCGATTATTAAGTACGTTAACAGAAGAACAACAAAAAAAATTTCAGCAAGCCTTAAATGAAATGGAACAATTATTGAAAGAAGGATTAACATGAATGAAGTAAAAGAGCCTATATGGACAAAGGATTTTATTGTTGTATCAATCATTAATTTCATGTCTATTTTAATATTTTTCCTTTTAATGGTAACGATCTCTAGCTATGCAGTAGAAACATATCATGTATCAACAAGTATTGCAGGTCTTGTATCGAGCATCTTCATTATAGGAACATTAATGGGTCGATTAGGAGCAGGGCGATTGATTGGAAATAGCGGTCCGCAAAAAGTACTGTTGACTGGTTTAATTGTATTTTTTATTACGACAACCCTTTATTTATTTGAGTGGGGGGTTACGTATTTATTGGTAATCCGTTTATTACAAGGGGTCGCAGTCGGCACAATTGGTACGGCAACAGGGACAATTGTTGCCACGATTTTACCTGCAGCACGTAAGGGAGAGGGAATCGGCTACTTTAGCTTAAGTGCTGTTTTGGCAACAGCAATAGGGCCCTTTGTAGGGATGTTTATGATGAGACTTGAAAATGGCTTTGATGTAATTTTCTATACAAATACTGTATTATCATTACTTTTATTAATTGCCTCATTATTTGTTAAAGTATCAATAACTCAAAAAAATATTAATTCAGAGCATCAATCAAAAAAATTATCACTACTTGAAAAATTTATCGAACCGAAAGCATTGCCGATTTCATTTGTTGCGTTACTAATCGGTTTTGCCTATTCAGGTGTTATGTCGTTTTTAACGTTTTATGCAAGGGAAATCAATTTAGTAGAAGCTTCAAGCTACTTCTTTTTAGCATATGCCTTTATCATTATATTTTCACGCCCTTACACAGGGAAATTAATGGATTTACGTGGACCAAATATTATTGTGTACCCATGTCTCGTTATTTTTGCAGTCGGTATGCTGCTCTTTAGTCAAGCTTCAGCAAGCTGGATGTTACTTGTTGCTGCTGCCTTGATCGGACTTGGTTACGGGAACTTTAATTCAATTGCCCAAACAATTGCTGTTAAAGTGACTGAACCACATCGTTTTGGTTTAGCCACATCGACTTACTTTATTTTGTATGATTTAGGTTTAGGTATTGGACCGTTTATTCTAGGGATGGTAGAGCCGCATACAACTTACCGTGTGATATTTGCATCCATGATTCCGCTTATTTTAATCTGTATTCCACTTTATTATTTTTTAGTAGGAAGAAAAACGAAAACGGTGTAATTGACACATCCATGTCATAAATAAACTAGCAATAGGTAGGCATTTTCTTAATTGATACTTACCTATTGTATATTGATTAGAAAAGTGCTAAAATTTTGAAAATTCCAAGTGAAAGAAGAGAAACATCAATGCAGTATTCTGATAGTATATTAAACACACCATCATCATTTATCCGTAATATTTTAAAAGTAACGGACTCAGCGGATGTCATTTCATTTGCCGGGGGATTGCCAAATCCGATTTCCTTTCCAATCGGGCAGTTGAAAGAATCTGTTAATCATGCGATTGATGAAAGTGGTGCGAAGGTTTTCCAATATTCCACGACTCAAGGGTATTTACCACTACGTCAGTATATTGCAGAAAAACATAACAAAAAGCAGCCCGGTCTGGATTATACAGCTGATGATGTACTGATCACAACTGGATCACAGCAGGCGCTGGAGCTTATTTCGAAAGTACTTTTAAATAAAGGCGATGGCGTTATTATAGAAGAGCCGGGATACTTAGGGGCAATTCAGGCATTTACACTACGCGAACCGACTTTCCACGGTGTCACTTTGGAAACGGAAGGTATAAATATAGCAGAATTGAAAGAAGCACTGAAAAAACGTAATGTCAAAATGGTTTATACAGTACCCAATTTCCAAAATCCAACCGGTTTAACTTATACACAGAAGCGCCGGGAAGAAGTTTATGAAGCGGTAAAAAATGAAGATATCATTTTCATTGAGGACGATCCATATGGCGAGCTGCGTTTTACAGGAGAGCATTTACCCTATATTGCAGCAGGTAAGATGGAAAATAGCGTCCTATTAGGTTCTTTTTCAAAAACAGTTGCACCAGGTATGCGCCTAGGCTATATACTTACGAAAAACCATGAATTTCTAAGTCATGTTGAAACGGCAAAGCAAGCATCGGACTTGCATACGAATATTTTTGCGCAGTACACGTTGCATCATTATTTAACGAATAATGCCTATGAGAAGCATGTTGAAAAAATAATTGCTCTCTATAAGGAGCAATCAAATGCGATGTTGACCGCAATAGAAAAATATTTCCCGCCATACGTTTCCTATACAAAACCTGAAGGCGGCATGTTTATTTGGGTAACGTTGCCAGAAGGGGTAAATGCCCTTGAAAAATTCCATGAAGCAATGGATCAAAAAGTGGCCTTTGTACCGGGCAATCCATTTTACACATCGAAAAAGGAAGTAAACACGATGCGCCTTAACTATACAAACGCTACCCCAGAAATTATTGAAGAAGGCATTAAACGATTAGGGCAAATTTTATAAATTCATACTTCGAAGCTATTGTGTTGATTCATTCAAGCAATAGCTTTTTTATATAAACCATTTATAGGAAATTTGTGAAATAGTAGTATAATGTTTTATAAAATACCCATTTGAACGAGGTGTACGATATTGAAATTAACTATTGAAGTAATTGAAGAGTTTGGGGAAGTACTTTTACCTGCAGTGGAATTATGTACAGAAAAACCTTTAGTCAATATTTATACAGACGTAACAAAAATGAATCTTTTAAAGCTGCAACTATTGAAAATGCCTAAAGTTTACGTTCATGCACATGAAGAAGGGCATTACGAGCGATTAACTGTAGAGGAAACATTTCAGTTTTATTTAAAATTACATAATATGAACGATTCTGTTGAGGCCCTTATGAAGGCATTTGGCTTAGAACAATTAAAAAAAATCCGTGTAAATGAATTAACTTCTGGTGAACGCCAATTGCTTAACTTTTTAAAGGCTTATGTACAGCGGAAGGAAGCAATTGTATTAATTGAACCCTTTCAAAATTTACAACAAGTTGAACGTAAAGTTCTAATGCATTTAATTATACAACTTCAACTTGCAGGCAAAAAAATAGTATTACTATCGAATAATTTAGAGCATTTAATTAATTCGGAAGGCGAAATATTAAGGCTGGATGAAGAAGGCTTACATAAAATGGACGTTAAAGAAGAGCAACAGGAACAAGGACAAGGCCCGATTGAAACGATTCAGTTGAAAATCGAAAAGATTCCAACGAAAAAAAATGAAAAGATCATTCTATTTAATCCACCTGAAATTGACTATATTGAAAGTGTCGAAGGGGAAGTGTTTGTTTATGTAGCGGGAGAAGCATATCCATGTACATTAACATTGAGTGAGCTGGAAAAACGACTGCATCATTTCGGCTTTTTCCGCTGTCACCGCTCATATATCGTCAATTTGCAAAAAGTAAGGGAAATAATCTCATGGACACGCAATAGCTATAGTCTATCACTGCAAGGTACAGGAAAATTAGAGGTGCCCCTTTCAAGAACAAAGCTTTCGGAGCTAAAAGAAATTGTCGGAATATAAAAGATTTCCTGGGAAATAGTTTGCACCACTCATCGATTTATAACACCAAACAACCCTATAAAGCGACAATTCACCGATATTATAATGCAGTGAATGCGCACTTCCTTTAAATTAATGGTATCAACGATTTCAAGGGAGGAAATAAAATGACAGCAATTATTGAGGTGCAAAATCTACAAATGAAGTACGGAAAAGAAGAGGCATTAAAAAATGTTTCCTTTTCCATTCGTAAAGGAGAAATTTTCGGCTTTCTTGGTCCAAGCGGCTCAGGGAAAACGACAACAATTAAAATATTGACAGCACAGTTAACACATACAGGTGGTCAAGTATCTGTTTTTGGACAGCCAGCAAGTGAAATGAATAAAGGCCACAATAAATCGAAGTTTGGCATTTTGTCAGACAATAGTGGGCTATACCAACGTCTCTCCATTGAAGAAAATTTATTACTGTACAGTCAGTTGTACAATTTGCCTAAAAGTACAATAGAAGAAGCATTGGCATTCGTGAATTTGCAGAAGGATCGTAAAAAGAAAGTTAATCAGCTTTCCAAAGGGATGATGCAACGTGTTGTTCTAGCCCGCACAATTATGCATAAACCGCCATTGCTGTTTTTGGATGAACCTACATCTGCGCTCGATCCAGTAAATGCTCAGCATATTTATAACGGGCTTCGTAAATTAAATGAGTTAGGCACAACGATCTTTTTAACAACACACAATATGGAAGAAGCAGAGTTGCTATGTAATCGTGTTGCCTTCCTACATAAAGGCGAAATTCGAGAGATTGATACACCACTTGCTCTAAAGAAAAAATATAGCGACCACTCATTTACAGTGGAACTGGAGAATGGAGAAAATCATGTTGTCTATAATGGCGAACAGGGTGCGGTGCAATTAATGGAGTGGATGAAGGCAAAGCGTGTGTCACGTATGTATTCCAATGAACCAACATTAGGCGATATTTTCGTACAAATAACAGGGAGTGATTTATAATGAACATTTCAGTAAAACGTATTCAAGCCATTTTTATGAAGGACTATAAAGAGTTTTCCCGTAATTATGTAATATCATCCGTTGTACTTATGCCGTTAGTTTTAGCACTTTTTTATGGACGAATGGGCTCTAACTCCATTGATATGTACTTTTTGCCTTTGAATGTAACACTTTCAATGGTAACTACGTATGTTCAGGCATGTCTGATTGCTGAAGAGAAAGAAAGGAATACGCTGCGTGGTTTAATGATGTCGCCGGCTTCAACATTTGATATATTATTTGGAAAAAGCTTACTAGTATTTTTAATGACAGCCATCATTTTAGCCGTATCTTGCTATTTAGTAGGGTTTGCACCGGAGCAGATTATAGTAATTGCACTTGCTTTAGCGCTTTCGACAGCTTTCTACTTGGCGTTAGGAACGATTTGCGGTTTATTTACAAAGTCCATTATGGAAGCTTCTTTAGCTGTTCTACCAGTAATGATTATTTTTACATTCGGTCCATTGGCACTAGCTTTAGGAGAAGATCATCTATTATACAAAATTGTCGAAGTTTTACCGAGTACACAATTGATACGATTGGCAGAGCTGTCACAGGCAAATGCAGCATTCACTGAATTAATAGGTGCATTTAGCATAATCACTGCATGGACAGCAGGTGCAATCGCAATATCGGTAGTACTGTTTAATAAACGCACAAAAGACTTATAGTATACGGGGCTTTCTGAATTAACTTCGGGAAGCTTTTTTTGATGTTGAAATATTAAAGCAGAAGGAGAGTGGCATGTTTAAAGGACAAACTTCTTTATTCGTTCATTATGAAACTATAAAAAAAGAAGCATACTCGATGTGAGTATGCTTCTTGCAACTAACTATATACTTAAATCGTTAAAATTAAAGTTTAGTTACGTTAGTAGCTTGTGGGCCACGGTTGCCTTCTTCAACGTCGAATTCAACTTTTTGACCTTCGTCTAAAGTTTTGAAACCTTCGCCTTGGATAGCTGAGAAGTGTACGAATACATCGTTACCGCCTTCAACTTCGATGAAACCGAAACCTTTTTCTGAGTTAAACCATTTTACTGTACCTTGTTGCATGAGAGAAAACCTCCAAAAAAATTAATTATTGAATTGCTAAATGTATAAAAAAATTCACACATTAAAAAAGGGAGCGTACACGTTCACTTTTTTAATATGTGAATTAATCGTAAACAGCTTAAGCAATTTAATTAATCTTATTGTATAACAAGATTATCCAACTGTCTACTAATTTTTCTCGAAAAGAGATGAAATTTTTGATTTTTCATACAAATGAAGTGAAAGAACGATTAAATTATATCGGAAATAATCTTATTTTACCACTTAAATTTTAATGAAATGAATAAAATTTTGCGTAATTATTAAATAAATAGGTTATTTTTACAATAATTTAAATAAAAAGGGAATTAATTGAAGGGTCATATTGATTTATTTTCCAAAATTTGAATATTTGACTTGTTAAACATGTAGTGCCACAAACGTTGGACACAATTACGCCAAGGCTTAATTAATGTATGGTATAGTTGGGTTAAAGAGGTATGAAAGGATTGTGTACGATGGCTAAAAGTTTAGTATTGGCAGAGAAACCTTCAGTAGCACGAGATATTGCAAATGTGCTGAAGTGTCATAAAAAAGGAAATGGCTTTTTGGAAGGGGATAAATACATTGTAACTTGGGCTCTAGGCCATTTAGTGACACTGGCAGATCCCGAAAGCTATGATGAAAAATATAAGCAATGGAAGCTGGAAGATTTACCGATGCTTCCGGAACGTTTAAAACTAACGACTATTAAACAGACGAGCAAGCAATATAATGCAGTGAAATCACAGCTGACACGTAGTGATGTCAATGAAATCATTATCGCAACAGATGCAGGACGTGAAGGAGAGCTTGTAGCACGTTGGATTATAGACCGTGCAAAAGTGAATAAGCCGATTAAACGTCTTTGGATTTCTTCTGTTACTGATAAAGCGATTAAAGAAGGCTTTGCGAATTTAAAGCCAGGCAAAGCGTATGAAAACCTATATCATGCAGCAGTTGCCCGAAGCGAGGCCGACTGGTATATCGGGCTGAATGCGAGTCGTGCATTATCGACGAAATTTAATGCACAGCTAAACACTGGGCGCGTGCAAACTCCAGTAGTCGCAATGGTAGCGGCACGTGAGGATGAAATAAAGCACTTTAAAGCTCAAACTTACTACGGTATCGAGGCACAAACGAAGGAATTAAAATTAACGTGGCAAGATGCTACTGGAAATTCACGCAGCTTTAATAAGGAAAAGATTGATTCGATAGTTAATGAACTGGACAAGCAGGATGCAAAAGTAATCGATGTGGAACGAAAGCCGAAAAAAACATTTTCTCCCGGGCTTTATGATTTAACAGAATTACAGCGTGATGCGAATAAACTATTTGGCTATTCCGCAAAAGAAACGCTAAATATTATGCAAAAGTTGTATGAATCACATAAAGTGCTAACATATCCACGTACAGATTCTCGCTATCTATCTTCTGATATTGTAGGTACTTTATCAGAGCGTCTAAAAGCATGTAGCGTAGGTGAATATCGTACATTGGCAAATAAAGTATTAACGAAACCAATTAAAGCAAATAAATCTTTTGTAGATGACAGCAAAGTTTCAGATCATCACGCCATCATTCCAACTGAAGAATACGTTAATTTTGCGAATTTTACGGATAAAGAGCGTAAAATTTATGATTTAGTCGTTAAGCGTTTTCTGGCTGTTCTTTTCCCGGCACATGAATATGAGCAATTGACAGTGCAGGCCCTTATCGGTAAGGAGAAGTTTATTGCGCGCGGTAAAACGGTGCTATCTGCTGGATGGAAAGAAGTTTACTCAAATCGATTTGACGATGAAGATTCAAATGAAGATGTGAAGGAGCAATTGTTACCACGTCTCGAAAAAGGACAAGTACTGCAGGTTAATTTACTAGCTCAAACTTCCGGGCAAACGAAACCACCAGCCCGTTTCACAGAGGCTACAATACTAACAGCGATGGAAAATCCGTCAAAATATATGAATACACAAAATAAAAAGCTTGCCGATACATTAAAATCAACAGGTGGGTTAGGTACTGTTGCAACTCGTGCTGATATTATTGATAAATTATTTAATTCCTTCCTTATTGAAAAGCGTGGGAAAGATATTCACATTACGTCAAAAGGCCGCCAGTTATTGGACTTAGTGCCAAACGAGTTGAAATCTCCTGAAACGACAGCTGAGTGGGAGCAAAAGCTTGAACAAATTGCTAACGGTAAGTTGAAAAAAGATATATTCATTAATGAAATGAAACAACATACAAAAGCGATCGTTTCGGACATAAAAAAGAGCGACAAAAAATTCAAGCACGATAATATTTCAACAAAATCCTGTCCGGACTGCGGGAAACCGATGCTAGAAGTGAACGGGAAGAAAGGCAAAATGCTCGTATGCCAGGACCGTGAATGCGGTCACCGTAAAAATGTCTCCCGCGTAACGAATGCCCGTTGTCCTCAATGTAAGAAAAAGCTTGAATTGCATGGACAAGGCGATGGCCAAATTTTCGTATGTAAATGCGGATATCGTGAAAAATTGTCTGCCTTTGAAGCGCGCCGAAAAAAAGAAGGCGGCGGCAAAGTGGACAAACGCAGTGTCCAAAAGTATTTAAAAGAGCAAGAAAAAGAAGCAGAGCCGATCAATAATGCATTTGCGGATTTATTAAAAGGTATGAAATTTGACGATTAATCATCTTTTTAACTAATTATTTTAAATAACTAAACGCAAGAACATGAAGTCAGTGGAAGTGACAATGTTCTTGCGTTTTTTTTATTTAAAGAATTTGAAATTAAAAATTAGAAAGACACTTTTTGGGAGGGGCTTTCCACACGAATAGGGTTTTTATCTGTAGCATACATTAGCAGTTGAGAAAGGGTATTTTTTGCAGAACAGTAGGGAATAATAAGAGAATGAAGAACAGGGGAATTCTGTTTTTTTATTTCCGTCGAGTGTAGGTTGTATATCTGATTTAATCGTAGTATTTACGAGGTGTGAATTATGTTAAATAAGAAGCTAATTATCGGGACTTTATTTGTTACACTACTTCTATTATTGGGCATCTTCTTAGGGAAGGAAAGATTTTCGAAGCAAGAAGTTGATGAGGATTCAAAACTTTCTATAAAGGAGACTTCAGAAATGGAAGATTTACCGTTGAAGGGATCTGAAAGAAATGAAGAGAGACCGCAATTAAAATACAGTAGTGATGAATTTCAGGCTGGTATGAATATACTGATTTATGGTCATCCAGATATGGCTGAGACTAGAAATTTATTTAATCGTTTAAGAAACTTGGGGATTAACAGTGTGGCAATAAATTTCCCTTTTTATCAATCAGATTCGCAAGCAAATGAGGTAACTGTAAGTCAGGCTTATACACCGACGATTCAAGAACTTCGAAAAATCATAGAATTTGCACATGCGTCTGAGCTCAGTGTCATGATTAGACCCATCATGGATGAACAAGTTTTTCTATCCTCAAATATGTGGAGAGGGCAGATAAAACCGACAGACCCGGATTCTTGGTTTGACAGCTATCAAGCATTAATACTCACATACGCTACTTTGGCTGAGACGACTAATGCAAAATCATTAAATATTGGGACGGAACTGAACTCAATGCAAAATAAATATCAGGATAGATGGACAGAACTTATTGAAAGTGTACGTGGGGTTTACAAGGGAGAGCTATTGTATTCCTTTAACTATGATACAGTTTCAGAAATTCCTTCTCTTGAGTTTGTTAAATTACTTGATCAGGTTGGGGTTGATGCATATTTCCCGTTAGATTTACCAAATGGAGCTACGACAAATATGCTGGAGGAAGAATGGAAGAACCAAATCAATCAGTTGGAAGAAGTGTTGTGGCAACAATCCATTATCGTAACTGAAGTTGGAATCCACCCTATTGACGGTGCATATCGTACCCCTTACTCATGGAGTTTCCCTGATGGTACTTTTGACCCTAAGGCACAAGTTAATTATTATGAAGCAACATACAATACTTGGAAGCCGAAAGCGGAAGGGATTTATTGGTGGGCTATTACACTTGGCCAGGATCCCAATGAAATTAGCTTCTCTCCTTTAGGATTACCAACAGAAGAAGTGATTAAGAAGCACTTTCTTCAAAATTACTAATGATAAATAAAAGAAAATAGATATGCTGTCACTATAGTTCCATAGGGCCGGTCGCTGTTCGGTCATTATATACTCTTAATAACTTAATGATAAAAGGTTGAAACCACGTTGAATGTGGTTATCAGCCTTTTTTTTTCTCTTTAAAAACATTTATAATTTATTTTCACTTTTTCGGTATAGTTCTATAGAAGCAAGAATAATGTAATTTTATCATGTTGATAAACCCATCGGTGTATTTTTTGAGAAGGAGTATATTTTATAAAGGAAGATGCCAAATTTTAAATGATTTTGTTCATTACTGATAAATGACTGTTAAAGGGACAGTGTAAAGGAGTATGTAAATGCAGGTAAGGACTATGGGTCGACAAAAGATATTGATTTTCATTATTTGTATCACTCTCTGTACTATATTACCAAATGTTTCAGTGGAAGCTGCCAAGGAGGCTAAAGAGCCGGAAGTACTAGTTATATATACAACAATGGACGGAAAAATGAATGAGGAGCAGCGCTATTTAGATTTATTAATCGGTCACTTCACATCCAATATTCGATTTATAAGCAGTGACGATGTAGAGAAAAGCGATTTATCTTCAGCGACACATCTATTTTATTTTGGTCAATACTCAACGCAGCTACCAGTCAAATTTAATACATTATTTGATGAATATGAAGGTACGATTGTAGCAATTGGTTATAACTCAGAAAAGATAGGAAATCAATTTTCGTTTATTGATCCAAAACATGAGGTTACCATCGATCAAATTTCTATGAAGAGTTCAGATAAATTATTGGATATTACTAAAATGTATATTGTCGAAATTAAAGTTTACGAAGGCTCTGAGATTCTGATTAATGGACGTATGAAGGAAGGGGATGTGCACTATCCGGTAATGGTAAAGGGAAATGGAAATTACTATTATGCATTTGACACCGTTGATTCGAGTCAAGCCACACTATTTGCTGAAGCTCTCCACGATGTGTTCAAAATTGAACATGAGGAAATATCCCCTGGTTATATCCGATTAGAAGATGTCCACCCCTTAGTGAACCCTAAACCACTTCAAGAAATAGCTAGCATGTTAAAGGAAAAGGATATACCCTATATGGTTGCTGTAATACCGATTTACACAAACCAGATTACGGGAAAGAGAAGTACCTTTGCTGATTCGCCGGAATTGCTGAAAGTTCTAAAACAGATACAGAAGGATGGGGGAAGTATTGTACTCCATGGATATACACATCAATTTAGAGCTTCTGAGACAGGCGAGGGATTTGAGTTTTGGGATGTAGAGAACAACTCGCCGATATATTTCCCCGAAAATCAGGAATATACATTAAAAGAAGAAAAGGATTTTTCTTCAAAAGAAGATTATTTGAATTACATTAATAATTTAAAAGCATATGAAAGAGAGTATATAGAAACAAAAATAAATCAAGGAATCGATGAGTTAGCTAAATATGGTTTATATCCATTGGCTTTTGAAGCTCCGCATTATACTATGTCCCAATATGGTTACGAAATATTATCTGAGTATTTCTCTACTTATGTAGGTCAGGTACAGCTCAGTGATAAAGATTGGGAAATAATGGACACCTCTCCATATATCACTTCCCCTACATTTTTGCATGGAATGAAGCTACTTCCTGAAACAATGGGATATATTAAGCCAGGTGTAGAGCAAGCTGTTCAAAAAATGATGGATAATACAGGAAGAATTAGATTATCTCGAGACGGGATATTAGCTGCCTTTTATCATCCTTATCTAGGGGCAGAAGGGTTTAAGGAATTACTGGATGAGCTAGATAAATTACCGAATGTTTCCTGGATCGATCTAAAAGAAATGGATGTATGGGTAAAGGGCAAAAATGTTTCTATTCATACTGTGAATGGTGAAATCATTAAAGATTTTAACCGTTTAAAAATTGTCTCTTCTTCTATGGAAGCACCCCTTTATTATCTAAGCCAATTTGTTCGTTTTGCAGCTTGGATAATGGTTGTTATAGGAGGTGCTGCAGTTTGTATGTTTATTGTTTTTACCTTCCGCTTAATAATGAGAAATAAACAGATAGAAGGGTGACCGTAATAGCAAATTTATTCATCTATATTTCTATTTTTTTGATTTGGACTATGCTGTTTTACCATGCCTTCCTAATGTTAGGGGGGTATTTCCACTCACTAAAATATAAAGACTTTAAGAGGAGATTTAACATTCCACTGGAAGAATATCCAAAGGTAAGTATTCTTATACCTGCTCATAATGAAGAGATAGTCATTGAAGATACGATCCAATCAATGATTAGGCTCGATTATCCAAAAGAAAAACTCGAAGTGTTTATTATTAACGATAATTCGAGTGACCAAACTGGTGCCATTATTGACAGGTATGCAAAGGAATATTCTTATATCCACGCCGTCCATACGAAGCCTCCGCATGCAGGAAAAGGGAAATCAGGCGCATTAAATCAAGGGCTCAAACATTCTAGTGGAGAAATTATCGTTGTATATGATGCCGACAATACTCCTGAACCAGCGGCTATACGTAATTTGGCGTTGGGATTATTGAAAGATAAAGAAGCAGGGGCTATGGTAGGTAAATTTCGTGTAGTAAATGCAAATAAAAATTTATTAACACGACTAATAAACATCGAAACTTTAACGTTTCAATGGCTAGCTCAAGCTGGACGCTGGTTTTGGTTCAGAATGACAACGATTCCTGGAACGAACTTTGCGATCCGTAGGTCCATTTTGGAGGAGCTTGGAGGGTGGGATGAAAAAGCTTTATCGGAAGATACGGAATTAAGCATCAGGGTCTATAATCTGGGTTTTTATATCCGTTTTTTCCCAGAAGCTGTTACTTGGGAACAGGAACCAGAAAATATTCGCGTATGGTGGCGCCAAAGAACAAGATGGGCCAGAGGAAACATATATGTTATTTTAAAATATCTATTCCAAATTCATAAATTAAAAAATAAAAAAATAGTTATCGATATAGCATATTTCTTATTTACGTATTTTCTGTTTTTCGGTGGGGCTATGATTTCTCACATTATATTTGTCGTTAATTTGGTACATGATTTGAAGTTATCAATTGGAATTGTTTCCTATGCATTACTGATTATCGGATTTCTTCTTTTTGTGACGGAAGTTTGTTTGGCTTTAAGTATGGAGAAGAAACAGCTTACCACCAAAAACTTTCTTATTGTGTTATTAATGTATTTTACTTATTCGCAATTATGGATCCTTTTAGTAGTGCAGGCCGTTTTCCTCGAAGCAAAGAGGGTGTTATTAAAACAAGAAGTCAAATGGTATAAAACACAGCGTTTTATACAACCTGAACAAAAAAGGGATTCAGTGTAATTACGAAATGGAGAGCTAAAAGAGTAATTTATATCATTTCCCCTAACTATCCTCTAAATAAATAGGTTACCTCTAGTATTTTATACATCATTATTCTACAGTAATATTCATATTGGAATTTGGCGATTATAATTTACACATTAGTGTTACAGATAGAATTAAGTTAATTGAAATCCGCACTTTTATTTATTGGTTAGTATCGTATCATTAATAAGTGAATTTTTCTTATGTCAGTAATTTTTAGCCAACATGCCTTTAAATTGATAAATGATAAGTAGAGATAAACACCGCTATTTTGCAATAAATGCAAAATAGCGGTTTTGGTTTTTATTTCTGCGCTTTTACCGGTTTGAAAATAGATAGAATGAAAATTAACAAACCTGTAATCCCAATTCCTAAAATAGTATTGAAGGAAGCACCTGTGTAAAAGCCGCTGCCGAAGTAGAAGATTTCGCGCAATCCTTCAGAAGCAAAGCGAATCGGTACCCAAGGGCGAATGAAGTTTACAAAGAAGCTTGGAAGCATTTCCTGAGGTGTCATTAGTACACCCATACCTAGAAGCATGACTACCATGAATAATGTAATAGCAGGTTTCCCGATCCATGCAGTAATTGCAGATACTAATAAGAAGAAACAGAATGCTGCAAATGATACAAAGAAAGCAACTAGGAAGTAGCCAGGCATATTAATACCAGCGATGTAAGCCAATGTGGCTACAGTAAACCCTGAGAAGAGGGCAATAATAACACCGAATAATACTTGTTCACCCATTAATCGTACTACTTGTTTACGAGTTAAATTATCTCTTTTCAAAATGATGGATGTGGATAAAAATAATACGAAACCACCAATTAGCGCCCCTACCCATGCAGGTACTGCCAATAAAGTTGGTGCACTGCCATTAGCTGTAGCGGCAGTAATGGGATTAAATATTTGTTCTTTCGCTACTATAGGATGCACTAGCACAGCGGCTTTGTCAGCATCAATTTGCTGATCGCCCATTTGTGCTATAAAGTTTGTAGAATATTGTCCGCTTAATTGGACAATTAAACCGTTTAATGCTGTTTTAGCGACGTTGGCACCTGTCATGTTAAAGCCTTGGTTAAGATAAATTTCTAATGTCGCTGCACTGTTATTAGCTAGTGCATTTTGCACGTCATCGTTATAGCCTTCAGGAATAACTAATGCTGCATAATATTGTTTTTCATTAAATAATGCTTCAATATCCTCCAGTTTTTCATCTGTAAAAGCAAGCATTGGTTCTGCGCCATCAACACCTTGACTCATTTGCGCTACAGCTGCTTTCACAGACTCTACATGTTCACCTTCATCATTTACAATTAGTGCAACCGGCAGATTTTTTACTTGTGGATCTCCTTGTGCGAATAAGTTTACCGAAAATAGAGCAATTATTAATATAACGGCAATGGGAGCGGCCCAGGCTAATTTTTCTTTAAATAATTTCAATGGAAATCTTCCTTTCTCAATTTTGAACATGTTGTTTAGTGGTACCTGTTTATTTTATAATCGAGAAAAGTGCAAAGCAATCAACAAAATGAACAGATTGTTCAATTTTGTATGGAGGGGTGTTTTTTTGAGTATCTATAAAGAAAAAAATCGAAAAACAAAAGAGCTTATTCAAACGTCATTTATAAAAATTTTAGAGAATAAAACTTTTGAATCTATTACCGTAGGCGATATTGCAAAACAAGCACAAATTAATCGCGGAACATTTTATTTACACTTTATAGATAAATTTGATTTATTGGATCAAATAGAACAGCAGTTATTTGCGGATCTAGGTAATCGTATTGATGAATTGCAATCGAACTATTCATCTACACATACGTTTGAAAAAGAGCAGGAGCAATTAGCGGCTACTTTATTCAGTGCTATTAAAATACAATCCCCTTTACTTAAAATTTTTCTAAGTGATCATGGTAGAGCGGGTTTTCACCTTCGATTCAGGGCGGCATTTTCAGAAAAGGTACGTCTCAATTTAGAGAAAAACGAAAGTTTCAAAGCTACGTTAGAGGTCCCAATGGAATATTTTTTATCGTTTATCACATCTGCCTTTTTAGGATTAATCGAACAATGGGTTCAAAATGATTTAGATAAAACACCTCAAGAAATGACGACATTATATATTAATATTATTTCCTTTATTCAACAGACAAATACTAAAAAAGTGTGACATTGACTAAAAAACAATCAGGTAAAGAATTCTAAACCAACTACACTTATTTTAAGTATAAAATTAGATTTAATTTTGTTATAATTTTACAAATAATAGAGAGAGGGGTGGATTTTTATACTATTTATGTTAATTGTAAAAGCTTCAAGTAATTCGGAAAAAGGGAATCTTCCGAGCTCAGAGCTTATGGAAGCGATGGACAAGTACAACGAGGAATTAGTGCAAGCGGGTGTAAGAGTAATGGCGAAAGGACTTCATCCGAGTTCAAATGGTCTGCGCATTTCATTTCCCGTTCCAGGGGAAATGCCGGTTGTTATGGAAGGTCCTTTTACTGAAACGAATGAACTGGTTGCTGGGTTTATATTGATTGAGGTGAAGTCGAAGGAAGAAGCGATCGAGTGGGCAATGCGGATGCCCGACCCGCAAGGACATGGAGAAGGGCAGATTGAATTGCGTCAAGTATTTTAGGAGAAAGGGGAAGTTTTGGTTTCAAGGTATAACCAAATATTTAGCTCGAAAAGTTACTAAAAGTTCCCCAATACTCCTGTTTATATAGTGGTGGATAAGAGGATATAAAGTTTACCATTATTACTGCATAATCCAACACTGGGTATATGCCGAATAAAAATCGATCCCCATAACGGATTGCTGTCAATGCAAGCGGTAATTCCCGCCTGAAAATGCCGTTTCGGCGTATTGCTGCTTCTACATCATGCTCTTTTTGATCTATATAAATATATACATTGTAGATTAGGGAATTACCATTCATTATCCACTGTCCTAATACTTCATCTCTCAACTCCTTATTAACTTTGTCCCAGGCAAACTGTGTCCCAATGGTCAAAAATAATTGTCCCGTAAAATCGGAGTGCGTTAATGTGTGATGCCTTGGAATAATTGGCTCTTGAGCTGTTACACCATTTCTATATTCAACAGTAAGCCTTTCAGGTTCAAATTTACTCATGTCACTACTCCCATCATCTTTTTTTATCAATATGCGACCTAATTGTTTATGGTGACGAAGCACTGCACTTTAAGTAAGAGGGGATAACAAAAGCACTTACATAATATTGCCCCTCGGGATACGTTATTGTAAAAAAATAAAGTATTAATGTCTAAGTTACAAAAAATCACGAACATATATTAGATTAGAGTTCGTAATAGTAGGGAGGTGAATAATGTGGTATTTTTTAGACAGGACCCTAGAATGGGATATCCACCACCAGCTGGCCAACAATTCGGCCCTCCTCAAATGGGTAGACAACGTATGGGTTACCCTGGACCAAATGAATTTGCAAGACCTAGGGATTCCTTTTACTCTCCGTATCCAATTGATCCAAGGCAAGGCCAGCAACAGTTTAATCCTAATTCCCAGGCACCTGGCTCACGATTTGGAGGGCTAACAGATAATTTAAATACAATGATGGGTCACGTTGGAACTATTACAAATGGAGTAAATACGATGAGGCAGGTTGGTGCAATGCTTAACCTTTTCAGATTTTAAATAAATCCAATTTAGCATATCAATAGATCCTTATTGATACGCTTTTTTTAATATGTAAAAAAACCCAAAAGATAAGCTCTTTTGAGTTTCGGTTTCCTTTAGTTAAAGTTAAATATTGTATAAAGCACCGTCTATTGTAAATGAAGAAGAACTTACATAAGAAGCCTCATCGGAAAGCAAAAAGACAATGACATTTGCTACCTCTTCTGGCTCACCGTAGCGCTTCATCGGTACGGCATCATTGTATGCAGCTTGAGCGGCCTCCGCTGCGCCTGGGGCAACATTTGCTTCGATTTTACGCATCATTTGTGTATTGATGACACCCGGATTCACGGTATTTACACGAACATTGAATGCCGCTGCCTCTAGAGCCGCCACCTTATTAAGCCCCATTACGGCATGTTTAGAGGAATTGTATAGTGCCATACTTGGGGAACCAATTAAGCCTGCTACAGATGATGTATTTACTATAGAACCGTATTTTTGCCCTTTCATTACGGGCAATACATATTTTAAACCGAAAAGAACACCCTTTACATTAATGCTATAAACGAAATCAAACTCTTTTTCTGTAATATCCTCAAGAGGCTTTGCTGGACCCTCTACACCTGCATTATTTACAAAACCATCGATGCGTCCAAATTTCGAAATAGTTTGGTCCACATAGTTCTTCACATCGTCCTCTTTGGATACATCGGCTTTTACGATTAAGCTGTTATCTACAGTAAGAGAAAGTTCTGTTTGAACTGCTTTGATTGCATCTTCATTTAAATCAACTAACACAACTTTTGCCTGTAGCCCAATTAATTTTCTTACAACCTCTTTCCCGATACCGCCTGCTGCCCCTGTTACGATCACTACTTTATTATCCAAACTCATTTTCCATCTCCTTAATTTGAAGTAAAAATAGCCTGCCAAATAGTTTAACCGCTTTTACAAAATGTAGACCTTAAAAATTTAGGTGCAATATTTATAAATGTAATTATTGACAGTTAAATTCAAAGTGTGGTAAATTTATCTCGAAATAAAGATATTTTAATTAGAGATAAAATATCACGGGAAGAGGTAAAAAATATGAACTTTGAAGAATTAGTAAAATCTCGCCACTCCGCAATGAATTTTCTTGAAAATGAACAGATGACTGAAGAAGACTTTAGAAAAATATTTGAACTTACTAAAACAGCACCGAGTGCGTATAATTTACAATTTACAAATTACTTAGTCATTACGGATAAGGAGAAGAAAGAGAAGGTTAGGGAGCTAAGCTACAACCAATATAAAATTCATACAGCAAGCGGCGTTGTCATTGTAATGGGCAATAAAAATAGTATTGAAAGACCGGATGTTGAGAAAATTTATAGCCCATTAAAAATGCTGAAAATGATGGATGAAGTGGACTATGAAACAACAATTAGTACCATCAAAAACTATAGTGATGGTTTAAAGGGGAAACAAGGTGCACTGGATTTGGAATTGTCATTAAATGCGGGTCTTCACGCCATGTTATTTATGCTAAGCGCAAAACATTATGGCTTTGATACATGTCCAATGCATGTACATAATGTGGAGGAATTAAGGAAAGTATTCAATATTCCAAATCATTTGGAGCCGATCATGATGATTACGATTGGAAAAAGTGTAGATAAAGTACGCGCCCGCGGATATCGTAAACCTGTTGGAGAATTTGTGAATTTTAACGGTTACTAAATAAGAATGTGTTAAAAGCCGAATTGACTTTTAACACATTCTTATTTTATTAAAAAGGATAGGGATAATGCTAGGAAATGTTTTTTCCTCTAGGTATTGGGTACTTTTATATAAATATCAATTTATAGGTAAATGGAAGAGGTGGGCTTTAGTATGAAAGTTCTGAATGTGGATATTGTGTGAATATTCTCTATTTATTTCTTAACTATATTGGTATATTTAAATAAATTTTATTCGGGAAACTACAAGAGAGGTGAAAACAGGTGAAAATTTCTAGCATTGTCCAAGGATCCAACCTCGCATTAGAAGATAGAAAACGATCACTACAGCGCAAAGAGGCAAGTGAAATTTATAAGAAGCATGCAAAATATACAGATACAAGTAAAAATCCACTGCTTGAAGCACTTGAACATTTACTTTCTGGTAAAACGGAAAAAGAATTGCACGACACGGATGTAGCAGCACGCACAAGTTCGCACCTACCAGTCGGGGAAAGCAAAAATCAACCTAAGGAATTCAATCCTTTGGAGAACGAAGATGTATCTTTTGTTATGCCTAAGAAATTCCAAAAGGATTTGGCACGTAATCGAGACGAGCAAACGTTAAATGACCTGGATAAGCTGTTATTTCAGCGTTCATTCAATACCGCTACACAAAAGTATAATTCGCATATTGCGATGGTAAATAACGGTTATCGTTCAATAGATGAACCGATTTTCTCCCAAATTGCATAACAACAAGCTCTCTTTAGTGGAACTACTAGAGGGGGTTTTTATTTTTAATTTGTGAAAGCCCCTTAATAGTGCATTCAATGATATACTATTTTCAAAGTTTGCTTCTTTTTTATTATGTTTAAATGCTCTCATAAAAAGAAGTTAAGCCGCCTAAAAATAAATAACTGCTGACCGGGCAGCATCAGGCGATTTTAAAGCCGGATCCAGACGCAATTATGCCGAGATGTATAAGATAAAAAGGAGTGTTTTCGTTGGCGAAGAAACAGGCCAAAACAAATGCAATTCGTTTAATTGAGCAGCAAAAAATTGCACACGAGATTTTTGAATATACAACAGAAAATGGGGGAGCGGTTGATGGCATCACTGTGGCAAGTAAAATTGGTCAGCCTGTGGAAATGGTATATAAAACATTAATTGCCACTGCCGGTAAGGGGAAATACTTCGTTTTCGTCATCCCAGTCGACGCTGAACTCAATTTAAAAGCAGCTGCAAAAGTAGTAGGGGAAAAGAAAGTTGAAATGATTCCAGTGAAAGAGTTGCTTGGCTTAACAGGATATGTGCGCGGAGGCTGTTCGCCAATTGGTATGAAAAAGCCGTTTCCAACATTTATCGACCAAGCCGCTGCAGCACTTGATTATATCATTGTGAGTGCAGGCAAAATAGGGATGCAAATTAAGCTTGCACCGACAGATTTAGTAAAGGCAACAAACGGTCATTATGCAGTGATTGCCGTGAAATAGAAAGAAGGATTGTTGTGTCGAAGAAATTTAAATGGCAATGGGGAAGTTTTTTTATAGGGCAAATTATTATGGCTCTGGGTATAACGATGACGATTAAAGGTAATGTGATCGGGACAGGTCCATGGGATGTTTTTCATATAGGCATGTATAAGCAGGTTGGACTAACGATTGGTTCGTGGTCTATTTTGACAGGGCTTTTTATTATTATCGCGACATCTCTTTATTTAAAGCGGATTCCGAAGCGGGCGACAATTTTAAATATGCTGTTGATTGGTTCGTTTATTGATTTTTTCAACTGGCTATTACCTGTGGCAAATATATTTTTGTTTGAGTTCGCCTATTTTACGGCAGGATTTTTTATCATGAGTATTGGTTGTGCACTTTATATTGCACCAAATTTAGGTGAAGGGCCTCGTGATACGATTATGATGATCATTGCGAGTAAAGGCTATTCTGTCAAAACAGGACGTATGATTATGGAAGTATTTGCAACAAGTGCAGGCTGGTTACTTGGTGGACCTGTTGGTGTAGGGACGGTTATTTTAGCGCTCGGCACCGGCTATGTCATTCAGCCATCGCTCTTTTTCTTTAGAAGAAAGCTTGAGGAAATAATAGGAGAGCCACTTACATAAAAAAATTTCCCTATATGCTAAAATAAAGTGGAGATAGAAATCGAAAGGATGAACGCGCATGTCAAACGTATTAAATACCTTTTTAGATGAAAATTTATTGGCATTACAAGCACAAGGTTTATACAATGAAATCGATCCGGTAGAAGGTGCAAACGGCCCGATTATTCAAGTAGCAGGCAAACAGTTGATTAACTTATCATCAAACAACTATTTAGGCTTGGCAACAAATGATGAACTGAAGAAGATTGCACAAGATACAATAGCTACTTACGGTGTCGGTGCTGGTGCTGTTCGTACAATTAATGGCACACTTGATTTACACGTAAAACTTGAAGAAACATTAGCGAAATTTAAAGGTACAGAAGCAGCAATTAGCTATCAATCAGGCTTCAATTGTAATATGGCGGCAATTTCCGCTGTAATGGATAAAAATGATGCGATTTTATCGGATGCATTAAACCATGCTTCGATAATTGATGGCTGCCGTTTATCAAAGGCAAAAATTATTCCGTTTGCCCATGCAGATATGGATGATTTACGCGCAAAGGCAAAAGATGCAAAGGAATCAGGTCTTTACAATAAAGTAATGGTCATTACAGATGGTGTATTCTCGATGGATGGCGATATTGCAAAGCTTCCTGAAATCGTAGAAATCGCAAAAGAGTTTGACCTAATTACGTATGTAGATGATGCACACGGTTCAGGCGTTACAGGTAAAGGTGCAGGAACAGTGAAGCATTTCGGTCTGCAAAACGAAATTGACTTCCAAATCGGTACATTATCAAAGGCAATTGGTGTTGTTGGCGGTTATGTAGCAGGGAAGAAAAACTTGATTGATTGGCTAAAGGTCCGTTCACGTCCGTTTTTATTCTCTACCGCTTTACCACCAGGGGATGTAGCGGCAATTACACGCGCAGTGGAAATGATTATGGAATCTACAGAGCTGCATGACAAGCTTTGGGAAAACGGTCAATATTTAAAAGACGGCTTAGCAAAACTAGGCTTTAATATTGGAGAATCCGAAACACCGATTACACCATGTATTATTGGTGAAGAAAAGCTGACGCAGCAGTTTTCAAAGCGTTTGCTTGAGGAAGGCGTTTACGCAAAAGCAATCGTGTTCCCAACAGTCCAAAAAGGAACAGGTCGTGTACGCAATATGCCAACAGCAGCACATACGAAAGAAATGCTGGATGAAGCATTGGCGATTTACGAGAAAGTTGGCCGTGAGTTAGAAGTGATTAAGTAAAATAAAAGCCCGGCACTATTTACACATAGTGCCGGGCTTTTTGCGGAAATGGCGAATACCCAGAAGAAAGTGTCTATTAAGTAAGGCAGGGCGGCGATTATCCGTGTGAAGTTGGCGAATAAGCTTATCTAAATGGCGATTATCGTTAATTAAGTGGATAATATAATTTTCATTTGGCGAATAAATTTCCCGCTTCTTCTTTGTAATTCAATTTTGACATTTTTAAATGACCAAGCTTGGTTATTTTGACAGCATTTCTGTAAAGAGCTCAAGCTTCGCAATACGTTGGATGGCTTCGCGCAACCGCTCTTCATCCACGAGTAGCCCGACACGAATATAACCTTCACCATACTCACCAAATCCATTTCCCGCAGCAACAGCAATATCTGCTTTTTCCAGTAAAAGGTCGGCAAATTGCTCGCTCGTATACGGTGCAGGGACTGGAAGCCAGGCAAAAAACGAGCCTTTAGGTGCAGTAATATGCCAGCCGATTTTTTGAGTTTCTTCCAAAAGGACATTTCGTCGTCGTTCATATAAATCCCGCAGTTCTTCCACGCAAGTTTGTTCTTCATTCAGTGCCAGGGCTGCGGCATGCTGAATTGCAGGGAACTGACTGCAAAAGAGATGGTCTTGAATAATATTAATTGCTTCTACTATTTGCGCATTTCCTACAGCAAATCCAATACGCCACCCCGCCATATTATAGGACTTCGACAAAGTATAAAGCTCAATGCCAACCTCCTTTGCACCAGGAGCCTGCAAAAAGCTTGGCGGACGCTCTCCATCAAAACCAATGGCACCATATGCAAAGTCATGTGCAATAGCGATACGGTTTTCCTTCGCCATCTGAACGGTTTGCTCGAAAAATTCTTTTGTGGCGATACCGCCAGTAGGGTTGTTCGGATAATTTAAATACATAAGCTTGGCGCGCTGCTTTACTTCATCTGCCAGGGCACTATAGTCCGGCAAAAACTGATTTTCTGTTTTTAGTGGCATTGTATCGAATTTAACATCTGCAAGTGCTACTCCCGACAAATAATCAGGATAACCTGGGTCTGGAAGAAGCATATAGTCTCCAGGGTTTAATAGCGCAAGCGGAAGTTCGACTAAACCTACCTTTGTCCCACCAAGTATCGCAATCTCTGTATGCGGATCAATATCCACATTATATTCACGTTTATAAAAGTCGGCTGCTGCCTGTTTTAATTCCGCAATGCCGCGAAACGGGGAATATTTATGTGTTTGCGGATCAGTTGCCGCCATCTGCAATGCTTCAACAATATGTGCCGGTGTTGGCTGATCTGGATTTCCTTGACCTAAATTAATGACATCGCGACCTTCTGCCATTGCTGCGTTCACCTTATTCACAAGCGCTGCAAAAAATTGTGGAGGAAGCTGCTGTAGTTTTTTTGAGAATTCCATTATTCATCACCCTTTAAAAATATTAAAATTAATCTTAGTACTTTTCTAGGTTTAAGTAAAGCGAAGATTTTGATAACTCAAAGTAGAATGTTACAATAGAAGGCAAGTATGTGAAAACGATATTGTAGGAAAATTATTTAAAGGCGGTGTCTATTTATGAAAATCGGCTGTATTCAATTAAATGTAGGTTTTGGAAAAGTAGATGAAAACTATGAGCGTGCGGAAAAGTTCATTCGTGAAGCGGCAGCAGGTGGTGCAGAAATCATCGTATTACCGGAAATGTGGAATACTGGTTATGCACTTGAAAAATTAGATGAGCTTTCTGATGTTAACGGAGAGCGTACAAAAGTATTTTTAAGCGGGCTAGCAAAGGAATTGGCGATACATATTGTCGGTGGTTCCGTATCGGTAAAATGTGACGACAAGTTTTATAATACAATGTACACATATAATCGTGATGGGGAATTGGTCGGCGAGTATAGTAAAGTACATTTATTCCGTTTAATGGATGAGCATTTGTATTTGGAGTCAGGTAATGAGATGAACCGCTTTGCATTAGGTGAGCTGGAAGCTGGTGGTGTCATTTGTTATGATATTCGTTTCCCGGAATGGTTACGCACTCATGCATTGGATGGTGCAAAGGTATTATTTGTCCCCGCACAATGGCCAACGCCACGTATCGATCATTGGAAAATTTTATTGCAGGCCCGTGCCATTGAAAATCAGTGCTTCGTCGTGGCGGTAAATCGCATTGCACGCAAAGTGGAAAATTTCAACGGGCAATCGATGATTATCGGTCCATGGGGAGAGGTTCTTTGGACAGGTGCAGAAGATGAGGAGCTGGCGATTATTGATGTTGATTTTTCGAATGTCGAGGAAGTGCGCGGACGAATCCCGGTTTACGAGGATCGCCGTCCGGGTCTTTATGAGAAAGTGATAAAAGAATAAATTTTTGAAGCGTACCTGGTAGATATGGGTACGCTTTTTTATATTTCAAAATAGAGAGTGGAGATTAAGTTGTATTAAGTGGCGAATAAAAAATCAAGCTGTCTATAAAAGTGAAAGTGACGATTATCCGTGCTTAAGTGACGAATATGTAAAACCGATTGACGATTAAGTTTTTGAAGTTGACGATTAAGTCACTACAGTTGACGAATAAGAATAAAGAAGAGGCGAATAAAATTTCCCCGCCCTTAAAAAGACTATAATATCCAATAGATTGTCTAAAAAGAGCACAAATTAGGTGAATAACATAAAATATCTGACGAAAAAATAATCCTTTGTGCAAAGTTCCCCATTACTTACCACTTGCCATCTCACATGTCTCATTTTAATATAAGAACAAATGTTCTCTTTAAGGAGATGAGCTTCATGTATGAAAATGCACCAGAACGCTCGATTATATGTATTGATATGCGCAGCTTTTATGCGAGCTGTATCGCATCGTTAGAAAACTTAAATGTAATGGAAGTGCCAATTGCCATTGTCGGGAATTTTCAGCAAAAGGGAAGCGTTGTACTTGCTGCATCGCCACCAATGAAAAAGCGTTTTAATATTCGCACCGGATCACGTTTGTTTGAAATCCCGCCACATCCGGATATTCGCCTATTTGAGCCACGAATGTCACTCTTTATTCGTATGTCGATGGAAATTACACGTTTGTTCAATAATTTCGTTCCAAAAGAGGCCATTCATGTATATAGCGTTGATGAAAGCTTTATCGATTTGACCGGCACAGAAAAGTTATGGGGAACTCCTGAAGAAACGGCGCAGTATATTCAACAACTTATTTACAACCAATTTGACATTCCATGTGCAGTCGGTTTTGGACCAAATATGCTTATGGCAAAGCTGGCGCTGGATATTGAAGCAAAGAAAACGGGATTTGCGAAATGGACATATAATGATGTAGCGGAAAAATTATGGCCGATAATGCCGCTATCCACAATGTGGGGAATTGGTGGTCGTACAGAAAAAACGCTGAATCATATGGGTATTTACTCTGTTTATGATTTAGCGCATACCGATTTATCCCTACTGGAAAAACGCTTTGGAGTGTTGGGTAATCAGCTCTATTATCATGCATGGGGAATCGATCACTCGACTGTTGGTGCACCAATCATGCAGGGGCAAATCAGCTTCGGAAAAGGGCAAATGCTCATGCGTGATTACCGCAGCCGAAAGGAAATTTTAGTCGTACTGCTTGAAATGTGCGAAGACGTAGCAAGGCGTGCAAGGGAAGCAAAGAAAACCGGACGAACGATATCATTGGGACTTAGCTATAGTAAAGATGCTTTCGGAGGTGGATTCCATCGTTCGCGCACAATTGATGAGCCGACAAATGATACATTGAAGATTTTTGAAGTATGCAAACAATTACTCGACGAATTTTATGCAGAACGCCCAGCACGCAAAATTACGATTACATTAAGTAATATCGAAAGTGAATATTCAATGCAGCTCAGCTTATTTGATGAGAAGAGGTGGCGCAACCGTAAGCTCGGGGAAACAATGGACCGTTTACGTACAAAATACGGAACGACTGCCTTATTACGTGCAGTTTCCTATACAGAAGCGGGTACAGCACTTGCACGGTCGACATTAGTAGGCGGACATAAACAATAAGGGAGTGAACGCGATGAACAAAGATAGAGGTGTGATTAAATGGACCGCGATGATGTTACCCGAGCATGTAAAGTTATTGCGTGAATGGCAGGAAGAGGACTCGCTGGTGATGCAGCCTGAATTGGATGAAGCTCAGTTGGAGCAAATTAATATAAATTTACAGAGAGCCTATTCAGAAGCTAGCCCCATCCAATTGAAGGTATGGGAGCAAACAGGCATTTACACAATTACAGGTATTATTCAAAAAGTAAATGTACACGAACAATATGTGAAGCTAACAGACAACCAAAAAATTCTATTTCACAATATTTATGAAGCCATATTGGATGAATAAAATTCCCACTATATCTATCTAGCGGGCATTCGCCATTCGGATTTTGTACACGTACAAATGTATCGCTGAAAAAGAATATTCAAAAAATATTGTTTTTTACAAAAGAACACCCTATAATCAATTTCATGGAAATCTTTGAACATCAAGTTTTCGCTGTGGATTATTGTACTTTCCACAAAGACAATTGTTTTAATGAATAAGAAATAATAGATAGAGTTCAGCAATATTTAGGGGTGGATTCATCTTTTAAAGGATAGGGAGGCTTCATCGTGAAAAAAATTATGGTGACCGGTGCTTTAGGTCAAATTGGTTCGGAATTAGTAGAAAAATTACGTCATACGTATGGCGTTGACAATGTATTGGCAACAGATATTCGAAAAATTGATCAGCATGAAGGTCCATTTGAAGTATTGGATGTAACAGATGGGAAACGCATGCATGCGCTCGCACATGATTTTGGCGCAGATACGATGATTCATATGGCTGCACTACTATCAGCAACAGCAGAAAAAAATCCAGTTTTCGCATGGAATTTAAATATGGGCGGTTTAATGAATGCACTTGAAGTAGCACGTGAGCTCGATATGCAGTTTTTCACGCCAAGCTCAATTGGCGCATTCGGTCCTTCTACGCCAAAGGACAATACACCACAAGATACATTACAGCGTCCAACTACAATGTACGGAGTAAACAAGGTAGCGGGCGAATTATTATGTGATTATTACTATACACGCTATAGACTGGATACGCGCGGAGTCCGATTCCCAGGATTAATTTCTTATGTAACGCCACCAGGTGGGGGAACGACGGATTATGCGGTAGATATTTATTATAAGGCGATTGCGGAAGGTCGCTACACATCTTATATTGCAGAAGGTACTTTTATGGATATGATGTATATGCCGGATGCACTGCAGGCAATTGTTGATTTAATGGAAGCAGACCCGGCAAAGCTTATACACCGTAATGCGTTTAATATATCAGCGATGAGCTTCGAGCCGTCGCAAATTGCAGCGGAAATTCAAAAGCATATTCCAAGCTTCACAATGGATTATGATGTAGATCCGATACGTCAGGCAATTGCAGACAGCTGGCCAAATGCTATTGATTCATCAGCTGCTATTGAAGAATGGGGCTTTAAAGCAAGCTACGATTTGGAAAAAATGACGGTCGATATGCTGGAAAAACTAAAAGTACGATTAGCACAAAACGCAATTTAAAATAATGTTGGCGAGTGAAATTGTTGAAAAGCAGTTTCACTCGCTTTTTTATTGTAGATGAGTTTCTTGTTTTTTAAAAACCCCTCACTTCACTTCTCAGTTCCCTCACAATCGCCTAATCTCAACTGAAATTAACAAACCATAATAAGCAAAAAGCGCCATTATTAACAAAATATTTTCATTTTTCAGTATATTATATTAGAATGATATTGTGGGATAAATTGGGAGGCGTCTATTGGGGATGGGGATTTGCCAATAAAAGAAACGCTTAATACAAGGGGGAAACAAACTATGATGATGCAAACACCACTCGTTCTAACAGATATGATCAAGCGTGCAGAAACGTATTATGCACACAAGGAAATAATATCACGTACAAGTGAGAATAAGGTTCACCGCCTTACATACGGGCAATGGGTAAAGCGCACAAGAAAGCTGGCGCACGCATTAACAAAGTTAGGCATGGAACGCGGCGATAAAATTGCGTCATTTGCCTGGAATCAACACCGCCATTTAGAAGCATACTTTGCAGTTCCATGTTCAGGTGCAATATTGCATATGGTCAATATTCGACTATCACCGGAACATATTGCGTACATTATTAATCATGCAGAAGATAAAATTATTTTAATAGACGAAGATTTAGTGCCGTTAATTGAAGAAGTGCAGCACGAATTAAAAACAGTGCAGCATTACATCATAATGGCAGATGGAGACTTGCCAAACACAACTTTACCAAACGTCTTATCGTATGAAGCACTGCTTGAAGAAGCAGAAGACAGCTTCGAGTTCCCGGAAGATTTGGATGAAAATGAACCGGCAAGTATGTGTTATACAAGTGCGACAACAGGCAATCCAAAAGGAGTTGTCTATACACATCGTTCGCTCGTGCTGCATAGTATGTCCATCTCAATGGTGGATACGATGGGGATTTCGGAGCGTGACACGATTTTGCCGATTGTCCCGATGTTCCATGTAAATGCATGGGGAATGCCATTTGCAGCAGTAAATGTTGGGGCGACGCAAGTGTTAATCGGCCCACAATTTACACCAGCTTTAATTTTAGATTTCATCGAGCAATATAGTGTGACGAAAACAGCAGGAGTACCGACAATCTGGCTTGGCGCAATACAGGAGCTAGAAAAGAAGGCGCGTGATTTATCGTCATTACAGGCCATTTTCTGCGGGGGATCAGCTTCGCCAAAAGGACTTATTAAGAAATATGAAGAAATGGGCGTCAATTATATTGTGGTGTACGGTATGACGGAGACTTCACCGATTGTTTCGATGTCACGTGATATGTCACATATGGATGACTGGCCGTTAGATAAAAAAATTGAAACACGCGCAATGCAGGGGCTAACAGTTCCGGGAATTGAATCGAGCATCGTAAACGAAAACGGTGAAGTACCTTGGGACAGCGAAACGATGGGGGAGCTACGTTTACGCGGACCTTGGATTGCAGCTGAATATTATAAAGATGAGCGCACAGCGGAAGCATTTTCAGACGGATGGCTTTACACGGGCGATATAGCAGTCCGTTCAAAG
This sequence comes from Solibacillus faecavium, assembly GCF_014836905.1. Classification (GTDB taxonomy): domain Bacteria; phylum Bacillota; class Bacilli; order Bacillales_A; family Planococcaceae; genus Solibacillus; species Solibacillus faecavium. The sequence continues at coordinate 69,753 of NZ_JACSPZ010000006.1, forward strand.
GAGGGTTTTATTAAAATAACAGACCGCACAAAAGATTTAATTAAATCAGGCGGCGAATGGATCTCATCGGTTGATTTGGAAAATGCGCTTATGTCGCATGAAGCTGTATTTGAAGCGGCAGTAATTGCTATCCCACACGCGAAATGGCAGGAGCGGCCACTGGCATGTGTCGTATTAAAAGAGGAAGCAACCGCTACAAAAGAAGAATTAATTGCATTTTTGGAAGGGCAATTTGCCAAATGGTGGCTACCAGATGATATCGTCTTCTTAACAGAAATTCCGAAAACCTCTGTAGGGAAGTTTTTAAAGGCGAAGCTGCGTGAAAATGTAAATGAAATTTATCCACAGCTCCAAGTGTAATATAGAATTGCCGAAAAAATGGGGACGCATCGAATTACCGAGCGTCCCCATTTTTTGTTGTTTTTCCACCTGTGAAAAAACGTTTCATTAAGGAAAGTCCTAAGTTGAAAAGGAAAATAATAAGCGCTACACGAAAGAATGCAACAAAATATTGCCAAACGGTCGTACTCTCAATAAAGAGTAATGACATGTTGTCGACTAAAGCATACGTAAAATAACCTGCAAGTGCGATGAAAAATACCCCAGCAAAAAAATCCTTTACACTCATTCATTGGCCTCCATCCGCTACTACTTAATAAGTAAACGATACCACAGGAAGGAAAGAGAAAGTAGACTAATTTATCGTAGCTTTTTTCGTCGCTTGCACTAGCGTTTCAATCGTTGCCCAGTCTTGCTCAACTAAGGCAGTGACAATTTTACTGCCGACAATTACGCCATCTGCAATCTCACCAAAACTCTTCACATGTTCGGTTGTTGAAATCCCGAATCCTGCTAACACCGGGATATCGCTCGCTGCTTTTAAGTTCGCAAAGTGCCCGGCAAGTTCTGTAGCAAAGCTTGCACGTTCACCAGTAATACCATTTACCGTAACGGCATAAACGAAGCCTTCACTTGCAGTGGCTAATTTCTTAATACGTTCAGGAGGGCTCATTAATGACACGAGCTGAACAAGCGCAATGCCGTTTTCTTTTAAAGCGTCATGCAATAAAGCACTTTCTTCGTAAGGCATATCCGGTACAATCAGTCCTTGAACACCACCACGTTTTGCATCCTCTGCAAATGCTTCAATTCCATAAGCTAAAATCGGATTTAAGTAAGTCATGACAACAAGAGGAATACGGATTTCCTGTGCAAAGCTTTGCAGTTCATCCAGCACCTTGTTCAATGTCACACCGTGTGCAAGTGCACGTTCGCCGGCTTGTTCAATTGTTGGTCCATCTGCTACAGGATCTGTAAATGGAATTCCGACTTCAATTGCGGAAACTCCGATTTGCTGAAGCTTTAATATAGTAGGTTTTAACGTTTCAAGCCCGCCATCGCCTGCCATTATATAAGGAACAAATGCTTTATCCCCTGCAGCTAATACGTTTTCAAGCTGTTTTTGCAATGTCATTTCACGCCACCTCCAAGTTTATCCATTAATGTGTGCACATCTTTGTCTCCGCGTCCTGATAAGCAAACGACAACAATTTCATCAGCAGGACGGTCTTTGGCAAATTGACTTGCATAGTAAACGGCATGCGCGCTTTCCAATGCCGGTAAAATTCCTTCCGTTTCACATAACAGCTTCACACCTTCAAGTGCCTGTTCATCTGTAACAGAAGGGTAGGATGCACGGCCTGTTTCATGTAAATGACAATGCTCAGGACCAACACCTGGATAATCGAGCCCTGCTGAAATAGAGTGTGCTTCTTGTACAAAACCATCTTTGTCTTGCAGTAAATACATGAAAGCACCGTGCAGGACGCCTGTTTTCCCGACATGAATTGCTGCGGCATGTTTATCTGTATCTACACCGGAACCTGCAGCTTCAACCCCGTATAATGCAACATTTTGATCTTCCACAAACGGGTAGAACATTCCGATTGCATTACTGCCGCCGCCAATACAAGCAATAATTGTATCCGGAAGACGTCCTTCCTGTTGTAAAATTTGGGCACGTGTTTCATCCCCAATGACACGCTGGAAATCACGGACAATTGTAGGGAAGGGGTGTGGCCCAAGTGCTGATCCTAAAATGTAATGCGTATCTTCAATATGAGTGACCCAGTGACGCAATGCTTCATTCACCGCATCTTTTAATGTTGCGGAACCTTTTTCTACCGCAACAACTTTTGTTCCGAGCAGCTCCATACGGAAAACGTTCAGTTGCTGACGGCGTACATCTTCTGCCCCCATATAAACGATACATTCCATATCAAGCAATGCACACGCAGTTGCCGTTGCGACCCCATGCTGACCTGCACCAGTTTCAGCAACAATTTTCTTCTTCCCCATACGTTTTGCTAAAAGTGCTTGGCCGATCGCATTATTTATTTTATGAGCGCCGGTATGATTTAAATCTTCACGTTTTAGATAGATTTTCGCACCGCCGACTTTTTTCGTTAAACGCTCAGCAAAATAAAGGGGAGTTTCCCGTCCGACATATTGCTTTAAATAATAGTCAAGTTCTTCCTTGAAAGAAGGGTCCTTTTTTGCTTCCTCATATGCAAGCTCTAATTCCTCAAGTGAAGTCATCAATGTCTCGGGCACGAATTGACCGCCAAATCGTCCAAAGCGCCCTTTTACAGTCGTCGTCATAAAATCAACTCTCCTTTTGCTATTTCAATAAAATTCGTAATCGCTGTCGAACTTTTTCGACCATCTACCTCTACACCACTTGAAACATCTACAGCAAATGGCTCGACAAGCATTATCGCCAGTCCTACATTTTCTCCATTTAATCCACCTGCTAAAATGACCTTTTCCATCGGAATATTTACTTTATCCAAAAGCATCCAGTCAAATGATTCTCCACTACCTCCGCGGAAGTTCGTACCTGGCGAATCGAATAAATAGTAGTCGACATCATATGTTGCTGCTCGCTTAATGTCTTCTTCCCCACGAATCGAAAATGCCTTAATAGCTGGCAGACCGATTTCCTGTATTTCCTCCTGCGTTTCATCTCCGTGATACTGGATATAGTCGAGTTCGACTTGATCGGCAATTTGTCGAATGATATCTGTCTGTTCATTTACAAAAACTCCAACCTTTTTTACCGTACTTGGAATACTCTTTGCCAGCTCGATTGCTTCCTCTACTGTAATGCGTCGTTTACTGGGCGCAAACATAAATCCGATAAAATCCGCTCCAGCTTTTACCGCAGCTTCGACATGTTCGATTTCTTTCAATCCGCAAATTTTTACTTTAGTCATCTCTTTTCGCCAACCTTCGCTATGATGTCGATTTGTAGTGCTTTAAGGGAATTCATGACGTTTCCGCTTACCATTAATGATTCGCCAACTAAAACTCCTTTTGCGCCTGCATTCGCCACAAACTGTGCATCTTCTGCGTTCCAAATGCCACTTTCGCTAATAAATGCAATGGAAGAAGGGGGAAGATGCTGGGCAATTTCAGCGGTAGTTGTTAAGGAAACTTCAAATGTCTTTAAGTTACGATTATTAACTCCGATAATTTTCGCGCCAATATTGAGTGCACGCTGTAACTCCTCCGTATCGTGTACTTCTACAAGGACTTCGAGCTGTTTTTCGGTTGCATATGTGTATAGTGCCTTTAATTGTTCATCCGTCAATGCTGCCACAATCAATAGTATGATCGAGGCACCTGCAGCCTTTGCGTAGTCAATCTGTACTTCATGAATCATGAAGTCTTTGCATAACACTGGAATATTCACCGCATTTGCTACCGCATGTAAATCTTCGAAACTGCCTTTAAAAAATGCCTGCTCTGTTAAAACGGAAATGCAGGCAGCACCGGCTTCCTCATACTGTCTAGCCTGTTCAACAGGGTCAATATGTGTCGCAATATCACCTTTTGATGGTGAGGCGCGTTTCATTTCAGAAATGACCTGCAACGTACTGGCGGTAATTAATGTTTCATACAAAGAGGGACGTACCTTATCAATTGTTGGGAAGTTTGGTGCTGATGCAAGTAAAGCAGGTAATTCAAGCTCTTTTTGCGCTATAATTCGGTCTAAAATAGTCATATAATCGTTTCCTCCTGCATCACTTTTTTGTTATAGGCAACAACACTTTCTAGCTTTTCATATGCACGACCCGACAGGATGCTGTCCTTTGCCATGTCGATACCTTCTTTCATCGTGCTCGCTAAGCCATATGCAAAGAACCCAATGCCGGCATTTAACACGACTGTGTCGAAATATACACTTTGCTTTCCTTTTAATAAATCGCGCATAATTACTGCGTTTTCAGCAGGGGTGCCACCACGGATAGCCGATAATGGCTTTGCAGTTAAGCCTACATCTTCCGCACGAAGCTTAAACGGAATAATATCACCGTGGTCTAAAAGGACGAATGTATTCTCACCGTCCAATGATGCCTCATCCATTCCTTGTGCACCCGATACGACAATCGCGCGCTCACGACCGAGCATGTGCAGCACTTCAGCATAATCCGTAGTAAAGTTAGGGCGGTTAATACCAACGAATTGAGTTTTCAAAGGTACAGGATTTGTTAAAGGTCCGACTAAATTAAAGATTGTCGGCTTTCCAAGTGATTGTCGAACTTCGCCGATTCGCTTTAGCTTTGGATGCATGTTTGGTGCATGTAAAAAGGCGATTCCGTGCTGTTTCAATAAATCTATCGTTTGTGCCGTATCCGGGAGTAGGGTAATGCCAAGTGCTTCTAAAACATCCGAGCTGCCTGAAGCACTCGACACTTTCCGGTTACCATGCTTCGCGACTAAAATGCCCCCGCCAGCTAACACGAAAGCGGCGGTCGTACTAATATTGAAGCTTTGGAGGCCATCGCCACCTGTACCACAATTATCGATATAAATACCTTCTGGTGCATCAACAGAGACGGCATGTGATTTCATGACAGAAGCGAGTCCGGCAACTTCATGTGCTGTTTCGCCTTTGATACTCATTGCTGTTAAAAAGGCAGCTATCTGTTCTTTCGGTGTCTGCTCATTAAAAATGAGTTGTGCAGCCTGCTGCATCTCTTCGAACACTAAATGCTCTTTTCGCTCGATTTGTTCAATAAACGGAAGTAAAGACATACATAATCATCCTTTCAATAGTGAGTGGAATGGGGCATCCTCACTCGTTTCTGTGTGAAGATGTGCAACATTTCCCTGAATCGTTATCGTATTATCGGGTGTCGTGAAATCGACTTGTCCGTTAAACCCGATATAGCCGATTAATCCTTGTGCCGGCAGAAGCTCCTTTACAACATCAATCGCATGCAACGTTGGGTTCAGTGAGCCTTGTGTAGTTGTGGCCAATTTCTGCACTGAATTTTCCACACTAAATGGTTCAATCGGCAATGCTTTGTTTGTAACTGAAATAGATCCGTCCTGCACTTGCATAAAGTTTGCCTGTGATGTTCCAAGTACAGTGCAATCGTCAAATTCGACATAATACATATATGGTGCAGCATAATCAATCCGCATTTTTCGATAAAGCGAAAGGGCATCCCCGTCAAATTGTGCGGCATAATAACCGTTTCGTTCATTTTCGACATGGTTTAGGGTATACGATGTTTCTTCTGGTGTTGTACTTGTAAACAACTGCTCAATCAGTACATCAATATTTGGCTCCTCCTGCTCGGCTTCAATATTCGTATGGAAAACAGCAATCTCGTCTGTTAAATGATCGAAAATAACGAGTGTATCGTAAACATGAAACTGCAGTTCAGGCGATGGTTTTTGCAATGCATGAATATAGCCGATCCCCCCGCCTGTAAAAGGATATTCGGTATGTGATGATATGCGCGGCATTACTTGTTTAATCAATTGAATAAGCTCACCGTCATATGTGTACTCTCTATTGGATAGATGAGATTTATCAATAAGTTGCTGTCCGTTGCCGCTATAGGTTTTTCTTGGATTGACGCCGATGAAGGAATAGCGTCCATTACCTTCATATTTGGATGAGCTTTCTAAAAGAAATTTTCGTTCGCCCTTTAAACGTTGGAAAATGGAGATTGGTGTCAGTAGATCACCGTTCACTTTTTTCATTGATGTACGAAAACGTTGTTGAATTGCCATTCGACACACTCCTTTTAATTTTGGGAATAAAAAAAGTCCCCAGCAAAAGAATAAACTTTTGCTGAGGACGATCTGCACCGCGTTGCCACCTCGATTGAAGCTATAAAATAGCCTCCACTTAAACCTGATAACGGCAGGGTACCGTCCGCCGACTAATGCCGGCAGCTTTCATAAGGCCCATTCACATTTACCTTTTGACGTATTTTCACCAGCCATACGCTCTCTATACAAAACGGGAAATGCTACTCTTCTTATTCAACAATTTACTCAACTAAACTCTTCTCAACTGAAACGGTGGTCGCGCTCCCGCAACCTGCTACCGTAATGTAATATTTTGAATATGCTTATTCTAACACTGAAAATAAAAATGTCAAACAATTCTAAAAAAACTTAACCAAAAAACCCACCGACTAAATGCCAGTGGGTGAAACGATATATGTTAGATCAATTTTTTGAAATCAAGTCGTTTATTTAAAGTGTACATGATAGGTGCGCCAACTGCTAAAACAACAAACTCCCCAAATGCTACAAATAACCATGTCTCCCAAAACGGAAAGTCCAACACTAGGTTAAGCTGTGCCGCAATGATAAACATTGTAAACGTAAAGAGTGTCGTATTAATAACTAAACGTGCCCAAATGTTTTTTACAAACTTACAGATGAAAATAAAAATACCAAGTGTAAGAATAGTATGTCCTACGCCAAAAATTAGGTCAATTGGACCGACAGATGACATAAGGAAATTGGAAAAAAATACACCCAATACAACACCTAACATAAAACGGGGGTTGAAGGCGATCAGATGATTAAATATTTCGGCAATACGGAACTGTACTTGTCCAAAACTAATCGGGGCAACTAGCATTGTTATTGCAATATATAATGCTGCAATAATTGCACTAGTTGCAAGAAACTTTACTTTCATATTAATTCCTCCTAGTTTTTTAACGTGGGATGGTTACGAACCACGCAAAGCAACTGCAATCATAGCAATATTAAAAAAGAAAGTAAAGAATTATAGAACTAATTTCCCTTCAAAGTTCAATAAATTGACAAATGATAAAATTTTGAATAATACATATATAATTCAGTGGTTTAAAGCGCGAAATTAACATGTAGGGATAATGAGTAATTCAATTTAATATCTGAACATTCTAAATCTTATTGACTATCTGAAAATGAAGAGGTAATATAATTTTAATTCACACTTCATCCAAATGAAGTTCGTCGCTTTAAAGCGTCAGAGAATAATAGGGGGATAAATTATATGACACGTAAATTAACGAAGCTTTCCTTTTTAGTATTTGGGCTTCTTTTACTTTTAGCAGCATGCGGTGGAGAAGAGCAAGATACTGCTACTAATGCTACAGCTAGTGACGGAGGAACAGAGTCTGCACAAACTGATGAAGCAAAAACATTTAAAATCGGAACAACTCAAATCGTAGAGCACCCATCATTAGATGCTGCAAAAGAAGGATTCAAAAAGGCGATTGAAGATGCAGGAATTAAAGCGGAATATGTGGATAACTCAGCTAATGGAGATAACAGTACAAACATGACAATTGCACAACAATTAGTAAGCGATAATGTAGACCTGATTTTTGCAAACTCAACACCATCTGCACAAGCGGCAAAAGGTGCAACTGCTGATATTCCAATTATCTTCACATCGGTAACCGATGCGGTAGGTGCGGAATTAATCGAATCAATGGCAACTCCAGGGGCAAACGTTACTGGAACAATTGATTTACATCCGGAAACAATGCCAAAAACAATGGCGTTTTTAAAAGAACTCGGTGTAAAAAATGTCGGGATGGTTTATAACGCTGGAGAGCAAAATTCAGTAGCCCAAATTTCAACTGCTAAAGAATTAGCAGCAAAAGAAGGTATTACAATTGTAGAAGCATCTGCTTCAACATCAGCGGAAGTAAAACAAGCAACTGAATCATTATTAGGTAAAGTAGAAGCGTATTACATCATTACAGATAACACAGTTGTAAATGCATTAGAATCAGTTATCGATGTAGCAAATGCAAACAAATTACCATTAATCGTTGGTGAATTGGACTCTGTAGCACGTGGCGGGTTAGCAGCATACGGTTTTAATTACTACGATATCGGTTATGAAGCAGGGCAAATGGCAGCTCAAATTTTATTGGAAGGGAAATCTCCTTCTGAAATTCCGGCAGCATACCCAGCAAACTTAAAATTAGTCATCAATAAAGCGGCTGCAGAAAATTTAGGCTTAGAAGTTAAACCTGAGTGGGAAGCAGAAGTACAATAATTTGAATGCTGGTAAATAGCCAGGAATAAATATTCGCGCTTGTGCCCTCAAAGAAGGTCTGCCTAAAGTCATCGTAATGAAATCCAAGGCTAATATTCTAGAGGGTCCTAGCGCGAATTAACGTTTAACTACTTTTTAATGGATACTCATAAGCTCGCAAGGTGCAGTGGATAAAAATTATAGGAGATGATTCGAGATGTTTACAGCTTTGTTTGGGTCGGTAGAGCAAGGAATCATCTATGCAATTATGGCACTGGGTGTTTATTTAACATTCCGGGTGCTGGATTTTCCGGATTTAACGGTTGATGGAAGCTTTGTAACGGGTGCAGGTACGGCCGCAATGATGATTGTACTTGGCTATAATCCGATACTCGCAACATTGGTCGCAACAGTTGCTGGATTTATTGCTGGATGTATGACAGGAATTTTACACACTAAAGGGAAAATCAATCCGCTGCTTGCAGGGATTTTAATGATGATCGCGCTTTATTCTATTAATCTTCGCATTATGGGATTAAGCTCCGATACGGGTGTAACAAGACCAAATATTCCACTCTTAAATTCAGAAACAATTTTTACAGTATTTAATAATTTTTGGGCAAGTTTAGGCATTGATTCAGTCATCTCAAATGCTTTAAAGTCAATGGGTATGACAACGGTGCCAACAACTTGGGGTATTTTAGCCGTTATGCTTGTTGTGACGATTATTATTAAGCTTATCGTTGACTGGTTCTTAAAAACGGAAGTCGGTTTGGCGATTCGTGCAACAGGGGACAACAAACGGATGATTCGCAGTTTTTCGGCAAATACTGATTCATTAGTTATTTTAGGGTTAGGTATTTCAAACGGTATGGTTGCACTGTCCGGGGCATTAATTGCGCAATATACAAAATTTGCGGATGTTGGATTAGGTATCGGGATGATTGTTGTCGGTTTGGCCTCTGTTATTATAGGGGAAGCTATTTTTGGTGCTAAATCGATTGTACGCGTAACCTTCGCTGTTATTGCCGGGGCAATAATTTACCGTATGATTTACGCTTTAGCGTTGCGTGTAAAATGGCTGGATTCAGGTGATATGAAATTAATAACAGCATTTATCGTTATTTTGGCATTAGTAATTCCGCAAATCGTTAATAAGTATAAAGAAAAGAAACGTAAGGCAAAACGTTTGGAAGAACGAATGGCACTACAAAAGGCAAAATTAAAAGTTGAGCAGGGAGGGAATGGCCTTGCTTAAATTGGATAGTATCAATAAAGTGTTTAACGAAGGAACACCCGATGAGAAAATGGCATTGGATAATATTAATTTGCACTTAGCACCTGGCGATTTTGTCACAATAATTGGAAGTAATGGTGCAGGAAAATCGACAATGATGAATATGATTTCCGGGGCCCTAACACCCGACTTTGGATCCGTCATTATTAATGGCAATGATTTAACACGTTTACCTGAACATAAGCGGGCGGTACATATTGGCCGTGTGTTCCAGGATCCAATGGCTGGTACAGCACCTACAATGACGATTGAAGAAAATTTGGCGATTGCCTATTCACGCAATGCCAAACGCACACTTCGGTTCGGTGTAGATAAAAAACGCCGTGAATTTTTCAAATCCTCATTAGAAAAATTGCACCTGAATTTAGAAAACCGTCTAAATGCAAAGGTAGGTCTATTATCTGGTGGTGAACGCCAAGCATTAAGTCTATTAATGGCTACCTTTACGAAGCCTTCCATTTTGCTACTCGATGAACATACAGCAGCACTGGACCCATCACGTGCAGAGCTTATTACAAAGCTGACAAAAGAGTTGGTGGAAGAAAGTAAGCTGACAACGCTTATGGTTACGCATAATATGCAGCAGGCGTTGGACTTAGGCAATCGCTTAATTATGATGGACAAAGGGCAGATTATCCTGGAAGTAGGGGAAGATCGAAAACCGGCACTAACGATTCCGGATTTAATGACCGAATTCGAGCATATCCGCGGAGAAAAAATGAATTCAGATCGCGCGCTATTAGGCTAAATTAAAATCCCGACAATCATTGTGGTAATGACTGTCGGGATTTTTTATATAGATGGAATGAAAAAGGTTTTAGCCAGGAGCTACACAAGCAGTGCAAACAATGTACTGTCCTTATTGACCTCTTTATATTCAAAACCATTGGCCAACATGCGCTCGATTAAACCGGCGCGGTCATCAGGGTGGGCAAGTTCAATCCCTACTAATGCCGGACCACTCTCTTTATTGTTTTTCTTCGTATATTCAAAAGTTGTAATATCATCATTCGGCCCAAGCACTTCGGCCAAAAATTGTCTTAGCGCCCCGGAACGTTGTGGGAAGCTAACGATGAAGTAATGTAATAGTCCTTCGTAAATAAGCGAGCGTTCTTTAATTTCCTGCATCCGTCCGATGTCGTTATTTCCACCTGAAATAATGATAACAACGGATTTCCCCCGGATTTGTTCCGCATAAAAATCAAGAGCTGCAACTGACAAAGCTCCAGCTGGTTCGGCTATAATTGCATGCTTATTATATAAGTCTAAAATCGTAGTACACACTTTTCCTTCTGGAACAGTAATAATATCGTCCAAATAATGCTTACATACTTCATACGTTTCCTGCCCGACACATTTAACAGCAGCACCATCGACAAATTTATCAATCCAGTCGAGAGCAATAGGCTCCTTATTTTCAAAGGCAGACTTCATACTTGCTGCACCGGCAGGCTCTACGCCAATGATTTTACTTGTAGGTGATAAGTTTTTAATGTAGGCGGATACGCCGGACATTAAACCGCCGCCACCTATGCTGCCGAAAATATAGTCAATCGGTTCCTCGATATCATTCATAATTTCGACGGCTACAGTTCCTTGACCCGCCATGACGTCAACATCATCAAATGGGTGGATGAAAATACGGTTCTCTTCTTCACAATAAGCTACTGCGCTTTCCGCTGAGTCATCGAATGTATCACCGGCTAACACAATTTCAACAAAGTTCCGGCCAAACATACGAACCTGATCGATCTTTTGTTTTGGTGTTGTTTTTGGCATGAAAATGGTTGCTTGAATTTCAAGCTTTGCACAGGCATAAGCAACACCTTGTGCATGATTCCCAGCGCTTGCACATACGACACCAGAAGCACGGGCCTCATTTTCGATTTTCTTAATTTTATAATAGGCACCGCGTAATTTAAAGGACCGAACATGCTGTAGGTCTTCACGCTTAAAATAAATTTTTGCACCATACTTTTCGGATAAATATTCATTTAATTGCAGCGGGGTATGCACGACTACATCTTTTAAAAAATGATGGGCAATCAATACATTTTCAACTGCAATTGTTTTAGGTTGAGCAACTTCCATTTTCATGTGACCTCCGTAATCAGTTTAAAGATTACATCATTCTATCATAAATTTGCGCTTATGAGACCTAAAAAGTCAGTAAATTTAGAAAGTTCTTAAATTATTCATAATGAAAGCGTTTTATTGAAGAAAGTAATTTATTTCATGCTACGTTAATAAAGAAAGTTGCATATCTGTTTAGCAAATCGGATAGCCTTATGAAGAATTGTCAGAACCCGTATTTACCGTTTTATTGTTTATGTAAAGAAGTGAAGGGGTAAAAAATACAATGCTATGGCAGTGGAATTTTGTTTTATAGTAAATCAATTTTTTACAAGTTCCAAGAACATATCTAGGAGGAATTAAATATGACTAAAACAGCTATTATTACAGGTGGGGGAAGCGGATTAGGTCAATCGACAGCTATCCGTATGGCCCAAGAAGGTATAAATATTGCAGTAGTGGACGTAAGCGAAAAAGGCGGAAATGAAACCGTCGAAAAAGTAAAAGCACTTGGCGTTGATGCTATTTTTATAAAAGCAGATGTTTCGAAAGCAGAGGAAGTAAAAAAATATGTAGACCAAACAATGGAGAAATTCGGTTCTATCGATTACTTCTTCAATAATGCGGGTATTTCGGGAAGCGGGAAATACTATTTAGATACAACAATCGAAGAAATTGAACAGATTGTTGGCATCAATTTGTTAGGTGCATTATACGGGGTACGTTATGTAGCGGAAGTGATGCTAAAAAATGGTGGCGGTTCAATCGTGAATACAGCTTCTAGTGCTGGTGTCATAGGTCAAGACTCCGTTGTCACGTACTCAGCAACGAAACATGGCATAATTGGCTTAACGAAAAGTATGGTAGCAGAGTACGCAAAGGACGGATTACGTGTCAATGCCATTGCACCAGGACCGACCGAAACACCAATGGTAAAATCATTCTTTGAAGCAAACCCACAAATGAAGGAAAATGCAACAAGTGGAATCCCACAAAAACGCTTAGGGACACCTGAGGAAGTGGCGGAGCTCGTAACATTCTTATTAACATCAAAAGCAGAATATATTAATGGGGAAGTCATTCGTATCGACGGTGGATTCACAAGCACAAAATAAAATATAAAAAGGGCTGCTCGAAATGTCAGAGGGAAATCTGATATTTCGGCAGCCCTTTATTTTTTGTTCGATTTAGAATAGTAAATGTGCAATTGCAGCAATAATTGGAATCGAAATAATTGTACGGATTAGGAAGATAATGAATAAATCCCAAAGCTTTAATGGAAGCTTCGTACCTAATATTAATCCACCGACTTCCGACATGTAAATCAATTGCGTAACGGATACCGTTGCAATGAAGAAACGCGTCATTTCCGATTCAATACCTGCGCCTAAAATTGATGGTAATAGCATATCAGCAAAACCGACAATCATTGTTTGTGCGGCTTCACCTGCTTCTGGAATTTGAAGAAGCGCTAAAATTGGTTCAAACGGCATTCCTAAAATACGGAAGAAGCTTGTAAATTCAGCTAAAACTAATGCAATTGTTGCAAATGCCATAATAATAGGTGTTACCGCAAACCACATTTCCAATACATTCACAAAACCGTTTTTCACCATTTTGCCTAAGCTGCGATTTGAATTCGCTTTATTTAATGCATTGTGTAAGCCGTATGAAAATACATTAAAGCCTTCTTGTACATCTTCACGATTGGCAGGTACTTCACTACCGTCAATTAACGTATCCGCCTTTTGTTTAAGCGGGTAAATACGTGGCATAATAAACGCTAAAATTAAACCACAGATGATTACAGAAGCATAAAATTCAAGGAAGTAATCCCCAATACCAATTGTTTCAACAACGACTAGGCAGAATGTAATCGAAACGACAGAAAACGTTGTGGCGATTGTTGCGGCTTCACGTCCCGTATAATTTTTGTCTTCATATTGCTTGCTCGTCAGTAAGACACCAATTGTCCCGTCACCAACCCATGAAGCTAAGCTGTCAATTGCTGATCGACCAGGAATTTTGAATAGGGGACGCATAATTTTTACCATCATAGACCCGAAAAATTCAAGTAAACCGAAATCAGTCAATAATGGTAGTAATAATCCGGCAAAAAGGAATAATACAAACATGAATGTTACAAGTCCAACAGCAGGATCAAGCAGCACACCTGTTGTTACATCACTTGTCAGACTCTCAGGCCCAATTTGGAAAACATACATACTTGCGAAAATAACTGCAAGCACACGCATAATTGTCCAGAACCAGTTAACACGGAATAAAGAATCCGCTAATGTACGAGAACCTTTTTGTGGAATGAATTGCATTGCTACAGAACCCGCAGCAGCAATTACAAACACGATGAATGCGAACCAATGAATAAATGGTTCGACTTTACCTGCCAAAAAATTAGCAAGAATAGCAATCGGTACTTTTATGCCATCATCTGTTCCAATCGGAGTAATAAAAATAAACACACCAAGTACAGAAAACGCTATAAAAAGAAACCACGTATAAAAAGAAAATTTCTTTGTCATATATATAACCTCTTTAATTTGTTAGTTGAATATTTATACACTATAAATCTTGAATATTCATTTGTCTACTGTTTTGCGTAAAGATTAAATTTTCAGAAATATATGTTGAGTAGGAGGGGTTTATCTTTACCCTATGCAATGGAATTAAAACCAAATTGATGTAACAACATACAGTCTAAAAAATTCTCCTGGGTTTTTATTTTTAGAACTCTTAGGAGGTAAAATAATAAGTTTTGTTAGATTTAATAAATTTATAAGCGAAAAGAGCATTTTTTTTGTCACTATTAATATAGAAGTACCCAATAAATAATCTTATAATTCAGTTAGTTGGAAGCGTTTACAAATTAGGAGGGTAATAATGAACATTATTATAGCGCCGGACTCCTTTAAGGGGAGCCTAAGTGCCGTTGAAGTATCAAATTACATAGAAATGGGAATTAAACAGGCTTTTAGAGATGTTAAAACCATAAAGCTTCCAGTAGGAGATGGTGGAGAAGGTACGATGGATACTTTGGTTGCGGCGACTGGAGGTACAAAAAAAAGCTTATCAGTGACAGGACCATTAGGAAATCAGGTGAATGCATCTTACGGAGTGTTAGGTGATGGAATAACATGTGTAATTGAAATGGCAACTGCTTCTGGATTACACCTAGTCCCAAATGGACAATTATCTCCATTAACTACAACAACTTATGGAACAGGAGAACTTATAAAGCATGCATTAGATGAAGGGTATAAGTCATTCGTTATTGGATTGGGTGGTTCCGCAACAAATGATGGCGGGGCTGGCATGTTACAAGCATTAGGAATGAAACTGCAAAATCAAAAGGGGGAGGAAATAAAGTTTGGAGGCGGTGAATTAAATAATATTCACCATATTAATTTATCTCATTTCGATCAAAGAATTAAAGAATGTAAGTTTTTAATAGCTTCAGATGTCGAAAATCCATTAATTGGTCCTACTGGGGCTTCCCACGTTTTCGGACCTCAAAAAGGGGCGACAAAAGAAGACGTCATAATTTTAGATGAAAATTTAATGCACTGGGCAAATATGATTGAGGCAACAACAAGTATTACACTTCATGAAAAAGCAGGTGCAGGTGCCGCAGGTGGAATTGGTGGAGCATTTCAAGCATTTTTTCCCGTGGAATTTCAAAGAGGTGTAGATGTCGTCTTAGATTTTATTAAATTAAATGAATATTTAAATGATGCACATTTAGTGATTACTGGTGAAGGAAAAGTTGATAGCCAAACAGTGTATGGAAAAACCCCACTTGGAGTAGCGCAAAGGGCAAAATCAAAAAATGTACCGACAATTATAATAGCCGGATCCATAGGTAAAGGATTTGAAAGTTTATATGAGCATGGGGTTGTCAGTGTAAATAGCATCATTAATTGTCCAATGAACTTAGAAGAGGCCATGTTACATGCAGGGGAGTTATTGGTTTCAACAACTGAGCAAATCGTTAGGACATTTTTTTACAACGAAATTAAAAATTAATAGGGGGTTTTTATATTGAATATCAAGGATACGATTGAAAAAGTACCTGGTGGGATGATGGTGATACCACTATTATTAGGGGCTACATTAAATACAATTGATCAATTGCATATTCCGTTTGTAATGAATATTTTAAAAGCTTTAGGTACTGCTCCGACAAGTGACGGCTATTATGAATTTTTAAGAATTGGCGGATTTTCACAATATTTATTTAAAGATAGCGCATTAGTTCTGATCGCCTTATTCTTATTCATCGTAGGGAGTCAAATGAATTTAAAAGTTGGAGGAAGATCCTTAAAAAAAGGCGTCCTTTTAACCGGAACTAAATATTTTGGTGGGCTTGGAGTAGGGATGCTGTTTGGGATGATGTTTGACCCATGGACTGGTATTCTTGGGCTTTCAACGCTAGCTATTATTGCAGGTATGACAAATAGTAATAGTGGTATGTACGCAGCTTTAACTGGACAATATGGTAACCGCTCTGATGTAGGGGGTTTATCTATTCTAGCAATTAACGATGGTCCATTTCTAACTTTAGTTTCGCTAGGTATGTTAGGAACAGCATTCCCGGTAATTTCGTTTGTTGCGGTATTATTACCAATTGGTATCGGTATGCTGTTAGGAAATTTAGATCCAAAAATGCGTGATTTTTTAAAACCAGGAGAATCTATTTTAATACCCTTCTTTGCTTTTTCATTAGGGGCTGGTATGAACTTATCAAATTTCTTTAATCCGGAAGTGCTTGCAGGCGGTTTAGTTTTAGCATTTTTAACATTCGGTGTTACTTCAGTAACAGGTGCCTTAGTATTTAAACTTTTCAAAGAAAAAAGTTATATTGCACCGTTTGCAGAAGCTTCAACAGCAGGTAATGCAGCAGCAACTCCAGCAGCCATTTTAGCTGCAGCCGCTGTCGCAGTTTCTTCAGGCGCGATGAGTGCAGCTGAATATGCAAAAATTGAAGCGATAGTGCCTATTGCAACTGCACAGATATCGATTTCAACTATTACTACATCCATTCTGTGTCCATTAGCAGTAATTTTAGTAGATAGGTATCAAAGAAAGAGAGGTATTATTGGTACGGATGAGTACCCTGGCTTAGATAAAAGTGTAACAAAATAAAGCTATTAGGCTGTATCATCCAATATGCTACAGCCATTTGCTATTTTACTCATAATTTATTTTGCTGAAATGTAAATTGATTTAGCCAAATAATAAATTTGATTGTAATAATATCGTTAATATTACGAGGATTAAGGAGAGATTCTTTCTGAATTTTATTTAATCGATATTTTAATGTATTGGGATGAATGAATAATGCTTTAGCTGCAATAGTAACATTTAAATTTGAGTTTATAAAAGTAGAGAGCAATTCTTCATTATCAAGGATAAATTGATAATTTGGATTATGTAAAAATTTTTTTGCAGCATTCAATGGAATTTGTGCAAGCATCCCTTCTAGTAGATGATTTTGATAATTAATAATGTTGCTTTCTATATTTAAATTTAATAGTAATTCACATTCCTCATAAGCAAATTTTAAATTTGTAATATTATCTATAGGGGCCGTATAAACAATTTTAATGTTTTTACTAAGATTGATAAAATTTTTGAAATCGTTGATTACTGTTTCCATTGGTTGTTTGAAAAGATCGAACACTAATAAATAGCGACTAATGGACATTTTTTTATGTAATGTGGCCCGAGTAACTAAATCATTCATGAAAATAAAATATTCCTTTGTATTTGTTTCAAAATGATTATTAGTTTCCATAACCGAAATTAAATATTTGTTCTCTACAGATATATCCAAATTAAAAAGAAGGCGTTTTAAATTTACGATATTTATGGAAGGTTGCAGTAGCTCTTCAATAATTAAGGATTGTTGAATATTTTTAAATTCATTTGCAGAAGTTATATGTGCTTGCTTTAATAATAATTCAGCAAGCATTTTTACTATATTGGAAATTTCTTCAATTTCATTAGGGTTGCCAGTGATTCCAATTGCACCAACAATTTCGTTATTAAATTCAATTGGAATATTAATGCCTTCTTGTGTTCCTTGGTATTTTTGAGTATCCTCTTTAAAAATTTTAATAACTTTTTTCTTTTTAAGGACCATTAAAGCACCTTCATGAAATTGAGAAATTCTAGAAGGATTTTTAGAAGCGATTATAATTCCTTCCAAATCCATTATATTAACGTTTAATGAAAGTACTTTTGAAGTTTCATTAACGATAGCTTCAGCTAAAACCTTTGTTAACATATTTGCACCTCAATAAATTAGTCAGACTATTAATTTCTGTTAAATTTTATTTTAATTGGTATATTAGTAAAGTATAATAGTAAGATTCTAAAAATACAAAATATTGTGTTTTTATAAAAAATTGGAGGTTGTATTAATGGAAAAAATAAAGGATATAGAATTTATAATTCAGCAATCACTAGAAAAAAATGAACCCGTTCTTATAGCGATAGATGGTCCAGCAACAAGCGGAAAAACCACGTTGGCTCAAAAATTAAAAGAAAAGTTCAATATAGTTATGATACCGATGGATCATTTCTTCTTACCAATGAATATGAAAACTCCAGAAAGGTTAGCTGAAATAGGCGGAAATGTGGATTATAAACGAGTGGAAGAAGAGATTTGCATTCCTTTTAAAAAACGAGAATTTTCCCATTACAAAGCGTTTAATTGTCAAACAAGAACTTATGAAGAAAAACAAGGACAGCAAAGCACAGTTTTGCTATTAGAAGGTGTATACGCGTTACACCCAACATTACAAAAATATATTGATTACGCGTTAATTTTAGAAATTACAAAGTTAGAACAAATGACTAGGCTTAAAAAGAGAAATACACCTGAAATAGTAGAAAAATATATTCAAGAATGGATTCCTTTAGAGGACAGATATTTTGAATATATAAACCAAATGGGAGAGTGAAATAATTGAAGGCACGTTATTTAGTATATACATCTTTGTTTATTGCGATAGCCATCGTTTTGGCGCAAATTGTTAAGATTTTACCAATTGGTACTCCAGGAGCTGTTTTATTACCGATGCATATTCCGATTTTACTATGTGGTTTTATATGTGGTAAAAAATATGGTTTACTAGCAGGAATGCTTACTCCATTTGTTGCCTTTTTAATTTCGGGCATGCCAATTATTTTCCCTGTAGGTCTTAGTATGATGTTCGAATTGGCTACTTATGGTTTTGTAGCTGGTTACACATATAAAAACTTGAAGTTAAACCCATATGTTAGTCTTTTAGTTTCGATGCTAATAGGAAGAATGGTATACGGAGTTGCAGCCGCTATTTTATATGGATTCTCAAATTTCGATTTTGGTTTCCAAATGTTTATTCAAGCCGCATTTATAATAGCTTTACCAGGAATTCTAATTCAATTATTAATTATTATTCCACTTGTAAAAGCAATTGAAAAATTTCAAACACAAAACCAGCTTCCACAAGTGAATGCATAGAGGGGGAAATACAATGGAAGTATCTTTATTGTATGGAAAAGGAGAATTAAAAATTAATGTACCTGACCATTCTGTCGTTTTAGAACCAAAAAGCATTAACGGTATGGATGATGAGATGGGGGCATTGAACGAAGCGTTATTAAACCCTATTGGTACTTCACCGATTCATGAAATCGTAAAAGAAACAGACAAAGTTGCAATTGTTATAAGTGATATTACACGTCCTACACCAAATGAAAAAATCGTTCCTGCGATTATTAATGCGCTACCCCATGTACCAAAAGAGAATTTTGTTATTATAAATGGTACGGGGACACATCGTGATCAAACGGAAGAAGAATTTATTCAAATGTTGAGTGAAGATATTGTCAAAAATATTCGGATTATCAATAATAGTTGTCATGATAAATCTACTCAAACAAAAGTTGGAACAAGCAGATTTGGCTGTGATGTTTGGCTGAATTCTGAATATGTAGAAGCAGATTTTCGAATTGTAACAGGATTTATAGAGCCACACTTTTTTGCTGGATTTTCTGGAGGACCAAAAGGAATAATGCCTGGTATTGCCGGTATTGAAACAATTATGACATTTCATAATGCAAAAATGATTGGACATCCTTTAGCTACATGGGGAAATATGATTGATAATCCATTGCAAGATATGACACGTGAAATTAATGGTATGTGTAAACCCCATTTTATGTTAAATGTTACATTAAATCGCGAAAAGAAAATTACAAATGTATTTGCAGGAGAATTAATTGAAGCTCATGATTTAGGCTGTGCATATGTAAAAGAACATACGATGGTGAAATGCGAAGATCGATTTGATGTAGTTATTACATCGAATTCTGGTTATCCATTAGACCAAAATTTATATCAAGCGGTTAAAGGTATGAGTGCCGCACAAAAAATTGTAAAAGAAGGTGGTACGATTATTTGTGCTGCAGAGTGTATAGATGGTTTACCTAACCACGGAAATTATGCAGAAATATTGCAAATGAGAAAAACTCCACAAGAACTGCTTGACATGATTAATGATGAAAATTTTAAAAAGTTTGATCAATGGCAAGTTCAAAAACAAGCTGTAATCCAAGTATGGGCGGATGTTCATTTATATTCAACATTAACACGAGAGCAAGTTGAGAATAGTATGTTAAATTATGTAGAAGATATTGAAGTATTACTGGAGCAATTGAAGGAGAAATATGGTCCAAACTATTCTATTGCAATATTACCAATTGGTCCATTGACTATTCCTTATGTAGAAGAGTAGGGGAACTATTTCTAATTCCAGATAGACAATAAAGCGTCGCAAAACAAAATTTGCGACGCTTTTTATTTTGATTATTTTTGATGTAAATTCTATACCATTTAAGAATATAGAAAGAATTAATCGTTAAATGTAACATTATAAAATTTTTCAGTATTTAACCAGCTGTCCGATAAAACTTCACCTTCATCGATACGTTTTTCTGTTTCTTGCAACATCCAGCCAGTTTGGGAAATATGGGCTTTTAACGCCTTTAATTTGTCTTCTTTGACAGAGCTAATATCTATTGTTACATCGGGCTCTCCATTTTTCTCGACTGTATCGTTGGCAAAAGCGCATGCTAAAATACGAGGACGATATTGCTTATCAATTCGACGAACGGCCTCTACTACTGCACGACCAGTTGCTTCATGATCAGGGTGCACTGCAAAACCAGGTAAAAATGTGAAAATTAAAGAAGGATTAAGTTCCACAATTAAATCGGTTACGAGTTTGATCATCTTTTCATCATCTTCAAATTCCACCGTTTTATCACGTAAACCCATCATACGTAAATCTTCTATACCCATTGCTTCACAAGCAGCAATCAGTTCTTTTCTACGTATTTCCGGTAATGATTCACGAGTGGCGAACGGAGGGTTTCCTAGATTCCGGCCCATTTCCCCTAATGTTAAACAAGCATATGTAACAGGAACTCCCATATTGTGATATAAGCGTAATGTACCTGCAACCGAAAAGGCTTCATCATCTGGGTGAGGGTAAACGACCAAAACATGGCGTTCTTCTTGTAATGTCATGTAAGCAACCTCCTTAATAAGCAAATGGCGATTCGCTAATTTCCAACGCAATCGCTAGCTTTCCTGTATTATCAATTCCAGCCATTAATAAGCGACCTTGATCGTCTAATTCAAAATGTGTAATTCCTTGTGCATATACCCAACCATGTGGCATTTTCAAGCCAACACGGTGCGGGGCATCTCCTACAACTTTCCCTAATTCATAACGTAATTGTACATTGCGGATAAACGCCCCTGCATTGAAAAAGTTTTCATTATAGTGTGTTGCATAAGAGCCATTCGTAGTTTCTAGATGAATAAAAACGTCTTTGTTCGCAAAAGAATTAAGTAATTCCTGGAGCTCGTTAGTATTTACTTCCTTCATCACTCTTATTAACTCCTTTCGAATCTATCTGTTAATAGTATAGTCAAATTTTGTGGAGTATGAAAAGAAAAAGTCACACAAGAAGCGAATTCCTGTGCGACTTAGTATATTTTATGCATTAATGTAGTTAGGGATCGTTGTGACCGTTACTTTCGGTGCGCCAAATCGGGGTTTAGCACCATGCATAACTGGACCGACATGGTCGTTTAAAGCCCAGCCATGTTTAATTGCAGCCGAAACGAATTCCTTCGCTTCTATTACGGATTCTTCAACAGAAAGACCATTTGCTAAATTGGCACAAATACTAGCTGCAAATGTACAGCCTGCCCCATGATTATAAGTTGAAGTGACTTTTTCGGATTCAAGTAATTTGAATTCCTGTCCATTATAAAATAAATCAACCGCTTTATCATGTACTAATGCTTTTCCGCCTTTAATGACAACATTTTTTGCCCCAAGCTCATGTATTTTTACTGCGGCAGCCTGCATTTCCTCAATTGATTTTGGTGTACCTGTTCCAGCCAGTTGACCTGCTTCAAAAAGGTTAGGTGTAACTACTGTAGCATAAGGTAATAGATAATTAACCATAGCTGTTGTATTGCCAGGATTTAATACTTCGTCATCGCCTTTACATACCATTACTGGATCGATAACTACTTTATCCGTTCCTGAAGATTGAATGGCCTGTGATGCCATTTGTATAATCTCTTCTGTAGAAAGCATTCCTGTTTTAATTGCATCTACTCCTGTAGAAAGGGCTGTATCGATTTGTTTTTGCAAAAGGTCTGTCGGCAATGGTGTCACAGTATGGCTCCAAGTTATAGGATCCATTGTTACGACTACTGTTAATGCGACCATTCCGTAAGTACCATGTTCCTGGAAAGCTTTCAAATCTGCCTGCATCCCTGCACCTGCGGAAGTGTCAGAACCTGCAATTGTTAAAGTTTTTTTTAGTGTCATAAAACATATCTCCTTAAAGTGAATATTCGAATAATAATAATGCTTAGTATAGCGCTTATCTGACTATATAAAAATAGCCAGAAAAAGAAAAAACTTTAAGGTCAGAAGAAATTACTTGAACTTCTCTATAAATTTCAATACCGTTTGAGGTGAGGTGAAACTATGATTGAACAATTAACTAATAGTTGGAAGGAAATTTTGGCAGCACAAGTGCAGCAGTCTTATTATAAAAACCTGCAAAGTTTTTTATCCACGCAGTATGAGTTGGAAACTGTTTATCCAAAAAAAGAACATATTTTAAATGCCTTTATGCTGACAGATTATGATTCGGTTAAAGTAGTCATTTTAGGACAAGATCCATATCATGGTCCCAACCAGGCGCATGGACTTAGTTTTTCGGTCGAACAAGGTCAAAAATTGCCACCAAGCTTAAGAAATATGATGAAAGAGTTACAGCAGGACATGGGCTGCGAAATACCTGAGCGTGGAGACTTAACATCTTGGGCAAAACAAGGTGTTTTATTGCTGAATACTGTATTAACTGTCCAGGCAGGAAAAGCGAATTCTCATAAAGGACAAGGATGGGAACAGTTTACTGATGCAGTTATCGAAAAACTTGCAGAGCGCGTTCAACCAATCGTCTTTTTATTATGGGGAAAGCCAGCGCAAAGTAAACGGATTTTAATTGAACGAATTTCCGATAAGCATATTATTCTCCAGGCACCTCACCCAAGCCCATTAAGTGCCCATCGTGGATTTTTTGGAAGCAGACCCTACTCAAAAACAAATGAAGCACTTCAGTCGATAGGTGAAAAGCCCATAAATTGGTGTTTAGATGAGAATGGTTCTAAACAATCTAAACTTTTACTGTGAAGCATGGTAAAGTAATGATAGAAAGAGAGGGAGCGGCAAATGAAAGTTGATTGCTTTAAATGTCATTTTTTCCGTGTGACATGGGATCAAAATAATCCGCGCGGGTGTACGGCTTATGGTTTTAAAACGAAGCAGCTACCATCTCTCGTTGTAAAACAGTCATCGGGAATGGATTGCTTAAAGTTTGTGCCGAAAAATAGAGGAGGGGACAATGGGAGATGATCACGTATGAAACAATCATCAAACAAATTGAAAAGTTGACCGCAGAAGCTACTCATGCGACAACGGAGCAACGGGCTCGTGAAAAGCTCACGGCTATTCGTGCATTGTGTGATGTCGTATTGGACGAAAAAATAAACTCTACAAAGCTCCCGGCTACAAATCTTGTTAGTACGACTGTTTCCTCACCTGTATATACACAGCCTGTTGCAATTCCGTCGCAAAAGCTCGAGGAAGAGGATGCAAATGGGGATTCACTTTTTGATTTTTAATTGTTATTACTAAATAGGGAATCGTTGAATATATAAAAGAAAGAGGTAAGATAATGAAAGGTTCAATAATATCAGGAGCGATTCATGGCTTTTTAGCAGTTGCATTAGGCGCATTCGCAGCACATGCACTGGATGATATGCTAGATGACTACAGTACAGGAATATGGGATACAGCCATACAATATCAAATGTTCCATGCAACAGCACTCATATTAGTCGGTATATTAATGTCAAAGGCTATTTTAGGTGAAGTAAAGCAATTGAAAATAGCAATGATTTGTTTTAATGCAGGAATCGTCATTTTTGCAGGAAGTCTAATGCTATTAGCTTTAACAGGAATCGGCATATTGGGAGCTATTACTCCTATCGGTGGTGTCCTATTTTTAATTGGTTGGATAATGGTTATAATATCAGTAGTAAAAAAGTCATAGGTAAATAGAAAGCATATACTCCTAAAAATGGTAGTATATGCTTTTTTTATTATTTTACTAGGAAAAATAAATCTTTTATCTAAATTGTTTGAATTTATTGTATAGTTATAAAGTAGGTTAGTAAAGGGGTAAGGAAAATGAACCAATTATTATTAAAGCTGGAAGATCATTTTGAAGAAATGGTGATTATACGTCGCTATTTACATGAGCATCCTGAAGTATCGCATGAGGAAGTACATACACCCGCATATATTGCAAATTTTCATCGTGAGCTTGGATTAGAAGTGCGCGAGTATGTAGGGGGACGTGGAGTTGTAGCCACACTAAGAGGTACCAAGCCAGGAAAAACGGTTGCTTTACGTGCGGATTTTGATGCATTGGCTATTCAGGAATTAAATGATGTGCCTTATAAATCTAAAAACGATGGTGTAATGCATGCGTGTGGTCACGACGGTCATACGGCAACATTACTCGTTTTAGCAAAAGTATTGGTCGGTATGCAGGATCAATTGTCCGGTAATATTGTTTTTATTCATCAGCATGCAGAGGAGTTAGCTCCTGGTGGTGCATTGGCCATGATTGAAGATGGCTGCCTAGACGGTGTGGACGTTATTTTTGGGACACATTTATGGGCACCAACCCCATTAGGAGAAGTGCTTGTAAAAGATGGGGCAATTATGGCAGCAGCAGACCGATTTGAAATTGTAATTCAAGGTAAGGGCGGACATGGCGCAGAGCCACAGCATTCGGTGGATGCAATAGTCGTAGGAGCCCACTTTGTTACACAAGTACAGACGATTATTTCCCGCCGGATCGCACCGCTGCAATCGGGGGTTGTGACAATTGGTCAGTTTGAAGCAATCAATCCGTTTAATGTCATCGCCGATACAGTGAAAATACAAGGGACAGTACGTGCTCTAGATGAACAGGTCCGCAGGCAAATAAAAGAAGAAATCGAATTATTGTTAAAAGCAACTTGTTTAGGAATGCACGCTACGTATAGTTATGAATATTTTGATGGATATCCACCTGTTGTTAACCATGAAGAACAAACAAAGTTTATAGCAAAAGTAGCAGAGCAAACAAGTGGAGTAGAAAAGGTGACGGAGTGTCCTCCGTTTATGATTGGTGAGGATTATGGCTATTATATGCAGCATATTCCAGGCACATTTTTCTTTACTGGAGCCAAAGATCCACAGTGGGAAACGGTTTACCCACATCATCATGCCAAATTTAATTTTGATGAAAGAGCCATGCTGATTGCCGCAAAAGTTTTAGGACAGGCTGCATTGGACTTTCTAGAGAATGATTGACAGAAGGAAGGGATATCAAAATGAGTGTTGGGAAAAAGTTAAATTCTGCTTTCATTTTAATGATTGTCTTAATTACGATTACTGTAGTTCTTAACTTTATTAGTTTAAATAAAATTAAGGGAGATATGGATGAAGCACTCAACCATCGTGTTGAGCAAATCCGTACGGTTGATCAAATCCGCCTGAATATAGGGATGCAAGGGATGTATGCACGTGCCATCGTGTTGGACGGCAAAGAGGAATCTTTCGATAACTTTAAGCAGTACAATGAATTATTGGACACGGAAATTGATTATTTGGAATCATTGGTTGTAAGTAATGCAATGCAGGAATATATGGAGCAAGTAAAGAAATTCCGAGATGATTTTAACAATGGTTACCTAGATATGGTCGATGCATATAATCGCGGAGACCAAATACTGGCAAATGGATTTATTAATACGAAGCTTCATGTGGCAAGTAACGGCATGTTTGATGTGACAAATCAGATTGTTTCATATCAGGAGCAGCAGCTTGAAGTGATTAGTACAAAAGCCGCCAATTCAATTTCCTTTTCTCAAACGGTTGCAAGTATTGCCTTGGCAATTAGTATATTTATAGCTGTACTTGTGATGTTATTTATTCGTAAAACAATTACATCACCGTTAAAGAACATAGTAAAAGAAGCGAATATTATTGCATCAGGAGACTTATCACAGCAGGATTTTGTTGTGAAAACAACTGACGAAATCGGTCAGCTAAGTAAATCCTTCAATTTGATGAAAAGCAATTTAGCTAACCTTATTAAAAATATGCAAATGAATTCAGAGCAAGTAAGTGCTGCTGCGCAAGAACTTTCAGCGAGTACAGAAGAAATTACGGCAACAACAGAAGATGTGACGACACGTGTTAGTCATACCGCAGAAAGATCTCAAATCTCTGCACATGCTTCGAACGAAAGTGCTCGTGCAATGGAAGAGACAGCAGCCGGAGTACAGCGAATTGCAGAAGCGACTCAAAAATTACATGGCAATTCTGTTGATGCAACACAAACAGCGAGAAATGGTGGTCAAATTATTCATGATGCACAACAGCAAATGAAAATTATTAGTTCCTCTACAAATTCAGTTAATGATTTAGTGCAAAAGCTTGCCCAACAAACAGAGGAAATCAATAATATCTCGCAAATTATTACGGCAATTACAGATCAAACGAATCTGCTTGCATTAAATGCTGCCATTGAAGCAGCACGGGCAGGGGAGCACGGAAAAGGATTTGCAGTTGTAGCGGATGAAGTACGTAAGCTGGCGGAGCAATCGAAAAACTCAGCCAATTCAATCGTCAACTTAACACTTGAAATTAAAGCAGATACAGAAAATGTCGAGCGTGCTGTATCGGATTCTTTAATATCTGTAAACGACGGAGTGAATATCATTACAAATGCAGGACAATCATTTACATCGATTGTGGATGCAGTAACCGAAATGTCTATGCAAATAGAAGAAATTTCAGCTACATCGGAACAGCTTTCGGCAAGTGCAGAACAAGTAACTGCTTCGGTAAATGAAATTGCCAATGGCTCAAACGAATCGAGTAGCCACCTCGAAATGATAGCAGCAGCCGTGGAAGAACAAACGGCAACGATGCAGCAAGTCAATGCAGTGGCAGCTACATTAAGTGACAATGCCCAAAACCTACAACAGGAAATACAGCAATTTAAAGTGTAAATATAAAAAGCAAGGTGCTTTGTGAAGGCACCTTGCTTTTTCATGCACCTTAAAAGACTTACCGCCTATTAAGGTGTTTGTGTAAAGTAGCTTAATTCCTCATCAAATTCAGCATAATCAAAGTAAATCATCGGGAACAAGAAGCGATGGTTATTCTTTAAATCACGTAAAATAACATGGTCGCGTCCTGCTGCTTCGACAACACCGCGAACAGCACGCGTATTGCTGCCAGCTACCGCATTATCAAATGAAAAATAAAACGTACCTGGTTTCCCACGATTTAACCGTAGAATATTTTCAATATAGGATTCCTCTCGTGGAAAGCCTACCCCTTGCATAGTCGAAGGCATTGTAACCGCCGAAGGGTTCATTTGTTGCATTGGAGACGTCCAGTAATAAGTCAATTTTGCATCCTTTCATTAAATAAATTTAGTTTACCGCTAGACAAGTTGCAGTTGCCGATACTCATCACACTCAGATTCAATATGTGACTACTACGCTATTGTCCATACTACTAGGCAGGTCAACTGAATAACCTTTTGTAGCGTCTTAATCGAACAGGAAGATTATCTTTTGTTTGAACTATAGGCGTTCTAAGTAACCTCCTTTTTCGTTTTAGTATATGCATAAAAAAAAAGTTGAACACCGATACAGTGTTATTTTTTGAATACCTAACATACTATAGAGTAATTTATTTGGGGAGATGTAATAAATTTTAATGAAATGGGTAATATAAATTACATAAATAGAAGATTGTTGCCCATTGTTAATGAAAATCGCGGGAGTGGAACCTCATGAAAATAGGTATATGGTTAGGGATAATAATTAGTGCATTTTTGTCCTATGCAGTTGCGATATTCTATGAACAACCGATTCATTGGTATTTACTAATCCTTCTCATCGTAACGGGTTTGTTCATTAATACCATTATTATTATTTTAAAATTACAGGATGATCATACCGAAGGTGAGTCGAACTAATCGACTCATCTTTTTTCCATTTCATGGGGAAGGTGGCGAATATGCATCATAAAATGTCGATTATGTATAGGGGAGTGGTGAATAAGTGGGGACGATTGATGATAAATAAGGGAAAAGTGTTTAATATAAAAATTTTCTCGTTAACTTGAGGTCATAAATAAACCCGTTCAGCAACTCGAATGAATGGATAAACCAAATATCAAGAGGTTGAACGGGTATATGAGTATTAAATCGCTAATAATTTTTCCAGTTTTTCATTGTCTAATAAGTTACCTACTAGGAACTCACCAAACTCGCCATAGCGGGCTGATACTTCATCAAAGCGCATTTCGTAAACGATTTTTTTGAATTGAAGCATATCATCAGAGAATAATGTAACGCCCCACTCATGATCGTCCAATCCAACTGAACCAGTGATGATTTGTTTGATTTTACCTGCATAGCTGCGTCCGATTAGACCGTGGTCATACATCAGTTTTTTACGATCTTCCATTGAAAGCATGTACCAGTTGTCATTGCCATCGCGCTTTTTATCCATTGGATAGAAGCAAACATATTTTGACTTTGGCAATTCAGGATATAAACGCGCACGTACATGTGGGTTTTGGTATGGATCTTCATCCGACTTACCAGCTAGGTAGTTTGATAATTCTACAATCGAAACGTAAGAATAGGTTGGAATAGTGAAATCTGCAATTGCCAATTTAGCAAATTTTGTTTCGATTTCTCCTAGCTCTTCCGGTGTTTCGCGTAATGTCATCATCATGAAGTCTGCTTTTTGACCAATAATAGAGTAGAAAGCATTCGAACCTGTATCTTTATTTAAGTCTTCTAAAAATGCGATAAATTCTTTCGTAGCGGCTTCGCGTTCTTCAGCTGAAACTAATTTCCATGATGCCCAATCAATCGAACGGAAATCATGTAATGCATACCAGCCATCTAAAGTAATTGCTGCTTCATTCATGTGCTTAAACACTCCTTGTAAATGAAAATGATTCACAGTTAGTGTAGCATAAATCAATAAAAAAAAATCATTTCAACCCTGCATAATCGATATTTTCACCAATTTGACATCACTTTGAATTGAGGTATGCTAAAGTGAAGAGAAATTAAGCTAGGAGTATATGTATGAACGAAATTTTAAAACAAACGAAGTGGCGATTCATTGATCAATCGATTAGTGCAAACAAACGCTCACCTTTAGAGTCATTTGCGATGGATGACACACTTTGCCATCTTGTTGGACAGCACATGTCAGATGCCACAATTCGTACATGGGTGCATGATGATTCAGTAGTGTTAGGCATTCAGGATCACCGATTACCGCATATAGAAGAAGGCATGCAAACATTAATTTTGCACGGTCATGAACCGATTGTCCGGAATTCAGGAGGGTTAGCTGTTGTACTGGACGGGGGAGTGCTGAACATTTCCATTGTCATAGGGGAAGACAAACCTCTTAGTATTAACAATGCCTTTGAAATGATGGTTGAATTGATTCGACAGCTTTTTCCGGAAGTCGCAACTAAAATAGAAGCATATGAAATTGTTGGCTCGTATTGTCCAGGTTCATATGATTTAAGTATCGATGGTAAAAAGTTTGCCGGAATATCACAGCGCCGTATGAAAAATGGAATTGCTGTACAAATCTACTTATGTGTAGAGGGTAGCGGAAGTGAGCGAGCAGAGCTGATTAAGCAATTTTACGGGGCAGGTCTAAAAGGTGAGGAAACGAAATTTCAATATCCGGACATTAAACCAGACGTTATGGCCTCATTACAGCAACTGACAGGACAAGACATCACTGTGTCCCAAGTGAATGAGCGCCTCCGAAAATTATTAGATCAATGGAATGGACAGTTAAATGAAAAACCATTGCAGCAAAGTGAAATGGAACTATATGAATATTATTTACAACGCGTATTGAAACGCAATGAATCAATGTTAAATAAATAAAAAAAGGCGAGGTGCTAATATAGCGCTTCGCCTGAATCATTTAATGATGATTGTGAAATTAAGTTACCGTTTCGTTCCATTTTGAATGTTGGTGCATTCGGCTCTGAATCTTCTAGTGCCACAAGTCTTCTAGCGCGATTCATAATAGATACAAATTGCTCGTAATCTTCTTTAATCGCTTTATTTTCTTTTTGAAGTGCAGCCAATTGTTGTTCAAGCTGATTCTTTTGTTCTGTTAACAGTGATGTTAATTTACGCCACTTCACTAAATCTTGTTCATTTGAGTTCGTATGTTGCAACTTTACTAAATATGCAATAACGATATCCAATGATAATGCCGATAGTGGAATGGAAGTCGGCTGATTTTCATTTGAAGGCATTAAGTATAAAGGCGTTGTTCTTCGCTTTGTTGCTGTATTCATCATACGCATACGCTCTTTTCGTTCCTTTTTCGCCTGTGCTAAATCTTCCTCGTAAATGCGTCGTACTACTGCATTCCAGCGGAAACCACACGCTGCAGCTGTTCGGTTCAGTAGATCACCAGCCTCTTCAAAAGCATTAAGCTGTGTGCTTCCTTCTTTAACATGGCGCAAAACAGCTTCTGCTAATAACTCATCATTCTCTTTTACCCACGCATCTTGTCTTGTTTTTGTCATTTAAAACTCCCCCTGATCTTTTGATAGTTTTGTTGTTGTAAATCTATCATGTCCAAAGAGGAAAACATTTATTCACTATATCGTAAATTGTTGATAGAATAATGAGAAATATATTCCTATCAGACCTTTGACGGAATTGCTAGTATATACTTGAATGGAATAAGCAATATGCGATACAATAAAGAATAGGTTAAAATAGCTAAGAGAAAGGTGTTGACACTATGGCAAACTTATTTCACGTTTGCGATGAATGTCAGGCCGTTAATTTAAAGACGTTAATTCCAAAATTAAAAGAAATTGATCCAGAAGCAACGATTGAAATTGGCTGTCATTCATACTGTGGTCCAGGCCGCAAAAAAACATTTACATTTGTAAATAATCGTCCGGTTGCCGCATTAACTGAAGAGGAGTTAATGGTAAAGGTACTCGACAAACTAAAAAAGTAACGACGTAAGGACCAGTCCTGAAATAATTTTCAGAATAGGTCCTTTTCGCGTTTATAAGGGTTTTGCAGATGAAAATAATCTATAAAGAATTTAAAGAATTTAAGGCAATAATGCCTTTGCCTAATGGATTCATTTCTTTTTCACTGAGAACTCACTTATAATAAGGAAAAGGGATAAGGAGGTCGGCTATGTTGACGACATATGCAAAAACAAAACTGCAAGAGGAAAAAGTTTTTAAAGACCCTGTCCATCGTTATATTCATGTTAGGGATCAAGTGATTTGGGATTTAATAAAAACAAGAGAATTTCAAAGACTGCGCCGTATTAAACAGCTAGGTACCACATATTTAGTGTTTCACGGAGCGGAGCATAGCCGTTTTAATCACTCACTAGGAGTGTACGAAATTGTACGCCGTATTGTAGATGACGTATTCAGAGGAAGAAAAGAATGGGACGAATCTGAGAGGTTACTTGTATTATGTGCAGCGCTCTTGCATGATTTAGGGCACGGCCCGTTTTCCCATGCCTTTGAAAATGTATTTGAGACCGATCATGAATATTTTACGCGTCAAATTCTACTAGGGGAGACTGAAGTAAATGCAGTACTGCGCAGGGTTTCACAGGACTTCCCTGAGAAAGTCGCCCAAGTGATAGAAAAAACATATCCGAATGAATTGGTTGTCAGCTTAATTTCAAGTCAAATTGACGCCGACCGAATGGATTATTTACAGCGTGATGCTTATTATACAGGCGTTAGCTACGGTCATTTTGATATGGAACGTATTATGCGTGTTATGCGCCCCCGCGAAAATGGCGTAGTTATAAAAGAAAGTGGAATGCATGCAGTAGAGCATTATATTATGAGCCGTTACCAAATGTATTTGCAAATTTACTTCCACCCTGTATCACGGAGTGCAGAAGTTGTACTCAATAATATTTTAAAGCGGGTAAAAGTGTTATGTGCTAGTAATTATGTGTTTAAATATGAGCCAACGCCTTTTATTGCTTTTTTCAAAGGTGATGTCACGCTAGAAGATTATATTGCATTAGATGAAAGTATTATGCTCGCATACTTCCAATTTTGGATGAAGGAAGAGGACCTGATTTTACGTGATTTATGTAGAAGGTTCGTTAATCGGAAATTGTTCCAATATACAAATCTCAACCCATTCAAGCAACCTGAAGTTTATGCAGAGCTGCGCCGTCTATTTTTA
The DNA here is from genome assembly GCF_014836905.1 of Solibacillus faecavium. Classification (GTDB taxonomy): domain Bacteria; phylum Bacillota; class Bacilli; order Bacillales_A; family Planococcaceae; genus Solibacillus; species Solibacillus faecavium. The sequence continues at coordinate 102,461 of NZ_JACSPZ010000006.1, forward strand.
GAGGCGGGTATGGACCCTGATTATTATTTAGTACATGATTCCACATCCGATTTACCATATGACTTTTATCGACCTGGAATTGAAGGGACAAAAAAGCCGATATACTTACTTATGCAAGACGGTGGGCAGTGTGAGCTATCAGAGGAAAGTCAAATAGTTGAAGCAATTGCCGGCCGTATAAAAGTGGACCATAAAGTTTATTACCCGGAAGAGTTATTCGATGACGAGAACATTCCGGAAGCTTTACGTCAGGAAATACAGAAACTAATTGAGCATATATAAAAAAGGGGGTGAATCATTTATAGATTCATCCCTTTTGTACTGCAATTTCATTGTTTACTGCGTAGTCAACTGAAATATAGGACAAATTAATTGTCGCTGTATCGCACGCCACCTTTTGCAAAGTGGTTTTTAGACATTTCTTCGATAATAATGGATACATTTTCTACTGGTGCGTCAACTGTTTTTGAAACAGCTTGTGTAACTTCTTCTACAAGCGCTCGCTTTTGTTCTTCTGTACGCCCCTCAACCATTTTAATTGTAACGATTGGCATATAGTCGCCTCCTAGTTAAGATATAGTGTATAGTATTTATATTAGCGTATTTGGAGGTATTTACAATGGCAAATGAAGAAAAATCTAAACCAAAAATGGGTTTTACGATTATTAAAAATGATCCAACCGATGGGCATAAAGGTTTTGGCATTGGCTCACTTTCTCTGGAAAATGTGTCGCCAGTCATTGTCGATGTCGCAGAAGGAACGGCGATTGTTGATATAGGTGCAATGCATGCAAAAAGTGAAGTAGAGCGTGGCATTAAATTTACAACGAACCGTGAAGACTCTGCAGGCGGGAAGAATTACTGGTTAGTATGGGTGACGATTGACCATAAGGAATCCGGTGCCTACTTTGCAGGCGTAACTGCATGTGAAATGGTTGTGAACCGTGAAAAGCGCCGCGGCTACAAAATATTGGCGGATCATGTAAATAGAATGGATAAATCTATGAAGCGCCATATCATCGTTGACCATATGGATGCACCATCGAAAAAAATATTGGCAGACTTCCTGAAAAGCCACAATGAAGAAATGTGGAACAATAGCGATGAAAAATTAGCAAATGATTTAGCGTAAAACTACTTATAGGGTAAATATAAGACACAAATAAATTTATAATCAGTCAATTATTTTTTGGGAAAATGAATTCATCCGGTGAACAATATGTGACATTTAAAGAACATACTAATCGGTGGTTGAAACTGCTTCCAAAAGAAAGTAAACTGATTTTAAAGCTTGCAAAGTAGTAGGCTAGGACACGTGGAAAATGAATAGTGATGAGTATTAAGCGGCATTTGAACATTCCCAAGCCGAATGCCCCATGATTCTCATCCTTTCGTTAACCACAATAGAAAAGCTCTTTCGTTTTACGGACTAGAACCGGAAACGAAAGAGCTTTTTTAATTTTTAGTCCCAAAAACCTTTAAATGCTTCAAATGGTAATGTTTCGAAGAAATTACCCCATGTATCAGTATCGAAGAAATCGAATGTTCCACATGATTCCGTTGGGATATCTGCCGTTTTCATATAAACGACACGCTGGTTCGGACAGGAGGCATCGGCTAAATTACCACTTAGAATATCAACCGTAACAGGCTCGACGCCACTTGGCATTTTAAAAGTTTCGTTTGCTTTTCCATCAAGGGCGGTTTCCATAAAATCGATCCACACTTGTTTGGAAGCTGCCATATCTGCCTGCACAGATAGTGTTTTCCCTTGGTCATAGCCATTCCATACACCGGCAGTTAAGCTAGGTGTAAAGCCAATCATCCATTGATCACTATTTGTCGTCCCCGATTTTGCTGCATACGTGTGGGACATTCTAGAGCGTAAAGATAGGCCGGTTGCAGGAGAGTAATCACTGAATACAGGATCGAATATTCCTGTCATCATTTGTGTGAGAACAAAAGCATCCTGTTCAGAAATTACTTGTTCTTTCTCCGGTTTTTTATATTTATAAACAACTTTCCCTTTTGCATCAGTAATCGATAATACGGTAACCGGTTTTCTCTTTTCTCCACCAGCTGCAAGTATGTTATATGCATTTGTTAAATCATACAGCGAATTTTCAGCGGTTCCCAAAGCAATGGATGGGATATCTTTTTCAGAATATTGAAGTCCAAAGCGTTTTTGAATATCTCGGAAGGAACGGTAGCCGATCCCTTCCAATGTCTTTACTGCATAAATATTGTCGGAAATAGCTAATGCTTGGGCTAAGGAAATGGCATGATCTGCAAACTTATTATTGACGTTTTGTGGTGTATAAGTTGCTCGCCCACTATCATAAGTGAATGTTGTCTCACTAACATCCAAAAACGACATTGGGGTAAAATTCTTTTCAAGAGCCGCTGCGTATAAAATCGGCTTGATGGCGGAGCCGGGTTGACGATTTCCCAATGAGACCCGATTAAAGGGGCTTACACCATAATCACGTCCTCCTACAAGAGCTGTTACATAGCCAGTGTACGCATCCATACTGACTAAACCAACTTGTAAATCACTATTAGGCATATTCTTTTCAATCGCATTTTCAGCTGCACGCTGATGCGCCTGGTTCAATGTTGTTTGAATCGTCCATCCACCTTCATTAATACTAAGGTTTTTGGATTTTAATATGTCAGTCGCTTCTTCCCTAACAACATCCAAAAAGTAAGGTGCTATCGACTTTGACGCAATCCATTGATCACTTTTAAGTACAACTTGTTCAGACGTAGCACGTGTTTTTTCATCTTCTGTAATCTTTCCTTGATCAGCCATTAATCGTAAAATAACTTGCTGACGATTTGTCGCCTTTTTTAAATCATTTAGTGGCGAATAATACGTCGGCCCTTTTGGAACACCGGCAAGCATAGAAGCTTCGGCTAATGTTAAATCCTTTGCTGATTTGTCATAAAAATAACGGCTCGCTGCTTCTACACCATACATTCCATGTCCGTAGTAAACCGTATTTAAATAGCCTTCTAAAATTTCCTCTTTTGAGTAAAATAATTCTAAACGATAGGCAAATAAGGCTTCATTTATTTTTCGGGTCCATGTTTTTTCATGAGTTAAATAAAGGTTACGCGCATATTGCTGAGTGAGTGTACTAGCTCCTTGGACTTTACCTCCCGCTTTAATATCTGCTAAAACGGCACCGGCAATTCGGGAATAGTCAAAACCACTATGGTCAAAGAAGTCTTTATCTTCCACGGCTACAGTAGCGTCAATTAAATAAGGTGAAATATCATCCAATTCTGTCCAATAGCGACGCTCCTCGGTAAAATAATCGCCAATTTTATTATTGTTGCTATCCAAAAAGATCGAAGCTTTCGGAACAGTAAGTGGTGGTGCTCCGGCAACTTGTGCATATATACGCAATGAAAGGAACGTTACAGCGAAAAAACATAAAAGGGCAATAGTAACGAGTCCTACTTTTTTTATAAATCTTTTACGGCTTTTTCGTTTTTTATATTGCTGTCTTTTCAAGTTTTTCCACCTCATTTCTTTTTTATAGTAAGCAAAAAATTTTCAGTCATTTATGAAAAGTTATAAAAATTCTATTGCACTTTCAATGAAAACAACTATACTTTTGTCGTAGCACATTAAATGGAAATAAGCATTAATACTGCTATGACTATACGTATTCACAATGTCGAATTTTGTCAGTTGTACTTAATTATACGAAAATAGCGATCAAAAGTTTCATTTGTTAGATTTAGTATGAGCAAAATCACCGGTCGCTATGCATACGAAATTGAGAACAAATTGATTTATAATTGATAATTTAAAATAGAGAAGGATGTAGGTGATCGTAAATGAGATTTGATGAAACTTATGCTGGCAATATGTTTATTAAAAGCCACCAAAATTACGAAGAAAGTAAGGCAGTTCTTTACGGCATGCCAATGGATTGGACAGTAAGCTATCGTCCAGGTCAACGTTTTGGGCCAGCTAGAATCCGTGAAGTATCAGTCGGTTTGGAAGAATACAGTTTTTACTTAGACCGCGAATTAGCGGATGTTCCATTTTTTGACGCGGGAGACATTCCGTTGCCATTCGGTAATCCGGAAAAATCTTTGGCGGAAATTAAGACATTTGTTCGTAAAGTATTGGCAGACAACAAAGTTCCAGTTGGCATGGGTGGCGAACACTTAGTATCATTGCCAGTAATGGAAGCGGTATACGAAAAGTATGATGATTTAGCAATTATTCATTTTGATGCGCATACAGATTTGCGTACCGATTATGAAGGTGAACAGTATTCACATGCAACGCCAATTCGTAAAATTGCGGATACAATCGGACCTGAAAATGTCTATTCATTCGGAATTCGTTCAGGCTTAAAGGAAGAATTGCAGTGGGCAAAGGAAAACGGGATGCACATTTCATTATTCGAAGTACTCGAGCCTTTAAAGCAAATCCTGCCAACATTAAAAGGGCGCAATGTTTACGTGACAATTGATATTGATGTATTGGACCCGGCACATGCTCCAGGCACAGGTACTGTAGATGCAGGTGGCATTACACCAAAAGAACTTTTAGCATCGATTCATGAAATCGCGCACGCTGAAGTTAATGTTGTCGGCTTTGACCTTGTAGAAGTGGCACCGATTTACGACCATTCAGAAATAACAGTAAACACAGCAGCAAAGTTAATTCGCGAAATGATTTTAGGTTGGGTGAAATAAAAAGAAAAATAAAGCGAGCGACGAAATTTTGTCGCTCGCTTTTTAAGTATTTACTTTAAGTTGTTTGCATGAAAGTAGCCTGATGTTAGATTCGATTTGGCATGTTGAGAAGCTCTAATTAAATTTTCAATCATACTATGTGAATTTGGGCCATTATCCGGATAAGAGCTTAATCCAATCGTAACGGATATATAAATTTCCTCTTTTCCTATTTCATTAAAAGGCTGTTGGGCTATAGTCTTTATTAAATTATCCGCCTCAAAAATCGCTAGAGCTGGAGGGATATCCCTTAAAATAATGGCAAACTCCTCGCCGCCTAACCGGGCAACAAATGCATCATTTTTAGCTGCATACTCTTTTAGCTGAAAAGCCAACTGCTTAATAATTAAATCGCCTGTTGAAAATCCGTATCGGGAATTAATCATTTTAAAATCCCGAATATCTACCAATAATAAACTGAATACACCGTTTTTCTTAACAAGTTGTTGAAGACACTTCTCTAATTCTGCTGTATTAGGCAACTGTGTTAAATAATCAATTTTTCGCAAATAAGTAGTTTCCTGTACAGTATCATTCGTACGTTTTACATGATGAATTACGATGAAAATAAAGTAAAATGCGAAAATAGTAAATAAACCATATAACAGGAGGAATCCGAATCCCTTACTAATAAAGCAAAGTCCGATAAAAGAAATCAATATCGTTTCAATCAAACATAACCAAAAATATATGAATACTGTTTTAGCGGTCATTGCATACCTTCGTGTAATTAGAAATAGCACCAATACTAGTAAAATAAAATTGTAGTTAAAAATAGTAGAAGCCATCGATATTTCTGACAGGAAAAATCGACCAATCCCTATAATTAGGCCGCTAATTAATATCGCAAAAGGTCCACCTAATAATCCACTAAACAGAACGGAAATAAACTGGGAATTTACCAATACGCCATCAACAAGATGTATTGCAGAATAAGTTAAAATAAGCCCCGTCACGCCAAATTTTATACCTGTCACATATGGAATTGATCGATTAATAAATGGTGTAATTTTAAAATAATTAATAAATGGCCAATAAATTAAAAGTGTAAACGTAAATAATATACAAAAATAAGATAATATTTCGATAAACATAATTAACTCCTTTATAAAATAATCATTACTCTTTTCTACCCAAAATACTATAAAAATGATTTAAATAACGGAAAAATACTCAAAACTAGATGATAAAAGTACTAAGGCAAAGTTTAAGTTCGATGTTGCTTAAAGAGAGGAACTTATCCTATAATAAAAAGGTTATAGAAATATATGCATAGGAGCTGACTGCTGTGGCGAACGAGAATGGGAAAACAGTCAAAATTAAGCTAATTTCCTCCATCATTCCTACCGAGGGCGAGCTTGAAAAATATGAAATGTGGCTAGAAGGCAACTGTGTAGAAAAAGGCGCAAATCATTATTTACGCTATGAAGAAGTTCAGGAAGAGACACGAATTCAAACGACGATAAAGCTAGATGAAGCGAAAGCCTTTATAATGCGAAGCGGTGGTGTCAACATGCGTCTTCCTTTAAATCTGGGCTTACGGGAAAATGGACATTATGAAAGTCCATTCGGATCATTGCCAATCGTTACCGATACGCATCAGTTATCCATTGAAGTAACACAAAGCGAAAAAGTATCAGGGCGTTTTAAAACGCAATATGATCTTATAATAGGCGGCAATTCTGTCGGACAATACACATTGGAAATTCAATTTACGGAGGTATATTCATGAATGCAGTAGAACAATTACAGCAATCGATTAAAGACGCTTTAAAAGCAGCGATCAATCAGGCAGGCTTAGTCGAAGCTGGCACAGAACTAAATATTCACCTGGAAACACCAAAAGACAAAGCAAACGGTGATTTTGCTACAAACGTAGCGATGCAATTAACTAAATTGGCGAAAAAGCCACCGCGTGCCATTGCAGAAAGCATTTTAGAGAATGTAAAAACAGAAGGGACAGATATCGAAAAAATCGAAATCGCAGGTCCTGGCTTCCTAAACATTACAGTTCGTAAAGACTTCTTAGCAGGTGTAGTAAAAGCAGCATTCGAACAAGGTGAAAATTACGGTCGTTCTACTGCTGGAGCTGGGGAAAAAGTACAAGTCGAGTTCGTATCAGCGAACCCAACTGGGGACTTACACTTAGGACATGCCCGCGGTGCTTCTGTAGGGGATTCTTTATGTAACGTTATGGATTTTGCCGGTTTTGATGTATCTCGTGAATACTATATTAACGATGCAGGTAACCAAATCAACAACTTAGCTTACTCATTGGAAGCACGCTATAAACAAGCTTTAGGTATGGATGCCGAGATGCCGGAAGATGGCTACCACGGACAAGATATTATTGATATTGCAGGGAAGTTAACTGAAGAATTCGGTGCTGCAATTTTAGATAAATCAGAAGAAGAACGTTTTAAATTTTTCCGTGAGCACGGTTTGAAGCTAGAGTTGGCAAAATTACAAAACGATCTGAAAAACTTCCGTGTTGAATTTGACGTTTGGTATTCTGAAACTTCATTATATGAAAACGGCAAAATCGATGTTGCTCTAGAGAAACTAAAGGCAAATGGACACGTATTTGATGAAGATGGAGCAACTTGGTTCCGTTCAACTACATTTGGCGATGACAAAGACCGCGTATTAATTAAAAACGACGGTTCATTCACATATTTAACACCAGATATTGCTTACCATGAAGATAAATTACGTCGCGGATTTGATAAATTAATCAATATTTGGGGTGCTGATCACCACGGTTATATCCCACGTATGAAAGCAGCGATTGAAGCACTTGGCTACGAGCGTGAAACATTGGAAGTTGAAGTAATTCAAATGGTTCAGCTTTACAAAAACGGTGAGAAGTTCAAAATGAGTAAGCGTACAGGTAACGCCGTAACTATGCGTGAATTAGTAGAAGAAGTAGGCTTGGATGCAGTACGTTATTTCTTCGTAAAAACTGCAGGTGATTCACACATGGATTTCGATTTAGACTTAGCAGTATCACAATCTAATGAAAACCCAGTGTATTATGCGCAGTATGCACATGCACGTATCTCATCAATTTTACGTGCAGCAAGCGAGCAAGGTTTTGAAGCATCATTAGAAAACCTGAACTTACTTGTAGCAGAAAAAGAAGAAGATGTTCTGAAAAAGGTCGGCGCATTCCCACAAATCGTGGCAGATGCAGCGAAACACCGTACACCGCACCGTATCGCAAACTATATTCAAGACTTAGCAGCTGCATTCCATAGCTTCTACAATGCTGAAAAAGTATTAAACCAAGATAATAAAGAGTTAACTGCAGCACGTTTAGCGTTAATTACAGCAGTAAAAACAACTTTAGCAAATGCGTTGAAATTAATCGGCGTAAGTGCACCTGAGAAAATGTAATCCAAAATTTCACGACACTCTATTTTCTATTAACGGAAAATAGGGTGTTTTTTCATTCGAATTGCGATGTTTCTACTTTTTAACTGAGCCTTTCTACCTTTTGTTGTAAAGGTTCTCCTTTTGGGTCGTAACGTTCTACATTAACGTGAATATTTTCTCCTTTCTCCCGCCACCGTTCCACTTTAAATAGGAAATTACCCCTTATTTATTAAGTGAATAAATCCCTACAAAGAAACTAGGGATATCTATTGACTTGTAAATTTCTGAAACGTACTATTAATTTGAAGAAATAACTACGTAAGACAACAGACGAGGGTGGTGCTTTTCATGAGCAAGGAATTATTTATTGAAACGGACGAGCAGCGACAATGGTTGGAAAAGCTCGAAACAATTTCAGAGAGTATAAAACAATTGGCTCAACAAACAGATGAGCAAGCGACATTTCCATTTGAAAATTTCCAAAAGCTACGCGAAATTGGCTATACAAAAATAACGTTGCCAAAGGAATACGGAGGAGATGGCTTCACCGTATATGATGCGCTTTTACTACATGAAACATTGGCAAGCTATTGCGGAAGTACGGGGTTGGCAGTTTCGTGGACAATTCAAAATGTAGGCGAGATTTTTGAAAACCGTTACTGGAATCCTCAAAAGCTTGATTGGTTTGGTGGAGAAATTGCAAATGGTGCCACAGTAAATCGTGCAGTAAGTGAGTTTGCGATGGGAAGTCCAGTGCGTGGTGGGCGTCCGGCGACTTCCGCAAAACGTGGTGGCGAACATTATATAATTAACGGGCGTAAAAACTATACGAGCGGTGCACCGGATCTCGATTATTTTTTAGTATCTGCATGGATTGAAGATGAGGATCAGCTAGGGTTTTTCCTTGTTCCGAAAACGGCTGAAGGAGTATCGGTCGAAAACACTTGGGATGTGGCATCAATGCGCGGGACGGGAAGCGATGATTTAGTGCTCGACAATGTACGCATTGATCAGACGAACTTAGTGGAAATTCCAAACTATACAACAGGCTTTAAACTGAACGGCTGGTTGCTGCTTATCCCGGCGACTTATTTAGGAATTGCGCAGGCAGCACGGGATTATGCGGTTGATTTTGCGAATAGCCATTCACCAAATAGTATTCAAGGGACAATTGCACAATTGCCGAATGTTCAAACGCTCATCGGAGAAATGGATTTAGCATTAACAAAAGCTCGTTTTACTATTTATGGGGTAGCAAGACTGTATGATGACCCGACGAAGAAGGCGACCTTAGTTAACGAAATCAATATTGCTAAACATGTTGTGACAAATACAGCGATTGAAGTCGTTGATAAGGCGATGCGTTTAGTTGGCGCAAAGAGTCTTCAACGGTCCAACCCACTTCAACGCTATTACCGTGATGTACGTGCAGGCTTACACAATCCACCAATGGATGACATTACAATTAAGCGTTTAGCAGAGACAGCAATTGAAAACAATTTAAAAACAAAAGAATGATCTGTGTTATTTACTACGCAGAAACTGAATTATAAACAAATTATCTGAAACTTTGGTAATTTTGCATACATTAAGTGAAATATCCGCTATAATAAAAATATTAATTAAATATGTACTATAAAGGTTCTTACTATATCTAATTAAAGTAAGAAGTAAAAGGGAAATCGGTTCAAATCCGATGCGGTCCCGCCACTGTAATTGCTAGTTTGGAGCTATATGCCACTGAAATTTTCGGGAAGGCAGCTCATAAACGTTAATGCATAAGCCAGGAGACCTGCCTTTATAATGCCCGATTAATGCCTACGCGGATAGGATGTGGTGAATGAATTTTTTATTTGAATTTATTTGCTTTCATAAAGCTTCCTAGTATGTAGGAGGCTTTTTATTTTTGTGTAAAATTACAAGTTAGAACAATTTTAGGAGGAATTAATTACATATGAAAACTTGGCAACGACTTTCTTCAACGGGAATTATTTCAATTATGCTTCTTGCAGGCTGTGGGGTTGAAGAAACAGCAGTAGAAAAAGATTCAGCTCAACAATCGAAGGACGCGGTTGAGGAACAAGCACAGTTCCCTATAACGGTAACGGATGCTTTAAACAAAGAAGTGACAGTGGAAAAAGCTCCTGAACGCATTATTTCCCTTATTCCATCGAATACAGAAATATTATTTGGCTTAGGCTTAAATGAGCAAATTATTGGAGTATCCGATAATGATAATTACCCGGAAGAAGCTCAGACAAAAGAAAAAGTCGGTGGAATGGAATTTAACTTGGAACAATTGATTGCATTGCAGCCAGATCTAGTAGTAGCTCATGAATCAGGTCTTTATAGCTTTAATGAAGAAGGGATTGCGCAGCTTGAATCAGTGGGCATTCCTGTATATGTAGTGAAAAATACTACAACATTTGAAGAAACATATACGACTATTGAACAAATTGGGCAATTAACAGGGAAAACAGCTGAGGCAACAGAGATGATTGCATCCATTCAAAAAGGAATTCAAGACATTGAAGTTAAAGTTGCTGATTTAGAAGAAAAATCTGTGTTTATCGTAGTGGGCACAGAGCCGGACTTATATGCAGCGGGACAAGAAACATTTATCAATGAAATGCTAGAAGTGTTAAATGTAGAAAATGCAGTACAAGAGCTTGGATGGCCAATGTATAGCTCTGAGCAATTTGTTGACAGTAATCCGGACGAAGTGATTGTAACATATGAAAACGACTATGAAAGCATCGTAAATAACTCTGCCTATAACGAAATGGATGCAATTAAAAATGGCAATGTTCATGTCGTAGATGGGGATACGACGAGTCGCCAAGGTCCACGTATTGTAGAAGGTATTGAATCACTAGGTGAGGCAATTTATCCAGATGTATTTAAAGAATAGAAAATATATATATGCTTATGTTACTTCCATTGCATTGCTTCTTTGCAGCTTGTGGATCGGAGTATCATTTGGAACGGTTAATATCCCCCTTTCGACATTATGGGATAAAACGACAGATCCGATAGCTTACAGTATACTGTGGAAAATTCGAATGCCACGGGTAATTTTAGCCGCAATCGTTGGTGCATCACTGGCGATTGCAGGGGCGGCTTTCCAGGGGCTATTAAAAAATCCATTGGCCGATCCTTATACGCTAGGGATTTCATCAGGTGCATCAGTCGGAGCTGTTATGACGATTTTTTTAGGTATATCGATTCCGTTTCTTGGTGCATTTACATTACCAGTATTCAGCATGGCAGGTGCCGCATGTACAATGGTCATAGTATTATCATTTGCCCGACTTGTGGATCGTTCTATGAAAATGGAAACGTTAATCTTAACAGGAATTATATTTAGTTCGTTTTTAGGTTCATGTATCTCATTAATGGTTGCTTTAACGGGGGAAGAACTTAGAGCGATTATTGGTTGGCTGCTTGGGAGTGTATCGATGCGCGGCTGGTCATATGTAAATATGATTTTACCATTCATGATTATCGGTACGAGTATTATATGGTTCAATCGCCGTGAGCTGAATGCAATGATATACGGAGAGGAACGTGCTCAATACTTAGGGGTAAATGTGAAGCGCAGTAAATATATGATTTTAGCAGGTGGCTCAATCTTAACAGGGTCGGCTGTAGCTGCATCCGGTACGATTGGTTTTGTCGGATTAGTTGTCCCGCACATGATTCGTCTATTAGTTGGAGCCGATCATCGACATTTACTGACATTATCCTTTATGAACGGTGCGAGTCTACTTGTCATTTGCGACTTAGTATCACGGACCATCATCTCACCTGTAGAACTCCCAATTGGCGTAATTACTTCTTTTATTGGTGCACCGGTATTTGCCTATATTTTCTTTAAGCAACGTAGAAAGGTTGTTGCATAGTGTTAAAAGTGAACGAATTGTCAGGTGGTTATGACGGGAAACAGATTGTGAAAAATATGACGTTTCACGTGGAAAAAGGTAAAATCCTCGGGATTCTTGGTCCGAACGGTAGTGGGAAATCGACATTATTAAAAATGATCAGTGGCGTTTTAAAACCTACACGGGGGGAAATCATGATTGAAGATCACCCGATTAATAGCTACGATATTAAACAGTTGGCAAAAAAGATGGCCGTTCTTCCTCAACTAAACGCCAGTGTATTTACGAACAGTGTATATGACGCTGTTTCACTAGGCAGATATCCACACCAAAGCGGCTTTTTTTCCACATGGTCAAAGGAAGATGAAAACCTTGTAAATCGTGCAATGGAAAGCACCGGGGTTTCGCATTACAGAAATCGACATCTGGAGTTTCTTTCAGGTGGTGAGCAACAACGTGTATTTATTGCACAGGCACTAGCTCAGGATTCGGAGCTGCTTCTTTTGGATGAGCCGACAAATCATTTGGACATTGCTCACCAGAAGCAAATTTTGGACATGATTCGAATGCAAGTAGAACTTAATGGATTAACGGTTGTATCAATTTTTCATGACATTAATTTGGCGTCGCTATATTGTGATGAACTGCTTTTAATTGAAAATGGGGAAATACGAGCTTTTGGGGAGCCACATGAAGTCATTATGCAAGATCAAATTGCCGATGTCTACCAGGCGCGTGTGGTGACTTATCCACATCCTGAACTGCCAAAGCCACAAATAACAATGATGCCAACAAATGAATTAGAACAAAAACAATCGACTATAAATAAAAATAATTTCAAAATAACAGATGAATATGTTAAGTACATTTCTCCATCCCCATTAAAAGTTATTTCTTCGGCAGTACATAATGCGGGAATAGGCTGGTATGATACATTTTTAAACCGTGCGATTGCTCCGGAATATGATATATACAATGTAAAAGAAGAAACAGAGCAATTTTTACAACACAATCACTTTTCACCAACAAATACGGTCGTTATGTTAACAGCTGTGAAAACGAAATGTGCAGCCATTCAGCATTTTTCGAAAGATAATGTTGAAATTAGTGTTATGGTAACAGCAGGGGTAGGAAATGGTGTTGATGTCACAAAAGCTTATTTACGCGAAGATGAGCCGCATATCGGGACTATTAATACATGGGTTTTTATTAATGGTAAACTAACGGATGAAGCATTTATCCAAGCTATGATTACGGCAACAGAAGCGAAAACAAAAGCAATGGCAGACCAACAAATTAAAGACCCTTTAACAAATACAACGGCAACTAGTACCGCAACGGACAGCTTATTAATCGCCGCGACCCAGCAAGGTGAAGAAATGCCGTATGCAGGACCAATTACTGAAGTCGGAAAATTAATCGGTAGAGCCGTTTTTGAAGTTACTGTGTCCGCAATAAAAAAGTATAAAGATCATACAATTCTTTAATGCAACGCTAAATCGAAAGGGTGAAATTTGATGAAATTATACACAAAGACAGGCGATAAAGGGAAGACCAGCATTATTGGAGGGCGTGTTGATAAAGATCATCTACGTGTAGAGGCATACGGAACAATTGATGAATTAAATTCATTTATCGGTAAAGCAGTTTCGGAACTCGATTCAAGTAAATTTCAGGATATTATTGAAGATTTAACAGCTATCCAGCATGAATTGTTCGATGGCGGCGGCGATTTGGCCAATGTAATGAAGGAACGTCACTATAAATTAGCAGAGGAACCTATTGCAGTTCTAGAGAATCGGATTGACCTATTATCTGAAGAAGCACCTCCATTAAAACGTTTCATATTACCAGGAGGCGCGCCTGCTGCTGCCACATTGCATATTGCTCGCACGATAGCCCGTCGCGCAGAACGACAAACTGTATCGTTAATGAAAGAAATTGAAGATGTTTCACCTGTGGTACAAAAATATTTAAATCGTTTATCGGATTATCTATTTGCTGCAGCACGGGTAGTGAATTATCGCTTATCCATCCCGGATGTTGAATATATTCGCAGTGGTGACGTCTTTAAATAAAGCAGGAAAATGCTAGCTTAGACAAATAAATTGTCAAGCTAGCATTTTTTATATTTTGATTTAATTTTCAGAATTAATGATGAAATCTGTTGACTGAATGCTCATTCATAACTACAATGAGGTTATAGATTAATAGGGTAATATAGTTTATAGGAACAAAGGGGTTCGGAAACTTAGTATTCCAGGGGGGAAAAGTATGAATACATTTTTAATTATTAACTGGATTGCATTCATTGCTGTGCTACTTTATGCATTAGGGTTATTTGCATACTTATTGAAAACACGCTATGACTACATTCAGCTTGGCCGTAAAGAGGAGTTCAATCAAAAATTTTCTGAGCGTATGGAAGATATTATTGAGAAAGTATTTGGTCAATCAAAATTATTGAAAGACAAAAAGATGGGACTTGTACACGTTCTGTTTTTCTACGGGTTTTTAATGGTTCAGTTCGGAGCAATTGACCTGATCTGGAAAGGGCTGGCACCAGGTTCACATTTGCCATTAGGTGGCTTATACCCAGTATTTACATTTACACAGGAGCTTGTCGTACTAACGATTTTAATCGCAGTTGCAGTCGCATTTTACCGTCGTTATATGGAGAAGCTTGCTCGTTTAAAGCAAGGATTTAAAAACGGTTTAGTATACATGTTTTTAGCAATTTTAATGTTTGCTACACTATTTGGTAACGGTTTTTATTTAATTTGGCATGATCATGGCTTAACAGGCTCTGAACCTGTTGCCTCAGCTATTGCATGGGTATTCCAATGGATGAACCCAACAATTGCTGCTGTAATGTTCTTTGTAATGTGGTGGGCGCATTTATTAGCGCTATTAGCATTCCTTGTTTATATTCCACAAGGTAAGCATTTCCACTTAATCACGTCGATTTTAAACGTTTATTTTAATCGTCAGGAACGTATGGGTACATTACGTCCAATCGATTTTGCTGCTTTGGAAGAAGCGGAAGACGAGGAAAGTATGCCGCCGCTCGGTGTTGGTAAAATCCATGACTTCACGCAAAAGCAAATGCTCGATTTATATTCCTGTGTAGAATGTGGGCGCTGTACGAATATGTGTCCAGCAACAGGTACAGGAAAAATGCTGTCTCCGATGGATTTACTTGTAAAATTACGTGATCACTTAACATTTACAGGAGCAGTTGAATTAAAGAAAAAGCCATGGGTACCATTTTCTTTCTTCAATAATACACAAGGGAACCAATTAGCGATGGCAGCTGGTGCTGAAGGTGCGGTAATTGAAGATATTTATAGCCCATCATTAATTGGCGATGTTATTACAGAAGAGGAGATTTGGGCTTGTACGACATGTCGTAACTGTGAAGATCAATGTCCAGTAATGAATGAGCACGTGGATAAAATTATTGATTTACGCCGTTACCTAACAATGACAGAAGGTAAAGTAAACCCGGATGCACAGCGAGCGATGACAAATATCGAACGCCAAGGTAATCCATGGGGCTTAAACCGTAAAGAAAAAGAAAACTGGAGAGAGTTGGACGAATCTGTTCATGTTCCAACAGTTAAAGAGCTTAAAAAATCAGGCGAAGAAATGGAATATTTATTCTGGGTAGGTTCAATGGGTTCATTTGACAACCGCTCACAAAAAATTGCATTAGCATTCGCTAAATTAATGAATAAGGCTGGGGTTAAGTTCGCAATTTTAGGTAACAAGGAAAAGAACTCTGGTGATACACCACGTCGTTTAGGAAATGAATTCCTGTTCCAAGAGCTCGCAACAGCAAATATTGATGAATTTGAAAAAAATGGTGTAACGAAAATTGTTACAATTGACCCGCACGCATACAATATTTTCAAAAATGAATATCAGGATTTCGGCTGGAAAGGTGAAGTACTTCACCATACAGAACTTTTATACGATTTAATCCAAGAAGGTCGTCTAACAATGGACTATCGTGTGGATGAAACGATTGTATTCCATGATTCTTGTTATTTAGGTCGTTACAATGATGTATATGATCCACCACGTGAAATTTTAAAAGGCATAGCAGGTGTTAAGCTGGTTGAAATGACACGTAATCGTCAAGACGGTATGTGCTGTGGTGCTGGTGGTGGCTTAATGTGGATGGAAGAACATGTCGGAAACCGTATTAACGTAGCACGTACAGAGCAGGCTCTGGCAACACAGGCTTCTGTAATTTCATCAGGATGTCCGTACTGTTTAACAATGCTTTCAGATGGTACGAAAGCAAAAGAAGTGGAAGAAACGGTTGGAACATTTGATATTGCGGAAATTTTAGAGCGAGCAGTATTCGGTACACCGGAAAAAGTTCAAGTACAAAAAGAGCAAGTAGAAGAAATCGAAGAAGAAATTGTTTTAGCACCAGTGGAAGTTTCTGAAGAACCGACTATCGAAAAAGTGCAGGAAACAGAACTTGTAGAAGTTGAAAAAGAATCACCACCTGTGGAACAATCATCAATTACAGAAGAACAGCAAGTCGCAACGGATGAAAATTCGGTGGATACTCCTTTAGAGGAAAATGGCGAACAAGATAAAGAAAATAAGAATTAAAGAGAATAATATTTAAAGTCAGTATATTTGAATAATTGTTGCAGTTTAGAATACTATTTAATACAATGAAATTAAGTGAAAAAATGGGAGTAGATATTACTCTCATTTTTTTCTAAATATTGATTGAGCGAGCGTTCAGTCGAATAACAAAAAAATGATTTAAACAAAGGGATATTAAGTAAGGGGTTACTTAAAGGTAGGGAAAAAGGCAAAATTCTACTTAGGATTTTGCAAGATCAGCAGATTCAAACAAAGGGGTGTATGGATTGTCGAAAACAGTCATTTTAGACGGAGCACGAACACCATTCGGTAAATTTGGCGGTGGTTTAAGTTCATTAACAGCGAGTGATTTAGGTGGAATTGCAATTAAAGAGGCATTGGCAAAAGCAAATGTAGCAGCAGAAGCTGTAGATGAAGTGATTATCGGGACAGTTTTGCAGGCAGGTCAGGGGCAAATTCCTTCACGACAGGCAGCAAATAAAGCCGGTATACCATGGAATGTGAAAACAGAAACGATTAATAAAGTTTGTGCATCAGGAATGCGCAGTGTCACACTTGCCGATCAACTTATACGTTTAGGAGAAGAAGATGTAATCGTTGCAGGTGGAATGGAGTCGATGTCAAATGCACCGTACTATATGCCGAAAGGGAGATTCGGCTTACGTATGGGCGATGCGAGTTTAGTAGATGGAATGATTTATGATGGTTTGTCATGTGCATTTCATCCGAAACAAGTGCATATGGGCATTTACGGAAATGAAACAGCGAGCAAGTTTGAGGTATCCCGTGAACAGCAGGATGAATGGGCAGCACGTAGCCATGAAAAAGCGCTTGCAGCAATTGAATCAGGCAAATTTGCTGAGGAAATTGTACCTGTAGAAATTCCACAAAGAAAAGGTGAGCCGCTCCGCATTGAATCGGATGAAGCACCACGCTTAGGGACAACAGTGGAAACGCTTGCAAAATTAAAGTCGGCATTCAGTAGCGATGGATCCATTACAGCCGGAAATGCACCGGGTGTGAATGATGGGGCTTGTGCATTAGTACTTATGAGTGAAGAAAAGGCAAGACAGGAAAACCGCCAGCCACTTGCAACAATCCTAGCACATGCAGAAGTGGGCGTAGCGCCGGAAGATTTCCCTCAAACACCGGGACTTGTAATAAATGAGTTACTTAAAAAGTCAGGTAAAACATTGGCAGACATTGACTTAATCGAAATTAATGAAGCATTTGCAGCAGTTGCGCTAGTAAGCAATCAAATTAGCGGATTAGATGAGAATAAAGTGAATGTCAATGGTGGCGCAGTTGCATTAGGTCATCCGATTGGAGCAAGTGGTGCCCGTATCATTTTAACACTCGCTTACGAATTAAAGCGTCGTGGCGGTGGTTTAGGGATTGCGGCAATTTGTTCAGGCGGTGGTCAAGGGGACGCAGTTTTAATCGAAGTAACAAACTAAGGGGATGAAATAAATGACGATTCAAAAAGTTATGGTCATCGGTGCAGGACAAATGGGCTCCGGGATCGCACAAGTTTGTGCACAAGCAGGCTATGAAGTCATTTTAAATGATATGAAGGATGAGTTTTTCGAACGTGGTTTAAATAACATTACGAAAAACCTGACACGTGATGTAGAAAAAGGTCGTAAAACAGAAGAGGAAAAATCAGCTATATTAGCACGCATTACAAAATCTTTGACCATTGAAGATGCAAAAAACGCCGATATTATTATTGAAGCGGCCGTTGAAAATATGGATATTAAACAATCAATTTTTAAACAGCTTGATGAAATTGCACCAAAACATGCGATTTTGGCAACAAATACTTCAAGTTTGCCAATTACAGAAATTGCAGCAGTTACTAAGCGTCCGGAGCAGGTTATTGGCATGCACTTTATGAATCCTGTACCTGTCATGAAGCTTGTGGAAATTATTCGAGGTCTTGCAACAACAGATGCAGTATATGAAATGGTTGCCGACATGACAAAGCAACTTGGTAAAACAGGTGTAGAAGTAAATGATTTCCCAGGCTTTATTTCAAATCGTATTTTATTGCCTATGATTAATGAGGCGATTTATGCCTTATATGAAGGGGTAGCAACGAAAGAAGCGATTGATGATGTGATGAAGATGGGGATGAATCATCCGATGGGTCCACTCACA
Organism: Solibacillus faecavium; assembly: GCF_014836905.1. Classification (GTDB taxonomy): domain Bacteria; phylum Bacillota; class Bacilli; order Bacillales_A; family Planococcaceae; genus Solibacillus; species Solibacillus faecavium. Next base: position 121,267 of record NZ_JACSPZ010000006.1, read on the forward strand.
TTAGCTGATTTTATTGGGCTGGATACATGTTTATCGATTATGGAAATTTTACACGAAGGACTTGGTGATAGTAAGTATCGCCCTTGTCCATTATTACGCAAATATGTGGCAGCCGGCTGGTTAGGCAAAAAGAGCGGCCGAGGTTTCTACATATACGAAAGCTGAGGGACTCCTATGAATCTACAATTTACTGATGAGCAGATAATGATGCGTAACATGGTTCGTGATTTTGCCAAAACTGAAATCGAGCCATTTATCGAGCAAATGGAAGCGGGTGAATTCCCCAGGCATTTACTAACAAAAATGGGGGAGCTCGGCCTGATGGGCATTACAGCACCTGCTGAATACGGCGGGGCAGAAATGGACTTTACTTCCTATATTATTGCCATCAATGAGCTATCGAAAGTGAGTGCAGTAATGGGTGTGATTTTATCAGTCCATACGTCTGTTGGCACAAATCCGATTTTGTATTTCGGCAATGATGAACAAAAGAAACAATATGTACCGAAGCTTGCAAGTGGTGAATATATTGGGGCCTTTTGTTTAACAGAACCAAGTGCAGGAAGTGATGCAGCGTCTTTAAAAACACGGGCAATCCGAGATGGAGAGCATTATGTACTGGATGGTGCAAAAGTATTCATAACTAATGGCGGGGAAGCCGATGTATATATCGTTTTTGCTTCTACAAATCCTGAAGCGGGATCACGCGGTATTTCAGCATTTATTGTAGAAAAGAATACACCAGGCCTAATTATCGGCAAAGATGAACGCAAAATGGGACTGCATGGCTCTAGAACAGTACAGCTAACATTCGAAAACATGCGTATTCCTGCCAAAAATCTTCTAGGGCAGGAAGGGGAAGGTTTTAAAATTGCAATGGCCAATTTAGATGTAGGTCGGATTGGTATTGCAGCCCAAAGCTTAGGCATTGCCGAAGCGGCGTTGGAAGCTGCGACGAATTATGCAAAAGAGCGCATTCAATTTGGAAAACCGATAGCCCAGCAGCAAGGTGTTGGTTTTAAGCTTGCCGATATGGCGACTGCAGTTGAAGCGGCAAAGCTACTTGTTTACCGTGCTGCAAACTTACGAAGTGAAGGATTATCATGCGGTAAGGAAGCGTCAATGGCCAAATTATTCGCTTCACAAACAGCGATGGACACAGCAATTGAAGCAGTACAAATTTTCGGTGGCTATGGCTATACAGAAGACTATCCAGTAGAACGCTATTTCCGTGACGCAAAAGTTACGCAAATTTATGAAGGCACAAGCGAAATCCAACGCATCGTTATTAGTAAGCATGTGATTGGGTAGATATTTTTGATATGTAGTTAAGGTTGCTTCTCGGTGGACACAAGTAAAGAGGAACAAATGCTTAAAACCTGTGGGAAGCGTAACCGTAACGGAAATTAACAGGTAATCTAATTTAAAGGGGATATGGGGATATGAACTTTCAATTATCAGAAGAACACCAACAACTACGCGAAATGATTCGCGACTTTGCAATCAATGAAGTAGCACCAACAGCAGAACACCGCGATGAGCATGAAGAATTTGACCGCGGCATTTTTGACAAAATGGCAGAGCTAGGTTTAACGGGTATTCCATGGCCGGAAGAATACGGCGGAGCAGGCTTTGACTACTTAGCGTACTGTATCGCAGTAGAAGAGCTATCACGAGTATGTGCATCAACAGGGGTAACATTGTCTGCACACACATCACTTGCAGGATGGCCAATTTTTAAATTCGGAAATGAAGAGCAAAAACAAAAATATCTTCGACCAATGGCTGAAGGCAAGAAAATCGGTGCTTACGGCTTAACAGAGCCGGCATCAGGTTCAGATGCTGGAGGGATGAAAACATATGCGGTAAAAGACGGCGATGACTACATTTTAAATGGCTCAAAAATCTTTATAACAAATGGTGGAATCGCAGATATTTACGTCGTGTTTGCAGTAACAGATCCAGAGGCGAAAAACGGTACAACTGCCTTTATCGTTGAAGCGGATTTCCCAGGCTTCTCAGTAGGCAAGAAGGAAAGAAAACTAGGAATTCGTTCATCTCCTACAACTGAAATTATTTTTGATAATTGCCGTGTGCCGAAAGAAAATATGTTAGGTGAAGAAGGAGAAGGCTTTAAAATTGCCATGAAAACACTTGATGGTGGACGTAACGGGATTGCTGCACAGGCAGTAGGAATTGCACAAGGCGCATTGGACGCAGCGGTTGACTATGCAAAAGAGCGTGTCCAATTCGGAAAACCGATTACAGCAAATCAAGGTATCTCGTTTAAACTTGCAGATATGGCAACAGAAATTGAAGCTTCACGTTTATTGACGTACCAAGCAGCATGGTTGGAATCAAACGATTTACCATACGGAAAAGCATCGGCAATGGCGAAGCTACTTGCGGGAGATACAGCGATGAAAGTAACGACAGAAGCTGTTCAGGTTTTTGGTGGCTACGGCTATACAAAAGACTATCCGGTAGAGCGTTATATGCGTGATGCGAAAATTACGCAAATTTATGAGGGCACACAAGAGATTCAACGCCTCGTAATTTCGCGTATGATTACGAAATAGTGTATGGCGAACAATGATAAGCTGCACGTACGATCGTCAATAAAGGATGAAAATAAAATTATAGAGCGGCGCCAGCAAATTATCGATGCAGGTGTGAAGCTCTTTAAGGAAAAGGGCTTCCACCGTGCAACAACACGAGAACTTGCAAAGGCTGCCGGATTTTCAATTGGGACATTGTATGAATATATTCGGACTAAGGAAGATGTTTTATTTTTAGTATGTGACAATATCTTCAATGAAGTGACGGAATGTTTATTGGAATTTCCTTCTGAAATAGGTTCAGTGGCAAGTTTGGAAAAAGCAATTCGTCAATATTATCTGCTCATTGATAAAATGCCTGAAGAGTTTACGATTATGTACCAGGAAACGAAGTCACTGCCGAAAGAAGCAATGCATTATATTCTCGACAAGGAGATTGAAATGGTCGCGATTTTTGAGCGTATACTAAAAGATTGTGTCGACTCTGGTAATTTATCGTTATCAAACGATGCCATCTATTTGGCGGCGCATCAAATTGTCGTTCAGGGGCAAAGTTGGGCTTTCCGTAAATGGGCGTTACAAAAACGCTATACAATTGAAGAATATATTGAATTGCAAACAACAATGTTTTTACAAGGCATTATGCAGTTTGAAAAATAAGAAAGGAAAAACGCCATGTAGAGCAACTATTTTAGGAAGTGTGCTTTGTATGGTGTTTTTTCATTATTTCACTATAACAAAGGGGTAATAAAATGGGGAAAATTGAAGTATACAAACCAAAAAATCATATTCGTTTCGTTACAGCATCTAGTCTTTTTGATGGTCATGATGCTTCGATTAATATTATGCGCCGAATTTTACAATCAAGTGGTGCAGAAGTAATTCACTTAGGTCACAACCGTTCAGTAGAGGAAGTTGTTAACGCTGCTATACAGGAAGACGCACAAGGGATAGCGATATCATCATACCAAGGTGGACATATGGAATATTTTAAATATATGTATGACCTACTGCGTGAAAAAGGTGCCCCGCATATTAAGATTTTTGGCGGTGGTGGGGGAGTTATTTTACCACGTGAAATTAAAGAGCTCCATGAGTATGGGATTGCCGGCATTTTCTCGCCGGAGGATGGTCGTCAATTAGGCTTACAAGGAATGATTAATAAAAAGCTAGAAGGCGCGGACTTTTCTACATTAAAAGGGAGTTATAAAGAGCTTTTAGAAAAGCTTTCGACAGATACACCGGAAGTTTTGGCGAATTTAATAACAGCTGCCGAAAATGGTGATGGAGAAGAGATTCAAAATATGCTGCAGCTTGTACGTAGCAAGAACTTAAACACACCAGTTATTGGAATTACCGGTACTGGTGGCGCAGGGAAATCTTCATTAACGGATGAATTAATCCGCCGTTTCCTGCAAGAGTTTCCGGATAAAAAGCTCGCTATTATATCAGTCGATCCAACGAAGCAAAAAACAGGCGGTGCATTGCTTGGTGACCGTATTCGTATGAATGCCATCTTTAATAATCGGGTTTATATGCGTAGTTTGGCAACACGTGGCTCGCATACAGAATTATCAAGCTCAATTGGCGATGTACTCGATGTAGTACGAGCAGCAGGATTTGACTTAATTCTTGTCGAAACAAGCGGCATTGGGCAAGGGGACGCAGAAATCACAAAATATACAGATCTTTCAATGTATGTAATGACAAGTGAGTTTGGTGCGCCAACACAGCTCGAAAAAATCGATATGATAGATTTTGCTGACTTAATCGCAATCAATAAATTCGAGCGAAAAGGCTCAGAAGATGCACTACGCCAAGTGCAAAAACAATTCCAGCGTTCACGTGAGCTATGGGAAGAGCCAATTGAACAAATGCCGGTATTCGGGACAATCGCTTCACAATTTAACGATTTAGGAACGAATTCATTGTTTGCTGCACTCGTATCCAAAATCAACGAAAAGTTCGGCTACAATTGGGAAACTTCCTATGAGCAATTTGTGAAAACCCAAAAGCAAAACATTGTCATCCCAAATGATCGCCGCTACTATTTACGCGAAATATCAGAAACAGTACGTAACTATCATAAGCATGCAGAACAACAGGCAAACCTCGCAACAAAATGGTATCAGCTCGAAGGAACAAAAGCATTGCTGAACGAAAGTGAAACAGCATTGATATTGTCGATTAATTCTTTATTGGAAGGGGTACAAAATGAACTAACAGCAGAATCAAAGCGTATTCTAAAAAATTGGCAAACATTAAAAGAAGCGTATGCGGGTGATGAGCTAATTACTAAAGTTCGCGATAAAGAAATTAAAACCATTTTACGAACAGAGTCTTTGGCCGGCTTAAAAATTCCAAAAGTAGCATTACCGGGCTATAAAGATTACGGTGAAATTTTACGCTGGGTGTATAAAGAAAATGTACCAGGGGAATTCCCTTATACAGCAGGCGTGTTTCCGTTCAAACGCGAAGGAGAAGATCCGAAACGTCAATTTGCTGGAGAAGGAACACCAGAACGTACAAATAAAAGGTTCCATTATTTATCGAAGGATGATGATGCAAAGCGCCTATCAACTGCATTTGACTCAGTAACACTATATGGGGAGGACCCTCATACACGCCCGGATATTTACGGGAAGGTTGGCGAATCAGGAGTAAGTATATGTACACTTGAAGATATGAAGAAGCTTTATGCAGGCTTTGATTTATGTGCACCTTCAACGTCCGTTTCGATGACTATAAATGGACCGGCACCGATTATTTTGGCGATGTTTATGAATACAGCAATAGATCAACAAGTACGTAAGCGTGAACAAGAGCTTGGTCGTACATTAACTATAGAAGAGTTTACAGAAACAAGAGAACAAACATTGCAAGTTGTGCGCGGTACTGTACAAGCGGATATATTAAAAGAAGATCAAGGGCAAAACACATGCATCTTCTCTACAGAATTTGCACTGCGTATGATGGGAGATATTCAACAATATTTCATCGATCATAAAGTCCGCAATTACTATTCTGTTTCGATTTCGGGTTATCATATTGCCGAAGCAGGAGCAAATCCAATTTCACAGCTAGCATTTACACTCGCAAATGGCTTTACGTATGTGGAATACTATTTAAGTCGTGGTATGAATATCGATGATTTTGCACCGAACTTAAGTTTCTTCTTCTCAAATGGTCTGGACCCTGAATATACAGTGATCGGCCGTGTAGCCCGCCGTATTTGGGCAGTCGTTATGCGTGAGAAATACGGTGCAAATGAACGCTCACAAAAGCTAAAGTATCATATCCAAACATCGGGTCGCAGCCTGCACGCACAAGAAATCGATTTTAATGATATTCGTACAACATTACAGGCATTAATGGCGTTACAGGATAACTGTAATTCATTGCATACAAATGCATATGATGAGGCTATAACTACTCCGACAGAAGAATCGGTTCGTCGTGCAATGGCGATTCAAATGATTATTACAAAAGAGCATGGTTTATCGAAAAATGAGAACCCTTTACAAGGCGCTTTCATTATCGAGGAGCTTACACAATTGGTGGAGCAGGCAGTGCTTGAGGAATTTGATCGCATGAATGATCGCGGTGGTGTGCTCGGTGCGATGGAAACACAGTATCAGCGCGGAAAAATTCAGGAAGAATCAATGTATTACGAGCATTTAAAGCATTCAGGGCAACTGCCGATTATTGGGGTGAATACGTACCTAAATCCAAATCCGCCTTCTGAGGATACGATCAATAATATGGAGATTGCACGTGCCTCAAAAGAAGAAAAGGATTTACAAATTGCTAATTTAGAAAGTTTTAAAGGTGCAAATGCGGATATTTGTGCTGAAGCACTTAATAAGTTAAAGGAAGTTGCAAAAACGGGTGGCAATATTTTCGAAGAGCTTATGGAAACAGTAAAAGTAGCAAGCTTAGGGCAAATTACACAAGCACTTTATGAAGTTGGCGGTCAATACCGACGCAATATGTAATAGAAAAAGCAAAAAATCACTAATATTTTGCAAAAATTGCAAATAAATTAATTTGGCATACCACGTGGACAGTAAATTTCGTTATACTAGTAAACACATGATATTTTAAAGGAAGAAGGTGCGGCATTGTGCAGCAATATTTACATTACATTTTGATATTAGCATGCCTGATCGCAACCTTCTTTTTATACAATCAGCAATTAGCAGCAGTCCCTTTGCTGATATTATCATTCATTTTATTTTATGTAGCATATAAAAAAGCAACAAATTTAAAAAACAAGAAATGAAACTAGCATAGTGATGGCATGTTTGTATATAATGGGTATTATGCTTATCTTCATTCGGCTGGTGTTTGAGTGTGGTTGAATGAACATAGTGCCTCTGGATAAATAGATATGTAAGATAAGAAAGGACGTGCACGATTTGAACTTTCGTGGTATGACAGATGAACAATTAGCAGAAGAGTCATTAATCGACTTAGCATACGCACTACTAGAAGAAAAAAAACAAGCAATGCCTTTAAATGAATTATTAAAAGGTATCCAAGAATTAAATGGAATTTCCGATGAAAACTTGAAATCTCGTTTAGTGCAATTTTATACAGACTTAAATGTAGAAGGTCGTTTCTTATTAAACCAGGAAAATGGTTGGGGATTACGTGAATGGTATAAAGTAGAAACAATCGAAGAAGAAACTGCACCGACTATTAAGACGCGTAAAAAGAAAGCTAAAGTCGCGGATGACGAAGATGAAGAAGTACTTGACCTTGAAGAAGAGGATGTATTATTCGAGGAAGATTATGATGAATTCGTAGACGACGAAGACGATGAAGATGAAGTGGAAGAAGACATCGACTTTGTAGAAGAAGACATCGAGGAAATCGACGCCGACATCGATGAAGAGCTGATCGATGAAGATGATACATTTATTATCGAGGATGACGACGAAGAGGAATTGGATGAAGAGCTGGAAGAGGAAGAAGATTTAAAATAAGTAGTGTTTCAATTGAAAAATTGAAAGTGCTTGACTTCTTTTTCAGTTACGTATAATCTTTTACTTGGGCTCCTTTAAAAAGGAGATTGACCGTATAAGTAATACGCTCCCCCTGCAAACTGATGCAGGAGGAGCGTTTTTTATTTTTTTATATGTATATTAGAAAAACATTCACTTGCTTCAAGTAAGTAACCGGGTGTTTTTCTAATTTGTTTTAGAAAGAAGGAGGAATTTATTATATGACAAAGTATATATTCGTAACAGGTGGGGTAGTATCATCTCTTGGTAAAGGAATTGTAGCTGCTTCTTTAGGTCGTTTATTAAAAAACCGTGGATTGGAAGTAACAATCCAAAAGTTTGATCCGTATTTAAACATCGATCCAGGTACAATGAGCCCTTACCAGCACGGTGAAGTTTTCGTTACTGATGATGGTGCAGAGGCGGATTTAGACTTAGGACACTATGAGCGTTTCATTGATATTAATTTAGGAAAACACTCAACAGTAACTTCTGGTAAAGTATATCAGTCTGTATTGAATAAAGAGCGCCGTGGTGACTACAACGGTGGCACAGTTCAAGTAATTCCTCATGTAACAAATGAAATTAAAGACCGTATTCAACGTGCAGGCCGTGAAACTTCGGCGGATGTGGTAATTACGGAAATTGGCGGTACAGTAGGTGACTTCGAATCCCTTTCTTTCCTTGAAGCAATTCGTCAAATGCGTCGTGATCTAGGTCATGAAAATGTCATGTATATCCACTGTACATTAATGCCTTACATCGCGGCTGCAGGAGAAATGAAGACAAAACCAACACAGCACTCTGTAAAAGAGTTACGTTCATTAGGTATTCAGCCAAACATTATCGTTTTACGTACTGAACAGCCGGTACCTCAGGATATGAAAGAGAAAATTGCACTATTTTGTGACGTGCAATCTTCTGATATTATCGAATCGCGTGATGCCGAACATTTATATGAAGTGCCATTAAACTTACATGCACAAGGATTCGACCAAATCGTTCTTGACCACTTCCGCATTAGCGCACCACAGGCAAATATGGAAGATTGGAAAGACCTTGTACATTTAGTGAAAAACTTAGAACATAAAACACGTATCGCTTTAGTCGGTAAATATGTGGAGCTACAAGATGCTTATATTTCTGTAGTAGAAGCATTGAAGCATGCAGGTTATGTTTACAATTCAGATATTGAAATCGATTGGATCAATGCTGAAAATATTACTGCTGAAAACGTGGAGCAATTATTAGGACAAGTAGACGGTATTTTAGTACCAGGTGGTTTCGGTGACCGCGGTGTTGAAGGGAAAATCGAATCCATTCGCTATGCTCGTGAAAATGACATTCCGTTCTTCGGTATTTGTTTAGGTATGCAAATGGCTACTGTAGAATTTGCGCGTAATGTAATGGGCTTGGATGGTGCACATTCAACAGAATTAGATAAAAACACGAAGTACCCAATCATTGATTTCTTACCAGATCAATCTGAGGATACAGATTTAGGCGGTACGTTACGTCTTGGACTATATCCATGTAAATTAAAAGAAGGATCACGTGCACGTGCGGCATACAACGGTGAAGAGTTAGTGTATGAGCGTCACCGTCACCGCTACGAGTTTAACAATGAATTCCGTGAAGCAATGGAAGCGGAAGGTATGGTATTCTCAGGTGTATCACCTGATAATAAGTTAGTGGAAATCGTTGAATTACCAGAGAAAAAATTCTTTGTGGCAGGTCAATTCCACCCAGAATTAATTTCTCGCCCACAACGCCCACAGCCACTATTCCGTGAGTTTGTTGGAGCTGCGTTTAACAACCGAAAATAACACTTTAGTAGCGTGTCCTATTTTAAATGGGGCACGCTTTTATTTTGGGGAAACTGAAAATCCGTATAAAAAACGACCCCTATTACGTATTGAAACGTAATAAGAATCGTTTGCGAATTAAGCAAATGGAGAAATAGACTCCTCTTCGTCATCTTCTTCATCATCGACCAGCATTTCATCAAATTCCATTTTAATTGCTTCATAAATATATAAAGCAGCCATTAAATGAGGAAATACAATTCGCTCACCAAGCTTTGTTGGATGGGGTAAAATTCCCCCACGTACTTTTAATGAAATATACGTATAGGCAAGCTCGCTTAATTTATTGCCGGTCTCAGCAACCTCACTTGCGACAGCTGCAAAGGGAATAAAGTCATCATGTAGTTTTTGCGCGAGCTTTAACGCTTGTTCATCCGTTGCATGCTGCGTAAAAATAATGAGACGATCGGCTGGCAGCAACTCTACCTCATCCGTATAACGGGCAAACTTTGCAAAAGGATTTGCGCCAAGCTCTGCATGGATTGCGACAGCTTCCATTTCACCAAAAGCAGCAAAGTAAATAGTTCCTTGCCCGATTGCCGCCTGTGCCAATAAACGGGCTGTTTCCTCAATCGGTTCTTCTTCTGACTGTTGAATGCGCTGAAATAGCCCTGTTAATTGAGTAGTTAAAATTTTAGACATAATTCCACCTCAAAGCTATTATAAAATTGTGCTCAAGAAAAAGCAAAATCATATATACTTATTGTAAAAGAAGGAAAATAAAGATAAAAATTGAATTTAGTAATATAAAATCATTATCGTAAATGGGGAATGACTATGAGGGATATATTAATCGTAGATGATCAAAGAGGGATAAGGTTGCTGTTAGATGAATTATTTAAAAAAGAAGGATTTATTACACATCTGGCTGCAAATGGTTACGATGCATTAAAAATAGCAAAGGAAAATGCAATAGATTGCGTTTTACTGGATATGAAAATTCCTGGAATGGATGGATTGGAGATTTTAGCTCATTTAAAAAGTGAAAATCCAGATTTACCGGTAATAATGATGACAGCGTACGTTGAACAGCATATGATTGATACCGCAACAGAACTCGGCGTGACAAAGTACTTCTCTAAGCCATTCAATATATTTGAAATACGTGATGAGGTCAAAAAAATATTAACAATCCACGAAAAAATATAAATTAACCGGTGAGCAGGCAGTAGCGCATACTGTCTGTTTTTGTTATGATTAATCTGATTGTTTATATCAATTCTTTTAAATTTGCATAGAATTGACAATAGAAAAAATACTTAAAAAAAGCATATTGCACAAACTATGTTTTTCTAGTAGCAAACTATTTATGTATCTTCGAGGAGGATTTTAATAATGCCGTTAGTTTCAATGAAAGAAATGTTAATTAAAGCAAAAGCAGAAAGTTATGCAGTAGGTCAGTTCAATATTAACAACTTAGAGTGGACACAAGCTATTCTACAGGCAGCAGAAGAAGAAAAATCACCGGTAATTTTAGGTGTGTCAGAAGGTGCCGGTAAATATATGGGCGGATTCATTGCTGTTGTAAAAATGGTTGAGGGCTTAATGGAAAGCTATAAAACAACAGTTCCAGTTGCCATTCATTTAGACCATGGTTCGAGCTTCGATAAATGTAAAGAAGCAATCGATGCTGGCTTTACTTCTGTAATGATTGACGCTTCACATCATCCATTCGAAGAAAATATAGAAACAACAAAATCTGTTGTTGAATATGCTCATGCAAAAGGTGTTTCTGTAGAAGCTGAATTGGGTACAGTAGGTGGCGAGGAAGATGGTGTTATCGGTGGTATTATGTATGCTAACCCACAAGAGTGCAAAGCTTTAGTGGAAGCTACAGGAATAGATTGCCTTGCACCAGCACTAGGTTCAGTACACGGTCCTTATAAAGGGGAGCCAAACTTAGGATTCACTGAAATGGAAGAAATCTCTACACTAACGGATGTACCTTTAGTTTTACATGGTGGTACTGGAATTCCAACAAAGGATATTCAACGTTCTATCTCGTTAGGTACAGCTAAAATTAACGTAAATACAGAAAACCAAATCGCGGCGACTAAAGTGATCCGTGAATTTTTGGATGGCGACAAGAAAACATATGACCCACGAAAATATTTAGGGCCGGCTCGAGAAGCGATTAAAGCGACAGTTATCGGAAAAATGCGTGAATTCGGTAGCTCGGGGAAAGCTTAACAAATAAATGATTCCACAAAAGAAATGCGCAAAGTAGAGCACATTTCTTTGTGAACACTTGTTTTCAACTTCAAGCATCTCGTTCACAACTGGGCGGGATGTGTTTTTCTAAGTACACATAAATCGGAGGACATATAAATGAAATTTTTTATTGATACAGCAAACTTTGACGAGATTAAAGAAGCATACTCTTGGGGTATTCTTTCAGGTGTAACAACAAACCCTTCATTAGTAGCGAAAGAATCAGGTGTAAATTTCCACGATCGCTTACGTGAAATCGCGGAATTAGTAAACGGATCGGTGTCTGGTGAAGTAATCTCTTTAGACGCTGAAGGCATGATTCGTGAAGGGGAAGAATTAGCGGCAATTCACCCAAACATTACTGTAAAACTGCCGATGACTCCAGATGGTTTAAAAGCATGTAAACACTTCTCTGAAAAAGGGATTAAAACAAATGTGACATTAATTTTCTCTGCAAACCAAGCATTAATGGCCGCTCGTGCAGGCGCATCATATGTATCTCCATTTTTAGGACGTTTAGATGATATTGGTCAAGACGGTGTTGAATTAATTCGTGAAATTGCAGAAATGTTTGCAATCCATGAGATTGATACTGAAATAATTGCTGCTTCTATTCGTCATCCACAACATATTACGCAAGCTGCATTGGCAGGTGCACATATTGCAACTACACCATACAAAGTTTTACAGCAACTGTTTAACCATCCATTAACAGCCAAAGGAATTGAAGGATTTTTAGCGGATTGGGCAAAGCGTGAAGGGAAATAATAAGAATACTTCACAGCAATCTGGTTCATTGTGAAATTTGTCCAATTATAAGGGAGAACACAAAATGGATGTATTTAAAATTCAAGGCGGACGTCGACTAAAAGGGAAAATTACTGTTAGTGGTGCAAAAAATAGTGCAGTTGCTTTAATTCCTGCATCAATTTTGGCGGATTCTTCCGTTACAATTGGAGGAATTCCCGAGATTTCGGATGCGTGGACATTAAAAGCACTACTTGAAGAAATCGGTGGGGAAGTAACATTTGAAGATGGGAAGATGACAATCGACCCGTCGAAAATGGTAGCAATGCCTCTGCCGAATGGCAATGTAAAAAAATTACGGGCATCCTACTATATGATGGGTGCTATGTTAGGACGTTTTAAGCAAGCCGTAATTGGTTTGCCAGGAGGCTGTTTTTTAGGTCCGCGTCCAATTGATCAGCATATTAAAGGATTTGAAGCTTTAGGTGCAAAAGTAACGAATGAGCACGGTGCAATTTATTTGCGTGCAGATGAACTGATCGGCGCAAAAATCTATTTAGACGTGGCAAGTGTAGGTGCAACAATTAATATAATGCTGGCAGCAGTGCGGGCAAAAGGTAAAACAACTATTGAAAACGCTGCTAAAGAGCCTGAAATTATTGATGTTGCGACACTTTTGACAAATATGGGCGCAAATATTAAAGGTGCTGGTACAAGTGTTATACGTATTGAAGGTGTCGATGAGTTAAAAGGAACGAAGCATACGATTATTCCGGATCGAATTGAAGCTGCAACATTTATGATAATGGCAGCGGCGATTGGTGATGGCGTAGTAATCGACAATGTTATTCCACTACATTTAGAGGCAGTGACAGCGAAGCTTCGGGAAATGGGCGTAATCGTGGAAGAAAACGAAGAAAGTTTGTACATTCCAAAACAAACGAATTTACAGGCAGTTGATGTTAAAACTCTTGTATATCCAGGGTTTCCAACTGATGTACAGCAGCCATTATCGGTATTAATGACCCAGGCAGAAGGCGCTTCAATGATAACGGACACAATTTATTCAGCACGCTTCAAACATATCGATGAATTAAGTCGCATGAGTGCAAAGGCACGAGTAGAAGGGAATACCGCAATTATACAAGGACCCGTTTCTTTAGAAGGATCTGCTGTAACAGCAACTGATCTACGTGCAGGTGCGGCATTGGTTTTAGCCGGTTTAATTGCAAAAGGTGAGACAGAAATCCATGAGATTCATCATATCGAACGCGGGTATAGTTCGTTAATTGAAAAATTATGTGCGTTAGGTGCGAATATCCGCAAAGAGTCATCAGTCATTAAAACGAATAATAAAGCATAAAATTTGCCATAATTGATGCGCAAATTCGTGCACCTTTAGAATATGTTAAAATTAAATTTGAAAATAATGTTAAGTTAATTATACAATTTCAAAACAGCGGTTTTTAATGCTGTTAAAATCGGCTTTACCCGATTACAGGAGGCAAACACAAAATGGAACGTAGTTTATCAATGGAAGTAGTACGTGTAACAGAAGCAGCAGCGATTGCATCAGCGAAATGGATGGGACGCGGACTTAAAAATGAAGCAGATGACGCAGCAACAACAGCGATGCGTGTTATGTTTGATACAATCCCAATGCATGCGACAGTTGTAATTGGTGAAGGAGAAATGGATGAAGCACCGATGCTTTATATCGGTGAAGAATTAGGGCTTCGAAATGGCGGACCTGAAGTTGATATCGCAGTGGATCCATTAGAAGGTACGAATATCGTAGCAAAAGGTACAAATGGCGCGATGACAGTACTGGCTATTGCAGACCGTGGAAACCTTTTAAACGCACCGGATATGTATATGGATAAAATTGCAGTAGGTCCAGAAGCAGCAGGTAAAGTTGATATTAATGCCTCTGTTACTTATAACCTACTGCAAGTAGCTAAGGCAAAAAATAAAGATATTTCTGATGTTGTAGCAACACTTTTAGATCGTGAGCGTCATCAGCATATTGTTGATGAAATCCGTGAAACAGGTGCTCGTATTAAATTTATTCAAGATGGCGATGTAGCTGCTGCAATTAATACAGCTTTTGACGAAACAGGTATCGACATTATGTTTGGTATGGGTGGCGCTCCGGAAGGTGTTATCGCAGCAGTAGCATTAAAATGTTTAGGTGGCGATTTCCAAGCTAAACTAGTTCCGGAAGATGAAGAACAACTAGAACGTTGCAAAAAAATGGGCATCGACGTAGATAAAGTATTAATGATGGATGATTTAGTTAAGGGCGACGATGCAATTTTTGCAGCAACTGCTGTTACTGACTCAGAACTTTTACGTGGTGTTCAATATAAAGGTTCCTATGCACTGACACATTCGGTTGTAATGCGCGCAAAATCCGGTACAGTACGCTTTATCGAAGGGCGCCACAGTATTGCCAAAAAGCCAAAGTACGGTCAACTCTAACTTCTCATATATTGTAATTAACATAGAAAAACCCATTTTCATTTAATTTACGATATTATATAATTAATGCCCGGTATAATAGCCGGGCATCTTTCAAATAAGTGAATCTTCTTCCAACGCGCATTCCTAAATTTTCTATATGTAAAAGCCCAAAAAATTAATAGACTGGAGAAAACCTATGACAGCATTAACCATTGCTCAATTAGAAAGCATGACATTAAAAGAATTATATGCTTTAGCGAAGCAATTTAAAGTTATGAATGCTAGTAAGCTAAATAAAAAGGAACTTATTTTTGCGATTTTAAAATCACGCTCTGAACAGGAAGGCTTCTTTTTCATGGAAGGTGTTTTAGAAATCATTCCTACAGATGGCTTCGGGTTTTTACGCCCGATTAACTATTCCCCTTCGAAAGAGGACATTTATATTTCAGCTTCGCAAATTCGCCGCTTTGATTTACGAAATGGAGATAAAGTATCTGGAAAAGTTCGTCCTCCAAAAGAAAACGAACGCTATTATGGACTATTGCAAGTTGATGCAGTAAATGGCGAAGATCCGGAAGTAGCTAAAGAGCGAGTGCATTTCCCTGCATTAACGCCACTTTACCCGGACCGTCATATTAAATTGGAAACAGTACCTACAAAACTTTCAACACGAATTATGGATTTAGTAGCTCCTGTTGGGTTTGGTCAACGTGGGTTAATTGTGGCACCGCCAAAAGCAGGTAAAACCTCTTTATTAAAAGAAATTGCCAATGCAATTACGACAAATCATCCGGAAGCGGAACTTATCGTATTATTAATTGATGAGCGTCCAGAGGAAGTAACAGATATCGAGCGCTCAGTAAACGCTGATGTTGTTTCTTCTACTTTTGATGAAGTGCCGGAAAATCATGTGAAAGTAGCGGAAATCGTGCTAGAACGTGCACGTCGTTTAGTAGAACATAAGCGTGATGTCATTATTTTAATGGACTCCATTACGCGTTTAGCACGTGCTTACAACTTAGTTATTCCGCCAAGTGGCCGTACACTTTCAGGTGGTATTGACCCAGCTGCATTCCATCGTCCAAAACGTTTCTTCGGTTCGGCTCGTAATATTGAAGAGGGTGGTAGTTTAACAATTTTGGCGACTGCTCTTATCGATACAGGTAGCCGTATGGATGAAGTAATTTACGAGGAGTTTAAAGGGACGGGTAACTTGGAATTACATTTAGACCGCAGCTTGGCAGAGCGCCGTATATTCCCGGCACTAGATATTCGCCGTTCAGGTACGCGTAAAGAAGAGCTTCTTATTCCGAAAGATCAGTTGGATAAGTTATGGGCAATCCGTAAAACATTTAGTGACTCTCATGATTTCGGCGAGAAGTTTTTACGCAAAATACGCACAACGAAATCAAATGAAGAATTTTTCGAGAAGCTTGATACGGATATGAAAAAAGCAACGAACGGTAAAGGATTATTGTAATCTTTCATCAAGTAATTGCTGAAAGGCTATACTCTATTTTAAATTAACCCCCATGTGAAGGTAACGAATTGTATTCTAATGCTTTTCAAAAATAATTAAAAATAGTTGCAACCTATTTTAATTGTTGCTATAATTCTTTAAGTATGAAACGTGCACATATATAGCTGACCTCCACACATTACGTATGTAGTGACATATTCGGGCTATGTAAGGTGCAGTTCGAAAATACTCTGTTCCAGATGGTTCAGGGCGAGAGGAGAAAACGAATATGAAACAAGGTATCCACCCAGATTACAAAGTAGCAACAGTAACTTGCTCTTGTGGTAATTCTTTTGAAACAGGTTCAGTTAAAGAAAAGATCTCAATCGAGTTCTGTAACGAATGTCACCCATTCTACACAGGTCGTCAAAAGTTCGCTTCTGCTGACGGACGTGTTGATAAGTTCAACAAAAAATATGGTATGAAATAATACCTTAACCCATCTCCACGTTGTTGGAGATGGGTTTTTGATTTTTATATTAAGCAAAATAATTATATTAGATCATATTGTGAAGTTATTAGAATACTTTTAATGGTTTTTAGAAAGCATTAAAAGTAAATTCGAAAACGGAAAACGTATATTAGAAAATATACATACTTTATTAGAAGACACGAGTTTTATTAGAAAAAATAAAATTATATTAGCAAAAATTTAGTTATATTAGAAGTCTTTCACACAAGTTTTCTTAAAGTACAGCATCGTTTGCAATAGACGAATCGTGAAAAAATAGCTAAGATAAAAGAAGAAAAATAAAAAGTAAAGAGGCTGGGACATAAGTAGAAATTTCTTTGTAAAAGGAAAATACTCTTATGTAGAAATTGATATTATATGAATTGATTGAAGTGAAGGGGCGACTCCTGGGGGAACAGCAAAATTTATTTTGCGACGAGTAACCGCAGGAGCACTGACGCCTGAGACTACAGGCTCAGGCCGTGCCCCCGGAAAGCGTCCCCGTAACGGAAATCAATTCTGGCAGAAACAGAAAAATATCTATTTTTTCTTTGAAAAAATAGATATTTTTCGTTTTGTCCCATGCTCTTTTGTCTGTAATTACGTGGAGAAACGAGGAATTATAATGGCTCAATTATTTTATAAACATGGTGCAATGAACAGCGGGAAATCAATTGAAATTTTAAAAGTTGCTCACAATTATGAAGAACAAAATAAATCAGTTCTTATATTTACATCAGGCATTGATACACGTGATGAAGTAGGAGTGGTATCAAGCCGAATTGGTTTAAAACGCCCGGCAATTGCCGTTTTTAATGATACAAATATTTATGAGATCGTCAAAGATCATGAAGGAAAATTATACTGTGTACTCGTTGATGAAGTACAATTTTTATCAAAAGAGCATGTTCTTCAATTGACTCAAATTGTCGATGAGTTGAATATACCGGTTATGGGATTCGGCTTAAAAAATGATTTCCAGAACGAACTGTTTGAAGGTAGCCGTTACATGACGATTTATGCTGACAAAATTGAAGAAATGAAAACAATTTGCTGGTTCTGCCATAAAAAGGCGACGATGAATTTAAGAGTAGATGAAAATAAAAAACCCGTTCGTACAGGTGATCAAATCCAAATTGGGGGCAATGATAGTTATTATCCCGTTTGTCGTAAATGTCATTCAAACCCACCTTTATAACTTCAGGCATATAGTATATATTTCAAAGAAAACTGGAATCCTAAATGTATTTATGCAAAGTATAAATGATATGAATAAAGTTCGCCGTAGAGGTAGCAACAACCGTGAAATTTCTTTATACTAGTAAAGGTGCATTTTAACGTAACTCGAGAAATTAATTTGATGCTTCATTAAAGATGAAGATAATAAAACTAGATGTTAAAGACCGTTGATTGGAATGGAGGGGAGGCGACTCCTGCGGGAATAGCAAATGGCTATTTGCGACGAGTAATCGCAGGAGCACGAGGTAGAGCAAAAGGAACAAAAGCTAAGAACACCACGTCCTGTGGCGACGCTTTTGTGACCAACATCGTGTTGGCCTCGTGCCCGCGGAAAGCGTCCGACTCGGAATGGAAATCAACACATGGTAATGTGAGGAAATAAAATAACTTTTAGAGGTGAAATACAAATGTTTGATCGTTTACAGGCGGTTGAGGACCGATATGAAAGATTAAATGAATTACTGAGCGATCCAGATATCGTAAGTGATTCGAACAAATTACGTGAGTATTCAAAAGAGCAATCCGATATTCAGGAAATGGTAGACGTATATCGTGAATACAAATCAGTAAAAGAGCAACTAGCTGATACACGCGAATTAATGGAAATTGAAAAAGATGCAGAAATGCTTGAAATGATGAAGGAAGAGTTTAACGACTTAAATAAACAAGTTCCCGATTTGGAAGAACGTCTGCGTATTTTATTAATTCCAAAAGACCCGAACGATTCGAAAAACGTAATTATGGAGATCCGCGGTGCTGCTGGCGGTGACGAGGCGAATATTTTTGCTGGTGACTTGTTCCGTATGTATACACGTTATGCAGAAACACAAGGCTGGAAAGTGGATATTATGGAAGCAACGCCAAATCCGGCAGGTGGCTATAAAGAAGTAATCTTGATGATTAACGGTCAAGGTGCTTATTCAAAATTCAAATATGAAAACGGTGCACACCGTGTTCAACGTGTTCCGGCTACGGAATCACAAGGCCGTATTCATACATCAACTGCAACAGTTGCGTGTTTACCGGAAGTACATGTAGAAGATGTGGAAATCCATGAAAAGGATATTCGCGTTGATACATTCGCTTCATCAGGTGCAGGTGGTCAGTCAGTAAATACAACTATGTCCGCTGTACGTATGACCCACTTACCAACTGGGGTTGTCGTTTCGATGCAGGATGAGCGTTCACAAATTAAAAACCGAGAAAAAGCGATGAAAATTTTAGTAGCGCGTGTAGCGGATAAACACCGTCAAGAAGCACAGGCTGAAATCGATGCAACACGTAAGACAGCAGTAGGAACAGGCGACCGTTCTGAACGTATCCGTACTTACAACTATCCACAAAACCGTGTAACAGATCACCGAATTGGCTTAACGATTCAAAAACTTGATCAAATTGTTGAAGGTAAGTTGGATGAAATCATTGATGCACTTATTTTAGATGAGCAAGCAACACGCTTAGCCAACTTAAATGAAGATGCATAAAACTATTTTTGAGGCCCTGAATGGGGCTTCTTCTTTTTTAGAGGAAAACGGTCGCGAAGGAAATGCCGCAAGATTACTATTGCAGCATATTTTACAGACAAATTATTCAGGCTTGATGATGAAAATGCATGAGCCGTTCGCAGTTCAACATCATCAGCAATTTGACGCTTATTTGCAGGAACATATTAAAGGACGCCCTATACAATACATTACAGGTATAGAAGAATTTTATGGAAGAACTTTCAATGTGGATGAGTCGGTTTTAATTCCACGTCCTGAAACGGAAGAATTGATCGTTGGGACAATAGAGCGGATACAAAAGCTATTCGGTGAAAAAAAAGAACTTAAATTTGCGGATATCGGAACAGGTAGTGGAGCAATCGCTATTACGATGAAAAAAGAATGCCCGAATCTTGATGTAACAGCAACGGATATTTCGGAAGCCGCATTGGAAAAAGCGAAGAAAAATGCAGAGCAACTCCACGCACAAATTACATTTAAGCAAGGTGATTTAACAACACCGATTGCCAATGAAAAATGGGATATCGTATTATCTAATCCGCCTTATATCGCGTTTGATGAAATGAAGGACATGTCGGATGTAGTCGTAGCACATGAACCACATAGTGCATTGTTTGCCGAGGAAAATGGACTGTTGCTTTATCGTAAACTAGCAGAAAATTTACCGGCGATTATGAATACACCTGCCTTAATCGGACTTGAAATTGGCTATACCCAGGGAGAAGCTGTAGCTGGATTTTTCAAAAAGAGCTTCCCAAATGCTGATGTAACAATAGTTAAAGATATAAATAAAAAAGATCGAATTATTTTTTGTGAGATTAGTGAATAAAAACTAGATTCCTTGTAAACAATGTTTTGCAAGGGGGAATGAAAATGTTACATGATTACGATATTAAAAATGAATCCAATCTATTTTTAGCGGTTGCTAAATTACTAATAAGTGTGTTGTTTATATATAGTGCAGCTTGTATAGTACCTGATTTTGTAGAGGGGGTACGTGAAGGGCAGGCGCTAAGCGATGAGCAGTTAAAAATCCGTGTAATTGCAAATAGCTCAACAAAAGCTGATCAATTGGTAAAGTATGAGGTCGTAGAAACAATTCAAGGTTATATGCAGGAAACATCAGATTTTTCGGAAGATATCCACAGTGTGGAAAAGATTTATCAAGAAATTCAGAAAACTTACCCACAATTAAAAGTTTCATATAAATTTGGGGATAACTTAATGCCGCCAAAATGGTATTTAGGGCAGTTTTATCCACAAAATAAATATTATTCTGTCAATTTTGTTATTGGACAAGGACGCGGAGAAAATTGGTTCTGTGCAGTATTTCCAACGCTTTGTAAAAAAGATGAACCAGCGAAAACTGAACGACCAACATTTTATATTTCTGAATGGTGGAAGAAAAATAAACAAAAAAGTAATCAACAGAAAATAAAAGAATATACACAGGTAACTGTTAGTTATTAACAAATTGTGGATAATCTTTTGAAATACTTATAGATAGGGGGATGAAATGATGCGAACTTTACAATTAACTGTGGATTATTTTGTGGATAATTCAGAAAATTATACACAAGCTGTGGATTTGTTGAAAAAGGGGGAAGTTGTTGCATTTCCTACCGAAACAGTTTACGGGCTGGGTGCAGTGGCAACAGACGAGAAAGCAGTGAAAAAAATATTCGATGCAAAAGGTCGTCCTTCCGATAATCCGCTTATTGTACATATTGGAACTGCGGAAGAAGTATCCCTCTATACATCATATATTCCTGAAGTTGCTAAATTATGCATGGAGGCTTTTTGGCCAGGTCCACTCACAATTGTTATGCATGCAAAACCAAATATATTGGCACCGAGCGTAACAGCGGGTTTAGATACAGTTGGCATCCGTATGCCTAATCATCCGGTTGCTCTCAAACTGCTGCAAACTTTAAAAGCACCATTAGCTGCGCCAAGTGCAAATCGCAGTGGGAAGCCAAGCCCGACAAAAGCGGATCATGTTTTCGAAGATTTACAGGGTATTATCCCATGCATTTTAGATGGGGGAATGACAGGGATCGGTGTAGAATCAACCGTACTCGATGTTACGTTAAATACCCCTGTTATTTTACGTCCAGGTGGAGTAACGAAAGAAATGCTAGAAGCAGTAATCGGTCCGGTAGATGAGCCAAGCATTGAACAACAAAAAATTGAGTCGACACCGAAAGCACCAGGGATGAAATATATCCATTATGCACCAAATGCACCTGTTTATTTAATAGATGCAAATAAAGAAACAATTGAAAATGCAATAAAACAATTAAAATCTGAGCATAAAGTTGCTCTATTGGCTCCAGAAAGCTTTAAAGATATAAAAGTAGACTACTATTTTTCCTTTGGCGAAGCGCATAATCTTGAACAGATGAGTGCAACTTTGTATGATGCTTTGCGCGCTTGTGATAAAACAGATGCAACAATTATTTTAGCAACGGCTACAACAAAATCCGGGGTAGGGACAGCAATTATGAACCGCCTGGAAAAAGCAGCTGGCGGCAATTGGTTTTCCCTTAAATAATCTTTATGACCACATTCTGCAAATTTTGTAGATGTGGTTTTTTTTGTTGTGTGTAAATCTGTAGGATAATTTTAATTGGAAAAGCATAAATTACAACAGCGCATAGAGGAAGAGGGGAAAAAATGCAGGAAGTGGTTGCTGGGATATTAATGTCGTTTGATGTCGTTGCACTTTATTTAATTGCTACAAATGTTAAAGCTAAGTGGTTATTAGCGTTATGGACGGCATTATTACATATGATTTTCCCGTTAATAGGATACCGTTTTGGGGAATGGATAGCCGTGTATTTAAATAACTGGGCAACAAGCCTTTCTACAATATTACTATTCTTTGTAGGTTTGCAATTACTGCTGTCAAAAAAAGATGAAAGTTTCCCTGCCATATCTTTACCGATTATTGCCATATTTGCGAGCATTGATACCTTTTCAGTTAGCCTATCTTTTGGTATGCTAAATTTAGAAAAATATGTTTTTATTATCAGTGCAGGGTTATCCACATTCTTATTGTCTTATGCAGCTTTAGTAGTAGCGCAAAAAACTACTATTTTGAGAAATAACGCATTAAAGAAAATTGCTGGATTATTACTGATTGTAATGAGTATTATGTTATTAAAATGGTAGATTAGAGGGTGTGAGGAAGATAAATATTTACTTTATTTGTACAGGAAACACATGTAGAAGTCCTATGGCAGAAGCAATTTTAAAAGCTAAAAATTATGAGAATATAAATGTACGTTCTGCGGGTATTTATGCCTACGAGGGAAATGGGATGTCCCGAAATGCCGAAGAAATATTATTGCAAAAGGATATTTTTCAACCCCATCATTCTTCGCAATTTACAAAGAACGATGCACAGTGGGCAGACTTGATTTTAACTATGACGACGGCACATAAAGAAATGGTCATTAATCTTGTTGAAGAAGCTGCACATAAAACGTTTACGTTAAAAGAATATGTAGCGATGGAGGGTGGACCGGATATTCAAGATCCATTTGGAGGCAACCTGCAAATATATGAGCAGACATATGACCAACTAAACGAAGCGATTAATAAACTAGAGACCAAATTACAGTTGGAGGGAAAAATTTAACATGGATTCACAGAAAAAATCATTTAGTTTACGTCGGAAGCTCGTATTATTTGTCGGGATATTAGCGCTTATTACATATACATGTAGTTTTGTATTTATCGAATATTTACGTCCGATGTTTTTCGAAAATACTAGTACGAGCATGTTTCAAATTATTACATATGTATTAGGAATCTTTTGGTCTTGTGCATTGGCAGCTGTGTTTAGTTTAGTAATTGTACGTCCATTACAGCGATTAGAGAGCAGTGCCAATCAGGTAGCTGAGGGTAAAATTGGAAAAGATGTCGACATGCCGAAAACAAATGATGAAATCCGGACTGTAGCTGAGGCATTTCAGGCGATGGTCGTTAATTTGCGCAAAATGGTTAATGGCATTGAGGGGAATTATAAAACTACAGATGAAACTATTCGAAAGCTTTCAGATGAAAGTATATCTGTAACAAATAATGCAGAGCAAATTACGAGCAATATCAGTCAAATTTCATTAGGAGCTGAATCTTCTGCAGTTGCGATTCAGGAAACAGTAGAAGCTATTGAAGAAGTACGTACACTAGCATCTGAAGTAAACAATAAAGCATTACATACAGCTAGTCGTTCGAAAGATCTTTTATCAAATTTAACGTCAACTACAGATGCGATTCACGGAGTCGTAAATAGTATTCAAAAAATTGCGGCGGATAATGAAAATTCATTAGTTAATATTCGCGAATTAGAAAAAAATGCAGAGCAAATTGAACGAATTATCGGCTTAGTTGGAGATATTGCGGGTCAAACAAATTTACTTGCATTAAATGCCTCAATTGAAGCAGCACGAGCAGGCGAGCACGGTAAAGGCTTTGCGGTAGTAGCAGAAGAAGTACGTGGTTTAGCCGATGAAAGTGCTAACGCGGTTCAAGGAATTACAAAATTAATTCAGACGATGCAACAAAATGTATCTATTGTAGTAAAACAAATGAACGAACAAGTTTCATTTGCTGCCAACGAGTCTTCGCGTGTATCTGAAACGACAACAGCCGTTGAAGGTATGACGAAATCAGTGTATGAAATGGCAGATGATGTTGTTCAAATCTCTCAATTGGTTGAACAGCAAATGAAAAATATCGAGCATACATCGCATCAATCACAAGAAGTAGCCGCAATTGCTGAACAAACATCCGCAAGTGCGCAGGAAGTAAGTGCTGCTTCTTCAGAACAAGCGCATGCTATTAAGCAAGTAGAAGCATTGGCGAGCGATCTAAAACAGCAATCTGCTGAGCTATATCGAATGATTCAGCAATTCGACCGCAATCAATAGATTGTCAATACCCTTTATAGACTTGGACAAAATCCAATTTTATAAGGGGTTTCTATTTGTCAAAATTATGACTCTATGTGCATTATAAAAGGGGTTTGTCGTTTCATGTTGAAATGAATAGGGTATGTACGGAATATTACGTATAAAAATTAATCCTGGAGGGATCGTTTTGAAAAAGCTCAAATACTGGTTATTAATGGGTGTAGTAGTAGCTGGTTTAGCTGCATGTGGGGATGCAGAAGAAACAGATACGGACACTACAAATTCAACACCTACTGAATCTACCGAACCAAATGACTCAGCTACGTCAGATGTTTCAGAAGGGGAAAAAGTAGTGAATGCCAGCTGTATCGGTTGTCACGGGGGAGATTTATCAGGGGCAATGGGACCAGACTTAACTAACATCTCATTATCTAAAGAGGAAATTATCGATATTTTAGAAAATGGTAAAGGCGCAATGCCTGCAGGAACTGCAGCAGGTGAAGAAGAAGCAGTAGCAGATTATTTATTATCCATACAATAATTGGAAAAAGTCACTCTGATAAGGGTGATCTTTTTTATGTAAACTTTTAAAGCGAATTGTCCAAAAAAATAACAATATAATAATGTTATAGGTTGAATATTCGTGTTTTGAACTGATAATGCGAAACTTCTGAGGAAAACACGTGTCATTTTGATGTAATAAATGGTACACTGATGTTGAATATAATTGAGTAAAAAAGAGGTAGGAGGTACCTTTATGAAAATTGCGATTTCATCAGACCACGGTGGAAATAATTTAAGAAAAGAAATTATGTCACTATTGGACGAAATGTCGATAAGTTATGAAGATTTTGGTCCACAAACGAATGATTCTGTAGACTATCCAGACTATGCTCGTCCCGTAGCAGAACGTGTAGCAGCAGGTGAGTTCGACCGTGGAATACTAATTTGCGGCACAGGTATTGGTATTTCGATTGCTGCCAATAAGTTTAAGGGCATCCGCTGTGCACTTGTACATGACGTATTTTCTGCAAAAGCAACACGCTGTCATAATGATTCCAATGTATTGGCGATGGGCGAGCGTGTAATAGGACCAGGATTGGCTAGAGAAATTGTTGAAACTTGGTTGAATACTGAATTCGAAGGTGGGCGTCATATTCGCCGCGTAGAAAAGATTTCAGAAATTGAAGGGTAACAAGGAGTGATCTAATGACGGGCTTACACGATTTGCAAAATGATTTAAAACAAGCATTAATTGAATTTGAGCAACAAGTGAAGTTTACCGAAGATCAGCTTTTTGTCGTTGGCTGTTCCACGTCGGAAGTAATGGGCGAAAAGATTGGTACAGCCGGCGCACTCAATGTTGCAGAAGTTTTATATGAAGAATTCTCAAAATTCGCACAAAGAAACAATATCCATTTAGTTTTTCAGGGCTGCGAACATATTAATCGAGCTTTAACGCTTGAGTCAGCTGTGGCTAAAAAGTATCACTTAGAACCAGTTTCAGTCATTCCAGTGCGTACAGCGGGTGGCTCCATGTCCGCCTATGCTTTTTCACAGATGACTGAACCTGTTGTTGTGGAATCAATTCAGGCGCACTATGGGATTGATATCGGTCAAACTATAATCGGCATGCATTTAAAGGCCGTAGCGGTACCTATTCGGACATCTGTTAAACGTTTAGGTAATGCTGTCATTACATTAGCGACAACACGTCCAAAACTTATCGGTGGAGAACGTGCGCAATATAAGTAACGCTTTAACGTTACATACATCATTTTGAATTGGAAACTCCGATTTATTCGGAACAAAATTTAGGGGGATTTTTATAATGGCATTTGAAAACTTAGCTGGACAAGACAAAGCAATTTTAGACGCAATTCTTTTAGAGAAAAAACGTCAAAACACGAACATTGAGTTAATCGCTTCAGAAAACTTCGTATCGGAAGCTGTAATGGAAGCACAAGGCTCATACCTTACAAATAAGTATGCAGAAGGCTATCCTGGGAAACGTTACTATGGTGGATGCGAGCACGTAGACGTAGTTGAAAATATTGCGCGCGACCGTGCAAAAGAATTATTCGGTGCTACATATGTTAACGTACAGCCTCACTCAGGTGCACAAGCAAACATGGCAGTTTACCATACAGTTTTAAAACCGGGTGATACAGTATTAGGCATGAACTTATCTCACGGTGGTCACTTAACGCATGGTTCTCCAGTTAACTTCTCTGGTATTTTATATAATTTCGTAGAGTACGGTGTAACTGAAGATACAAATGTTATCGACTATGAAGATGTAAGACAAAAAGCGTTGGAATCTAAGCCAAAGTTAATTGTTGCAGGTGCTTCAGCTTACCCTCGTGAAATTGACTTCGCAAAATTCCGAGAAATTGCTGATGAAGTAGGCGCATACTTCATGGTAGATATGGCACATATTGCTGGTTTAGTTGCTGCGGGTGAACATCAAAACCCAGTACCATACGCAGATTTCGTAACAACAACAACACATAAAACGTTACGTGGTCCTCGTGGCGGTATGATTTTAACAAATGATGCGAAATGGGAAAAAGAATTAAACAAATCAGTTTTCCCAGGTATTCAAGGTGGTCCATTAATGCATGTCATCGCTGCAAAAGCAGTATCATTCGGTGAAGCATTACAACCAGAATTTAAAGAGTACGCAAAACAAATTAAACTTAATGCAGCAGCATTAGCTAAATCTTTAATGGAAGAAGGCGTTGAAATCGTATCAGGTGGTACAGATAACCACTTACTTCTATTAAATGTAAAATCTTTAGGTTTAACAGGTAAAGTTGCGGAGCATGTATTAGATGAAGTAGCGATTACAACAAATAAAAATACAATTCCATTCGATACTGAATCTCCATTTGTAACTTCTGGAATTCGTGTAGGTACAGCTGCTGTAACATCTCGTGGCTTTAAAGAAGAGGATGTTATTGAAGTAGGCAAAATCATAGCATCTGTTCTTAAAAATCATGAAGACGCTGCAGTAAAAGAAGAAGCTCTTAAACGTGTAGAAGCTTTAACAGCGAAATACCCATTATATGCTTAATTAAATTTCAGCCTTTCCAACTACGCATTTGTAGTTAGAAAGGCTTTTATTATGTTCTGCATGCAAATATTAAGAAGGGTATTTTTTTATATGGAGGGCAAGTTAAGGATAAAGCTAGCTGAAAGAGAGAGTGGACATATACTAGCTATTTTAGTGATAAATATATCCATTTTAATTATTGTGAAATATAAACTCTACTATACAAAATAAGACGTTTTTCAAAACATTCCTGTGAGAGTTTTCGTTAACTTTATTTTCTGTTATACTAACTTAGATAAACAACAGTAAGGAGATGTCAATGTGAGTAAAGTATACGTATTTGACCACCCATTAATTCAGCATAAGTTAACTTATATTCGAGATAAAGATACTGGGACAAAAGAATTCCGCGAGCTAGTAGATGAAGTCGCAACATTGATGGCTTTTGAAATTACACGTGATTTACCACTTGAAGAAATTGAAGTGGAAACACCTGTTACAAAAGCAAAGGCAAAAGTACTGTCAGGTAAGAAAATTGCGATTGTACCAATTTTACGTGCAGGTATCGGAATGGTAGATGGAGTTTTAAAGCTAATTCCTGCTGCAAAAGTAGGGCATATTGGTCTTTACCGTGACCCAGAGACGCTAAAGCCTGTAGAATATTATGCAAAACTTCCAGCTGATGTTGAAGAGCGTGACTTTATTATTGTCGACCCAATGTTAGCAACAGGTGGTTCAGCTGTTGAAGCAATCAACTCACTGAAAAAGCGTGGCGCTAAAAGCATTAAGTTTATGTGCTTAATTGCTGCTCCAGAAGGTGTAGAAGAAATTCAAAAATTACACCCGGATGTAGATATTTACATTGCATCTTTAGATGAAAAACTAGACGACCACGGCTATATCGTACCAGGTTTAGGTGATGCTGGGGATCGTTTATTCGGTACAAAATAATGAAAACAACAAACGCCCGTGCACAAGTAACGGGCGTTTTATCTTGAATCGGCAGTGTTTGAAACAACTGCTGAATCAATACAATAATTAATACTCTAGATTAGACAAGGAGAAGAATGATGACGAAAAAGTTTAAAGTTATGACGATTTTTGGGACGCGTCCAGAAGCAATTAAAATGGCACCACTTGTGTTGGAGTTAGAAAAGCATCCAGAGGAAATTGAATCCATCGTAACTGTGACAGCGCAACACCGTCAAATGCTTGATCAAGTATTGGAAACGTTCGATATTACACCAAATTATGATTTAAATATAATGAAGGATCGCCAAACATTAGTCGATGTAGCGACAAATGCATTACTTGGTCTTGACCGTGTAATGAAAGAGGCAAAGCCGGATATTGTATTAGTCCATGGAGATACTGCGACAACATTTGTCGGAAGTTTAGCTGCTTTTTATAATCAGATTGCAATTGGTCATGTAGAGGCAGGTTTACGTACAGGGCAAAAATACTCGCCTTATCCAGAAGAGATGAATCGACAGTTAACGGGTGTAATGGCGGATTTGCATTTTGCTCCTACAGAACAATCAAGAGCAAATCTACTAAAAGAAAATAAATTGGATGAATCAATTTTCGTGACAGGTAATACGGCGATAGATGCGCTGAAAACTACTGTTAGCGAAAACTATACCCACCCAGTACTTGAAAAGATAGGGACAGACCGAATGATTTTACTGACGGCACATCGTCGTGAAAATTTAGGTAATCCAATGCGCAATATGTTCCGTGCTATTATGCGTTTATTAAATGAACATAAAGATATTCAAGTGGTGTATCCAGTGCATATGAATCCGGCAGTACGAGAAGTTGCAAATGAAATTTTAGGTGACAACCCGAGAGTTCACTTAATTGAACCATTGGAAGTGTTTGATTTCCATAACTTTGCAGCCCGTTCGTATATGATTTTAACTGATTCAGGTGGAGTACAGGAAGAGGCGCCATCGTTAGGGAAGCCAGTGCTCGTATTACGCGATACGACTGAACGTCCGGAAGGTATTGCGGCTGGTACATTAAAGCTTGCTGGTACAGATGAGGAAGTTATTTACTCAATGGCGAAAGAACTATTAACAAATACTAAAGCATACGAAGCGATGGCTCATGCATCGAACCCATATGGTGATGGATTTGCATCTGCTCGTATCGTGGAAGCATTGTTAAAGTTCGCACAAAAGCAACTATTGGAAGATATAATTAAAAATGCAGAAACTAGATAAACTTATCCTAGCGCAATAATTTTAACATTTAAGAGGGAAAAATAGGAGATTACACTTATTTCTATTTTGTCAATAGCAAAATTCGCTATTATTGCTAAAAAAATTTTTCTATGATGCTTCATATTAAGTGGGAATGGAAAAAATGCATGAAATAGCGAATTTTAGCTTTAGTGAAAAAAAGCAGAGAATAATTATGAACAAGAATACACAAATTTGTCAACAATTTGACAAGGAATTTAACTGTGTGAAGTTTTTCACCATTACTAATTGACATCAAAAACCCCCTATTGTATGCTTACAAAGGGTAAGAATGATAAGGGTTTCGTTTAGTCTGAAGACGTTGAAACACTTGTTATATCAAGTTTCTACTAGATTGACGGTTGAAACGAAATTCGTCAATTTGCAACGTTGCGTCTGGATTAAGTCCGTGAAGATTAAGAGACATTTAGAAGTATGAAATGAATGTTTACTATGTGATTTGTCTATAGTAAAAATTATTTAGTACTTGTAACGGCCTCTAATTTTGTAGTGCATTCACTACGATTTTAATTCATTTAATGGTCGATGAACACTTTCTTTACTCGAAAAAGTTTCAGGAGATTAATTGCCAATGCTAAATTTGCATCACATTTTTACAATGCAGAAGAAAGCGTTCTTTTTTTTGCTTGTTGTTTGTGCGTTAGGCTGGGGATTTTCGCCATATGATTCTGTATTTGCTGGTATAGCCCTGGGTGCGTTCTTTGGTACGTATAACTTTTGGATATTAGTTCGACGTATGGAAAAATTTGACCGTTCCATTAGTGAAGGGACAAAAGTAGCATCTATCGGTACAGCGCTTCGCTTTGGATCAGGTGTTGCCGCAGTCGCAATCGCAATATCGTTGCCACAATATTTTCATTTAATAAGCACGGTCATTGGGCTGATGATTCCGTACATCTTTTTAGTAGTAGAAAGAATTGTACATCAAACAAAAAGCCACTAAGGTGCATTTGAAAGAGAGGTGAATGCAAAAATGGATCATACAGCTCCAGAGCTCCACTTGGATTTAGGCTTTATGACGCTTACTTTCAACTTATCTACAGTGTTAACTCTTTTAGCAGCAGCAGCCATCGTATTTTTAATCGCAGTTGTATCTACAAGAAGACTCGCATTAAAACCGACTGGTATGCAAAACTTCATGGAATGGATTATGGATTTCGTGAAAAATATTATTAAGAGTAACATGGACTGGAAAACAGGCGGTCGCTTCCACATTCTAGGTATTACATTAATCATGTTCATTGCCGTATCCAACTTACTTGGTTTACCAATGGGTGGTATTTTGTATGGCAGTGATTTATGGTGGAAATCACCAACAGCCGATCCAGTCGTTACAATGACATTAGCGTCGATGATTCTAGTATTAACACATTATTACGGCGTGAAAATGCAAGGTACAGGTGGTTATGCTAAAACATTCGTCCAACCAATGTCATTTATGTTCCCGTTAAAAATTATCGAGGAGTTCGCAAATACGCTAACTCTTGGTCTACGTCTTTACGGTAACATTTACGCCGGTGAGATTTTACTAACGTTACTAACTGGTTTAGCAGTTTCAAGTGTGTTTGGTTTCTTCGGTGCAATCGTACCAATGATGGCATGGATGGGATTCTCAATTTTCATCGGGTTTATCCAAGCTTTCATTTTCGTTATGTTAACAATGGTTTATATGGCTCACAAAGTGAGTGCAGACCATTAATTATAAATTTCCGCATTCATTGTAGCGCGGCAATTTGAAAAAAAAAAAACAACACATCCAAGGAGGATATTATCAATGGTAGGTTCAGTAGGTTTATTAGCAGCAGCAATCGCAATCGGTTTAGCAGCACTAGGTGCAGGTATTGGTAACGGTCTTATCGTTTCAAAAACAGTAGAAGGTATCGCTCGTCAACCAGAAGCACGTGGCGTTCTTCAAACTACAATGTTCATCGGGGTAGCGTTAGTAGAAGCATTACCGATCATCGCAGTAGTAATCGCATTCATCGTAATGAACCAATAGTCTTCATTAAGATTATTTTAAACCCAGTGGCGAAGTAGAATTCTTTTGAAACCCTTCGCCATTAGTTTTGTATAAAAAAGGAGTACCCTTTTTTTACAAATTTTAAAATGAATAAAAAGTAATACAAAATATAGATTTCTATTCAAGCTCTTGAAGGGAGTGAAACAATCGTGTTTTTAGATTATCTTGTACTAGGTGCAGGTGCTACTGGCCTTAACTTAGGAGACGCTATCGCAACATTAGTGATTTTCTTAGGATTAATGGCACTTCTTAAAAAGTTCGCTTGGGGTCCTTTAATGGGTATTATGCGCGAACGTGAAGAGTTAGTTGCAAACGGTATCGACGCGGCTGAAAAAGCCAAAAAAGAAACACAAGCACTATTAGAAGAACAAAAGAGCCTTCTTAAAGAAGCTCGTACGGAAGCGCAATCAATTATTGAAGGTGCTAAAAAGCAAGGCGAAGCAACACGCGAAGAGATCGTTGTCGCTGCACGCGCTGAAGCGAACCGTTTAAAAGAATCTGCTGTTCGTGATATCGAAGCAGAGAAAGAAAAAGCAATCGCTGCTGTACGTGAAGAAGTCGTTTCATTATCAGTACTTGCTGCGTCTAAAGTTCTTGGGAAAGAAATTTCCGAAGCTGATAACAGCGCATTAATTAAAGAAACGATTGCGAAGGCAGGCGAAGCGAAATGAGTCAATCGACTGTAGCAAATCGCTATGCTCAAGCAACGTATGAATTAGCAATTAAACAAAACGTTCTTACTGAAGTAAGTGCAGATTTGCAGGAACTTACAAAAGTACTGGCTTTAAACGATGAGTTTATAGCATTACTATCTGCTCCTAAAATTTCTACTGACCGTAAGAAAGAACTGATTGCACAAGTTTTAACTGGTGCACAGCCAATCGTAATTAACATGGTTCAATTCTTAATCGAAAAGAAACGTTTAAACGAATTATCAGCTGTAGCAGAACAGTATCAAGCATTAGCAGCAGCTGCTCAAGGCTCTGCAGATGCAAAAGTTTACTCTACGCGCGAGTTAACGGCAGGGGAGAGAGCAGAAATTTCTGCTGCTTTCAGTAAGTTAGTCGGCAAAGAGCAACTGAACATTACAAACATTATCGATGCGTCATTAATTGGTGGCGTACGCGTTCAAATCGGCAACTATATTTTCGACAGCACTGTAGCTTCTAAGCTAGAGGACTTAAAACGAGTATTAGTTGGCTAAATCTTAAGAAATGTGAGAGGTGAACATACATGGGCATCAAAGCTGAAGAAATCAGCAGTCTGATTAAACAGCAGATTGAAGGTTATCAATCGGAATTAAAAGTAAGCGAAGTAGGTACAGTTATCACTGTTGGTGACGGTATCGCTCGTGCTCATGGCCTCGACAACGCCATGGCTGGAGAGCTTTTAGAGTTCTCAAACGGTGTTATGGGTATGGCACAAAACCTAGAAGAAGGTAACGTTGGTATCGTAATTTTAGGAGACTACCTAGGCATCAAAGAAGGCGATGAGGTTCGTCGTACAGGTCGTATTATGGAAGTACCAGTTGGTGAAGCACTAATTGGCCGTGTTGTAAACCCACTTGGTATGCCAGTGGATGGATTAGGTCCAATCAACACAACAAAATCTCGTCCAATCGAAAGTCCAGCTTTCGGTGTAATGGCACGTAAATCAGTACATGAGCCATTACAAACAGGTATTAAAGCGATCGACGCTTTAGTTCCAATTGGTCGTGGTCAACGTGAGTTAATCATCGGTGACCGTCAAGTTGGTAAAACATCTGTAGCAATCGATACAATTTTAAACCAACAAGGCGA
The DNA here is from genome assembly GCF_014836905.1 of Solibacillus faecavium. Taxonomy (GTDB): domain Bacteria; phylum Bacillota; class Bacilli; order Bacillales_A; family Planococcaceae; genus Solibacillus; species Solibacillus faecavium. Next base: position 154,888 of record NZ_JACSPZ010000006.1, read on the forward strand.
AGATATGATTTGTATCTACGTAGCAATCGGACAAAAGGAATCAACTGTACGTAACGTAGTTGAAACTTTCCGTAAGCACGGTGCATTAGATTACACAATCGTTGTAACAGCTTCTGCATCACAACCAGCTCCATTATTATACCTTGCTCCATTTGCAGGTATTTCTATGGCAGAAGAATTCATGTTAGATGGTAAACACGTATTAATCGTGTATGATGACTTAACTAAACAAGCATCAGCATACCGTGAACTTTCACTTCTTCTACGCCGTCCTCCAGGTCGTGAAGCTTACCCTGGTGACGTATTCTACTTACACAGCCGTCTACTTGAGCGTGCTGCGAAGTTAAACGAAACTTACAAAAATGGTTCGATTACAGCGCTTCCATTCGTAGAAACGCAAGCGGGCGATATCTCTGCATATATCCCAACAAACGTAATCTCTATTACAGATGGTCAAATCTTCTTACAATCTGACTTATTCAACTCAGGTGTACGTCCTGCAATCAACGCTGGTTTATCAGTATCACGTGTAGGTGGTTCTGCACAAATCAAAGCGATGAAAAAAGTAGCAGGTACATTACGTCTTGACTTAGCAGCGTTCCGTGAATTAGAGTCATTCGCTCAGTTCGGATCTAACTTAGACCCAATTACGCTTGGTAAATTAGAGCGTGGTAAACGTACAGTTGAAGTGTTAAAACAAGACTTAAACAAACCACTTAAAGTTGAAAAACAAGTTGCGATCCTTTATGCATTAACTAAAGGTCACTTAGATGATATTCCAGTACAAGATATCGTTCGTTTTGAAAACGAATTCTTAAGCTGGTTAGATACAAACCACACAAATGTTTTAGATCATGTTCGTACAACTAAAGAACTTGCTCCAGATGCAGAGTATGTTGAAGCAATTAACGCATTCAAAAAGACTTTCGCTAAATCTGAGTAAGTAAGAATTGAACGGTTTTTCACGCATGTTTATAAAGCGTGAAAAACTGGACAACTCTTTTTTAATAAGAGCTTGATAAAAATCAAAAGGTGGTGAAATACCAGTGGTAAACTTACGCGAAATTAAAGGTCGTATTAACTCTACAAAGTCTACGAAACAAATTACTAAAGCAATGCAAATGGTTTCTTCTTCAAAGTTGCGCCGTGCAGAGCAAAACGCTAAGGCTTACGTTCCATATATGGAGAAAATTCAAGAGGTAGTAGGCGCAATCGCAGCAGGTACTAAAGATAGTGGACATCCAATGTTAACGTCTCGTCCTGTTAAGAAAACAGCTTACTTAGTTATCGGTTCTGATAGCGGGTTAGCAGGTGCTTACAACTCAAGCATTTTACGTGAGGTTCAAAACACTATTATTAAACGTCACAACTCTACAGATGAGTATGTAATCTTAGCAGTAGGTCGTGTTGTTCGTGATTACTTTGTAAAGCGTGGACACAATGTTATCGCAGATGTTATCGGTCTTCCAGACCAACCATCATTTGCTGATATTAAAGAAATCGCTCGTAATGCTGTTGGTATGTTCATTGACGGTACGTATGATGAACTTTATATGTACTACAATCACTTCGTATCTGCTATTCAAAACGAAGTGACTGTGAAAAAAGTTCTTCCTTTAACTGATATTGCACCTTCATCAAGCGATGCTGCTTATGAATTTGAGCCATCAGGTGAAGCCATTTTAGAAGTATTACTTCCACAATATGCGGAAAGCTTAATTTATGGCGCTATATTAGATGGAAAAGCGAGTGAACATTCAGCACGTATGACAGCCATGAAAAACGCTACAGACAATGCAAACGATCTTATTGCAGACCTTTCTCTACAATATAACCGTGCACGTCAAGCGGCGATTACACAAGAAATTACAGAAATCGTTGGTGGAGCTGCTGCCTTAGAATAGGCGCATTCACCAACGTCGTATAAGAATACGATAGGAGGGTACAAAGTAATGAACAACGGACACGTTCTTCAAGTAATGGGTCCAGTAGTAGACGTAAAGTTTGCTAATGGTCAATTACCAGATATTTATAACGCATTAACAGTTAAAATTGAACGTCCTAACGAAGCTCCGACTACTCTTGCATTAGAAGTAGCGCTTCACTTAGGTGACGATTCTGTTCGTACAATTGCCATGTCATCTACTGATGGTTTACAACGTGGAGCAGAAGTAACAAACACAGGAGCACCGATCTCAGTACCAGTTGGTGATGCTACATTAGGTCGCGTATTTAACGTACTTGGTGAAGTTATCGATTTAGGTGAAGAAATTCCTGCAGACGTTCGTCGTGATTCAATTCACCGCGAAGCTCCAACATTCGATGAATTATCAACTACTGTAGAAATCCTTGAAACAGGTATCAAAGTAGTAGACTTATTAGCACCATACATCAAAGGTGGTAAAATCGGTCTATTCGGTGGTGCCGGTGTAGGTAAAACAGTATTAATCCAAGAATTAATCAACAACATCGCACAAGAACACGCAGGTATCTCTGTATTCGCAGGTGTAGGTGAGCGTACTCGTGAGGGTAACGACTTATTCTTCGAAATGACAGATTCAGGCGTAATCAAACAAACTGCAATGGTATTCGGTCAAATGAATGAGCCACCTGGAGCACGTATGCGCGTAGCTTTAACTGGTTTAACAATGGCTGAATTCTTCCGTGATGAGCAAGGTGCAGACGTACTTTTATTCATCGACAACATTTTCCGTTTCACACAAGCAGGTTCTGAGGTTTCTGCCCTATTAGGTCGTATGCCTTCAGCGGTAGGTTACCAACCAACACTTGCTACAGAAATGGGTAAATTACAAGAGCGTATCACATCTACTACAAAAGGTTCTGTAACTTCTATCCAAGCGATTTACGTACCAGCCGATGACTATACTGACCCGGCTCCGGCTACAACATTCGCCCACTTAGATGCAACAACTAACCTTGAGCGTAAATTATCTGAGATGGGTATCTATCCAGCGGTAGACCCACTAGCTTCGACTTCTCGTGCATTATCACCGGAAATCGTTGGACCAGAACACTATGCAATCGCAACTGGTGTTCAACGTACAATCCAACGTTACCGTGAGTTACAAGATATCATTGCTATCTTAGGTATGGATGAGTTATCTGATGAAGATAAACAAACTGTAGAACGTGCTCGTCGTATCCAGTTCTTCTTATCTCAAAACTTCCACGTAGCGGAGCAATTCACTGGTCAAAAAGGTTCTTATGTACCTGTTAAAGAAACTGTTCGTTCATTCAAGGAAATCCTTGATGGCAAATGGGATCACTTACCAGAAGATGCTTTCCGTTTAGTTGGTTCAATTGATGAAGTAGTAGCGAAAGCTAAAGAAATGGGCGTACAAGTTTAATTAGCTGACGAGGAGGAAAAAATATGAAGACAGTTACAGTCAATATTGTCACTCCCGACGGCTCAGTATACGATTCAGAGGTTACGATGGTAATCGCTAAAACGACTTCAGGTGAAATCGGTGTCTTAGCTGGCCATATTCCTATGGTTGCTCCACTTGCTATTAGTGCAGTGAAGCTTAAAAAAGCAGATGGCACGACAGAAGTTGCAGCGATTAGCGGTGGTTTCATTGAAGTTCGTCCTGATAAAATTTCGATTTTGGCTCCTTCTGCTGAAGTTGCTGCTTCAATCGATATTGCACGTGCTAAAGAAGCTTTAGCGCGTGCTGAAGGTCGCCTTCAAAAGAAACAAGATGACATCGATTTCAAACGTGCGGAACTAGCTTTAAATCGTGCGATGAATCGTATCAACGTTCATGAGGGTAACATCTAAATTTGATGACACGCGGGCAGAGGTCTCTCTGCCCGCTTTTTTTGGGTGTAACATATTTTCGAGTAATAAAAAAAGTTGAAAGTAGGATTCGTCATAATATTGCACAAAACATATTTTCGTTGTATAAAAGGAGTGGAGAAAAATGGATTTATTTGTTGAAGCTGGTCAACAGGCAATCATTAATGTTTTAGCATATATTATATTTATAGGAATGGCTCTTTATGCATTACAGGGCTTACGTATTGAACAATTATTTAAAAAAGGGAAAACGTTTCAGATCCAGCTCTTCTATATATTTGTGAGTATTGCAATCGGCTCAGCTGTAGCAGACTTCTTTTTAAATTTTTTGGATTGGTCTCAAACCATCCCTTATATATTCGGTTAAAGGGGATGTGACCATTTTATTTCTTGTAGGGAGCAATAATTGTTTGTTTTTCACTCCAAGAAATAAAATTTCCTAGGAAATATAGACGTTTGCGAATATACAGGTTTTGGGTAGTTAGTAGATGGTGGTACTTATTTGTGGAAATTTGTCTATTCACATTAAATAGTTGCGCTGCGTATTATAATTTAATAGCCTTTTCAGAAAAATTAGCTTAAAATAGTAATTTGGGTGCTTGAAATACAGTACCAATAAATGTAGTATGATTTTTGTGTGTAAAATTGAAGTCAAATGAAGTTTAAAATAATTATTGTTAAATTGAACTTATCCATTTATTATATGAGAATTGAATTCGGAGGGACGAATTGTGGAGAGAATTATTGTTACTGGGGGTCAGACTCTAAAAGGTACAGTACGTGTTGAAGGTGCAAAAAATGCCGTATTGCCAATTTTAGCTGCTTCTCTATTAGCTTCTAAAAATAAAAATATGATTAAAGACGTACCAAACCTAGCAGATGTTAGAACGATTGGTGAAGTATTAAAAAGTTTAAATGCGATTGTAGAGTTTAATGCTGAGAATAATGAAATGATTATAGATGCCTCTATGAAACTATCAAGTGAAGCACAATTTGAGTTTGTTAGTAAAATGCGAGCATCGATTTTAGTGATGGGGTCACTATTAGCACGTAACGGCTATGCACGTGTTGCATTACCTGGCGGATGTGCTATTGGCTCTCGTCCTATTGAACTTCATTTAAAAGGCTTTGAGGCAATGGGTGCTGAAATCTCCTTTGGACATGGTTATGTGGAAGCAAAGGTGAAAGATGAATTAAAAGGCGCAGAAATCTATTTAGACTTCCCAAGTGTTGGCGCTACAGAAAATATCATGACTGCAGCAGCACTTGCAAAAGGTACAACGATTATTGAAAATGCTGCAAAAGAACCTGAGATAGTAGACTTAGCAAACTTTATTAACGCAATGGGTGGTCGTGTTATCGGTGCCGGTACAGATACTATACGCATCGAGGGTGTTAAGGAACTAAAAGGTTGCGAGCATTACATTATTCCAGATCGTATTGAAGCAGGAACATTTATGGTAGCAGCAGCAATTACACGTGGTGATGTACTTATCGAAAATGCAGTACCTGAGCATATGACGGCATTAATCGCGAAAATGCGCGAAATGGGCGTTGAAGTTATTGAGGAAGATGAAGGCGTACGCGTACGTTCAAATGACCCCTTAAAAGCGGTGGATATCAAAACTATGCCACATCCAGGATTCCCTACCGATATGCAATCACAAATGATGGCCTTAATGTTAACAGCGAACGGAACAAGCATCATTACGGAGACAGTTTTTGAAAACCGTTTCATGCATGTTGAAGAATTCCGTCGAATGAATGCAGATGCAAAGATCGAAGGACGCTCTGTATTTATTGAAGGTGGAAAAAATCTTCAGGGAGCTGAAGTTTCAGCTACAGATTTACGCGCAGCAGCAGCACTTATATTAACTGGGTTAGTGTCGGAAGGTATAACACGAGTAACAAAATTACACCATTTAGACCGAGGGTATGTTGATTTCCACAAAAAATTGGCTTCTCTAGGTGCCCATATTGAGCGTATTGATACAGAAGAAGAAATCTTACAGGAAACAATCGTATCAGTATAAAAATAAATAGTTTAAGGCATTTCGAGGACTAGTAAAGTTTTCGGAATGCTTTTTAATTTTCGGGAGATTTTATAAATAATAGAGAGTTTATATAGGAATCAACGAAAATTCCTATTCAGTAAAATATATGTCCCGAAAAACAGATAATGACAATATAAAGTAGAATGTTCATACCACATTTTCTCTTAAATAATCCAACTCATAATCCTCCAACCTTCTCATATACTGTCTCATGAAAAAAATTATAATTTATTTTATCATTTGTGTTTTGTTATTTTTAATCCCTCTTACTTTTAAGACTAAAAAACCAAATATTACTTCAGCTGATCCAATAACAGAAACAGCGTCATGTCCATTACTTATAACTGCAAACAATGAAACAATACCAATTGAAGACTATTTAATCGGTGTACTTGCAGGAGAGATGCCGGCAAGCTTCCATTTAGAAGCTTTGAAAGCTCAGGCTATTGCTGCACGCACATACGTATTGAAGCAGACAGACTATGGAGCAAAACCAATTCTTACAACGACCGCACACCAAGTATACAATGATCAAAATTTACGTGAACAAAAATGGCAAACTACCTTTGCAGAATATGAACAAAAACTAACAGAAGCCGTTCAGCAAACAGCCAATCAAATCCTCACCTACAATGATGAACTAATTACCGCAATGTTTCATGCTGCGTCCTATCAACAAACAGAATCCGCCAAAAATTATAGCGGTAATTCCATTCCATACTTAAAAACTACCACTTCACCTGAAAAAGTCGACCCTGAAGAAACGCACTACACATTTGAGCAACTAAATAAAATGCTTCAACAGAAATTCACGAAATCCGAATTACAAAACGCTAAAATTCAGCTCAATGATTCTAAACGTATAGAGCAGATAAAAATTGGGAAAAAAATCTGGTCAGGACGAGAAATCAGAACACTTTTAAATTTAAAATCCAGCAGTTTTACATGGTCAGCTACAGCTACCGGTATTTCAATTACGACCTATGGGTACGGGCATGGGGTAGGTATGAGCCAGTATGGGGCCAATGCGATGGCACATAGTGGAACAGCAGCTGAACAAATACTTGCGCATTATTATCCAAATACTACCTTAAAATTGATAAATTATTGTAAAAAATAATGTTTAACTTTTGAAACTCCTGTCTACACTTTCACTTGAGGTGATGAACATGAGAGAAGTTAAACAAAAGCCTTCTCAGAAACCATTTACACAAAAAAAGTGGTTTTGGCCGGTAGCGTACAGTAGTATGGCATTAATGATTGTGGCTGTAATTTTTAGTTTTACCGCTTTATACGAAAGTCAGGAAGAAAAAGAATTATTAACTGAAGTAACTGCACCAGTGGAAGAAACAATTATTCCAACTTCTACAGCTCAGGAAACATTAAAGTATCCATTTAAAGAACAATACTTAAGTGAAGTAACAATTTTACAAGATTTTTATGATGTGACAAAAGATGAAGCAACACGAGAAAATGCATTACTAGTATTTAATCAAGTGTTTACAACATCAACTGGGGTATCAATTGCGATTAATAGCGAGCCTTTTGAAGTAGTAGCTGCAATGAGCGGTGAAGTGACTGAGGTTAAGATGGATTCATTTACGGGCAATATGATTACCCTAACGCATCCAAACGGTATGCAAACGCGCTATAACTCAGTGGCAGATATTCTTGTAAAACAAGGAGATAAAGTTTCTCAAGGAGAGCCAATCGCTACTTCCCAAGAAAATGAATGGAATCCTACAGCAGGTATCCATTTACATTTCGAAGTTGTTGAAAATGGGGTATTAGTGAACCCGAACAAATATTTATCCTTTTGATTTCCTGACAAAATGGATAGATACGGAAATGTTTTTAGCAAGATCTCATCGATTCCTTCATTCTAACTCGAATAAATAAGAGCCAACTCACATAAGGTGAAATATTAAGAAAGCAAGGCTCTTTAGAATTGAGATAGAGAGGGAGAGGACGTGCACGAACATATTCGGCAACGCTGCGTTCGATTGGGTGAACTGTTGGTAGAGACAGGGGTAACCGTGCGTGCACTCGCGAAAATGACGGGATTTTCTAAAAGTACTGTACACAAAGATTTGACAGAGCGCCTAAAACAAGTGAATGAACCACTTGCGCTACAAGTACAACAGGTATTATCCTACAACAAATCAATTCGCCATTTACGCGGTGGTGAAGCAACACGTAAAAAATGGATATCAAAGCAACAAGAAAAAAGCATTTAGGCTGTTTTTATAGCAACTAAATGCTTTTTTAAGTGATTATAACTCCAGAATTATTCCATTAAAATCCATTATAAAGGAAAAACCTTCCCATAATATTGATGTAATTAAGTATTGTATATGATAAAATAACTAAGATACAGATATAAAGATTCGTATGCATGTTGAAAAGGTCGGAAGGAGAATTACAAAACATGTTTTCTAAAGATATTGGGATAGATTTAGGTACTGCAAATGTACTCATTCACCTAAAAGGTAAAGGGATTGTTTTAAATGAGCCATCTGTAGTAGCGATTGATAAAAAGACAAATAAAGTACTGGCAGTCGGTGAAGAAGCACGTCAAATGGTAGGACGTACACCTGGAAACATCGTTGCAATTCGTCCATTAAAAGATGGAGTAATTGCTGATTTTGATGTAACAGAAGCAATGCTAAAGCATTTTATTAATAAATTGGACTTAAAAGGTTTTATGTCAAAGCCACGTATTTTAATATGCTGTCCAACTAATATTACTTCCGTTGAGCAAAAAGCTATTCGTGAGGCTGCAGAAAAATCAGGCGGCAAAAAAGTATACTTGGAAGAAGAACCTAAAGTTGCAGCAATCGGAGCAGGAATGGATATTTTCCAGCCTAGTGGCAATATGGTCGTTGATATCGGTGGAGGTACAACGGATGTTGCGGTGCTATCTATGGGGGATATTGTAACAAGCGAATCTATAAAAGTCGCAGGGGATGTATTCGATAATGATATTTTGCAATACATAAAGAAAGAATACAAGCTGTTAATCGGTGAACGCACAGCAGAAAATATTAAAACAACAATCGGTACAGTTTTCCCTGGTGGACGAAAAGACACAATGGAAATTCGCGGTCGAGATATGGTTACTGGCTTACCAAGAGTAATCGAGATCAATTCAGAAGAGATTGAGCAAGCATTGCGAGAATCGATTGGGATGATTGTTCAGGCAGCGAAAGATGTACTGGAAAAAACGCCACCGGAATTATCGGCAGATATTATCGATCGAGGTGTTATTTTAACAGGCGGTGGTGCATTATTGCACGGGATTGACCAGCTGTTAATTGAAGAGCTGAAAGTACCTGTATTTGTTGCGGAAAACCCAATGGATTGTGTCGCAATTGGAACTGGAATTATGCTAGACAATATTGATCGTGCGGTAAATAAATAAGTTAAATTACTAATAATTCTTTAAATTTTACCGATAAATTATAAATACAAACATAATTAGAGGTGAAAAGGGTGTTTAAAGGTTTTTATACAGTAGCTACAGGAATGGTTGCACAACAACGTAAAACAGAAATTCTGACAAATAATATGGCCAATGCTAATACACCTGGCTTCAAATCAGACCAAACGACAATTCGTTCTTTTCCGGATATGTTAATGTCTGCAGTAAATTCGACAACAATCCCTACCGAAAAGGGCTTTGCATTAAAAAAGCTAAATCCAGTGGGCGCGTTAAATGCTGGCGTATATTTACAAGAAACAATGCCTAATCAAGCGCAAGGCCAAATTTACTCTACAGGCCTAACGACAGATGTAGCATTAATAAATAGTTCGTTACCAATTGACGAGGCTTCAGGCAATTCTGCTCAAATATTTTTCCGTCTGGAAAATGAAAATGGTGTAGAAAGCTATACACGTAACGGGAACTTTACGATGGACGGACAAGGGAATCTAGTAAATCCTCAAGGACTATTTGTATTAGATTCGAATGGCGAGCGTCTGCAATTTTCAAACGACAATATTCGTATTAGTGCAGATGGTGCAATTTTTGACGAAAATGATGTACAGGTTGGCACATTAGGTGTCGCATTTTCTGAAAATCCAGATGTACTTATGAAACAAGAAAATGGTTTATTTACGACATTGGATGGTGTCGATTTACCTTCAGCATACGGCCAGGCAAATGTTCAGTTTTCAATGCAACAACAGTATTTAGAAGGTTCAAATGTCGATGCATCAAAAGCAATGACAGACCTTTTAACCGCATATCGCGCATTTGAAGCAAATCAAAAAGTGCTGCAGGCATATGATAAGAGCATGGAGAAAGCCGTAAACGAAATTGGGCGCGTTAACTAAATAAGGAAATGGCAAATGATTTTCTTTAACCGTCGAAGTTTCGTATAATTAGGGAGGTACTAGAAAATGTTACGTACAATGATGACTGCGACAAACACATTGTCACAAGTTCAACAGCAACTAGATACAATCAGTTCAAATATTGCAAATAGTAATACGCATGGTTATAAAGCGCAGCAGGCAAATTTTTCTGAAATGCTTTATCAACAGTTTAAAAACGATGAATATGACCGTACTGTAAGGGATACGCCAGTAGGCATTCGTTATGGTGTTGGGGCACAAATTGGTCAAATTCAATCAAACCAGGCACAGGGTTCAATCCAATTAACAGAACGTGATTTGGATTTTGCTTTAACAACGAAAAATCAATACTTTAATGTATTGATGCAAAATGATGCAGGTGAAGTGCGTACTGCATACACACGTAATGGTAGCTTTTACGTATCTCCTACAGAAGCTGGAATTGTGACACTTGTGAACAGTGACGGATACCAAGTAGCAGATGCAAACGGTCAACCGATAACTTTCCCAGATGATGTGACACAATTCACGATGGATCCTGATGGTACTTTAGTTGCGAACTATGAAAATGGTACAACCTTAACGTTTCAACTAGGTATTTCATCATTGCAAAAACCACAAGTAATGGAAAAATTACAGGGTGGGACATATATTGGGTTACCGGAAAACCTGGGCGAGCTTGGATTTACACAAGCACAAGTGCTAACGGATTTACAGGGAGCGAATCGTCAAGTAGGTATTCAAAAAGGTGCGCTTGAAATGTCGAATGTAGATTTATCGCAAGAAATGACCAATCTGATTCAGGCACAACGCTCATATCAATTTAATACACGTGCAGTAACTATTGCAGACCAAATGCTTGGACTAATTAACGGCATTCGCTAAGCAGTATTTCTAGGGGAGAAAATTTATGACAAAAGAGTTAGATAGACGAGTTGTACAACAAGCGTCTCCAGCAAAAAAGACGAGACGTAGCTTAAAAGAAGTTTCTGAGCCCAATACGGATCAGCCTACTCGCTGGGTCCGACTTCGTCTAATTCCCATTTGGCTGCGTATAATAGTTGTCATCCTTGTCTTTGGCATCGCAACAATTGCAGGGCTAATTGTTGGCTATAGTATTATAGGGGATGGCGCGACATCAGATGTTTTAAAAGGCGATACATGGCAGCATCTTCTCAATATTATAAATGGGAAAGAGTAGGGATTGTCGGGAAGATCATTACCGAGCAATCCCTTTGCAACGAAAAAGTATATGCGGAACAAAAGCAGCAGGGAATATGCGCTTTTCTTCCATCCTTTCGTTGTTTTAATGAGCCATACATATTTGGGAACATTTATATACATAATATTATAGAGTAATGAGGGGGATTATTTTGTTAAACTCAGAACAAATTCAAAATATATTACCACACCGCTATCCGTTTTTATTAGTAGATCGCATTCTGGAAATAGAAGAAGGAAAGCGTGCACTAGGTTTAAAAAACGTTTCGATAAATGAAGAATTTTTTAATGGTCATTTTCCGGGCTATCCGGTTATGCCAGGTGTTTTAATTGTCGAGGCATTGGCTCAAGTTGGCGGTGTTGCTCTATTAAATGCACCACAATATAAAGGGAGACTTGTTTTCCTAACAGGTATAGATAATTGTCGCTTTAAACGCCAAGTTGTACCGGGCGATCAATTAAAGTTGGAAGTCGAATTTATAAAATTGCGTGGACAAATGGGTAAAGGCCGAGGAACTGCAACGGTTGACGGCGAGCTCGTATGTGAATGTGAAATTCTGTTTGCTATTGGACCAGAACAGCCAAAGTAAGCGATTTGCATTTATAACATAAAGATTATAAAATATAAAGGTTAAAGATATTATCCGACATCTTTTCACAAAAAGTTACCAAATATTACAAAGAGTGAGATTATTGTAAGTTACCCCTTTTTATGGAAGTTTCAAACACTCATATATAATGAGCGAAGTTCGGCTTTAAACGTAGGAGGTTTTAAAATAGATGTATAAACAACTGTCTTCAGGCGTAAAAATTAGCATTACACGATCAATATCGACGTCGTTTGAAGCTTATTTAGCAAGCATTGGCTGGGATGAAGAAAAGTTTTCAATGGAAGACTTCATGGCAAGCTGGCAAAATTATTTTAAGGAAAATGCAGCTTGGATTGATAAAATACCGGCAGACATTTTGCTTAGCACAGAATTCCATGAAGAAATTGCAAAGAAAATGGATGAGGTCATTGCAAAAATTTTAAATGAAGAGCCAACAGAAAAGCAAAAGAAAGACATTGCTCAATTGCAGAAAAAATTAGGAACAAATTTCAAATTTGACTGCAAAGCAGAAGCCGCTTATGTTGAACAGCTTTTAAAAGATAAATTAAAATAACCACACTTTTTTTGTAGGATAGATCCTTCTTTTCCCGGGCAATCTATGTACGATCACATGAGGACATGATGTGATTGAGCAATGAATGCATACGGAGAGGAGGGATTTTTTTATGCGAAAATCATTTTTGTTAGCACTTTCACTTGGTTCGGCGTTATTTTTAGCGGCATGTAACAACGACGACAACGCTCAAAACGGCAATACTCCTGCGGGGGATGTTAAAAATGGTGTCAATGATGTAATGGATGATACACGTGACGTCATTGATGATACGGTTGACACGGTTGATCCAAATGCAAATGGCCAAAACGGGCAAACAAATGAAAGTACAATGGACAACAATACCAATGTACCGAATGGCTCAAGCGGTCCAAATGGTGATAACGGCGTAACTGCACCAGGTGCACCATCCGTTAACCAAGAAGATATCATTGAGGATAAAAAAGACCGCGATGATAAAGACAAGATAGACAACCGTTAATAAAAGGAAACCAGCGTTCAATTAGGACGCTGGTTTTTTTGGTTCCGAGTGAGCTTTTTGGGGTTGTTCGTCAATTTGATCAAGTTATTCGTCACTTTTGAATCGATAATCGTCAAGTCTTCTGTCATAATCGTCACTTAGCATTATATATTCGCCACTTCAGCGATGATAATCGTCAAATAGAAAAAATACCGCCACTTTGATCAAGTTATTCGTCACTTATGAATTGATAATCATCAAATGTACTGAGGTATTCGTCACCTAGCATCGGATATTCGTCACTTCAGCTTCAGTAATCGTCAAATAGAAAAAAATCGTCACTTTGATCAAGATAATCGTCAAATGAACTGAGGTATTCGTCACTCAGCATCGGATATTCGCCATTTCAGCGATGATAATCGTCAAATAGAAAAAAATCGTCACTTTGATCAAGTTATTCGTCACTTCTGAATCGATAATCGTCAAATGTACTGAGGTATTCGCCACTTCAGCCTCAGTGATCGTCAAATAGAAAAAATCAGCACTTTGATCAAGATAATCGTCACTCATGAATTGATAATCGTCAAATGTACTGAGGTATTCGTCACATAGCATCAGATATTCGCCACTTCAGCCTCAGTAATCGTCAAATAGAAAAAAATCGTCACTTTGATCAAGATAATCGTCACTTATGAATCGATAATCGTCAATTGGACTGAGGTATTCGTCACCTAGCATCGGATATTCGCCACTTCAGCGATGATAATCGTCAAATAGAAAATATGCCATTTTTTTATTATAATCTTCATCCGCTAAAGTTACTTAATGCGTGCTTTTCGCGGTCTTCTTTCTTCCCATTGTAAAATGTCTTCGGGAATAATATAATAAGTACCTTTTTTCGTACCATGGCGCTCGAGGCCGAGTCGTACTAAAAGCTTTGAAGCAGCTTGGATACTTTGAATTCCAAAAAACTCGCGGAACTGTTGATTAGTAATTTTTTCGCTAATTAAAGTACGGTAGTGATAGAATGTTTCGAAAAGGGCAGAACGGCTTTTCAAATTACAGAAATTACAAATAAATAAACCATAATGATAATACATAGTATTTTCAAAATTACACTGTTTACAGAGGACACCTTTACGAAGTCGATTCGGGCTTATGAAACGGCGTGGAGGAAGAGGGTTATAAAGTTGATTAAGCTTTGCAAAAATAACATCAATATTAGCATTTGTTTTAGATGTAGTGCAGTATAGATTTTCGATAAAACTAGGAACACCGCTAATATGAAAAATAGGGAATTTGTCCAATGATGCATCCAAGGTTGCCTGGAAATTTGCAATGACGACAGCAAAATAAACAGGAATATTGATTTGCCATTTCCGCAAACATTGTTCCAAAAATAGTTGGTGGCGGTATACTTGATCAAGCGGATTCCGGAAATTTTCACGCTTGTCGTTATGGATGCGGAAAAATTCATGCTGTCCAGGTTTGTAGAATAATGCGCCGGATAGTTGCTTTACTTCAAATATCAAAACAAAGAATGGAGTAATTAAAATCGCATCAATTTGGTGCGAGAAGCCATTTTCATTTATACATTCGAAATTATAAATAATGTGATATTCCGTTTTAAAAAAATAGTCAGAAAGAGCTTGCTTTAGCTTCACTTCACCCGATAATCCCGCCTCCAACCGATAAAACTCCTGCTGAATTGAACTCACCTCATAGTCATCTGGTAAAATTCGTTTTATTAAGGTTTCTGTATAAAGGTAATGCCTTGATTTTTGCACTGATTTCACCTCCACCATAAATATACGATGTGTGAAATTCATTTACAAATTACACCAAAATTTCAATTTCAAATCGTTTGCTAAAGTAAATTGCTTTTTACACCATATCTGCTCATATTAAATATTCAATTCTACAAAAAAAGCACAGTATCAATTACTGTACTTTCATTTTTTATCTTTTAATGAAGGACGATTACGCATCCCTTGTTCAAATGCCTCAAGAAGTTCATCGTTACGTAAACCATCCTCAAGCAGCTTTCCTAATAATAGCTCCGCGTATTTTTTACGTTGTGCCTTTAAGCGACCTTTTATAAGTACTGAAATTTTATCGTCCAATTTTGTAATGGAGTGCACGACAACAGCGAATGGTGCGGGTTCATTGTCAGGAAGAGAGATAATTGCACGTGCATCAATAGCTTCGCCGGATGTGATATAGTTTTGGAAAAAATCATAGTATGTATCTTCTGTAAAAAGCTCTAAAATCCACATTTGATGGCTGTTTTCCTGATTTATAATAATCCCATCAATTAAAGGGATCTTTTTAATTTCATTCGAAAGTAATAAATCGAAACCAAGCATTTTAAATGTCTTCAATTATTAAATCCCCCCTCAATTGTCTTTTGTAAAAGTATAACATATAAAAAATGCGAAACTGTAAGAATCAGCATACTTAAATTAATGCTTTCAAGCTACTGTTTATTAGCATTTACCTAAAAATCAGTCTGTAACCAAGTAGGCTAAATAAAATTTTTCGAAGCTCATATCGCTTGAAATTGTCATTTTGCCGTTTTGCCAAAAAAGAATCATATCAGCTATGATAAAGCTAGTTCCGAAAGAAGGGAGGTCAAAGAATGAATCATGTTGGACTTGTTGGACGAACGACGAAAGATGCTGTACTCAGACAATTATCGGAAGGGCGTGTGCAAACAAGTTTCGCCGTCGCCGTCAACCGCCCATACAAAAATAGTGAAGGGAAGGTGGATGCGGATTTCGTACAATGTATTGCATGGGGGAAAATAGCCGAAGTAATCACGAAGTATTGTGGAAAGGGCTCGCTCATCGGTATTAAAGGACGTATACAGTCAAGAACTTATACAAATCGTGATAACCAAAAGGTGTATACGATGGAAGTGAATGCGGAGGAAGTCCAATTTTATGCATTAAAAACCCCTGGTGAAGCAGAAATACTTGCATCACAGCCCTCTATTTCAGCAGATTTCGTACTACCTGAACATGACAGCAAACTCGTAAAAACACTTTAAATTATTGTGTACTCTCCTAAAAGTAAATTCCTATAGCGGAGGTGAACAGCTTTAATCTACTGTTTGACCGCACAGTAGTACATTCTTTCTCACAATCCTATAACAACTGAATATAAGTAGTGAAGTAAGCATGAAAAAGAGTCTACTTCATGGCGTAAAAGTAGACTCTTTTTATTATTTTAAATTGCCAGTATCGAGAACGAGTAAATCCATTAATTCTGAATCATCAAGCTCTGTCAGCCATTTACTCGATTGTATTAATTCTTCGGACAGTGTAGATTTCATTGCAATCATTTTATCGATTTTCTCTTCAATTGTCCCAATCGTAACAAACTTATGCACCTGTACAAACTGTGTTTGCCCGATTCGATAAGCCCGGTCTGTTGCCTGGTTTTCAACTGCTGGATTCCACCATCGATCAGCATGGAGTACATGTGTAGCTGCAGTTAAGTTGAGCCCGGTACCGCCCGCTTTAAGCGAAAGTAAAAATACAGGGAATTCACCTGCCTGAAACTGTTCGACTAAATTGTCGCGCTGTTGTTTTGGCATGCTCCCGGTCAGGAACGGGACATCCACATCATAAAGCTCTGTTAAACAATGCTGGATTAAATTACCCATTCCGATGTATTGAGTGAAAATTAAACATTGTTCACCATTATCAATAATTTCCTTTGTCATTTCAATAATACGCTTTAGCTTTACTGAACGATTAACCATACTATTGGCACTATCAAATGGCTCTTTTAAGAATAGCGCAGGGTGATTACATAGCTGTTTTAATTTATTGAGCATTTTTAAAATACGCCCTTTTTTCTCAAAACCAGTAAGTTGTTCAAGTGATGCCAGTGTATCTTGAATATATCCTTCATAATGTGCAGCTTGCTCAGGTGTAAGAGCACAAAATTCAAGCGATTCTTGCTTTTCCGGTAAGTTTAGCTGAAGCTCGGGATCTCTCTTTGAACGACGCAGTAAAAATGGTCGGATCTTCATACGTAAAACGCGCTTATGTGTTTCTGATTCATCCCGTTCAATTGGTGTAATAAAATTATCAGCAAACTTCGTAAAGCTACCTAAATACCCTTTATGAATAAAATCAAAAATGGCCCAAAGCTCGGAAAGTCGGTTTTCAACAGGTGTTCCAGTTAACGCAATATGATGTTCGCCCTTTAATTTACGGATTGCACGGGATTGTAATGTTTGCATATTTTTAATATTTTGTGCCTCATCCAAAGCGATTGTCGACCAATCAATTTGCTGTAAATCATCCGCATCCTGAGTAACCGTTCCATATGTCGAAAGAATGACATGAGGACGTTGTGTCGCTACATAGCTTGTTAAATCATCGCCTTTTAGACGACGGGGTCCATAATGTGTATAGACTTCTAAATCAGGAGCGAAACGTGTTAGCTCTTTTTGCCAGTTTCCGACAACGGATGTAGGGCATACAATTAATGTCGGTTTATCAATTTGGAGCACGGATACTGTATGCAGCATATACGTAATAAGCTGTACAGTTTTACCAAGCCCCATATCATCAGCTAAACAGGCACCAAATTTCTGGTCACGCATAAAGACGAGCCATTCAAAACCTTCCTGCTGGTATGGACGTAACTCAGCATGAAGCTTAGCTGGTACTTTGATTTTTGGTAATCCTTTTTTATTTTGCAGCTGGTCAATATAGGATTGAAGAGATTGCTGCATCTCAAATGCGAATAATGGGTCATCACGCTCGGCATCTGAATCTCCTTCATCTTCCAAAGGCGCAGTCAGCGTTTCAGGGAGTTCACGGAACAGTAAATCGCGTACTGTCCAATTTTCTTCTTTCGCCTGTTCCATCAGTTCACGCATTTCATTGAGCCATTCTGCATCGATTCGGAACCATTCTGTACCGACACGAACAAATTCCCGTTTTTCGTCCACAAGTTTTTGGAAAGCCTCAGCTGAAATTTCTTCGCCATTCATTGAAAACTGCCATTTGAATGTTAATATATCGTCAAGACCTGCCACACTTCGAGCGGATTGGTTATTTGCACTTACTCGTACGCGCATTTTAGATTGCCTTAATTCTTTAAGCCATGCAGGTAAAATTACTTCAAAACCTAATGCTTGTAATTTGGCTAGTTCTTGACGCAGAAAATCACGAACTTCAAGATCATTGAATTGGGTATGAATAAAGTGCGTACTTTCCGCATTTAATTGAATTAAATCAATTATTTGCTTTTGTATCTCTTCAATGTTATTTGCAATCGTACTCCATTTTTTCGGCAATGCCTCTTCAATTAGAAGTTTGCGTTTTGACGAAGCAGGTGTCCAATGTTTAACGGAACTGGGGCTAATAAGGACGGTTTCTAAAACCCAGTTTTCTTCATTTTCTTCTGGTTCGCTTAAGCGTAGTGCCATTTTAACACCGTCAAAAACATGTGAAGTTTGCATCGGCCAACCACCATTTTGGAAAAAAGGAATGAGTGCCAATGTATCTTCCTTAGTTAACCCTGCGTCCATCAATTTTTGTTCAACCGCATATTGTAATAGGTCATTTGGAAAAGCAAAATCATCTGCTGTCACTGTTGCCTGTTGCCAAAGTGTTGGAGCGTTCCATAGTGGTAAAGTCGTTTGCAATGTCTTAAAGTACTCAGCGGTTTCTTCGTCATAAGCAGCAAAGTCCAAAAATGGATGACGGTTAGCAGGTGATAGAACATCGAGCAATTGAGCTGCTGATAGGATTAAATCACGTTCTTCCAACGAAGTGCTTAATCCATAGAAATTTTGTTCAAACTTAAAAAATAGCGACGGAATCCAGTTGGCTGTCGGTAAAATTAAGTCATTTTTATTGTACGCAGTAGCGCGGAAGTAACCAGGACGTAACTCCGTAAGCTTAATGCGAAATACTTTTAAAAAGGGTAGCTTTGTATTAAATAAATAATGCATAGTATTTGCGCTAAAAACGCAATGTCACCTCCTATTAGCAAAATACATAACTTATCCGAGTAAGTTGCTTTTGTTCATTTCTTCTTGTAGCGCACGCAAACGCTTGAATTGTTGCTGTACGGCCTCGATATATGATGTGAAATAGTCGAGCTTTCCGGCTTTTTTGGAAGCGTTTTTCATGGCACGCCAAATTCGTACGGCTTGTTTATAGTTTTGACGTGACTTTTGCTGAATTTCCTCCATCGCATAGTAATGATAAAGAGGAAGCGCAGTTTCGGGAGATTGCGTAACAACATCCTTTAAGCCACATTGCTCCAAATAAGGAATGGAGGACTTATAAAGCTGATGCAGAGCGACCCATTCATCCAAGCGATTGTGGCGCAATAAATAATTGGAAAACGACTCAATGCCATATCGTCCAAAAGAAGCGTATAATGCCAGCTCTTCTTCTTCAGTTAACGAAATTTGCCCATATAATTTATCTAGCTTACGTGTAAATTTCTGACGACGAATTGGGAGCAAATTGTCCTGTACAAACGTCTGTAATAAAGGAAGCGCCTTTTTCAATATAATCGCTGCTTCATCGACATGTCCTTTATGAAGAGCGTATTGTGCGACTTCTATAAAGCTTTCTACATTATCTTCATCCAATATTTCCGTTACACGCTCCAAAGGTGATGTAGAACCTAATAAAATATAGAAAATCGCCAATACTACATCTAAATCCAAATCCGTTTCGATATCAGAGCTTTGTTCCAAAAGTGTTAATTCGTTTGTAATGCGTTTCTTTTCATCAAAGAGTTTCGTCCAAAATTGCAAATACAGTGCCAGGCGGAATGATTTTGCTCCCTTTTCAATAAAGAGAATGTCTCGTACACTTTGTTGCAAGGCATCATAAAACGGTTCTGTAGCAAATAAGCGTGTCGTTTTACTTAATACATCAATCGAACGTTGAATGCGGCTTAATGTATTTTCCAAAAAGAATTGAAAATAATGATGTTCCATATCTGTTTTTGTTTTAACCGCATGCAAAAGAAAATGCTTCAAAATGGCAACGTCCATAAACAATTGGTATAGCTCTTGCCATTCCTGCTCATACGGACGATGACGCTGAATTTTAGAACGAATACTTTCGCTTAGTGCAGACATTGCATACGGCTCAATCGGCTGGGGACCTTTTACCGCATAATTCAGTATTTCGTCGGCCATCCTTTGCCAGTTTTCCGGGCTTCGTGTTGCTGCCAGTGAATGCAAAGGAATTGATTTTTTAGAACGCCAATTGGTAAGCCATTGCTGTAAGGAAATAAAGTATTGCGATAGCTTTAAAATAGTTGCGAGCTGATGCCTGCACAGCTCCTTTTTAGGGCAACTACAGCTAATTTCCTTATGGGGGAAATTAATTGTCACTTCAGCAGTATTCACATCCTGTATTTGGCATACGAGGATTTGAGTAAATGTAGAATAATGGGGCGGCTTGATTGCCTGATTGCGTATGGAAAACATAGCGCGAGTCACCAATTCTGCATCTTCATCGGCTGAAGGGTGAAGCTGATCTTCAAAAGTTTGTAGTGTATGTTGAATAAAATCTTTATGAGCATGAGCAATTTCAGAAAACGTTAAACTCAAAACGGGTTTCCCCTCCTAATTATCAATTACGCCTCGGTGTTATTTGACCGGATTTGGCTGTACGCTAGCACAAAAAATCCTAACTTCGAATGTTGGAGGCTTTAACTTCCATTAAAATAAGACTAAAAATCACAGCCATCTTGCCACTTTCTGGGCAGGAGCGTTATGCCTAGAAAGGATTTTGCTTTAAGAAGTTAAAAAAGTCGTTCCTTCCATTATAATACGAATTGCTACAAAGCGGTAATTTGAATAGAACGGAATTTTTTTAATAAATGGTAGGTTTAGGAAGTTTGAAAAAAAGAAAGTATGGGGAAACTATAAGAAATGAGGAAAGCAACAGGAACTTTTCGGTGAAACAATCCATATGATAATTGAAATTAGGTCTTAGGACTCGAATAAATTGCGTGAATATTATAATAAAGGAGGAATTCCCATGATTCAAGTTCAATTTATGAAACCATTTTATACAAAAATGACGGGCACGAAATTGCGTTTAGTCTTTGCTTATCAATATTTTTCAATCACAAAAGAAGATGAAATTTTCCACTTCATTCCGATTGAGGGCAAAGAAATGATTATTGATTTAAATTCAATGCAAGTAGAAAATTTATCGGAAGTCTTTGTTTTCCAACGCGGCAATCGATTTGTACGCCTTCCACTATATCAGCTTTTACTCGTATCAAATGTACATGAATATTTAATGCCTCTTATCGAGGAAGTTTCTAATCAAGTAAGACCCGCGGAAAGCGAAAAACAATATCAATTTAATGAAGATGTAGAAAATATTGTACGTAACCTGGAAGAAAACAATTTATCACGCTTAATCGATGATGCCCTAGAATCACGCAACAAAGCATTATTCCATGACCTAATGGCAGAGAAAGCAAAATTAACTGGAGGCTACGCATCGTGATCGACCAACATCAATATTAAACCCTGTTAGCTTATTGTAGCTAATGGGGTTTTTTTCTTTTGGAGTGCGAGAGGAGTTGTAGGGAGTGGCGATTAAAAAGCAAAATTATCTAAAATATTTTCGATTGACGAATATCAAGGGGGAAGTGGACATTATTAGCTGCTGAGTGACTAATATCAGATGGGGAGAGTCGAATATCGGTTTCAGAGTGGCTAATAAAACGAAAAGAGCGGCGAATAAAATTGTGATCGGTAAAATTTTCAGTACACTTGATGGGTGTAACGGCGAGGGAGTGGCGAATATGCTGATGTAAGTGACGATTAAATTATAAAAGTGTCTAAAATATTTTCGATTGACGAATATCAAGGGGGAAGTGGACATTATTAGCTGCAGAGTGACTAATATCAGATGGGAAGTGTCGATTATCGGTTCCAAAGTGGCGATTAAAACGAAAAGAGTGGCGAATAAAATTGTGATCGATAAAATTTTCAGTACACTTGATGGGTGTAACGGCGAGGGAGTGGCGAATATGCTAATGTAAGTGACGATTAAATTATAAAAGTGTCTAAAATATTTTCGATTGACGAATATCAAGGATGAAGTGGATATTATGTGTTGCAGAGTGATTAATATCAGATGGGAAGAGTCGATTATCGGTTCCAGAGTGGCGAATAAAAATGAAAAGAGCGGCGAATAAAATTGTGATCGATAAAATTTATACTACACAAAGTAACTGGATGGGTGTAACGGCGAGGAGGTGGTGGATATGCTGATGAGGGTGGCGATTAAATCATAAAAGTGTCTAAAATATTTTCAATTGACGAATATCAAGGGGGAAGTGGACATTATGTGTTGCAGAGTGACTAATATCAATTGGAAAGAGTCGAATATCGGTTCCAAAGCGGCGAATAAAATTGTGATCGATAAAATTGTTGATCTACCACGTTTCCCACCAGTCACCTCTAATAAGTATAATACCCCCATATAAAGGGAAGTTTATAAGAAAATACATACAAATGCTTATCAAAATTCTCTTCTTATTCAATGCAACCAAAAATAAAAATTATTTCACACAGCGAATAGAAAGTTGTATACTGTAAGGCAGGACTATTTTTCTAAGCATTAAACTGCAACCATTCGATTAATAATTTCGTTACATATATATAGCGAGTTATAAAAACCGTACAAAATTGAATGCGGGCGAAATGCGCGGAACAAATTAAACAATAATCAAACAATGAGATATAGCTTTTTTGAAAGTGAAAGGGAGAAACGATCATGACAAAATCAATCTGTGTCGTTGGGTTAGGATATATCGGCTTACCAACGGCGGTAATGTTTGCAAATCACGGCGTAAAGGTACACGGTGTTGATGTGAATCCAGCAGCTGTGAAAAGTATTCAGGAAAAACAATTACATATCGAGGAGAACGGCTTACAAGAGCGCCTGAATAAGGCAGTAGATGAAGGCTTTTTAACTGCATCTACAACACCGGTAACTTCAGATGTGTATATTGTCGCGGTACCGTCACCGATTAATCCGGACAATACAGCGAATTTAGAATATGTTCGTCAGGCAACGGCTTCAATCGTACCTTTCGTGAAAAAAGGCGATTTAGTAATATTAGAATCAACAGTACCTCCAAAAACTGTTGAAAATGTAATGCTGCCGGAATTAGTTAAATCCGGTCTTGAAATTGGGACAGAGCTATATGTATCCCATTCTCCAGAGCGCGTTATTCCAGGCCGTATTTTTGAAGAGTTAGTTAACAACGACCGTATTGTTGGCGGGATTTCTCAAAAATCAGCCGAGCTTACAAAAGAGCTTTACGAAACATTTGTAAAAGGTGAGATCCATTTAACAGATGCGACGACAGCAGAATTAGTAAAAGTTATGGAGAACACATACCGTGATGTAAATATTGCGTTTGCCAATGAATTAGCGAAAATGGCAGAGAAATTAGACGTTAATATTTGGGAAGCGATTAAATTCGCGAACTACCATCCACGTGTAAACGTTCATTTCCCAGGGCCAGGTGTAGGTGGGCACTGTATCGCAGTAGATCCATGGTTCTTAGTAGAGCTAGGCGGCGAACAAGCCCAAATTATTCATTTATCCCGTAATACAAATGACTCTATGCCAAGCTTTACAGCGCAAAAGACACAAGCTATTTTAAATAAAAATGGTATTGCTGGTGCAACAGTGGGCGCTTTCGGTTTAGCATTTAAAGGGAATGTAGATGATATGCGTGAAAGTCCATCAACAATTGTTATTGATGAATTGCAAAAGCTTGGTTTAACAGTTGTGTCACATGACCCGCATATTAAGCAAAACAAGCATGAGACACAAACACAAAGCATGCAAGAAGCATTAGAGCAGTCGGATATTTTAGTGTTCCTAACAGATCATAAAGAATTCCGTGAGCTTGATCCTGCAACGTTAAACGCAAAAAGCAAAATCGTATTTGATACGAAAAACTGCTTAAACCGCGAAGTATGGGAAAAAGCAGGCTTCCAGTTCCACTTACTTGGAGATGCGAAGAACTAATAAAGTAAATTCGGCAGTGCGTATAAAGCGTACTGCCTGCTGTATTTATAGAAGTAATATTGAGAAAGGAAGAGTGAAATGAAAGAAACCGTACTCGGCATACAAGTGAATACCGAAAGCTATGATGATTTGTTGCCAATCGTATTCGAACAGATAGAAAAAGAGCAAAAATCACTAATAGTGGCCATTAATCCGGAAAAAATTATTAAAGCAAAAGAGGACCCAGCATTAAAAGCACTTCTCAATAATGCAGAGTTTCAAATTCCAGATGGCATCGGGGTTATTTTGGCTTCAAAAATTCAAAAGGGTCAAATTACATCACGTGTTACAGGTGTAGATATGATGCTCCGTCTATGTGAGGAAGCGGCTGAACGAGAAAAGCCAATCTTTTTATACGGCGGAAAGCCGGGTGTTGCTGACAAAGCAGCGGAGAAGTTAAAAGAGCTTTATCCGACTATTCAGATTGCAGGTACACAGGATGGTTATGAAAAGGATAATCAAAAGGTACTAGATAAAATTAATGAAGCAAAGCCTGATTTATTATTTGTTGCAATGGGATCACCGAAGCAGGAAAACTGGATTAATGCAAATAGAGACCAACTTCACCCAACAATTTATCAAGGAGTAGGTGGGTCGTTTGATGTACTCGCAGGAAATGTGAAGCGTGCACCAGAAGCGTTCCAAAAAGTGGGTATGGAGTGGTTTTATCGTTTAATGAAAGAACCACATCGCATTAAACGTCAAGTAGCGCTTCCTTTATTCTTATTAGAAGTGGCACGGAATTCTAAAAGAAACAAGTAATGGAAAAAAAATAATGTAATCTTTGTAATATTTGATTGTGTAATTGTAATCTAAGTGTTACACTAAATTCAGTAGTAAGATTTCCTCTACAATATATAGTTAAATTTATACTTTTCCCTGCAAGGAAAAAACGGTTGGTAGCCCGAGAAAAAGGCTTTAGCATTTAGATGCTAAAGCCTTTTTCTTTTTTTATTTTTGTCGAAATTTATCGAATTGGTTCTATAAATTTGCAGGATTAATATACTAGCTAGGTAGTAAAAAATATGTTCACATAAATAATCGTTATATTATAAAAGTAATATTTTAGTAATATTTGTAACGTAACAATTCTAATTAAAACCTTGGTATTGCTGTATTATATAACCATTTTCATACCTTATTAAGTTATGAAAACCTAAAATTTACAAATAAAATAACTATATTAAAATAAGTTTATTGATTAATTGTGAAAGAAAATGTTGTCTTTGTGAGTATATGTGTGTCATAATTAAAGAAATTTTAAGTTATCTGAATATATTTGCTGTTTTATATCTTCTACCTTATATAAACAGGTGATTTGTGGGTTTATTGGTAAAAAAAGATTGACATAGTAAATGTATACTACTAGAATTTATGTGTAGTTAGTTTTTCTGCACATTTTTCGTGTGGGTAACTAAAATTATTATTTTCACTTATGAGGAGGAAATTTTTCAATGGCTAACCAACCAAAGAAATACAAAAAATTCGTAGCAACAGCTGCGACAGCTACATTAGTAGCATCTGCAATCGTACCAGTTGCATCTGCTGCATCATTATCGGACATTTCAGGTAACACACACGAAACTGCAATCAACGCTTTAGTTGATGCTGGAGTAATCTCAGGTTACCCAGATGGCACTTTCAAGCCTAATAAAACTTTAACTCGTTCTGACGTTGTTAAATTATTAGGTAAGTACTTAGAAACTCAAGGTTATGAAGCTGCAGCTAACTATAAAACTAGCCCAGCATTCAATGACTTAAAAACTACTACAAATGAAGAGTTATTAAAATACGCTTCTGTAGTTAAAGAATCTGGTGTATTCGTAGGATCTAATGGTAGCCTTAAAGCTGGTGACCCAATCACTCGTGAAAACATGGCAATCGTATTAGTACGTATGGCTAACACTTTACATGACATTAGCTTAGAAGAATTCGTTGCTACTCAAGATTTCAATGGCGATGTAAAAGATTTAGCTCAAGCTAAAGCTGAAGCTCGCTCTGCAATCTCTGTGTTAGATTACTATGATATTACAAACCCAACAGTAGCTAACTTTAATCCTAAAGGTGACACTACTCGTGGTCAATTTGCTACTTTCTTACACAAAACAATCAACGCTGAGTTCTCAGGCGCTGAGCAAGGTGTTTCTGAAGTAGTACCGACTAAAATTGAACTAACTGAAAAAAATATTCAATCTGCATTTGGTGAAAAAGTTACAGTTACTGCAAAAGTAACTGTTGCTGAAGGTGAATCTGCAGAAGGTATTCCAGTAACATTTACAGTTGATGCTGAAGGAACAGACACTTTATTAGTACCTCAACTTAAAGAAGAAGTAAAAACTAATGCAGAAGGTATTGCTACTTATACTTATACACGTGAGCATAAATACAGTACTTCGAAGTCTTTAATGGATGATGTAACAGCATACCCAACTATTAAGCCAACTTTAAAAGCAAATACAGTAGTTTACTGGGGAACTTCATTAAAAATTACTGATGTAACAGAAGGTTCAACTTTAGCTAACGGCACTAAGAAAGTATATAAAATTACTGGTACACCAGGTGCACGTGTAGCAGTTACATTTGCTGAAAACCAAAATGTAACTCCTGATAAAGCAGTTACAACTGCTAAATTTGAAGGAATTCCTACTCAATATGTAACTTCTGGTGATACAGCTACTACTGGTAGCGCTCCATTCCCATACAGCTATACTACTGGTGGTAGTGCAGTAGGTGTAGCAGTATTAGATGTTAATGGTAATGCTAACATTGTTGTTACAGGTAGCAATGCAACAGTTACTCCGGTAGTATATGAAGCAACTACTAACTTCAGATATTCTGCAACTAAATTACAAGCAAAAGCATCTTCAGTTACTTTCCAAGCAACTCAAGTATTAGGCTTAACTTTAGCGGCAGAAGGTAAACAAGTTGCTGCTAACTTCTTATCTTCAAATGAAACTGGTGGACGTGACTATGTTGCGACTTTAACTGATGGTAACGGTAAGCCAGCAGCAAATACAGTTGTAACAGTTCGATTCGATAACACTAGTTCTAATAATTTACAAACATTACGTTTTATTAAAACAGTTAACGGTAATAAGTCTATTGAACAAGCAACAAGTGCAGATTCTGCAACATTCACTGTAGTAACTGATAAAGATGGTAAAGCTCGCTTTACAGTTGCGAACTCTGTAGTGGATTCATACGCAACTCCTACTGTATATATTGATAATGATGGCGTAGCAGGATTCTCTAAAAATGACTTACAAGCTACAAGTGAAATTGCTTACTTTACAAATATCCGCAACAATGATTACCAAAGTGCAATTCAATTAACTAATACTGCAGGCAAAGCACAGACTTCATTCGGTAAAAATGAAGATGCAGTATTTACTTATGCATTAGTTGACCAAAATGGAAAAGCTCGTTCTTATACTGGAGCAAGCATTGATGTTGCTTTCCAATTAACAAATACTGGTGCACAACCTGTTACTGTATATGATGCAAATAACAATGTAATTGCGACAGTAGCGGCAGGTGGAAATGCTACAGTTAAACAAACTTTAGCAGCTGGTGCACGTTCGGTTTCAATCAGAACGGATGCTGCTGGAGCGACATCATTAAATGTAATTGCAACACCAACTAACCCAGTTATCCCAGGGTCTACTACAGCACCTGGTTATACACTAGTACCTGTTGTAATCAATGGACAAACGGTGTGGGTACCACAAACAAATAGTTCAACTCCTTCTTATGAAGTTGGGTTTAACTTAAATCAAGTTTCAGCAACAGCAACATTTACATCTGGTGCTCCTAACTATGTAGTTACTACATCGGCTGCAGCAGGTACAACAGCTGATACTGTAACATTAACATTTACTTCAGCAGTTAATGTTAACGATGTTACAGTATACTTCGGACCTGGTGCTGCAACAGTAGCTCAAAAACAAACTGAGCCAAACAACAATACTGTAATTCATGCAACAATTGTTGGTGGTTTAGCTGTAGGTCAAACAATTAAAGTTTCTTATGCTGGTGGGGTTTACACATTTGTTTACCAAGCAGATGGTACATTTGATATTCAGTAATAAGTAATTAATGATTAATTAAACCAAGAAATGGCTAATGTCATTTCTTGGTTTTTTACGTTTGATATATGCGGACAATATTTATGATGGAATTTGAATGAGAAGATTATGTGGGGGACAGAGTAATTTAAAGTCGTAGGCAATTTGGTAGCAGTTGATAGGATCATTAGGTATTTAGATGAAATTGCAGTTAACTTAATGATAAGTAAGATATTTATAGGTTCGTAATGACCAGAGCATTAATCTACTCTAGTATTTGTATTTATTTAATAGTAAAATTTAAGGAAATTTAATAGAATTTAGTGTATAATTAACAATGTTATTTAAAAGTCAATGCATAAAGGATTGTGAGCAATGCGATTTCGAGAGTCGACAAGAAAATACATATTAATAGGGTTTGTTGCTTTTATTATCGTTGGTTTTATTACTGCAAAAGTTCTGGCAAGCAAACAGGATAAAGAGTTTTTAGTAGACGATACGCTTTATCAACAAGCAAGTCAACTATACAATGATGGGAACTATCCTGCAGCAGGAGAGTTAATTAATGATTTACTATTACGTCAGCCAAATTCTGAAACCGTCAATTATTTGGGAGGGTTAATTAACGCGAATAATGCAAATTATAACCAATCTGCTATTTTACTTCAAAAGACATTGGATATTAATCCTCATAAAGTAGAGGATCCAATGTTTATGCTTCAATTTGGTGAAGTGCTATTTTTTGCCGATCGATTTGAAGATTCTAAAATCGTTCTAGAAAAATGCCGTGAGTGGGGTTGGGTACCTGAATCTTATCCTAACTATCAGGACCGTGTTACAGAATTGTTAAATCAAATTGAAAATATGTAATAAGGAAGGTAACTTAAAATGACTTCATTTTATGAAGAACTTCATAAATCCGAAAAGTTTAGTGACGAAGAAGAAAATATTCTGTCCCGTGCCACGATAGATAAATGGATTCTTCGCTTACTATTATTTTTAATCGGTTTTATGCCATTAATAGTTATGGCAAATGTAGAAGAAGTAATTAGTCCTTTAGTGTCGAATATAGATGTACTATCATCAGGGACAAAAGGGGATTTGTTTACACATTATAAAGCATTATTCGTGCTAATAATAACGGTTATTACAGGTGCTATGCTTTTGATTAAAGTGTTATTTATGGAAGGGAAGATCCGCAAAACATATTTAAATTATGTACTTGGCTTATTCGTAGTGGCAATTGTAGTTTCTACAATTGCCTCTCCAAATATTTCAGTTGCATTAAATGGTCAATATAATCGTTCTGATGGGGCTATTAGCTGGTTATGTTATGTGGCTTTAATGTTCATAGCGATGAATATTGCATACCCTAAAAGAGTGGTTTCTTATATTATGTATACGATGATGCCGTTTGTATTTATTAACTTTTACATCATTATGATGAATTTTTATGGTAAAGATTTGTTGGTTAATAATGCTTGGATGCAAACTTTCGTTTCATTATTTTCACCTGAAGGCGCCAATATTTCAGAAGGCTCTGTTTTGGTAGGTACACTTAACCAGTGGAACTATATGAGTGGTATGTTTGCCATAATGACGGTGATGTATTTGGCTTGGGCGGTTTCATCTACCAAAATGCATGAAGCGATTATTGGTTCAATTACTGCTAGTGTTTCCATTTCAACCATGTTCTTAGCTATGTCCACAAGTGGATTCTTAACGGTTTTAATAGCTATTCCATTTATTTTAATCTTTTTTATTCGTATAGAGAAAAAAAGGTTATTTACACTTGCTTTGATAATATTTACGGTTGTTACAATACCACTATTTAATATTTTTGCTACTAAAGATTTTAAGATTTGGACTGAATCTTTTGGTTTTTTTATTGATAAAAATCCATACAAGGCAGAGGAAATATCATTCGGAGATTTAAATAAAGTACATGCTAGTGATTTGAATTTTGAATTACCTTCCTTACCGGAATCTGCATTTAGCCCAGGGACAGGTCGGCTTTACATATGGGATAAAACATTAGATTTAGTACAAAAGAGAGCAATTCTTGGTTATGGTGGGGATTCATTAATATATAACTTCCCACATTATAATATTGATGCAAGAGCCGGAATGGTAACTGAGAATACAATTGTAGACAAAACCCACAATTTATACATTGGATTATTATATAGTTACGGGGCTTTTGGTTTAATAGTAGTGCTAATTATATTAGCTGTAGTGGCGTTACATACCATAAAGAGTTCAATTAGAAATTTAAGTTCAACTTTTATACTATCTCTGACTAGTTTAGCTTATTTTATACAGTCTATGTTTAATGATTCGTTACCAAGTACCTCTGGGGTAGTCTGGATACTAATAGGCGTATTATTGAGTATTATATTTAATGGCGAGAGGGAGTCTTTAGAGAATGGAAGAAACTATTGAATTAAAACAGATTATTAATATTATACTTAAGGGAAAGTGGATTATTGCAGCTTGTACGATAATCACCTTATTAATTACAGGAATTTTTACTTGGTTTGTAATGAATGAAGAATTTGAATCAAGTGCCATAGTTCAAATAGCTAGTGGTGTGCAAGATACAGGAATAATGTCAAATTATATAGCAACAGAATTTACACCTACAATTTATACACAAAGAATTCAAGATACTTCTATTATGAAAGAGGGATTCAAAAACCAAGGGTATACTGAGTTTATTAAAGGTAATTTTAGTTTTACAAACTTACCAGAAACAAATTTAATTGAACTACATTATAAAGCTCCCTCACCAGAAGAAGCCCAACTACATTTAGAATTTTTAATGGATGAGACGAAAAATCAAATGAATAAATCTGTTAAAGAAACTTTAAATCAATTAGAGCAAACTTATTTAAATGAAACTAACTCTTTATCAAACGAGATAGAGCAATTAATGAAAAAATATAATAACGTGATAATTTCGAATAAATTACCAGAGGTGCTTATTTTACAAACTATAACATCTTCACAGTTTGTATTAAATTTAACACAAGAGCAAACAGCAGCTTTATCAGGTATTTCGGGAACTTTACAAAATGAATTGTTACAATTAAAAGCTCAAATCGATAGTAAATCTAAAGAATATCAAAACGTTTTAGCCAAGTATCAATCTGTAAAAACAGGATTAGATAGTTTTAAACCGGATCCATTTATTCGTGTTATCACTGAACCAACATTAAACGAGGCTTCTACTTCTCCAAGTAAATTTTTTATTTTGGTTGTAGGACTTGTTGTAGGTATATTGCTTGGATTAGCGGTTGCTTTCTTCAATGCGTATTGGAAAAATAGCAGTAGGATATAAAGTGAAATATAAAGTGAAATTTGATGAATAAAGTAATTGTACAGAAGTACAATTACTTTATTCATAGTATAAAGTAATATGTCGAGGAGAATATATGAAAAATACGCTATATAAACTATATAAGTATATTTGTTATATACATAGAAAAGTCAATAATAAATATTTAGGAATTAGTATATTAGAAGACCAAGAAGTCATAGATAGAATTACAAAAGAAAAATTATCTTTAGCTAGATTTGGAGATGGCGAGTTAGGATTAATTATTAATAAGAGTGAAATCGGCTTTCAAGAAAGTTCTGATTTTTTAATTCAAAGATTAAAAGAAGTATTAATAGAAAATAATGATTCGAAGTTATTAATAGGAGTTCCAAAAATCTTTGTTGAAGATAGTGAATATGATTTAAAAACAAAAATGTTTTGGGCATGTTTTATAGTAAAGAGGTTTGATATTCTTAATAATTTGTTGAGCCAAAAAAAAGTGTATGCTAATGCTAGCCTAACTAGACCTTATATGGATTATAAAGTTAAAAATTTGGCTAAAGAAAGATTT
The DNA here is from genome assembly GCF_014836905.1 of Solibacillus faecavium. Classification (GTDB taxonomy): domain Bacteria; phylum Bacillota; class Bacilli; order Bacillales_A; family Planococcaceae; genus Solibacillus; species Solibacillus faecavium. The sequence goes on from NZ_JACSPZ010000006.1 coordinate 187,016, forward strand.
GAAAATATAAAGAAGCTTTGGGAAAAAAGAGATGTAATTATTGTAGAAGGAGATAGTACATTTTTTGGTGTAGGTAATGATTTATTTGATAATATTAAGAGTATTAGACGAATAGTTTGTCCATCTAAAAATGCATTTATAAAATATAATGAAATTTTAGAAAGTATATTGGAAGAGGTATCTAGTAATACATTGATATTAATGGCTTTAGGTCCTACTGCAACACTATTAGCTGCTGACTTATCAAAAAAAGGGTACCAAGCTTTAGACATAGGCCACATAGACATTGAGTATGAGTGGTTTAGAAAAAGTGCTAAATATAAAATTGAAATAGAGGGGAAAAATATTAATGAGGTCAGTGGAGAAGGGGATATAAAGCCAAAATATATAGCGAATGAAAATTATACAAATGAAATTATTTGCATAATTAAATAATGGTTTTATTCGTTTTAGTTTAGTCTTAATATAGGAAGTAGTTGATTATTATTAAGAATTTTAGTATATCCTTATTTATCTTGTTAGTGATATTTGCCGACTTAAAGGTGACTATTTCGCCGTATATACATTGGATAGCTTGGTTAGTATTAATTTTTCCATTGTTTATGTTTTCTATTTATAAAAAAGGAATAGTTAAATCTCCTTTATTATGGCTGGGTTTATTTATATTTTTCTTAGGGGTAGTGAGTAGCTTATTTACAGGATTAAATATAGAAACTGTTATTCAATGTGTAAAATTATTACTTATATTTAGTACTCTATATTTCTTTCTGTACTATAGTAATTTTAAATGGGAAAGTGTAGTTAAAATTATAAATTTGTCTGTGTTAATAAATGTGATATTTTTGATTATAGGTACTATAGGTGGAACAGTACTTGCTACATTAATGACTGCAGATGGTCGGTGGGGTACTATATTAGCGTATCCCGGTTCTTTAGTAAAAATAGGTGTATTAGGCTTTTATATTAATGTGATGTCTGTACTTTTATTGCATAAGAAGGACAAAATCTTTCCCATGCTTATGTTGATTCTGAGTATGTATATTATTTTTATGGATGGCTCAAGAACAGGGATGCTAACGGTACTTCTAACTTTACCTATTATAATTTTTTTCTATGCAATCTTGAATTATAAGAACAAAATTAAATTTGTGATGTTGCCAACTATTTTTATTATAGCACTATCTGCTAGTGTGATTTTTGCTATACCAATCTTAAAAGAATCAAGAATTGGTAATAATATCATGAATATTTTACAATCTTCTTCAGTGGATGAAGCATTAAAGAAAATAGACCCAGCCCGTTATTCAATGTATTTAGAAGCAATGAATAAAATTCTTGAAAATCCTTTTATAGGTTCAGGTGCATTTACCACGGTTGGTAATATAGAAGATTCAGCAGGGATGGTGGTCCATAATACATATTTGCAAGTATGGGGTGATTTTGGCTTATTTGGTTTAGCTGGAATTTTTCTTGTTTATTTTGGTTGGTTTGCTCTTGTTCCTAGAATATTAAACAAACTTCAAAAGAATATAAATTTAAAAGAAAATGTAGTAGTATGCTGCTCAATATTAATACTGACTTATTTTATTTTAAATGGTTTATTCCATCCGTATAGTACAGAAATGTCGGAATGGATATTATATATTATACCATTAACAATATGTTATTCTTTTTTTGCCAAAGAGATACAACTAAAATAAATTAAGGTGAAATTATAAAAGGAGTAATGAAATTGAAAACTATATTACCTAAAGTAAGTATAATTATTCCAACTTATAATTGTGCTCAATATATAGAGTTAGCTTTATTAAGTGCTTTAGAACAAACTTATCAAAATAAAGAAATAATAATAATAGATGACGGTTCGACAGATGATACAAGGGCTGTCTTAAAAAAATATATAAAAAATAAAGATGTTAATTATATCTATCAAGAAAATCAAGGAGTTTCACAAGCTAGAAATACAGGCATTTCAGTTGCTCAAGGATCTTATGTAGCTACTTTAGATGCTGATGATACTTGGTCAAACACTAGATTAGAAAAAATGATAGCTTTTTTAGAGGAAAATGATTATGATATAGCAATTTCTAATTTTTATATAGTAGATGAATATAGAAGAAGAATTAAATCGAACGCAGCTTTTCCAGAGGGTTATACACACCCCCCGGTTGAAAAACAGTATAGCTCACTTTTAAAGGAAGCTACAGCATTTGCATTGATGGTAGTGAAAAAAGATATACTAATAGATGTTGATTGTTATGATGTTAGTTTAAAAGGTGAGGCAGAAGATTATGATTTATGGCTTAGGTTACTTTCTGAGAAAAAGAAATGGGGGTACTATCCAGAGCCGTTAGTAGAAATGATGGTAAGAGTTGGCTCTCTATCTAAAGGATATTCCAAAAATAGAAAAGCTGCACTAAAAAAAATATTTAATAAACAGATTCCTATTATAGGTAATTTAAAAGCGTATATGTATTATCGATATCATTTAGGTGGATATAGGCTAGACATGTTGATAGTATCTTATCGTGAAAAGAATATAGCAAAAATCAACAAACATATTTTTATTTTAATGAGATCTCCTATATTTAGTTCCACTATTCTCTTAAAAAAACTAATTCAATTTAGGAGGTATGTATAGTATGGAATTACCTTTCAGTATCGTTATTACTACCTATAACAGGAAGTATGAACTAATGCGATGTTTGAAATCTATATTTGATCAAAGTTACAAAAAATATGAAGTAATTGTAGTGGATGATTTTTCTAAGCCAAGTTATCAAGATTATATAATTACAAATTTTCCAAATGTAAATTATGTTTATAGGGAAAATAATTCAGGTCCAGGAGAAAACCGTAACAAAGGTATTGAAGTAGCGAAGCATAATTATGTAATAATTATGGATGATGATGATATTTTTCATAAAGATGCATTTACTATTATAAATCAATCGTTACAAAGTATTGAAAATATCGATCAGTACCCAGTGGTGAATTTTCTAAGATCTAATGCTAGATTAAATTATCAAGATTATTTTAGAGTAAACACCTTCGAAAACCTTACGAAAGGGGTTATTTCTGGAGATGTTACACATGTAATTAATAAAAAGTTATTTAATGAATTTAATTACAAATTTCCTTCAACAAGAATTGGCGGAGAATTACTATTATGGTTTGAAGTAGCATTAAAGAATGGGTATCCAATATTTAATCAAGAAGTGGTACAACTTATGGATGACTCTGAAGATAGATTGACTAATTTTGATTATCAAGTCAAAAGAGCTAACTTATTCAAGGAATATCAAATGGAGATATTAGATAAATTTGAAGGGGATTTGTTGGAAATTGGAAACTATCCATTTTTAATTACTAAATATAAAGGTGCCATCATCTATGCTTTATTGGATGGCGATAAGAAAAGTGCTTACAAATATATTACAAGGGTGATGAAATATTCAAAAAAGCAGGCAATTTTTCTATTGATGTTAATTTTCCCTAAAGTTACAATAAAAAAGTTGCTTTTTATGTATAGAAAAAGTACGGGTTAGGAGAAGAGTTATGCGAATCTTACATGTAATTCCTAATTTAGGCAGTGGTGGAGCAGAAAAAATGTTAGTAGATTTAATTAAAGAAATGTTGTCACAAAATATTAAATGTGAGGTCGCTGTACTAACAAAAAATAATAATTTTTTCGGCAAAGAATTAGACATTTTAGATATTCCTGTTTATTACGGTGATACTTCTAAAGTTTATAATATCAGAAATATTTTTTTTCTGAAAAATATTATAAAAACTAAGGAGTATAATTGTATACATACTCATTTATATGCTCCGCAACTATTTACGCCCCTTGCTTGTCAACTTATTAATAAAAAAATACAGTTATTAACTACAGAACATAGTACACATAATAAACGGAGAAATAATAAAATATTTTATTTATTAGATAAATGGATGTACATGCAATATAGCAAAATTGTAGCCATAACAAAGGATACTAGAACTCAATTAATTAATTATTTACCTAATCTAGCTAGCAATACAGTCGTCATTGAAAACGGTATTAATGAGAAAATTTATAGTAATGCTGAACCATTAGCCTACAATGAAATTTCTGCAGAGATTAAAGATGAAGAAAAAATTATTTTAATGGTTGCTGGTATGAGAGAACAAAAAGATCCTGAAACGCTAATTCGTGCAAGTAAGTTATTACCTAAAGAATGTAGAGTTGTTTTTGTAGGTGAGGGTGAACGTATGGAAGAAGTAAAGAGATATGCTAAGGAATTTGGTAGAAACAATATTTTATTTTTGGGCGCGAGAACAGATGTGCCCTCCTTGATGAAAGCTGCTACAGTTTTTGTTCTTTCATCAAAATGGGAAGGCTTTGGGCTAGTCGTTGTAGAGGCAGCTGCTGCCGGTTTACCTATAATTGCTACTGATGTAGAAGGATTACGGGATGTAGTTGCTAAAGTTGGTGGTAATACCTTCACACCTTATGATGAAAAGGAGTTAAGCCAGCTTATTACCCAAAATCTAAATAAAAAAATAAAAAAACGAAGTATTTCGACTTTTTCCATCAGCACTACTGCTGAAAAATATTTAGAATTATACGAGGTTATTATTAAATGAAAGTATTATTTGTTGCTTCCGTATATAGACATTTAACCTCCTTTCATGTTCCATATATGAACTACTTTCAAGAAAAGGGATACGAAGTATGGGCGGTAGGTAATGGAGACGATAAAGAAATTTTAGAGTCAAATAATATAAAGTGTATTGATATTCCATTTTCAAGGAACCCAATTAATATAAGCAACATAAGTGCGTATAATCTTTTAAAAAAAACCTTTCAAGAACAACATTTTGATTTAATACATGTTCATACACCTGTTGCGGCAGTGATAACACGATTAGCCTTTAAAGATTCGGGTTTTGGTAAGTTGATTTACACAGCTCACGGATTTCATTTTTTTAAAGGGGCACCCCTAAAAAACTGGTTGATATATTATCCGATCGAAAAATTCGCAGCAAAATGGACAGATCATTTAATAACAATTAATAAAGAAGATTATATAAACGCCAAGAAATTATTACCAATTGAAAAGGTCTCTTTAGTGCATGGAGTAGGAGTAGAGGGCTCGAATGGAAGTATAAGTTCTGAAAAAAGATTGGAATTGCTAAGAAGTATGAATATAAAGCCTGATGCAATTATAATTTCCTACATAGCTGAATTGAATGATAATAAGAATCATCAATTTTTATTAAAAAATTGGGAGGTTATAAAAAAGATTAATCCACTATATGAACTTCTTATTATAGGTACAGGAGAAAAAAATAAAGAGCTAAAAAAAATTGTACTAGAAGAGAAATTAAAAGATATACATTTTTTGGGTTATAGAAGAGATGTAAATGAGTTATTAAAAATAACTGATATCGTAACATTATTATCAAAAAGGGAAGGGCTTCCTAAAAGTATTATGGAAGCTATGGTTAATGGAAAGCCCTGTGTAGTTAGCAATACACGTGGATTAAGAGACTTGGTAAAATCTAACAAAAATGGCTTTATAGTAGATTTGAATGACGATTCCCAGTTGGTAAATGCGTTCTCATCTTTAGCAGATGCTAATTTAAGAGCAAAAATGGGTTTTTTAGGTCAAGAGTTAATACAACCTTTTATAAAAGAATCGGTATTAAAAGAATATATTGAAATATATTCAAAACAATTAAATTCAAAATAAAATATAGAGAATTATATTCTTGAAATGATGAAAATAGGAGGAAAATATGAAAAAAATACGGAAAGCTATTATTCCAGCAGCAGGTTTAGGTACACGATTTTTACCTGCCACAAAAGCTATGCCAAAGGAAATGTTACCAATTGTAGATAAACCTACAATTCAATACATAGTAGAGGAAGCAATAGCTTCAGGTATTGAGGATATCATTATAGTAACAGGTAAAGGTAAAAGAGCGATTGAAGATCATTTTGATAATGCTTTAGAATTAGAAACAAACTTAATAGAAAAAGGTAAGCTAGAAATGCTTGAAAAAGTTCAGGCTTCCGCTAATGTAGAAATTCATTACATTCGACAAAAAGAACCTTTAGGTTTGGGACATGCTATTTGGTGTGCAAGAAAATTTATTGGAAATGAGCCTTTTGCAGTCTTACTAGGTGATGATTTAGTAAAGAGCGATAAGCCATGTTTGAAGCAATTAATAAATCAATATGAGCTTACTTTTTCAAGTATTATCGGTGTACAAAATGTACCAGATGAGGATGTACATCGCTATGGTGTCATTGATCCAGTTAGTACAGATAGTCGATTAATGCAAGTTACTCAATTTGTGGAAAAGCCGTGTTTAGAAGAAGCACCATCTAATTATGCTATTATTGGAAGATATATTTTAACACCAGAAATTTTTAGTTTTTTAGATGAAAAGAAAAAAGGAAAAGGTGGTGAGATTCAATTAACAGATGCTATTGAATCTTTAAATACCATACAGCGTGTTTTTGCTTATGAATTTGAAGGTCGTCGCTATGATGTTGGGGAACAATTGGGATTTATAGAGACTACAATTGATTTTGCTTTACAGAGAGAAGATTTATCAGAACAAGTAAAGCAATTAATTATTGTTAAAGCTGAACAATTAAAAAACAATAAACCAACTTTTGAATAGTTGGTTTGTTATTTTTATTATATATTAGTATATAACTATATAGCTGTTCTAAGAATAAATATTAACAGGGGTGGTTTGATGAAAATATTAGTAACAGGTGGACTAGGCTTTATCGGTTCTCATACAGTGGTTTCTTTAATTGAAGAAGGGCATTCAGTTGTAATTGTAGATAATTTGAGTAATAGTAAAAAAGAAGTGCTCTATGTATTGCAAGAACTTACAAATAAGGAAATTCCTTTTTATCAAATTGATGTAACTGACAACCCAATGTTAGAAACGTTATTTTCAAGATATCAATTCGATGGTGTTATTCATTTTGCGGGTTACAAAGCAGTGGGCCAGTCTGTAGAACAACCATTAATGTATTATTATAACAATTTATTAAGTACAATTAGCTTAGTGAATTGCTGTAAAAACTTTGGTGTGAAAAAGATTGTATTTAGCTCTTCTGCAACAGTATATGGCAATAATAAATCACCGTTAGTTGAAACAATGAATCTTTTACCGACAACTAATCCTTACGGGGAAACGAAGGCGATGTGCGAAAGAATTTTAAAAGACTTACATGCAAGTAACAATTGTTTTGAAATAGCACTATTGCGCTATTTTAATCCTATAGGTGCGCACACAAGTGGTCTTATTGGAGAAGTGTCAATTGGAACACCGAATAATATAATGCCATATATTACGCAGGTAGGTAAGGGAAATAAAGAATTTCTAAACGTCTTTGGTAATGACTATCCGACTATCGATGGGACGGGTGTTAGAGATTATATACACGTAATGGACCTTGCTGAAGGACATGTTGCTGCTCTAGAAGGATTAACACCTGGTACACATATATATAATTTAGGAACAGGTAGTGGTACAAGTGTGCTGCAGCTTATTCAAACTTTTGAAACAGTAAATAATATAAAGATTCCTTATAAAATTACTTCACGTCGTTCGGGAGATATTGCTACATGTTATGCAGATGCTACAAAAGCTAGAGTAGAATTAAACTGGATTGCGAAACGCACATTAGAAGAAATGTGTGCAGATGCGTGGCGTTTTGAAAAATCACTACAATTCTACTAGTACAGAGCGTATAATAGAAGCTAAATGATTAAAGCATGTTGGAGGTATTATTTTGGGTGAAATAAACAGTACCCGTACGCAGAAGTTTTTAATAATTTTAGTTGATTTATTTTTAATTTTTTTAGCGTATGTGTTATCGTTCCATTTTAGGTTTGAAAAAATTGACCAATTAAACTGGGATGCATTTATAGCTTTAACACCGTGGATTTTATTAATTTCATTGTTTTTTATTTTAATGTACGAGCTTTATTCAATAGATCGGAAAAGTAAATGGGATATTATACGTAATCTTTTCGTCGCTACAACATTAATGCTGTTTTTGACGATGGCTGCTTCATTCTTATTACGAGAGTTTGCTTTACCGCGTTCAGTTATATTTATCGCATACATAATTGGTAATATATTACTGGTTTTTTGGAAATTACTCATTTATTCATTTGTCTCCAAAAAGGGAAATTTAGTTCTTTTTATTGGTGAGGATGTCGAATATTTAAAAATTGCAGACCAAATGGATTTTCAATTCGGCAAAAGAGCAACCATAAACCATGTAAATATGAATGATAGTTTGGAGCAAATATTTAAAAATATTTGTAAAGTAGACTATGTTGTCATTGGGGCTAAAATTTCTAATGAATTAAAATCCCAAATTATTTATGAAGCCATTAAAAATGGGAAGATCGTATATGTCATACCTGATTTTTATGATTTATTATTATCGCAATCGATTATTACAACGATAGATGATACCATGGTAATGGGAGTTAATCCATTCGGCTTAACAGTATCTCAGAAACTCATTAAAAGAGCCTATGATATTATTGTATCATTATTAGCTTTAATCATATTAAGTCCTTTTTTTGTAGTGATTATGGTTATAATGAAAATTAAAGAGCCTAAAGGGAGAATTTTTTATAAACAAGAACGATTAGGTCAAAATAACAAAGAGTTTATGATTTATAAGTTTAGATCGATGGTTGAAGGCGCTGAAATATTGACAGGACCAGTATTGGCTGGACAAAATGATCCACGAATTACTAAGTTCGGTCATTTTATTAGAAAGACACGAATTGATGAATTGCCACAATTTTTAAACGTATTAAAAGGTGATATGTCGGTCGTAGGTCCACGTCCTGAGCGAGAATTTTTTATTAAACAATTTGAGCAAGAGCATAGCTCATATACGTATCGTAGTACTGTAAAACCTGGTATTACCGGATATGCTCAAATTATGGGTAAGTATACTACTAGTGTGGAAGATAAATTAAGGTTCGATTTATTCTATATTAGAAATTATTCGTTTGTTTTAGATATTATTATTCAATTTAGAACAGTAATTGTTTTGATGGATAAAACAAAATCGGAAGGCAGAAAAGAGAAGTATTAATTGTTATAAAAATTATATCAAACAAAGATTTACCAACTAGGGTCACCAAGTTGGTTTTCTTTGTAGAAAAGGTAACATATGATTTTTATTTTATTCAATATTTAAATTAACTTAAATCAATATGAATAAGATTGTAAAATATCTCAAGGATGCATTTTAAATAGCATATCATAGTAAGCTTGATTTTGGTTGGTTACGTTTATTATAAGGTAGTTAGGAGAAATTAATATATGTTTAAAGATAAAATATTATTAATAACAGGCGGCACAGGATCTTTCGGTAATGCTGTAATGAAACGTTTTTTAAATACTGATGTTAAAGAGATACGAATTTTCTCTCGAGATGAGAAAAAACAAGATGATATGCGTAAAAAATATAATAATGATAAATTGAAATTTTATATTGGTGATGTTCGAGACATTAATAGTGTAAAAAATGCAATTTACGATGTAGATTATATATTTCATGCAGCTGCATTGAAGCAAGTACCTTCATGTGAATTTTTCCCAATGGAAGCAGTTAAAACAAATGTAATGGGGACAGACAACGTTGTTACAGCGGCAATCGAAGCAGGTATTAAGAAAGTAATTTGTTTGTCTACAGATAAGGCGGCTTATCCAATTAATGCTATGGGTATTTCAAAAGCGATGATGGAAAAAGTATTTGTTGCAAAATCGCGTACGGTAAATCCTAGTAGAACTTTAATTTGTGGTACACGTTATGGTAATGTAATGGCTTCTCGTGGCTCGGTAATTCCATTATTTGTAGAGCAGATTAAAGCAGGTAAACCTTTAACAATCACAGATCCAAATATGACTAGATTTTTAATGAGTTTAGAAGAAGCAGTAGAATTAGTTGTGTTTGCATTTCTAAATGCTGAAGCAGGGGACATTTTGGTTCAAAAATCACCTGCCTCTACAATCCATGATTTAGCTATCGCTATTAAGGAACTATTTAAAGCTGACAATGAAATAAAAATTATTGGTACACGTCATGGTGAAAAATTATATGAAACACTATTAACTAAAGAAGAATACGTGCATGCAGAAGATTTAGCTAACTTTTATAGAGTTCCGGCAGATAAGCGTGATTTGAACTACGATAAATATTTTGTTGAAGGAATTAAGGAGATAAATAAAGTAGAGGATTATAATTCTCATAATACAGAGCGTTTAAATATAGAGCAAATTAAAGAAAAATTATTGCAATTAGATTTTATAAAAAATGAATTGAAGGATTGGGAGAATAACTAAATGCGAATTTTAGTATTAGGGGGCTCTGGTATGGCTGGTCATATTATCTCTCTTTATTTTAAAGAAGTAGGTTATGATGTAACAGTATTCACAAGAAAAAAAATTAGTTACTGTGAAAATATCGTTGGAAATGTAAAGGATTTGAAAGAGTTAGAGCGCGTAGTAGTCAATGGTGGATTTAACGCAATAATTAATGCGGTGGGGATTTTAAACCAAGATGCAGAAAATAATAAAGGAGATGCAGTTTTAATAAATAGTTACTTACCACATTTTTTAAGTGATATAACTCAAAAATTAAAAACTAGAGTTATTCACATGAGCACAGATTGTGTGTTTTCCGGTAGAGATGGTAATTATTCTGAGCATTCTTTTAAGGATGGTGAAACATTCTATGATAGATCGAAAGCACTTGGTGAAATAGAAAATTGCAAGGATTTGACATTTAGAAGCTCGATTATCGGACCGGATATCAATAAAGATGGAATAGGTCTGTTTAATTGGTTTATGAAACAATCGGGAACAATAAATGGTTTTAAAAAAGCTATTTGGACAGGGGTAACAACTCTAACATTGGCTAAAGCAATGGAGCAAGCATTGAAAGAAGATTTAACGGGTTTGTACAACCTAGTTAATAATGAAAAGATAACTAAATATGAATTATTAAAATTATTCAATGAAAAAATGTCGGGAAATAAACTTAATATTATAGAAGATAAATCTTTAGTTTTAGACAAATCACTAATAAATACTAGAGATGACTTTTCTTTTGTAGTACCTTCCTATGAGGTAATGGTTATTGAAATGAAGGAGTGGATTTTAACCCATAGGGAATTATATCCGCATTATTTTAAATAAATTTATCAGAAAAGAGTGGTCTTTTGAAGAAATTGAAAGTTATGACTGTAGTAGGGACACGACCTGAGATAATAAGATTATCAGCAGTAATTCATAAATTAGAGGCATCGGAAGCAATAGAACATATATTAGTACATACTGGACAAAATTATGACTTTGAGTTGAACGAAGTTTTTTTTAATGATTTTGAGTTGAAAAAACCAGATTACTTTTTAAATGCTGCTACTGGAACAGCTATGGATACGGTGGGGAATATTCTTATAAAAATTGATCCTTTATTAGAGGAAGTTAACCCTGATGCTTTTTTAATTTTAGGGGACACAAACAGTTGTTTATGTGCAATTGCAGCCAAACGTAGAAAAATCCCGATTTTCCATATGGAAGCAGGCAATCGTTCATATGATCAACGTGTTCCAGAAGAAATTAATCGGAAAATTATCGATCATATAGCTGATATTAATTTAGTATATAGTGATATTGCACGTGAAAGTTTGCTCCGAGAAGGTTTACCAGGAGACCGAATTATAAAAACAGGTAGCCCAATGTTCGAAGTATTAAATTCACGTAAAGTTGATATTGAAAATTCAGATGTATTAACTCGCCTTCAATTAGAGGAAGGGGAGTATTTCCTAGTGTCAGCGCACCGTGAAGAAAATATTAGCTCTGAGCGAAACCTCTTAAATTTAGTTGAATCATTAAATACGATTGCTGAAAAGTTTGGCTACCCAGTCATTATTAGTACGCATCCACGTACACGTAAAATGATTGAAAAAAAAGGTATCGTTTTTAATCCACTAGTGCAAACATTAAAACCATTAGGCTTTAATGATTATAACAAGCTACAACTGAAAGCAAAAGCAGTATTAAGTGATAGTGGAACGATTAGTGAAGAATCATCTATTTTAGGATTCCGAGCCTTAAACATTCGTGAAGCACATGAACGTCCTGAAGCGATGGAAGAAGCAGCTGTTATGATGGTAGGACTAGGTGTAGAACGTATTATGCAAGGATTAGCGATATTAGAAATACAAGAGTCGGATACATTGCGTTTAGTAAGTGATTACTCAATGCCGAATGTTGGGGAGAAAGTATTAAGAATTATCTTGAGTTATACAGATTATGTGAAATCTAATGTTTGGAAGAAAAATAAAGGAACACTATCGTTTAAATAATTTGTTTCAAACAGGCATTGTTACTTAGAAAATGCCTGTTTATTATTGTATTTTAAGTTAAAGATCGAGGTGTGGATGATGAAAAAAGGTTTAATTATTTCAAAAGAATATTATCCTATGTCAAATGGAAGTATTACTTGTTTGGAGAATATTATTAATAAGTTAAAGGACAATTATGAAATAACTGTTGTAAGTTATAATTTAGCAGGTGAATTTTTAGATTATGAGAAAAAAAATGGTGTAGAGATTTACAGAATATACTCGAAACATGATTTACCTGTAACAAAAAGAAATCGTTTTTTAGAAAAAAGAGCTCAAAATCAAGAATTGTGGGGTAAAATAACTAAAGTACCTTATATTCCTTTCTATTTTAATGCTAAGAAAAAAGGACTGATCTATCCAATTGCTTGGTCAAGAAATGCTTTGGAATATATAGAAAAATTAATTGTGCCATCAAAATTTGATTTTATTTTGGCGATAGGAGGTCCGTTTGAAAATGTTCGAACAGGTGTCCAATTATCTGAGAAATATGATATCCCGTTGTATATAATTGAGTTTGATTTATTTGCTTATAACCCTACACATAATCTTTTGAATATTAAGGCTGTAAAACAAAATTTAGAAGAAGAATTAACCTGGTATAAACAAGCTAAACATATTTTTGTAACGAAAGAAATGTATAAAACAGTTTTAAATTCTGAGCTGAATAAGTACAAAGAAAAGATAACAGCTATTAATATGCCTAATTTGGTACCACTTATATCTAAAGCTAATAATAGAGACGAAGAAGGTTATGTTGATATCTTATATGCGGGTATGTTTTATGATGATATTAGAAATCCATCAACAATGTTAAAGATTTTCTCCAAGGTTTTTCAAAAGAATTCTAAAATTAGATTACATATTTTGGGTATTGGATGTGAGAATATTACATTTAAATATCAAAAAGAATGGCCAAATAATATTTTTTTATATGGAAAACAATCTAAAGATAAAGTGAACGAATTGATAAAAAAATCCAATTTCTTATTGAATTTAAGTAATGCTATAGCAACTCAAGCGCCTAGTAAAATTGTAGAATATATTTCAACTTGTAAACCAATTATAAATTTCTATTCAATAGATAAAGATTTATGTGTAGATATCTTAAAGAATTATAGTCTTTCAATTTCACTTGATCAACGTCAAGGACAAGAGGAATTATCATTAACATTACTGGAATTCATTAGAGAAAATGAAGGTAAAACTAATAATATAGATGAAATAATATATATGTATTCTGAATATACTCCTCAATATGTAGCAAATAAAATTATAGATGTTCTTGAAGGATAATTATGAGATCAAAAAAAACATTTCTTAATTTAATTGTAAACATACTGTCTGTTCCTGTAACAGCTTTACTAGGTTTGTGGTTAACAAGACTTACAATAGTATATTATGGTTCAGATATTAACGGTTTGAATGCCTTAATTACTCAAATTATTGCTATTATTTTAATATTAGAAGCTGGTATAGGTGTGGCGATTAATTCCAGGCTTTACAAACCCTATATGAACAATGACTCAAATGCTATGAATGCTATTTTAACTGTTGGGAAAAAGGCATTTGAAGTCATTGCAATTGTTTTTTCGATGCTGGCATTTATAATTGCTTTAATTTTGCCTGGTTTATTGGAGACATCTGTTAATATCCAAACAATTTTTATTTTATTTATTTTAGCATTTTTACCAACTTCAATTTACTTGTTTTTTTCTTTAAAATACAAGCCTATATATGATGTTTCTCAAAGCGAATATATATTTTCTCTTATTTCGGTATCAATGAATATCATAGGGCAGTTAGTGGCTATATTATTCATTTATTTAGAGAGTAGCATCGAAGTGGTTCGATTTTGGATAATGTTCTTTTTAATATTGCGTAGTGTATTTATATATATAATTTCAAGAAAAAGGTATAAGGAATTTAAATTTGACAGTAAGCAAAAAAACTATGAGTTTTTAAAAGATATGCCATCAGTTATAAGTTTAAAAATAACTACCCTAATATATAGTACGTCTCCTATTCTATATATATCATTTATATTCGGAACGTTAATGACAAGTGTATATAGCGTTTATAATATGATTTTTACAGTTTTGAAGTCGCTTGCTTATGCAGTTGTTAATGCACCTTTTAATGCTTTTGGCCAGCTGTTAGCGGATGATGAATTGATAGATAACACTCGCGAGAAATTCATGTCTTACCAGTTATTGGTGATAATGTTTATATCAATTATATTGATTACATGTATGCTGGTTATTATTCCTTTTGTAGAGATTTATACAAATGGTGTAACTGATGTAAATTATTTAGACTATAGATTAGCAATGTTGTTAAGTATAATAACTTATTTAGAAATTGTTCATATACCAAGTGGAATAATGATGCAAGTAACTGGGGCGTTTAAAGAAAATAAAAGAATACAAAACATTTCTACGGTCGTTTTAGTTGTAGGGATGGTTGGATTTTCTTTAATATACGGATTATATGGTATTATGTTTGCTTTAATTATTTGTAATCTTATTTTAGGTTATTTAGAAATCAAATATGCCCATAAAGTTATCTTTAAAACTAATTTATTTACAATTTATATTATGATTTTTTTAAATCTATTTATAGCAGGTATGCTTGTAAAAATATTAAGTACATATATATCCATCAATGGATATATTGAATTTTTAGTGACATCTTTTATATTGGTGGTTATTAATAGTCTTACTATTTATATTGTAAATTTTATTGTATTTAAAAAATATTTAAACATATTAAATGGTCTGGTGCTCAATAAATTAAAATTGAAAAAATAGTATTTAAAATTAAGTAATTGATTTAGTTCAAAGGTAAGTAGGTAAACTCCCCTACCTATAGTAATTAGTAAGTCTAATAGTATTAAAGAATCCCACTTGAAACTTTCTTAGTTGTTTTTTTTTAAAATACTATGTCATAATAAAATTATCTATATATACCAAAATTGGAGATGAATTATGCTAAATGAAATAGTAAAAACTACGTTATTAAATTGCTCATTGAATGAAATTGACATTTTAAATTATAAAAATAAAGTTCAGTATATTCATAAAGTATTTCCTCAATTTGAATTTATAGGTTGGATGGATTCGCCTCTATATAACCATAATGAGCTATTAATGGAAATTGAGCATGTAGCCTCAGAAATCCGTGCTTGCGCAAATGTACTAGTTGTAGTGGGTGTAGGGGGATCCTTTTTAGGTGCACGTGCAATTCAAGAAGCACTGAAGCCGTACTTTGGTTTAGCGGAACATGGGATTGAAGTTGTATATGTTGGCCTTAACATGAGCGGTGCTTACATCAAGGAACTTTTATCATATTTAGACAAAAAGCAAGTTTATGTTAACGTTATTTCAAAATCTGGGGGCACAATGGAACCTGCTCTTGCTTTTCGAGTAATGCGTCTTTATATGGAAGAACGCTATGGGAATAAAGCAAAAGAACGTATTATCGTAACAACGGATGCGGAAAAAGGTGTTTTAAAAGGTATAGCTGATAAAGCAGAATACCGTCAATTTGTTATTCCTTCAAATATTGGAGGTCGCTATTCTGTATTAACACCTGTGGGGTTATTACCTGTGGCAGTGGCAGGGGTAGATATACGCGCGTTAATGGCTGGTGCTAAGCAAGCAGCAGAAGAACTTTCTGAATCGGATTTAGCTAATAACGACGCATATAAATATGCTGTGATGCGTCATATGTTATATGAGCAAGGTTATTCGATTGAACTGCTCGCTTCATTTGAGCCTGGCTTAAATAAATTCCATGAATGGTGGAAACAACTATTTGGTGAAAGTGAAGGGAAGGCAAAGAAAGGCTTATATCCTTCAACAGTTAATTTTTCAACGGATTTACACTCAATCGGTCAATTTATTCAAGAGGGAAGCCCGATTATGTTTGAAACTTTATTGCATTTCCATGAAATTAAAGGCGACCTGCAAGTACCATTCGATGAACGTAATGAAGATGGTTTAAATTATTTATCTCATCGTACTTTTAATGAGATAAATGCAATTTCCAAACAAGGTACTGCACTTGCCCATGCAGAAGGCGGCGTTCCAGTTATTCAATTAGAACTTCCAAAACTTGATGAATATCATTTGGGTTATCTGATTTATTTCTTCATGAAAGCTTGTGCCATGAGTGCATGTTTATTAGAAGTAAATCCATTTGATCAACCAGGTGTAGAAGCATATAAACGTAAAATGCTAGAGCTTTTAAAGGAGAAATAAATGATGAGTCTAGAACTATATAAGTATTGGCAACAACAACAACTACCCATTTATTTGGCCGATGAATTATCACAATTTATGACAGATGATAAAGCAATTGAAGAAGGATTCTATCAGTACGTGTCTTTTGGGACAGGAGGGATGCGTGGTATTCTCGGTGCAGGTACAAACCGTATGAACATCTATACAATCCGCCGAGTTGCGGAGGGTTTGTCCCGTTATATTTCTTCAAATGGTGAAAAAGCGAAAAAGCGTGGTGTTGCGATTGCTTACGACACACGTAATTTTTCATATGAATTTGCGGTGGAGACAGCTCGTGTATTAGGAGCACATAAAATTACTTCATATGTTTATAAAGAGGCGCGTCCAACACCACAGTTATCTTATACAGTACGTGAATTAAATACTTTTGCAGGTGTTGTTATTACGGCTAGTCATAACCCAAAGCAATATAATGGCTTCAAAGTTTACGGTGAGGACGGGGCGCAGCTAGTACCGACTGGAGCAAATGCAATTATTGAGCATATGGACCAAATTGAAGATATTTTTACTATTAAAGTTGCAGAGGTTACAGAGCTTGAGCAAAAAGGTTTGTTTAATTGGATCTTGGAAGATCTTGATGAAAAGTTCATGAACAACTTATTAACTTTAAAAAATAATAATGCGATTGATTATAATATGAAACTGGTATATACACCTTTACATGGAGCAGGACTTGTTCCGGTAGTAGAAGGTTTAAAGCAATTCGGGTTTAATGAAGTACATGTTGTTGAGGAGCAAGCTGTACAGGACGGCTCTTTTCCAACTGTTATGTATCCCAATCCGGAAGAAGCGGCTGCCTTCTCAATGGCAATCGAGCTAGGTAACCAAATAGGAGCGGACCTATTATTGGCAACTGATCCGGATGCTGATCGTTTAGGGGTAGCGGTACGTAAAGATGATTCATACGAGCTCCTTACAGGCAATCAGCTTGGTGCACTTTTATTAAATTATATTTTGCAAACAAAGCAAGAGAAAGGTACACTTCCAACTGATGGAGCAATGTTAAAAACAATTGTTACATCAGAGCTAGGTACAGCGATTGCTGCTCATTATGATGTTAAAACAGTCAATACGTTAACTGGGTTTAAGTATATCGCAGAAAAAATTGCGGAATTTGAAATGACAAAAGCGCATACATATTTATTCGGTTATGAGGAAAGCTACGGTTATTTAATTGAGTCATTTGCTCGTGATAAAGATGCAGTCCAAGTAGCTTTAAAAGTTGCAGAAATGGCTGCGTATTATTCGACACAAGAAAAAACATTGCTTGATGCATTAGAAGAACTGTATGAGCAGTTTGGCTACTATAAGGAAGCGCTGGTATCTAAAGTATTCGAAGGCAAAGACGGTCAAGAGCAGATGAAGTCAATTTTAAATAATTTCCGTTTAAAAATGCCTAAAGAAATTGCTGGAGTAACTGTTGTTCGTGTTGAGGATTACTTAACAGGAATTGCAACATTACAGGATGGCATTACAGAACCAATTGACTTGCCTAAGGAAAATGTGTTGAAGTTTGTTCTAGAGGACAATTCGTGGATTGCCATTCGCCCTTCCGGAACAGAACCGAAATGTAAGTTTTATTTTGGAGTAGTTAGAGAAACAGCAGAGCGAGCAAATCACATCCTAGCGTTACTAAAAGAAAGCATTTTAGAATAACTGATGATAAATATAAAGGCGTAGCTTTTTATTAAGCTACGCCTTTTTCTCATTTCTTAAATTAATAAATACTGACTATAAAAAATATGCGAAAACTTCAAATTTCCTGCACTATTATTTTCAGCTGATATGAATTTACTATTATTTAAAAATAATATTTAAGTGTAAATAGATGTAACCGTCAACCCAAATTGAACATTTTTTGCTCATTAAGGATGAACACTTTTTATTCGTTAAAAATCTTTTGCTG
>NZ_JACSPZ010000007.1 GCF_014836905.1 Solibacillus faecavium
TCGAGGTGGAAGTGCGGTGACGCATGTAGCTGACGAATACTAATCGGTCGAGGACTTAACCACATTTTATTGCACAACTCAATGAAACGTTTATCCAGTTTTGAAAGAATGAATATTTTTTCTAAGGGTTTCAAGACACAAGCTAGTCGAGGAAACGACTGAGTGATTGAAGGAGCGTACTTAAGTACGTGACTGAAAGAGCGAGGGAAGTTGACGAAGGATAGCGCCGTGTATTGGAAGCCGAAAATAGTGAAGTGATGATGGCAAAGAGGTCACACCCGTTCCCATACCGAACACGGAAGTTAAGCTCTTTAGCGCCGATGGTAGTTGGGGGCTTCCCCCTGTGAGAGTAGGACGTCGCTTCGCACAAAAAAACCACTGATTTGTCAGTGGTTTTTTTGTGCATTTATTTCGGTTTATTATTCCTCTGTTAAGGCTGAAGCTCTGAATTTAATATACTTTGTTCTTCATGATTGCGAGAAGATCGTATTGTTGATAGAAGAAGCATTTTAATAGTTGTGCTTAATAGTGTAACAAGCTAGATTTCGACGCTAATACTTTAAATATACATACAATCATAATAGGCTGCTAGCGACCGTATTGTAACGGTGCTAAGCAGCCTATTATGATTGTATGCCCATTACACATGCTACACCGTTACCGATTAGGTAAGTTACAACACGTGCCTCAGACATGAATGAACGGCTGCCCAGTTGTTCGAGATACCAATTCAACTTGGACAGTTTTTTTAGAGTGTTCCTTTTTATCGAAGAAATAATAACAGCAAAATGTTATTAACCGAAATCCCCTCCTTGCCTTCTACGCTCGAACAATTCTTTATATAAACAGCCTGCACTATCTACAATATAATCCTTGTTTTATAAACAAAGTCCCATATATAAGATAAAATATAAAGGATTTATAAAGTTACATAAGTTCAAAAAATTACTTGTTATAGTTTATATAGGAGGCGGACGGATTGAAACAACAAATTCTTTTAGTAGAAGACGATCGTGAAATTGCGCGCATTATTAAAGATACATTGATGAAAGAAGATTATGGAGTGACATGGGCAACGACAGGTATTGAAGGATTAGAGGATTTTTCTGCCGGCGACTATGATTTAATCCTTGTTGATTGGATGATGCCCGAAATGGACGGTTTATCAATGATCGAACATATACGTCTAAAAAGCGATGTTCCGATAATTATGATTAGCGCAAAAAATAATGATGCTGATAAAGTTGAAGGGTTACAGGGTGCAGACGATTATTTAGCGAAGCCGTTTTCCTTAGAAGAATTGAAAGCTCGAGTCCGGTCTCAATTACGACGATGGCAGCGATATAACAAAGTTCAGGCTGCCGATGAAGTAATTACATTTATGCATGGGTTAAAAATTGATTGGCCAAAAGAACGTGTCTATTTAGAGGATGATGTAATCAACTTAACCCAAAAAGAGTTTGCCTTATTAAAAGTACTTGCCCAAAATCCATTTGAGCTGTTTACAAAGGAAGCGTTATATACCCATGTTTGGCAGCAAGTAGAGTTAGATCAGACACATACTGTAACAGTCCACATAAAAGCATTGCGTGAAAAATTAAAGGATCCTGTGAAGTCTCCTTACTTTATACAAACTGTTTGGGGGAAGGGCTATCGTTTTATTGGTGAACAAGTATGAAGATTAAGTCATGGTTACTAATAACCTATTTGCTTATTATGATTATTCCACTTATTGCGGTATACGGATTATATGTATCAATTAATGCATATTACCAAGATAAAAATGTAGAAGAGTACTTTGAAAAATGGAATACGGTTACGGATTTAAAGGAGATTTTAAATGATACATCGCTATACAACAGGACAAATACTTTTGAAGAGATTGAAAAGTTAACATCCGATCAATTAATGATTACGCTCTACAGTGCAAACGGAGCTACACTTTATAGTTCCAATCCATTTACAAATTCTACGGGCTTTGAAATGAGAGATAGATTATATAAAAATCTATATGAGTTTCAGCAAAATTATGAAACGTTTGTTTATAAAGAGCCTGTCTATGAAGGTGGGGGAATAAAGGGTGTTTATAAAATAACACTTACTCGCACTGAGTGGGTGGAGCAAGTAAATCAAAAAGCAATCATTGTCGGAGCTGGCTTAGGGGTAGTACTCATTGTCTTGTATAGTGCCGTTATATATTTTTTGAATATCCGATTGAATCGACCAGTGAAGCAATTAATTGAAAAGATGAGAGCGTATGCGAAAGGTGAAAAAACGGAACAGTTGCCAATCGGAAAAGACGAACTTGGCGAACTGACAGCAAACTTTCAGGCAATGCAGCAAGAAATCGAAGCAGCTCGTAAACATCTTGAGGAAGAACAACGTCAAAAAGGTTTTATGATTGCTAGTCTTTCTCATGATTTAAAAACACCGTTAACGTCCATTCAAGCTTATACAGAAAGTTTACTTGCAGGGAAACTTACGAAAGATGAGCAACAGGAATATTTACACGTTATTCATTCTAAATCGGATTATATGAAACAGTTGCTTGATGATTTAATGATGTTTACTTTACTACAATCCCCTACGTATGAACTTGAACTCGTATCAGTGGACGGTAATGAATTTTTTGAAATGCTCTTAGGGGACTATGAGCACATTAGTAAGGAAAAAGGTTTCCATTCTACAACGACGATTCAAGTTCAAGATAATTATCTTGTTCATCCAAAACAATTTATGCGTGTAATGGATAATATTCTATCGAATGCCTGGGTGTATACAAATAGGGGGGGATCCATTCATATCGCAGCTTTTGAAGCATCGAACATACCTGAATGGTGCAATGAAGAATTGGCTGAAACATGCATCAATGAAGGTGTATACGTCGTTATTGAAAATAGCGGGGCAACGATTTCACACCAGCAATGTGAAAAAATGTTTGAGCCGTTATATCAGGTAGATGAAGCACGCAGTAGTTTAGGTCAGCGAGGGGCAGGTCTTGGTTTAAGTATTGCTAAGCAAATAATTGAAAAGCATCACGGCACGATTCAAGCAATTTCAGATCAAAATAAAACAGCTATTGTTATATGGCTACCTAAGGAGAGGTCAAATTGAAAAGAATAATACTTTCAAGTGCACTTATTTTATCGCTATTATTAGCGGCTTGTAATGATCAAGTTAGCTATTCACCACAGGAAATTTTAGAGACGGCAATGCAAGAGACATCTGAACTGTCTTCATATTATGCAGAGTATACAGTGGATATGGGAGATGAGGGAACGGGTGAAACGAAGCATTGGGAAAAGAACGGGAAAATACGTGTAGAAACTACTGATACAAATGGTGAGGAAAACTTTTCAATTAATGATGGAACGTCATTTATTTCTTATACAAAATCTAATAATACAGCAATTGTCTTCGAATTAGGTGATCTCGGGGAAGGCTTCGAAAAAATTTCAGTAAAAGAGCAGGCACTTCGTATATTAGAAATAATTAAAAATTCCCATGATATTACAGTAGGTCAGGATGAGAAGATTGCAGGTCATGATACTTACCATTTAATCGCAAAAGCGAAAAAGCCAAATACATTAATTGGCGACATGGAAATATGGGTGGATAAGAAAACATGGATGACATTGAAATCTGTTTCAAAAAGTGGCGGCTTAGAAACAACGATTGAATTCCAAAAGTTCGAGCCGAATGCTAAAATTGATGACGCATTATTTGTAGCAGATTTACCGGAAGATGCCATTATTCAAGAAGAAAAAGTTGAACTACCAAAACAGCTAACATTAGAAGAAGCAACAGAAAAGTTAGGTTCGTTTTTAATTGCGCCGAAATCAACAGGCTATACGTTAGAATCAATTGAAGATCTGAATGTACCACAAACTAATGAAATTGCGCTGCGCTATTTTAAAAATGAAGAGCCACAATTCACGCTTTCCGTGTTCAAGCCACAAGCTCCATTCGGTGAAGAGGAAGAGCGTATCGAAGTTCGCGGGCAAGAAGGAACGAAAATGGATATGGAAGTTTTCCGCCTTTTACAATGGGATGAAAATGGTTTACGCTACAACATCATTTTTGAAAACCCAGCGTTAACATTTGAGGAAGTATTGGAACTAACAGAGCAAATGGAGCTAACAGAATAATAATTAGTAAAGGCTATGTGAAAAGTCAAATGGACTTGTAACATAGCCTTTTACTTTCACTTGTCGTATGAGTGCTTTACAATGAATTTAATTGTGCCCACCTTCGTTTTATGGGTATGCCCTAAAATCACTTTTATTTTTAAATTATTTTTTAATTGTGACAAATCGTTCACAAATGCAATTGTTTCCATTAGGAAGGTTTGAAACTTACATGGTATAGTTAGAGCGATATTTAAGATGTGGAAGGTGTCTAATTTGGCTAAAAAGCAAGTTTGGTATGAAGTAGAAGAAAATGAGACAATCGAGCAATGTCTAGAAAGAATGAAGAAAGATGGTTATATGGCGTTTGGGCGGAAAGAGGAGCCAGTATTTGAAGAAGTAAATGGAGAACCAATTTACTTACGTCAAAAAATCCGATTTAAAGGTATATTAATGGATGATTGACAAATATTTAGTTAAAAACACGAACAATTAGTTTTGCTTAAAAAACATTGTTCGCATTTTGGCGTTGATTTTATAACCAACCCTTGTTAAAATGTGAAAAGGAAAAACATTTAATCCCTCATATATGCTAGAGAATATGGCTCTAGTGTCTCTACCCGGCACCGTAAATACCGGACTATGTGGGAAAGCAACTTTTGGTATGATTATAAAAAGGGTGTGGATTGCAAATGCATATATCTACATATTTTATTAACAGTCCTCAAGTAAACTGCTTTCTCATGCGCGCAGAGAGTAGTTTATTTGAGGATTTTTTTCGTTAATAATTACGCAAGTGGAGAAGATGTTTAAAGGAGCGAAACTCATGGAACCAAAAGTTGGCGTTATAATGGGAAGTTCAAGTGACTGGGAAACGATGAAGCATGCTTGTGACGTTTTGGAAGAACTGCAAGTACCTTATGAAAAACAAGTGGTATCTGCTCACCGTACACCAGATCTAATGTTTGAATATGCAGAAGGTGCACGTAGTAGAGGTATTCAAGTAATTATTGCTGGGGCAGGTGGTGCAGCACATTTACCAGGCATGGTAGCTGCGAAAACGACATTACCTGTAATTGGTGTGCCTGTACAATCCCGTGCATTAAATGGTCTTGATTCATTATTATCTATCGTGCAAATGCCAGGTGGAGTACCAGTAGCAACGGTTGCAATTGGTAAAGCAGGTGCGACAAATGCAGGATTGCTTGCAGCACAAATATTAGGTGCCTTTGATCACGACCTTGCTACAAAGCTTGAAGCGCGACGTGAAGCGACAAAAGCGCAGGTTTTAGAAAGCACAGGTGACTTGACGTGACAAAAATGATTTACCCTGGACAAACAATTGGTATTATCGGCGGTGGCCAACTTGGTCGCATGATGGCAGTAGCGGCGAAAGAAGCCGGCTATAAAATCGCGGTACTTGAACCTACGATGGATTCACCTTGTGGACAAGTGGCAGATATTCGCATTGTTGCCGCCTATGATGATGAGGGAGCACTGGAAGAACTAGCAGAAGTAAGTGATGTAATTACTTATGAATTTGAAAATATAGATTACGATGGTTTAAAGCGTCTAACACAAATTGCTTACGTTCCACAAGGCGCGGAACTTGTGCGCATTACACAAAACCGTATTACAGAAAAACAAATGATTGTTGATGCGGGTTGTCCGGTAGCACCGTACATTGTCGCTACTACATATGAAAAACTTCAAGAAAGCATTGGAGAAATTGGCTTCCCATGTATCGTGAAAACAGCAAGAGGCGGTTATGATGGAAAAGGTCAGCAATTGTTGAAGTCTGTGGATGATTTACCGCTAGCAAAAGATTTATTTGCACATTCACAATGTATAGCAGAGGGCTTTGTTCCATTTACGAAAGAAATTTCCGTTATTGTTCAGCGCAATGGGCAAGGTGAAACCTACTGCCTGCCAGTAGGTGAAAACGTACATGTGAACCACATTTTACATGAGACAATTGTGCCTGCAAGGATTGATACTAAAACGGCTGAATTGGCAGAAAAGGCGGCAATGAATATTGCGGATCATTTACAATTAGTCGGTACATTGGCAGTAGAAATGTTTGTGCTTGAAGATGGCAGTATTGTTATTAACGAATGTGCACCGCGCCCTCATAATTCAGGTCATTACTCAATAGAGGCGTGCAATATATCCCAATTTACACAGCATATCCGTGCTGTATGTGGATGGCCTTTAAGGAAGCCAAAGTTATGGGGACCATCGATTATGGTTAATGTGCTCGGTCAGCATGTCGTTTCATTAACAAACTCTATTTCGAAATATCCTGATTGGTCTATACATCTTTACGGAAAATCAGAAGCAAAAGTAAATCGCAAAATGGGTCACGTAACAATTATGACAGATGATATCAATACAACAATAAAACAAATTAAGGATTCCGGTATTTGGCCGGAATAGAAGGAGAAAATATATGATAGAACGCTATACACGTCCCGAAATGGGTGCCATTTGGACTGAAGAGAACAAGTTTAAGGCATGGTTGGAAGTAGAAATTTTAGCTTGTGAAGCATGGGCTGAAATTGGTGTAATTCCAAAAGAAGATGTTGTGAAACTACGTGAAAATGCATCATTTAATATGGAGCGAATTTATGAAATCGAGCAGGAGACACGTCATGATGTTGTGGCGTTTACACGTGCAGTTTCAGAAACGCCAGCACTTGGTGATGAAAAGAAATGGGTTCACTACGGATTAACTTCTACGGACGTTGTAGATACAGCATTATCATATTTAATCAAACAGGCAAATGAAATTTTACGGAAGGATTTACATAATTTCATTGCCATCCTTACTGAAAAAGCAAAAGAGCACAAAAATACAGTTATGATGGGTCGTACACACGGGGTGCATGCAGAACCAACAACATTTGGTTTAAAGCTTGCATTGTGGTTAGAAGAAATGCGCCGTAATTTAGTGCGTTTTGAAGAAGCGGCAAACGTAATTGAAACAGGTAAAATGAGCGGTGCGGTAGGAACATATGCCAATATTGATCCGCGTGTTGAAGCTTATGTATGTAAGCATTTAGGTTTAGCTGCTGCACCAATATCTACACAAACATTGCAGCGTGACCGTCATGCACAATATTTTTCTACTTTAGCACTGATCGCAACATCAATTGAAAAGTTTGCAACAGAAATTCGAGGCTTACAAAAATCAGAGACTCGTGAAGTTGAAGAAGGCTTTGCAAAGGGACAAAAAGGTTCTTCGGCAATGCCGCATAAACGTAATCCTATTGGTTCTGAAAATATGACAGGTATGGCACGTCTAATGCGCGGCTATATGTTAACAGCTTTTGAAAACGTGTCATTATGGCATGAACGTGATATTTCGCACTCATCGGCGGAGCGTGTCATTATTCCTGATGCAACAATCACATTGAATTATATGTTAAATCGTTTCGGTAACATTCTTAAAAACTTAACAGTATTCCCTGAAAACATGAAACGCAATATGGAACGCACATTTGGTCTTATCTACTCACAACGTATTTTACTAGCTTTAATTGACAAAGGCTTATCGCGTGAAGAAGCGTACGATACGGTACAACCATTAACGGCACGTGCTTGGGATGAGCAAACTCAATTCCGTCCGCTTGTAGAGGCAAGTGAAAAAATCACTTCTTATCTATCAGCATCTGAAATTGAAGATTGCTTTGACTACAACTACCATATTCAAAATGTTGATATGATTTTCGAACGTTTAGGTCTTAACTAACTAATCCATAAATCAGGGGGAATACGTCATGAACAAAGGTCAACTTTTGTACGAAGGAAAAGCAAAACGATTATATGAAACAGAAAACCCGGAAGTTCTTTTCGTTGAATATAAAGATAGTGCGACAGCATTTAATGGCGAGAAAAAAGCTGATATTGCTGGTAAGGGAAATTTAAATAACCAAATTACGACGCTAATTTTCGAGAAATTACAAGCTAACGGCATTGAGTCACACTTCGTTAAACGTCTTTCAGATAACGAACAGCTTGTACGTAAAGTAGAAATTATTCCAATTGAAGTTGTGACACGAAATATCGCTGCAGGAAGCCTGGCGAAACGCCTGGGGTTTGAAGAAGGTACGGCGCTTAAACGTCCTATCGTTGAATTCTATTATAAAGACGATACGTTAGGCGACCCCCTTATTACGACGGAGCATATCGATGTGTTAGGCATTGCAACACTGGCGGAAGTAGAAGAATTATATAACGCAGCTCTGCATGTCAATGAAGTGCTGAGTCCAATCTTCGCTACAGTTGGTGTAACATTAGTCGATTTCAAATTAGAATTCGGTCGTGATAACCACGGCAATGTATTATTAGCCGATGAAATTTCACCAGACACTTGTCGTTTATGGGACACTAAAACAAATCAAAAGCTTGATAAAGACGTATTCCGCCGTGATTTAGGCAGTATTACTGAAGTGTACGAAATTATTTTACAAAAACTTGGAGGCAATTAACTCATGAAGAAAGTCAAAATATATGTAACATTAAAAGAAAGTATTCTAGATCCACAAGGTTCTGCGGTTCAAGGCTCCTTACAAAAAATCGGTTACAACGAAGTATCAGACGTACGTATCGGTAAATATTTGGAAGTTACAATTAGCGATACTGACCGTGACGTTGACACAATCGTAAAAGAAATGTGTGAAAAAGTATTAACAAATACGGTTATCGAGAAGTACCGTTACGAAATCGAGGAGGCATAATACTATGAAATTTGCAGTACTCGTTTTCCCGGGGTCTAACTGTGATATCGATATGTATCATGCGATCAAGGACGAATTAGGTGAAGAAGTAGAATATGTGTGGCATACAGCAACAAGTTTAGACGGTTATGATGGGGTACTCGTTCCAGGTGGCTTCTCATATGGAGACTATTTACGTTGTGGTGCAATGGCAAACCAATCAAACATTATGACAGCATTAAAGGAGTTTGCAGGACAAGGCAAACCTGTGTTAGGTGTTTGTAACGGATTTCAGATTTTAACGGAGGCGGGTCTTTTACCAGGGGCATTAATCCGAAACAAGAACCTGAAGTTCATGTGCCGTACCGTACAATTAAAAGTTGAAAATAACAACTCATTATTTACGAACCAGTATGAAGCTGGCGAAGTAATTAATATTCCAATCGCACATGGTGAAGGAAACTATTATTGTGACGAGGAAACTTTGGCAGAACTTAAAGCGAATAACCAAATCGCATTCACATACGAAGGTGAAAATCCAAACGGTTCTTTAGCGGATATCGCAGGAATCATTAACAAAGAAGGCAACGTATTAGGGATGATGCCGCATCCAGAGCGTGCAGCAAACGAAATCGTTGGTGGCGCAGACGGTCTGAAATTATTTAAATCAATTGTGAAGCAGTGGAGGGAACAACATGTCAACAACTAAATTTGAGCCATCACCAGAGCAGATTAAAGAACAACGTCTATATGCGGACATGGGTATGACAGATGCAGAATTTGACTTAGCGATCGAAAAATTAGGACGCATTCCAAACTGGACAGAGACAGGTCTTTTCTCAGTTATGTGGTCTGAACATTGCTCTTATAAAAAATCAAAGCCTGTACTGCGTAAATTCCCAACAAAAGGTCCTCAAGTTTTACAAGGTCCTGGTGAAGGTGCAGGAATAGTTGATATCGGTGATGAACAAGCGGTAGTATTCAAAATGGAATCACATAACCACCCATCTGCAATTGAGCCATACCAAGGCGCAGCAACTGGTGTAGGCGGAATTATCCGTGACGTTTTCTCAATGGGTGCACGTCCGATTGCGATGCTGAACTCTTTACGTTTTGGTGAATTAAAGTCAGCGCGCGGTAAATATTTATTTGAAGAAGTCGTTGCAGGTATCGCGGGTTATGGTAACTGTATCGGTATTCCGACTGTAGGCGGCGAAATTGGTTTTGATCCTTGTTATGAAGGAAATCCGCTAGTAAACGCAATGTGTGTAGGGTTAATTGACCATAAGGATATCCAAAAAGGCGTTGCTGCAGGTGTAGGAAATACTGTAATGTACGTTGGTGCGAAAACAGGTCGTGACGGTATTCACGGTGCAACATTCTCTTCTGAAGAATTGACAGAAGATACTGAAGAAAGTCGTTCAGCAGTACAAGTTGGGGACCCATTCATGGAAAAATTACTTCTTGAAGCGTGCTTGGAAGTTGTTAAATCCGATGCATTAGTAGGTATTCAAGATATGGGTGCAGCCGGTCTTACATCATCCTCAGCAGAAATGGCTTCTAAAGCTGGTACTGGTGTAGAGATGAACCTGGACTTAGTTCCTCAACGCGAAACAAACATGACGGCTTACGAAATGATGTTATCTGAATCTCAAGAGCGTATGTTAATCGTTGTAAAGGCAGGTCGTGAAGAAGAAATTAAAGCAATCTTTGATAAATATGATTTAGATGCAGTAGCGGTAGGTCGTGTAACAGACGATAAAATGCTGCGCCTTATCCACAACGGTGAAGTAGTAGCGGAAGTACTTGCTGATGCACTTGCTGAAGATGCACCAGTGTACAATATGCCAGATGCTGAACCAGCTTACTTTGCTGAGTATCAAGGGATGGAAAACGTAGAACCTAAAGTAGTAGATTACAAGGAAACATTAACTGCTTTATTAAAAGCACCAACAATCGCTTCTAAAGAGTGGGTATATGACCAATATGACTATCAAGTTCGTACAAATACAGTAGTAGCACCTGGATCGGATGCAGCAGTATTACGTGTACGTGGTACAAACAAAGGTTTAGCGATGACGACTGACTGTAACTCCCGCTACATCTATTTAGATCCAACAACGGGCGGTAAAATCGCAGTTGCTGAAGCAGCACGTAATATCGTATGTTCTGGTGGACAACCACTTGCAATTACTGACTGCCTGAACTTTGGTAACCCGGAGAGACCGGAAATTTTCTGGCAAATTCAAAAATCAGCAGACGGAATCGCAGAAGCTTGTTTAGCACTTGATGCACCGGTTATCGGCGGTAATGTATCGATGTATAACGAACGTTCAGGTGAAGCGGTTTACCCAACACCGACAATCGGTATGGTCGGATTAGTAAAGGATTTAGCACATGTAACGACACAGGAAGTGAAAGCTGCCGGTGATGTTGTGTACTTAATTGGTGAAACGAAAACTGAGTTCGGTGGGTCGGAACTACAAAAGTTAGTTGAAGGTGGTATTTCAGGTAAAGCACCATCAATTGATTTAACTGTAGAAGCAGTTCGTCAAAAGGCAATTTTAGAGGCAATTCAAGCAGGACTTGTACAATCTGCACATGACGTTTCTGAAGGTGGCGTTGCCGTTGCCTTAGCTGAAAAAACGTTTGCTGCTAATGGTCTAGGTTTGGATGTTACTTTGACTGGTTCTGCAACGACAGCTCTATTTGCAGAGTCACAATCTCGCTTTGTTTTAACGGTAAAAGAGGGAAATACAGCTGCATTTGAAGCATTTGTAAAAGATGCAACAAAAATTGGGTCGGTAACAGCTGACGCAATGATTAAAATTAACGGTGAAACTGGCTTACTTGTTGAAGGTACTGTGGAGGAATTCCGTTCTGCTTGGAAAGGAGCAATCCCATGCTTGCTGAAATCAGAGGCTTAAACGAAGAATGTGGCGTATTTGGCATTTGGGGCAACCAAGATGCAGCCCACTTAAGTTATTACGGTTTACACGCATTGCAACATCGTGGTCAGGAGGGAGCTGGTATCGTCACAACTGACGGTAATCAGCTTCAGGCTGTACGTGGTGAAGGTCTTGTAAATGACGTATTCAATGAAGATAAGTTACGTAAGGTTGTAGGGCATGCAGCAATTGCGCATGTACGTTACGCAACTGCAGGCGGGAAAGGGCTGGAAAATGTTCAGCCATTATTGTTCCGGTCTTCAACAGGCTCACTAGCGATTGCACATAATGGTAACTTGGTGAATGCCACACATTTAAAGCAGTTTTTAGAGCGCTCTGGTAGTATTTTTAATTCTACATCTGATACAGAAGTAGTTGTACATTTAATAAAAAAATCAAAGCATTCACCTTTCCGTGCGAAAGTAAAAGAAGCTTTGTCTTTATTAAAAGGAGCATTTTCAATAATTTTGCTGACAAATGATCAGATGATTGTGGCAAGAGACCGTAATGGGTTACGTCCGCTTTCATTAGGTAAGCTGGGCGATGCATACGTTGTTGCTTCTGAAACTTGCGCATTTGACTTAATTGGTGCGGAATTCATTCGTGAAGTAGAGCCGGGAGAATTGTTGATTATTTCAAATAATGGTCTTGAAGTAGATAGCTATGTTGAAAAAGATAAACGAACTATGTGTGCAATGGAATATGTGTATCTTGCACGTCCTGATTCTAATATTGATGAGGTTAATGTTCATATGGCACGTAAACGTATGGGTAAAGAGCTTGCAAAAGAATGTGCCCATATTGAAGCGGATGTTATTACAGGGGTACCTGATTCATCCATTTCAGCGGCAATTGGCTTTTCTGAAGAAAGTGGCATTCCATATGAGCTTGGATTGATTAAGAACAGATATGTTGGACGTACATTTATCCAGCCTACTCAAGAGTTACGTGAGCGCGGTGTAAAGATGAAACTTTCACCTGTCGTACAAGTTGTTAAAGGAAAACGTGTCATAATGGTTGACGATTCTATCGTACGCGGTACAACGTCTAAACGTATTGTTCGCATGTTAAAAGAAGCGGGCGCAGCTGAGGTACATGTCGTAATCTCTTCACCGCCGATGACAGATCCATGCTATTACGGTATTGATACATCGACTCATGAGGAGCTCATTGCATCGAACCATAGTGTCGAGGAAATTCGTGAAGCAATTGAGGCGGATTCACTCACGTTTTTATCATTAGAAGGAATGGTACGTGCAACAAATCGTCCGTTTGAAGATGAAAATGGGGGTCTTTGCTTAGCATGCTTTACAGGGAAATATCCGACAGAAATTTTCCCTGATACAGTATTGCCACATGAAAAAGACTGTTAGAAATCAAGGAGGAACATGGCATTATGTCAAAAGCATATGAGCAAGCAGGCGTTAATATAGAAGCAGGATATGAAGCAGTTAAGCGTATGAAGTCACATGTTGAGCGTACGAATCGTCTAGGTGTGATGGGGACATTCGGTGGTTTTGGCGGTATGTTTGATTTATCTGCACTGAACTTAAAAGAACCAGTTCTTATTTCAGGGACAGACGGGGTTGGGACAAAGCTAAAGCTGGCATTCATGGTTGATAAGCACGATACAATCGGTGTTGACTGTGTGGCAATGTGTGTAAATGATATTGTAGCTCAAGGTGCAGAGCCGCTTTATTTCCTCGACTATGTGGCTGTAGGAAAAGCAGTACCAGAAAAAATTGAGCAAATTGTTAAAGGGGTAGCAGACGGTTGTGTTCAGTCTGGTGCAGCTTTAATCGGTGGAGAGACTGCTGAAATGCCAGGTCTATATGAAGAGGACGAATATGACTTGGCAGGGTTTGCTGTAGGTGCCTGTGAAAAAGCAGATATCATTACAGGCGAGAAAATTACTGAAGGTGACGTATTAATTGGTCTAGCTTCCAGTGGTGTACATTCAAATGGTTATTCATTAGTACGTAAAATTGTATTTGCAGATAATAATTTTGCGGTAGACGCTGTTGTTGAAGGTTATGAAGATCTTGGTCCAATCGGAGAAGCACTTTTAGTTCCTACAAAGCTATATGCAAAGCCTGTATTAGCGGCACTTAAATCTGCAGATGTACATGGCTGTGCACATGTTACAGGTGGAGGCTTCTATGAAAACCTACCACGTATGATGCCTGCAGGGTTAGCAACACAAATTGACTTAGGTACTTGGCCGGTATTACGTATCTTTGATTTCTTGAAAGAAAAAGGTGCATTAGCGGACAAAGATTTATATAACGTGTTTAACATGGGGATTGGTTTTGTCATTGCGGTACCAGCAAGTGAAGCAGAAAAAGTAATCTCTGCAGTAGAGGCAGAAGGTGAAAAAGCTTACAAAATCGGTCATGTTGTAAAAGGGGAAGGCGTTATTTTCAACGGTGAGCATGACGGGAGTTTAGTGTAATGACAACGAAAATTGCCGTTTTTGCATCAGGAAGTGGCAGTAATTTTCAAGCGCTTGCTGAAAGTATCGCTAACGGAAAGCTTAATGCCGAAATCGGGCTTGTTGTGACAGACAAGCCTGGTGCCTACGTTGTAAAACGTGCTCAAAGTTTAAATATTCCAGTAGCAGAGTTAGCACCAAAAAGCTTTGAAGATAAAGCTGCCTATGAAGCAAAAATTGTTGAATTACTAAAAGAAAAAGAGATTGAATGGGTCATTTTAGCGGGGTATATGCGCCTGATCGGTGAAACGCTTTTAACGGCTTATGAAAATCGTATTATTAATATCCATCCATCCTTACTGCCATCATTTCCAGGAAAAGATGCTATAGGTCAAGCGATGGAGCACGGTGTGAAAATTACCGGCGTTACCGTACATTACGTAGATGCCGGAATGGATACAGGTAAAATTATTGCACAGGGTGCCGTTGATGTTGTAGAGGGTGACCGCGAAGCAACAGAAAATCGTATCCATAAATTAGAACATAAACTTTATTCGAAAACATTACAGCAGTTATTTAAATCGTAATTTCGCATGGGCCGCTCCTGTGAGGGCACTGCTCACCGAAAAAAAAGAAAAATTGGAGGACCTAATCGTGACGAAACGTGCACTTATTAGTGTTTCAGATAAAAATGGTATTTTAGAATTTGCAAAAGAATTAGTAGCACTTGGCTATGAAGTACTTTCAACTGGAGGTACAAAAAACTTATTACAAGAAAACAATGTACCAGTTACAGCAGTTGATGAGGTTACGAAATTCCCTGAGATTTTAGATGGTCGTGTAAAAACATTGAACCCAATGATTCACGGCGGTCTTCTTGGTAAATTTGATGAACCAAGTCATGTTGCACAAATGGAGGAGCACGGTATTGAACCAATCGAAATCGTTTGTGTAAATCTTTATCCATTCGTAGAAACGATTTCAAAGCCAGATGTTTCTTGGGATGATGCGATTGAAAATATCGATATCGGTGGTCCAACGATGCTTCGTTCAGCAGCGAAAAACCATGATTATGTAACAGTAATCGTAGACAGTAACGACTATGCCGCAGTACTTGAAGAATTAAAGGCAGATGGCAAAACAACATTAGAAACACGTCGTCGTTTAGCGGCAAAAGTTTTCCGTCATACTGCTGCATATGATTCGTACATTTCAAATCATTTAACAACAGCAATCGGGGAAGAATTCCCTGAAAACTTAACGTTAACTTATGAACTAAAGCAAACATTACGCTATGGTGAAAACCCTCACCAAAAGGCTGCTTTCTATGCAAAACGCCTAGGTTCGGATTTCTCGATTGCCTACGCGACACAATTGCACGGAAAAGAATTGTCATACAACAATATTCAGGACGCAAATGCTGCACTTCAAATTGTAAAAGAGTTTGAGATGCCGGCTGCTGTAGCTGTGAAGCATATGAATCCATGTGGTGTTGGTACAGGTGAAACAATCGAAGAAGCATTTAATAAAGCATATGAGGCAGATTCAACTTCAATTTTCGGTGGCATTATTGCATTGAATAAAGAAGTGGACGAAGCAACTGCTGAAAAATTATCAGGTATTTTCCTAGAAATCATTATTGCACCTTCATTCTCTAAAGAAGCACTACATATTTTAACGCAAAAGAAAAATATTCGCTTAGTAACAATTGATTTTGCACAAGAGAAGCAGGACCAATTCAATGTTGTAGCGGTAGAAGGTGGTTTACTCGTTCAGGAACCAGACCGTTTCGGCTTTGGAGAAGCAGATATTAAAGTCGTTACAGACCGTGAACCGACAGAAGAAGAATGGGAAGCGTTAAAGCTTGGATGGTCAGTAGTAAAGCATGTAAAATCCAATGCGATTGTTGTTACGGACAAGCAAATGACGTTAGGTGTAGGCGCGGGGCAAATGAACCGTGTTGGAGCTGCTAAAATTGCATTTGAACAAGCTGGTGAAAAAGCACAAGGCGCGGCATTGGCATCGGACGCATTTTTCCCGATGGGAGATACAGTAGAAGCAGCAGCAAAAGCTGGCATCAAGGCAATCATTCAACCAGGCGGCTCGATTAAAGACCAAGAATCCATCGATGCGGCAAACAAGTATGGTATCGCAATGGTATTTACAGGTGTACGTCATTTCAAACACTAATTAGTGTCTTAATGTTAAAAACATTATATTCCTTTTAATTTTAGTAGAGAAAACTGCGGATTTTCGTTATAATAGAATAAAGTTTCGCTAATGTTCTGGCCGGACGTTAGCAGAAGCGTTTGCAAATGCTTTATTTATTCTTCTTTCTGGCTGGGAGAGGGATGAATAAGACGATTGAGCGATTCTTGGCCGGGTCCTCATCGTATAATAACTTATTAATAATGCATCGACTTTGGTCGGGAGATGTATGTTAATAATAAAATGATCATTAATTGTAATAAGCACAGCACTACTTTTGGTCGGGTATCGCAGTGCGAATGACCATTAATGAAAAACGCTCGCCTAAAATTTGGCGGGCGTTTTTTTATATAATTTTTTAACTTTAAGCCCATTGATTTCTATTTCGATGGATGCTTTCCACGGGCACAGCCTGAACATAGAGTTTCAGGAGTGGCCGCCTACATTAAACCAACTAGTTATACTAAACTATTCATTTTAAAGGAGAGCTTATCATGAACATTCTTGTAATTGGTAGTGGCGGTCGTGAACATGCAATCGCTAAACAATTTAACAACGCACCATCTGTAGAAAAGGTTTTCGTAGCACCAGGTAATGATGGAATGAGGGCGGATGCAGAAGTGATTGCAATTGATGCATTAAATTTTGTGGCACTTGCACAATTCGCCAAAGAAAACGATATCGCTCTAACTTTTGTAGGGCCGGAACAGCCATTGGCAGAAGGAATTGTCGATTACTTTAATGAGCAAGGCTTAGTTATTTTCGGTCCAACTAAGGCTGCAGCAAAAATTGAAGGTTCTAAGTCTTATGCAAAAGATATTATGAACAAATATCAAATTCCGACAGCTGCACACGAAACATTTACTGAAGCAGATAAAGCAGTTGCCTACATTAAAAAGCAAGGCGCCCCAATTGTTATTAAAGCAGATGGTTTAGCAGCTGGTAAAGGTGTTATTGTAGCGATGGAAGAAGAGGAAGCAATTGAAGCAGTTGAGGATATGATCGGCAACCAGCGCTTTGGTGATTCATCATCTCGCGTAGTAATTGAAGAGTACCTGGATGGCGAAGAATTCAGCTTTATGAGCTTCGTACATAAAGGGCAAATTTATCCAATGGTTATTGCACAAGATCATAAACGTGCATATGATGGCGACCGAGGTCCGAATACCGGGGGAATGGGTGCTTATTCACCGGTCCCGCAAATATCTGAGGATGTAGTAAAGGTTGCTTATGATACAATCGTTCAACCGACAGTACAAGCAATGGAGACAGAAGGTGTATCGTTTACAGGTATTTTGTATGCAGGATTAATTTTAACAGCAAAAGGCCCAAAGGTTATCGAATTTAATGCACGCTTTGGTGACCCGGAAACACAAGTTGTTCTTCCACGTATGGCATCTGACTTTGGCGAATTTATGATTAGCTTAATGAATGAAAAGCCGTTTGAGTTAAAGTGGAAAGATGAAGCGATGTTAGGGGTTGTGATAGCTGCTGAAGGCTATCCGGGTGATGTAGAAAAAGGAAATGCATTACCAGAGCTGTCCGATATTGTCTTGCCAGTGTTCCATGCAGGTACAAAATTTGAAGATGGTCAATTTGTTGGCAATGGCGGACGAGTGCTTTTAGTTGCTGCTGAAGCCGCAACATTAAAAGAAGCGCAGGAAAAAGTCTATACAGAGCTCGCGAAAAAGCAATGGTCACACTTCTTCTTCCGTCAAGATATTGGTTGGAGAACATTTAAATAATAATAGAGCTGTGCTAATGGTCAAATAGACTTTTAACACAGCTTTTTTAGGACTTATTTTAAGGATTAATCATTAACTGGCATCATTTCACTCATTTGTTCGGAATTGGCCATTGCAACTACTGGACAGTATTGATAATAACCTTCTGCAACCTTCATCGAACCAGCAAGAATCATCATACGTCCTACTGTACATTGAGGCTTACGTGCAATTCTGCCGACACCAAATGCAGTCATTGCTACACCACACATCATACGTACAAAAGCATTCGTTTCAGAAATATTAGGGTTTAACATTAATAGCTCCTCCTTTTATTAGAAAATTAAAAAAATTATTCTGGAAACACTTTGCTTTATAAAAGTGCTATGATACGATTAATTCACAAAAGGAATATTGTAGCAAAAGCCTACATAAAGCAAAATATAATAGATTTAGTATGGTTTTTTCTAATAAAAAGATACTAAATTTTTGGAGGGAGTGTTTAAAATGCCAGAAATAAACTGGAAATTAAATAATATTCGAAAGCATGTAGGTATCATTGATGGGCATGACGCTCCAAACCTGGTTTTAAGGAATGCAAAATATTTGCATAGTATACTTAAAACTTGGGTGTCAGGTAATATTTGGATTAGTGATGACCGTATCGTTTATGTGGGAAATCAGATGCCTGCAAACCTTAATGGAACGGAAGTTATAGATTTAACAGGAAAGATTGTTGTACCGGGTTATATTGAGCCTCATGTACATCCATTTCAATTATATAATCCTCATAGTTTTGCAGAATTTAGCGCACAATCAGGAACAACAGCATTTATATCCGATAATATGACATTTGTCTCTTTATTTGAAAATAAGAAAGCGTTTTCTTTGATGGACGAGCTTGCAAAATTACCGTTCTCTTTTTATTGGTGGAGTCGCTTTGATTCACAAACAGAGCTTGAGAATGAAGGGGAGCTTTATTCGAATGCCTCGGTAATGGAATGGCTAGAACGTCATGATGTAGTGCTTGGTGGAGAACTTACGGGATGGCCTCGGGTAATGCACGGGGATAATCAAATGCTTTACTGGATTCAAAATGCCAAGCATAAAGGGAAAAAGATTGAAGGACATTTACCGGGTGCTTCAGAAAAAACATTAGCAAAAATGAGATTATTCGGTGTAGATGGTGATCACGAATCAATGACAATAGAAGACATTGAAGCGCGTTTACTTCATGGCTATGCCGTTACACTCCGCTATTCGTCAATTCGTCCGGATTTACCTCAACTTTTAAAAGCAGTCGTTGATAAAGGCTATGAAATATTTGATCATTTAATGATGACGACAGACGGCTCTACACCAAGCTTTCATGAAGATGGTGTAATAGATAAATGTATTCGTGCGGCACTTGAAGCAGGAGTACGTCCGGTAGACGCATATAATATGGCAAGTTATAATGTAGCACGTTATTATAATATGACGAATTTACATGGACTCATTGCTACAGGACGCTATGCAAGTTTAAATGTACTAACAGATGAATATTCACCTACACCGGAATCGGTACTTTCAAAAGGTGTATGGTTAAAGCGTAATCATCAAGATATGAAGGCATTTCCATCCGTGGACTTGTCCGTTTTTGAGAGTTTGAAAATAGATTTTGACTTACATGAGTCTGATTTTCAGTTTTCGATGCCTATAGGAATTGAAATGGTCAATGATGTAATTACAAAGCCATATAGTATAAAAAATCATGGACATAATATTTCATTAACTACAGAGCATGATGAAAGCTTTTTAATGCTCGTTGACCGTAAAGGGAAATGGCGCATTAATACAATGATTAAAGGCTTTGCAACACATGTAAAAGGTTTTGCCTCCTCTTATTCTAATACGGGGGATATTATCTTAATCGGAAAATCGATGCATGATATGCAGCACGCATTTAATGAGTTAAAGAAAATGGATGGCGGTATAGTACTTGTTGAAGATGGACAAGTTGTAACAAAATTACCGCTACAATTATCAGGTGCTGTGTATGATGGCGCTGTGGAAGACTTGATTCCGCTTGAGCTTGCATTAAAAAGCGCATTAAAAAAACGCGGTTATAGTCATTCAGATGCGATTTATACGTTACTATTTTTACAATCAACGCATTTACCATATATTCGAATTACAACGCGTGGCATTTTTGATGTCATGAAAAATACGGTCATGTTACCAGCTGTGATGAGATAGATAAAATGAGGGGAGTTTGCAGGATGAAGCGCAGTATATTGATATTAGCGATGTTAAGTATGGCCGTGATTACAGGGTGTTCCAATAAAGAGCAGGCAGAGGAAGAGCCAGTAGTTGAAGTAGAAGAGCAGGAAGATATTATTGTGGCTGGTGCAGAAGTACTGCCTTTTGTAACACCATTTACAGGTGAAAGAGTAGCGGAAGAAGTTACAATGCGCCCCATTCTTGCAACGATTAATAACCATCCGCAGGCACGCCCACAATCAGGCTTAGCGCAGGCAGATGTTGTGTACGAGATGTTGGCAGAAGGGGATGTGACACGTTTTTTAGCGCTTTATCAATCCGAAATCCCTGAATCGATCGGACCAATCCGTAGTGCCCGTTCGTACTTCATTGATATTGCCAATGGATTAGATGCCTTTTATATTGCGCATGGTTACAGTCCAGAAGCAAAATCAATGCTTGAACGTAAGGTTGTAGAAAATATTAACGGAATGCATTATGATGGGACTTATTTCAAACGTTCTTCTGCACGCAAAGCACCTCATAATTCTTATATATCCGGTGAAAACGTTCGTGCAGGAGCAGAAAAAGTAGGTGCTTCATTACTTTATCAGAAAAAAGTATCATATCCATTCTATGAAGCTGAAGATAATGTTAAAATAGGAACAACGGCTAATGAAGTATTGATGAAATATAATAATAGTGGTTCATTTAATAGTCAGTATGTATATAATGCAGACTCAAATCGGTATACGAGATATTCAGCAAATACGGAAACAATCGATTATGAAACAAATGAATCTATCGAATTAGCTAATATATTATTTTTTGAAATGCCGCACCGCATTATTGATAATGCAGGAAGACGTGATATTACAATTACTGGCGGAGGCAATGCGTACCTAGCCCAAGCGGGAATGGTACGGGAAGTTAAGTGGAAAAACGCAGATGGTTTGTTAATCGCTATTGAGGAAGATGGCTCTGAAGTAAAGTTAGTACAAGGGAAGACATGGGTACATTTCGTACCATCATCTCCAGGTTTAGCAACATCTGTTATATATTCAGAGTAGAAAGGAAATGATGGGCTAAATGCAAATTGAAAAAATTCGCGGTCATCAAACAGAACAGCTATTTAAAGCGGTCCTGGAATTAAAAGATATCGAGGAATGCTATAAGTTTTTTGATGATTTATGCACGATCAGTGAAATCCAATCATTAGCACAGCGTTTCGAGGTTGCACATTTATTACGTTTAAAGAAGACGTATGAAACAATTAAAAAGGAAACAGGTGCTTCGACAGCAACGATTTCCCGTGTACGCCGTTGCTTTGACTATGGAAATGATACTTATGATGAGATGTTGGGACGTCTTTATCCGGATGAAAAGCCATTTACACCAAAGTGATAAAGCTTACGAACAACTTCTGTCATTGAATTCGATTATGCTAAGATGAATGTTTAAATATGAGTAGCTTAAAGACTGAGTAGATTTTCTCACTCAGTCTTTTATTATTTTTTATACATTCGTTATACTATTAGATAGTCGTAAATAATAAGAACTGACTTAAAATATAAATTAGAAGAATTTAAAAGAATAGGTGGAAGAGAGAATGGATTACTTAAATTGGCGTCACGTGTTTAAATTAGACCCTGCGAAGGAAATTTCAGATGAGGCGTTAGAGCTAATTTGCGAATCAGGTACAGATGTAATTTTGGTAGGCGGTACAGATGGGGTGACCCTTGATGGAGTCCTGGACTTATTAGTACGTGTCCGCCGTTTTTCCGTGCCGATTGCGCTTGAAATTTCAAATGTTGATAGTATTAGTCCAGGCTATGACTATTATTTCATCCCGTCTGTTTTAAATAGTCGTGATACAAAATGGGTGAAAGATTTACATCATGAAGCTATTAAAGAATACGGCGATGTTTTAATTTGGGAAGAGCTTGTTGCAGAGGGCTATTGTGTATTAAATCCAGATTGTAAAGTAGCACAAGTGACAAATGCTAAAACGGATTTAACGGTAGAAGATGTAGTGGCGTATGCAAGAATGGCCGAAAACTACTTTAAATTACCTATTTTCTATTTAGAATATAGTGGAGCATATGGCGATATTGAAGTGGTAAAAGCTACAGCAGAAGTTTTAGATAAAACAAAGCTATTTTATGGCGGTGGTATTACCTCTGTTGAGCAGGCGAAGGAAATGGCTGCGCATGCCCATACGGTTATTGTTGGCAACATTATTTATGACGACTTAAAAGCTGCAT
This sequence comes from Solibacillus faecavium, assembly GCF_014836905.1. Classification (GTDB taxonomy): domain Bacteria; phylum Bacillota; class Bacilli; order Bacillales_A; family Planococcaceae; genus Solibacillus; species Solibacillus faecavium. Next base: position 22,662 of record NZ_JACSPZ010000007.1, read on the forward strand.
TAAAAACTGTACAAGCAGTGAAAAGCATCGTGAAGTAATATATAATAGGAACAAATGTTCTTTAGATAGGAAGGTGCAATATGGAGCACATAGCAAAAAATTTAATTGCTGGTATGAATCCGCAACAAGCAGAAGCGGTGAAAACAACAGAAGGTCCACTCCTTATTATGGCAGGAGCAGGATCAGGAAAAACACGTGTCCTAACACATCGTATCGCGTATTTAGTCGTAGAGCGTGAAGTATATCCGTCAAAAATTTTGGCCATTACATTTACGAATAAAGCAGCCCGTGAAATGCGTGATCGAATCGATGGGATTTTAGGGACAGGTACGACAGAAAGTATGTGGGTATCAACATTCCACTCAATGTGTGTGCGTATTTTGCGTCGTAATATCGACCGTATTGGCTATTCAAAAAGTTTCTCTATTTTAGATAGCTCTGATCAGCTGACAGTAATAAAAAATATATTGAAGCAAGATAATATCGACCCGAAAAAGTACGATCCGCGTGCAATATTAAATACGATTAGTTCGGCAAAAAACGAATGTATTACAGTAGATGGTTTTGAAGCGAATATGAATCCGCATAATCCATTTGAAAAGATTGCTGCACAAGTGTACAAAGGCTATCAAAAACGCTTAAAACAAAATCAAAGCCTCGACTTTGATGATTTAATCATGCTTACGATTCGTTTATTTAAAGAAGCGCCGGATGTACTGGAATTCTATCAAAATAAATTCCAGTACATTCACGTGGATGAGTATCAGGATACCAACAAATCGCAATATTTGTTGGTTCAAATGTTGGCTAAGAAGTTCCGTAACATTTGTGTTGTAGGGGATTCGGATCAATCGATTTATCGCTGGCGCGGTGCGGATATTACAAATATTCTTTCGTTTGAAAAGGATTATAAAGAAGCTAAAGTAATAATGCTTGAGCAAAATTACCGTTCGACGAAGCATATTTTACAAGCTGCAAACAGCGTTATTGAGAAAAATAAAGACCGCTATAAAAAAGTACTGCGAACAGATAATCCTGAAGGTGAAAAAATTCAGCTGTATAAAGCAGGTAATGAGCAGGATGAGGCTCAATATGTTGTACGAACGATTCAAAAGCTCATGAAAGATGAGAATTATAAGCTGGACGATTTTGCGATTTTATACCGAACAAATGCCCAATCACGTGTTATGGAGGATGTACTCGTAAAATCAAATATGAACTATCAAATTGTTGGCGGTACAAAGTTCTATGATCGAAAAGAAATTAAAGATTTACTGGCATACTTACGTTTAATTGCAAACAATGATGATGACTTATCACTGGCAAGAATTATTAATGAACCAAAACGTGCGATTGGTGCGACTTCATTTGATAAAATGCTTGTCTATGCGATGGAACGCGATCGTTCGATTTTCGATGCGATGGGTGAGCTTGTATTTATGGGGCTTTCAGGGAAGGCAGCCACATCTGCTGAAAATTTCTATAATATGATACGTTCGTTAAGTAAACGTCAACAAGAATTATCGGTAACGGAAATTGTAGAAGAAGTGCTTGAAAAATCAGGTTACCGTCAAATGCTGAAGGCTGAAAAATCAATTGAAGCGGAAAGCCGACTGGAAAATATTGAAGAGTTTTTAACCGTAACACAGGCATTCGAGGCGCGCAGCGAAGATCAGTCATTAGTAGCATTTTTAACGGATCTTGCACTTATTGCTGATATTGATTCTTTAGATGAAGAAGAAAAGGCAAAAGGAACGATTATTTTAATGACGATGCATGCCGCAAAAGGGTTGGAATTTCCCGTTGTCTTTATTATTGGGTTGGAGGAAAATATATTCCCGCACTCTCGCTCATTGGAAAGTGAAGATGAAATGGCCGAGGAAAGACGTTTAATGTATGTTGGAGCGACTCGGGCGGAACAGCGCCTTTACTTATCTTGTGCAGGATCCCGTACGATATTCGGCCGTACAGGCTACAATGCACCGTCACGTTTTTTACGCGAAATTGATGAAAATGTGTTAGAGCAAGTTTCAAAAGCAAATACTACATCATATCGTGATGATTCATTACCGTTTAAATCGAACCGTTATGACCGTATGCCGAAGCGTTCATTAGGAAGTGTGCAGGCACCTGCTTCACAAACATCACGCTTAAATTCTACAGGTGGCGATAAGTTTAATTGGCAAGTTGGAGACAAAGCATCCCACGGTAAATGGGGTGTAGGTATGGTCGTTAGCGTAAAAGGTGAGGGAGACAGCATGGAGCTGGATATTGCGTTCCCGGCACCAACTGGCATAAAGCGTTTACTTGCAAAATTTGCGCCGATTACGAAAGCTTAGGAGGAACATTTGATGAATGAAATAGAACAAAGAATTGCGGAATTGAACACGCTTCTTCATGAGTATGGCTATGCGTATTATGTACTGGATAAACCGGTAGTAGAAGATAGTGTATATGATCAGCTTTTACATGAACTTATCGCCTTAGAAGAAGCAAATCCGGAATTTATTTATCCTGATTCTCCTACTCAGCGTGTTGGCGGCATGGTATTGGAAGGCTTTAAAAAGGTAACCCATGAAACAGCAATGCTTAGTTTATCGAATGCTTTCAATGAAGAAGATTTACGTGATTTCGACCGAAAGATTGAGCAGGCAATCGGTAAAAATTATTCTTATGTATGTGAGCTGAAAATAGATGGTTTGGCCATATCTCTGCGCTATGAAAACGGGGTATTTGTACAAGGCGCTACACGTGGTGACGGGACAGTTGGTGAAGATATTACAGCCAACCTAAAAACAATCCGTGCCATTCCTTTACGTTTAAATGAACCAGTAACATTAGAAGTGCGCGGCGAAGCTTATATGCCGAAAAAATCTTTTGAGAACCTGAATAAACGTCGTGCTGAAAAGGGAGAAGAGCTATTTGCAAATCCTCGAAACGCGGCAGCAGGCTCGTTACGTCAATTAGATCCGAAGATTGCAGCAAGCAGAAATTTGTCGACCTTTATATATGCAGTTGGCGGGGACGGAGAAAGCTATGGAATCGACGGGCATTGGGAAATGCTCAAGTATTTGGAGGAGCTAGGTTTTCCATCAAATAAAGAGCGTGAGTATTGTGAAACTATTGACGACGTTTTGGCGTTTATAGAAAAGTGGACAGAAGCACGCCCGAATTTATCATATGAAATTGATGGCATTGTCATCAAAGTGAATCGCTATGCCCACCAAGATGAACTTGGCTTTACGGCAAAATCGCCACGCTGGGCAATTGCTTATAAATTCCCGGCAGAAGAAGTGGTAACAAAATTATTGGATATTGAACTAACGGTAGGTCGCACAGGTGTCATTACTCCGACAGCGATTTTAACACCGGTACTTGTTGCAGGAACTACTGTAAGCCGTGCATCATTGCACAATGAAGACTTAATCCGCGAAAAGGACATTCGAATCGATGATACGGTTATCGTACGAAAAGCAGGAGATATCATTCCGCAAATTGTAGGGGTCGTTCTAGAACAGCGCCCAGATGACGCTGTACCGTATAAAATGCCGACTCATTGCCCTGCGTGTGATGAAGAAGTTGTACGCATTGATACTGATGTAGCATTGCGCTGCGTGAATCCACAATGTCCGGCACAAATCGCGGAAGGCGTGAAGCATTTCGTTTCCCGTAATGCAATGAATATCGACGGGTTAGGCGAAAAAGTTGTAGAACAGTTGCTTCGTGAAGGGTATATTGAGGATGTTGCTGGTTTATATGAATTGACAGTCGAGCAACTAATTCAGCTAGAGCGAATGGGGCAAAAATCTGCAACGAATTTAGTGGAGGCACTACTGCAGTCGAAGGATAATTCCCTGGAGAGATTACTGTTTGGTCTTGGTATACGTCATGTAGGAGAAAAGGCAGCAAAAATTTTAGCTGCACATTTCGAAACGATGGACGCCTTAATGCAAGCCAAAGAAGAGGAATTGAAGGATATTCATGAAATTGGTGATAAAATGGCCGAATCTATCGTAGCCTATTTTGCGAATGAGTCCGTGCAACAGCTAATCGAGCGCTTAAAGGAATTTGGTCTTAATATGTCCTATAAAGGTAAGAAGGTTGTTGTAGAAGCAGGGGCAAATCCTTTTGCTGGGAAAACAATTGTGCTTACAGGAAAACTTCAACAATTGACACGTAACGAAGCAAAGGCGAAAATAGAACAGTTAGGTGGAACGGTTGCAGGGAGTGTAAGTAAAAAAACAGATCTTGTAATCGTTGGTGAAGATGCTGGCTCAAAGCTCGAAAAGGCTCAAAGCTTAGGCATAGAAATTTGGGATGAAGTGCGCCTAATCGAACAATTAATATAGTAAAGGGGACTTGTTCTCATGAAACGATATCGCTGGATACCTGCGATAATTGCAACGGTCCTGTTATCAGCGTGTGCGCCAAACATTACACCTGATACAGAGCTGACACAAGAATCAGACTCGGATCAAGCTGTTGAAACAACGATTATCCCGAATATGCAAATTAACGATAAATTTTATCGTACATTAATTCCTTATAAGGAAAGCGCAAGTCGAGGATTGGTCGTTTCAAATATTTATACGAAATATGACATGAAAGAAGTCGAAACAGGTTTAATGCGTATTTCACAAAATCACTTTGATACGGAAAATTACTATTTTCAAGAAGGACAATACTTAGACGAAACAACGTTGAAATACTGGTTGGCACGACCAAACCAAACAGAGGATAAAGGGCCTGAATACCAAGGGTTAAACCCTTCAAGTATTGATGAAGAAACTGGTAAGGAGATGGATCCTACTGTTAAAGCGACAGAAGCACCGGTATATTTAGCACATATTATCGAACAAAATTATTTAACAAAAACAGATGACAATAAAGTGAAATTGGGCGGTGTTTCGATTGGTTTAGCGCTCAATTCAATTTACTATTATCAAAAGGAACAGTACGGTGAGTTTTTTGAGCAGAAAATTCCGGATGATGAGTTGGAAGCAGCAGGTAAAAAGATTGCACAGGAAGTAGTCAATCGTTTGCGTGCACGTACAGATTTAGCTGATGTGCCGATCGTAATTGCCATATTTAAACAGGCAGAGCGAAATGCGATTGTACCAGGCACATACACAGACTATAATTTTGTCGACAAAGGTACGACTGCTCTGGGCGATTGGGAAGGAATCGATGAAAGGTATGTAACGTTCCCGATGAGTTCACCGGATGACATTTACCGTGACCTCAACAAAAAATTCCAAGACTTTAAACAGGATGTCGATAAATACTTCTCTAATTTCACGAGTGTATTTGCAACCGGCTTTTATCAGAATAAAAAAGTCCAGAAGCTTGATATCGAAATTCCGATTCAATTTTACGGCACAGCGGAAATTACTGGCTTTACCCAATATTTAACCGGCTTAATGCTCACGCATTTACCGCTGGATCTGTATATTTCGGTAAGTATTACTTCAGTAAACGGTCCGGAAGTATTGATTATTAAAGAACCAAATGATGATAAGCCATTTGTTCATATTTATGAGTAAAATTCAACGAAGAATACCATACTTTTAAAAGTGTGGTATTTTCATTTTTTTATAAAAAATCCACTTTATCACTTTAATGCGTTAATTTGGCGGAAAAACGTCCAAAGGAATGGATTGTTTGCTCGATTTTTTCGCAAAGCTGTGATTTTTATTAGGAAAAATGGTATCATTATGGGCATGGTTTATGTAGAATCAGCGGGTGTCCGAAACAATCACTGACTCCACATATAGCCCCGGCAGATAATCAAGATTTTTAGTTTTTCGAACGTATTCAAAAACTCTGACACATATGCCGAGGCATATTTGATTCGATACTTTGGAGGTGTAATAAATGGCAAAAATATCAAAAGAAGAAGTAAAACACGTAGCGCACTTAGCTCGCCTTGCAATCACAGAAGAGGAAGCAGAGAAATTTGCTGAACAACTTGGAAAGATCACTGATTTTGCAGAGCAGTTAAATGAATTAGATACAACAAATGTAGAGCCGACTTCACATGTTTTACCTTTAGTGAACGTACTTCGTGAGGACGTAGCAAAAGAAGGCTTACCTCTTGAAAAAGTAATGCTAAACGTAAAAGAACAAGAAGCAGGTCAAATTAAAGTACCATCAATTATGGAGTAATAGGAGGAACCACTCGCATGACAGTATTTGAGCGCACATCAGCACAACTACAAGAAAGCTTAAAGTCGGGCGAACTTACAATTGCGGAATTAACAAAAGAAGCATTTGACCGCATTGAAAAGTTAGACGGCGACGTACAAGCATTCTTAGCATTAAATAAAGAACAAGCAACTGCTAAAGCGGCAGAATTAGATAAAGTTCCTTTTGAGGAGCGCGGTCCATTATTCGGTATGCCTATCGGAGTTAAGGATAATATCGTGACAGAAGGTTTAGAAACAACTTGTGCTTCTAAAATCCTAGAAGGCTTTATGCCAATTTACGATGCAACAATCGTGAAAAAATTACGCGATGCCGGTATGGTAACAGTCGGTAAATTAAACATGGACGAATTCGCAATGGGTTCTTCAAACGAAAACTCGGCGTATAAAACAACGAAAAATCCATGGAATCTTTCGCACGTACCAGGTGGTTCTTCAGGTGCATCTGCAGCAGCAGTAGCAGCAGGCGAAGTCCCATTCTCACTTGGATCTGATACAGGTGGATCAATCCGTCAACCAGCAGCCTACTGTGGTGTTGTAGGAATGAAACCTACATATGGTCGTGTATCACGCTTTGGTTTAGTTGCATTCGCATCTTCATTAGATCAAATCGGACCAATTACACGTAATGTAACAGACAACGCATTATTACTTGAAGCAATCTCAGGTGTAGATGAAATGGATTCTACTTCTGCTGATGTGCCAGTACCGAATTATGCAGCAAGTTTAGATGGTAACATTAAAGGTTTAAAAATCGCTGTACCAAAAGAATTCCTTGGAGAAGGCGTTGGCGAAGCAGCAAAACAATCAGTTCTTGATGCACTGGAAGTATTAAAAGGTCTAGGCGCAACAGTAGAAGAGGTATCTTTACCGCACTCTAAATACGCGTTAGCAGCTTACTACATTCTTTCATCATCTGAAGCTTCTTCTAACCTTTCACGTTTTGACGGTATTCGTTACGGTTACCGTTCAGAAAACGCTAAAAACTTATTAGAGCTATACAAACAATCTCGTGCTGAAGGTTTCGGCGACGAAGTAAAACGTCGTATCATGCTTGGTACGTATTCATTATCAGCAGGTACGTATGATGCTTACTACAAAAAAGCGCAACAAGCACGTACATTAATTAAAGCAGATTACGACAAAGTATTCGAAAAGTATGACGTAATTATTGGACCTACTGCGCCAACACCTGCATTCGCAATCGGTGCTAACATTGATGATCCAATGACAATGTACGCAAACGATATTTTAACAATTCCAATTAACTTAGCGGGTGTACCAGCAATTTCAATCCCATGTGGTTTTGAAAATGACTTACCACTAGGGTTACAAATTATCGGTAAACACTTCGATGAAGAAACACTTTACCGCGTAGCATATGCTTACGAACAAAATACAGACTTTAACACAAAAACTCCAGCACTATGGGAGGTAAAATAAGATGAACTTTGAAACAGTCATTGGTTTAGAAATTCACGTTGAATTAAAAACGAATTCTAAAATTTTCTCGGCTTCCCCAAACCATTTCGGTGCAGAGCCAAATACAAATACGTCGGTAATTGATCTTGGGTACCCAGGTGTTTTGCCAGTATTAAATAAACAAGTAGTGGACTATGCAATTCGTGCTTCTTTAGCATTAAATATGGAAATCGAACAAGAAACTAAATTCGACCGCAAAAACTACTTCTATCCAGACAATCCGAAAGCTTACCAAATTTCACAATTTGATAAGCCAATCGGTAAAAATGGATGGGTTGAAATTGAAATTCCTGCTAAAGGCGATACGCCGGGCTACAAAAAGAAAATCGGTATTACACGTCTTCACATGGAAGAAGATGCAGGTAAATTAACACACGCTGATGGTTATTCTTTAGTAGACTTAAATCGTCAAGGAACACCTCTTGTTGAGATTGTATCTGAGCCAGATATCCGCACTCCGGATGAAGCCTACGCATACCTTGAAAAAGTGAAATCAATTATTCAATATTCAGGTGTATCAGATGTACGTATGGAAGAAGGTTCATTACGTTGTGATGCGAACATTTCGATCCGTCCATATGGTCAAGAAGAGTTCGGTACAAAAACAGAGCTTAAAAACTTAAACTCGTTTAACTTCGTACGCCGTGGTTTAGAGCATGAGGAAGTTCGTCAGGCAGAAGTACTAATGGCTGGTGGCATTATTGAGCAAGAGACGCGCCGATTCGATGAAAAGACAGGTAAAACGATTTTAATGCGTGTAAAAGAAGGTACGGATGATTACCGTTACTTCCCAGAGCCAGACTTAGTACGTCTTTCTATTTCTGATGAGTGGGTAGAGCGTATTCGCCAGTCAATTCCTGAATTACCGGATGCTCGTAAATCACGTTACGTTTCTGAATTAGGCTTAACAGATTATGATGCAAACGTACTTGTTGTTAATAAAGAGATTTCTGATTTCTTTGATGCAACAGTAACGGCTGGTGCTGATGCAAAATTAACGGCAAACTGGTTAATGGGTGACGTTTCTGCATACTTAAACTCAGAGCAAAAAGAGTTGAAAGATACTGCTTTAACTCCAGAAAACTTAGCTGGTATGGTGAAGTTAATTTCTGACGGCACAATTTCTTCTAAAATCGCGAAAAAAGTATTCACTGAATTAGTTACTAATGGTGGAGACGCAGCGAAAATCGTGAAGGAAAAAGGCTTAGTGCAAATTTCTGATCCTGAAGTAATCCGTGGCTTCGTAACGACTGTTCTTGATAACGATGCAAAATCGGTAGCTGATTTCTTAGGCGGCAACGAACGTGCGATTAAAGCACTTTTAGGCCAAATTATGAAAGCATCTAAAGGACAAGCAAACCCTCAATTAACAAACCAAATTTTAATGGAAGAAATTAATAAACGATAATTTCTTCGTGTGAGCGGCAGTCTGTTATAAATAGACTGTCGTGCAGACTGTAGACAAACTCTTAAATAGTGTTTGTTTACAGTTTTTTATTTTAAAATTAATTGAATCTAGACATCGTTGATTTCCGTTCCGGGACCGATGCTTTCCCCGGGCACGGCTCCAGCTAACTAACTTGTGCCTACGACGGCAGGCCCAAGTTAGTGGATCTTCCGCACGTGCTGTTCCCGGTGGAGTCACGGTCCCTCCACTCCAATCAACTAATTAATTCCTTTACATTAAGTGAGGCTAATATGACTAGCAATCATATTAATGAACAAGAAATATGGTAAGAAAGTTTGAACAACTTATTCCTGTTAACGCATCTATTGACAGAAAAAGCACCATTCTTCTCTGAGAGAAAAATGGTGCTTTTGGTTTCTATCCTAGAAATTCACTTGATAAATCGAAATCATAAGCTAATAATTGGAATTATAAATAGCGGAAAGAGGGAGGGGTTTATTATGGGAAAGACATGGGGTGTCGGACCAATCCAAATTGTACGAGAACAGCACATAGCCAGAGACCATTATGCGATTATTGAAGGCGCAAAAATTGTCCAGCTTTGTGAAAAAGCCGGCTTACCTGAACAGATTGATCTTGTGGAAACAAAGGCTACCTATAAATTAATGCCAGGGATGATTGACCAGCATATTCATGGAATGTCAGGTGCAGATGTAATGGATGGAACAGAAAGTAGTCTTAATACGATTAGTAAAGCACTTGCTAAGCATGGTGTGACGAGCTTTTTGGCAACTACAATGACAGCCGCATTAAATCAAATCGAACATGCTTTACGAACGATTGCCGATACGGGAAGTTCAATAGAGGGTGCCAAAATAGTAGGTATTCATTTAGAAGGTCCATTTATTAATCCGATTCAAAAGGGTGCACAGTCTGATCAATATATTATAAAGCCCTCTGCTGAAATTTTTGAAAAACTAAATTCATCTTCACAAAAACAAATAAAGCTCATAACATTTGCAGCGGAACTGGATGAAGGGAAAAAGCTTGCATCATACTTGAAAAATAATGACATTGTAGCATCCATCGGACATTCTAATGCGAAGTATGCTGAAACAAAGGTCTTATTGGAGCAACAGCTAATTCAAAATGCTACTCATTTTTGCAATGGAATGAGGTCAATCCATCACCGTGAGCCAGGTCTGCAAGTAGCTTTATTGCAAAGTGACAGTAAGCTAGAGATTATTGCGGATGGAATACATCTTGCTCCAGACATGATCCGCTTTATTTTTGAGACGATTGGTGAAGACCGGATGATATTAATATCAGATAGTATGAGGGCAACTGAATTGGTGGATGGCATTTATGATTTAGGTGGACAGCAAGTTCGTGTAGAGAATGGGTTGTGTAAACTGGTGGAAAGTGATGCGCTTGCAGGAAGCACACTTAATTTAAATAAGGCAAGGAAAAACATGAAAGAATGGCTTGAACTATCAGACTTGACGCTGGCTAAGCTGACAGCAACAAATAGTGCAAAACTGTTAGGGTTATATGAACATAAAGGTTCAATTGAAATTGGTAAAGATGCTGATTTTTATATAGTAAATGAACAAGAGGATGTTGTAATGACTGTTTCAGAAGGGAAAGTAATTTTTGAGAACCTAAAGGGGGAGTCCAAGTGAATTTTATTAAAGGGAATGCTATACGCAATGACTTACAGCTAAAAAGGAGTTTTTTTAATTTAGCTGATGAAACGTTTAGTCTTAAATTTGAACAATGGGATGAGCTTGGTTATTGGAACGATACATATTGTCCCTATGCATTTGAAGTGGATGGTGAAATAGCTTCAAATGTATCAACAAGTACAGGATTGATGGTTTTAGATGGCAAACAGTATAAAGCTGTACAAATAGGGACTGTCATGACAAATCCAAAATTCCAAGGGAAGGGATTGTCACGGAGGCTAATGGAAAAAGTAATGGAGGATCAAGCAAATGCCAATATACTTTACTTATTTGCAAATAAGTCAGTATTAGGTTTTTATCCGAAGTTTGGATTTGAAATGCGTACTCAATCTACTTTTACATTGGATAAAAAAGATCTTGTATCCAATGAAAAGGAAATAAACAAAATTAACATGGATAATAATATCGAAAGAAGGCTATTTTACGATACGACGATGAGCCGTGTACCAATTAGCCAAAAAATGAGTATGGTTCAAAATGAAAGTATTGTTATGTTCCATGCATTGACGCAATATCGGGATTGTATCTACTATGTTCCAAAGTTCCAGGTATATGTCATTTTAAAAGAATCAGCTCAACATGTTGAAGTAATTGATGTAATTTCTAAAGAACCTTTTGATTTGTTGGAAGTGTTGGAAAGCCTACCGATTAAAACCTCGAAAGTTAAACTGTGCTTTACACCGGATAATTTAAAAATTCCCGTTGTACAGGAAATGTTCAAAGATGAGGGAGCCATGTTTGTGAAAAATCAAATTGATATCGACTATCCGAATAATTTACTGTATCCATACAGTGGTTTAGCATAATAAATGGAGGTCCGGAAAATGTTACCCGGACCTCCATTTTGCGGATTCATCATAATAAGTTGGGGATGACAAATTGCCGCCTCGCGATAGCGCAAGCGGCTTTATTTGATGTTTTTTACTTCACTATAACGAAGGCAAAATTTTGGGATTGGGGGGCCTCGCAAACGGCAATAAAGGCAGTGTTAAAGACACGTATCACGTGGCTTTAGCGCTGTCTTGCCGCAGCCCACCAATCAAGTGGGGTTTTATTGGAAAAGCAACCCCATGTTATGGTGATGAGCCGTTTTACGGTCTATTTAAGAAGTTTAGTCGGGCAAATCGCCAAAACTAGTATGTCCGTCTAATAAATTTGCGGTGACGTGTAGAAGACGCTTTTTTGCTTCATAGGCAATTGGTACATCCTCTAAATCAAATCCATGAATGCAGCCTTTATAAATATCCAGTTGAACTTCTATATGCGCTTCGCGTAATTTATCAACAAACTCACAAACTTCCTCATAAAAAAGATCATGGGTGCCTATGAAAGTATAGGTTGGCGGAAGTTTTTCCAAGTTGGCATATAAAGGCGATGCGTACTGCGGAATGGTTTTCATATTGCCTAAATAGGCCTTCCAACTGTATCTGTTTTTATCATCATTCCAAATAGCAGGTGAAGTAAACTGTTTATGAAACGATCGTTCTTTCGCATCAAGCATCGGATATAATGGCAAAATCGCTGCTATTTGCGGTCCTTTTTCATCTCGTGCCTTTAATGCTACAGCCAATGCCAAGTTCCCCCCTGCACTGCCTCCGCTGACTATTATTTTGCCCGGATCTATATTTAGAGCGTTCGCATGTTTACTAATCCATGTTAAAGTTTCATAACCATCCTCTAGAGCTGCAGGATAAGGGTATTCTGGGGCAAGGCGATATTGTGGGAGGAATACCACTGCTTGGAAACTATGGACAAAGTCAATGACATAAGGAATACTATCATCTGGATTGCCAAATACCATTCCACCACCATGAAACCAAACGAAACAGGGCATATTTTGTAACGCCTGCTTCGGTTTTATACAAATAACACGTACATTATTAATCATCATTTCTTCCACTATGCAATTTTCTTTGCGGAAATTTTGCTTGGAAAAATGGGTGAATGCTCGATTTGTTATGAGTTGATGGAATGTGCGTGCATTTTTTAGTTTACTGTTAAATACTTCAACTAACTCAGGGTGCAGCCCACTCATACTGATACAGCCTCCGATAACTTTCTTTGTTCGATTTTTTTAAAGGAACGAAGCGAAAACTTCATGATTAATAGACTAAGAACACTTCCGATAAATAAAGGTATCGCACCAGGCATAATATTAAACACAAAATATATAAAAATAATACTTAAAACATTCAATACAACGGTAAAAGGTGAAGTAATGGTGAATAAAAACGCCTGTTTAATCATTGCAAAAAATGCTAAATCAAAATGTACATACACTGGAAAAAAGAAAAACAAAGTGCCGAAAATAATGAAAGTAATAATTAAAGTTGGTATAAGAAGAATGGATAAAGACTCAAAAGTATATATTGCATAAAAATCGATAGCTAAAATAAATAGAACGATATAACTAATGACTGCATAGCCATTTCCTTTTAACCACTCATTTTTATAGACTTCCCAAAAAGTCTGCGTAATCGGCTTCTCAATATCCAACAGCAGTTGACGTGTAATTGTAAATAAAGCAATCGTTGCTGGAAACAGCCCGAAAACAAAAAGTCCAATCGCAGAGAAAAATATCCATAAAAAATTCAAGTATATTATTTTTAATAGTTTTACACCAAAACTATAAAAGCCGTCCCAAAATGACATTAAAATACCCCCTTACCCTTATTATAAGATAAAAATTCAGAAAAATCGTTTAATTTAAATTTAGGACTTTTAATGGACTTGAGTTAATTCGATTTTTTTTGTAGTCTGAAAAAAATAGCGAATTTGCTATTTTATACAAATGAGAAAGAAAAAGGGGGATGGGGTATGAGTATTTCAATTTTTAAAAAGTTTGGACTATTATTTCTAGTATTGGTTCTTTCTGCTGTAATGGTTGCTTGTAGTGAGGATGAAACTAATTCAACTGATACTAACACAACTACCGATAATGGAAGCGCTAACAGTGAGACAGAGGAATCTACAGGATTATCTGGAGAAATCACAGTGTGGGCACATCCATATACAGATGGTACGACAGGTGAAGGTGATATGTGGAAGACTTTCGCAGCTGACTTTGAGAGTGAAACAGGGGTAAAAGTAAACTTCGAACAAATTCCATGGGCAAACCGTGACCAAAAGATTCTGACGGCTTTAGCAGCAGGTCAAGGTCCGGATGTATTCTATGTAATCCCTGACCAAATGCCTCAATATGCAGAGCAACAATTAATTTTAGATATTTCACAATATGTGACAGATGAAGAATTAAGCGGATTTGTACCAACAGCGATCGAAGCAACTAGCTGGAAGGGCAAACAGTATGGTATGCCAATTCTTCAAACGGCTGAGTCTTTAGTTTATAATAAAGAAATTTTAGCTGAGTTGGGCGTTGATGAAAACAGCCTTCCAACAACTTGGGATGAATTTAAAGCTTTAGCAGAAAAAGCAAAAGCAGCGGGCTACTATGCATTCTCATATGCAGGTGGCGGTTCGTTAAATAACACACTTTATCCATTCTTATGGCAAGCTGGCGGTAACGTAATTGATGAGAGTAATAATATTTTAATTAACAAGCCGGAAGCAGTTAAGTCATTTGAATTAATTAATGAAATGTATTCAAAAGGTTGGATCCCTCAAGATTCAATTACAGCACTTGATCATGACTCATTATACTTTGGTGGTAAGTTACTTGCAGTAAACGGTTCAGGTATTTCTGTTAACCGTCTATTAGCTGAGAAACCATTTGAATTTGTTATTGCACCGCCATTAAAAGATGCTGAGCAGTTAACTTACGGTACTGTTGGAATGTTCGTAGGCTCTGCAATTTCCAAAAATCCAGAAGCGGCAGCAGAGTTCATGAAATATGTAACAAACACTGAAAATCAACGTACGTTTAACAATATTACACAATATATCCCTACACGCGACGATGCAAAGGATATTTTTGATTCACAACCATACATGGCTCAATTAGCAGGCTACACTCAATATGCTAAGCCGGGTATTATCCATCCTGAAGGCCGTAACATTATGCCTTTAGTTCAAGCTGAAATTCAAGCAATGCTAGAAGGAAAACAATCTCCTCAAGAAGCTGCGGATAAGTCAGCTGAAGCGATTGATAAATTGATTAACAAATAGTTTAAAGGAGAGTTTGGTCTTAATGATCAAACTCTCTCATTACTTCAAGTACAGAAAGGGTGAGGCATGTGACCTCTACAACTTCTAAACAATCACTTAGTGCACGAATAAAGAGAGAATTAAATAAAAATTTATTAGTCTATATCGTGCTCATTCCAGTTATCATTCACTTCATCATATTTCAAGTTTATCCATTTGCTCTTAGCTTCTATTTAACTTTTCATGATTGGAAAATAATTGGCGACCCTGAGTTTGTTGGATTAAAGCATTGGAAAAATTTATTTGATGATGAAATCGCATGGAAAGCAATATGGAATACTGTTAAGTTTTCCGTCTACTATATACTGCCGACAATGGCACTTGGCCTAGTTTTGGCACTGATTATTAATTCGGGCATTAAGTTTTCAGGCTTCTTTAAAGGGCTATTTTTCTTGCCGGTTGTTACATCATTCGTAATTATTGCAGGGATTTGGGGATGGTTATTCCGTGGGACAGAAGATGGCTTTATTAACTATTTAATCGGTTTTGTCGGTATTGACCCGCAGCTGTTTTTATCTAGTTCATCACAGGCACTTCTTGTTTTGGCAGGATTAAGTATTTTTAAAGTAGCTGGTACAACGATGATTTATTACTATGCGGGCTTACAATCCATCGACCGCCAATTATATGAAGCAGCACGAATTGATGGTGCAAATTCATGGAAAATGTTCTGGAAAGTAACCTTCCCGATGTTAAAGCCGATACACTTTTACGTTGCAATTACAACAACGATTGGTTCGTTTCAAATTTTTGATTCTGCCTTCCTATTAACAAATGGTGGACCAAACTATTCAACGACTACAATTGTGTATTATCTATATCATCAAGGATTTACAAGCCTGAATTTAAGCTATGCTGCTGTTTTATCGTATGTGTTATTCTTTATCATTTTAATTATCTCGTTAATTCAACGTAAATACATTGGGAAAGACCCAAATTATTATTAAGCTGGTGCGGGGAGGAGCAAATAAATGAAAAAAGTAATCTCTTATACAGCATTGGCAATATTAGCAATCGTTTTTATTATGCCATTTATTATCATGGTGTTCGGATCGTTAAAAGAAGTAAAGCAAGCACAAATTGATCCGCTGTTTTGGCTACCGACCAATCCATCGATTCAAAACTATATTACGATTTTTTCAAACGGCATTTTTTTACGATGGATTTGGAACTCTATCGTTATTACCGTAATTCCGGTTATGACTCAAATGCTTTTTGCAGCACTACTAGGTTATATATTTGCCAAAAAGCAATTTTGGGGAAAAGAAGCGATTTTTTGGATTTTTATGGCGGTTATCATGATTCCTCAACAGCTATTTATAATTCCCAAATATATTATGTTCGCTGATTTCGGTTGGATAAATACATATTGGGCATTAATTGTACCTGAATTATGGGCAATCATGGGAGTATTTTTAGTACGGCAATTTCTACAAGGTATACCGAAGGATTTGGAGGAGGCAGCCTATATTGATGGGGCAAATGACTGGCAGATTTTCTTCAAAATTATTTTACCACTCTCATTTCCGGTTGTTGCGACAGTCGGTACCTTTGCCTTTATTTCAAACTGGAATGACTTATTCCAGCCATTGATTTATTTGACTAATGAGAAGATGTTCCCTGTTACTGTTGGTCTTGCCTCAATGCTCGGAAAAGAAGGCAACTTCGGTGTCGAAATGGCAGGGGCAACAATTTCATTTATACCGACGTTTTTAATATTTATCTTTTTCCAGCGTTATTTTACGGAAGGAATTACGATGTCAGGTATTAAGTAGGGGGCTGTCATGAAGATAGGAATGATTGGAACAGACTCATCTCATGCTATTGCCTTTAGTGAACGATTAATAAATAAAGGTCATGAAATAGTTGCTTATCGAGGTGGATCTTCAATTGAACTAAGCAGTAAAAGGATTGAAAGAATCTCGGAACAATTATGTGAAAACGGTATTCCATTTATCAATTCTTTACAAGAACTGGTGCAGATTTGTGATGCGTTTATCATTACATCAGTTGATGCATCACAGCACTTTGAACAATTTGAAGAGTTGTCAGCTGCAAAAAAGCCTGTTTTCATAGATAAACCATTGGCACAAAATTATGAGCAGGCTTTGGCTATTATAGAGCTTGCCAACAAAAACGGGATTCCTATAATGAGTTGTTCAGCTTTACGGTTTGCAGAAGAAATCCAACTAGCCAAATCCAAAAGGAACATTAAGGCAGTGGATATAATAACCCCACTGCCGATGTTAGGTGATGTAGATTATTTCTACTATGGTATACATGCAGTCGAAATGATTAGTGCATTAAAGGGAATGGGAATCGAAGACATAGCTGTAAGGTCGAATGAACAGCAGCACTTTATCACACTTACATTTATGGATGGTACAGTGTCTACAATTCGTGGTTACTTACAAGGTCGTCAAACTTTTCAATTTGTGACACACACGCATCAACAGAGTGAATGGTTTGAAATTGGTGAAGGTAATTTTCAGTTTTACGATTACTTGATTGAAGCAATTGAACAGTTTTTTAAATTACGGGAAAGTCCAATAAATCAGGCAGAAACTTTAGAGATTATTAGAATATTGGAGTTGATGACTAAGACGGCGGTCAAAAATTATTGATTTTTTATATCCTCCAAAAACTGAATATAATAGATGCGCCTAGGACGACCGCGATGGGCTACCTTTTCCTCGCCGATAATATCAACTAGTCCAGCATCCAACCATTTAAGTAAAATCCGGTTGGCGCTGCGCAGAGTAATATTCAGTGTTTGCGCAAGCTCATCTGCCGTATAAACAAGTTTCTGATGCTTCATTATACGACCCATTAATTTGGAAATATAAGAAGCAGACATTCCAGCTTTTTCAGCCCGTTCCAGTAATTTTAAGTCTGTAATTACTAGAGGGTATTGTTCGTAGTTGATGAAAACGGTCGTGTCTATTGGCCCAATTACACTATTATCTTCGCGCACAATATAGCAGAGATTTGGTCCATTTTCATTTGCCTGGTATAGTGCCTGTTTTGCATGACGACCGGAGTCATAAGCATTAATACCAAATCCAATTCCGATGGTGCAATTGATTTGCAGCTCTTCTTTAAATCGAGAAAGTAATGGTAGATGCTTGTAGCCGAGTGTTTCACGCTCAAGCTGTCCCCTAGTTGTAATAAAACTATATTGCAGTGGATTCAGCATTATTAAATGGCCATCCAACTGCTGTGTAAAATAGTGCAATATTTGTTCTACTTTGGATTGCACTTGATTAGTGATTGATTCAAATTGAATAATACCATATACAATCTGGCTTTCTTTATTTTGTCGTCCTTTGGAGGCTAAAAGCACACGTTCAAAAGAAACGATCATCTCTTGCTTTGTCGGGATTAAATAGCGGCACTCTATATTGCGTTCACATAAGGATATATAGACGGAGGCAATGGTAGTAATAGGGAAGGCACCTTGCTCAGCGTGTTTTGTATGTGCATCCACTATTTCATCAATCGTTTCGCCTATTGAGTAAACAAAATCAATTTCTTGCTGTAATTGATGTGTAATCGATAATATGTCACTTTTCTGCATTAAGTCGAAACAATATTGCTTTTGTACATTTTGTAATTGATGGGTTAATAGTAATTCGTATAGACGAAGTGCTCTACTATTAATTTGATAAAGAGGTAGTGTTGAGTCATAAAGTTTTAGCTGCTGAAAAATATAAGGGTCGGCGACGACCAACATTTCATATTCATATATAAATCGCTGTAATTCGTCCGTCATAGAAAAATCATGAATTATAAAATAATGTGGTTGGATATTTGGGAATCCACGTAATGTTTCTTTTATAGTATCCAACAAAATTTCGGGAACGATAATGCCTATTAAACTTTGTGAGGTATACGCTGTGTGATTATTCATTATGTCTAGGCCTCCAAAAATCCATAGTATAATAATTTTACAGAAATTTGTTAGAATATTCAAATTAAAAAGAGGTGATCATTATGCAAACGGTTCAACAATTGGAAGAATTTATGACAAAACCATCTGCAGCATTGGTAGAGGATATTAAAAAAATTGATGGGGATATACTGATTTTAGGAATAGCAGGAAAGATGGGTCCAACCTTGGCTAAAATGGCTAAGCGCGCGGCACAAGAGGCCGGTATTGAGAAGCGAATTATCGGCGTAGCTAGATTCTCAAATAAAGAGATGAAGGAGGAACTGGAAGCGGCAGGAATTGAAACGATTACTTGCGACTTATTAGATGAAGAGCAACTGGATCAGCTACCGGAAATTCCTAATGTTATTTTCATGGCAGGCAATAAGTTTGGAACAGTAAATAATGAACACTTCACATGGGCAATGAATACATACGTACCAGGTCGTGTTGCAGATAAATATAAGGATTCTAATATTGTTGTATTTTCTTCCGGGAACATCTATCCATTTACTCCTGTTGCAGCAGGCAACTGTGGAGAGGATGTGACACCAGTGCCGGTTGGGGAATATGCAATGTCCACTTTGGGAAGAGAGCGTATTTTCACAAACTTTTCCAATCGCTTCGAAACGAAAATGTTAATGTTCCGTCTAAATTATGCCATTGATTTAAGATACGGTGTTCTATTGGAAATTGCAAAATCAGTTTACAATAACGAGCCAGTCGATGTCACGATGGGTAGTGTCAATGTAATTTGGCAAGGAGACGCGAACGAATATGCCATCCGTTCACTACTGCATTGTGAATCTCCTGTGAAAATACTGAATGTTACAGGGCCGGAAACATTATCTGTACGTTGGTTAGCAAAAGAATTTGCAGCACGTTTTAATAAGGAAGCTTTAATAATCGGTGTTGAGCAGGAGACAGCACTATTAAACACAGCGGCCCATGCCCATAAATTATTCGGCTATCCAAAAGTATCTATAGAGCAAATGCTGGACCTAGTTGCGAATTGGGTAAAATTAGATGGAACAACATTAAATAAACCAACGCATTTCCAAGAGAGAAAAGGGGCGTTTTAAATGAATGAGGCAGCAAGAAAAGCATTGTTAGATGGTGCCTTTATTCCAGCGCACCCATTAGCATTGAACGATGACAAATCATTGGATGAAGTAAGTCAGCGTGCTTTGACGAAATATTATATTGCAGCAGGTGTTGGCGGCTTGGCTGTAGGAGTGCATACAACACAGTTTGAGATTCGCGATCCACAATTCAACTTATATGAGCGCGTACTTTCCTTAGCGATAGACGAGATGAGTAAAGCAAATGTACCTGAATCTTTCATTAAAATAGGCGGTGTTTGTGGTCCTGTAGAACAGGCTTTGAATGAAGCAGCTATATTAAAAAAACTTGGCTATGACTTAGCATTGTTAAGTATGGGAGGATTGCAGGATCAGTCGGAAGAGCAACTATTGGAGCGAACGAGAGAAGTAGCCAAAATTATACCTGTAGTGGGCTTCTATTTACAACCTTCAGTTGGTGGACGTGTATTAACGTATGATTTTTGGCGGGAACTAGCAAATATTGAAAATGTCTTTGCAATTAAGATGGCCCCTTTTAATCGTTATCAAACACTCGATGTTGTTCGTGCAGTATGCAATAGTAGTCGTCGAAATGAAATCGCGCTCTATACAGGTAATGATGATAATATCATCGTCGATTTGTTAACAGAATACGAATTTAATATAAATGGAGAAAGCGTTAAAAAACAAATTGTTGGTGGTCTATTAGGGCATTGGTCGGTATGGACAAAAACAGCTGTCCAATATTTTGAAGATATAAAAGCAATTAGGGACAACGCACAAATAGATGCAAGCTGGTTATCTAAGGCGATTGAGGTAACGGATGCAAATGCCGCATTCTTTGACCCGGCACATGCATTTAAAGGGAGTATTGCAGGGATAAATGAAGTATTAACTAGACAAGGTTTGCTAAAAGGTAATTGGTGTTTGGCAGAACATGAAGTGCTAAGTGAAGGGCAGGCTGAAGAAATTACGCGTGTTTATGAAATGTACCCGCATTTACACGACGACTCATTTGTTAAACAAAATTTAGCAGAGTGGAAATCAGGTGAGCAATGTGAAAGCTTTACAAGCACATAATGGAGTTGCAAAGTTGGTGGAAATACAATCACCCGAGCTTTTTGCAACAGGAGTATTAGTTGAAACCATCTATACCGCTGTTTCTCCAGGAACGGAGCGACTATTAATAGAAGGAAGCAAGGATGGAGTACGTCAACTCGGCTATAGCGCGGTTGGTAAGGTAAAGCAAATTGGCCAAAGTGTCAAAGGTATTCAAGTAGGGGATGTTGTTGCTTGCTACGGTGCACCTTATGTTGGGCATATGGAGCAGCTTGTAGTTCCGGAAACATTGGTTGCTAAGTGTTCTGCAGATGTAATACCGCAACATGCAGCGTTTGCGGCACACGGTACAATTGCTATACACGCAATACGGCAAGGGCAACTGCAGTTTGGTGAATCGGTTGTAGTTATTGGATTAGGTGTACTTGGGCAAATGATTGCAAAAATTTGTGCAGCAGCAAGTTATGACGTGATTTGCTATGAGCCAAATGAAAAACGAGCAGAAATGTTAAAGCATACACCAGGTATCGAAGTTTTTTCAGATTTAATGAAGATGGAGCAACATATTACAACCTTTACAAACGGGCATGGGGTTGATGCTGTACTCTTATGCGCGGGTGGTAAGCATTCCGAAACAACTCCACGTAGTCTGGAGTGGGTTCGAAAGCAGGGGAGGATTGTAATTGTTGGGGATGTCGAACCGCAATTCAACCGAGAACAATTGTTTATAAAAGAAGCAATAGTAACGATTTCAAGAGCTGGCGGACCAGGTCGTTATGATGCTCGCTATGAAAAAGAAGCAATGGACTACCCATATCATTATGTTCGTTGGACAGAAGGACGTAATTTAGCAGCATATATTCGTTTACTGGAACGAAAGGCGATAGATGTTTCTGACTTTGTACAAATGCAAATCCCTTTTAAAAATTCAGCGGATGTATATAACATGTTGGAAAATAGTGAGGCATTAACAGCCATTATTGAATATTTAGGAGGGAATTAAAATGTTAAAGGTTGGTGTAATTGGCGGGGGCTCGATTTCGGAGTTTCATTTAAGACCTTACTTTGAGAATCCCAATGTAGAGATTGTTGCAATCTGTGATACGAATGAAGTAAGACTGCATAGCTTAGGGAAAAAATATTTAGTAGAAAATTTATATACAGAAGTAGGCGAATTTCTAGCGAATGAGCAAATTGATGCAGTGAGTATTTGTACATGGAATAATTCACATGCAGATATTGCCATACAGGCGCTTCAAAAAAACAAGCATGTACTGCTTGAAAAACCATTGAGTCTGAACCTGGAAGAGGCTTATGCAGTGGAAGCTGCAGTAAAAGAATCGAAAAAAATTCTACAAGTCGGCAATGTACGCCGCTTTGCAACAAATGTAGGAGTCCTAAAAAAATTTATTGATGCAGGCGAACTCGGAGAAATATATTATGCAAAAGCTTCATGCCTACGTCGTTTAGGCAATCCGGGCGGCTGGTTCAGTGATATATCAAAATCAGGTGGCGGACCATTAATCGATTTAGGGACGCATATGATTGATTTATGCTGGTATTTAATGGGTAAACCGAAGCCGGTGTCCGTATCAGGAAATACGTATAAGAAACTGGGGAATCGCTCCCATATCGAAAATTTATCCTTTTATAAGGCGGCTGACTATAATGCGGAGCACAATGACGTTGAAGATTTAGCTAATGGACTCATTCGCTTTGAAAATGGTGCCTCTCTATTTGTTGATGTTAGTTTTACATTGCATGCCAAACAGGATGAAATATCAGTAAAGCTGTACGGTGAGAATGGCGGTGCAGAAGTAGAGCCGGAGTTGGCAATTATAAAGGAGCAACATGAAACGATTTTAAATATTACTCCCCAAATTGATTTGTTAAGTTTTGATTTTGCCGGATCTTTTGTAAATGAAATTAATCACTTTGTTGATTGCTGTATTAATAACGTGCAGCCAATTTCACCGGTTAGTGATGGTGTTGAAGTAACGAAAATGTTGTTGGCAATTTATGAATCAGCAGCAACAAACCAAGAAATCAAATTGTAGGTGATAATAATGGTCAAGATAGTATTGGAGAAAGATCAGCAGCTACTAACACATTCTCCGCTGTATCGCTTTACAACCGAGAATAGTGAAGAACCAAATGTCGTAACAATTTTGCAGCAGCCTTCAGCAGAAGCATATCAACCATTCTCAATATCAGAAAAACAAGGTAACATCTATTTTGATTTATGGTCCTATTCATTTGCCATTCAACTAAAGCAAGTATTGCAAGCGCACGATACTGTAAAAGGTGTACTTCGATTGCGGAGAACAACTAATAATTTTTCATATATAAAGGAAGATATCCTTGCCTTGTCAGAATGGTTTGGGGATGTTCGAAATGTGACAGTTCGTTCGAATAAAGGCGGCGAAATGCATTATACAATCGTTCTGTGCGAATTTGGGGATTCTATTATGGCTCATTTGGAATATCAATCAGGTAATGACCGTATTGAATTTGAGTGGAGTAGTCATCTGCATATTGTAGAGTTTGATAGTTTGCAAATGAGCAGTGACAAGGATAATAATCGAAACCTCTTTAAAAATATTGATGCAGTTGTTCAGTTTGCTATTCATTGGAATGAATCGTACGAAAAAAAGCTTAGTACTATACAGCAGTTCCTACAAAGAGGTGAACAATAATGAACATTGGCATTATGAGTTTTGCGCACATCCATGCAACGAGCTATGCGACGGCAATTCAACGTATTCCAGATACGAAGTTAACCGCTATTTTTGATACAGATACAAAAAGAGGCGAAGAAGCAAGTAAGCAATATGAGGTTCCGTTTTTTGACGATATGGAATTATTTTTGGCAGAAAATATTGATGTAGTTCTTATTTGCAGTGAAAATGTCCTTCATAAAGAGATGGTGATTGCTGCTGCAAAGGCAAAAAAGCATATTTTATGTGAGAAACCAATTGCTACGAATGTTGAAGATGCAAAAGAGATGATCAAGGCTTGCGAGGAAAACGGTGTGCATCTTTCAATAGCCTATCCAGTTCGTTACAGTGCACCGATCCGTGATTTAAAAGCTGCTATTGAAGCTGGTGAGCTTGGCGAAATTATAGCAATAAGGTCTACTAACAGGGGGCAAAATCCTGGTGGCTGGTTTGTAGATGAGCAGTTGGCAGGTGGGGGTGCAGTATTGGATCATACTGTGCATATGGTTGATATTATGCGCTGGTATATGAATTGTGAAGCAAAAGAAATAACGGCATTTGCGAACAATTATTTTACCGAGCTTAAAACAGATGATGCAGGAATTATGACGATCGTATTCGATAATGGTGTAATCGCTTCACATGATGCTAGCTGGTCAAGGTTCCCGCAATTTCCGACGTGGGGTGACGTGATGATTGAAATCATCGGTACGAAAGCAACACGTAAAGTGGATGTGTTTAATGAGAAGCTCCAACTTTACGGAAAGGGCAATAAGTCGCTTACACATTTGTATAGCGGAAATGATACTGATTTTGATTTGATAGTAGATTTTCTAAAAGCAATTAGGCATGGAGAAAAGCCACTTATCTCCGGTTATGATGGCTTGAAATCTCTAGAAATCGCATTAGTTGCATATGAATCCAATAGTAGAAAGCAAGCTGTAATACTATAAAAACCTCAAAGGATACTCGCACTGGGTATCCTTTTGTTCAACTAATAAGTAATTGATGAAGGGATCGATGCAAATGAATCAGCAACTGACGTATAAAAATGAAATTGAACAATTTGCATTTGAGGAACTAAAGCGCTTTTATACAGGTAAAACTCCGGTTATTTTTGAATACTTTGATATACCGAAAAATGGGATTGAATTTGAAATTACTCAGACTAAAGAAAGTTATGTACTTCGTGGGAATACTCCCCGCTCCTTATTATACGGAGTGTATAAATTTATCGAAAAAGTAGAAGGCATTGTATTTTTTGATTTACATCAACCAAAAAAAATAGTTGCCGAAGGGTTTTCAAGTACTTATGAAGGGACGCCGAAGTTTGCTCGCCGAGGAAATGTATTCGAAACAATTGATGATATCCCGTTTTTAAAAAATATGCTGGATGTGGGGACTAAAAATGGTTTAAATGAAGCCTTCTTTACATTTTTTCTATGGGATGAGGTTAAGGAAGCGTTATTGCCTGAAATAAAAAAGCGCGGTATTGATGTCACGTTGGGCGGGCACAGTTTACGCTATTTAGTAGCAAAGGCTAATGGTGTTACTGTATCAGGTAAGTCAGCGACAGATGGAGCGGTAAATGATTTAATTGGTGAGGAAACGGAATTTACAGCAGCCAATGCGCTTAAAAACCATGACTTTCTTCAAGATGAAAAAGCACAGCAGGCTGTTATTCAAGTTATTGTGTCTTATTGCAAGACTGAACCTGTTATACGAAGGATTTCGTTATGGCCGGAAGATGTAGGGGCAAAAGGTGAAGAGGCAAAACTATTTTTAACACAATATATTGCATTTACTGAAAAACTTCAGCAAGCTTTAGTAACAGCAAATCTACAAGTAGAAGTAGAGCATATTGTTTATAATGCCGGTCTAAGCTGGGAAATGCTTGAGCGCAAAGAGCATCAAGTAAGTTCTGCAAATGTTCTATATGCGTATTGGGGACGTAATTATGCACAAAGTTTTAAGTCACAGCGAGATCAGCGTGCATGGGATAGCCTACTGGACTGGCGGAAGGCAACAGACAAACAAGTTACCATTTTTGAATATTACAGTGATCATTTTATGTTAAGTGAGCTCTTCCCATTATTATTTAATCGAATAAAAATGGATACAGAGCGTTATAAGGAAATTGGCTGTGAAGGGATGGTCAATTTAGTTGTCCCACTGCATAAAGTAGCAAAGGCGCAACCACATATGGAGCAGTATGATTACCAACAGTATCAGCAATTGAATAATATCGTATTTGCACGTTCTCTATGGGAAGGGGTAGAAACAGTTCCTCATTTGCTGTCGTCATCCATGCAGGAGCTTGCCGCGAAAATCGAAGCGCTTTTTGCCCAAAATAGTCAGTATAATGCTAGTTTCTTTCCTAATCGAGTCGTTGAGGCAAAAAATCCAAACTCGAAAAGTGAAGTATTGGATTTACTGAACGCAATGGAACAATTGCTGCAACAGGAGCAAATTGAAGAACCGCTTCAAAAATATGTTGATGCATTACAGCAAGTGGTAAATGCTACAAAGTTACGTTGGGAGGCTTTATAAATGTGGGAATCGGTTTACTATTACCGCAAAAAAGAAAAGAGAGAACAACACTTTAATCAGGATGTGCTAATATACGGTGCTACACCAGCCGGGATAACAGCAGCAATCACATTAAGAAAGAACGGGTATAGTGTGCGTATTGCCGAATGCAGCCGCTTTATTGGGGGGATGACGACAAGCGGCTTGGGGGCAACTGATTTAGGAGCGGAACAGGCAATTGGTGGTTTAGCAAGGCAATTTTATAATGAGATAGCCAACTATTATGGGATGGATAAATGTGTACGTTTTGAACCGCATGTAGCAGAGCGTATTTTTAGAACATGGCTACAAGAGCAGGAGATTGATGTTCAAACAGAACAATTTATTGAGTCGGCTGTATTGGAAAATCAAAGTATTCAGCAAGTCCGAATGACAGATGGAACTACCTATGAAGCAAAGCAGTTTATTGATGCAAGCTATGAAGGGGATTTGTTAGCACATGCAGGTGTTGAATACATTGTCGGAAGAGAAGCAGGCACAGTGTATAAGGAAATTTACAATGGTGTTCAATTTGGGACACAACACCATAAGTTTGAAAGCTTTATTGATCCATACAAAGAAGAGGGGAATCCATCAAGCGGACTACTCTACGGGATTTCAGAAGATAATGTGACAGAGCATAATGGGTCAGGCGATCATCGCATTCAAGCTTATAATTTCAGGATTTGTTTAACGAAGGATCAAAAAGTAGCTTTCCCAAAACCTAATGGATATGAGCGAAACCATTATGCACTACTGTTACGCTATATAAAGGCAGGACATTGGGATGCAATGAAGTTACATACACCTTTGATGAATGGAAAGACGGATTTAAATAACCACGGGGCATTTTCAACGGATTTTATCGGGATGAATTATGCATTCCCCGATGCGAATTATGAAACAAGGGAAGAACTGTATCAGAAACATGTCACATATGTAGCGGGGTTACTGTACTTCCTGGCGAATGATGAAGAGGTGCCGTCTGTTATTCAAGAAGAAGTAAGGCAGTGGGGATTGGCGTCAGATGAATTCATCGATACGGACAACTGGCCACGGCAACTTTATATTCGCGAAGCACGGCGAATGATAGGCGAATATGTGATGACCGAACACCATGCGCTACAGCGTATATTTTGCGAAAAACCAATTGCTGTCGCATCATTTCATATGGATTCTCACCATTGTCGACGAGTTGTTGTAAATGGTCGTGTAATGAATGAAGGGGACATACAAATACCGGTAAAGCCGTTTATGATAGATTTACGAGCACTTTTACCGAAAAAAGAACACTGTGTGAATTTAGTTGTTCCTGTATGCCTGAGTGCTTCTCATATTGCGTATGGTTCAATTCGTATGGAGCCAATATTTATGATGCTCGGGCAAGTGGCAGGTACTGCAGTTGCTACTGCAATACGGGAAAGTAAGCCAGTACAGGACATTTCGTATGAACAATTAAAACAACAGCTAATAGAGCAAGGCCACATTGTGGAATGGGACGAAAGCTTTGTGGATGACCCACTACGTCGAATGGAAGAAACATTTGGGGGGAAGTAAAATGTTAAAGCCAGTAACACAGGAATTTCACGAGGATATTATAAATTTATGGAATATGTGCTTACCTGATTTTAAGCTGACAGATCGCTTGCTTGAACAAAATACATGGCAATCTCCGTATGTTTTACACGAAGGAAGCGCAATAAAGGAACAGGATGGGAAAATTGTTGGGGTAGTCATTGCAAAAATGTGGCATGAAACACATGAAATTGCTTTAAATAAGGAACATGGTTGGATTCAAATGTTGCTCGTGCACCCAGACTACCGTCAGCAGAAAATTGGCACGGAGCTTTACAAATTTGCAGAACAGGCACTTTTGAAAAACGGTGTGAAAAAAATACAAATCGGTGGGGATTTAGGACATCTATTATGCGGCGTCCCGCTTGCACAGCAGGCAGGTGTGGCGTTTGCAGAGATGTTTGGTTTTAAACAAGTTGTTGAAAGTGTAGACTTCACAAAATCGATTACTGAACCACTATCCCTTCCGGAAAAAGATAATGTCGAATTTGTATTATTAGAAAAGGATGAGCAACAGCAGTTATTAGAATTTATGGCACAATCGTTTCCGGGACGATGGACATTTGAAGCGCATGATTATTTTGCCCAGGGAGGTACGGGGAGAGATTATGTCGTTGTGAAATGGGAAGGCAAGATTGTTGGCTTCTGTCGGATAAATGACGAATATAGTGCCTGGAAGGGGCCGAACTATAACTGGGCAGAGCAGTTTGACGAGTTAGGCGGTATTGGTCCATTAGGGGTAAATGAGGATTATAGAAAGTATGGATTAGGAAGAGCTGTAATCGAAGCAGCAGAATTTTATTTACAACAGCGCGGTAAAAAGACATTTTTTATTGATTGGACAGATTTAATCGCCTTTTATGAAAAACTAGGTTATACGGTTTGGAAAAATTACGGGATTTTTGTAAAGAAGGTGGACTGAATGTGGATTTTAAGTGTTGATATCGGTGGAACAAAATTAGCACTTGCTTTATCAAGGCAAGAACAGCCGGAGTACTTAATAAAGCAAATGGAAGTGAAAAGTCCTCAGCAATCCGATACTTTATTTGAAGCTATGATTTCAGGTTTTAATAAGCTATTGGAAGGGGAAGAGGGCGACGTTGTCAAAGTTGCGGTTGGATTACCAGGAATATTAGATTTAAAGCAGGGACTTGTAGTACATCAGCAAAATTTGCCTTGGCGTAATTTTCCGCTCGTTCAGAAACTTCAAAAGGTGTATCCACACGCGCAAGTTTTTATGGAAACAGACATGATGACTGCAGCTAACGGTGAATATAAAATCCGCCGTTTTGAAAAGGAAACATTTATTTACTTAACCGTGAGTACAGGAATTGCCTGCTGTATGATACATGATGGACATTTTATGAGAGGTGCCGGAGTTCCAGGCGAAATCGGCTTTTCGCTATCAAGCACGGGGGACTTTTTTGAAGATGTATGTGCTGGACCAGGATTATTGAAGATTTTACAGCATCATACTAAAGAAGAGAAAACATTGCCAGAATTTTTTGCCCGTTATTACAAGCAGGATGAACTTATTGTGCCACTAATTCATAAATGGCAGCGGGAAATTGCCCAAAAGATTCATAGTTTTATCCTTTTAGTAGATCCCCATGTCATTGTACTTGGCGGCGGTATTATGAATCATCATCCGCAAATTGTGGAGGAAATTTCTCATTTAGTCGATCAGTACTTTAGTTTGCCGTTTTTTGAACATAAAAAGGGTCGAGTACAAGCCAGTTTAAATAAAGGCAATGCGGGATTAATTGGTGCAGCATTGCTATAAAATATAGAAGAAGCATTCAGAAAATCCGAATGCTTCTTTTTGGTGATTCTGTTATTTAACGAATACGCATTTCTGTTGCTGGATCGAAGAAATGGGCTTTTGCCAAGTTGAAGTTAAGTGGAAGCTCCTGTCCCATAGCAACATTCGCATCTGCATGAATTTTACCGACAAATTGCTGATCGGCAATTGTTGCATAAACAATCATTTCTGCACCGGTTAATTCACTAACTTGTACTTTCGTTGTTACAAGGGTACTTGAATCCTGTTTATTGCCATCGTTAATATCCTCTGGGCGAATACCGAGTATAATTTCGTGATTTACATAGTTTTGCTCTTTCAATATTTTCAGCTTTTCGTCCGGAATTCGGACTTTCTCATTAGCGATTTCGAAGTAGTCACCTACTACATTACCACGGAGGAAGTTCATTGCTGGAGAACCAATAAATCCGCCGACAAATACGTTTTCAGGTGTATCATATACTTCACGCGGTGTACCGATTTGCTGAATGACACCATCCTTCATGACAACAATACGTGAGGCCATCGTCATCGCTTCTGTCTGATCATGGGTTACATATATTGTTGTTGTATTTAAACGGTAATGGAGCTTCGTAATTTCAGAACGCATTTGGACACGTAGTTTTGCATCGAGATTCGACAATGGCTCATCCATTAAAAATAGCTTCGCATCACGAACAATGGCACGTCCTAATGCAACACGCTGCCGTTGACCACCCGAAAGAGATTTTGGCTTTTTATCCAATAAGTCAGATAACCCTAAAATAGCAGCAGCTTCGCGTACTTTAACATCGATTTGCTCTTTTGAAAATTTACGCAGCTTTAAGCCAAACGCCATATTGTCGTAAACATTCATATGGGGGTATAGCGCATAGTTTTGGAAAACCATCGCAATATCACGATCTTTCGGTTCTACCTCATTGACTCGTTTGCCGTCTATACGTAACTCACCATCTGATATTGTTTCAAGACCAGCAACCATACGCAATGTTGTAGATTTCCCGCATCCTGATGGGCCGACAAGAACTAGAAATTCACCCGGCTCAACTTTTAAATGAAAATTTTCAACGGCAACATAGCCATCTGGATAACGCTTTACAAGATGATCAAAATCTAACATAAAAAACCAGTCCCCCTTTTTTCATATTATAAAAGATTAAAAGGGGACTGCCTTTGTGCAATGTGCTTAATATTTTCAAGAATATTTCGTTAATTTTTGCAGTTGAGCGGCTAAATAGGCTAATAGCAAGTCTTCATTGCGCCTCAAATCCAAAGCGGTCTCCTCCGAATAACGCTGTACTCGATATAATAATGTATTGCGGTGGATATGTAATTCTTTAGCGGCCGAGGACATGTTTCCATTATGGATAAATAATGTTGTAATTGTAGTAATCATTTCTTCATGTAAATTATTGTGCAATGTATGTTTTAAATATTGCTGCATTGGCAGGTTCAGATGAATTGGCAGCAAGCTTTGGAAGCTTTCCGTAAATGTATAAATCGTTTGGTATTGCAGATTTTGAATGGATTGGAACATTGTTTGTTCCGATTTAAAGGATGAATGAAGCATTTCGGAAACCGGAAGTATTTGCCCGATAAAAAGTTGTCCATGCAAATAAAAATCATTTTCCAGTATTGCTAGAAATCCTTCTAGTTCTTCCAGAGAGTAGTCTTTAAATAAAATAATCCAAAATGTATCGGTAGAAACTTCTAGTAAGTAAGCATCGTGCATAAAGAACAGCTCAACCGCATCTTTTAATTGATGCGCATCTTTCTTTGCATGATACTGTAATATGCGAACGGAAGAATAGGGGGTCTCCTTAGGAACTATCCCTTGCGTCAATAAAAGTAGCCAAGGGTCAACTTGCTCAGTACATTCAGTGTAAAAATGTTTTAGGAATAGGGAATCCCGTACTGTTATTTCACTTTTAGCAATTTCATACCAACATGTATTAGTAGCATCATAGAAGGTAGACGTTGCAAAATTTTGGTGTGACGGATATATGTGATGTATTTTTAGGGAAGGAAATAATTGTGCAAGTTGCATAGTAAAGCCTCCTTTTATACAAAATTAAGCATAGAAAAAGCGAATTTAGTAGAGAATATAACTAAATACGCTTTTATTGTATCACTTTATCAATAATTATCGAATCGTTACCGCGGTACCTGTAGCGACACACATCATCATGCCTTCACGCAGTGTTTCAAAATCAAGGTCTACAGCTACGATAGCGTTAGCTCCCATACTACGTGCACGATCAGTCATTTCTTGAATGGCAATTTTTCGGCCTTCTGCCAATTTATCTTCGTAAGAGGCACTACGACCACCAACGATATCTGTAACAGATGCGAAAATATCCCGTACAATGTTTGCCCCCATAATTGCTTCACCTGATACAATGCCATGATAAGTTTCAATTGTTTTACCTTCGATTGTATTTGTTGTAACTACTAACATAAAAGCACTCCTTTAATTGTAATAATTACATATACGAGGAAAATCATAAAAGGTTTCGTTGATCTCAGAAAATCAAAAACGGCATGCACCTTTCAAAGTGCATACCGTTCTACATTATTTTTGTTCTTCTTTTAATATACGTTGAGTTTCATTGAATTCTTCTTCAATTTCTGAATTTGGCTTAAAAGTTAGTAGACTTACAACTACCGCTACAACAAGACACGCGAAAAATCCTGGAACGATTTCATACAGCATACTTGTTAAGCTTTCTGTACGTCCCCATACGAAAGCAACAGCAGCACCGACAATCATGCCTGAAAGTGCACCATAATTTGTCAGTTTACGCCAGAATAAAGAAAGTAAAATGATTGGACCGAATGCTGATCCAAAACCAGCCCAAGCAAATGCTACTAGACCTAGTATTGTATTTTCCGGATTCCATGCAACAATTGCAGCAAAAATTGAAATCAATAATATGGAAGCCCGACCTAAAAATACGTAATGCTTATCTGTCGCGGATTTATTAAATAATGCTTTATAAATATCTTCAATTAGTGCTGAAGAGGTAACAATCAATTGAGACGATATTGTACTCATAACTGCCGCTAAGATTGCTGCAAGCACAATCCCCGCAATGAACGGGTGGAATAAAATTTGGCCCAGAACGATAAATACTGTTTCGGCCTCCTTTAATTCCGCTGTTTGCTGCTGGAAGTAGGCAACACCAACTAATGCAGTTGCAATTCCTCCTAATAGACTTAAAATCATCCAGCCAACTCCGATTCGGCGGGCGCTTTTCGTTTCTTTTACCGATGAGATAGCCATAAAGCGAACAATTATATGTGGCTGACCGAAATAGCCAAGTCCCCATGCAAGGGATGAAATGATAGCTGCTGCTGATGCAGTAGCAGGAAGAAGGCTTAGCATTTCCGGATCTACTGCCTTAATCGAATCTATCGTTTCGCCAATGCCGCCTGTTACGAAAATCCCGATTACAGGTACAGCAATTAGTGTAACAAGCATGATTATTCCTTGAATAACATCTGTGTAACTAACAGCTAAAAAGCCACCAAATAAAGTATAGGCAACTACTACTGCCGATACAGCAATCAGTCCTGTATGATAATCCATTCCGAATGAACTTTCGAAAAATTTACCTCCAGAAACCATTCCTGAAGATACATAAAATGTAAAGAATACTAAAATAATAATACCAGAAGCAATACGTAATAATTTCGTATTATCGCGTAACCGGTTATCTAAATAACTAGGAATCGTAATCGAATCCTTTGTGACTTGAGTATAAACGCGTAAGCGGGGCGCTACGAGCAACCAGTTTAAATAAGCACCGATTGTTAAACCAATGGCAATCCAGGCTTCAACAAGTCCTGATAAATATATTGCACCAGGTAGTCCCATTAATAGCCATCCTGACATATCAGATGCACCAGCACTTAATGCCGTAACTGTCGCGCCAAGTCCGCGCCCTCCTAACATGTAATCGTTTAAGTTACTTGTTTTTCGGAATGCATACCATCCTATTCCGAGCATGGCAATCATGTAAATAATAATGGCTAATAATTGATAAGTGTAATCAGACATACAAACAGCTCCTTTTTTTAATGAATTTTAATAATTTCAGCATATATAACACTAAAATATATCGTCAACGCATTATAATTGGGCGTCACTTCTGATTATTTCTTCCTTTTTGTAAAGCGGCCAGCTATAAAAGCGCCAATAGCGACTGCTAAAATAGTATTTGTCTTTTTAGTAAATACTTGTTTTGTAACGAGCGATAGATTTTGCGGACGTTCTGCCAATCGACGCATAAAATAGCCGTACCAATCACTTCCAAATGGAACGTATGTACAGAAGTTATAGCCCTCTTTTGCAAGGGTGAATTGCATCTCTTTACGGAAACCGTATAGCATTTGGAATTCAAACTTTTCGTAAGGGATATTATGCTGAGCGACAAACTGCTTCACATGATTAATAACATTATGGTCATGAGTTGCAATAGAAGTGAACTTTCCATGAAGTAAATGATACTCAATCTGCTCGATAAATTTTCGGTCAATATCTGCTTTATTTTGATAGGCAACAGAATCATCTTCTTTGTAAGCACCTTTTACAAGGCGTAAACGGTAATCTTTATATTTTTCTACGTTTGCATCTGATTCAAAAAAGTATGCTTGAATAACCGTACCGACATTATCGTATTGAGCATGGATCTTTTTTAACAGTTCGAACGAGGGGTGTAAACGTACATAGTTTTCCATATCAAAGTTAACAAAAATACCATACTGATTTGCCAGGGATACAATCTCTATTAAGTTTTCATAGCAGAATTCGTATTCAATATCTAACCCTAACTGTGATGGCTTTAACGAAATATGTGCGTCTAGATTTTCACTGTGAATGCGTTCAATCACTGCGATGATCTGCTCTTTTGCAGCAAGGGCAGCAGATTTTTCAAACACAAATTCTCCTAGGTTATCTACCGTACACGAAATTCCTTGCGCATTCAAATATTTAATACTTGCTACTACTTCGTCAATATTTGTACCTGCAACGACATTTTGCGCCCCGAACTTTAGGCCATACTTTTGGGCAGCAGAATTTAATGTTTGATTCTCAGAAAGTGCGATAAAAAAATCCTTTAATGACATTTTGAATAAACCTCCCGGACAAAAAAAGTAATTTTATTGTTATTGAGCTGAGTATAAAACAAAATATTTAAAAATGGAAATAGATTTTAAGTATTTCAATGTGAAGGAGATGAAGAAATGAGGAATACCAATGGAATTTAGTGCGAAAAAACTTTCTTATATTATCTTTTTTTAGCTATTTTATGCTACAAAATGCACTGATTTAATTGGTGCAATGATATATTGCACTTTGAATAACAAAAAATAAAGAC
The DNA here is from genome assembly GCF_014836905.1 of Solibacillus faecavium. Lineage (GTDB taxonomy): Bacteria > Bacillota > Bacilli > Bacillales_A > Planococcaceae > Solibacillus > Solibacillus faecavium. The sequence goes on from NZ_JACSPZ010000007.1 coordinate 57,775, forward strand.
CTATTAATGAGGTCTTTCAAATGGTAAAAAATATAATATTTTTCCAAATCAGCCACTACTTACGCTTCAGTCGGTACTGAAGACCTTGCCGATGAATACCTAATGCTTTAGCTGTTTGGGATATGTTTCCGTTGTTCAGCTGTAGTGCATGCGCTATATAATGATCTTCAACTTTACGCATATATTCATCAAGGGGCTGTAAATTCTTTTGAGAAAAATCGAACAATGTTTGCTGTTCAGATGTAACAGGTTCTGCTTGTTTAAGTTTCCACTTGAAATAAGCCGGAATATGAGCATGCTCTACATATTCTTCTGTTGTAAGTAACGCGCTCAAATCATCAAGTAAAACTTCAAGTTCTTTTAAATTACCAGGCCAATCATAACTCATGAAAATTTCCTCGACTTCAGGAGCTAACCCCTTCACAGAGATTCCATATGCCATTCTTCGGCGGGCAAAATAATCATCAACGAATGGCTTTATATCTTCACGGCGTTCACGTAGAGCCGGCACCTGTATCGTTAAGTTTGAAAATAAATAATACAAGTTTTTAGCCAGACTTCCTTGTTGTATTAAATCAATCGGATCTTCACCAATACTTGCGATAAAAACATGATTGCGTTCACTATGTTCTTCCAATAGCTCTACAATACGGTTTTGCGCTTCATCCGATAAAAATTCAATTCTCTCAGCGAAAAAAGTGTAATTTTTTTCTTCCGCAATATACTTTTCAATTTGCGTCAACAAAGTTTTTTCATTACGACGGCAAATAAGGGTAATAAAACGTTCGTTCTTCTCCGCAAGCTCATGGTGAATCCCTTCGGCAATCATATCTTTTCCTGTTCCTGGTTCCCCAATTAGCATAACTGGGATACGCCCGAGTGCGGCAATTTTAGCCTGCTGGATAACTTGCTGCATCGATTTTGAAACTGCTGTAATAATATCGAAAGTTAACGGTGCACCGTAACGACTCAATGGACGATCCATTAAAAATTCCTGCTGTGTAATATCACGCGAAAATTGTATGGCGATTTTCGTACCGTCATCTAGAGTATAGGGATAATAGTCATTCATCATAGTGACTTCTTCTCCTACGGTATTCCAAAAGGTTTGTTTAATATGTTTATAGCTTTGTCCGGAGTCTAATACTTTTTGTAGCATATTTTGCTCCAAATTGAAGTCAAGTGATTGTGATAAAAAGCGCTGTGTAATTTGTTCTAATGTTTCTCCAGTGAGTTCACGCATTTTTTTGTTATATACAATAACACGTCCATTCTCATCGATGGCACAAAGACCGGTTTCTATCTTTTCAATCATAAATTCAAAGATACTTGTAAGGTCTAACTGGTTCATATGTAGTCACCCCTTTTTTATTTTAACATGGGTCATTGTTTTGAGATAATTTGCGTAATTGCGAAAAAATAATTGATTTAAGCATTATTATATTGCATAATTCAAAATAAGAAACATAATTTTATGCAAAAAAATAATGCACTTAATATCGGAGGTAATGATAAATGATTGAATACAAACACGAACCATTTACAGATTTCTCGGTAGAAGAAAACAAGCAAGCTTACTTAGATGCCTTAAAAAAGGTAGAGTCACAGCTTGGTGCAGACTATCCATTAATTATTGGTGGCGAACGCATTACTACAGAAGATAAAATTGTATCATATAATCCTGCGAAGAAAACGGAAGTCATTGGATCGGTATCAAAGGCATCCAAGGAATTAGCGGAAAAAGCAATGCAAGAAGCAGATCAAGCATTTAAATGTTGGAAAAAAGTAAAACCTGAAATTCGCGCAGATGTATTATTTAAAGCGGCAACTATTATCCGACGACGCAAGCATGAATTTTCTGCTTGGTTAACAAAAGAAGCAGGTAAGCCTTGGAATGAAGCGGATGCAGATACTGCAGAAGCAATCGATTTCCTAGAATACTATGGTCGCCAAATGCTAGAAATGAAAGACGGTCGCAAAGTAGAAAGCCGTCCAAATGAATACAACCGTTACGACTATATTCCACTAGGTATCGGAATTGTCATTTCACCATGGAACTTCCCGTTCGCAATTATGGCTGGTACAACGGTGGCTGCTGTTGTAACAGGAAACACAGTATTATTAAAACCAGCCTCAACTACACCGGTCGTTGCGTATAAATTTATTGAAGTGCTTGAAGAAGCAGGCTTGCCAAAAGGTGTCGTAAACTTCGTACCTGGAAGCGGTGCAGAAGTTGGCGACTATTTAGTGGACCATCCGAAAACACGTTTCATTAGTTTCACAGGTTCACGTGATGTCGGCTTACGAATTAACGAGCGCGCGTCTAAATTAAGCCCAGGTCAAATGTGGATTAAACGTGTTATCGCCGAAATGGGCGGTAAAGATACAATTGTTGTCGACAAAGATGCTGATTTAGAATTAGCGGCGCAATCAATTGTGAAATCAGCATTCGGTTTCTCAGGCCAGAAATGTTCTGCATGTTCTCGCGTTGTCATAGTAAAGGATGTATATGATCAAGTCGTAAACCGTGTAGAAGAATTAACGAATGCCTTAACAATCGGTGATCCGTCAGATAATGCAAACTTTATGGCGACAGTTATCGATTCAGCTGCATTCAAGAAAATCAGTGAATATATTGAAATCGGAAAAACAGAAGGTCGTTTAGTAGCAGGTGGTACGGCAGACGATTCAGTAGGTTATTTCGTTCACCCAACAGTATTTGCTGATGTGGATCCAGAAGCAAGAATTATGAAAGAAGAAATTTTTGGTCCGGTTGTTGCAATTACAAAAGCAGAAACATTTGAAGAAGCAATTGATATCGCAAACAATACGGAATACGGTCTAACAGGTGCTGTTATTACAAATGACCGCATGCATTTAGAATATGCCCGCGAGGAATTCCATGTTGGAAACCTTTACTTTAACCGTGGCTGTACAGGTGCAATCGTTGGGTACCAACCATTTGGCGGCTTCAACATGTCAGGTACTGACTCAAAAGCAGGCGGCCCGGATTATTTAACATTGCACATGCAAGCAAAGACAACATCAGAAGCATTCTAATTAAATTGGTTAGTTAGTGGAAATTCCCTTATAATATAGTAAGAACGCCTTCACAATTGCCTCGTGAAGGCGTTTATTGTATAGAATAATTTCTTTTATACTGATTCATAAAACTTTCTTTTTATTATAAAAAAAGGCAGAATAAGAGTAATTATCGGAAAGGTGGTTTATTAATGAAAACAGAACAGCAATATTTTGAAGAAAGTATTTCGATGAAAGATTATATGAATGAAATGTCCCAGTTAAAAGAACAGAGCTTTATGATTTATGACAGCTTTGTACTACCAGGAGATACAGATTTTATTGAGAAGGTGAAAAATGCTAACCTCCATATATTAGCGATAACGGAAGACTGGTGCGGGGATGCTATGATTAACAACCCAATCATTCGCAAAGTGGCAGAAGCCGCAAATATAGATATCCGCACAGCTTTACGTGATGCTGATACAGATTTAATTGACCGCTATTTAACAAATGGTGGACGTGCTATTCCAATGTATTTAATTTTAAATGAATCCGGGGAAGTGATTACAACTTGGGGGCCACGTGCACCACAATTGCAACAGCTTGTAATGGATATGCGTGCAACTTTGCCGGAGAAGGAAGATCCAACATTTGAAGATGCACAAAAAGACTTATACGAAAACATGCGCAAACAATATGTAGAAAACTCACAGCTTTGGAGCTATGTGTACGAAGATTTCAAAAAGAAAGTAAATACAGTTTTATAATATCTCTGTGTTAAAAGGGAGTTCTTACTATATAATTATAGTAGGAACTTTTTTCTATTTTAAACGTATTATTGAAGAGATAAGCGAATAACTATGGTTGCTTTTGTAAAACATTGAGAAGTATACTTTGAACAGAATGAAAATTAAATTAATCAGGATGAGATCAAAATGAGAAGAGCAAGAATTATATATAACCCAACTTCTGGTAGAGAGGCATTTAAAAAGCACCTCCCTGAAGTATTAGAAAAATTAGAGATAGCGGGCTACGAAACTTCCTGTCATGCGACAACTTGTGAAGGGGATGCCAGAGAAGCTGCATTAGAGGCAGTACGCCGTGAATTTGACGTAGTAATTGCAGTGGGTGGAGATGGAACATTAAATGAGGTAGTGGCAGGTATTAGCCAATGCGATAAACGTCCAAAGCTTGGATTAATACCAATGGGGACGACCAATGACTTTGCACGTGCGGTCCATATACCGCGAAATGTAGAAGATGCGCTCGATATTATAATTGCCGGGGATACTATCCCAGTCGATGTCGGTATTTTAAATGAGGACCGCTATTTCATTAATATTGCGGCAGGTGGTCGTATTACCGAACTGACTTATGAAGTACCGAGTAAAATGAAGACACTGCTTGGACAAATGGCTTATTATTTAAAAGCAATTGAAATGATTCCTTCAATTAAGGCTACACATATGAGAATTGAAATGGATGAAGAAGTGTTTGAAGGAAATGCCATGATGTTCTTATGCGGACTAACGAATTCAGTTGGCGGGTTTGAGAAAATTGCCCCAGATGCATCAATCAATGATGGTCTGTTTACAGTAATGATTTTAAAGGAATGCAATATTGCAGATTTCATACGAATTGCATCGCTTGCTTTACGCGGTGAACATTTATCGGACGAGCGTCTCATCTACCGAAAAGCGAGTCGGGTTTCCGTAACTTCTGAACAGGAAGTCCACTTGAATTTAGATGGAGAGTACGGCGGAGATGCACCTGCAAAATTCCAAAACTTAAAACGTCATATTGAAGTATTTGCGCCAATAGATGATTTACGGGAAATCGATAAATAAAGAGAACTAATTTAGCCAAACTTACAAGGATGTGTAAAATACCCTTGTAAGTTTTTTTATGTTGTTTAGTTGTTATAATTACCTGTCCCTAATAAAAAATAACCCTTCTCTTAACAGCTTACACCGTTAGGAGAAGGGCTTCTATTATAGTTTAAATTTATCCATGCTGTGCTGCAACTGTGTAGCCTGTTCTGCTAACTGTTTTGATAGCTCTTCCATTTGTAAAACGACCTCTGCTTGAAGTTTAGTAGCATTTGCTACTTGTTCAACATTAGCGGTTGTTTTTTCAGCACCCTGAGAAATTTCTACCACCGATGCGGATACCTCCTCTGAGCTTGCGGAAATTTGTTGCGATGTCGCAGAAATATGTTCTACACGAGCTGACATCGAATGAATATTATTTGTAATTGAATGGAATGCCTGACCAGCACGATCAATAACGATGACACCATCATTCGCACAGTGAAGGCTATTTTCTACTGCTTCACTCATATTTTGGGTATTGAATTGAATGTTCTCAATTAAACCGGCTATACTACTAGCGGAATTTTTGGATTGCTCAGCAAGCTTTCTTACCTCATCTGCCACCACCGCAAAACCTTTACCATGCTCGCCAGCTCTTGCTGCTTCAATTGCTGCATTTAGTGCGAGTAAATTCGTCTGGTCAGCAATATTAGTAATCGCATTCGTAATTGTACTAATTTGGTCGGATTGTTCGATTAGTACATTGGAAAGCTTTGAAATGGATTGAGTAGATTCATATACTGTTTCCATTTGCTGTGTCGCTTCGTCAATAATTTTCACACCATCAGAGGCTGCCTGTGCTAAAGCGACAGAACCACTATGAAGGTCTTGAGTAGCTGAAGCAATGGAATTAATACCTTGGGAAGTTTCATCAACTGCGAGTGCACTTTCGCTTGCCCCAACTGTCATCGTTTCCGCTGTCTTAGCCGTATGTGTAATCAGCTTATTAATTTGTGCTGTTTCTGATGAAATACTATGACTATTTTTCATTAGGGCATCAGCAGAAGTACTAAGTTTATCGGAATTATGCTGAATGCTCACTAATAGCTCTTCGAAATTACGCTGTAACAATATAAAGGCTTGTGAAAGCATTCCGAGTTCATCTTTTGTTTGAATAGATTTATGAGTAACTTTTAGGTTGCCGTTTGCGATTTCCTCTATATCTTTTGTAATAACTTGAAGAGGGAATGTGATGCCGCGTTTTATATACACCATATAAATTGTAATTACTACAATTGTTATAAATATAAAAATAACTGACAAAATAGTCGAAAGAGAAATCAAATTTTGAGTACCGTCCACCATTTTATCTAATTCAGCTTCTTCAATTTGCTCGATCTTTTCTGCCTGCTCACTAATAAACGTACTAGAATATGTATAGTCTCCATTCACTATTGTAAGCGCAGTTGAAATATCACGTTGCTGTACGGCAGAAGTGACCTGTTCAAGTTGCTGTATACTAGTCTGTGACTGATTTTGTATGTTAGTAATAATAGAAGTAACTTCAGGTAATGTATTTGCACTTTGTACCTCGTCAATTAATTGACCTAATTGTGAAGTATGATCCGTCAGTAAGTCTAGATTTTTTTGGGAAGGATCGACAGTATAGGCACGGGCGTATATCCCTTGGGAAAGTAAGTGCTGCTGTATTTCATTAATACGTTGAACCTGGGCCATTTGTACGTCTACCGCTTTCGAAACTTCATTACCAATTCTATAAAATTGAATGGTAGCAAAACCAATCGATAAAATCAGCAAAGTTCCAATTATAATGAAGCCAACATTGAGTTTTTTTCGAACTGACATAATTTTGGTCTCCTTATAGTTTATATTTCTAAATCTTTCTATGTGCTAAATTATATAGGTAATGGTTGTCGATTTCTATAACAAAAGTAACAAAAAGAAATATAAGGAAAATCGTTCGAAAGTATAATGAGTGCAATTTATAAGGTGCGTGGTACAATAAAGAGATTGAATTGAGAGGAAGAATAGAATATGTCAGCACCAATTAAAAAGAATGATCGTACAACGCTTTATATAGAAGATTTAACACATGATGGCAATGGCGTCGCAAAAATTGACGGTTATCCATTATTTATCCAAGGTGCACTTCCGGGAGAAACAGCAGAAGTGCATGTTTTAAAAACTTTAAAAAACTACGGATTTGCTAAAGTAGTCAACTTACTTGAAAAATCTCCTGACCGCGTTGAAGCACCATGTGTATATTTTGATCAGTGTGGCGGTTGCCAGTTACAGCACCTTTCATACGAAGGCCAATTGAAGTGGAAGCAAAACATGGTTGCAAACGTCATGAAACGCTTAGGGAAAATTGACGCACCTGTCCATCCAGTAAAAGGAATGGATAATCCTTGGCATTACCGCAACAAATCCCAAATTCCATTCGCACAAAATGAGGCGGGCGAAATGGTGGCGGGCTTCTATAAAACGAAGTCACACTCAATCGTGGATATGGAGCGCTGTTTAATCCAAACAGGGGAAGCAGATACAGTAATGGCTGACTTAAAACGCGAATTAGAAATTATAGGTGTTCGTCCATATGATGAAAAATCCCATCAGGGAATGCTTCGTCACGTTGTCGTTCGCAAAGGACGAGCTACTGGAGAAGTAATGGTTGTACTCGTAACGAAGTCTAAAAAGTTCCCACAGGCAAGCGTGGTAATTGAAAAAATCCTTGAGCTTATATCAAACGTCACATCAATTGTTCAAAACGTAAACAGCGAAAAAACAAATGTCATTTTCGGCAATGAAACATTTACGCTTTGGGGCAAGGATACTATTGAAGATACAATTGGCAATGTCCGTTTTGAAATTTCAGCACGCTCGTTTTATCAGGTAAATCCGATACAAACAGAAGTGCTGTATAAACAGGCGTTGGACTATGCACAATTGACAGGCGATGAGCGCGTAATTGATGCTTATTGCGGAATCGGCTCAATCTCACTGTTTTTAGCACAGAAGGCAGGACATGTAATGGGTGTTGAAATTGTCGAGCAAGCAATTGAAGATGCTAAGCGAAATGCTGAATTGAATGGCTTTACGAACACATACTTTGAGGCAGGACCTGCAGAGGAAGTCATCCCTCGCTGGTATAAAGAAGGTAAAGAGGCTGATGTATTAGTAGTAGACCCACCCCGTAAAGGCTGTGATGAGGCGCTGCTGAATACGATTATCGAACAAAAACCTAAACGTGTAGTATATGTGTCTTGTAACCCTGCAACACTTGCCCGTGATCTTCGTATTTTAGAAGATGGCGGCTATAAAACACAGGAAGTACAGCCAGTCGACATGTTCCCGCATACGACGCATTGTGAAGCAGTTGCTTGGTTGGAGTTAGTTTAATAATTTATAAAGAGCGGATTCTGTATTTGGAATTCGCTTTTTCTTATTGTTATAAAAAACTGTAAAATAATCAGACCGAGCAAATTGAATAATTTATAAAGGGCATTTATAGATATTGAAAACATAGCTTGTTACCGATGGGATTCTATTGCCTCGTTGCTATCACTAGTTATTACCTTTTTTTGGTTCTAAAGATTTATTTCATAAATAGTAAAATAGGTTGTAAAAATTGTTATTCTAATATATTATTTAGAAAATACATAAAAATCATATTATTAGGAGTTCATTAGATGACTATTGAAACAGCTCAGATGCATAAAGAAAAGGCGCATATTGTAGAACAGTTAAGGCCAGTAAGAATTGAAACAGAAGATTCAAAAATTGAACAAACACCGATTCATAATTTAGATGAAGTAAACAATCTATACTCAGTTAATGGCCATCTTCAAAAGTGGCGTTCTGTGCTTTAAATTTAGTAAATAAAATGACTCTGGAGTGTGATTGCAGCTTTTAAGGAGAGCCCAATAGCACTGATGTACTTAATCATCAGTAGGAAAGGGTTTTTAACAATGAGTATTTCAAAATAAAAAATTCTAAAAAAACAAAAGAGGGCTAGGTCCTACAATTGTAGGACCTAGCCAACTACATAAACGACCAACACCAATGTGTTGCCACAACCCCTGTAAGAAGATGCTTAAACGTAATTTTACATAAGTAAAGATTAAAGTGATTTTAATAATTTAATTACATCTTCGGCAACTGCGCCACCTGATGCGGGATTTTGTCCTGTAACAATACGATTATCAGTTACAGTGAATACTGACCAATCATCACCTTTTACGTAATTTGCCCCTTTACGAACAAGTTCATCTTCAGCTAAAAATGGAACGACTTTATCTAGTCCAACAGCTATTTCTTCTGTGTTAGTAAAGCCAGTTACTTTAGTATCTTTAATTAGAAGTTCACCGTCATCATTTTTAATGTTTAATAACGCTACAACTCCATGACAAACGGCAGAAACAACGCCACCGTTAGCGTAAATAGCACTTGCAATGTTTTGCAAGTTTTCATCTTCTGCGAAATCCCACATAACTCCATGACCACCTGCATAATAGATAGCAGCATAATCATTTGGGTTAATAGAGTCAGCAGGCAAAGTATTGCTTAGCTTATTTAAGAAATTAGTATTTGTGTAATACTCCCAATCTAATTCGGTCATTTGATCCGGTTGCAAACTGTGCGGGTCAAGTGGTGTATAACCGCCTTTTGGACTCACATAATCAATTTCATACCCTGCTTTTTCTATTTCAGCTGCAAAGTGAACAGCTTCTCCTAACCATAATCCTGTTGCACGTTCTAAATTGGGATACTTAGAGGTATTCGTTACTACTAATAAAATCTTTTTCATTATACAATCTCCTTTAAGTTTGATACTATCAAGCTTATAGGTTAAACCATACTTTAAGTCAAGGAGGACACCTCGTGTATACAATTCAACAAGCGAGCCTCTTAATTGAAATACCTGCAAGTTCAATTCGATACTATGAAAAAGTAAATTTAATTCCACCAATAAAAAGAAATGAACAAGGGCATCGAATTTTTGATGAACAAGCCATTGAACTTTTAAAGTTAATTAAATGTTTTCGAAGTCTAGGCATGTCAATTGAGGATATAAGAGAAAATATATCAACGCTGAATATAGAACAGGAAGAGATTAATACACAAGCAATATTAATTCAGCACAAGAAAAAACTAGAAGAGCAAATTGATATTTTAAATTCTTTTATTAATGAAATTGATCAGAAAATTACTATTAAAATATCAGATACAGATTAAAAATAATCTTTTATAATTAAGCTGAGTGATTCAACTACATCATTCGTTTTTTTATTGTTTTAAAAATCTCATTGATTTAGCTCAAATTAAATAAAGATGTGCCAAGAGTTACTTTTATATGAAAGTGAAAAATTAGATAATGCAATGTGTATGTTGGCACACATTATAAAGTAATCACTACTTTACCTTGAGCGTGACCTTCTTGAAAATATTTGAATGCTTCCGTTATTTCGCTTAACTTAAACCGTTTATCAATTATTGGTTTTACTTTTCCAATCTCAAGTAACTCTTTTACAACATTTAAATCATTTTGGTTTGCTCTTTGTAACAGGCTACTTATTTTCTTATTCCCAGTTAATGAAATAAAAGGTCCAAGAAATAATGTTTGATAAAGTTGAGACTCGGAACCTCCTACGTGAACAAATTTCCCATTTAGTTTAAGTACATGTCTATATACTGAAATGGAATTAGAACCGTTCACGCCAAGAACCAAATCATAACGTTCCTTATGTTGGGCGAGATCATCTTCTGTGTAATCAATGATATAATCTGCTCCTATAGAACGTAATATTTCAACGTTTCGTGTACTACATACCCCAGTTACTTCAGCACCAAATGATTTAGCAATTTGTACCGCAAAAGTACCAACGCCTCCAGATGCGCCATAAATTAATACTTTGTGCCCCGATTTAATTTCACCTTTATCACGTAGTCCTTGTAAGGCAGTCACGCCTGCCATAGGAGACGCAGCTGCTTCATCAAAGGAGATATTGGTTGGCTTTAAGGCTAAAGCATTTTCAGGAACCGTAACATATTCAGCAAAACCACCCCAGCCACAACCAGATAGGTCACCAAATACTTCATCACCTACTTTAAAATGCTGAATGTTTTCACCAACAGCTTCCACTGTACCAGCTATATCGCCCCCTGGAATTGAATATTTCGGTTTGGTTAATCCGAAGGCAAATCGGGCTAAAAAGGGTTTGCCTTTCAAAAGAACTAAATTACCAAAGTTTAAAGATGCTGCTTGAACCTTAACTAATACTTGATCCTTGGTAGGCCAAGGTTTTTTAACCTCCTTTAATTCAAGTACATCGGGTGAACCATATTTTTCACAAACGATCGCCTTCATTAAAATTCCCTCCAAATGGGGTATTTGTTTAACATCTTATTTTCAAAATCAAAAACAACATCATCTTAAGTCTTTGCATTATGATTTATAAAGTATATAAAAATTATTCTAATAACATTCCAAAGTGAGAATTAGGGAAAACTAAAGAAGGATAGGTTCTACAAATGTAGGCCTAACCAATTACTAAAAATCATCTCTTAGAAGTTTGTTAACATACAGCTTCCATACATCTTCAAAACCTTTCTTTATAGTACTGGGCCAGATCGGCGAGGGAATTGTACATATTAAGTAGAGTCAGAGGGGAATGGATATGCATACCGTTTAGAATGAATAAAGGCTTAGAGATATATTCTCTAAGCCTTTCATTATTGAAACGTACGGGATCGAAGCTACATAAAAACTAACATTAGAGCTTCTCCACATTATGATTTAAGCGCATAAGAAATTGCTTAAGTTGCTGTAATTCGCTGTCTGAAAAATCCTCGTAGAGATCATTCAGAAATTGATCGTTAAACATTGTACAACCTTCCAATAATGCTCGTCCTTTATCGGAAATCGTTACAAGTACTTCACGGTTGTTTTTTTCATTACGCTTGCGTTCGACATATTGCTGTTCTTCAAGCAACTTTAAATGACGAGTAATGGCCGATTGGTCGATAGCTAAGGACTCTTGTAGTACCTTTTGTGTAACACTACCCTTTTTAATTAAAGAAACTAAAATTTCATATCTAGTTAAACTAACTTCTGTTCTTTTTTCAAAAATTTGCGTTACGTGACGGTCCAATCTTTTTAAACTCATAATCATTTGCTTTTTATCATCCAAACAAACTTCCATACTAACCCTCCTCACAATGAATATTCTTCGTTTTACGCTCACAAATACTTGATTTATATAGAAGAATTTAGGTATCTAATTATATACACCAATTGCTCTTGTTTCCTCAAGTTTGGTCGTTTTGTCTGATGCCTATATGTTAGCATTTCCGTTCATTTGGATAAAGGATAAAAAAATTCAAACTTACGTAGATTACATAATTTAATGCTATTGAGATACGGGTCAGTAACAGGCCTTTTGAAAATCCCTCTAAAAACCCTTAGCTAGAAAAACGAATAATTTGTTCGAATGGTAAACGTGATGAATTACGCGCTGGCATAGCAGCCTTTCCGATCGCAATTAAAATCATCGGCAGCTCATTAGCAGGCAGTTCATATTTTTTAGCAAAGGCTGCTTTATCAAAGCCGCCCATTATTACTGTATCATAGCCCATATCCTTCGCTAAAAGTACAATTTGCATAGAAATTAGACCTGAATCTAAATGGGCAATATTACTGCGTTCAGCATCAGAAAAATTGCTATACGCCGCTTCAGAATTGGAAATCATCATATCGGCAATCTCACGTGGCATATATCCCAACTCAACATTTAAATCGTTAATTTGCTTAGCGTTTTTATACATTTCAATATCGCCGATTACCGCAATAATTGCTGATGATGTTTCGATTTGCTCCTGATTAAAACCGGCAGTGCGTAATTCTTTCTTTTGCTCTGGATCATCAATAACTAGGAAGCGCCAAGGCTGTAAGTTACTCGATGATGGAGCGGATGTTGCCTGTTCTAAAATATGTTGAATTTTTTCGCGAGGAATTGTAACACCAGGCTCATATTTACGTACTGATTTACGTTCTTCCATTAATTTTTCTAAAGCTGTTTTTTGTTGTAACATATATTTCACCCTTTTTGTTAGAATTGGAATCGGATTCATTATAGTTGATTGGTCAACGATTGACAAGTCATGTGTTTGGCAGGTAATTTTGTGATAGTGTAATTTGCTCCGTTCTAATAGGCAAAGTGTTCAAGCACAATGCTTTATCGTTCCATATGATAAAAAGAATAACGATAATTTATGAGGAGTGAAGAACATGTATAACCTTGAAAAAGAGAGTCATTATGATGAGGAGTATTTTCCAACTCATAAAGAAGAAGGACATTGCAAAGGTAACTGCCATAACGGAAAAAATAAAGGTGCTTGTGTCGAAGAAGTTCTTGAAGCAATTTTAAAAGCGCAAAGAAAAGTTGAGAAAGAACATGAGAAGAAGTGTTCTTCCTGTGATGAATCATTTGAAGAACTTTTAGAAGAGCCTAAAAAGTTTAATAAAAATACAATCCCGTTTATTTTGTATTGTGGATGTTCGCCATTTAAAGCGGAAGGGGTAGCTGCTTGTCCGGTAGGATTGAAGGATAAGAAGTTCGTATGTATTACTAGCTTTGTTTTCAAAATTAGGGAGTTAAAAGGCAATTGCGCTGAATTGGAACTTCTAACATTTAAACCAAAAAGAGACCGATGCGGAAAGATCCATAGCCCTTGTGATCAAATCAATCATCAGTATGTTGACGATCTAATGAAAACAGGGATTTGCATCACTGTTGATTTATCCTGCTTCTGTGCCATTTCAACATTGCCTGCTGTACGACTATAGAATCCTTTATGGTCTTATAATAGGTGAACTCCCCCCTCAAGTTCACCTATATTATTTATCCTCCAAAAACCTCCAGAATATCATCAACTTCCTTTAAATCTAATTCGGTTGTTTTTGGCTGTGCACTTTTCTTTGGATTGCTTACATAGGCTTTATTTAATTGATTACCCTGCAACATTTGTTTGATTTCGGCTAATTCCATTAATATATCTTTATTTGATTCCCTTTTTTTATTTGGGTGAAAATATTCAGTAAGAGCAGATAATACTAAATGAATGAGGGTCTGATTTTCGGTATGGTATTCAATTTGATTGAAGATTTCTGTTGAAACTTCCACTGTCTCACCATTTTTAACATCAATAAAATGTGATGGAACTGTTAGTGCTGTATGATTAAAGTAATCTGTATATAATTTAGCCATTTCCATCACCTCTAACTTCTCGTGGAGAGGAGGTTTTCATTTTCTTGTTCTATTTTTATTTGCTTCATTTTTGCAAGAATCATTAAGCCTTGAACATTTAATTTTTCCATATTTTCAGGGAATGTTAATTGGATTGGTCGTCCTCTATCAGCCCAGCGAACAGCAACTTCCTGGATTTGCTTCTGTGCTAGTTTGGCTGCACCCCCGACTGCAATATATCGCGTAGCTCCTTTAATCTCGCTTGAACTGCTTCTAACACGATCAAAGTATTCCAAGTACTTTATGGCCATGGATTTTAACTGTGGAATTATATATTTACTTATATCTTTTCTAACACCTGCAAAAGGCTCCACATACCATTCTGATTGTCCTGCAGCCAGTTTTTCTTCTAATTCCGCACGTGAATCAAATTTATATAATTCATTTTTACTTACCTTTTGAATAATATTATCGAGAAATTGATTGATGCCAAATGTTTCTCCTTCTACAGAAGCAACTGGTTTATTATTCTTAATTCCAACAAAATCAACAGAATCTCCACCTAGATCGCCAATAATAATCCCTTTCTGTGAATCCTTCACTAGATCATCATCTTTGATTACCAGCGTTTCTTGATCTCGTGTTAATCCAAGATAAGCACAAGCACCTTCCGCACCGATAATGACATCTTCCACATACAATTTGACTGTTAATTCTTTCGGTTCTGCAATACCTGGTACCTTATGAAAAATTACTGTATGTGTTCCGATTAAGCGTTGTCTAAATTTATCTTTCATTTCCTTATATTGAGTAGTTGGCAGTGATACGGCTAGTTGATCAATGTGATAGTGTATTTCAGTTTCGTTAGGATTTGTGCAAATAGCGTGAAATGCAGCTAGACCAAATAAGAGAATATAAGTACGATCTTCGTCCACTTTTTGATTATTAAATCCGGTTAAACTTACATCGCGTTGTTTAGTGGCTGCCTTACCAATATAGTATATTTCCCTTTTGTCGATAATGGCATGGCTTTTGAGTTCAATGATAAGATTTTCCTCAAATTTTATATCTCCTTCATCATAAGGTTTTTCATAGAACCCTTCATCATATAAAGAGATTGCATTTGGTAGCTGGTAATCCAAATAATATCCGTCATCGGATGACAAAGCTTTATACCAGCTATTCCCGCAATCAACCGCAAGAAAGTTTTTCCCGTCCATTTTCTCACTCACCTCTCTTTCAATTGTATGCAGAGCAATAGCCCATTCGTGCCTGTACTATTTAATTTCATGCTTAATATGATTTTAGGCAATAGCCCAAAGGATGGGCATTTAGCCCGCATATGATGCACTAATTGAAATTTAGGAGGGGCAAGATGTACGAAGATAAAAAAAACGATGTATGTGATTTCCCATTAAACTTAAGTGAATGTGATAATAAACCTCATAAACCCAATGTAAGTATAGGGAAAATATATACGAAAGTACCTGTTGTATTAGCTGAACTCACTCTTCAAGTAAATTTAGATGCCTGTATTAAATTTCCTACGCATGTCTTGGAAATAAAAGATGTTAAAAAACAGATTAAATTAGTACAATGCAGGTTACTTTTACCAACGAATAAATTATTCGTTAAAGGGTTTGTACGAAAAAATATTCAATACGCGAGCCCAAATTTAGAACCGGATTGTAATTTAAAATCGATTTCTTCCAGTATAAATTCGTTAACGGTGGATATTCCTTTTAGCTGTGTAACTGAAATCAAACATTATTTGAGAAAACCTGTTCAGCCTGCAGTCAACAAACGGAGTGAATTCGACTTTTTGATTTCGGATTCATTGCCAAGTGGTTTTCCGGAAAAAGATGAATTTCTATCAAGTGATTTATCTCAATTTCATCAAAACTCCACTCAATATTACAATGAATTACCATTTTGCGAGTTAGTTTCAAGTAATATTATTGAATGGGATGAGGCAATTAATCGGTCTCCCTTGCCAAAGAATGCTCCTATTGGTGAAGGGGTCTTTACTCAAGTTGAAGAAAAGATGGTCGTTGATATAACGTTAAAAGTACTTCAAAATCAGCAAATTCGGGTGTCCTCAACAACAAACGATGATTGTGATGACTATTGTTAAGCACTTACTCCAGCAATATGAATTTTTAAATTTCACTACTGTATATTTAATGGAGTAAAAGGGATTTTAGTCTTTCTAAAGGAGGGGAAAGGAGGGAATGTTTATGAGCATTCCTTCCATTAAGCGATGAATAATTTTCGAAATCCATATGTAGACCCCGACTCATTTCAAAATAAGGTTTATGATAATTATAAAAATCAAACTATTCCCCAGGACATTCATTTCTCTTTTAACAATCAGGGAGAATTCGAAGAGCGGAAAACCCAGCATAGTCGAAAAAATAAACAAGCTGATAAAATCCTAAAAAATGCCATCTATATAAATAATCAATTAGAAAGCATAACGGACCCAAAACCGGTTATGTTTTCACCACCTAAAGTTGACTCCATACAAAACCCTTTAAATGAAGATCCTGTAGATAAGTTAATAGTTAATAATAATCAAAATAAAAAAACAGAAAATGAAAAAATGGACAAGAAAGATGTAGTTTCCGATTTATTCGAGGAATTTTCTAATATGCTTGAAGATAATCCTTCTATACAAGAAGAATTTACAACTAATCAGGAAAATCCATTTGATAATGATACTGCATTAATTACGCAGGAAAGCACATCTATGCCTGAAAATAAATTAGCTGTTGATAACAATAATGCGGATACTGAAAACAGTGTTCAAACAAAAAACGAAAATTCCAGAATGCTATTTGCTGAATTTCATTCGATGCTAGATAAGCGTAACAATGATTTAATATCTGAAGAGGAGAATAATAAATCATTCAATAATAAAGACACTATTGATGAAAAAGTGCTCCTCATGTTTTTAGAAAATGATGAGATGCAAGAAGAAGACTTGTATAGTGATAGGAATGAAGAAAATATGGATGCGTTAAATGAAATTACCGATCCTATTGAAGAAAAATTCCTAACTATGCTTTCAGAAAATGATGAATTGCAGGAAGAAAATCAGGACATCACCATGTTTGAAGAAGAGGTTGATGAATTGAATGAAACTGCCGACCTTATTGAAGAAAAATTTCTCACCATGCTTACAGAAAGTGATGAATTGCAGGGGAAAAAGAGCGATGAATTACTTGAAAAAAAGCAAGACAATCAAATGAATGAAGAAGATATTAGTGAATTGAATGAAACTACTGAAACTATTGAAGATGAATATTTTACTATGCTTACAGAAAGCGATGAGCTGCAAGAAGAAAAGCAAGACAGTTTATTTCCAAGCTTGGAAGAGAAAAAATCTGGTGAAAAAGAAGCTTTATCAAATTTTAGGGACATCCATTTTATTAATAATATTGATAAGAGAAATACAGCAACTGTAAAGATGAAAGTATTACTGTCTAGATTGGAAACAGAAATAGATATTGTCGAAACAGTTAAATTGTTAAGGCCAATTGAAAATATAGGAAAAGTTGAATGGTCCATACAATCTCTTGATTGTAAAGTTGTATTACCTTCAAAAACAGTCTTTCTAAAAGGTGAATTCGTCGCAGATATTGAATTTAGCAACAAAGGATTGGGAAGTAGAATACAATCAATTAAAGTCTCTATTCCATGGTCCAAAACATCAAGTATTAATTGGTTAGCCGTCCCGGATTACCCTCATAGTAGCCAAAATGAATTTCAGTTCCAATCTCATAATGAACATACATCCAGTTTCCATTATGAATCTCACCATAAATTTTCAGAACCTATTCATAGTCATTTAAAACAAACTGATTTTGTTTGGCACCAAGAATTAAATTCAAAAGATAAGCATCTTCAAGTGAATGGTGTTGCTCAATTGTCTATTGATTTTGTGCAGGAACAATATATAGAACTGGATTGCTACTCGAAATGACATTGAGTAGCTTTTTTTATGGGGGAAGGAGGACAGGCTTTTTTTACATAAAAATGTGTTAATTTGACACATTAAAAGCTTGGAATTTCAGTTAAGTATAATTCATTACAGACCATAAGAGCTTATTTCTAGAATCAAAATTAGAGTGAAAAAGATTGACCTTAAGTTTAATGAATTACTAAAAGTTTTCCAAAATTGAATCATCTGACTATTTGACTGGCCTACGTCCTAAAATCATCCGTTCATATGTTAGGAATGTAGAGTGAATAACTCTAACAAAATTGAAAGGGGTTTAGATAATGACAGATCAACATTATTCAAGTAATGATGGCTTTCCAATGAAGGATAGCTATCCAAAACACGGAAAAGGTCAAAGCAAAGGGGAGGATCTTGGGGTCAAATCAAATCAACAAATTCCTGTAACTGATTCCGACGTAACTTTAGTTACATCTCCACTACCAACACCTACTTTTAAAGTTCCAGTAGTACTTGCAGAGCGAACTCTTCAAATTGTCGTAGAATCAGATATTTCACTTTATCCGCCAGCTACGGAGATTAAAAGAGTTAAAAAACATGTATTTTTAGATCAAGTTAAATTAGTACCAGTAGAATTCGCACCAATTGGTACAACTGGCTTTTTCACAGTTACAAGAGCGAAATTATTTGTAGGAGGACATATTCGTAAAAATATTGAATATGCTTCAGCAGATTACAATGCACCACTACAAGATCGAATCGCAAATGTTCGATTCTCAGGTTTTGCAGAGTTAACAGCTGGTGATTTCATAAATCCACCTATCTTTGGTGTATCAGAAAATGCAGAATCTAATTTCGTTAATGAAAAAACTCAAATGGATGCTCGTTTGGATAAATACTTCTTCCAAAACCTTGTGAGATACAATGAGCAACCATACGGTGAGTTACTTGCTGCCAACTTCTTTGAACTTGATTTTTCACCGCACTCCACTTATCATGATGGATCTTTCCACACATTGCGTGAAAAAATTGTACTTGACCTTACTTTAAAAGTATTACAAGTTCAACAAATTAACGTGCCTGGTGGTGGCGTTGTATCAGTAGTTCCTGACCTTCTTCCTGGTATCACTCCTCCTCCTGCAGCAGAATAAAAGTAAGTTAGTTTTTAAGAAGCATCCAAAGTCGTTTATGCGATTTTGGGTGTTTTTTTGCTTGAAAAAGAAGGGGGTGGTTGATTAAATAAACTAACCTGCCTCTGAATGGAATAAATAATTCAACCCATACTAAACTGATAAATTAAATTGTAGGTGAATTCATGAAACGTAAAATAATAATTACGTTAATTTTTTTAATGTTTATCTGTACCGTTCTTGTACTAGCAGTTTCTGTATCTCCTATCAAAGATTTGGATGATGTTTCAGTAAACTCAAGCGATAAACCCATTATTTTAATCGCTGTAGATTCATTAATGAGTGATCCGTTACAAAAAGCAATTCAAGAAGGAAAAGCACCAGCCTTTGAATTTTTGATTAACAATGGACATTATAATCGGGAAATCATAAGCTCTTACCCGACGATGTCGGTCACTATTGATAGTACATTACTCACAGGCACTTATTCGGACCAACATAACATACCGGGGCTGATTTGGTTCAAAGAAGACGAAAATCGGATGATTAGTTATGGAAGCGGAATCGGTGAAATATGGAATAATGGGGTAAGAAATGTTGTCCGGGACAGTGTCATTCATCTCAATGAGAATCATTTAAGTAAAAATGTCCAAACGATTCATGAAGAGATGGCAATTCGTAAACTGCCATCAGCTTCGATAAATGGTCTATTATACCGTGGAAGTTTTGAACATCGACTAAACGTTCCGAGGCTCATAACAATGACTAAACTCTTACCAAAAGAAGTTAAAGTAAATGGACCCTCCTTATTTTCACTTGGAGCACTTTCACAATATAGCCCAGAAAATAACCGTCATAAATATGTATGGAACCGCCTGGGTGTTAATAACAAATTTACAGCTCAGGAAGTAAAATACTTAATCGAACAAAAGAAGTTACCACCCTTTACACTTGCTTATTTACCGGATGCGGATGCCTCTATCCATAAACATGGACCAGAGGATTTAAAGGGCATTGAAAAAGCAGATCAGGCACTTCAAGAAATATTAAGTAGCTTCCCGTCCTGGGAGGAAGCTATTCAAAAGGCAACATGGGTTGTACTGGGGGACAGTGGCCAATCTTCCGTGGGCAAAGATAAGGATCATTCTTTAATCGATTTAAATAAATTATTGAACAATTATACTTTTTGGGAAGGGAAAAAGAATGATGGTCAATTAGCAATAGCAGTTAATGAGCGGATGGCATACATTTATGTGAAAGATCCGCAGGTCAAAATTTTAGAAGTGGTGAGAAATTTAAAAGGTGAAGAACGTATTGGCTTTATTGCGTGGAAAGATGATCAAACAAACTATGTTGTAAACTCAGTCAGTGATGAGGAATTAACATTTTCACCAAATGGCAAGTATGTGGATGACTATGAGCAATCATGGCAGATTGCCGGGAATACTTCTATCCTGGATTTGCAGCTGACTAATGAAGGACACATTCAGTATCAAGATTATCCGGATGCGCTTGCAAGGCTACATGGCGCGCTTCACTCACAACTTGGGCGTGTCATTATCGTGGATGCCAAACCTTCCTATGAATTTATAGAAAAGCATAGTCATGATCATGCAGGTGGCGGTGCACATGGCTCTCTTCATAGAGCAGATTCTATTGTTCCGATGATTGTTACAGGTACGAATGAATCTCCGCTACCCAATCGCCTTGTCGATGTGAAAAAGTGGATTCTTCAATTATTAGGGGATGACTAACAATGTTTTTTGGTAGAGAACGAACTCCAGAAAAGGAATTCGTTCTTTTTTAATCCTTTTAGAATATTATATTGTGCTTAATAATTGTCCCGACAACATGAATAATCAGTTCTATCTATAACAATTCTGTGTCAATAAATAACAAAAATTAACATTATATTCAAAAAGTTTATTCGTTGGGCTCTGTATACTTGAAGTAATACTACACACGTAGTAATTACTTTTAATGGAGTGATAATCATGAAAGCAGCACGTTGGTATAAAGCAAAGGATATTCGGGTTGAGCAGATTGAAGAGCCTCAGGTGACAGCAGGGCGTGTCAAAATTCAAGTCGCATGGACAGGTATTTGCGGTAGTGATCTTCATGAATATGTAGCAGGACCAATTTTCGTTCCAGTAGATGCACCACACGCAGTAAGTAAAGAAGTGGCACCAATTGTCATGGGCCATGAATTTTCTGGTACAGTTGTAGAAGTGGGGGAGGGTGTTACAAGCGTAAATATTGGTGATTTAGTTGTAGTTGAACCGATTTTAGCATGTGGCAAATGTGCCGCCTGTTTAAAAGGGAAATATAATGTTTGTAAACACTTAGGATTCCATGGTTTATCGGGTGGCGGAGGCGGTTTATCCGAATTTACAGTGGTTGATGAGCGCTGGGTACATAAAATGCCAGAAGGATTATCTTTAGAGCAGGGTGCTTTAGTAGAGCCGGCAGCAGTCGCATTACACTCGATTCGTATGAGTAAATTAAAAGCAGGCGATAAAGCTGTTGTCTTTGGTGTAGGTCCAATTGGTTTATTGGTAATTGAGGCATTGAAAGTAGCGGGTGCATCGGAAATTTATGCTGTAGAATTATCGGAAGAGCGCGGAGCGAAAGCGTTAGAACTAGGTGCAACAGCCGTTATTAATCCTGCTGAAGAAGCTGATGTAGCAGGTAAAATTCAGGAGTTGACAAACGGTGGCGCAGACGTAGCATTCGAGGTTACAGGTGTACCAATCGTATTGCAACAAGCAATTGATTCCACTTCATTCGAAGGTGAAACAATCATCGTGTCGATTTGGGAAAAAGAAGCATCTATTCAGCCAAACAACATCGTATTATCAGAACGTAACGTAAAAGGGATTATCGCGTACCGTGATATTTTCCCGGCTGTTATGCACCTGATGACAAAAGGCTACTTCCCGGCGGACAAATTAGTTACAAAACGAATTACATTGGACGAGGTTGTTACGGAAGGCTTCGAAACATTAGTAAATGATAAAGATCAGATTAAAATCCTTGTCTCTTCTAAATAGAAAAAACGGCTTATCCTACTAGAGGATAAGTCGTTTTTCAATACTCTGAATAGCAATTTAACCACATCAGTGTTTTATTGGTGGGGCTGTATTCCATTCATCTTTTATAGAGACGTGCAGTTCAAGATTACGGTTTATAGAGGCAAAAAATACATCGCTTAGCTCATTAATCCCTTGTTCGGATAATTGCTGTATTAACCATGCTTCGTTAAGATTTATCTCTCTTAGAACCTCCGAATAGATAGTTCCTTCTATAATAACTGGAAAGGCCATAGAGGACTTAAATGACCCTAAATTCAAATCTTCTCTAGTCACAGTAGTTTTCTCAGGCTTTTTTAATACACTTAAAGATCCACTCGGTTCTATAATAGCAGTTTCAACTTCACTAATATCAAATACATCCTTTTCTCTAAGCATTTGAAGAATGTTATCAATTGAGTATCGGATACTCTTAAGGTTATTCGTAATAAATTTCCCATCTTGTATCACAACAGTAGGTTCAAGTGTTAAAAGCTTACCAACTTTCCGATTTGAAATTTTCCAGTTTGCCACAACTCTTTGAAATAGTCCAATAAAAATGATTGCTATAAAAGTTGGTGCGTGTTCAATGTTTGGGTCAGCAATATCAGCTCCTACGACTGCTCCTAGTATAATTACAATCAAAAAATCAAATACGGGTATTTCCCCAATTGCCCGTTTGCCCATGAATAGGGTAGTAAACAACAGCAAGGGTAAAATAGTTAGTATTCTTGCCAAGACAATAAGAATATCTTTTATAAAGTCAAGCATGTACGCACCTCAATCTTCCAATATTTACTTGAAAAATAGATTATCTCTATAGACAACGTTTCCATTTCGAGCGTTTAATATTACGACTTTAAATATTTTATAAAAATAAGATATGAGGTGTGGTACAAAAGATCATTCCAATCTCAATGTAAAAGTATTACTTTCATTTTTGGATAATTAAAACTTATTAAATAAACAATTAAAATAGAAAAACCCGGAATTATAAAAATTCCGGGTTCTGAAAATTCCTCAGCTAGAGGAATCGATTTTAATAATTAATCAAATTTACCATTTGTCACTACATCATCTATCTTAAGATTTAATACATCTTGAATATCTTTTGCTTTTAAATCCTTAGCTTTATTCATAATTTCATTAACTTCGTTACCAAAATTCTCTACATCTGCATTAGCTTCCTTTACTTCTGCGTTCGCGGCATCCTGAGCATCATTAGCATCTTTTAACTCAGTATTAGCCGTTTCAATTATTCCCTCAGCTTTAGTAATTTCGCCATTAGCCTTGTTAATTTCTTCATCTCCCTCTTCTTTTAA
The DNA here is from genome assembly GCF_014836905.1 of Solibacillus faecavium. GTDB lineage: Bacteria > Bacillota > Bacilli > Bacillales_A > Planococcaceae > Solibacillus > Solibacillus faecavium. Next base: position 81,357 of record NZ_JACSPZ010000007.1, read on the forward strand.
ATCATACACAGTATCTTTAAATTCTGTGACTGTATTATTTAAATCTTCTATTAATGCTGCATCTTTTTTAGCTTTAGCTACCGCTGCATCTAATTCAGTTTGAAGCTGGTCTCTTTGTTTAACAGCCTCATTATACTTAGCAGTTTGTTCTTCAAGTTGAGCTTGCGTGTGATTTAGCTTTTCTGTAGTTTCTTTAAGGTCAGCGTTAGCTTTATCTAATTCTGCTTCCAATTCTGCAATCCGAGCTTTCAAGTCTTTTATAAATGTAGTAGCTTCATCAAGTTTAAGTTTAGTATCTTCTAACTCTTTTAAAGTAGCTGTATTAGAAGCAAGCAGTTGATTGTAACTCAACTCTAAAGCTTTGAAGTTATTACCAACTTCTTCTAGACTTTTCACTAGTCCAGATATTTGCTTATCTTTTTTATCAATTGTTGTTTGCAATTCGGAAATCTTGCCATTAAGCTTTACAACGTCGCCTTTAAGATTGGTAATAGTAACCTTCTGACTAGCTATAAAATTATTAGCTTTTTTAATTTTAGCGTTAGCATCCTTTTGAAGTTCCTGAACTTTATTGATTAAGGCTTGTTGATTTTGATCGTATTTTACTACTTGATCCGTTTGAATAGAAATTTTGCTTTTAATTGCATTTAATGTTTCAGAACCATCATACGCAACAACTGTTAATGATGCTGATGTAAGTAAAGTGCCTGCTAAAATTAGTGCTTTCCCTGAAAAATAACCCATTAAATAATTCCCCCAATAATATTATTTGTATACTACAATTCAAATTAGTAGTAATTACCATATTATACTCGTGGGTTATATCTTTTATGCCTAATTTTAGTGAGAATTTTACTATAGTTAATTCTACTTTTTAATATTTTAAATATAATATGACTAATAGCATATGTATAATTCTTTTGAAATGTTAAATTAACGTCAATTAAAATAAATAATTGATGAATGTAAATTTAAAAGACTGAGTTAGGATTGAGATTTAATCGAGAGAACATTGTTAGCAACTATGGTTAAAGATTAAAAGTGGGAAATATAAAAAAAGGGTAATATATTTACAAAGATTAGGAAAACTTGAAATGAGGCATGGATTATAAATTCCCATTACCAAAGTTACTCATTTATCTCATATACTAGCTGAGGATATTATTTTAAAACCTGCTTATATTAATGGAAAAGGGAGGTGCGATAATGACCCAGATACAAAATAAACTGGAACAAATGAAACTTGAAATAGCAGCCGAGTTTGGAATTGATAACTACGATTTAATCGATAAAGGTGAACTGCCATCTAGAGTGAACGGTAAAATTGGCGGTGAAATGACTAAAAGACTTATTGAATTAGGAAAAATGCAATTAGTTCAGATGACGCAACGAGAATTAGTACCTATAGAAGTAAAAAGGGAAGATGTTATGAAAAAGCAGCTTATGCTTCCTTGGCCAGAGGAGTACCACGGAGATTTACTGCCGATCCCTGGACATTATGATTCCCCAAAGAGTAACTTTTATAATTAATTGGCAAGAAAATTGGTATATGAAAAATGCTTAGATATGAACTAAGCATTTTTCTTTTTTTTGACATGGATAAAAAGAGTACATTTACAAATAATATTGTGAGACAGTAAGCAAAATTTTATTATAAATTGGAGGAAAATATGGGGAAATTAGATGGTAAAGTAGCGATAATAACAGGAGCAGCACAAGGTATGGGTGCCATGCACGTTCGAAAATTTGTGGAGGAAGGTGCAAAAGTAGCAATTACTGACCTTAACTTTGACGGTGCGAAAAAACTAGCGGATGAAGTAGGAGAAAATGTAATCGCTCTTAAATTAGATGTGGCAAGTGAAGAAAATTGGATAGAGGTTGTAGCAAAAACTGAAGAAACATTCGGTCCTATAAACGTGTTAGTTAACAATGCGGGAATTGGGATTTTCAAAACATTAGAAGAACTAACTGTAAAAGATTTTGAATTAACATTTAAAGTAGATGAGCTTGGCGTATTTTTAGGGATGCAAAAAGTTCTTCCTTCTATGAAAAAAGCGGGCATCGGTTCTATTATTAATATTTCCTCTGTAGATGGCTTGGTCAGTGCGCCTACAGCTATTGCGTACAGTGCCTCTAAACATGCTGTAACTGGTATGACGAAGGGTGCGGCTGCAGAGCTTGGGCAATATAACATTCGTGTAAACTCTGTACACCCGGGAATTATTAAAACACCTATGGCAGATCAACCAGATGTGGAAGAATATCTTAAGCAACTTGAAAAGGATATTCCTTTAAGAAGAAGAGCAGAAGTAGTAGAAGTTTCTAATTTAGTTGTATATCTTGCATCTGATGATTCAAGCTATTCGACAGGAAGTCAATTTGTAGTAGATGGCGGTATGATTTCTGATCTATAAATAAAATTATTCGAGCCTGGGACAAAACGAAAAACATCCATTTTTTCAAGAAAAAAATGGATGTTTTTCTGCTTCTGCCAGAATTGATTTCCGTTACGGGGACGCTTTCCGGGGGCACGGCCTTACACGAACGTCTCAGGCGTCGGTGCTCCTGCGGTTACTCGTCGCAAAATAAATTTCGCTGTTCCCCCAGGAGTCGCCCCTTCACTCCAATCAATTCATATAATATCAATTTCTTCATAAGAGTATTTCCCTTTTACAAAGAAATTTCTACTTATGTCCCAGCCTCTTTTTTTTCTGCTTTTTAAAGGGAGGAGCAATCTTAAGAATTTTAATAGTTTTATCTTAAGATTTACAGGCTATGATAAATGAAGGAGTTTTAGGAGGCAAGCTTATGAAAAAAATTTTAAAAGTAGCATTTTGGATTGTATTATTATTCTATGCTTATTTATTAATAGAAACGGTATTTTTTGCGCGGGATGCGAGACGAAGCGTTAATTTAGTTCCATTTGATATGATAACAGACGAGGGCTTTACATTAAATGTATGGGGGAATATTCTTATGTTTATTCCGCTAGGTCTCTATGCTGCAAATTTTTTGAAAAAATTTAATTTCTGGAAAGCAATGTGGGTAGTTATTGGCGCAAGCTTGGGAATTGAAGTATTCCAATACATTTTTAAGCGCGGAGTAAGTGATATTGATGATTTATTGTTAAATACAATGGGTGGATTAATTGGGATTAGTATTTACCTAGTAATAAAAGTAATGTTCAAAACGAAAGAGCGGGTGCATAGTGCCATATCGGTTCTGTCACTTGTAATTGGGATCCCGGTATTTTTATTAACTGTAATTCTATTTCTTTATAATTACTAGTATTAAATGTATAGAGTGTAAAATTTCGATAAAGGGAGTGAATCTATGGCAAAGATTATTATTATAGAAGACACCGAAACGATAAGAGAAGAACTAAAAAACTTTTTAATTAGGTATGGCTATGAAGTAGTTGCCTTAACGAACTTTGAAAATATCATAAATGATACACTAACAGAAGAACCAGAACTTATACTATTGGACATCAATCTGCCTGTGACAGATGGATACTATATATGCAGAGAAATAAGAAAAAAATCCGATGTACCAATAATTGTAGTGACAAGCAGGGATTATGAAATGGACGAACTTATGAGTATAAATTTAGGTGCGGATGATTTTATAACAAAGCCATTCAATACTCAAATACTCTTGGCAAGAATAGAATCGATATTAAGAAGAGTTCATGGAAGCCACATTCAGGATATTATTACGTATAACGATCTAAAGTTGAACTTATTAAATGGATCTGTGACATATAACGAAAATACAGCAGAATTAACGAAAAATGAACTTAAAATACTTTCCTGCTTAATTAAAAGTAAGGGGAAAATTGTTTCAAGGGATGATTTAATGGATTTTATGTGGAATGCGGATATTTTTGTCGATGATAATAACTTATCTGTTAATGTGACTAGACTAAGGAAGAAGCTTGAAGGAATAGGGATGCAAGATAATATCGAAACTAGACGCGGATTAGGTTATATTCTGCCATGAAATTTAAAGAATATTTAAAAGAGAGAACGCTGTTTTTGGTGCTGAATTTTATACTATTCACCATAATAGGTGGGATTATGCTACTGATTAACAGTAGCTGGAACCTCATATTATTGACTTTCTGTATTTGGTTTTTCCCTATACTTTCCTATATAATTTTAGAATTTATTAAACAGAAAATGTTATATAACGAGTTAACCGGCATTATAGACACCTTGGATAAAAAATATTTGTTGTCCGAGATTATGACCGAACCAGAAAACATTGAAGGTAAACTTCTATATGATATATTGCGTCTGGCAAATAAGGATATGCATGAGCATGTAAAGAAGTACAGAGACCGGGAAAATGAGTATAGAGAATATATAGAAACATGGGTACATGAGATAAAAACTCCGATTGCATCAACTCGCTTAATAATAGAAAACAATCCAAGTGACACTACCCGAAATATTCATGATGAAATAAAAAAGGTTGAAGAATACATTGAACAGGTTCTATATTATTCAAGAAGCAATAATGTCAGTAAGGATTATATAATTAAAGAGGTGTCTTTACCTGATCTTGTCAAAAGGGTAATAAAGAGAAATTCGAGAGATTTTATTAGCAAAGGAATCGCCCTCGATATTAATGCGGTAGATGGTGTGATATACAGTGACGCCAAATGGCTGGAATTCATAGTGAACCAACTGGTTGGAAATGCAACTAAATATATTGCGCGACGGGATGGGAAAGTAACAATCAGTACAATTAAAAATGAAAATAACATTATACTTACTATAGAGGATAATGGTATTGGTATTATAGATAAGGATTTAAATAGAGTTTTCGAAAAAGGGTTTACAGGAGAGAATGGCCGAAAGTATGGACAGTCTACTGGGATTGGCCTTTACTTATGCAAAAAACTTTCAGAGCAGCTTGGTTTAGGACTTACCTTAACTTCTAAAGCAGGTGAAGGAACAAAGGTTAGCATTGTCTTTCCGATTGGAAGTGTAAATTTACTGAATTGAATCATTAAAAAAACGGATGCCTGACTAATAAGTCGGACATCCGTTTTTTTATTTCCAATCTTGCAAAAATGTAACTTTATTAAAAGATAAACCGATATGTAGCGCTAAGTAACCTTGTTATGATAATGACAAGAAGTGAACAGGAGGAAATTAAAATGAATAAATTGGTTATTGCAGTAATAGCAATCGTTGCTGTTTTATTGATAGGGACTTATAACGGGTATAATTACTATAATGGTCCAAAAATTGTAGATGGTGTTACTTCAGGAAGTGTCGATGGAAAAGGTAATCCAATAGATTTTACAAACAAATTTTCACATGGAGATACAGTATATTTCTCTGCAGAAGTTAACCGATTTTGGATAAAAGAAGCAAAGGTCATATGGTATAAAGATCAAGTCAAAACATCAAATAGATTGCATGTTGAAGAAAATATAGTTTTAAATGATGCAGGGTATTTTACTGCTAAGCTAACGATTCCCGATAATGCCAAAGAAGGCCGTTACATGGTAACGATATTTGTAAAGGGTAGCCCAATTAGCGAAACTACCGCTGAATTTTACGTGAAAAAATAGAGTGCTTTATGAATCAGGAGTGTGGAGGGAAAGCAATGAACAGTATATTAACCGTTGAAAAAATCGAAAAATATTTTGGGCATAAAGGAAATGTAACAAAAGCAATCGACAATATTAGCTTTCAAGTAGAAAAGGGAGAGTTTGTAGGAATTATGGGTCCGTCAGGTAGTGGCAAGACGACCCTTTTAAATTGTATTTCTACTATTGATACGATTACAACAGGTCATATTAATATCAATAATAAGGATATTACAGTTCTTAAGCGAAAAGCTTTGGAAAATTTCAGACGCGATGAGTTAGGTTTCATCTTCCAAGATTTCAACCTGCTGGATACACTGACTGCCTACGAAAATATCGCATTAGCTCTTACAATACAAAATAGAGGGACTAGAGAAATTGATCGTTTGATTAAAGATGTTGCTAAGAAACTTGAAATTGCTGAGCTATTAAATAAGTTTCCTTACCAATTGTCGGGAGGGCAAAAGCAGCGAGTAGCCTCAGCAAGGGCATTAGTTACAGAGCCTTCACTCATTTTGGCGGATGAACCAACAGGGGCTCTTGATTCTAAATCTGCAAGACTGCTTTTAGATACATTTGAAAAGCTGAACAAAGAATTCGAGTCTACAATACTTATGGTTACTCATGACGCCTTTACAGCTAGCTATGCTCACCGAATTCTCTTTATTAAAGATGGACGTATTTTTAATGAACTGATACGTGGAGACGATACGAGAAAGGAATTCTTCAATAAGATCATTGAAGTTGTAACTTTACTTGGAGGGGATGCGGGGAATGTTTTATAAAATTGCGCTAAATAATGTGAAAAGAAGCTTTCGGGATTATTCCATCTATTTTTTAACATTAACCATTGCCGTCTGCATATTTTACAGCTTCAATTCCTTTGAAGAACAGACAGCCATGCTGGAAATGGGCAAAAGTACCTCGGAATATATGTTAACTTTTAATAAACTAATCGCTGGAACATCAATATTTGTCTCTTTTATTCTTGGTGGATTGATTACTTATGCCAACAATTTCTTAATTAAAAAACGAAAAAAAGAATTGGGCATATATATGACCCTCGGAATGTCAAAAGGTAAAATTTCTAGAATCCTAATATTTGAAACTTTATTGATTGGTCTTATATCCCTAGTAGTAGGGACTGCACTTGGAATTATTGTTTCACAAGGCTTGTCAGTAATTACAGCCCAACTATTGGCCGTTGAAATGAGTCAATATAAATTTGTTGTTTCATTTGGAGCAGTCATTAAAACTGCTGTTTATTTTGGCATTATTTATCTTCTTGTCATGATCTTCAATCAAGTGACAATTTCGAAATATAAATTGATCGACATGCTGAATGCAGCGAAGAAAAATGAAGTAGTAAAACTAAAGAATGCATATGTCTCCATTTTTACCTTTCTTATATCTTTAATTGTTTTGGCAATTGCATATGCACTTATACTAGAAAATGGGATGAATTCTGAAGGGATTTTATTGATAGCAGCTCTTTTGATGGGCGTTATTGGAACGTTGCTATTCTTTTTCAGCCTATCCAACTTCATGATTCATATTGTACAAAAGAATAAGAAATTATATTTAAAGGATTTAAATATCTTTATTTTAAGACAGATCAATAACAAAATTAATACGAACTTCGTCTCAATGACTGTAATATGTCTGATGCTTTTTTTAACGATTACCCTTTTATTTACTATGTTTAGTTTTAAAAGTACCAACGATAAAATGGTCGAAGGAAATACTTCTTTTGATGCTTCATCGGTGCTCATTGCCAATGATAAACATCAAGAAGAAGAGAACGAGATAGAGAACTTTTTAGAAAAAATTGACTTTAAATTTCAAGCGGATGAAAAACATACTTTTTTTAGTGAGTATAAACTAACGCTTACTTTAGAGGATCTGTTAACAAATTATTTGAGTGAGCAGGAACTGCTAGATTTTCAGAAAAACTATATGATGGGTGCCTTATCTGCTGTTAAAATATCGGATTATAATTCCAGTGTCCAGCTTAAAGGGCAGAAGCCTATTGAGTTAAAGGGTAACGAAGTATTGATCGTATCGAATTATGGCCATATGAATAAGGCATTGGATAAGTTTATGGATAATGAAGACATCATCAACATTGAAGGCAAAGACTATACGATTAAAAATGATATACCTATTGCAGAAAATATATTGACTACTGCCACGGCTCTATCCTTCTTTTATCTCATCGTTCCGGACGATTTTTCCGGTGAGCTGATATTAGATAAAACAGGCTTTAATGTAATGTTTGAAGGTATCGATCCTAAAAAGTCAGAGGAAAAATTTACTGATTTATTTACTAGTCTTTGGAATGATAGTACTGTAGATGGTATTAATTATTTAGTGCTTGGGAATACAATTGACCAGGTAAATACAAGAGTACATGGATTATCAGCTACAATTGTTTTTCTGGGCATTTATTTAGGGCTTATCTTTCTAATATCGAGTGCTGCAGTAATGGCATTGCAACAGTTATCTGATGCTAGCGACAGCTTGGAACGCTATCAATCTTTACGGAGAATTGGCGTCACAGAAAAATTAATTAACAAAGCGATTTTAATTCAAAACCTGATTTATTTTGCGATACCTTTAGGGTTAGCTATTATTCATTCCATCGTCGGAATTAGTATGGTTAACGAAGTTTTCAAGACTTACAGCCAAAGTATAATAGGAAGTTCCATGTTCATAATTATATCAGCACTTCTCATAATATACGGAGGATACTTTTATGCAACGTATGTAGGCTTTAAAAATATTGTGAAAAGTAGGAATTAGTGATAGTAATTAATTTAATTAAGTAAGGTAAGTAAAACAAAACGCATCTTCATTTGAGAGGATGCGTTTTGTTATGGAATTCAAATTTGTCTAAAATCCAAACTTACTCAAAATAAACGAATATCCTTCAGCAAGTTCACGTAGCTGGTTGAAACGTCCGGATGCGCCAAAGTGACCAGCACCCATGTTTGTTTTTAGAACAAGGGTATTGTCATCTGTTTTTAATTCACGGAGACGGGCTACCCATTTGGCCGGCTCCCAATAACCGACGCGCGGGTCATTTAATCCTGTCGTGATATACATATGCGGGTAAGGTTTTGCTTCTACATTGTCGTACGGACTATAAGATTTCATGTAGAAATAATCGTCTTCATTTTGCGGGTTGCCCCATTCGTCCCACTCCAAAGTCGTTAATGGAATTGAATCGTCAAGCATGGTAGTGACAATATCGACAAACGGTACTTCCGGAACAATGACTTTAAATCTGTTACCTGCCATATTAGCTACTGCTCCTACTAACAATCCACCAGCACTTCCGCCACGAGCTGCGATAAGTTCAGTTGTTGTAAATTCTTGCTCGATTAAAGAGTCTGCGGCATCGATAAAGTCTGTGAAACTATTGCGCTTTTTCTGCATTTTGCCATTAAAGTACCACGTGCGTCCTAGCTCTGAACCACCACGTACTTGCGCAATTGCAATTATTACCCCTTTATTAAGGATAGGCAGGCGATAGGCGCTGAAAAACGGGTCACTACTATAACCATATGAACCGTAAGCATTTAAAATAAGCGGTGCGGGTCCGTTGTTAAGGACATCTTTTCGATAATGAAGAAGTATTGGAACCTTTACTCCATCAGCTGCTGTTGCCCAAACTTGCTGCTGTACAAATTGCTCTCGGTCATATTCACCTGTAACAGGCGCCTCTTGTAAAACTTCTCTTTCTCCCGATTCAATATCAATACGGATTGTCGTCTTAGGAGTTAAAAATGATTCGTATTGAACTAACACCTCCGTAGCTTTGTAGTCTTGATCCGAAACTAGCGATACTGAATAAATATCTTCCTTCCATTCTAACTGAACAAGAGAATCCCCTTCGATACGCCAAACCTGCTTTAAACCATTTTCACGACCTGTTACATATACGTGACGTTTAAATGGATAAATATTTTCCATAAACCGCTTTTCATCATAAGGAACAACGGAGGTACGCTCATTAAAGTTATCTAATGGACAACGAAGCAGTTTGAAGTTTAGAGCATTTTCATTCGTTAGTACTAAAAGATCGTCTTCCCAATGCTCCAAGTCGTATTCAATACCTTCACGGCGTGCTTCAAATAATTGTGGGGCTACTAATGGCGAATCCCCATCAATTAATTGTATTTCTGATGTTGTAGTGGATTGCGAAACAATAAAAATAAAGCGATTACTTCTTGATTTGTTAATGTATAAATTAAATGTTACGTTGGATTCTTCAAATAAAAGGACATCCGCTGTATTTTTAGTACCTATTTCATGACGCCATACTTGATAGGGTCTTTGTAATTCGTTTAGTTTCACATAAAAAATGTATTGTCCACAGTTACTCCATTCAACACTACTGTAAATATAAACGTTTGGAATTTTATCTTCTAGCAAATCACCAGTATGTAAATCTTTTATAAATAGAGTATAGCTATCTGTTCCGTCACGATTTTCCAAATAGGCAACATAGCGGTGATCTGTTGAATAACGCTGCTCAGTAACACTTAAATAGTCATCATTGTGAGCAAGAGCATTTTCATCTATTGTAATTTCTTCTTCAGAAGATGCTAATGCCATACGATTCTCTGCACGTTTACGAGCATATATAGGATATTGTTTTTCCTTTTCTGAACGATAGTAATAAAAGTAAGGTCCCTTTTGAACAGGTACCTGGCTCTCTGAAGCAGGAATACGTGCTATCATTGCTTCATAAAGCTCAGAAGTTAAAGTCTCCAATGGTTTCATAACCTCATCATAATACATGTTTTCCTGTTCTAAATAAGCGATTACTTCAGGATTGGATTTATCCTTCATCCAATAATATTCATCATGCCGAACGTCTCCATGCAGTTCAAACGTATGAGGTATTTGCTTTGCAATTAGTTTATTCATCTATAATTCTCCCCCTTGATATAACACAATAACTTCGATAAATTTACGGATAATCCTCTAAATAGCTACAATTTTCTTGTTTGCAGGAAGAGTTCACCAAATAGAAATGGAGAAGCTATAAACATTTCACTTTTAAGGATACTCTAAGGCTTTTGGTTCAAAATAAACAAGAGAGGGTATAAATGAATTTGATCTTTAATGGGAATATCCCGTTTAAAATAATAACCAGCTCAGTGGGGAGGTAAAAAATGAATGTCCTAGATTGCATCGTTATAGGCGGTGGACCATCGGGGTTAAGTGCAAGTTTGATTTTAGGTAGAGCTAGAAGAAAAATTATGTTGTTTGATGATGATACAAACAGGAATACAATGACGCAAGAATCGCATGGATTTATCACTCGAGATGGTATAAAGCCTCAAGAGTTTAAAGAACTGGGTTTAAAAGAACTGGAGAAATATCCTTCTGTCTCGTTCGCTCATGCAACCGTTACTGAAATAATTAAGGATAAAGGTAATGAGAAATTTTTTGTCAAAGCATCCAATGGACAGGAGTATGTTACTGAAAAGATTATATTAGCTACCGGTATTCAAGAAGTATTTTCTATACAAGGGATAAGGGAATTTTACGGGAAAAGCTTATTTAGTTGTCCGTATTGCGATGGCTGGGAGCAAAGAGATAAGCCATTGGTTGTCATTGCTGAAAAAGAAAAGCATGCACTCCATCTGACTAAAGTTATATATAATTGGTCGGAGGATTTAGTTGTTTTAACGAATGGAATAACACTCTCTCCAGAAGGTGCTGCAGAGTTACAAAGACGTAATATCAAAATAATATCTGATCCAATAAAGAATTTAATAGGGGAAGATGGTTATTTACAGAAAATCGAGTTTGAAACCGGGGAAACGCTTTTAAGGTCAGGTGGATTTGTGGCACCAATTTATTATCGCACGAATCAATTTGCTGAAAAACTTGGCTGTGAGTTGGATGAAGACGGAAAAGTTAAAACAGATGGCGTTGGCAGAACAAGTGAGAAGAACATATATATTGCGGGAGAAACTGAAAGAAACAGACCTTCCTCGCTAATGATTTCAGCAGCAAAGGGTAATAAAGCTGCAGTTTCCGTAAATACTGATCTTACGATGGAACGCTTTTAAATGTTAAAAAATAAATGGCGCTATCCAAAATACATTGGATAGCGCCTTATTTTTGATCGGTTCTATTATGGGTTAGTTGACCAAAGTCCAGCATGCTTTAATACAACACGTGGATGAAGCTTTAATTGTGCAACCATTAAGTCTGCTAAATCTTCTGCTTGCATAACTTTTTCTGGGTTGCCGTCTGTTAAGTTCAGCTCAACCGCCATGTCAGTTGCAACCGTACTTGGTGTTAAAGTTGTAACGCGAATATTTTTCTTACGTACTTCAAGCATTAACGACTCACTTAATCCGATTACTGCAGCCTTAGAAGCTGAGTATGCACTTGTAACTGGTGCCCCTTTTTGACCAGCTGTAGATGAGATATTGATGATATCGCCTGTATTGCGCTCAATCATTTCGGGTAATACTGCACGTGTTGTATAGTATACACCTTTTACGTTAACATCGATGATATTTGTCCATTCTTCAGGTGTTAAGTCCATGAAACCGCCGAATTTTGAAATACCAGCATTATTTACTAAAATATCGATTGCTCCAAGTTCGCTTCGAATTGACTCAACTGCTGTAGTTATAGAGTCTAAATCTGCCACATTTGCCGAAGCAATAGCTACCTTAACGTCATATTGTTTAAGTTCCTCTGCCACTTGCTGTAAATTTTCAAGTGAACGTCCGACAAGACCTACGTGAATTCCTTCTTTAGCAAAAGCGATTGCTGTTGCTTTTCCAATTCCACGCCCTGCTCCAGTGATTAATGCCACTTTTCCTGTAATTGTTTGCATCTTTTTTGCTCCTTTAAATAAGATTGATTTATTATAGCGAAATAAAGAAATCGATATCCTCAAACTGGATCGTGCTTTTTCACCAAAAATAAATCAAGTATTATTCTAAAACTAACTTTATTCTACTCATGGTTTTTCGTATTGTAAAGGATACGAGCATGCTAATTTTCTTCGTTCTTCCAAGGAGGATTTGTATGGTGGGAAAAATTGTTATATATTTTGGAAACTGTATATGGAATAAAAAATGACAGGAAGGTACAAAGCATAGTAGGTATATCAGTAAAATGTTCCATAAGACTATTCCACAAAAAAATTCCACCTTTAGTGTGATTTTATAATGTTGCCTGGCTTTTCAATAGTTGCGTTGACATCAACTTGTATATCACTCTTCATGAAATAATGCTGACCCTCTTCCCATTCTTCTTTAATGGATTTCCAAAGCGGGTAATGCTTTTCATATAAATAAGTGTTTAATCCGATAACGTCTGTATATAACTCATTCTGTAAAATAGAAATGGTATGTTCCGTTATTTCTTTAATTTCTTTTTCTAAAATGCTTTTTAGCTTTTCGTAATTTTCTTCCTTCATAACATCAAGTTGGCCATACTGTTCAGCAACTCCGCTAGTAACGTCGATTTTAATATTGAATTTTAATGGCATTTTCTTATCTTTCAGTGATATTTTACTTTGGATGTTTAAGATTTCGAAGGTGACATCGTGATCATCAAGTTTTGTGTTAATCGTCCCTGTCTGATTTTTGGATTGAATAAAATTTACTCCTTTTGCTTCATCTCCAATTAAATTACCAACAACTTTATTCTTAATACCGCTGTATACCGAAACTCCATCATAATTAACTGTCGTTGAATTTACCTGACTAATAAAAGGAATAATAAAACTTCGATTCATTAACAAATAGGATTGAACATTTCCCACAGTTAAAGGTTGGGCAATATCTAAGGTCGACTTATTTTCCAAAACTTTGGATAAATATTTACTTGGTATTTTCTCGTTTTCAGGGAGAATTGATAAATAATCGCTTGATTGCTCCTCCGTAATGGCGATTTTCACGCTCCGTAACATTTCTTTTTCTCGAAGGAAAATATCCATTAGATCAGCAAATAAATACTCTTCTTTTGCAAGGGCTTCCGAAAAAAGGACAATATTTAAATGTGTCACGTTTGTCCTACTTCCAGCCTGTTTTATCATATCGCGGTTCATTTCAATAATGGTGTCACCTGTTTGTGATAGGTTACGAAATGAAGTGGCGTTTGAATTGGTAGTGTTTTGTTGTGAGCTAAAGGTAGAAGGATTTAAAAGCTGTTGTGTTAATTTGAATTTATTATTTTCATTTTGTTCATAATCCTCATCTTTTTCATAATTTAAAACTCTTTCATCGGTTTGTAATGAAGATTCATTTTGATTTTGTTTTATACGTTCTTGCCCTGATGATGGTTGATTATTTTGCTGCTGTGAGTTCTGCTGCTGTTGACCTTGTGAGTCCCTAGCAGCCCCACTCTCTTCTGAGGGAGCTGGTTTATTATTAGCTAGGTCTATCGCAATCCCTGTTACAAAACTTCGATCTTCTACTTCAAGATTATCCCAGCAACCGGCTGTAAATGGGAGACAACAAATTAAAAATATTAGTTTTTTATAAGGAATCATGGGTTTTCCTACCTCTTATTAATAGCATAGTTCCTAGTAGAAATATGACGAATACCATATAAACTATCTCTAAATAGGCCATATATTTTGCAATGTTATTAATTTGAATAAAGTTTTTAGGTATCATGGCTAAAAAGAAAATGATGGGTGACAAAATAAAAATAATCGTTTGTTTGGCTAATTTAGGAATTAGCTGGTTAATGAGCATTACTGCAATATCAAATGCCATTAAGCAGGTTGTAAATACAATAATTGTCCAGATGATAAATAAAATCGAATCAAAGCGTTCGAAGAAAATTCCTGGAATCGATATTATTTTTGAAAGCTCGAATACAGGATAATAAAGATTTTTGACCGTTGCATTCCCAAAGACGCCAACACAAATAATAAAAATAATGATATAGAAGGTAAATGGAAATAATATGCCTAAGACCGTCATTTTTGGGGCTTTTTCGGGTTTCTTAATAAGTGAAATATAAAATAACACGATACCAAATCCCAAAAATGCGTTTAAACTGGATATTGTTCCAGACTGAAGTCCTTTAAAATCGGTTTGAAACACAGGAAGTAAATTTTCAAGCTTAATAGCCCACATCGGAGCAATAATTAATAAAATTAACCCGCCGACAACAAAAGGGAAAAAAAGAATGTTTAATTTGAAAATGGCCACCCTCGAGCCAGATACTGCATATATAACGACAAGGATAAACGCTAAACAGACAACTTCCAATGGGGTACGATCAAAAAAGTACTCCTGAGACAAGGTAGCCATTTCCCTCATTTGAAACGAAGAGATAATAATATATTGAAAAACAAAAATAAAGCATAGTATGACTGCCACTGGTTTTGATACTAAATAGGAAGCAAAAGAGAAAAAGGGTTCATTTGGGAAGGATACCGCTATTTTTGCTAAAATCCATCCTAAAAGAATCGCGATCAACCCACCGAATAAAATTGCCATCCAGCCATCAGAAGATACAGTATGTTCGGTTATATACCGAGGCAAAAATAGAATTGTAATACTAATCGTATTCGAAGCAACAGCAAACATAATGTCTTTATCTTGAATCGATTGATTGTTTTTATAAAGTTTCATTACTTCACTGATCCTCCGTCTTTCTTTTTTCTATTCGATTTCAGGAATGGCTGAAATGAGCGTTTTGACAATACTGTAATCGGAGCCCTTACGACAATATTTTCAAGGGTCCATAAGTTGCCGGGAGAAAAAGATTGTGTATATGGAACACCAATACTTTTTAAGTTGGCAAGATGAACATAAATCATAATAAATACTAAAATAATTCCGTATAGTCCTAAAATTGCAGCAGCAAATATAGTAGCGAGACGAACTATTCGCAAGCCAATCGCAAAGCTGTAATTGGGTATTGTGAATGCACAAATGGCTGTTAGAGAAATAACTATAACCATGATGGGAGTTACAATCCCCGCCATAACGGCAAGTTGACCAATAACTATACCGCCTACAATCCCAATTGTTTGACTGATTTTATAGGGGAGTCTTGTTCCAGCCTCCTGCAATACTTCATAAAAAAAGACGAGGATTAAAGCTTCAATTAAGGACGGAAATGGAATCCCTTCCCTAGCGGCAGTTATCGTAAATAATAGCTGAGCCGGAATTAATTCTGGATGGTATGAAATTAATGCAACATATAGGGCTGGTAAAAATATAGTCATGTAGAAAGAGAATAAGCGCAATAATCGTAGTAATGAACTTATTAACCAACGTTGGTTATAGTCTTCTATTGACTTTAATGAATCCCCGAAAGTGATAGGCATTAAGAGAGCAAAGGGTGACCCTTCAACAATAATGGCTATTTTACCTCTCAATATATTGAAAGCCACCCTATCCGGTCTTTCTGTATCTAAAATTTGTGGAAAGGGTGACAGAAGATTATCTTCAATCCACTGTTCAATAAATCCAGAATCCGGTGCGAAATCAATATCAATTGTTTTAACGCGACGCAAAACTTCCTGTAAAAGGTCTTCTCTTACAACCCCATCAATATAACAAATGGCAATTTTCTGGTTGGAATGTGTGCCAACTTCCATCATATCGACTCGAAGATTGGGGTCTTTGATTTCCTGGCGAATGAGCGAGAGGTTAATTTTAAAATTCTCTATAAACCCTACTCTGGACCCTCGAATTACTGATTCAGATTGCGGTTCCTCAAGCGCGCGATATTCCATTCCGCTCGTTCCGATAAGAGCGGCTTCACTTTCACCTTCCAGTAAGAAAACTGTATCGCCGGCTAAAAGCGTCTTAATTACCTGCTTCATTTCCTTTGATCTGTTGATCTCAGCAATGGCAATTATTTCTTCATAGACATGATCAAACAAATTCGAGTGAATATGTTTTCTGTTTAATTCAAGAATTTTTAATATATTTTTATTTAATAAATCCTCGTTTATAAGCCCTTTTATATAAATTAAAGCAAAAGGATGGTTCAACCGGCCAATTCTGCTTTTTCGGATAATAAGATCTGCAGAATTTCCAAGTATTTTTTTTATTACTGCAATATTTTCATCTAATTGGCCATCGAGATATTGGCGACTATTGTTTTTTTCATTTGAAGATTGGACCATTTTCTTAACTCCTGTTCAAATGATGTAATAAGTTTATTGTTTTATTTTTTCCAAATAATATGCAATTCATACTTTAATTCGATGTATTATTGAACCTTTAAAATGTGGATGTAGCTTAGAATGAACGAGCGATCAAAATGTATGAATTTGACATTCAACATACCTGTTGATAATATGAAGGAACAAACAAAATAGCATATATTGCGGGGGGACTCTTTGGAGTTGAGAAGGTTAAAACCTGACTCTTTGAACCTGTCAGTTAACACTGGTGTAGGGAAGCGATTCATTATATTTATAAGCAATAATTTGAATTGTGCTTTCCCATTTATTTAGGGAGAGCACTTTTTTGTTTAGGCTAAGTGAATTTCTACTTGTAAGACCCGTCTAGTGAATCTATTCGTTCATATGAAGAATGATTATGGAAAGGTGATGGAAATGGCTACTAAGCAGGAGATGCAAAATAGAATTATCCAGGCTGTAGAAACAGTAAAGAAAGGGAATCCGATGGCAGGTTCCATTACAAACACTGTCACGATTAATTTCGTTGCAAATGCACAGCTTGCTGTTGGAGGTTCTGCCGCTATGGTGTATTTACCAGATGAAGCAGAATTTTTGGCTAAGGCAGGGGGAGCAACCTATATAAATGTGGGTACGCTATTACCCATTTATGAAGAGACATTACCTCATGTAGCAAAGATATTGCATGAAACAGGAAAACCATGGGTATTGGACCCTGTCGCTGTAGGCATTGGTTCACTAAGGACAGATCTGCTACAGAAATTTAAGGCATTTAAACCGACCATTATTAGAGGAAATGCATCAGAAATTATAGCATTGGCAGGTTTATGGGCATTAGATGGAGGAGCAGAGGAATCAAGGGTACGAGGTGTGGATGCTACAGATTCTGTACATGAGGCTAAAAGAGCAGCGATTGCTCTTGCAAAGTGGACGGGTGGTGCAGTTGCTGTATCAGGAGAAACGGATTTAATAACAGATGGCTCTATTATAGCTATCTCTTATGGGGGCTCTCATTTTATGGAGAAGATTACCGGAGCTGGTTGCTCGTTAGGCGGAGTTGCCGCTGTGTATGCAACGGTGACCACCCCGTTTATTGCAGCACTCACTGCTAGTGCAGTATACAATGTAGCTGGAAAACGCGCTGAGTTAAAAGTAGATGGTCCAGGAAGTTTCCAAGCGCAGTTTTTGGATGAATTATATAAAGCAACAGCAGAAGAAATTGCAAACAACTCATTTGATTTGGAGGAGATTAATTTATGAATACATTAATAGCAGTAGCAATTGCGCCTTTTGGTGTAGGGGATGAATTGGGACAGGAAATCGCCGAGGTTGTGAAAGTCATTCGAGATTCGGGGTTACCGAGTCGAACTACATCAATGTTTACAGAAATTGAGGGAGAATGGGATGAAGTGATGAAAGTAGTAAAAGAAGCGACTTTTATACTTGCAGAAAAAGGAATTCGAACAGAAGTGGTGTTAAAAGCTGATATCCGTCCGGGATATACGAATACGATTAATACAAAAATAGATAAAATAAATGATATTTTAGGAGGGTAATATGGGTAATATCAAAAAGCTTGATATTTCAGCCTATTTAGTTATAGGTCCTGAAAATACAAAAGGCCGTCCAGTCGCAACGATTATTAAAGAGGCAGTAAGTGCGGGCTTTACTTGCATCCAAATACGTTCCAAAGTTGCTTCTGCAAGAGAATTGATTCAATTAACACGTCAAGCAGCAGAGGTCATTGAAGAGGCTGGAAAATCCGATGAGGTTGCACTCCTAGTAAATGACCGTCTTGATGTTGTTTTAGCGGCTAGATCACAAGGGATTAAAGTGGATGGCATTCATGTAGGCCAAAAAGATATTCCAGTGAAAGTTTGTCGTGAATATTTAGGGGAAGACCTCATTATAGGTTTATCTGCTCGAGCTGATCAATTATTTGACTATATTAAAACAGAGGATGTCTCTCAACTTGATTATTTTGGTGTAGGGCCGTTGCATGAAACCCCAACAAAACCTGATTGCGGAATTGGGGAAGACGGAAAGGTGATTACGAGAAGTATTGCCGATATTACGAAAGTTGCTGAGCTTAGTTCAATTCCCGTAGTCGTAGGTGGGGGGGTAAAACTCGCGGATATTCCTACCCTAGCAAAAACTGGTGTAGACGGTTTCTTTGTCGTTTCAGCTGTAACGGAGGCTGAAAATCCAAAGCAAGCAGCAACAAATTTAGTGAACGCCTGGAACAATTATAATTCTAAAACCAAAACTTTTTAATATTTTTAATAAGTTCGAGGGAAGTCATTGGATTCGCTTCCCTTGAATTTTCTAAGACAAGTCCATACGAATCTCCTCCCACTTTACAATAAAAAACTGCTCCAATATTCAAAGCCACTATTATTATTATTATTATTATTATTATTATTATTTTATCTCCCCTTACTATTTGTTAATTCAGGTCCAACTCATTAGTTAATATTTTCATAAACTACAATATGTAGATTTTTGGAGGTAGGAATGTACAACCTCTCTTGGTACAGGGCATTACTTATTAATGAATAGTAGGTGGAGAAAAGTGATGAATCATAATAAGCCAAATGACCGCAATAATAAAAAGAAGCAAAGTATCTCCATGGATAAATGGAATAATTTGATGTTCCATTATAAAAGTGGGAAACAGAATATCTCGAAAAATAATAGTACGAACAATAACTCAAATGAATCAAATATTACCGCTGTGGCAGGGAACTGGATTGCTGCTGTAGGAACAATTATATCTGCTATTGGAAGTACGCCATCAACTATTTTTTCCCAGCAAACACTTACTGACTTCAATGTTATCGGTAATATTTTGCAGGCTGGCGGAAGCGCAATTGGGGTCGAGGCGGAAGAAGCATTATTAGATGTGGTAGGTGGTCAAATTTCTGCTATAGGCAATTTGGCTGTTGTTGCTGGAATACTATCTGAAAATGAACAGTCAGGTCAACTATTAGAAAAACAAGGTACCTTACTCCAAGTGGTGGGAGTAGGTATTACGATAAATCCGGAAGGAGAATTGACGCTTTTACAAACTATCGCAAATACAGGAAATATCATTCAGTTTATAGGAAATGTAATACAAGTCTTTGCAGATCCAGATACAAGTGAAGGCGAAGTGTTAAACGCAGTTGGCTCTTGGATCCAAGCGTTGGGGGCTGTCATTACGGCATTGGCTACAGATTAAAGAGTTTAAGCAGGCATTTTATATAGAGGATACATTTGACTGAACGTTTTAATTTTCTGATTATTTACTGGATAATTTAACCTCTTAGTGTATATTTAGATTAAATCAAAAATAAAAACCTGAATGTAATTTGGAAGGGGTATACAATGAAAAGGATAATTTTATCGACTGAGAGTGGAGCGGATTTACCGAAAGATCTAGTTGAGAAACATCAAATTCAAGTAGTACCGATGCATGTTATTATGGAGGGGAAAGATTATTTAGATGGTCAGTTATCTGTAGAAGAAGTTTTTGATTTTCATAGTCGTACAAAAAAAATTCCTTCCACGGCAGCAACAAACATACACGAATATGAGGATTTGTTTACTAAAATTAGAACAGAATATCCTGACAGCATCATCATTCATATTGGTTATACGTCTAAAGCATCGGCATCATTTCA
The DNA here is from genome assembly GCF_014836905.1 of Solibacillus faecavium. Classification (GTDB taxonomy): domain Bacteria; phylum Bacillota; class Bacilli; order Bacillales_A; family Planococcaceae; genus Solibacillus; species Solibacillus faecavium. The sequence continues at coordinate 101,782 of NZ_JACSPZ010000007.1, forward strand.
AAGTGCATTAATCGCAGCGGAGAATTTTGATAATCTTTTTTTAGTTGATACGTTAAATGTAACTGGTGGATTAGGTGCTATAGTTATGTATGCAGCTTCATTGCTCGAGGAGGAACCTTCCATTGACCATGTCCGTTTAATAGAGAAAATAGAATCCGTAGTTCCTAAAACAAGACTCGCTTTCCTGCCCGGCAGTTTGGATTTTCTGAAAGCGGGCGGTAGGGTAAGTAACCTGGCCTATATAGGAGGAGCTTTATTAAAAATTAAACCATGCATCGAATTAAAGGAAGGGAAGCTTGTTTCAACAAGGAAATATCGAGGGAAAATGAATATCGTTGCTGAAAAGCTTTTACGAGACTATTTAGACGAATACGATATTGATAGAAAACAGCTGTATTTAATTTATTCTATCGGGCTTGATGAAAGTATTAAAGAGCAGATGGAAGAACTCGCGAAGGAATTTGGATTTGAACATGTAACATGGATGCAAGCTGGTGCAATGATCTCTACACATGCAGGACCAGGAGGCTTTGGGATAGCTGGGATAGAAAAATAAAACTCAATCCAAAAGGTAAATTAACATAGACATCAAAAGCTGTGCTAAAAATAAAATTTTAGCACAGCTTTTTTTAACCGTTTATTTTTCACGAGATTTAGTTTTATATTAGAGACTTATGTTGGAAAGGGCATTTGCCTTGAATTGGTACAATATCATCACCAATAAATGATTGCTTCCACTCATTATGAGTTGGATCACCGTAATGACCAATATCCGGATGTTTAGGTAGCTGATCCCAAACCTCTACACGTTTCCGGACCTTTTCACGAGACATGATTCCGCCTTTTTCAGTTCCTTCTAACCCTTCGAAAATTTTCCGAGGTTGAAATCCAAGAACCATTGCATTTCCTAAATGACGTGTTTTTCGCTTTTTATATGCAGGTGCATTTCCGAATACAAAAATTGGCTCTCCGGCAAAATGAAAATCCCACAAATAATGTTCAGGGTCACGAGGACTATCTACTGGCCATTCTACTTCATCTTCTTTATGCAAGTATTGTAGTATATCCCAAAATTGTTTTCGGTAATCTTCAAGAGAGCCCTCTTGCTCAAATGGTTCCACAAAGACAAACAGTCCGTGTCTTTTGTAGTTAGGTAGCTTAAATAAATCAAGGAAATGTCCTACTGCGGCAGGAAGATTGCTCCAGTCATCCTGATTAATATAGGCATAGCGAAGCTCACCTTTGAGCTCACCACTCATGCCGAAAAAACATGGAAACGTTTTATCTGTTACCGTGTTATGAAAGGTTTCGTATTCTTTATAAAGCCATTTTGGCAAGTCGGTTCTAGTTTGGAAATCTTCCTTTGTTAATAAAGTATGCCCTTTCGTAATCATACAAACCCCTCCGTTATCATTATCCAATTATTACTATATAGCCAATCATTACCCCATCCTAAAATTCTTGAAACAATGGCAACCAAATAGATTAAAAATTCAGAAATGTTTACTGAATGTAAATGAAGGAAATGAAAATAATAAGTGAGAGTTGAATCAAGAATCTGGAGGATGTCTTAATGGGTGATACAATTACAAAACGTGATCAAATAAATTGTGAAAATGAATACGGAACACTAAAAAAAGTAGTTTTATGTGAACCGCAATACATGGAGATTAGAGAAGTAATTAATAATGTCCAAAAACAATATAAGCATGAGAATATTGACCAAGAACTAGCTATAGCACAACACCGTAATTTTGAACAAACTTTAAAATCTGCGGGTGTGGAAGTGATTAAACTAAAACCTAGTAAAGATCACCCTGAGCAAGTCTTTACAAGAGATATTGGCTTTACATTAGGAAATCGTTTATTTATTTCTGAAATGGCGAATCCGATTCGTCAAGGTGAAGAGAAAGTATTAGCCCACTGGATGAACAAGCATAATATTGCATATAAAAAGCTCTCAACTGATTCGATAGAAGGTGGCGATGTCATTGTCGACGGCCAACACGTCTTCATTGGAATCAGTCACCGAACGTGTAAAAGTGCAATTCAATCTTTACAGAAAGAATTGCCTGAATTTAAAATACTGCCAATTCAATTCAACCCAAAATATTTACATTTAGACTGTGTATTCAATATTCTTTCCTCAGAAGAAGCATTAATTTATCCAGATGCGTTCGACCCGAAAACTGTAGAATTTTTAGCGAGTATGTACAATTTAATCGAAGTAAGTGAAAGCGAGCAGTTTACAATGGGCACAAATGTATTATCTATTGGTCAGAAGCGGGTATTAAGTTTACCAATGAATCGAGACGTTAATTATCAGATGAGACAGCATGGTTATGATGTATTGGAAGTAGATTTTTCAGAAATCATCAAGTCAGGCGGCTCATTCCGATGTTGTTCAATGCCTATTGTCCGGCTTTAAGAGGAAAATTGGCACCTCGTTTCGTAATATATGTTATTTGATCAATACTCATTCTTTATACGAACGAATCCTTGTTAAAGGGTTCGTTTTTTTCTTTTTAAAAATAGTTGGTTCATCACCATAAGTTGGGGATGACAAAATTGAAAAATAATATCTTCTAATTAAGTCCGTTCTGCTACGCTACGGGGAAAACGCGTTGAAGCAAGTGTTTTGGAGGCTCACCCTTCGCTCCACGTCACTCTGCTTTGGCATTAAGTGAATTTCTGCAAAAATGAAGATTATAAAACATAGCCTTTCCGCTCTCCGCCGCCTCGCGATAGCGCAAGCGGCTGATTGGTTGTTTTTCACCTTATAACGAGGGCGAAATTTTGGGATTGGTGGGCCTCGCAAACGGCAATAAAGGCAGTGATAAAAACACGTATCACGTGGTTTTAGCGCTGTCTTGCCGTAGCCCACCAATCAAACAAGTGAAATTTTATTAGAAAGCAACCCGTTTGCTTAAAAAAAGGATAGACCGCTTGGTAATGAGGGGTATGAAGACATAATCATAAACAAAAGCAGCCGATTTTAAGACCGGCTGCTTTTGCGTTACGTGAAATATTCAAGTTTTGCATTCGGAAAGAACTTTTCCATATAGCTATATAACTGCTCTTTCATTTCATCTTCTTCGTCTTTTTGATAAATAAATTTACCGATTCCATACTTGCCCCATTTAACACGTCTTGTAGATTCATCCAGCTGTAATTTAGTTTTTGGATAATTTTTCTCAATGACATTTTTAGCTTTCTTAGTGAATCTGTGCTGAATAAATTCAAACGTTATATCATCGCGAGCATCCCGCGGTAATTCTGCATCAAGACGCTCAAACATATGATAGTATCCTTCTTGCCATCCATCATGAAGATAAATTGGTGCGACAATAAAACCAAGAGGATAACCAGCCCTTGCGACTTTACCAGCAGCTTCAATACGTTTTGCAAGAGGAGAAGTACCGGGTTCAAAATTTTTAATGACATAGTCGGCATTTATGCTAAATCGGAATCTTGTATGGCCGTTATGTTTTACATCAAGCAAATGATCAACATGATGAAATTTAGTCACAAACCGTAATCTGCCTAACTCTGTTTGCCCAAAATGTTCAATTGCTTTTTTTAATGAGTGGGTTAAGTGGTCGATCCCTACAATATCAGAGGTACAAGCAGCTTCAAAACGCGTAATCTCAGGAGCGCGTTCTTCTATATAATGATCAGCGGCTTCAAATATTTCATCGACATTCACATATACCCGAATATACGGTTTACTCCCCATAGTTGTTTGCAAATAGCAGTAATGACAATGTCCCATACAACCGGTAGCGAGAGGGATGGCATATTCAGCGGATGGTTTAGACGTGTCAAACTTCAGTGTTTTACGAATGCCTACAACGAGGGTAGATTTTGCAATCCGGTACTTTTGTAAATCATTGTCTCCAGGAAGGTCCCGAATCTGATTATGTGAAGTAGTATAGCGAATTTCAATACCTAATCCTTCAAATTTTTCTTTCAGCTCTTTTCCAAGTGGATAATCTAAAGCATTCGGTTCAAAATAAACAAGCTGGGGCATAAACGGTTTATTCATGATTATCCTCAGTGATGATAATCTGCATTAAGCACGAAGCATCGGTAAGATTAAGCATCCTATCACCTTCTTTTCTTTTTAGGATTAGTTTGTCTAAAGGTCGACTAATTATGAAAGGAAATATTGCAGTCCTTTTGAAAAGGGTGAAGGTAGTATTCAGATTGAGTTATAAATTTTCCTTCTGCTTAAGAAAATCAATGACTACTTCAACATACTCTTTCTTTGGATAAGTAAAATATAATTCGCTCGCTGCGCGGATTGAATCGCCAAAAAAGAATCGTTCATATTGCATTTGCCTCGTACCGAATGAGCTCATTGTTAAATCCCAAGCTAAACGGAATATTTTTACGCGTTCCTCTGCTGTTTTAGTAGCGCCTTGAAGATACTGATCTAAATCTGCTCTTATATCAGAATGGAATGCTTTTTCGGTAGGTAGCGTAATCATGCCACTTGCGCCTATGAGCTGAATTATTTCGATGTAGCGAGGGTAAAGTTTCGAAAAAATATTACCGGCAATTTTCAATGGGAAAATTGCTGGGCGTAAATAGCCCCAATCATCTAGTACTGCATTATTCTCCGATTTTTCCAAAAGGGCTTTCATTGTTTCTAACCCAACGATGATTTCTGATAGCTTTTCTTGAATATGCTGATATTCACGGACTTTAATTGTATCTACAAGAAGCTCCGCAATACCTAGTATAAATTCTGTTTTGACAATCTGCCTTATCGTCACCTGATATTTAGCGAAGTGATGAAATGAACTTTCCATAAGAAACTTTCCGGCAATTTCAAAATTATTATAAAAAAATACTCGCTCCCACGGCACTAATACATTATCAAAAACTATAAGGGAATCGATCTCTTCAAACCGGGAGCTTAGCGGATGATCAAAGGGGGAATCCCCTCCAACAAATGTATCTCGGCAAATAAATTTAACACCTTTCGTATTAGAGGGAATGGCAAAAGCAAAAGCTTCATCTTCTGCGAATACAGCTTTACCGGCCCCAAATACTAACACTTCATCGGTCAAACCACCTTGTGTAGCCAATAAACGTGCACCCTTTATTACAAGACCCTGTTCATTTTCTTCTACAACCTTCGCGGAAATCGGCTCATTTGTTCGTTCGAAATAACTTTGAGACCGATTTACTTGTGGTGTAATGAATGTATGCGTAAGTGATAAATCATTTTCTCTGACTAATTCAAAAAAAGCCTGAATATTTTCAGGGAAACAGTTTTCCTGTCCCTCCAATATTTTTACTGAAGAGGCAAAGCTCATTAAAACGGAGTTCAAATAGTCAGGGCTTCTTCCTAAAACACCATAAGTATGTCTAGCCCAATGTTCAATCATTTTCCTTCTTTTCAACAAATCGTTTTTTGTTTTTGGCTGTAAAAAGGAAAGTCCAAGAGGTTCACCTGATTTTGGTGAGATAAAGGTCATTTCATCTTTTATTTTAGGATTATGCTGTAGGTCATAAAGAGAAGCTTTTGTTTTAATAAGACCTTTGAAAGCGGGGTGTTCAGAAAGTAACCCTTCCACCTTTTCCCCATCAAACCAAACTTCATTATTTAATTGATTTAGTCGATTAATATAAAATTCTCCATTTATAGCACCCATGTATTCACTCCTTAAATTTCATGGAAATATAGAGCTAGGTCACTTGATGTAAAGCAACAAATTAAAATTCTTTATATACGCAACATATGTCAATGATGTAAATGGTGTCACTATAGTACGTAAACAGACTATAGATTAGAAAAACAGATGGACTTAGAAGTGCTTTACAGCTACCTCTAAGTCCATCTGTTTTAACTTATGCTAATTATAACTTGAATTTTGAAACAGAATCCGATAAATTTTCGACTTGCTCATTTAAATGAGTGGCATGAATTGTTACTTCGGTAGTGGCCGAAGTTTGTTCTTCAATCGAACTTGCAATTTCTTGTGTTTCAGCTGTTACCTCTGTTGTCATTTCATGGACTACTAACATGGAAGATAGCACAACATTTTTTTGCTGTTGCATTGTCGATACATCTTCCATTGTTCTAGTAATGGATTCTTTCATATTTTCCAAAGTATCGGATAGCTGTTTAATTGCATTATTAACAGTATCAACAGCTACTTTTTGATTATTGCTAATCTCATTTGTTTGCTGCATTACTTGAACAAGTTGCTCTGTATCTTCCAATATACTTTTAATAATTTCCTGAATGTTCGTAGTTGCTGCTTTTGAATTCTCGGCTAATTTCCTTACCTCATCAGCCACAACAGCAAACCCTTTACCATGTTCGCCTGCTCTAGCAGCTTCAATGGATGCATTTAGTGCAAGTAAATTTGTTTGTTCTGTAATTTGAGCAATTAATTTTGTTACTTGTGAAATTGATTTTGTTTTATCATCCAGATTGCTTGCTACAACCGTTACTTCCTGGAATGCTCTTTCTAAATTTGTGTATGTTTCTTCCAACTGATCAACTTTATGAATAGTTGTATTAGCTTCAATGAGCGCTTCTGCCGCATCATCGGCTACTTGTTTTGATTGTAATTCAATTGTCTCAATACCCTCTGCTAATACATGGAGAGCATTAGAACCATCTTGCATTTTTTCAGCCTGTTTACTACTGCTCATAGCAATTTCTTCAATACTAGTTGAAACATTATTTAATGCTTGTTCATTTTCTTGAGCAATAATAGCTAAACTGTTAGAAGAATTACGAATTGCATTAGTATTTTCATTTACTTGAAGAACTAAATGATGAACACCATCCAGCATTTGATTGTAATGGTTTGCCAAATCAGCAATTTCATCATTAGAATTCGTTTCAAAGCGAGAAATAAAATCACCACTTGCTGTTCTTTCAAATACTTTTTTTAAATTACTAAAAATCTGAATTAGTTTAATTGACATGAAATAAGCGAATAAACAACCAATGACTAATCCAATAATGAGTGATATCCAACCGTTAATTGTAAACTCCTTTAATTTTTCAGCAAAATTATCTTTATCTATAACAGAGACAATCTTCCAATTGTTTTTTTCTATTGTCTGTATTTCACCCGAATAATCAACACCAGCCCAATTAAATTGTTCAATTTGATTATTTGTATTTGAATTATTTAAAAGCCAGCTAAATTCCGTTGCTAATTCACTAGGGGGTAATAAATCGGAAACACCCTCAACTTTACCGGAATTATCAGCATTAATATTTTTTCCGTCTCCATCTTCAATAAATGAAGAAACAATAAGACCGTTTGGATCAACAATCATCAATTTGGAAGAGGTGCCTTCTTCAATGCTTTCTCGTATTGAACCGATTGTTGAAAAGTCAATATCAAAGCCGACTGCACCAACTAACTCACCACTATTAAATATTGGAGCAATAACGGAAGTCATTAATTGATTTACGCCAGTGTCCAAATAGATATCCATCCATTGTAGGTTTGGATTACTATTTAACTTTGCGAATGTTTGAGAGTCACGAACATCCCAATCGTATGTAATTTCCGGTGTCACATGTAAATTGCCAGTTTTAAAGTCCATGAAATACACCGCTAAATAATCACTATTCTGTTCTTGAAGCGTTTTTGTAATTTTATCAATTTGGGTATAATCTTTTTCATCATTTGTTAAGATTGCTTCTACTACCTGACTAAATTGTAGAATAGCCGATTCATAATTCAGTAAGCCTAAAGATACTTGATTAACTGCATTCTTTGCATTATCAGAAGAGGTTTGATGATTTTCCTCCTCAAGAATGTTACGCACATTCCACTGGCTAAAAATTACAGTTATACCGACTGCTAAAACGATAGCAAAAGATATATACATCATCCACTTCGCCTTTAATGTAAGGTTTTTAAAAAAATTCACTTGTTTCACGTCTTTCTTTTATCTAAATATTTACTTTTACACCGAAAAGTAGAAAGTTTATCTGGATAAAATTATATATACGTATAGGACTTATGTCCATAGAAATTACTTCTTTGAGGGCAAAATGCATTATAATTACAATTTTCTAAATAATATTACTATTCAATGGGTATACTGTATATGATGGTTGATTAATTATTTGTTACGGCTGAAGGATTGATTTTGACGGTTGCGAAAATTGTTTGAGGAAAAAAGTAAAGGCTGTCTATTTATATAGTAATTATATGGATTAACGTAGGCTTTTAAAGTGTTGGTTTATAAAATAAAAAGTCTTATAGAAAATAAATATTTCATTTTAACCTAACTTAAAATGCGTTGTCAACAAATAAATTGTATTTTTATTTAAGAAATGTTATAATAGACTTACAATTGTGGTATTTCGAATTCTGCTGTAAATGCAGAGAGAATTTGGAATACGTTTTTTAATAGTCTTTTTCAAAATTAAGGTAAAAATTTAAACAATTGTGTGTGGTTTATTAGAAGTTATTTAATTTAATAATAAATTTACCTGTAAAAATGTGAAGGAGGACTATAATAATGAATTTAATTAATAAGAAAGTTACCCATAAGCTGTTTGGTATGGGAAGTGTTGTTAAACATAATGATTCAAGTATTGAAATACATTTTGAAACGGAAAAGAAAAAATTTGTTTTCCCTGATGTATTTGAAAAACACCTGAAACTTCATGATAAAGGTGATGCGAGTTCACTTGAAAAAATTATTGAAAAAAGAGAGCTAGAGCGAAGAGAAGAAGAATGGCAAAGAGAAGAAGAATTAAAACTTTTGCGTAAAAATCAGGATCTTCGTCAACAACATGAAAAACTTATGAAAAACCATAAACTTCATCCCGAATCCCAGATGGTTTTTTGGTGTGATGAAGAAGAGCAAAGTACGGCATTTTCGGAGTGGAAAGTTTTCTCTGGGGTTGCTAAAAGTGGCGTTAACAAAGGGAAACCAAATAAACCGATACGATTGTTTGAAAATAGTGCGGTCTTATTAACTGCAGTAGATCCTAACTCGTCAGAAAAAGAAAGACGTATTTTAGGTGTTTATATGGTGAAGGAAGATTTTATCGGAAAGCTTAGCCAAGATGGTAATATTCCTGCCCATTCAAAGTTCAGATTAAAACTTACAGAAGAGGAAGCGAATAAAATGCTCTTCTGGAATTACTATGTAAATGAAAAGTTTACTCATAAAATGACTTGGAATACAGGTAAACACCGTTACTTCAATAACCTTTGGATGGCACAAATTTTACGCGACATAGTATCGCTTAAAACTGATCCACAGGAACAAGAGCTGGCACAACAATTTTTTGATTACTTCTGCAAAATCAATAAAATATCAGCTCAAGAGTTACCAAATCCTAATGGTGCATTAAAGCGTATTTAATTTTTTATTCTAAAAAAGAGAGGTTGCAACCTGCAATCTCTCTTTTTGTGCATTCAAAACTAAATAGATGAATTACATATACTTTTCATTAATCAAAAATATAACGAATTACATCTATTGCTTGGTCAACAGTTTCAACGGTTACATTTGCTTTATTGGAAAGCTCCTTTAAAGGGTGAATCAATGACTCTGGTCGAATAATAATAGTTGGCTTGTTCATAGCAATAGCCGTACTTGCATCCATTGCGGTATTCCACTGTTTATACTTTTCGCCGAATAAGGCAATGACGATATCCGCTTTTTGCATTAATACTTGTGTTCTGAAATTATTAATATCCGATGCTGCATTATCTTTATGGAAGTTAGAAGGCTGCTCCCCTAAAATTTCTTCCCCAATATTATCAGAACGATCATGGTTTGTTTGTGGAGCTACGAAGCGTAGTGGGAGATTATTTTCCTTTGCCTTTTCTGCTACTTCTTCCCGCCAATTGTCATGAATCTGTCCTGCAAGATATACTGTCAGTTCCATTCCTATCCCTCCTATTATTTTCACTATAAACTAATACTACCTAAAGTAATGGAGATTTTAAAGGAAACTAATTGTAAGGATGAAGTAGGACGAAGATATGTTATGGTGGAAAGTAATAAAAGCAAATAAGGAGACTTAAAATGAATATTGGTATAGTTGGGGCGGGTGCAATCGCTCATTTTTTATTAAAGGAAATTAACCAAAAGGACCATAATGATTTACGAATTAAAAGTGTATTCGTAAAGGATAAGAGAAAGTATGAAACAGTTGCATCGCAATTCGAGGTTGAATTATTTACGGATCTCACTGATTTTCTAAGTTCGGGTATTGACGTTGTAGTGGAAGCGGCGAATATAAATGCTGTGAAAGATCTAGTACCAGACATTATAACTCAAAAAGATGTTGTGGTAATCAGCGTCGGTGCATTTGCAGATATGGAACTAGTAACCAAAATTGGTCATCTTGCAAACAAGTATAATAATGATATTCATTTACCTTCAGGAGCAATTGGGGGCTTGGACATTTTACAAAATGCACATGCCCTCGGTAAAGTTACTTATGTTTCACTCACTACTCGTAAGCCAGCAAGTTCGTTAATTACTGAGGAAATTGAGGAAGCTCAAGTCGTATTCGAAGGAAAAGCAGCAGATGCAATCGAGCGATTTCCTAAAAATATGAATGTTTCCATTGTCCTTGCACTGGCCGGGATTGGTATGGAAAATACTAAAGTAACTTTAATTGCGGATCCACATATTAATAAAAACATTCATCATGTTGAAATAACAGGAGAGTTTGGGGAAGCAACATTTACGATTAAAAATAATCCATTGCCGGAAAATCCAAAAACGAGCTATTTAGCTGCTATGAGTATTTTAGGAACACTAAAGAGGATGAACGGGAAGATTAGAATAGGTGGATAGTGTTTTAAACGTGAAATGTTGTCCTTAATCTTTAGATATATAGGCAATATTGTAGAAGGAAACGTTTGAAAAGTATAAAATAAAAAAGTGTTTTTGAGGCTTACGATAGTTTTAAAGTAACTGATGACAATTATGCTCTATTAATGAGCTTAACTTAAGGGATGAGTAAAGCAAAATCCCATTTTGAGAGGACTTGAAATAGTATGAAAGAAAATTTTTGGAACGATTTACCGAAACCGTTTTTCGTTCTTGCACCTATGGAAGACGTGACGGATACTGTTTTTCGTCATGTTGTAGCGAAAGCAGGCAGACCGGATGTATTTTTCACAGAGTTTACAAATTCTGATAGCTACTGCCATCCAGAGGGAGAAAAAAGTGTAAGAGGTCGTTTGCATTTTACGGAAGATGAACAACCCCTTGTTGCACATATTTGGGGAGATAACCCAGAATTTTTCCGTCAAATGAGTATAGGTATGGCCGAAAAAGGATTTAAAGGTATTGATTTAAATATGGGATGTCCTGTACCAAACGTTGCACAAAGAGGGAAAGGAAGCGGTCTGATTCTTCGTCCCGATGTTGCGGCAGAGCTGATTGAAGCAGCAAAAGCTGGTGGATTACCTGTCAGTGTAAAGACTCGTCTTGGCTATAAAGATGTAGAAGAATGGAAGGAATGGCTGACACATATTTTAAAACAGGATATCGCTAACCTATCGATTCATTTGCGTACGAGAAAAGAAATGAGTGCGGTTGATGCTCACTGGGAGCTAATACCGGAAATAAAAAAATTAAGAGATGAAATTGCGCCACAAACATTATTGACAATCAATGGTGATATTCCAGATCGACAAGTTGGTTTAGAGCTCGCTGAAAAGTACGGTATTGATGGGGTAATGATCGGCCGTGGTATTTTCAAAAATCCTTTTGCTTTTGAAAAAGAGCCGAAAGAGCATAGCCCTGAGGAATACCTTGATCTTTTAAAGCTTCAACTTGATTTACAGGATAAATATGAGGAAATGCTGCCACGTTCTATGTCAGGTTTACACCGCTTTTTCAAAATTTATGTTAAAGGCTTCCGTGGTGCAGGTGAGTTAAGAAATCAATTAATGAACACAAAATCAACGGATGAAGTACGTGAACTGCTGAATAATTTTGAAATAAACAAAGTCAAAGAATAAGAACAAAATTAAACTCCTGTGGACCTTAACCAGTCCACAGGAGTTTAATTTTGTTTAATTACCAATTTATAGTAGTGTTATTCACAATAATACTGTATGATACATAGTATATAATAATACTGTATGACATACATTATTATGGAGTGAGGTGTATTAGTGAGCAATTTATTAAATTCCTTAAAAATAGAGCTTAGAAGAGGGACTTTGACATTAGCGGTCCTTAGTCAATTAAGAACTCCACAGTATGGATATTCATTAGTTCAATCATTGGAAGGAGCCGGAATTTCCATTGATCAAAGTACTTTGTACCCTTTACTACGTAGATTGGAAAAGCAAGAACTCGTTTCAAGTAGTTGGGACACATCAGAGAGTAGACCTCGAAAATATTATGTTTTAAGTGAATTTGGCTTGGAGATTTTTTTAGAATTGAAAGAAGAGTGGATTAATAATTCTAAGGAACTGTATTCTTTATTGGGAGAGGGAGATGAGGATGAAAACGAATTTAATTGAAGTTTATATTCAAGAAGTCACTAGAAGGCTACCTGAAAAAATGCGTTCAGATATTGCGCTTGAATTACGTTCAACGATTGAGGATATGCTGCCTAACCATCATAACGAGGAGGATGTTAAAGATGTGATTAATCAGCTAGGTAATCCAGCGGTATTGGCAAACGGATATAAGGACCAGCCGATGCATTTAATAGGCCCACGCTATTTTGATGTGTATTTGTCATTATTAAAAATGATTGTACCAATAGCAGCTGTCGTTTCATTAATAACAATTATCACAAAATATTTCATTGGTTTCAGTGGTGAAGAGGCGTTATTAAATAGCATTTTATCCCTTATCGGAGAAGGAATTGGGACAATGATTGAAGTAGGAATCCAAGTCTTTTTCTGGGTAACAGTCACTTTTGCTTTATTAGAAAGATTTGATAAAGATAAGGAACAACTTCCATTAACTTCAGGGCTGCAAAAATGGACCGCAGAGGATCTGAAAAATGTTGCATATATTTCTAAGAAAAAATCTATTTCTAAGTTAGAGGTTTTCGGAAGTTTAATGTGGACGGCTATTTGGGTGACCCTTTACTTTTACGCTAACCAGATTATCGGCGTATATGAAGGGGGAGGCGATCGATTAGAATTTATAATGCCCGCATTAAATCAGGATGTTTTACAACAATATGGATTAGTCGTTCTTATTATTGCTGGTTTGGAAGTTGCATTTGCTCTTTATAAGTTATTGAAGGAACAATGGACAAAAAGAATGGCTATTGGAAATACAGTACTTGAAGTAATTTCAACGATTGTTTTCATTAATATTTTAATAAAGCCTAATTTTTTGAGCGAAGAATTCGTTGTTTATATAACTAATCTGTTTACGATTACGAAAGAGCAATTCAATATGTGGCTAATAGGGGGTGCAATTATTATTTTAATAATTACTGCCGCTATTAATATTTATGATGGTTTCAAAAAAGCAAAAGTACAATAAATATTTTCAAATAGTATATTTAAAAAAGAACGAATTTCCTTTTCAGGACTCGTTCTTTTTTGTTTATAAGTGCATTGCTAGAAATGTAATATCAATGTTATATAACAATGTACTATATTGAAAATATTATTTAAAATGTAAAAATTTATATTTTACAAGGTATTTTCTATAAACTTTATTATTTTTTATTTTCACATTATTTTAAATACTATTGCTTTTTTTATTTATCTAAGTAAAAATGATAAAAGGAATAGTAATATTTAAAATCAAATAATGCTATTTTAAAACAAAATTTAGGAGGAAATGCAATGTTTTCAACTACGTGGAATCGGTTATGGGAAATGCATGACCAAGTAAAAGATATGTTTACTTTTTTCATAAAACCAAATTCTTCTAAAATTGCTTCGGACGGAAATCACAAAAAAACAGGTAATGCAGGTTCGGGTAATGGAGGTGGAGGAGGTTATACTCGCCGCAGTTATACAACAGCACAAATAGTAGGTCTTATATTAGGACCGTTATTGTTTATTTTAACATTGCTGTTTTTTAATCCTGAGGGTCTTACACCAGAAGCTAAAGGAGTCTTGGCAAGTACCATTTGGATTGCAACTTGGTGGATTACTGAAGCAATCCCAATCCCCGCTACAGCATTATTACCTCTTGTATTGTTTCCTTTAACAAATAGTTTAGACATAAAGGTAACTTCATCTTCTTATGGAGATGAAACAATTTTCCTGTTTATGGGTGGATTTATGATTGCGCTTGCAATGGAAAAGTGGAACTTACATAAACGTATTGCCATCTCAATAATTTCAATGGTCGGTACAAATATGGACCGAATTGTACTTGGGTTTATGATTGCAACAGGATTTTTATCAATGTGGATTTCAAATTCTGCGACTGCAATGATGATGATTCCAATTGGACTAGCGATCATTAATCAAGTAGCAGACGGCTTAAAGAATGACAATCCGAGTATAGATACTTCGCCTCAACGTTTTGCATTTGGTAAAGCATTGATGCTCGGGATTGCCTATTCAGCATCCCTTGGTGGAATTGCAACTTTAATAGGAACGCCACCTAATACATTGCTAGCAGGTGCAATCAATAAAATGTATGGTATTGAACTATCTTTTGCTGGATGGATGCTTTTTGGGGTGCCATTTGCCTGGATTTTCATTATTCTCACGTGGATATACCTTGTAAAAATTGCATTCCCGTCTAAAATAAAAACTTTACCTGGCGGAAGTGCTGTAATCGATAAAGAAAAAAGAGATTTAGGTAAAGCATCTTTTGAAGAAAAGGCTGTCTTTGTAGTCTTTATATTGGCTGCATTTTCTTGGATTACTCGATCATTCTTCCTAAGTGATTTTATTCCCGGTCTATCTGATGGAATCATCGCAATATTTTTCGCTATCGTTTTATTCGCGATCCCTTCTGTGAATCGTAAAGGTGATCGTATAATGGATTGGCAAACAGCTGTAAAATTACCATGGGGTATTTTACTGTTATTTGGAGGCGGTCTTGCCATTGCTTCCGGGTTTGTAGGTACGGGTTTATCGGAATGGATCGGGTCACAGCTTATGGGACTTGAAGGTGTAAGTGTTATCGTGTTAATCTTCCTGGTTGCAGCACTTGTTCTTGCTTTAACTGAGATTACTTCGAATACTGCGACTGCATCTATGATGTATCCAATTATGGCATCACTTGCTGTTGCTTTAGGTATCCACCCTTATGCATTAATGATTGCGGCAGGTGTTGCGGCATCATGTGCATTCATGCTTCCGGTTGCGACACCACCAAATGCGGCAGTGTTCGGTTCAGGATATATTAAAATTACAGATATGATGAAGGCTGGTTTTGCACTGAATGTCTTCGGTGTCATATTCATTACACTGTCTATTTATTTCTTACTCCCTGTTTTGTGGGGGATCGATTTAAATACAGTACCAGAAGTGTTCAAAGTAATAAAATAAATATAAAAAGGTGAAATCGCATCATTGGATTTCACCTTTTTTACATTGAAAATATATTTACCAAACTGGAGACCATGATTTTAAAAACTGAATAGTCCTTTCTTTTCCGATGCTAATTAATTTATTTTTTGTTTTTTCATCTAAATCAAATTGAGTCGTACTATAGTCTTCAACCGGAATAAAGATGATATTTTTCTCATGTCTGCGGGCGATATAACGGTTATCATGGGCATTTTGCATTGTAGTAAATAGCGCTTCAAATAATTGAATTGCATTATTAATTTCATGGGGTGCTCTATCCTCGCTAGCACTGCTTAGCTTCATCCCGAGAACCGGCCGCTTTTTGTGACCATTATCATAAATCCATAGCGGGAAATTACTCAAAACTCCTCCATCGACAATAACAGATTCTGTACTCTCATGTTTTAAATAAACCGGTTCAAAGAAAAAAGGAAGACCGCAACTCATCCGTAATGCACGTGAAATGGGAAATGTGCTGCCATCTATGTTGTAGTGGTGCAAATCATCGGGTAACACAATAATTTTCCCGTTAGTTAAATCGGAGGCTACGAGCTTTAATGAATCTTTTGGTAAATCACCAAAAGTATAAATCCCTTTTGTCGCTAGTTTTTGAAGAAACCAATTTTCCAAAGCCTTTCCTTTATACAAGCCGAAACGTCTATATAAATTGAGCCATTTTAAAAATGGAAATTCTCTCGTTAGTTTGGGGGGATCTAGCAATACCTTTAAATTCAGTTCATCAAAAATTTCTTCAAGTTCTTGTGCATTAAATCCTGCTGCAATAAACGTTGCCAAAATGGCACCCGCACTCGTACCAGCTACACGGTCAAATTTTATTCCCTTCTCTTCCAGCGCCTGAATTGCTCCTACATATGCAAACCCTTTAATACCACCACCCGAAAATACCCCGTCAACAATCATTTACTCTCCCTTTCTTATTTATAATTGTAGTTCGGATATAAAAGTTCATAACAGTATATGATGGGAAAATCAAAAATGGGCTTATTAACTAATAGAAGATTGGGATTGGTTATATCAAGGTAGCGATATGGCTTGGATTTACAATACAAAAAGGCTGTCCAAAAATTTGAGCAACCTTCTAATAATGAATTAGCGTTGTTGAATAAAAATGACTTGATCATAACCGCACTCAGTACAAGTTAATAAGTGTGGACAAATTTCATTTGCTGCTGTATATGGATAGCCATCACCCATTTTAACGGTTTCTTCATCATTGTAATGTCCGTATGGATCTAAATAATCAGATACCTTTCCTTCATCATTTAATAGAATATGGCATTTTCGACAATATTTCTCCACTTCATGTAAACCATTGCATAACGGACAGACTGCCATGTGCACCCTCCTTTTTGGATCAACTCTATTTATGTAATATGGCACTTTTTAGTTCAATAATAAACATGTAGCAACTATTTATAGTTACTAACTTTTATCCATATGAAAAGAAGCTAGGCGAATGCTCAATTTATTAAAAAATATTATTATAAATAGGCGTTCACCACCTATCTTTTCACTCCATATGCTATATAAAAAAGGAAAAGAGGATGAGTATGGGAATTGAATTAACAGCTCTCCACTGGATTTATGTAGCATTTATTGTTCTTATTATTATTTTCATGGTGAAGCGACTCGATACTTCACTAATTAGTATTGTAGGAATATTCGTTATTGCATTTGTCGCAACAGGAGACTTTATTTCTTCTATTAGTGGGGTTTTTAACAGCTTTATTTATGCGATTACAGAACTCTTATCTACTATTTTAATTATTTCTATTATCGTGGCGATGAGTCGGGTGCTTACAAAAACGGGTATTAATGAAGTAATGATCGCGCCGTTTACAAAAATTATAAAAAATCCGACACTCGGGTTTTGGACAATAGGTATATTAATGATGGTCATTTCATGGTTTTTCTGGCCTTCGCCTGCTGTTGCCTTACTCGGAGCAGTACTGTTACCGGTAGCAATTCGGGCTGGACTTCCAGCACTTGGAGTGGCAATGGCAATGAACTTATTCGGGCATGGTATCGCGCTGTCTAGTGATTTCATTATTCAAGGTGCACCGAAATTGACTGCCGATGCTGCAGGGATTCCAGTAGGGGATGTAATTACGGCGAGTATCCCGCTTGTTATTACAATGGGTGTCGTGACAACTGCAGTGGCGTTCTATCTTTTGAAACGAGATATGAAGCGAGGAACTATTCCATTAGTAGGAACGTATGATAACAGCACAGAACAGGAAAAACCCGATGATTTATTATCGATGAGACAGAAAAAAATCTTTGCCCTTTTAATTCCAGTTGCTTTTTTACTCGACGTTGTGGCAATGTCTGTTTTTAATCTACAAGGTGGAGATGCAACTGCTTTAGTAGGAGGGACTTCTGTATTTATATTGCTCCTTCTTTGTGTTGTAGCCTATAGAAAGAAAGGGCTCGATCAAACGACGGACTATTTTATTAAAGGTTTTCAATTTGGATTTAAAGTATTTGGTCCAGTAATCCCAATTGCGGCATTTTTCTATTTAGGGGATGCAGGATTTCTTACCATTATAGGGGAACACTTGCCTGAATCTTCACATGGGATAGTCAATGATTTAGGTATGGGGTTAGCGGCAATTGTTCCATTAACTACAGAAATAGCTGCTGTTACTCTGACAGGGGTAGGGGCAATTACGGGGCTAGATGGTTCAGGGTTCTCAGGGATTTCTCTAGTAGGGTCAATCGGAAGTTTATTTGGTACGGCGATTGGTGAAGGAACTGCAACGTTAACGGCACTTGGACAAATTGCGGCTATTTGGGTAGGTGGTGGTACCCTTGTTCCTTGGGCACTTATTCCTGCAGCTGCAATTTGTAACGTTAGCCCATTTGAGCTTGCTCGCCGAAATCTTGTACCTGTAGTAGTGGGGTTAATCGTTACGACAATTGTGGCGATGTTTATCATTTAATTTACTTGAAGTTTATGAAAACGCACCTTGGAGTAACGCCTAAATGAAGTAAAGAATAAACTATATGAAATTAGTAAAGAAGGATGGTATATTTTGAATTTTAGTGAGCAGCCTGTTAATCCAGCTGATCCAAATACAATACCTAAATTTATAGATAAATTAGTAAAACCGCCTACTGCAAGACCGAGAGCAAATAAAAATTATCCGGTAAATTCCTATTATGAAATACAAATGCTAAAGTCAAAGCACCGATTCCATAAAAATTTTCCTTTTACTGAAGTGTGGGGATATGATGGCATTGTTCCGGGGCCGACCATTGAATCGAAAAAAGACTACACGACATATGTGAAATATTTGAATAGACTTCCGGAAAAACATTTCTTGCCGATTGACTATAGTTTGCATGGCGTAAACAATTCCGCAGAAGTACGGACCGTAGTTCATTTGCATGGAGCAAATGTTGCTTCTGCAAGTGACGGTCACCCTGAAGCATGGTATACGAAAAATTACGCTGCTACAGGTCCAACATTTAAACAGGAAGTACATGAATATACAAACCACCAGCCTGGAACGACATTGTGGTATCATGACCATGCAATGGGGCTTACTCGATTAAATGTCGTTGCGGGTCTTGCTGGTTTTTATTTACTTCGTGATTCATCGGAAGAACGTTTACAACTGCCACAGGGGAATTATGAAATTCCTTTACTCATTCAAGATAAATCATTCAATGAAGATGGTTCTATTTTTTACCCTACAGAACTAGATCCACCATTTCCCCTTCCCGTTCCTGACCAACTTCCATTGCCAAACCCGACTGTCACGTTAGGCTATGTCGGTAATACGATACTAGTTAATGGAAAGGTATGGCCAATATTAAATGTTGAGCCGAGAAAGTATCGCTTCCGCATATTGAATGGCTCAAACAGGAGAAGCTATAACTTGCGTCTCTCCAATGATGAGAAAATAAGCCAAATCGGAACAGATGGTGGGTTTTTAGCTGCCACTGTAAATATTGATTCAGTTGAATTAACTCCAGCAGAACGGGTAGATGTCATTATAGATTTTAGTGATTTTGCCAATGAAGAGATAATTTTAATGAATGATGACGAGGAATTTGCTGATGAACATACGAACGTTATTATGAAGTTTACTGTAAACTTGCCATTAAAGGGTGAGGATACAAGTCAAATCCCTACATTATTAGAACCTGCAATGGAATTGCATGAGCATCATGCGCATACGGTCCGGGATCTTCCTTTAACAAGTACGTTAGACCGTTATGGCAGACTTATGCTGTTATTGGGCGATAAAATGTATCATGATCCCGCTACTGAAAAACCATCTTTAGATAGCATTGAAGTTTGGAATTTGATTAATACTACACCAGTCCATCACCCGATTCATGTTCATCTAGTGCAATTTAAAATACTTGAACGTAGACCTTTTAATGTAGATCTTTATGTAGCTGAGGGGAAATTGCAATTTACAGGCCCTCCGGAAGAACCGCATGATTATGAACGAGGCTGGAAAGATACTGTAAAAGCGGATATAGGAAAAGTAACAAAAATTATTATGCACTGGAAGGAACATACGGGGGATTATATATGGCATTGTCATTTTTTAGAGCATGAAGATCATGATATGATGCGCCCGATTCGTGTCATTAAAGATGCACATCCCGTAACCCCTCCTCATAGTAACGAACATTAAAACAAAAGGATGGTATGTAGTTCATACCATCCTTTAAATATTGTTTATGATTTTATTAGAGTACTAACACTTTTTCCGCCGTCATTCTCCCAGCGATTAATATCCAATTGCTCATCAGAACATCTCATGATATACATCATCCTTTTTAAGTATTTTCATTGTGGGAAGCTTTGTTAAAGAGTGGCGATTTCAATAGTGCCAGTTTTGATATGCATAAGGCGTTTGTTGGCTATGGAGCGCACATTGTGAGCAATGGTACTGGGGATATAAATATTGAGGAGATATTTGTTGCGTCTCTTTGGAGCAATCCGTATAGGGTCCTATAAAGGTATTTGGTTTCACAGGACTGATGGCTTGATTCCATTCATTTTCATTAATGCAATAAGTTTTAGATAAGATATTGGGTGGAGTTAATTTTAATAAATCAGAACCCAATATTACTTCAGGAGTCGGTGCATTAAAAATTGCTAAAAGATGTGTGTCATCAACAGTGGCTACTTCATAATGCCACCAACCTTGTGGAACATTCGCCACTTGTCCAGGTGTCAGCGGATAATGGAGAAGCTGTTTTGTGAAAGGATTTAAGATAGATACGGTAACAGCACCAGAAATACAATAGATAAGCTCTGCTGCATTTTGATGATAATGCGGTTCAATTATATTATCGGCACTTAAATATATATCCAGTAAGGACACATTATCCAAGGTATTTAACTGTTTTACCCCTAATACGTTTATAAAATTTCGATGGTCTTTTTTAAATAATGTGCTTTTATTTATGTCAAAAGCAAATTGAGTAGATGGAGATGTGTAATCTATAGATGACGCCATTCTTTCTTCACCTCGTATATAAGTTTAAAACTGGCTTTCTAGTTATATTATGCTTATTTGCCTCTTTTGGTGTACTTAAAAAGGTGCCTAAAAAGCCATATGCCTCTCACTAGAAATGAGAGGCATACAAGTTATATTAAATTTTAATTATTAACAGCCATCCTACTTAGAGGACTTGATTCATCAATAATATCGGTTAAATCAAAAACAGAAATCGGAAACATAGGCAAGCCTACGTAATAGGGGGTAATTTCGTATAGCTGGAAATAGATTACTAGTGTTTTATCCGCTATATAAAAATCCTGGTTTGGTTGAATACCGTTAAAATCATCCAGAAGGGGAATATCTCGCTCGTGAATTTGAATATTTACAAGACTGGAAATCCGTTTAATATAGTCACTGCCTGGGATGAATAAATCTTCTAACTTACAAATCTTCTGTTTTTCTAAATCAAAGTTTAATGATTTGATATAGGTCATTCCGTGAGCAGCCTTTTGATGATACGTATAATTGGAAAGTGATAAGCTTAATATTTGTCGTTGATTATTTTTTATTTCATAAAAACCTCGCATTTCTTCCACTGTTGTCGGCATATCACCAACTTGATCAGAAATCAGCTTTTTCACTTGTTCCTTAATTGCCTCATTCATTTTATTTTCCCAAAAATTATTCTCGGTAAAAAATACATACGGATAATACACTATCTGGTTTTTGCCACAATCCAAACGAAGCGTACTTATAGGCAAAGGACCTATTTGTAGAATGATTACACTCCCTTTATGTTTGTTTTCAACCTGAAAAAACACAACCGATATTGTTATTTATATGTAAAGGTAAATACTTTATGAAAATGTCTGCAACTAAAAAGATATTACATTAAGTACAATCATAAAATGAGTCAAGAAAAGGGTTTTACGCAATTTATTAAATAAAACTATTAGGAGTAGAGGCTGCTGGATAAACAAAATAGTAAGTACAGATGGATTGTATTTGCTTCGGTATTGCTTACGTATTTGCTTATGGCAAGTCAAAGAACTGCACCAGGATTGATTACGGACCAGTTAATGAACGATTTTAATATTACCGCTACGACAATCGGATTTATTACAGGTGTACAATTTTTTGTTTATACAAGTCTACAGATTCCGATGGGGATTTTAGCGGATCGCTTTGGACCGAATTTCTTTCTTATTGTGGGTGCAGTTATAACGGGTGTTGGAACGGTATTTTATAGTGTGGGAACACATGAATATGTACTGTTTCTATCACGTATTTTAACTGGACTAGGCGATGCTACGATTTGGGTAAATATGATGCTTATATTAGGGCAATGGTTTCATAAAAAAGAATTTGTTCGGTTAGTAGGCTTTGCCGGTATGACAGGTAGTTTAGGTTTTTTATTAGCTACTGTTCCATTCTCTGCATGGATACAGCTACTTGGCTGGAGAGGGGCCTTTTTCTCGTTAGGAGCTATCGTTTGCTTATGTGGTTTGCTTCTATATGTTGTTCTTATAAAAAATACAAAACAAACATTTATAAAACCGGTCGTTGAAAAAGAACAAATACTTCGAGAAAGAACAGGAGTAATAGTAAAAAGGGTTTTTTCAAATCGTCAGGCATGGGCTTTATTTTTCTGCCATTTTGGAGTGGTTGGGGGTTATGTCGGTTTTATTAGTTCATGGGCAGTACCTTTTGGTATGGATATGTATGGGATGACACGTTCTGAGGCAAGTCAGTTAATTATGGTTGGTCTTGTTGGAGCAATTTTAGGCGCACCTTTAATGAGTTGGGTTGCGAGTATGTTCGATACTATTAAAAAACCTTATATTACCGTTCATCTAATCGTCTTATCAAGCTGGATTACTTTTTTATTCTTTAAAGGATATCCATCGATTTGGTGGGTGATTATACTTTTCTTTCTAATCGGTTTTGGATACGGGGCAAGTGCATTAACGTTTGCGGCAGTTCGTCGCTCTTTCCCGCTCGAAGAATCAGGTATTGTATCGGGTTTCGCGAACACAGGCGGTTTCTTAAGTGCTGTATTATTACCGATATTTTTAGGGGCGATATTAGATTACGTTCATGGAAGTTCTGGAATGTTGCAAAACGCTTATTACTATGGCTTTATTATTCCTGTTGTTTTTTCAGTAATTGGTTTAGGTGGAATGTTTCTTTTTAGGGAAATGCATGGTCCTGAATAATGTTTTAATTTGACTACATCTCTTTCACATAAACCCCATTTCCTCGCGCATCCTAAAGTAGGAGGAGGTGGATTTTATGCACGAGAAAAAATATACAGAAGCAGGCACCGATATTGAAGAAGTAAAGCGCTTAAATGCAGCATCCGGTCTTTCCTATAATGATACACTGGCCATACTAGCTCAAAAGAAAGATGATCATACGGTAGACGAAGTTCCACTTAAGACAATAAGTGAAAATCTTGAAGTAGATAGCAATGCGTATAAGTTAAATGAAGTACCGGGAAATATTCAGGTAGATCGTAATTCTCCTCATTAACACTTAAGAAAGGAAGCTGTCTAGTTGACAGCTTCCAAAAATCTTAGGAGTGTTTAGATGCATCTTTTTTAGAAATGAATGTTTGACAGCATGTTTCGCTTGAGCTTTTCGCTTTCTCTCGTTTATGGAGGTCGAAATCAGAAGCAAACTCGGTATTCTCATTCTTACTGGTTTTATCCATATTAATTTCTATTTTTTCAGCTCCACAAAAATTTCCCTCCGCATGGAAAAAACAGTTGGATACAGTACATTTCACCTCTAAAGTAGGCATAAATTTCCTCCTCGTTAATTTTTTTGAAAAAGTATAAAAAGAGTATTAACTTAAATATCCTTTTATATTCCTCAATATTTAATTTGTCCAATTGCACTTCTTTTATGTTCTAGTAAATAAGCTACAATTAGCCAATTCTTTTTTGTGAATGAAAAACTGTATTTAAATAGAAAAAATTGATAAAATTTAAGAAATACATGTTTTTATGAGGAGCGATGGGGATGACGGTTACAAAAGCATTATTTGAACAATCTCGAATAACACCGGAAGCTGAAGCTATTGTGTTTCAAGATGAATCCTGGACTTATAAAGAGCTTTATGAAAAATCATTAAAAATTGCACATTACCTTGTAAAAAAAGGCTTTAAAAAAGATGATATTGTTGCACAGTTTACGCTTAATTCCAATCTGTTTATGGCGATTTATTACGGTGTACAACTTGCAGGGCTTACGGTTATGCCTGTTAATACGAAGCTGGCTTCACCTGAAGTCGAGTATATTTTTAAACATTCAAAAGCAAAGGTATTAATTTATGATGAAAAGTTACAAGGGACACTTGATTTTCCTCTGACTGGATTTGACGAAGTACTAACATTAGAAAAAATGCGAGCAATTATTAACACACAAATGGAAACAGAAGAGCTACCAACATTCGATTTAGAAGAGATATCTGTTGTCATGTACACATCGGGTACTACGGGAAAACCTAAAGGTGTAATGCTTAGTCACCGTAATGTATTGGAAACAGCAGAAATTTGGTCGGAGTCTATGGAAATGAATGAAAAGGATCGCATGTTTATATGCACACCTTTATTCCATTGTGCAGGCAGTCATGTTTTTGCTGTACCGACAATTTTAAAGGGCGGAACAGTTATAATTGATGAGGCATTTTCACCTGAGAAAACTTTAAAAAAACTGGTAGAAACACAGACTACGATTTTCTTCGGTGTTCCGGCAATGTATACAATTTTATTAAATAAGCCAGAGCTTGCTGCCTATAATTTTGAGCATTTACGATTGTTCTGTTATGGAGCAGCTCCGATGCCATATGAACTAGTGAAACGTTTGAAGGATACATTCCCAAATGTAAAAGTACAAAACTTATACGGCCAAACCGAGAATACACCTGCAGCAAGCTCATTATTAGATGAAACGGCACTTATTAAAATTGGATCAGTAGGTAAGCCACTTGCACGAACAGAAATTCAATTGCTTAATTCAGATGGTGAAATCGTACCTGTGGGTGAAGTAGGGGAAATTTGTGTGAAGGGACCGCAAGTCATGAAGGGCTACTTGTTTGCACCGGAGGAAACAGCGAACGCAATTCGAAATGGCTGGCTTCATTCAGGGGATTTAGGTCGATTTGATGAGGAAGGCTATTTATATATTGTGGATCGTAAAAAGGATATGATTATTCGCGGTGGTGAAAATATCTATCCGATTGAAGTGGAGGAAGTGCTCTATCAGATTCCAGAAATTTTAGAAGCAGCAATCGTTGGCGTTCCGCATGATGTATATGGCGAAGTACCGAAAGCATATGTCGTGATAAAGCCAGGTAAAGAATTGACTGAGCAACAAGTATTTGAATATTGTGCTACTCAATTGGCAAAATATAAAATACCTTACGAAGTAGATTTTATAGGGGAACTGCCACGGAATGCTTCTGGAAAAGTGTTAAAGCATACGTTGCGCCCGAAGCAAACGACTTAGAAGCGGTATTCTATTAAAGTGGCAGCAGGATGACTTAATTTTAAATTTACTTACCAATTTAGGGGAATGTGCGCCAGTTATTCAGGAAACGATGATTCGTCCAGCTAACAACCATACCTCTCTGTCTGTTATAATAATCGTTAGCAAAACATGATGGAGGCAATTATGGATAATAATGATATTTTAATCCGTGTACGTTATGCACTGGATTTGAAAAATAGAGAAATGATTGAAATATTTAAGTTAGGCGGCTTAACGATTACACCAGAGGAAATGCCGAAAATTTTAACGAAGTCTTTGGAAAAAGAGGCTGAAGTACCAGTTGATTACGATCAAATGAAGGTAAACAATAAAAATTTAGAGGCCTTTTTCAATGGTCTAATTACGTTTAAGCGCGGTCCTATGCCTAAAAAAGAAGGACAAGCAGCACCAGTACAAGAAAAGGCGGATCATGTAAACAATATGGTCTTAAAGAAACTAAAGGTAGCGTGCCAGCTTACAACCGAGGATATGCTTGATATTCTGGATGAAGGCGGCATCGCGGTTTCGAAAGGCGAACTAGGTGCAATTATGCGTAAACCAGGTCACCGAAATTATAAAGAGTGTGGGGACAACTTTGCCCGCAAGTTTTTAAAAGGCTTATCCATTCGAAATCGAGGATAAAATTATAAACTGTTTAGAAGGTGAATACTTTCTAGGCAGTTTTTCATTTGTAGAGGAAAATTGAATTATGAGATAAAACGTCAACTATCTATTTATGTTTGAAGTTTGATACAATGGAATGTATTGCTTTACTTCTGAGTGCAGACGTACAAAAACATAAGTAAGAAGGTTAAGGCAGATATAATTAATAAGAGGAATGGTGAACGAGCGTTGAAAACTTTTAAGAAAGTATATATCGAAATTACAAGTGTTTGCAATTTAGCTTGTAGCTTTTGTCCACCTACAGAGCGAGCAAAAGGGTTAATAAAGGTAGAGCAATTTGCTCATATTCTTGACGAAATTAGTGGCTATACAAAATATATTTATTTGCACGTTAAAGGGGAGCCTTTACTGCACCCGCGAATTGGTCAATTACTTGATATTGCCCATGAAAAAGGCTTTAAAGTCAATATTACAACAAATGGAACTTTAATTAAAAAGAACCGCGATAAACTATTAGGTAAGCCAGCACTTAGACAAATTAATTTTTCTCTTCATAGCTTCGATGGACATGAAGGTTCTGAAAATCGAGAAAAATATTTAAGTGATATTTTGGAGTTTGTGCGAGATGTCCGAGAGCATAATGTCATTATTTCCTACCGATTATGGAATTTACAGCGCAATAATGTTTCGGAACTGGCAAACCGCAGAAACCGTGAGACACTCGAAATATTAGAAAATGAATATGGGTTAGATTTTGAGATTCAAGAGCGTGTAGAAATGGGCAAAGGTTTAAAAATAGCAAAAAATATTTATTTAAACCAAGATCATGAATTCCGCTGGCCAAGCTTGCTTGAAAAAGCGGATGAAGGGAAAGGATTCTGCCATGCCTTGCGTACACATGCAGCTATTTTAGTGGATGGCTCCGTCGTTCCTTGCTGTCTAGATGGGGAAGGTGTCATCAATTTAGGCAATGTCCATAATCAGCAATTTGGGGACATTATTAGCACTGAACGTGCACAAAACTTAGTAGATGGCTTTTCTCGTCGTGAAGCTATGGAAGAGCTATGTAAAAAATGCGGTTTCCGCCAAAAGTTTGGCATGGAGTCGGAGTTACCTGACATATAAAATACTAATTTTAAACCTTCTGACATATAAACGGATATAGTATAATCATAGTATTAAATTTACGAATTTAACAAAAAAATAGGTCGTAAGTGAGGGGATTATACTATGTTTGGTAGAAGTAAAATTGATAATTATATTTATTTTAGTCAACAATCCGATTCCGATATTAGAGCAAATGAACGACTGAAAGAGAAATTGGACTTTTTGGCGCTAAGTCATGTACGCCGTAATTCAGTAACGCTATTAAAAAAAATCTATAATGAAAATCGCGATGAAATTTTGGATAATTTTTATAATAGGTTACTGGCAATACCCGAGTTTTCTAAAATTATTTTGGAGAATTCGAGTGTTGAACGATTAAAGGTTACTTTTGATCGCCATTTTTCCAGCCTGTTTCAGGACGAACTAGATTTGGAATACGTATTTAAACGTCGACAAATCGCTTATGTACACGCAAGAATCGGAGTTCTACCAAACTGGATGATTTCAGCCTATACATTAATTAATCAGTTGATTATCCCCTTAATTGCCAAACAATGTGGACGGGATTATCAAAAAATGCTCGATACATTGTTGGCTTACGATAGTCTCGTAACATTGGACATACAAATCATAGTTGAAACTTATATCGAAATTCAAGGCGGTTCAGTTGTAAATGGTTTAGGTGAAATTATTACTTATAATACACAGCTTGACCAAATAAAAGAGCTCATTCAATTTCAGGACGTGCAGCACAATGATGTGAAATTGGTGAGTGATTTGATGTTGGAGTTGGATGCCAGTATAGAAGAAATTGCTGCTTCTGTAGGGGATATCTCGATCCATACACAAGCGTCTTTGACGGAATTGAATAGTGATTTAGCAGCTTTACAACAGGTATCTGCGATTTTGCAAAATACAGACGAAGGACAACAAGCGGTTCGTCAAAATGTTGCTAACTTAGTTGATCGCGTAAATAGCGTATCAAAAGTTATGTCTCTTATTCAAGGTATCGCTGACCAGACAAATCTATTAGCGCTTAATGCCTCTATTGAAGCGGCTCGAGCAGGGGAAGCAGGTAAAGGATTTGCGGTAGTAGCAGAGGAAGTACGTAAATTAGCAGATGACACAAAACGATCTGTTCAATCAATTGATACTGATATTAAAGCGTTATTACATATTACAGCCAATATTGATGAATTAACGAAACGCTCCACAGATGAATTACACGTGGGTGTATCGGATGTTATTCACATTACGAAAACGTTATCGGAGTTAAACTCAACTTTGCAAACACAAGGGCTACGTTTTGAGGAAATTTCCTCTACAACACGCCATCAAGCAAAATCTGCCTCAGAAATTGCCGATCGCAACCGTAACATTACGGAAAGTACCGTTCAAAGTAAAAAAATTGCTTTTGATACAGGGGCTGCAATTTACACTTTAAGTAAAATGATTGATGAATATCGTTCGGAGACCATTTCTAAAAACCTTATTCTTGCCCAAGAAGACATTATTGAAATCGCCATAACGGATCATTTATTATGGCGCTGGAAAATTTATAATTTACTATTAGGTTTTGAAGAAATGAGTAATTTAAAATTAGATTCACCACGTGATTCTAATTTAGGCCAATGGTATTACGGTAAAGGGAGAGAACTATTAGGTGAAGAAAAAGTCTTCCTTGAATTGGAAGAACCTTTCCTAAAAGTTTATGATATTGCTAAAAAAGCAGTAAAGGCACACACAGTTGGCGACAAACAAGCGGCTGAAACCCTTTTGGAGGATCTAACGGTAACATCCAATATTGTTATCGGGAAACTAAATCACTTACAGCAAATTCTAATCGATGCAAAAGCTCCTTATGTAAGATCATAATATGTATTTACGACGGGTTGTTCAAATTTAACTTTGAATAACCCGTTTTCTTTATATTTTACATTGCTCTATTGTGCCTGCATAAATGTAACAGTCATCTCTTGACTGTCGTATAAGCACCATTCCTTATTTTCAACTACTGGACCGACATTAATCTGATAACGCTTATGTCCAACTGATAATGGAATATTATATGGTACTGGTTGCCTCTTTCCATTGTTGTATATAGCGGCCTCATGACTATGTCCAAAAAATAGTAGCGGTGTTTCAATATGGGGGAATGTTGGATTAAATGTTTTATCCCATTCTATTTGATGTCCATGAATTAGCGTAGCATGTTCAATTTCAAGGGCATTTTTATATTGCAGAAAACGTTGATCCCCCGTTACAAGTGCAATACGTTCTTCCTGGTTACCGATGATTGAAGGAAATGTTAACAAGCTCATAAACTTATCATCTATAATCGCCGCGTCCTTTAGCTTTGCATGACGAACCATTTTTGCTTTTTTCTTGCCGATTTTACACTCAAATAAATCCCCTAAGCCAATAATCTCTGTATTGGGCGCTACTTGTTGAATATGATTTAACACCTTTTTTGTATTTTTATAATGCGAATGTAAGTCGCTCAAAATTGCATATTTCATAAAGAATCACCACCGTGTTTAATAGGATTTCCTCAATATTATAGCAATAGTCAATTTATTGATAAATAAAACATTTTTATTACTCAAAATATTTGAAGGTATAAATAAAGAATCAAATGTTATAGAATTTTCTGGAGTATTTGTGTTGCTTATATTTTCTGTATAGCGCAATAATATTTCTGTAAAAGTCATTGTTTCCATTTTTAGTGACTGTTAAAATTAAAATGTATAAATTTTCAGAAAAGAATAAAGGGGTGGGTTAAATGAGTACTTTCACAGAAGAACATGAGATGTTTAGAAAAGCTTTACGCAAAATGCTGGATAAAGAGGCGTATCCTTATTTTGAACAATGGGAAAAGGATCGGGATATCCCACGTGAGTTTTGGTTGAAGCTTGGGGAGAATGGATTTTTATGTCCAATGGTCAGTGAAGAGTATGGGGGGCTTGCACTGGATTTTGGTTATTCTGCTATATTAACGGAGGAACTTGAACGTGTTGGTGCAGGGTTAGCAAGCGGGATTTCGCTTCATTCCGATATTGTGACACCTTATATTGAAGCATACGGAACAACTTCGCAAAAAGAAAAGTGGCTTCCTAAAAGCGTAACAGGTGAGTACATTTCGGCTATCGCAATGACAGAACCGGGTGCAGGCTCTGATCTCGCGGGGATACAAACGACGGCGAAAAAAGATGACGATTTTTATATTTTAAATGGTGAAAAAACGTTTATTACGAATGGCATTCATGCAGATTATGTTGTTGTCGTTTGTAAAACTGATCCGCAGGCAAGTCCGGCATATAAAGGGGTTAGTCTGCTTATTGTGGAAAATGGTACACCTGGTTTTAAACGTGGGAAAAAACTCGATAAAATCGGAATGCACAGTGCAGATACAGGAGAGCTTATTTTTGAAGATGTGCGTGTACCGGCAGAAAACTTATTGGGAGAAGAAAACCGAGGCTTCTATTATTTAATGGAAAAACTGCAGCAGGAACGTTTAATTGTAGCCATTGAAACTCAAATCGAAGCTGAATGTTGTTTACAGCTGACGGTAGATTATGTGAAAGAACGTAAAGCATTCGGGAGTCGTATTGCAGATTTCCAAAACACACAATTTAAATTAGCGGAAATGGCGACGGAAATTGAGCTAGGGCGTACATATGTCGACAGTTTAATTGAAAAACATATTGCTGGTAAAGATATTGTGAAGGAAGTATCCATGGCGAAATGGTGGATTAGTGAAATGGCTAAACGAGTTGTAGCTGATTGCCTACAGTTACATGGAGGATATGGCTATATGGAAGAATATGAAATTGCGAGACGTTACCGAGATATTCCCGTAGCGGCGATTTATGCTGGTACGACGGAAATTATGAAGGGAATTATTGCAAAGCAAATATTAAAATAGATAGACTAAGGGGATGGAATAATGAAAAACGTATATATCGTAGACGGGGCCCGTACAGCATTTACAGCTTTCGGAGGTTCTTTTGCAACAACAGATGCAGTACAGCTTGGCACAAAAACAGCAGTGGAAGCGTTAAAGCGGGCAAACGTACAGCCTGAGCAAGTCGATCATGTAATTTACGGGGGTGTAATTACAACAGGTGCCAACTCGGCATATTTAGCCCGTCATATCGGTCTTTATACAGGTGTACCAAAGGAAGTGCCAGCATTAACGTTAAACCGTCTTTGCGGATCTGGTATGCAATCGGTCGTATCGGCTGCTCAAATGATTCAACTAGGTGAAGGAAATGTAGTACTTGCTGGGGGAGCAGAAAACATGTCCCAATCACCGTATTCCAATTTTGAACAACGCTTTAGCAGTTCGAAACTAGGCAACCTGGAGTTTACAGATATGCTTCAAGCAACATTAACTGACCAGTATACGGGCTCAGGAATGGGCTTGACGGCAGAGAAACTTGCTGAACAATATACGATTTCCCGCGAGGAGCAAGATGCCTTTGCACTTCTATCAAACGAACGTGCGGCAAAAGCACGCGAGAACGGTACGTTTGCAAAAGAGATCGTGCCTGTTGCAGTAGCTACAAGAAAAGGCGAAATTTTAATAGAGCAGGATGAACATATTAAAGAAGGCGGCACGATGGAAAGCTTGGCTAAATTACGCCCGGCATTCAAAAAGGACGGGTCCGTAACTGCTGCGAATGCTTCCGGCATTAACGACGGGGCAGCATCTATCGTTGTCGCAAGCGAAGATTTTGTAAAGGGACAAGGGTTAAAGCCGTTAGCCCGCATTGTATCATGGGGAATAGCAGGCGTTGATCCGACGATTATGGGAATCGGCCCGGCTCCGGCAATTCGTCAAGCATTGGAGCGTGCAAATTTAACAATTGAAGACATGGATTTAGTTGAAATAAATGAAGCTTTTGCAGCTCAATATATTGCAGTGGAAAAGGAACTTGGTCTGGACCGTGAGAAAACGAATGTAAACGGTGGTGCAATCGCACTTGGTCATCCGGTTGGTGCAAGTGGAACAAGAATCATCTTATCCGCTGCTTACGAACTGCAACGACGTAATGGGAAGTATGCGGTTGCCAGTCTTTGTATCGGTGGCGGACAAGGAATTGCTTTAATTATAGAAAGAGTATAGAAATTTAGCATGCTAGGAGGAAGTTTCCAGCATGCTTTTTTTGTTGTTTTTATTAGAACAATAATGTCAGAAAGATGATTTTAGAACAAGCTGAACCTTTTTAGCACAGCGAAAGGA
Source organism: Solibacillus faecavium (assembly GCF_014836905.1). GTDB lineage: Bacteria > Bacillota > Bacilli > Bacillales_A > Planococcaceae > Solibacillus > Solibacillus faecavium. The sequence goes on from NZ_JACSPZ010000007.1 coordinate 134,265, forward strand.
TATATTAGAAAATCGCAACTTTATTAGCATAAATAAAAATATATTAGATGATTTCAGATTATATTAGAAAACTTTGCAAATTTTTTTGCCTCAAGTTTCTAAAGGAAAGCTTACTGAAATAGTTTTTTTTATTTGCACTCTACTACAAAAAATTCAAAACGTTTTAATTTGACACAAACCTTACTTTTTTTGCTGTAAACAACCAAAGGACACTCCGCCAAATTTTACGCATTAATTGCGGAATATGGTACACTAAAGCCAACGAATAAAAGGTGGTAAAACAATATGTCAGCAATTAGTTTATTAAATGAAACACTTCAAAATAAATGGTCGTTTGAAACGACAATGAAAATTCAGGATGAAATGATTCCAGCGATGGTTGAAGGGAAAGATATCGTAGCAGAATCCCCGACCGGCTCAGGAAAAACATTAGCCTACACATTACCGATTCTAAATAAAGTAGACGGTAAAAAGAAACAGACCCAAGCATTAATCGTTGCACCGTCACAAGAGCTTGCAATGCAAATTGTTGAAGTTATCCGTGATTGGACAGTAGGAACGGATATTACTGTGCAGCAACTAATCGGTGGTGCGAACTCGGCACGCCAAATCGAAAAATTAAAGAAAAAGCCAACGATTGTTGTCGGAACACCAGGTCGCTTAAATGAATTGGCTCGCCAAGGGAAACTAAAGCTTAGAGAAATAGAAACAATTGTTTTGGATGAATGCGATCAGTTACTAAGTCGCGAATACCGAGTAGTTGTAAAATCATTTATTGAAAATGCCGCATTCGGTCGTCAAGTCGTTGTAGTATCTGCAACGATTACAGAAGAAATAAAGCTTGTAGCAGAACGTTTAATGTTCGAGCCAATCAGCATTGAGATTAAGCCTGAAGATATGGTGAAGTTCGGTAAAGTAGAACACTCCTTTGTAAAAGTAGAGGAACGAGATAAAACAGAGATGCTTCGTCGTCTTGCAAATATTGAAGGATTGCGCGGTTTGGCATTCGTTAATAATATTGACCAAGTACTAATGAAACAAAACAAGTTGGAGTACCGCGATGCACCAATCGTAGCACTACATTCAGATATGAAAAAAGATGAACGTAAAAAAGCGTTGGATGCTTTCAGAAAAGGGGAAGCGCGTATTTTAATTGCAACAGATATTGCAGCGCGAGGTTTAGATATTTCAGGTTTAACACATGTTATTCATGTCGATGTTCCTCGTACAATTGAGCAGTACACACATCGTTCGGGACGTACAGGACGTGCAGGAGCAGACGGAGAAGTATTAACATTATTATCTTATAAAGATGAAAAGACTTTCAAAAAATGGTTGCGTGATCTTTCATTAAAAGGTGTTCAAAAAGTTTGGACTCAAGGGCAGCTTATGGAGGGGAATGCCAAAACAGTTTCGTCAAAAGCGGCTCCACCAGTAAAGAAAGCAACAGAGAAAAAGCCTTATCAACCAAAATCTAATAAAAAAGGCATGACTTTCAGTAAGAAAAAGGAGAAATAACAATTGATGACATTCCAAGAGAAGTTAGAGCAATATGCAGATTTAGCTGTTCGTATCGGAGTAAATGTTCAAAAAGGACAATACTTATTAATTAATACTTCAACAGATACGTTGGATTTTACACGGATTGTGGTAAAAAAAGCGTATGAGGCAGGCGCAAGTCGTGTCCATGTAAATTTAACAGATGCAAGCTTTGAACGTGCCTATTATGAAAATGTTACTGTAGAAGAAACAGCCAATTTTCCAAAATGGGTCGTTGCACAACGCGAAGAATTAATCGAGCGTAAAGGCGCACTTCTTTGGATTGATGCGGAAAATCCTGATTTACTGGCGGGCATTGATTCCGAGAAAATAGGTGCTCAGCAGAAGGCAGCAGGTGCAGCGCTTGTAAATTATCGTAAAGCGGTAATGAATGATGATATCGCATGGTCAATTATTGCAGTCCCTTCTCCAAAATGGGCGGCTAAAGTCTTCCCTGATTTAGCTGAGCAAGAACAAGTACCGGCATTATGGGAAGCAATCTTTAAAACGGTGCGTATCGGTGAAGGTAATGCGGTTGAAAACTGGAAAAATCATATTGAAACTTTACATGCACGTGCAGCTCAGCTTAATGCTAAGAAATATGCAAAATTACACTACGTGGCACCAGGTACAGACTTAACAATTGAATTACCTGAAAAGCATTTATGGAAAAGCGGTAGTAGTCAATCTCCGAGCGGTACAACATTTATTGCGAATATGCCGACAGAAGAAGTATTTACATTACCTGCAAAGTATGGTGTAGATGGATGCGTATCTAATACAAAACCACTTGTATATAAAGGAAATATTATTGATGAATTTAAGCTTACTTTTGAAAAAGGAAAAATTGTGAGCGCTGAGGCAAAAGTAGGTGAGAAATTACTGCAGCAGCTTATCGCTTCAGATGAGGGTTCAACTTATTTAGGTGAAGTCGCATTAGTACCGCATGAATCACCAATTTCGGCATCTAATATTTTATATTACAACACATTATTTGATGAAAATGCATCAAATCATTTAGCGATTGGTGAAGCATATCCGACTTGTTATGAAGGTGGCAAGGAACTAGAAAAAGGTCAGCTAGAATCGTTAGGTATTAATACATCGATTACACATGAAGATTTTATGATCGGAAGCGCTGAAATGGATATAGACGGTATTTTAGCGGATGGCTCAAAAGAACCGATCTTCAGAAAAGGAAACTGGGCATTCTAATTATAGAAGTGGGGTGAGTAAATGCGGAAAATAATACTTAGCATTATTTTTTGTGTCGTCTTATTTCCAACTGCAACATTCGCCGATGAACGGGAAGTGTATATAGCGCTTGGAGATTCATTAGCAGCAGGACAAACGCCATACAGTGAGATTGATGCAGGTTATACGGATTTTATTGCTTTACAGCTCATGCGCAATGGAAAACTTGCTCATTTTTCAAAAGAGCTTACTTTTCCGGGGTATCGTGTTCAAAATGTCATTGAAACAGTTCAATCTGATGAAGCAGCACAGTTACTAAATGAGGCGACATTGATTACTATTTCTGCGGGGGCCAATAATTTACTCCCTCTTATAGAGCATAATCCGGAACAAGGTACTATTGCCTTTTCCCAGCTCAGTGCGGACTTTGCATTAAATGAAGTGCGGATTCAAATGAAGGAACTCCTTTCATTATCTAAAGAAAAAGCACCGAACGCTGAAATTTATGTACTAGGTTATTATTTTCCTTATGTAAGCCTTCATGAGGAGCAAAAACAAGGTGCAGAAAAAGCAGTAAAGTTATTAAATAAAATATTAAAGCAGGAGACCGAGCAGGCGGGGCATGTTTTTGTTGATGTGTTTGAAGCTTTTAATTTAGGGCAAGCGGATTATTTACCAAGCATTCAAGATATTCATCCGAACCAGCTTGGCTATCGTATTATGGCTAATGAAATGCTAAAGAAATATAGCGGAAATGATTTTCTTTCGTTATCAATAGAAACAATGCCTGAGCCAAACCCGAAAACATTTGAAGAAATGTTGCAGATGCAGCAAAATGAATTAGCTGTAGAGGAAGAAGATTTTATGGCTCAGCATCATCCGGATAAACCAAAACCTATATATGTATAAATAAAAAGCATTCCAACAAGAAAATCTTGTAGGAATGCTTTTTTAGTATCAATTACTCGCTAATTTTAACTTCACGTAATTGATAGATACTGTCTGTACCTACGTTGAAGCCAGAAACTTTATCCGATACACCTGTTAAAGTATATGGGTGTAATACGAATGCCATTGGAGATTCGTCAGAAATTAATTGTAATGCTTCTTTATAAATTGCTTCACGTGCAGCTGGGTCTGCTTCGCGACGACCTTTTTCTAATAACTCATCCACTTTATCGCTTGAGTAGAATGAACGGTTACCTGGGTCACCATGTTGTGAAGAGTGGAATAATGCATATAGACCGTAATCCGCATCACCAGTAGGGTTAGACCAGCCTAAAATGAACATGTCATGCTCACCAGCAGCTGTTTTTTCCAAGTATGAACCGAATTCCATTACTTCGATTTCAGCTTGAATGTTTAATTGCTTCAAGTTTTCTTGTAAAACAATTGCAACTTGTTGACGAGCAGGGTTATCATTCGTCCAAATTGTCGTTTTAAAGCCGTCCGCATAGCCTGCTTCTTCAAGTAATGCTTTAGCTTCGTCCATGTTATAAGCCATAGAAGTCACATCTTCTGTGTATCCGAAAATACCAGGAGCTAAAGGTGAAATCGCAGGAATACCATAGCCTTCATAAATACCTTCAATTAAAGTCGGGCGATCAATTGCTTTAGAAATTGCTTGACGTACTTTTGGATCGTTGAAAGGTTCTTTTTCAGTATTGAAACCAAGGTATGTTAAAGATGAAGAAGCTGTTTCCAATACAGAAGCGCCATCAAAACTATTAACATTTGCTACTTGACCAGGCTCAACTGCACCAATAATGTGTGCATAACCTGATTGTATTTCCGCAACACGAGTAGCACTTTCTGGTACTACTTTAAATGTTACAGAATCAATGTGTACTGGAGTGCCAGCGTATTCTGCGAACTTAACTAATTTAATTTCAGTACCAGGAGTCCAGCTCTCAAATTTGAATGGACCAGTACCAACCGGGTTTGTTCCGATTACAGAACCAGCTTTAACTGATGAATCAGCTTCCATTGCAGCGTAATCTTCTTCAATCGATTTAGGTGAAATAATACTACCACCATTATGCGTTAAGTGGGCAAGTAATGGTGAGAATGGGTATTCAGTTATAAATTGAACAGTAGATTCATCTACTACTTTTACTTCTGTTACCATTTCGAATAAGAAAGCACGTGGAGATCCAACTTCAGGATCTAATAAACGATCGAATGAAGCTTTTACAGCTTCTGCGTTAAATGCTTCACCGTCATGGAAAGTAACACCTTGCTTAAGCTTAAATTCCCAAGTTAAATCGTCAACTTGATTCCAAGAATCTGCTAAACCAGGAACTAATTCCCCGTTTGCGTCACGATTTACTAAAGTTTCGTAAAGGTTTGATTGTACGTTAGATGATGGTACGTCATTTGAACCATGTGGATCTAATGAACTCGCATCTGATAACTCAGCGATAATTAAGTCACCGCCAGCCGCAGCTTCATCTGTAGTACCAGAGTCTGTATTTGTTTCAGTTCCAGTGTCCTCGCTTTTTGATGTATCTTCTGAATCATCTCCACCAGCACATGCAGCTAACACAAGAGCAAGTGTAAATGTAAGAAGTAGCATCCAAAGCGACTTTTTAGAAAATGACATGTTGGAAGTCCCCCCATTTAATATTATTTTAGAATATTACAAAAATGTAATTTCTTTAAATAGAATAGCACATATGAGTACAAAGCATCAATATCCAAAAAAGATAAAAAATAGTTAAAGTAGAAAATCAGGACATGATATAGTATTTTATAATAATTATTAATTATTCGGTAAATTGTTATAGTGCTTATGGCTGTAAGAGTAAGTCATAATTTGCATTAAAATAGTATACTATGTTAGTATAATCAAATTATTAAAAAATATAAAAATAATAAAATATTCAGAATTTTAATAAAACATTATTATGTTGAAATGTATACTTTTTACTCTATATACTATTATTTATACTAACTATTTAGAATTTATAGAAGGAATTAAAAATTTGAAAGGATGATTTATATTGAGTACGGTACAAACAGAGAAAAATCCTTCTACAATGAAAAAAAGTAATCCACGTTCGGAAGCTTTTAAAACGTTTATGAAGCGTTTATTAAAAAACAAAGCAGCTGTTGTTGGTGGAATAGTAATTCTTTTTATCATTTTAGTAGGGATATTGGGTCCATTTTTAGTTAAGACCGATCCGAATGCACAAAATATTTTAAACAAACTTCAGCCACCTTCAAAGGAACATTGGTTTGGTACAGATAACTTCGGTCGTGATATTTTCTCACGTATTGTTAATGGAACAAAGCTAACATTAACAGTTGGATTTTTATCAGTATTTATTGGAGGTGTAATTGGGGTAGTATTAGGGATTGTATCCGGATATTATGGCGGTGCAATTGATACGATAACTATGCGTCTTATGGATATCCTGTTGGCGTTTCCTGGTATATTACTAGCTTTAGCAATCGTTTCTGTATTAGGCGGTAGCTTAATAAACGTTATTATTGCGGTCGGTATATTCTCCATCCCCGCATTCGCACGTATCGTACGTGGTTCAACGTTACAAGTAAAAAACCTCGAATATATTGATGCAGTAAGAGCACTCGGGGCATCGGATATACGAATTATCTTTAGACATATTTTACCGAATATTATGTCACCAATTATCGTTCAAGCAACTATGCGTATTGCAACGGCAATTTTAACAGCCTCCGGTTTAGCATTTTTAGGTTTAGGCGCTCAGCCGCCAGCAGCGGAATGGGGAGCGATGTTGAGTGATGGCCGTACGTATATGCATAATGCAGGACATATGGTTTTAATTCCTGGCATGATGATTGTTGTCGTAGTATTGGCATTTAATATTTTTGGTGATGGGTTACGTGATGCACTTGATCCAAAGATGAAACAATAGGAGGTGGAACAGTAAATGACTAAATATATTATCCGTCGTTTATTACAAACGATTCCCGTATTGTTAGGGGTTTCTATTTTAGTATTCTCATTGATGTTCCTAATTCCTGGTGATCCTGCTCAAGTAATGGCAGGGGAAGGTGCATCTGAACAAACGGTAGAAAATATACGAGAAAAATTAGGGTTAAATGACCCTGCATATGTACAGTATGGTCGATTTTTAGGGAATGCACTGCAAGGCGATTTAGGTAATTCAATTCGTAGTGGTCGCCCTGTAATGGATGAAATACAGGCGAGATTTTGGATTACGGTGGAAGTAGCTGTTTATGCAACAATAGTCGCTGTGTTTTTAGGTTTAATTGCAGGTATTATTTCTGCTGTACGTCACTATACATTAACTGACGTTTCAATTATGCTTATTGCGTTATTTGGTTTATCAATGCCAAATTTCTGGTTAGGATTATTGTTAATTCAATGGTTTGCATTGGGTAATTTACCATTTGGATGGGATTTACCGGAAATTCTGAAAATGAGACCATCCGGATGGGGTGACTCATGGCGACAAATTATTCTACCGGTTATTACACTCGGTACAGGTGGCGCCGCAATTATTGCACGTATGACTCGTTCATCAATGCTTGAAGTTATTGGACAAGATTATATTCGTACTGCTCGTGCAAAAGGGGTATCCGAACGAATCGTGATTTACCGTCATGCACTTAAAAATGCACTTATTCCAGTCGTAACAATTATTGGATTAGAGTTTGGTGGATTCCTAGGTGGAGCAGTGTTAACAGAAACAATTTTCGCTATTAATGGTATGGGCCGTTTAACAATAGATGCAATTAGGCAAAGGGATTTCCCAATCGTTCAAGGGACTGTACTCGTAATTTCACTTTTATTCGTAATTGTAAACCTGTTAGTGGATATTTCATATAAATTCTTGAACAAACGAATTGACTTAAACTAATAAACGAAAAGAGGTGTGGCATATGAATGAAATGGAAAGTATTTTAGTTGTAAATAATCTACAAACATCATTTGGTACGGACGCTGGAGAAGTTCGTGCGGTTGATGGTGTAAGCTTTACTGTTCCAAAAGGGAAAACTATTGGGATTGTAGGGGAATCTGGTTCCGGGAAAAGTATTACATCCCTTTCGATTTTACGTTTACTAGCATCAAATGGTAAAACTAAGGGCGGTGAAGTACTTTTCAAAGGAAAAGACTTATTGAAGCTGTCGGAAAAAGAAATGCGTGAAATTCGTGGGAATCAGATCTCGATGATTTTCCAGGAACCTATGACATCGTTAAATCCAGTTTATACAGTGGGACAACAAATTAGTGAAACAATCAAAATCCATAAAAAGCTAGGTAATAAAGAAGCGATGACTCAGTCAGTGGAAATGTTGAAGCTGGTTGGTATACCATCACCTGAAAAGCGCGTAAAACAATATCCACATGAATTATCGGGCGGAATGCGCCAGCGTGTAATGATTGCAATGGCATTAGCATGCGATCCTGAAATTTTAATTGCGGATGAGCCAACAACAGCGCTCGATGTAACAATTCAAGCGCAAATTTTAGAGCTGATTAAAGATTTACAAAATCGTTTAGGGATGTCTGTAATTATGATTACCCATGATTTAGGGGTAGTGGCTGAGACATGCGATTATGTTGCGGTTATGTATGCTGGGCAAGTAGTGGAATATTCAGATGTCCGCACATTATTTAAAAACCCTAAGCATCCATATACATTAGGCTTACTAAATTCATTACCACGTCATGATGTGGACCAGGAAAAACTTATTCCGATAAAAGGAATGGTACCGAGCCCACATGAAATGCCGGTCGGTTGTCGTTTTGCTCCTCGTTGTCCAGCGGCGACAGAGCTTTGCCATAAAAAACAGCCGGAGTTGTTGAGTACCGGAGCAGACAATTCGGAGCAAATCCGTTGCTGGATGTACTCAGAAGAGTGGGATGGAGAATCGGAGGTGACGCTATATGGCGAAAAAAGAACTGTTAAAGGTTGAGGGATTAAAGCAATACTTCCCAATTAAAGGTGGTTTTTTAGGCCGTACCGTCAACCACGTAAAGGCAGTAGATGATATTTCATTTACGATTTATGAAGGGGAAACTGTAAGTATCGTAGGGGAATCTGGTTGCGGTAAATCTACAACAGGTAGAGCAATTTTACGTTTGGAAGAGCCGACAGATGGATCTGTTGTATTCCAAGGGACAGATATTACAAAAATCCCTAAAGGTGAAATGCGTAAATTCCGTAAGGATTTACAAATCATTTTCCAAGATCCATACGCTTCAATTAATCCACGTCAAACGGTTGCAAGCGTCCTAAATGAAGCGATGCATATTCAAAACGTATTACCGCCGGACCAGCGCCGTGCACGGATTGAACAACTTCTTGAAACGGTTGGATTACGTCCATATCAAGCAGACCGCTATCCCCACGAATTCTCTGGGGGGCAACGTCAGCGTATCGGTATTGCCCGTGCATTATCAGTTGACCCAAAGCTAATTATTTGTGATGAAGCGGTATCTGCACTTGACGTTTCAATTCAAGCGCAAGTATTGAACTTATTAGAAGAATTACAGGATGAATATGGATTAACATACTTATTCATCTCTCATGACTTAGGGGTAGTACGTCATATTTCTGACCGTATTATCGTAATGTACTTAGGAAAAATTGTTGAGATTGCAGATAAAAACAGTTTGTTTGAAAACCCTCAACATCCATATACGAAAGCGCTTTTATCGGCAATTCCTGTACCAGATCCGGATGCAGTGAAAAGTCGAATCGTATTGAAAGGTGATGTACCGTCACCAATTGATCCGCCACAAGGTTGCCGCTTCCATACACGCTGTCCATTTGCGACAGATAAATGCCGTACGGAAGAGCCAGTTTTACGTACATCTGCCATTATGAAAGATACACATGAAGCTGCGTGTCACTATATGGAAGAAATTTCAGCTGGAAAAATGACAGCAAATTATTAATAATAATTATAACCACACTATACGAATATTCGTTCGTATAGTGTGGTTTTTTTAATTTTAGTCATGTACACTTATAGTAATAAGATAGGAGGCGTTATTCATGAAGATATTTCATACAGCAGATTGGCATTTAGGAAAGCTTGTACAAGGTGTATCGATGACGGAAGATCAGCAATATGTAATCGAACAGTTTATCGAGGAAATAAGAACAGAAAAGCCAGACGTAGTCATTATAGCGGGAGATTTATATGACCGATCAGTACCACCTACTGATGCAATTCAGCTTTTAAATAAAACTTTTAAACAAATATTAATTGATGAAAAAACACCGATTGTCGCAATTGCTGGAAATCATGATAGCGCTACACGTTTAAACTTTGGTAGTGATTTAATGAAAGCAAGTGGCTTGCATATTGTCGGTCACCTGGAAAGTTACTTTGAACCGGTTATTATGCATGACGAGTATGGGGAAGTACATTTTTATTTAGTTCCCTTTGCAGAGCCTTCAATTGTACGAAATGTTTTTGGCGATGAATCGATTACGACCCATGAGGGGGCAATGGCACGGATTATTGAAGAAATTAAGTTAACAGTTGATCCGGAAAAACGCAACATTATTGTTGGACATGCCTTTGTTACAAAAGATGGGATGCCCGAACAAAATACAAGTGATTCAGAACGTAAATTGACGATAGGTGGTACAGAGTGCATTGACTCGGCATTGTTTGAACCATTTTGCTATACAGCGCTGGGACATTTACATCAGGCGCATTTTGTGGCAAATGAAAAAATACAGTATGCAGGATCACCACTAAAATACTCCGAATCTGAAGTAACACATAAAAAAGGCTTTTTAATAGTTGACCTGAAAGAAGATGGCTCCGTAGCTGTGGAAAAAAAGTTGCTGACGCCGATTCGGGATATGCGCATTGTTACAGGACTGCTTGATGATATTTTACAACATGATAAAAATGATGATTACGTTTTCGTAAAGTTGCAGGATGAAAGTTTTGTTAAAGGGGCTGCTGAACTAGTTCGTACTGTTTATCCGAATGCTTTGCATATTGAAAGAACGGTCGTTTATGAAAAGCTTGAGCAGCAGGCGGATACTTTAAATCGTGTACAAATGAATGATTCGGAATTGTTTGAGCTGTTTTACACAGAAATGACTGGTAAGCCTCTGAGTGAGGAAACTAAAGCAATTTATACAGACATTCTTCAGCAGCTGATCGATAATGAACGAGAATTACAGGAGGTGCTGTAACGATGAAGCCTATTAAATTATCGATGACAGCATTTGGACCATATCAAACAAAGGAAGTTATCGACTTTACGAAACTTCATGAGCATGGAATATTTGTCGTTTCAGGGGCTACTGGTGCGGGAAAAACGACTATTTTTGATGCGATAACATTTGCCCTTTATGATTCAGGCAGTGGGGAAGACCGTGAAAAGTCTCTTTTTTTACGTAGTGATTTTGCAGATGAGACGATTGATACTGAAGTCGAGCTTGAATTTGAAGTGCGCGGACGTTTATATCGGATTTGGCGAAAATTTGGTCATAACGGGTCGAGTGCGAAACGGGAGTTTTTTGAAATTACTGGGGGCGTTGAAGTTCCGGCTGTAGAAAAGTTTCAAGTAAAGCTAATTCAAGCGAAAATAGAAGAGCTGATTGGCTTAACCCAATCTCAATTCAATCAGATTGTGATGCTCCCACAAGGAGAATTTCAGAAATTATTGACATCCGAATCGAAACATAAAGAAGAAATCTTCCGTAAAATATTCAAAACAGAACGATTTACAAAAATGGTCGAGCTTTTGCGTGAGAAAAAAAAGTCTGCCGAAAAGCTATATGATCAATCAATCATGCATCAAGACAATACCATTCATGAAATTCTATCGCGCCTACCTAATAGAGAGTCACAGCTATTTTCAGCGGTAAATCAAGATGTGATAAATCTATATCAAGTAAAGCAAGCCTTACTATTGGAACAGCAATATTATGAAGAACATTGCAGAACATTAAAAACGAAATATGAGAAATCCAAATTACAATTACAGCAATTAAATGAAACGTATAGTGAACAAAAGCTATTAAATGAGCGTATTGAGAAATATTTATTAAGAAAAACAAAACTTGCAGAGCTTCTGCAGCAGGAACAAACTATGGAAAACGAGAAACACCGTCTCGAGCTTGCAAAAAAAGCAACACATATCGAACCTATAGAGCGTGAACATGAGAAAGTGAAGCTTCAGCTTGAAAAAGCAGAAGTAGCATTACAGCGAGCAAAAAAGGATTTTGAACAGGTACAGTTACAGCTTCAAAATGCATTGAAATATTATGAAGAACAAAAGCAACATGAACCTTTATTGGATGAGTATCCAAAAACTATTTCACAGTTAGAACAGCTCTTACCGATTTATCAATCGATAGATGACCAGCGTAAATCCGTTTTAAAAATAGAGGAAAACCAAAATAACGCAAAACAATTATTTGAAAAGCTTCAAAAAGAAGATATTGCATTAAAAGAACAGCAACAGGAGCAGCGTACAATTATAAATGGCTTGGAAGAAAAAGTGGCTTCGTATCAGGAAACGTTTGAAGCTCAAGCAATGTTGACTAAGAAAATTGAGCTTGCGAAAGAAACTTTAAAGTTCCAATCTAGCGTAGCGGCATTAACGAAAACACTGGCTGAAAAACAGCAAATTGCAAATGATGCCCAGGATAAATTTAAGAAGCTGGAACAACAGATTCGCAGCAATCAGGCAGCATTTCTCGCTACGTCACTTAAGCACGGGGAGGCGTGTCCTGTATGCGGAAGCACAGAGCATCCAGCGATCCATAGCAGTGAAGCAATGGATGTCGACGATAATGAATTGACCGTATTGCGCCGTGAAAGTGACAATGCACTGCAGAACTTTTATCAAGTAAGTTCGAAATTGGAGTTAGAACAAGCGGCATTAAATGAAAAACAGTTGATACTTCAACAGCTGGAAATTGCCCCTTCATCTCTTGACGAATACGAGCAGAAACTATCTATATTGACGAATCAATTATCGATACAAAAACAGCAACAAGCGCAACTAGTAATGGAAAAGAAAAAGTTGGAACAGCTATTGGAAAACAAAGAAGTGCTTCAAGGTCGGATTGAAAAAGGGCAGCAATATGTATCGGAAATTGATCAACAATATGCACAAGAGAAGGGAAAGCTTGAGCAAAGTGAAAAGTCTTTACTGCCGCAATTTTCTACGGTTCAACAAGTTACAGAAGCATTGACAAGCCTTCAGCAAAAGTATCATCATTTGAAAAATACAATACAAAAAGCGTTGGAAGCATTGCAAAATATCCAATTAGAAGAAAAGTCTTGTGAAGTTAATTACCATCATGCATTGAACAATTTAACTGAAAAACAACAGGAAAATGAAATAGCGCAAGCTTCATTTGAGTATGTACTCATACAAGAAGGCTTCCATTTAGAAGCATATAAGCAAGCACTACTTCCACTACATGTTCAACAGCAAATTCAGGAAACTTTAGATAACTATAAGCAAAGTTTTCATACTTTAACAGTGCAAATTGCAGAAGAACAACAAATGCTGGAGGGAAAAGAATTGGTGGATTTAAAAGCTTTCGAGCAACAAATTACGCTTCTTACAGAGCAAGTAGAAGCACAATATTCAGAAATGAAGTTAGTTCAATCTTACACATTACAGTGTGGGGAAACTTTAGAGAAGCTTGAAAAATCAGCTCGACAAATAGAAGAATATAAAGAAAAATTAATGCAAGTTGAACATGTTTATGATTTGATTCGTGGACAAAATGAAGCGAAAATTTCTTTTGAGCGATTTGCGCAAATAGGCTATTTAGAAAAAGTAACACATGCCGCAAATGAGAGACTTCGAGTGTTATCAAATGGTCAATACTTTTTAAAGTCAACGGGTCGCAAGGAAGGAAATGCTCAAAGCGGGTTAAGTATTGATGTATATGATAGTAATACAGGGCAAACACGCGATGTAAAAACATTGTCCGGCGGTGAGAAGTTCAATGCATCACTTTCGTTAGCATTAGGAATGGCGGATGTTATCCAAAGTGTTCAAGGCAGTGTGCATATTGATACGATGTTCATCGATGAAGGCTTCGGTACATTGGATGAAGAGGCGTTGCGCCGAGCTATCGATATTTTAATCGACCTACAGCAGACAGGACGACTAATTGGGGTAATTTCACATGTTGCCGAACTTAAAGCAGCTATGCCGGCCATTTTACAAGTACAAAAGTTAAAAGAAGGCTATAGTAAAACGGAAATTATTATTAAATAAAATTTTTCGAAAAAAGACATTTCACTCGAATGATAGGGTGAAATGTCTTTTTACGTTAGCGTTTTGTAGCTCGGCGTGTAGTAGTTACGGGTTGTGGAGTAGATTTTTTATCCATCATTTTCTTTATAATTGGATAAAGTATTGGACCATACTTAATTGCTGTTTTAACAAGTTTGTTAATTTTCATAAGTGTTCACTCCTTAACGAATATCATTTCGTATAAGAAATATACCCAATTATGAAGCTTTCATAAACATTAACGTAGAACTTTAATAGCTTTCACTAAATTCCAAATCCCTACTATTGAAAACATAATAACTAAAACTACAATGGCAATAAAATGTGAACTGACAAAGAAATCCTGCATAGTCAACGTTTCATGCGTTAAAAAAAGTGAAACGAAAAAATAAATAATATACAAAATGCCAAAAGCAATCGGGATAAACTGTGTTATAAAAGCCTTTTTGGAGTGCGCCCTTACAAAATCATCTTTTGAAACTATATATATAATAAATGGCAAGATAGATGGTGCAAAATAAAAGCTTAAATAGCTTAAAGCACTCAAACCTTTTGATTGATTCATTTCATTCACTCCTTTGTTTGTATACGCTTCTGTCTGGAATTTAGTTTCAAAAAAATCGTTTGTTGAAAGTTGGAAAATTATTCGATACAATAAGTTTGTTCAAACAATAATTATTTAGATGTACCACAAGGGGAGCCGAGTAAGTCGGCTGAGATTGTGCACGTGATTGCACTGACTCTTTGAACCTGTAAGTTAGTACTTGCGTAGGGATGTGGATAGAATCCGACTGTTCAAACGATAGTCAGGCTTTTGTCCTGATTATCGTTTTTTATTTTTGCAGATGAATTTCTATTCCTTCTTCACTTCTGTTACATCGGAAAAAAGAAAGGAGCATTGTTATGGACAAAAAAAGATTACTTATGATGGTGGAAATAGCGATTTTCGCTGCCGTCGGACTGGTGTTGGATCAAATATCATTTAAAATGTGGGCGCAAGGTGGTTCGATCAGCTTTGTAATGGTTCCTATTATTTTAATGGCAATTCGTTGGGGAGTAACAGCAGGTCTTGCAACAGGTCTACTGATCGGCATAATGCAAATGATGTTTGGCGCGTATATTGTTCACTGGCTTCAGGCAATTCTGGATTATGGTCTCGCTTTTACTGTAGTAGGTTTAGCGGCAGTTATAAGAAAGCCTTTACTGCAAGCAACACAGTCACTTCATAAAACAAAGATGGCACTCTATATTATAATAGGTACGTTATTAGGTGGAGCTTTACGATTTGTTTGCCACTTACTTGCCGGAGTGGTCTTCTTTAAGGAATTTGCAGGCGACGATAATGTGTGGACATATTCAATTCTCTACAACGGTTCCTATATGCTGCCAGCAACAATTATTACAGCCATTATTGCCGTCCTATTATTCACGTCTGCACCACGTTTATTGCAAAAAGTACAATAAATTAAATTATTATAATAGAACTAGGTTTGCAGTGCGGATTTCCACACTTCAAATCTAGTTTGTTTTTTTATCAATGTACATTAATCTATAAATCATTTTTGCACATAATTCCTGTATTTAAACACATCATTTAAAAAAACAATGAACACTTACAACCGATTTTAAGTATGTTATAGTTAAGGGTAGACATTGTTTAAGAGGAAGGAAGTTACACATGATTGTTACAACTCAAGAAGAAATCCAGGCTTTTAAAAAAATAGGACGCATTTGTGCTGAAATTCGTGAAGCGATGAAAGCTGCGACAGTACCTGGCGTGACAACAAAAGAATTGGATGAAATTGCAGGACGGATGTTTGCTGATGCTGGCGCTGTTTCAGGTCCAAAAGGTGAATATGACTTCCCGGGCTATACTTGCATTTCGGTGAATCATGAAGTGGCACATGGTATTCCAGGTAATAAAGTGATTCAAGAAGGAGATATCGTTAATATCGACGTATCAGGTTCTTTAGATGGATATTTTGCAGATACAGGAATTTCCTTTGTTGTTGGAGAAGGCTATGAAGATAAGGAAAAACTTTGTGCTGTAGCAAAATCTGCATTTGAACGTGCAATGACAAAAGTTAAAGCAGGTTCAAAATTAAATCAAATTGGTAAGGCGGTTGAGCGTGAAGCGCGTGATCATGGCCTAACGGTAATTATGAACTTAACAGGTCATGGTTTAGGTAAATCATTGCATGAGGAGCCTAACCACGTATTAAATTATTATGATGCATGGGATACAACGATTATGAAAGAAGGGATGGTTTTAGCAGTAGAGCCATTCATTTCAGCAAAGGCAGAGCATATTGTTGAATCTGGAGATGGTTGGACATTTATTACTCCGGATAAATCGTTAGTTGCACAAATTGAACATTCGATTATCGTAACAAAAGACAAACCAATTATTTTAACAACATTAGAAGACTAATAAAAAACGTGGAAGCATATAGTGCGGCCACGTTTTTTACTTTTGTTCTATAGGGAGATTAAATTAACATAAAATAATCAAACGATTCAAATAAATCACAACAACAATTACCATTTCTAAACACTTTCAAGTAAAATATATATAATGATTCGCAATAGAGGGGGCCGTTGAATGAAGAAACTAAACGATTTGGATCTTACATTAAAATTGGATAAGAAGCTCTACAAAAAGCAATTGAAAGAGTTGCAGTATAAAATGCTTAATATACAGCAATTTTTATACAACAATAAAATCGGTCTCATCTTCGTTTTTGAAGGTATGGATGCAGCAGGCAAAGGGGGCGCAATAAAGCGATTAACAGAACACATTGATCCACGTGGTTTAATCGTTTCACCAATTTCCGCACCACAGCCACACGAAAAGCGTTATCACTATATGCACCGTTTTTGGCGGAAGCTTCCTCAGCATGGTCAGATAGCCATCTTTGACCGTTCCTGGTATGGTCGTGTATTAGTGGAACGCATAGAAGGCTTTGCAAAAGAACATGAATGGAAGCGTGCTTATAACGAAATTAATGACTTTGAAAAGCAATTAACGGATGAAGATTATATTATAGTTAAGTTTTGGGTTCATATTGATGCAGATGAGCAGTTGAAGCGCTTTATGGAGAGAGCGGCAGATCCATATAAATCTTGGAAACTAACAGATGAAGATTGGCGAAATCGTGAAAAGTTCAATCTATATATGGAAGCGGCAGATGAAATGTTTGCTAAAACAAATACAGAAAATGCCCATTGGTGTTTAATTCCTGGCAACGATAAATTTTATGCACGAGTACAAGTGCTAAAAGAAGCGGTTGCGCAAATTGAAACACAAATTACTAAACGGGGTCTTCAGCTTACCAATGTTTTTGAAAATCATAAGGAACTTGCGGCAGATAGTGAAAAACCTGAATTTATAGAAATACAGCCAAAGCCAAAGCCAAAAAAGAAAAAATCAAAAACAGATAAGTAAGTTTGGCTGTGAAATGTAGGTGAGTTAAATGAAAAGCTTAATTAAGCTATTTCGAAAGAAGGAGGGTCCAATGGTTCAACTTATTGGGCAACAATGTTCATTGCGTACATTTACACTGTCCGATGCAAGAGCATTGACTAAGCTATTAGTGGATAACAAATTTTATTGGTCAACATACGAACCGTTACATCGGGATGAATTTTATACAGAAGAGACACAGTACAAGAAAATAATGGAAAGCATGCATCTTTTGCAAACAAACAGAGAGTTTTCCTTTGGAATCTTCCATAATGAAACAGGTCTACTGATTGGTCATATATCTCTCTACTCTATAAAACGCTTGCCATACTCCAGCGGTTTTATCGGATATTCTATGGATGAAAAATTTATTGGAAGAGGCATTGTAACCGAAGCAGTACGTTTAGTAATGGAATTCGCATTTTCGACTTTAAATATTCATCGTATTGAAGCATATGTCGCTCCTCAAAATGTGGGCTCTATACGCGTTTTAGAGAAGTCAGGATTTACGAGAGAGGGTTTACTCCGAGAATTATTATTTATTAATGGTAAATGGGTTGACCATTATATGTACGCAATATTACAGCGAGAATATATAAATAGGTGATCTTTATATGACTATAAAAAAAGCTATAGCACTTACCCAATAAAGTCCTGTGGGTAAGGCTATAGCTTATTATTTTATTTCTTCAGATCCATCAGTTACTAAATCTAATTTACCAGTTGCAGGATCAATAATAAGACCGTGTACAGGAACACCAGCAGGCATTAATGGATGATTTCTTACTAAATCAACGCTTTTTAAAACACTCGTTTTAATATCGCCGAAACCACGTAACCATTCTTTTAAATCTACGCGTGCATAATTAATAACATCTATCGTTTCTTGTTTTACTCCACGTTCAAGCATATGACCAATCATTACATTTGAATCAACGGCACTCATACCACAATCATAATGACCAATAACATATACTTCATCAGCCTGTAATTCATACACGGCTACCAATATACTGCGCATAATGCCACCAAATGGGTGATTTACGATTGCGCCAGCACTTTTAACAACTTTTACATCCCCGTTGCGCAAGTTCATTGCTTTTGGTAATAATTCTACTAAACGCGTATCCATACAAGATAAAACAACAATCTTTTTATCAGGGAACTTCGTTGTCGCGTATTCTTCATATTGCTTTTCAGCAACAAACTTTTCATTAAACTCTAGAATATTTTGTAATGCAGACATTTGTTCATACCCCTTTCGTTTCTGTATTCATTTTAAAATATTATTTAGATAATTCAAATAAATGCGCACAATTATAGTTAAAAATCCAATAAATAAAGAGAACTAAAGCAGTAATTCAGCAATAAAAAACAACCGCTCAAATAGAACGGTTGTGAAAAATATTAATGATGGTGGTGACCATCTAGTGATTTTTCGTTTGGCGCGAATGCATTAGCCTTTGAATCTACTATAACAGAGTCATGAGATTGTAATCCGATTCGTAAGTACATGATAAACATTACTAAAAGAACAAGAATAACTGCTGAGAAACCTAAAACTAACGTATAGTAATCAGACAAAAACGGATGACGGTGATCAAACATCATAAAAACTCCTCTCTATTTAATAATAAGAATCATTAACCAATTATAACCTAATAAATTGGAACATTGTAGGGGAATTTATGCATTTACTTCAGAATAAATTGTAAATATGGCGACATCTTGAAGATTTAGAATGCCCAGTTTCCATCACGGAAAACAGCTTCTGCCTGACCATCTTCAGTAATGCCATCGATATTCATTTGCGCAGAACCAATCATAAAGTCAACATGCGTAATACTATTATTTAACCCGTGTTTTTCCAATTCTTCCTGTGACATCGTTTTCCCGCCTTCTAAACAAAATGCATAAGCACTGCCAATGGCTAAGTGGTTTGATGCATTTTCATCGAATAGTGTATTGTAAAATAAAATATTCGATTCAGAGATAGGTGAATGGAAAGGTACAAGTGCCACTTCCCCTAAATAATGAGAGCCCTCATCTGTTGCTACAAGGTTTTTCAAAACTTCTTCGCCTTGTTCAGCTTCAACATTTATAATACGCCCATTTTCAAATGTAATTTTAAAATTATCGATTATATTGCCACCGTAGCTAAGTGGTTTTGTACTAGATACATACCCGTTTACACCATTTTTATGCGGTACTGTAAAAACTTCTTCAGTGGGCATATTAGCCATGAATTCTTCGCCTTTTTCATTGACACTGCCTGCACCGCACCATAAATGACCTTTCGGAAGCTCTATCGTTAAATCCGTTCCAGGTGCTGTATAGTGCAGCTTTGCATAGTTTTTATTATTTAAGTAATCTACTTTTTCATGTAAGTTATCATTATGCTCTGCCCAAGCTTGGACAGGGTTGTCTAAGTCAGCTCGTGTCGCTTTAAAAATAGCCTCCCATAATGCTTCCACTTGTTCATTTTCAGGTAAATCTGAAAATACTTTTTTAGCCCATTGTTTAGAAGGAGCTGCAATGACAGTCCAGCTGATTTTATCTGATTGTACGTACTGGCGGTATTTATTTAACGCAATTCCGGCTGCTTTTTGGAAAGTTGCAATACGTTTTGAATCGATACCAGCTAGTAGATCAGGACTTTGCGAAACGATGCTCATAAATGCTGCACCTTGTTCAGCCAGCCACTCACGCTCCTGGACTTTCCATGGAGGGAAGAAATCAAAAGAATCATCCGGTGCTAACTCGTAACGAGTACGCGTAATTTGGTCATCTGTATAATCTACAAATACTTGCTTTGCCCCTGCCTCATAGGCGATTTTAGTTACAACTTGTACAAATGGTGCTGATTCAATGGAAGCAGCGATATACAAATATTGATTTGGTTGAATATTAACACCGATTTTTACTGCCAATTCCGCATACTTTGTTAACTTACTTTCGAACATTGAATTCATTTGAAACATTCCTCCAGTAATTGTCATAAAATATTTTTATTTTTTGATACACCATTATCAAAAGGGTAGAAATTGTGATAAAAATAATAAATGTATCGAAAAATATAAAAATTGTTCTAATACCAGTGTAAAGGAAGTTAATAAAAAGATAAATATACCGAAATAAGAAAAGACATAGTAATTTGGAGGTACTACATATGGATATATCATCGGTTGTTGGGATAATACTTGCCTTTTTTGCTCTATTATTAGGGATGTTTATGAAAGGTGTAACACCTGACGCATTATTGAATCCTGCCGCTATTTTAATTATCATCTTTGGTACAATTGCAGCGGTAACAATCGCGTTCCCAATGAAGGAATTAAAACGAATTCCAAAACTTTTTAAAATTTTATTTACAGAAACAAAATTAGCTAGTGATATTGATTTAATCAAAATGTTTGCACAGTGGGCAGATTTAGCTCGTCGTGAAGGTTTATTGGCTCTAGAAAGCAAAGCATCTGAAATTGAAGATCCTTTCCTGAAAAATGGCTTAACGCTGGCAATAGATGGTCAAAATGCAGACTATATTCGCGATGTGCTTTCAGAGGAAGTAGAAGCGATGGAAGACCGCCATGCAAGTGGTGCAGGAATCTTTACCCAAGCAGGTACATATGCACCAACTCTTGGTGTATTAGGGGCTGTAGTAGGGCTTATTGCAGCTTTAAAAGATATGACAGATATCGATAAATTAGGTGTAGCAATTTCTGCTGCCTTTGTTGCTACATTATTAGGTATCTTTACAGGGTATGTACTATGGCATCCATTTGCCAATAAGTTAAAACGTAAATCTTCTGTAGAAGTTAAGCAAAAGCAGATGATGATTGAAGGGATTTTATCTGTACTTGAAGGTGAAGCTCCTCGAGTAATCGAGCAGAAGCTTGCTTCATATTTAACGATGGAAGAACGTAAGCAAATTACCGAAAGCGGGGCGGGTGGCCTTGGCAAAGAAGCGTAAAAGACATAAAAAGCATGAGGAACATGTAGACGAATCATGGCTAGTACCTTATGCGGATATTTTAACATTATTATTAGCATTATTTATCGTCCTATTTGCATCAAGTTCTGTCGACGAAACAAAACTACAGCAAATGTCTGCTGTATTTAATGAAATTTTCACAAGTGGTACAGGGGTTATGGACAACCCTTCAGTAGTTCAAACACCTAATGGTTCGACTTCCAATATTCAATCAGGGGTTTCTAAATATATGGAAGACCAAGAACGTCTACTGGAAACGCAAAATCGTGTGGACGAATTCATTGCAATTCATGAATTGGAAAATCAGTTTGAAACAAAATTGACAGAAGAAGGTTTGTTAATTACGATTCGAGATAGTATTTTATTCGACATGGGGCGTGCAGAAGTAAAGGAAGAGTATGCAACCATTGCCGATGAGATTGCGCAACTGTTAATGTTTGACCCACCACGTAATATTGTTATTACCGGTCATACAGATAATGTTCCGATCAATACTACTGAGTTTGATTCCAACTGGGATTTATCAGTTATGCGGGCTGTAAACTTTATGAAGGAAGTTGTTACGGGTAATGAAGCGCTTGACCCGAAATACTTCAGTGTTAAAGGATTCGGTGAATTCCAACCAATTGCCTCCAATGATACAGAAGAAGGAAAAGCAAAAAATCGCCGTGTTGAGGTTCTTGTACAACCACGTATCACTGAAAATGGAGAACTAATTGTAGAGTAATAAAAGCTGTTTAGAGAGTAAACTTTCTAAACAGCTTTTTTTATTTTTGACACCTTTTAAACAAAAGTTTATAATTATAAACAAATGTTTGAATCGAGGTGATGTAGTTGAATGAAAAAGAAAAGCTAATCTTTCAATTGATAAAAAAAAATCCTTATCTGTCTCAACAGGAAATGGCAGAGCAATTAGGGATGTCAAGACCAGCACTTGCCAATATCATCTCGTCACTGATTAAACGCGGAGAAATTCTTGGACGAGCATATGTCTTGCCGGAGAAAAATCATATTATCGCAATTGGCGGTGCTAACGTCGACCGTAAATTTACAATTGAACAAGATGTCCAGTTAGGTACTTCAAATCCTGCTTCGGTAACTGAAACGGTTGGTGGGGTGGCGCGTAACATAGCAGAAAATATTGGTCGTTTAGGTAACCGTGTTTCATTAATTACCGTAATGGGTGATGATCATGATGCCATATATATTGAACAGAATTGTAATGCTACGATGAGTCTTGATCTAGTGGAAAAGTTAAAAGACTATAAAACAGGTTCTTACACAGCCGTATTGGCGCATTCCGGGGAACTGGTAATCTCCATGGCGAATATGGAAATATATGAACAACTATCTCCAACTGTTTTAAAAAAGTATGAATCCATAATGCAAAATGCGAGCTGTTTAATAATTGATTTAAACTGTCCATTGGAAACAGTGGAATATGTAAAAGAGTTTGCCCATGAGCGTAAAATTCCATTCGCTGTTATTCCTGTTTCATCCCCTAAGATGAAAAACATGCCAGAAGATTTACAGGGGGTACATTACTTTATTTGCAATCGTGATGAAGCAGAAAAGTATTTGAATATGAATTTGGAGAAATTTGGTCATTATGAAAAGGCAGTAAAAGCAATGCTACAAAAAGGGGCAAAATATGTCGTCCTTACATTAGGAGAACATGGAGTAATGGCTGGTCATGATGGTACAGTGACGCATTATAAAGCCATTGCAACAAAAAATATTGTAGATGTTACAGGTGCGGGAGATGCTTTTGTAAGTGCATTTTTACATGGAGTATTAAACAATGAGGACTTTAAAGAAGCAATCCAACTTGGTTTAACAAATGCATCAAAAACATTACAATCAGACAAAACTGTACGAGAAGATTTAACAAAGGAAAAATTACTTGAATGGAGGAATTTATAATGGAACAATATTTATCATATTCACAAGAGGTATTAGAAGCAAAAGAGAAAGGTCTACCTATTGTAGCTCTTGAATCGACAATCATTTCTCATGGTATGCCATATCCTCAAAACGTACAAACAGCTCGTGAAGTAGAACAAATTATTCGTGATGGTGGTGCAGTACCAGCAACAATCGCATTAATCGACGGGAAAATCAAAATTGGTTTATCCGATGAAGAGTTAGAAATGTTCGGTAATGCTCAAGGTGTAGCAAAAACAAGTCGCCGCGATATTGGCTATTTACTTGCAACTAAAAAAATTGGAGCAACAACTGTAGCAGCAACAATGATCTGTGCAGAGTTAGCTGGTATTGAATTATTCGTAACAGGTGGTATTGGCGGGGTTCACCGTGGGGCTGAAACAACGATGGATATTTCTGCAGACTTGGAAGAATTAGCAATGACAAATGTAGCTGTTGTATGTGCAGGTGCAAAATCCATTTTAGATATCGGCTTAACATTAGAATATTTAGAAACAAAAGGTGTACCAGTAATCGGATACGGGATTGACAAATTACCGGCATTCTATGCACGTGAGAGTGAATTTGATGTAAACATTCGTGTTGATTCAGCAGAAGAAACTGCAGCTATTCTACGCGCAAAATGGGATTTAGGCTTACGTGGTGGGGCATTAATCGCCAACCCAATTCCAGTTGAGGATGCTATGGAAACAAGTGTAATGGATACTATTATCGACAATGCACTAAGAGAAGCAAAAGAACAAGGTATTGCAGGCAAAAATGTAACACCATTCTTACTGGGCAAAGTGAAGGAACTGACTGAAGGTAAGTCACTCGATGCAAATATTGCATTAGTAAAACACAATGCACGTGTAGGCGCAAAAATTGCTGTCGAACTTAATAAGTAATCGTATTTCCTGGGGAATAGTTATGAAATAAAAGGAAGCTCGTCGAAAAATATCGATGAGCTTCCTTTTATTGCTTCCTTTTATTTACGAAGGGAGCCTAATTCTGCAACAATAGCATTCATTTCGCTAGGGCTGAACGAGTCTCGTTTCATAACCATTTCATATAGATATTGTAAATCCTCGTATTTATTTTCATCGAATGCCTCTGATTGCATAGCGTCAACGTTTACCATACGTAGTTTTTCCTTGATTTGTTCTATCATATAATTGACATTTTGTTGTGATGGGTTGGATAAGTCCATATTTTTTGCCCTACCTTTCAGTGTTTACAAAAATATCATTTCATGCAAGGCACTTCTTGTCAACCCGTAAAAGTTTTAGGAATGCTTTTAAAAATAGCGAACATTCGCTAAAATGGTTGTAGATAAGTTTTATAGGAAATTTTTATGGGAATATGAAAGCATACACAGGAGGAGAGTAAAATATGAAAAGTAAACTATTACCGTTTATAGCAATTGGAGCAGTAACTGGTGCAGCAATCAGTATGTTAGATAAGCAAACAAGAGAGCATACTGTAAAGACAGCTAAAAATGCAAAAGATACGGTTGTTTATTATGCTGAAAACCGTGACGAACTATTAGCATTAGTTGAATCGAAAATTGAGCAGGCTCAAACAGTTTACGGAACAGTAAATGATAGTATTCAGTCTATTATGCAAAATGGAAATGATATTAAAGAATTGCCAACTACGATACAAAGTATGGTTTCCGAAACGATTGATGCATTTTCAAAAAAGGATGAACAAGCTGGCTAATTAAATTCGCCTTAGTGTAAATATGTACAGATTTTTTCTTGGAGTTATTTCGATATCTGGGACATCCGTTAGGGCGTTATCCGGATAGAAAGGTATTCAGTGTATCTTTTTTCTGGGTAATTCAAAAGGTGGTGGCTATATGGAAGAGAAAGAAGAATTTAAAGAAAAGATTTCACTTATTAAATCATATGTTTCACCTGACCCTAGTCAAATAAATGTTTTAACGACAAAAGGTTTTTTTCAGGATTTAATATACCGTATTCAAAAAGTTGATATGTCGGGGATGGGTGCACTACTTGCTTATTTCTTTTTACTATCATTTTTCCCGATGCTTATTTTTATGGTAACACTCTTACCATATTTAAATTTAGAACAAGGGCAAGTATTCGATTTCTTGAGTGATATAATGCCTGAGGAAGTTTATGTTCTTATTGAAGGGACACTTTCGGAAGTACTAACCAACCAAAATGGCGGTTTACTTTCAGTTGGTATTATCGGTACAATTTGGTCTGCCTCGCGTGCTGTAGACGCACTGATGAAAACATTAAATCGTGCCTATGATGTTGAAGCTAGAGCAGGTTTTATAAATCGTATTTGGTCTCTTTTATTTACTATTTCGTTAGTAATTATTATTTTAATTGCTCTTGTCTTGCCGGTTTTTGGACAGCAAATTGAAAATGTAGTGTTCGG
The DNA here is from genome assembly GCF_014836905.1 of Solibacillus faecavium. Classification (GTDB taxonomy): domain Bacteria; phylum Bacillota; class Bacilli; order Bacillales_A; family Planococcaceae; genus Solibacillus; species Solibacillus faecavium. The sequence goes on from NZ_JACSPZ010000007.1 coordinate 160,038, forward strand.
CTATTTTGGTATAGAAGAATCATTGGCAGGTCTTTGGACTACGCTTCGTTGGATTATGCCGCCTACCCTTATTTTTCTTTTATTAACGGTTATGTATTGGATTGTTCCTAATACTGATCCTCGATTAACAATTGTTAGTGTTGTACCAGGCTCAATATTGGCAACACTAGGCTGGCTTACATTAACTTATGGCTTTTCATTTTATATTAACAATTTCGGCAATTTTAGTGCTACTTACGGCAGTATTGGCGGGGTCATTATACTAATGCTTTGGCTGTACTTTACAGGAATGATTTTAATATTGGGTGGAATATTAAATGCCACATTCCAAAAAAGACAGATTGCCAAGAAAAATAAAAAGAATGCAAAGACACCTGTTTTCTAAATTGTTTTGTCACACAAAAAGCACGACGCCATAAATATTTAGGCGTCGTGCTTTATTTATGGTTATTGTCAGTTGGTTATTTTTAGTAGCAAGCCATTAAACATTTTTGCTCAACATACGCAGGCCATTTAAAATAACTAAAATCGTGCTTCCTTCATGACCAATAACCCCAAGGGGGAGGCTAATCGCCTGGAAAAAGTTTGAGATAATGAGAATTGCGATGACTGTTAACGAGAAAATTATATTTTGCTTAACGATTCGTTGCATTTTACGAGAGAGCTTAACAGCGTAAGCAATCTTAGAAAGGTCATTTTTCATCAATACAACATCGGCTGTTTCGAGTGCCACGTCCGTACCGCCACCCATTGCAATCCCAACAGAAGCAGTTGCTAGCGCTGGGGCATCATTAATCCCGTCACCCACCATACCAACATTGCCGTATGATTGCTTATACTGCTTAATATGTTCGACCTTTGTTTCAGGTAAACATTCTGCAACATAGTTTGTTACACCAGCTTCATTTGCAATAGTTTTTGCTGTCGCTTCATTGTCACCAGTAAGCATCATGACATCAATGCCTAGTTCTTTCAGTGCTGAAACTGCTTTTTTTGCTTCATCTCGTACTATATCTTTTAGGGCAACTAATGCTGCAATTCCGTTTTGGTCTTTTAAAAATACAACTGTCTTTCCTTCATTCCCTAATTGCTGCAATGCTCCGTCCGAAAAAGAAACGGCCAAATCTTTACCGACAAAATCAGGCTTGCCGATTGTATAATTTTGTTCTTTATATTGTGCCTTTATCCCATACCCAGGTATATCTTCAATTATAATATTTTGTGGGACAATGACATTTTGTTTTTTTGCAAATGAAGTAATCGCTTGTGCAAGAGGGTGGTTTGATTGTCCTTCAATGCCTGCGATTAATGCCAATGTCTCATCTTTATTTAAATCCTCACGAACGATAAAATCTGTTACGGCTGGTGTGCCTTGTGTAAGTGTTCCGGTTTTATCGACAGCTAAGACACGTAATGTATTCAAATGTTCTAAATGTAAGCCACCTTTAACTAAAATACCGTTTCTGGCACCATTTGAGATGGAAGATAGGGTAGCTGGCATAATGGATGCTACAAGGGCACAAGGAGATGCCACTACCAACAGTACCATTGCGCGGTATAAAGTTGTCGTCCAATCCCAGCCTAATAAATAGTGGGGCAAAAACATCATGATTCCGACTGATATTAATACTCCTTTTACATAAATACCTTCAAAGCGTTCAATAAATTGCTGTGATGGGGACTTTTCACTTTGCGCAGATTGTACAAGTGTAATAATTTTTTGGAATAAGGTTTCTCCGCTTTGCTTCGTTACACTAATAGTTAAAACTCCATTTAAGTTCACTGTTCCTGCATACACTTCATCGTCAATATTTTTCGTAATCGGCATTGATTCACCTGTAATAGCTGCTTCATCGACAGTTGATATCCCTTTATATACTTTTCCGTCGGCAGGAATTCGTTCTCCAGGCTTTACTAAAATATGGTCATTTACTTTTAAATCTTTTACAGATATTTTAATAGGCTCAAATCCGCCTCGTACAAGCCAAGCTTCTTCAGGCTGTAACTCCATTAAAGAGGAAATTTCACGATGGCTTTTGTTCATCGCATATGTTTCAAGGGCGCCACTTAAGGCAAATATAAAGATTAATATGGCACCTTCCATCCAGTATCCAATAATGGCTGATCCGATGGCTGCCAAAATCATTAACATTTCAACATTTAAAGATTTGTTTTCAATTGTATCTTCAATGCCTTCTTTTGCTTTGGCATAACCGCCAATTACAAAAGCTGTTAAATATGCAATGACAGCTGCGGTTGTTTGATCGGTGGATTCCATCCTCCATGCGAGCAAAATAATAAAGCCGGAAACTAAGGCAGCGATCAATTCTTTATGTTCTATAATTTTCTCATTTAATGATAACTTTTCTCGATTAGAATTTTTCATATATACCTCCTTGATAATGAATATCATTGTTAAATCAACTGATAATGAATTTCAATTATATTATAAGTGTTTTCTTATTTAATAATAATTATAATATAAGCATCATATTTTGTAAATAACATACAATAAATAAGAATAATAAATACCAACTTGACTTATAAGGATTATAGAGTAATATAATTAAGTACATTTTATTAAATAGGAGGAGTTTAAGGTGAATTTATTCGTTTTACTTAATATTGCCTTGTTGATCATTGTTATTACATTTTTATATTTCCTTAAAACAAAGCATGTTAAATTTTCTAATCGTGTATTTATCGCATTAGGATTAGGAATTTTACTCGGGATAGGGCTACAATTTGCATACGGCGTGGAGTCCGATGCAATTACCGAGACTATGCCGTGGTATAACATCGTTGGAAATGGATATGTACGATTATTACAAATGATTGCAATGCCTTTAGTTTTCATTTCAATATTAGCAGCATTTACTAAAGTAACATTCGGAAAGAATTTAGGAAAAACAGCCGCGGTTATTTTATCTGTACTAATAGGTACTACAGCAATAGCAGCTGGTTTAGGTATTGCCTCTACAGTTGCATTTGATCTAGATGCAACTCAAATTATGCAAGGGGAAGCAGAAATTGCACGTGGGGAATCGTTAGTAGAACGTTCGGCTGAGGTTACATCGTTACCTGAACAAATTTTAACAATGTTCCCTGCAAATCCATTTGCAGATCTAACAGGATCTCGCGCAACATCAACAATTGGAGTTGTTATTTTTGCTGCATTTTTAGGCTTTAGTTATTTAACGCTTCGTCGTAAAGAAGAAGAAACAGCAGCGAACGTAAAAAAAGGTGTCGACGCTATATACGGTTTAATAATGGGTGTAGTACGCATTATCTTACGTTTAACTCCATACGGTGTAGCTGCAATTATGGCACGTACAGTTGCAACGAGTGATTTAGGGGCGATAATGGATTTAGGTAAATTCATTTTGGCATCATATGTTGCATTAATTGCTATGTTCTTATTGCATTTAGTTATTGTTGCATTAACAGGATTAAGTCCGTTAACATATGTGAAAAAATCAGCAGAAGTATTACTATTTGCCTTCACTTCACGTTCAAGTGCAGGTGCATTACCATTAAATATTCAAACACAAACAAAGCGTCTTGGTGTTCCGGATGGGGTTGCAAACTTTGCGGGTTCCTTTGGTTTATCGATCGGACAAAATGGTTGTGCTGGAGTATATCCAGCGATGTTGGCGGTTATGATTGCCCCAACAGTAGGTATAAATCCATTATCGCCAGGGTTTATTGCAACATTAATATTAATCGTAGCAATTAGCTCATTCGGTGTAGCAGGTGTTGGCGGCGGTGCAACGTTCGCTGCAATCATCGTTCTATCTGCAATGGATTTACCGATAGCTTTAGCAGGTATTTTAATATCTGTAGAGCCGTTAATCGACATGGGACGTACAGCGCTTAATGTAAGTGGCTCCATGGTTTCGGGTGTCGTATCCAGCCGGGTAACGAATGAACTAGATACAGATATTTATAACGAGCCGGCGGATAAAGCACAATTAGTTCAGTAAAATATAAATAAAAAGTCGTACAGAATCATTTAGATTCTGTACGACTTTTATATGAATCAAATAAGTGAGTGCGCTGAAAATATGAGGCGGAAAAAAGTAACCATAACATTATAAGAAGAAATATATATATAAAGCCGTATGTGACATGAGGAAAAATAATGTAGACATATGTTGTATAAAGAATAGCGACCAGTAAACTGCGCTTGTATTGATAAGTTGTACTAAATTGTATTTGGGTTGCTATAAATAATGCGTTAACAAATACTTTGGTAAAAAACATTTAAACACTCCTTATTCCGTTTATTACAAAATAATATAACATAAATGATAAATCAATAAACAGAATATTTTAAAAATGAAATACTGCAAAAAACAACTCACCCCAAAATGATGGAAGTGAGTTGCTGAAATTACATAAACTTAAAATACACGCTCTGCATGAAGCGCTAACTTATCTAATGAAGATTTTTCTACATCTGCATGCAATGAGTTTCCGTGAGAGTCCATTGTTACTACAGCTGTGAAGCCTTCTACTGATAGGTGCCACATTGCTTCTGGAATACCGAATTCCATCAAGTCTACACCATCAACTGATTTAATGCAGTCAGCGTAATACTGTGCAGCACCACCGATAGCATTTAAGTAAACACCACCGTGTTCGTTAAGTGCTTTTAGTGTTTTTGGCCCCATACCGCCTTTACCCATAACAGCACGGATACCGAATTTTTTCATGATGTCGCCTTGGTATGGCTCCTCACGAATTGAAGTTGTTGGACCAGCAGCTTTAACGACCCAGTTTCCTGCTTCGTCTTTTGCCATTACTGGACCACAGTGATAAATAATTTGACCGTCTAAATCTACTGGCGCTTCTACACCTTCACCGATTAAGTGATGGTGGATTGCGTCACGACCTGTGTACATACGGCCAGAAATTTTTACTACGTCCCCAACTTTAAGTGAACGGATTTTTTCTTCTGTAATCGGTGCAACAAGTTCAACTACTTTATTGTCCGAGTTGTCTTGTTTTACTTCGTCACGGAAAGTAATTTTTTCACCATCTTGGTAGTGCCAGTTCGTGATTTCGCCAGTCGCTGGATCGATATCGATTGCCATACGACGGTAAGCCCAACAGTTGTAAGCTACAGATACGAAGAATGATGCTGGTAAACGGTCCATTACACCGATTTTACAACCAAGTAATGTAGCTTCACCGCCGAAGCCCATTGTACCAACGCCAAATGTATTGGATTTTTCCACGATGTACTTTTCTAATTTTGCTAAGTCTTCAATCGGATTCACATCATCTACATGACGGAATAATTGCTCTTTCGCTAAATCATATCCAGAAGAGCGGTCGCCACCGATACCAACACCGATGAAACCAGCCGAACAGCCTTGCCCTTGTGCTTGCCATACAGAGTGTAAAATACATTTACGGATACCATCTAAGTCACGACCAGCGCGCCCTAAACCTTCTAATTCTGTAGGTAATGAATATTGGATGTTTTTGTTTTCACAGCCGCCACCTTTTAAGATTAGCTTCACTGTAATATAGTCGTTTTCCCATTGTTCAAACTTGATTACTGGTAGACCTGCTCCGATGTTTGTACCAGAGTTCTTACCAGTTAATGAATCAACTGAGTTTGGACGTAATTTAGCATCCCCAGTAGCTGCTGCGATAGCAGTTTGGATAGCTTTTTTAATTTCGATTTGGTTTACACCAACTGGAGTATATACTTTAAATGTTGGTAGACCAGTATCTTGACAAATTGGAGACACATTGTCTTCAGCCATTACAATATTTGTAGTAATCGTGTCTAATGACATTGCTGCACGAGTTCCCGCATTTTCTGCTTCTTTGGCAGCTTTAATAGCGCGGCGTACGTCTTTTGGTAAGTTTGTAGATGTTTCAGTTACTAAAGAATAAAGACTTTTTTCTAAAGTTTCTAAGTATGCCATCTTATTTTTCCCCCCAGAAAAATATGTTTATTTTTGTCGTTAGGTGAATCGTCGACATAGGTCAGAACATAATCTTTCACGATATAGTGAAAATTATACTCTTTCTAATAATCCATCTTACATTATAACTCTTTTAAAATAGAAAAAAAAGAGCGCTTACACGAATGAATGTCAAAACACATAAAATTAAGGCGGATAATAGCGGATGTAGTCAAAAGAATGAAAAAAGAGAGTATCGGAAAGTTATTTAATGACATGTCTTGTGTCGAGAACGAAAATCAAAGGAGTGCGGAAATTAATTGCGAAGAAAGGCTGTGTAAAAGTAAAGTACACTTTTACACAGCCTTTTAGGATTTTATTTTTCTTCGCGTGATTGGAATTGATCCATTTTATCTTCTAAATCATCCATCATTTGAATTAAGCGATCGATATCTTCTAGTTCAGTTGTTTCAGGGTCAATAGCATCCAACACTTCAAGGAAAATTTCTAAACGTTCCTTTAGATACGTTACTTGCTGCTCTTTATTTGTAATTGGCTTCATAGTTCGTGATGCTCCTTTTGTGTTTACATACGAACATTATACTACGTTCTACTGTAAAAGTTAATTGACAACTTGAGCTAGAGACGATTTATATACCTTATCTATTAAATTAGCTATTAAAAAATAGGAAATTATATAGTACTTGTTAATTATTTTAAGATTCTATGTATTTTGAATATTTACAATATTGAAGTGTTGTGATAAAGTAAACTCATACTTAAAGAAGAGGAGATGGTCGGAAAAAAATTGTATAGACAAACTCAAAAAAAGGAGGACGTTTAAACATTTTCGGCAATTAGTCGAGACGACTGTTTACGCAAGAATAAAATGGAATTAAGTGATATTTAAAACCCTAGTTAACTTTTAGAGATAAAGTTGGCTAGGGTTTTATATTTTTCTGAACTGTTTATTGAGTTCTCCCCATTTATAAATGGCTATGATACGATAGAATGTATGAATCAAGGGAGAATAATGAAATGAGTTATAATCAGCGAAGATTTATTATTTTAGTTATTATCGTATCAATTTCAGGCTTTTCGCAAGGTATGCTATTGCCGCTTATTTCAGTCATATTTGAAGGGGATGGCGTGTCATCTACACTTAATGGCTTGAATGCAACGGGGTTATACATAGGGACTTTATTAATTTCCCCATTTATTGAGCAGCCTTTACGCAAATACGGGTACAAACCCATTATTGTATTTGGAGGGGCGTTGGTTTTTACATCATTAATTTTATTTCCATTTTGGAAAAGTGTTATGTTCTGGTTTATTTTGCGATTATTAATCGGAATCGGTGATCATGCATTACATTTTGCAACCCAAACATGGATTACAACGTCGACAGCTTCTCATAAACTTGGAAAAGCCATGTCTATATATGGATTATCTTTTGGGATAGGGTTTGCGGTTGGTCCGTTATTTGTACCGCTGATTAAAATATCCGAAAGCTTTCCGTTTATTGTGTCATCTGCATTATGCCTTGTAGCATGGTCTTTAGTATTTCTTTTAAAAAATGAGAAGCCGGAAACGTTGGCAGGGGATGCAAATCAAAATAGTTTTTCGCGCTATAAGTTGGCAGTGAAATATGGATGGATTGCATTTTTGCCCCCATTTGTATACGGTTTTTTGGAGTCCTCTCTAAATGCTTTATTCCCGGTTTACGCGTTACGAAAAGACTTTAATCTAGCATATGTTTCTATCATATTAGCGAGTTTTTCAATTGGAGCTATCTTAATGCAATTTCCACTAGGTGCATTGGGTGATAAAATTGGACGCCGTAAAGTCATCGTTTCAGGATTAATGGTAGGCAGCACCTTTTTCTTTATCGGCAACTTTTGGGAGAATTCCGAGATATTTGTTGCGGCTACCTTTTTATTAGCTGGGATGAGTGTTGGTTCAATGTTCTCGCTAGGCATAACCTACATGACAGATTTGACGCCTAAAGAATTATTGCCAACAGGTAATTTACTTTGTGGTATTTTCTTTAGTCTGGGAAGTTTATCGGGACCATTATTAGGGGGATTGTATTTGGAAGTTTTTCCAGACAGCGGATTTTTATTTGTTATTTCTGTAATGCTGTTAATTGTTGCGATTGTAATATTACTTGGTAAAACAAAAAAACTTTCTATATAGTAAAAAGCAGACGTCCTTAATTGGAACGTCTGCTTTTTACTGAAAAGAATATGATCGTTGTTAAAATCATTGCTAAAATTATGTAGATAAATACATTTAAATAATTTACACCACCGAATGTAACAGCGGCCTGCAATGAGCTGGCTGAAGTTGCGGAATTTTCATCATTACTAGGAAAGATAAAGCCTCCGAGTGATGAAATACCCCAATAAGAAACAATGAATGTAATAATTACAAATATAATATTTTTCATTTAAATACCTCCTAGCAAATTCTATTTTACATGAAAAATGAGAGAATTTGGGGACAGATACGAAAAACACCTTCATCAAAATTATTTTGATGAAGGTGTTAGCTTTTATTTCTTTAACGTTAATTTTACAACACACTCAACTTGCGCTGTTTGGGGGAACATATCAACTGGCTGAATGTACTCCACTTTATACGCTTTTGATAAGTCTTTCAAATCACGTGCTAGCGTAGACGGATTACAAGAAGTGTATACAAAGCGCTTTGGTTTGATTTTTAACACGGTTCTAATAAATCCTGGCTCCAATCCTGTACGTGGAGGGTCTACACAAATTACATCTGGACGATAATCTTCTTTTGACCAACGGAATAGCCATTTATCGGCTGATCCTGGGAAGAAACGTACATGTTGTAAATTATCATTTGTGCGGGCATTATATTTTGCATCGGCAATTGCTTCATCGACATTGTCCATACCGCGTACTTCACGTGCACCTTCTGCAAGCCACATACCAATTGTCCCAACACCACAGTAAGCATCAACTACATTTTCTTTTCCAGTAAGTGCAGCAGCTTTTTTTATTTCATTATATAAATGAACTGTTTGCTCTGGGTTTAGCTGGAAAAATGCACGAGTTGATAAATCAAATGCAAATTCGCCTAATTTTTCATGGATAGCATCTTTACCATCTAATACATACGTATCACTACCAAAGATAAGAGATGTTTTTTCACGATTTACGTTTTGTGTAATAGATACGATAGATGGATCAATTTTTTTGATGCGTTCAATTAACTCCTCTTTATGCGGTAATTCATGACGAGTTGTCACAAGACAGACTTGTGTTTCACCAGAACGCATACCTGTACGAACTACAATAGTACGTACTAACCCATTTAATGATTTCCCATCATAAATAGGGATGTTTAGCTTTTGTAAAATCTTACGTGTAGCTACTGTAATTTTTGATGTTACAGGATGTTGCACGAGGCAATCGTTGATATTTAAAAGTTGATTCGTTCCTTCTGCAAAAAGTCCAGCATAGACACGCTTACCTTCTTTACGCACTTGGAATTGAGATTTGTTACGGTAGTGCCAAGGGTTATCCATACCGATAGTTGGACGGATTTCGGCTGTTTCTGCAATATCCTTTGCATATTTTTCAAATGCTTGAACAACGATATCACGCTTGTTTACTAGTTGAGCATCATAGGTCATATGCTGTAATTGGCAGCCTCCACATTCTGAATAAACAGGGCATGGTGCTTCTTGACGGAATTCGCTTTCTTTACGAATGTTCAATATTTCAGCTTCGGAAAACTTTGGAGATACTTTTGTTAACCTAACTGTTACTTCTTCTCCTGGAATAGCCCCTTTTACAAATACTACATTACGCTTATAAAAACCTACACCTTCACCATTAATACCGAGGCGCTTTATTGTTAACGGGAACTTTTGCCCGACTTCCATTTTTAATTCACTCAAGTTTTTACACGTCCTTTAAATAGAGTGACTCGCACCAAAAATTAGTGCGAGCCACTTCCTTCTTTTCATCATTTCAGTATAACGGAAATTGTAATGGAAAGAAAGGAACGCAACTTTCCTAATATGGAGATATTTTTTCGTGCTCAAGTACTAAGTCATCCAGAGAGCCGAATGTGTAACCTTGGGCTTTTGCATCTTTTATAAATTGCGGAATTGCTTCAGCATTATCCTGTGCAACAGTATGCATCAGTATTATTGCACCTGGATGAAGCTGTCCCATTAGTGCATCATAAGCATATTTGGCACCACGTCGCTCATCCTTTAACCAGTCTTTGAAGGCGATGGACCAGAACATATGGCGATAACCAGCTTCATTACCGACTTTTAATACTTCTTCATTAAAGATTCCTTCTGGTGGTCGGGCATAGTACGTACGTTTTACACCAGTTAGTTCATTTAACTTATCATCAAATTTTTTCCATTCAGTTTTCATTTCAGCAGCAGATAGCCGAGCCATGTTAGGATGACCGTAAGAGTGGTTCCCGATAATATGTCCATCTTTGACCATTGTTTTTACTAAATCGGTCGCACTCGTCAAATAGTGACCAGTCAAAAAGAATGTAGCCGGTGCATTTTCTTCCCTTAGCGTATTTAAAATGCTTTCGGTATAGCCATTTTCGTAGCCATTATCGAATGTTAAATAAACAATTTTCTTCTCTGGGCTACCTTTATAAATAGCACCGTATTTGTTCATTAATGTTTCTAAAGGCTCTCCAATTTCCACTGGCTCGCCATTTTTGCTCGGTTTAAAGCCCCAGTGAAATTCCTCAGCCTCGGCTACTGAAATAAATGATACTAATGCAACGAGTAAAACGAAGCTAATTCCTAAAATGTGTCGTTTCATTAAAAAAGCAACCTCCTTTTACAAGTAGGTTGCGTGAAATGCCACGTTTTATTCATTTATATAAATTACGAATGGCATCTTCGACCGATACGAACTGAAATTCAAAATTTGCATTTAATAACTTTTCCGGAAATACGTGCTGCCCTTCAAGTACAAGAATACTTTTTTCACCAAGTGCAAGCTTTAAAACTGTGCTTGGAACAGGAAGCCAATGAGGACGATTTAGTGCTAAGCTAATTGATTTTCCGAATTCTCTCATTCTTTTAACATTCGGTGTTGTAAAATTAATTGGTCCGGATAAGTTTTCATCTGAAATTAGCAACAGCATAGCTCTTACTACATCTTCTATATGAATCCAACTTAGCCACTGGTTACCCGATCCGATAGTGCCGCCGATGCCTAGTTGATAAGGAAGCACCATCATAGGCAATGCGCCTTCACCGTTTTGTAAAATGACACCAAACCGAGTTAAGCAAGTCCGAATACCAAGTTGCTCAGCTTGAAGTGCTTTTTCTTCCCAGTGTGCGACAACTTGTCCTAAAAAATCATTTGCTTTTTCATCAGACTGCTCTGTGTAGGCAGCAGTTTCCGATACCGGATAAATCCCGACTGCGCTCGCATTAATTAAAATTTGAGGTTTATATTGTAAGTGTTGCAATATACGGATTACTTCATCTGTTGCATCCATTCGACTGTTATAAATCTTTTCCTTTTGTTCTTCTGTCCATCGACCATCGTTTAAAGATACACCAGCCAAATTTATAAAAACATCAGTGTTTTCAACATAAAGCTCAGGGGTCGCGTCGTCATTTAACCATTGAACGTACTGAATACCGTTTTTAAACTGTTGCTCGCCACGTGTCAATATTATTACGTCATGTCCGTTTTCAATTAGTCGCTCACTTAATTTACGACCAACCATTCCTGTCCCGCCTGCAATAGCAACTCTCACAAATAACACCTTCCTTTAATTAGTCTAGTTAGTTAAGTATACCGTTTCATGAAAGAGAAAGTAAAAACATGTATACTAGAATGAACAAGGTTATTGTGAGGTGTGCATAGTGCAAGTAATAACAAAAATCGGACGGCAAAAAAACAATCAACAACGTTATAATATATATTTAAACGAAAAATATTCGTTTGCGGTCGATGAAGGTACACTTATTAAATTTGGTCTGCAAAAAGGCAAAGTACTTGAGCAGATGGAAATAGATGAAATACAATATGAAGATGAGATTGCAAAGGCATTTAATAAGGCGCTGAATTTTTTAAGCTTTCAAATGCGCAGTAAACATGAAGTGAAAACTAAACTGTTACAATTAGGCTATGGGGAAGCTGTCATTCAGGAAGCTATTCATAAACTAACGGGCTTAGGTTTTTTGAATGATGAAAGTTACTCAAAAGCACTTCTTGAAACGAGAAAGCGTACTGCCAAAAAAGGTCCCGCAGCTATCCGCCAAGACTTCATAAAGAAAGGCATCGACAAAGAACTGCAGCAACAAGTATTGGGAACGTTTAGTCATGATGAGCAACTGAAGATTGCAATGGAACTAGCAGAAAAAGCAATTAGGTCCAATGAAAACAAAACACCGACTCAAGTGAAACAAAAAATTCAGGATGTACTCCTCCGCAAAGGCTATTCTTATTCCATAGTGACTGAAATAATTGAACAAATAAAACTTGAACGCCATGATGAAGAATGGGAGCTATTAATCGAAAATCAGGGCGATAAACTTTGGCGCAAATATGCATCGAAGCTCACTGGTTTTGAGCTACATCAAAAAGTTAAGCAAGCTCTGTATCAAAAGGGCTTTCCGATAGAGAAAATAAAAGAATATATTGATCAAAAGGAGCAACACCAAAATGAATGAATTAACTTATAGTAGAATGTCGGAACAAGAATTACGCCAAGAAGTTGCCAATTTACGTGAAAGGGCACGAAAAGCTGAGCAATTAGGGATAGTAAATGAATACGCGGTTTTTGAGCGCAAAGCACTGATGGCTGAAGCCTATTTAGTAGATCTTTCAACAATTATTCCCGGGGAGTTATATCGTTTAAATGGTTCGCCAGGTGAATTTTTTCAAGTAGATTATTTAAAAGGGCGTTTCGCATGGGGACACCGATTAGGTTCTGAACGCTTTGAAGAGGCATTACCCGTATCAATGTTACGTCCGGTAAAGGAAGGGAAGTAAAATGGAAGAGATTTATCAAAAACTGACAAAGCAACTTTTAGACAAAAATCCAAACTTGCCAACAGGTCGCGCCCGTACATGGGTGGAACTTTTATGCAGTGATTTTGAATCAACTTCGGCAAAGGCTGGTGCAAGTTATCGCGGCACGGAATATACAGGACAATTAGTTAGTCAGTTAATTGAAAGTTATGGGGATAAGCTTCACCTATTCGCAGCGAAAAATCCAAAATATGCTCATTTATTGAATGATAGTGAAGATACAGTGAACTAAAAAACCACCAGTTTATACTGGTGGTTTTCCCCGTTTAATAACTACCAATATGAGTTGGTTTAAGAGGGTATGTCATTTATTCATTTCCAGCTCCTATTTGTAAACGCTTTTGTAACTTTTCTTCCGTAAATATCCAACCTGTATAAGAATTTACGATGTTAAGTTCTTTATCTAAATGTGCGACGGCAACGAATGGGTAGCGGTCGTTACTGCGATAGCGCAAATCAATTAATCGAAGCTCCGTTATTCCATTTTCAAGCTCGGAAATCTCCCATCTATAGAGTGGGGAAAATGATAAAAACGCATCAAGATTCGGATCTTTTATCGCCTTTGCAACGAGCTCTGTTTTTGGAATAGGCTCAATTTTGAACTTGTCATAGATATTGACAGTTCTTCGATAAGCACGGCCTACGTAAAAATGCGTTTTTGACTTTGCAGCTATTTTCCAATGGAAGAAACGCATAGTCGGAGCCACAATAACGAATTCCTCATCTTGCAACTCGTGATGAACGGCAGACTTAATTGCCTTTTGAATGGCAAAGCGTAAAATATAGTAAACAAAAATTATTAGATACATTATAGTAAATGTTAAAACGGGCTCTGTACCGAATAGCCAAAGTAGAATACCTATACAATGAAACCCAAATATAAAAGGATCGAATGTATTGATAACACCGAGTGCTACCCATTTTTTTGAGAATGGGCGTAAAGCTTGGGTACCGTATGCATTAAAAATGTCAACAAAGACATGTAAAAATACTGCAATCTGAGTCCATAACCATACATTAAACAAATGAGCGTCAGGTAGAATAATGGCTAGTGCACCTGTTATTAATAAAGGCCATAATAAAACAGCAGGGATCGAGTGTGTAATTCCCCGATGATGCCGTATATAGATTGCGTTATTGCGAAATTTTAAAACCGTATCAATATCAGGTGCCTGCTGACCAATTATCGTTCCGGCCATAACAGCGGTAAATGTTATTGAATGGCTAGCAACAGTGGGGTCAACAAGTGCTAGGCCACCAATAGCAATACCCATAACAAAATGTGTGCCTGAATCCAAAGTTATCATCCCCTCGATCATCAAACCGTTCGAGAACGGAAATATATAGCTTATTTCAATGTATAAACATTAAAGAAGGTAAGCCTCAACGTAATTTATTTAATAATATACCCTTTTTTAAGGAAATAAAATCGAATTTTTGGAGGACATTTTGAACTATCCATATATAAAACAATTTCGCAAAGCATTAGTTACATGGTATTTAGAGGAACAACGCGATTTGCCGTGGCGTCATACGAAAGAGCCCTATCAAATTTGGGTTTCTGAAGTGATGCTTCAACAAACAAGGGTTGACACGGTAATCCCATATTACAACCGATTTATAGAAAAATATCCGACAGCGGAAAGTTTAGCGTATACGCCGGAAGAAGAGCTTCTTAAGATGTGGGAAGGTCTTGGCTATTATTCCCGTGTGCGCAATTTACAGGCTGGTGTTAGAGAAGTTGTCGAAGTATACGGCGGTAAAGTACCGGATAATCGAGTAGATATTTCAAAGTTAAAAGGTGTGGGACCATATACAGCAGGCGCAATTTTAAGTATTGCTTATGGTAAACCGGAGCATGCTGTTGATGGGAATGTTATGCGCGTATTGAGTCGCGTGTTAAATATTGATGCAGATATTGCATTACCAAAAACGAAGGAAATTTTTGAAGAGGCAGTAACAAAGTTAATTGATATAGAAAATCCCTCCGCCTTTAACCAAGGATTAATGGAATTAGGAGCATTAATCTGTACTCCAACGTCACCAAAATGCCTATTATGTCCAGTCCGTGATTATTGCACTGCCTTTCATGAAGGTAACCCGTCAAGCTTACCGGTAAAGTCCAAAAAGTTAAAGACGAAAGACATACATTACGATGTCTACGTAATTCGCAATAAAGATGGAAGTTACCTTATGGAGAAAAGGATGGAAGAAGGGCTGCTTGCAAACATGTGGCAGTTTATAATGGTTGAGCGTGATGAAGTTGAAAATAGTTTAACCAAAGTTGAAAAACAATATAACGTGATCCTTAATAGGGAATTAATCGAGCCAATAATTAGTTTTAAACATGTGTTTTCCCATTTGAAATGGCATATTAGCAGTTATTTAGTTGATGCAATTGAAACTGGTGAATTGAGCCAGTTAAATACAGCCTTTTTAACGAAAGAGCAAATTGAAAGTATCCCAATGCCTGTGCCGATGTTAAAAATTTGGGGAAATTTAACATGAAAAAAATAGTGCATAATTCATTCTACCTCCGACCACAATAATGGTCATGGAGGTGAAAAAATATGAAACGAAACGATCAAAACAATAACCAACAAAACCGCAATAACCAACAACAAAACCAAAACCAATTCCAAAACCAAAACCAAAACCAAAACCAAAACAATCGTGAGGAATTTGGTGAAGATCTAAATTTTAATAATTTTAACCAAAACCAAAAGCAAAACCAAAACCAAAATCAACAAAATAATAACGAAGAATTTGGTCAAGAGTTGAATTTTAATGAAGTTCAACGACAAAACCAAAAACAAAATCGTGAGCAAGAACAACGTAACGCTCAATTTAATAAGCGTAATAACAATAACTTCTAATTTGAAGTAGAAGAGGGTGTTCTGAAAGTGTCGACTTTCAGAGCATCCTCTTTGTTTTTGGATCAACCATTATCGTTTTTCCGAATTTTTCACACAAAATTGAAAATAATTGCATTCTAACTACAAGTTTTGTTAAAGCATTGTTATAATACAATAAAGACAGCTAAGACGAAAAGGTGGGCTTTAAGATGGCATTACCGGTTGAAGGAGAAACAATCCAAATACATAGTTATAAGCACAATGGTAATATCCACCGTGTCTGGCAAGAAACGATGGTATTAAAGGCAACAAAAAATATCATTATCGGTGCGAATGAAAAAACTCTTGTAACTGAATCGGATGGTCGCACATGGTTAACGCGTGAGCCATCGATTTGTTACTTCCATGCTGAGCATTGGTTTAATATTATTTGTATGCTGCGTGAAGATGGAGTGTATTACTACTGCAACATTAGTTCACCATTTGTGTTTGATAATAATTGCTTAAAGTATATTGACTATGATTTGGATGTAAAGGTGTTTCCTGATATGAGTCATGCATTGTTGGATGAAGATGAATATGAGCAGCACAAATTGGAAATGAATTATCCTGAAGTCATTGATAAAATTTTAAAGCGTAATGTCAAAACATTACTGAGCTGGATTGAACAGCGTCGTGGCCCATTTGCTCCAGACTTTATAGAGTCGTGGACAAACCGCTATGAGCTATTAAGTGAAATTCAGGCAAATAAAGAGTAAACAAAACACAAGTGACTTTTTAGGTTGCTTGTGTTTTTCTTTTGGGTAAAGTCCAACTATAAATAGTAATTGAAAAATTATGATATGATAGTTGCTGTTGCAAAATTTCTGAGGGGAAGTGTTCTTTGCATTGGATAGTATTAAACGTTATATGCGGTTCGTAAAGCCGTATAAAATGCTCTTATTTTTAACAATCGTTATCGGTATACTTAAATTTGCAATTCCGCTGTTTTTACCATGGCTACTGCAAATAATTATAGATGATATCTTATTAAAAGATGGTCTTTCTACAGAAGAAAAAACGAGGCAGCTATTTACATGGATTGGTATTGCGCTCGTTGTATTCTTTATTATTCGACCACCAATCGAATATTACCGTCAATACTTTGCGCAAAATTTAAGTAATAATATATTATTTGATATACGTAAAGAATTGTATGGGCACTTACAGAAATTGAGTTTAAAATATTATGCAAATACCCGAGCTGGAGAAGTAATTTCAAGGGTAATTAATGATGTCGAGCAAACCAAAAACTTTGTCATGACAGGGTTAATGAATTTATGGTTGGATTTAGCAACAATTTTAATCGTCATTGCCATTATGTTTACGATGGATGTAAAGCTGACAATTGTTTCGTTAATTGCACTTCCGTTTTACGCTTTTAGTGTGAAGTTTTTCTTTGGGAAATTAAGAAGGTTAACTAAGGATAGATCACAGGCATTAGCAGGCGTTCAAAGTTATTTACATGAGCGCGTCGCAGGGATGAGCATTATAAAAAGTTTCACATTAGAAAAGCATGAGCAAAAAATATTTGATGATACAAATGGTGAGTTTTTAAATAAAGCATTAGCCCACTCGCGTTGGAATGCGAAGTCTTTTGCTGTCGTTAATACGATTACAGATATGGCACCGTTAATCGTTATCGGATATGCAGGTTACCAATATTTACAAGGTGCACTTTCAATTGGTGTACTCGTTGCTTTTTATGCATATATTGAACGCCTTTATGGTCCTTTACGTCGTTTAGTAAGCTCGTCAACAACATTGACACAATCTATTGCCTCGATGGATCGGATGTTTGAGTTAATGGACGAAAAATACGATGTCCAAAATAAACCGAATGCACTGCTACTTCCACCAGCAAAGGGTAAACTTCAATTTGAAAATGTCACTTTCCAATACGAAAAAGATGGGAAAATAATTTTGAATAATGTGGACTTTACCATTGAGCCGGGACAAACTGTTGCCTTTGTCGGGATGAGCGGTGGAGGGAAATCAACCATTGTCAGCTTAATCCCACGTTTTTATGATGTAACAGAGGGCGCAGTCAAAATTGATGATCACAATGTTAAAGATGTAAGTATAGAATCTTTACGTTCGCAAATTGGAATAGTATTGCAAGATAATATTTTGTTTAGTGACTCAGTGAAGCAAAATATTTTAATGGGTAATCCAAATGCAACAGATGAAGAAATAGTTGCAGCTGCTAAAGCGGCAAATGCTCATGATTTCATTATGAGTTTACCTGAGGGCTATGATACTAAAGTCGGTGAGCGGGGAGTCAAACTTTCTGGAGGTCAAAAACAACGTGTAGCAATTGCACGGGTATTTTTGAAAAATCCGCCAATATTAGTATTGGATGAAGCAACTTCAGCGCTTGATTTGGAAAGTGAAGCACTTATACAGGATTCACTCGACCGATTAGCACATGATCGTACGACAATTATTATTGCGCATCGACTATCTACTATTACCCATGCACATAATATATTTGTTATAGAGCATGGGGAAGTAGTTGAAGCAGGAACCCACCAACTACTAATGGAGCAAGAGGGAGCATATTATAACTTATTCCAAGTACAAAAATTAGATTAAATCCAAAAAGCTATGTTGAAACAATAATTCAGCATAGCTTTTTTATTAGCTTAATATTCATAATATTCAATAAATTATAGCACGATAATGTTGTAAATTTCCAATTGGTATAATATCATATTTTCAAATACTTTTAATCTTCAGAATATTGAGGTGGTTGAATGAGTCGAAAAGCTGTGTTGGAAGTGAGAGAGTTAGAAACTACATTTTTTTCGGACAGTGGAAAGGTTGCTGCTGTTGATCGAATAAGCTTTTCAATTCATGAGGGGGAAATTCTAGCCATCGTAGGAGAGTCTGGATGTGGGAAAAGTGTAACATCTCTTTCCATAATGGGCCTTGTACCAAGCCCTCCAGGGAAAATAACGAATGGCAGTATTTTATTGAAAGGGCAAGATATCTTGAAATTTTCTGATAAACAAATGCGAAAGATCCGTGGCAATGAAATCGCTATGATTTTTCAAGAGCCGATGACTTCGCTTAATCCATTATTTACAATTGGAAATCAGTTAATTGAAGCGGTACGCATCCATCATCCGAAATGGTCGAAAAAAGAATCTACTGCACGTGCAATAGAAATTATGAAACTAGTAGGATTACCGAGAGCGGAACAATTGATTAATGATTATCCACATCAGCTATCTGGTGGAATGAGGCAGCGCGTTATGATTGCAATGGCTCTTGTATGTAATCCAAAAGTGCTCATTGCGGATGAACCCACAACTGCACTGGATGTAACGATACAAGCCCAAATTTTAAAGTTAATGCGTGATTTAAATGAACGATTGAACACCGCGGTCTTATTAATTACGCATGATTTAGGGGTTGTTGCTGAAACATGTGAGCGCGTCATTGTAATGTATGCTGGTCAGATTGTGGAAGAAGCACCGGTTAATGAAATATTTAAAAACCCCCAGCACCCATACACGAAAGGGCTCATCCAATCTGTACCTGATATGCGCTATAAAAAGGATACACTTTATTCCATTCCAGGTAATGTACCGAAACCAGGCTCTATTTTAGAGGGTTGCCGTTTTGCAGCGCGTTGTGAATATGCATTTGATCGGTGTTTATCCAGCAATCCCCCACTATACGATGCATCAGGGGCACATAGAGCACGATGTTTCTTATTGGATATGGAAGAAGGGGGGATTTCACATGTCGAAAGTGCTGCTGAAAGTTGATCATTTAAAGAAATATTTTCCGATTCGCCATGGGATGTTTGCCAGACACGTTGGAGATGTAAAGGCAGTCGATGATGTATCATTCGAACTTTATAAAGGAGAAACACTTGGGATTGTTGGGGAATCAGGATGCGGAAAATCTACTACTGGCCGCGCAATTATGCGTTTACATGAACCGACAGAAGGAAAAGTGTTGTTTGATGGTATTGAGCTTACTGATTTAAATAGTGAGCAAATGCGAAAAGTTCGAAGAGATATACAAATGGTATTTCAAGACCCGTACGCATCGTTAAATCCGAGACATACGGTAGAAAAAATTTTGGAAGAGCCGTTAATTGTCCATGGCATCGGCAATGCGAAGGAAAGAAAAAATAAGGTTCGAGAATATTTGGAGATTGTAGGACTGAGCTCATACCATGCGAAGCGTTATCCTCATCAATTTAGTGGAGGACAACGGCAGCGTATTGGAATCGCAAGAGCGCTTATGACCAATCCAAAATTGATTATTGCTGATGAACCAGTCTCCGCATTAGATGTATCTATTCAAGCACAAGTATTGAATTTAATGCAAAGACTGCAGGATGATTTAAAGCTCACTTATATATTTATTGCACATGATTTAGGTGTTGTACGACATATTAGCGACAGAGTAGGCGTGATGTATTTAGGAAGGCTCGTTGAAATTGCTGAAAGTGAATCACTGTATCATGAGCCGCTTCATCCCTATACACAAGCGTTATTATCCGCTGTACCAATACCGGACCCAGTATATGAAAGAGAGCAACTATTACTAAAGGGTGATATTCCGAGCCCATCCAATCCACCAACAGGGTGTACTTTTCATACGCGATGTCCGCATGCTATGGAAAAATGCAAACAAGTTATTCCTATGCTCCAGAAAATCAAATCGGGTCATTCTGTTGCGTGTCATTTATATGAAACGCCGCAATGATAATAGATTAAAAGAAAAAGAATCTAGGGGGTTGTTTTATTGAAGAAAGGTAAAGTGTATTCATTAAGTCTCATTATGCTATTAATGATGGCTCTATTTTTGGCTGCTTGTGGTGCTGATGAGGAAGATACGTCAACATCAGAGTCAGGTACAGATTCAAGTGCGACTAATACAGAAAGCGATGCGACAGACGATTCAAAATCTTCAACACCTCAAATTTTAGTATTTGGTCGTGGGGCAGACTCAGTTTCACTTGATCCGGGAACAGTAACGGATGGTGAATCATTTAAAGTTACACAAAACCTTTTTGAAACATTATTGAATTTTGGAGAGCAGGATACAACAATCAATCCTGGCTTAGCAAAAGAATGGAAAGTAAGTGATGATGGCTTAACGTATACATTCCAGCTTCAGGAAGGCGTGACATTCCATGATGGAACAGATTTCAATGCTGAAGCGGTTATTAAAAATGTTAACCGTTGGAAAGGTGGAAAAGAAGAGGATTTCTACTACTTCAACTCAATGTTTAAAGCTGAAGGGGAAGATATCATTAAAGATGTGACAGCAGAAGGGGATTACACTGTTGTATTCACACTTTCCCGTCCGCAGGCACCATTCCTTAAAAACTTGGCAATGAGCCCGTTCGGTATTGCTTCACCAACTGCATTTGAAGCATCGGGTGATAGCTTTGGTGACCAACCAGTAGGAACTGGACCATTTAAATTTGTAGATTGGAAACGTAATGATTCAATTACAATTGAGAAGTTTACAGAATACTGGCAAGAAGGTTTACCTAAATTAGATAAAGTTATTTTCCGTTCTATTCCAGATAACTCTGCTCGCCTTAATGAATTAATGGCAGGTAACATTGATTTAGCAGATGGTATTAATCCATCTGATGGTAAGACAGTGGAAGGTGATGCTGAATTACAGCTTATTGAACGTCCATCAATGAATATTGGCTATTTAGGATTAACGAATACACGTGCACCATTTGATAACAAATTAGTGCGACAAGCTGTTAACTATGCAATCGATAAACAAGCAATAGTAGATGCATTCTTTGAAGGTCGCGCGGAAGTTGCAGCAAACCCGATGCCATCATCAATTAGTGGCTATAACGATGCAATTTCTCCGTATCCGTATGATCCGGAAAAAGCGAAAGCATTATTGGCAGAAGCTGGCTATGACGGAAAAGAAATTGAGCTATGGGCTATGCCTGTACCACGTCCATATATGCCGGACGGTGCTAAAGTAGCGGAAGTTATTCAGAAAAACTTAGAAGACGTAGGTATTCCATCAAAAATCGTAACATTTGAATGGGCGACATATTTAGAAAAAGCGAAAAATGGAGAAGCAGATGCGTTCATGCTTGGATGGACTGGCGATAACGGAGATGCAGATAACTTCATTTACACATTATTGGATAAAGACAATATCGGCTCAAATAACTATGCGTACTATTCTAATGATGAAGTGCATGAGTTATTAATTAAAGCACAGTCAGAAACTGATGAAAATGTACGTAATGATTTATACAAAAAAGCACAGGAAATTATTCATGAAGATGCACCGTGGGTTCCGCTTGCTCACTCTACACCATTACTTGCAGCTAAAGCGGGAGTACAAGATTTCAAACCACATCCTACAGGTTCTGATAAATTAACGAATGTTTCAATTAAATAATAGAGATTTTATTTAAGTAAAAGGGGAGGTAATACGCCTCTCCTTTTTTTCTACTAGTAGAAACATACATTCATAAAAGGGGTGAAGAGCATGCTTCACTACATTGGCAAACGTTTACTGCATTTAATACCAGTATTATTAGGAATGACCTTTTTAGTATTTTTAATTATTCGTGCCATTCCTGGTGACCCAGCCCAAGTAATTTTAGGTCAACAAGCTACCGCGGATGCTATAGCAGCGCTTCGCCTAAAGCTAGGGCTCGATAATCCATGGTATGTTCAATACTTTGATTATTTAAAAGGAATATTTACAGGTAATTTAGGTGACTCATTAAGAACAAGACAACCGATTGCCTCTGAAATTTGGCCGTATTTGGCTGCTACATTTGAACTTGCACTTTTCGCTATGATTATTGCTGTTGTTGTCGGAGTAAATGCAGGGATTATTTCCGCATGGTTTCAAAATTCCTGGTTCGATTACGTGGCGATGGTTATTGCTTTAATAGGAGTCTCCATGCCAATATTTTGGTTAGGATTGATGGAACAATGGGCTTTTGGTATCCAACTAGGATGGTTGCCAACTTCAGGTCGTGAGGAAGTACGAGACCCAATTGCTGCAATTACACATTTTTATTTGATTGATACGTTATTGCAAGGTAGATGGGATCAGTTTGTTGATGTAATCAAACATTTAATATTACCTGGTATTGCACTTGCGACAATACCTACAGCAATTATAGCCCGTATGACGAGAGCGTCGATGCTAGAAGTTATGCGATCGGATTTTGTTCGAACAGCTCGAGCAAAAGGCCAGAAAATGTTTGTGGTTGTTTATAAGCACGCATTGAAAAATGCATTAATCCCTGTGTTAACGGTAGTAGGTTTACAAACGGGGATGCTTTTAGGCGGTGCCATATTAACTGAAACTATTTTTAGTTGGCCTGGAATAGGACGCTATATATATGAAGCGATAGGGTTCCGAGATTATCCTGTCATTCAGTCAGGAATTTTAATTGTTGCCTTTTTATTCGTCATGATTAATTTGATAGTCGATATTTTGTATACAGTAATCGATACACGTATTAAATACAACTAGGGGGGAGGCGCATAGCATGACTGAAATCATACGAAATCAAGTTCGACAAGTTGAAATTGAAGAAGAAGTAAAAGGACCATGGCAGGAAGCGTGGACGAGTTTCAAAAAAAGTAAATCAGCCTTAGTAGGCAGTGCAATTGTTATATTTTTTGTCCTTGTTGCGGTTGTTGGTCCCTTTATCGCACCCCAAGGAATTAATGATCAAAATTTAAGTATGCGCTTGCAGCCTCCATCCGCTGAATTTTGGTTTGGGACAGATGATTTAGGTCGTGACATTTTTTCGCGAATTTTACATGGTGCTCGAATCTCTTTAACGGTTGGTTTGTCCGCAGTATTAATTTCGGCGGTAGCTGGTAGCTTTTTGGGAATTATTGCAGGTTATTATGGTCGTTGGGTTGATACAATTATTTCGCGGATATTTGATATTTTGCTCGCATTCCCAAGTATACTATTGGCGATTGCGATTGTATCGATTTTAGGTCCTTCCTTGCAAAATGCATTAATTGCAATTGCGATTATTAATATACCGAACTTTGGTCGACTCATTCGTTCACGAGTTCTTAGTATTAAGGAAGAGGAATATATTCATGCTGCAAAAGCAATTGGAATGAGAAATACGAGGATATTGTGGAAACATATCTTACCTAATTCTATGACACCTGTAATTGTCCAAGGAACATTGGCGATTGCAACGGCTATTATTGAAGCTGCAGCACTTGGATTTTTAGGGCTTGGAGCAGAAGCACCTCAGCCGGAGTGGGGGAAAATGTTGGCAGATGCGCGGATGTTTTTATTAAATGCACCGTGGGCTATGATATTCCCGGGACTTGCAATTATGTTGACGGTAATCGGATTTAACTTAATGGGCGATGGGCTACGAGATGCACTCGATCCAAAAATGAAAAATTAAAAAGAGGAGGTGTGCAAAAGCACATCTTCTCTTTTTAAGTAGTTCGTCTAATAAAAGTCTGATTCTAAATTAAGATTTTTTTCCTCGCTATGATAGCTACGGTAGGAAACGATTAACGTATCCAGATGCTCTAGGTTTTCCTCGTAATCTAAAATCCTGGATAAAATATAAAGCAAATGGTAGCTTGAAAACTGTTCATCTTCAGAAGCCTCTTCCTGAGCGAGAGCAATTTGTTTAATGAATTGCTCCATAAGCTCACTACCTTGTAAATATTCCTCATGCCGCGTCCATTTTGAATGTTCGGGCCTTAGTTTTCCTGTATATTTCAATAATAGTTGTTCATGATAGGTTAGTAAAAAGTCCAGCCGTTCCTGAATAATAATTTGGAATTTACTCGGCAAATTACCAAGTTCGTTTTCATGCTTATGCAATCGGACTAGTAATTCATAGCTTTTTTTCGAAGTTAATAGCATTTGACGATATATGACAAGTTTACGTGCTTTAATATATTTATGTTTTTTGGAATAGCCGCGTTCTTCTCTAAAAAAGCCATACATTGTATCCAATTCATTTAGACGGGATTCCAATTTATTGACAGCCATCTTAGTAGATGTATGTTCGCTTGCTTGGCGTACAGCTAGACGGGTCCAACGAATAATATCATCTTGTATGGAGTTAATTTTTTTAAACAGCTTTACTTCATATTTCGGTGGCAAAAATACTAAATTTACAACAAATGCAGCAAAAACACCGAGCATAATTGTTCCAAAACGAATTAAGCCAAACATTAAAAAGTCATCACCAGGCACTTCCATAATGGCAATAACAGTTACAAGTGCAAGTGAAATTGACTTTTCGAGATTCAATTTCATCATAAGACCGATTACGATAATTGCAGCAATACCGACTGCAACGATATGATGTCCGAATAGTAAACCGAATAGTACAGCAACAGTGGCGCCGATAAAATTCCCTTGTATTTGCTCTAAAATAGTAAGATAAGATCGGTAAATAGAAGGCTGAATAGCAAAGACAGCAGCAATAGCAGCAAATACAGGTGAGGGAACATCTAATATTTGGGCTAAAAATAAAGCAAAGACGATTGCAACGCCAGTTTTTAATACACGTGCACCTAGTTTCATGTACACTTCCTCCTTTCTTGCGGAGTTATGATATAGAAGCCACTATAAACTAAGAATTTATAGTGGCTTTCTTGTTTGTCTTGTATTATAGAATATCGCATCTAGGGAAACTTTCAAGTAATGTTTTGTGCATCGGATACTCCAATAACTTGGAGGGCATCTTTTCGCTTTAGTTCCTATAATTGAGAGAATGCGTAATCTACCGCTCTTAATGTTTCTTCTATATCAGCTACGGTATGCTCTGTCGTTAAGAACCATGCTTCATATTTTGAAGGGGCTAAGTTGATGCCTTGTGATAACATTAATTTAAAGAAGCGACCGAACTTTTCACCATCCGTGTTTTCCGCTTGTTCATAGTTTTCTACTTTTACATCTGTGAAGTAAATAGCGAATGCGCCTTTTAAACGGTTTAATGTAATCGTTACATTATGTTTTTGGGCAGCTGCTAAAATACCTTCTTCAAGAAGAGCACCTAAGCGATCCATTTCTTCATAAATACCCGGTTGCTGCAACACTTCAAGACATGCAATTCCTGCTTGCATACTTGCAGGGTTTCCGGCCATTGTACCTGCCTGATATGTAGGGCCAAGTGGAGCTACTGTTTCCATAACTTCTTTACGACCACCGTATGCACCGATTGGCAGACCGCCACCGATTACTTTCCCCATTGCGACTAAGTCCGGAGTTAAGCCAAGCATTGTATGTGCTGCCCCGTAGTGGAAACGGAAAGCTGTAATGACTTCATCGTGTATTGTTAAGGCACCATACTCTTTTGCCAATGCATGTACATGTTCTAAAAATCCTTTATGCGGTTCAACAATTCCAAAGTTGCCAACGATTGGCTCGATTAAAATCCCTGCAACATCATTACCCCATTTTTCCATTGCTAATGTGAATTGTTCCTTATTGTTAAAAGGAACTGTAATTACTTCCGTAGCGACAGCATGAGGAACACCGGCAGAGTCAGGCGAACCTAATGTTGCTGGACCTGATCCCGCAGCAACAAGTACTTGGTCGAAGTGACCGTGATAGCAACCGGCAAATTTAATGATCTTTGTACGGCCTGTAAATGCGCGTGCTACACGGACACATGTCATCACGGCTTCTGTACCGGAGTTGTTAAAACGTACTTTATCCAATGTAGGAATTGCTTCTTTTAACATTTTTGCGAATTTGATTTCATGCTCTGTCGGTGTACCGAATAATACACCTGTTTCTGCGGCATGGGTGATAGCTTTTGCGATATGAGGATGACCATGACCTGTAACGATCGGTCCATAGGCTGCTAAATAATCGATGTAACGATTACCGTCTACATCCCAAAAGTATGCTCCTTTACCGCGGACCATGACAACAGGTGCGCCGCCGCCAACTGCTTTATAAGAACGGGATGGACTATTTACCCCGCCAACGATATGTTCGAGTGCTTCTGCATGAAGTTGCTCAGATTTAGTATGATTCATAATTTATTCCTCCAAAATAGGTTACATGAAATGATTTCATATCTATTGTAGTATGTAATGAAAGGGAACGCCAAAGAAATTGAAGCAACGGGCATTGTTTTGTATCATAGAAGAAAAATTTGGAGGGAAAAGACATGACATTAGAAAAAGTACAAGCACCAGCATTTACATTGCAAAACGAGGAGGGAAAAATGATTTCGCTGGAAGACTATAAAGGCAAAAACGTTATTCTCTATTTTTACCCGAAAGATTTAACACCGGGCTGTACAACACAGGCATGCGACTTCCGCGATAAATATGAAGATTTTTCAGATTTGAATGCTGTTATTTTAGGTGTGAGTTTGGATGATGCAGCGAAACATACCAAATTTATCGAAAAGCACGGATTACCGTTTTCGTTATTAGTGGATGAGAATCATGAAGTGGCGGAGAAATATGGAGTTTGGACATTGAAGAAAAATTTTGGTAAGGAATATATGGGCATCGAGCGTACGACATTTTTAATTAATGAAGAGGGTATAGTTGAAAAAGAGTGGAGAAAAGTACGTGTGAAAAATCATATTCAAGATGTGTTAAACTATTTAAAAAATCGCACAAATTAATGAGTGCTCAAAGGGGAGTTATAATGGCAACGATTTATTTTACATTTGAACCACGTGAGGATTTAAAACAGCCGCTTTTGTCAGAGTTTTCACAAGAAGATTTTTTATTTGATACAAAATTGGATGTTGAGAAACTTGCACAGGCAGAAATATTAGTAACGTACGGGGAAGATCTAAAAGAACAGCATTTGCAGTATGCAGATAAATTACAGTGGATCTTCGTTGCGTCAGCGGGAATCGAAAAAATGCCCGCAGAAGCAATCGCAAAACGTAATATTATCGTTTCAAATGTACGTGGGATACATAAAAAGCCGATGACTGAATCGATACTGGCGCATATTTTAGCTTTAAAACGTGTATTGCCATTTATTTATGAGCAGCAACAAAAGAAAGAATGGAATAAAAAGGCTCGACCTACTGAGTTAAACGGCAGCTCAGCCCTTATAATTGGTCCAGGTGCAATTGGGGGAGAAATCGGACGTATATTACAGGCATTTGATGTTCATACAATTGGATGCAACCGTTCAGGTACTGAAGCACCCTATATGAACGAAACATATAAGCTGGATGACTTGAAGCAACATTTACCAAAGGCCGACATTGTAATTTCGATACTACCATCTACGAAGGAAACAAAACATCTACTAACTCGTGAGCATTTTGAGAAAATGAAAAACTCTGCAATCTTCATGAACTTTGGACGAGGAGATGTAGTGGACACAGAAACACTCATTAAAGTACTCCAAGACAAATTGATTGAGCATGCCGTATTGGATGTATATGAAGTTGAGCCTTTACCATCGGATAGTCCATTATGGGATTTAGACAATGTAACTCTATCTCCTCATTTTTCAAGTCATTCATCTCGTTATGTAGAGCGAAGCTTAGATATTTTTAAACCAAGTTTGCGAAAATGGTTGAATGGAGAGCGGGACTTAGAAAATAAGATGGATATTCTTAGAGGATACTAATTGAGAAAATTTGCTAGGGTAGTTAAGCTTTGCTTGAATTGATTTTCAATTAGCAATTATATCTAATGACTTTTACTTCTATTAGAATAAGCAATTGTTGACAACTCGAGGATAAATTCGATACACTATTTATAACGATTATAAATTAATAATATGTATGAAAAGGGGTGTATGACGATGTCTGAAATGCATTTAAAGGATGCGCTGGACACGTTAAAGACTACTGGTGTACGAATTACTCCTCAGCGTCATGCGATTTTGGAATATCTAATTCAAAGTATGATTCACCCAACAGCGGATGATATATACAAAGCACTTTGCGGCAAGTTTCCTAATATGAGTGTCGCAACAGTATATAATAATTTACGAGTATTTCGTGAGGTTGGCTTAGTTAAAGAGCTTACTTACGGAGACGCAGCAAGTCGTTTCGATTTTGTAACGGGCGATCACTATCATATGATTTGTGAATGTTGCGGCAAAATTGTAGATTTTCATTATCCTGGATTAAATGAAGTGGAGCAATTCGCTTCTCAAGTTACAGGCTTTGAAGTTAATTCGCACCGTTTGGAAGTATACGGTACTTGCCCAGAGTGTGTTGCAGTCGGTGGAAAGAAAGTTCAATAAAAAGTTTAACCTAGTAACGATTGTTGCTAGGTTTTTTGTATGAAAAAACTGCATTAACTCCAAGCGAGTATCAATGCAGCTTATTTATACTTTATTTTTTGTTGTATTCCTGATTAAATTCTTTTCCTTCTAATGAAGGATCTAATGTAAGTGGTTCGTTGCAATACATGCAAATATCTACACGGCCTAATACTTTTGTCCATTTTCCGCATTCCGGACATACCACCTGTACTGCTTTAGTTGATAAAAGTCCAATCCATCCATAAACAGCAGTACTACCGATAATGCACAGAAGCCCAATAGACATGAAGATTAATACAAGAATTTGATTGTCTTTAAAAAAGATTGCACCATACATAATCACAAAACCGATGAAAATAAGGGATAATGCAAATGATCGTATTTTATTAATTTTACTATTATACTTTTTCATTACAATTGCCTCCTAATCTAAAATATACTATAACATAAATTGGATTTAGATTAGTAGATTTGAAAGATTTTGGTGATATCCTAATTATATGAATTTAAAGGTATTTCCAAACTTACTGTCGAAACAATTCTATTATTCTAGTTATAATTAATAACGGATTTCTATTAGAATAAATGTTCAATGAGATAACACTAGTGAATTTGACTTATAGCGATTACAATAACTTAGAAACAAATATAAATAGTAGCAAAATTTTATAGGGGGATAACAATGGAACATATTTTAAGACCAATTTATCAGGAACGCGCAAGTCAGCCGGAGACGTTGGGGGTTATTTTAATTAATAAGCGTGAAGGCGCTGAAAATATGACCGATACATTTGATTCGGTTCTATTAATTATTGTAAAAGATAGTGACACACCTATTTATTCAAAACACTATATGTATGGTGATGCGAAAATGGTGATGCATATTTTAACGGAAGAGCGTCTGCGTAAATGGATCTTTATTGGTTCGAATAAGCGTTTAGTCGATTGGCTGTTCCACGGTAAAATTATGTTCGATCGAAATGAGTTCTTATTTAAGTTACGTTCGGAACTACAGGAGTTTCCTTTTGTTGGACGTAAGTTAAAAACAGGAATTCAGTTTGCTAAGTTAATCCGCCGTTATCAAGAAGGAAAAGAATTATTTGAGGATGGTCACTATTTAGATGCTTATAATCATGTAGTTGCTTCATTGCATCATTTAGGCAGATTATCGATTATTGATAGTGGTCATTATCCAGAAGTAACTGTATGGGCTCAAGTGAAAAGAAATGACCCAGCAATTTATAAGTTATATGAAGAATTGATTATGAGTAATGAAAGTTTGGAAAAGCGTCTAGAGCTTTTATTTTTAGCGGGAGAGTTTTTGATTAATTCAAGAACGACTGATGGGGCGCAGCATATTTTAGAAACAATGCTTGCTCAACCATATTGGACAATACAGGAATTACATGATCACCCTGAATTAAGTTACTACTCTGTAGATTTAGAAGTCTTTGTTGAATATTTAATCGAGAAAGAGTTAGTTCAAGTAGAACCAGTAGTTGCAAAAAACGAAGCGATATTTCACCGCAATTATTATGTAGACCGACAACTTATTGAAAGTGAATACGGTTTATAGTATATTAATCAGAGCGTTAAATAACGCTCTGAAACTTTTTTTAAAAAAAGTATTGACGTATGTGTAACTAATATTGTAATATATTAAATGTCGCTAAGACGTACTCGAAAAACTAAATAACTCTTGAAATGCTCAAACAACTTTTTGAAAAAGTTGTTGACAAAGAAAAGAAGAAATGTTAAAATAGAGAAGTCGCTAAAACGACATAGCAAAAAAATGAACCTTGAAAACTGAACAAGCAACGTTAATGAAACAAGCTTCTTAAATGAAGCAAACAATAGATTTCAACTTTT
>NZ_JACSPZ010000008.1 GCF_014836905.1 Solibacillus faecavium
AAAAGTTAAAATCTATTGTTTGCTTCATTTAAGAAGCTTGTTTCATTAACGTTGCTTGTTCAGTTTTCAAGGTTCATTGTGTTGTTCGAGTGACAACTTTTATATCATAACATTTCTCTAAGTTGCTTGTCAACAACTTTTTGAAAGTTTTTAAGAAAAGTAATAACCCGTTTAACAGCTTTTATAATTCTATACTATTTTCCCTCTTAAGTCAACTCTTTAATAAATTTTTATAATTTATAATTGGTTTCTCTTAAGGACTCTTAATATAATATCATTGTGAAATCCTAGCGTCAATAATTTTTTAAAAAAAGTTATGTTTGTTTTTAATATTTTATTTCTTATTAAAAAGAGCCGTATCCATTCTATGAAAAACAGCTCTCTTCAGAAATAATCTTAATCTAATAATCCTTTGTAATGACACGCGAAATATAGAAGCTTCTATTAGTAGCAAGATCCAGTAACTCTCCCGTACGAGTTAATTTTACTAGCGGGCGGGTAGGGGAATATTTATTGATAAACATTACTTCTCCTAACTCTAAATTGGATAATTCAATTTTTGTTCCAATTGGTAAATCAACGACGATATCAATTAATGCCTGCACAACTTTAATATCAAACTTTCCAAACTCTTCTTCTTTAATCATTTCGATTACCTTAAAAGGAGATTGTTTTGAACGATATACTCGCTCGCTAGTCATCGCATGGAAAACGTCTGCCACTGCGATAATTTGTGCAAACGTGGAGATGGAGCCATTACGGATTCCATTCGGATAGCCGCTGCCATCTAGTCGCTCGTGATGCTGGAAGATGGCTACTTTCATTACCTCTTTCATAGCAGGATTATTCTTTACTAACATAAAGCTATAAAAAGCATGTTTTCGTACTTCTTCAAATTCAGAAGATGTTAACGCGTTTTTCTTGTCCCGTATACGCGCTGGAATACGTGACATTCCGCTATCCGCTAACATCCCCGCAATGGCTAGTTGAATAGTATCGCCACGTTCAAAGCCCATTTTTTTTGCTATAACCGTTGCAATTAATCCCGTAGCAATACAATGATGGTATAAGTAGTCCTTTGGATTTGAATAGTTATTTATGTTGTATATGTACGAACGGTCTTCTAATACTTTTTCTATTAGTGGAATCATAATGCCCCGAACTTTTGTAAGATCAATTTTCCCACCAGCCGCCCAATTCAAAAATTCTTTTTTCAATTGGACAATGCCATCATTATAATAATTTTCAAAACTTATATACTTCGGTAGTGGCACAGTTAAAGGATTCTTTTCAGAATTCGTCTCAACTGACTTGATTTCTTCTAAATCGTTATAAACTAATACTGTTTTTAAATTAAAGAGCTCAATTACACGCAGATGCTCAGATATCACTTTAGTATCTTTATATATGATTGGATATTGTGTATTGGCAAATATATCTTCTGCAATTACCTTACCTAATCGTAATTCTTCGGCTCTCAAAACTATTGCTTCCAACTTCACAACCCCTTCAGTTCATTATTATAGGTATTTAGGTTTAATTGAAATATTTAGATTAGATAATCCAGAATTATAATTAATCCTTACAAATCTTTACTATTACACAGTTTATTATAACGAATGGAGAAAAAAATACAATTAAAAAAAGTAATCTAGATAGTAAAAACCTACTAGATTACTTTTCGATTTACTCTTCTGTTTCAGAAGTTGATTCGCCTTCTAAATCCGATTCTAATTCTAATTCGTCTTCATCAGTATCATCGTCTTTTTTCACACGTGCTACTGTTGCAACAATTTCTTCATCTGCTAGGCGAATTAAACGAACACCTTGCGTGCTTCGTCCAATAACAGAAATATCTTTAACATCCATGCGGATCAACATACCGTTAATTGTAATTAGCATAATGTCTTCTGAACCATCAACTGCTTTTACCGCACACATCTTACCGTTCTTATCAGTAATTTGCATCGTCTTCAGACCTAAACCACCACGGCTTTGTAAACGGTACTCTGATTCAGGCGTACGTTTACCGTAACCTTTTTCAGTAACAACTAATATTTCCTGACCCGGTTCAATAATTTCCATACCAACTACATAATCGCCATCACGAAGTTTAATACCTCTAACCCCTGCAGCAGTACGCCCCATTGAACGAATATCGTCTTCTTTGAAACGAACTAGCATACCTTCACGAGTACCGATAATAATTTCTTTCGTACCATCTGTTAAATGGACTGAAATTAAATCATCATCTTCACGCAATGTAATAGCAATTAACCCATTCGTACGAATATTTGCGAATTGGTCTACTGGTGTACGTTTCGTTACACCCGTTTTTGTCGTAAAGATAAAGTATGCATCTTCTTTAAATTCCGTAACGCGAATCATTGCAGTAACATGTTCACCTTTATCGATATTCAGTAAGTTAACAATTGGTAAACCTTTTGCCTGTCTACCGAATTCAGGAATTTCGTATCCTTTTGCACGGAAAACTTTACCTTTTGAAGTAAAGAATAAAATCGTATCATGCGTAGATGTAAATAGTAAATGCTCAACGAAATCATCCTCATTCGTACCCATACCTTGTACACCACGGCCCCCTCGCTTTTGCGAGCGATATGTATTCGCTGCTAAACGTTTAATATACCCGTTATGTGTCAATGTCAGTACTGAATTTTCTCTTGGGATTAAATCTTCGTCTTCTATCATTTCTAAACCGCCAGCAGTTATTTCTGTACGGCGTGTATCATTGAAACGTTCTTTAATTTCCGTCATTTCTGTACGGATAATCTCAATTACCTTTGCTTCATCAGCTAAAATCGCCTTTAATTCGTCGATTAGTTTTAGAAGTTCTTGGTATTCTGCTTCAATTTTTTCACGTTCCAATCCGCTTAAACGTACTAGGCGCATATCTAAAATTGCTTGTGCCTGACGTTCAGATAAATTGAAGCGCTCCATTAATTGAGGTCTTGCTTCTTCCCCACTTCGAGAGGCACGGATAATCGCAATAATTTCATCAATATGATCCAGTGCGATACGTAAGCCTTCTAAAATATGTGCACGTTCTTCTGCTTTTCGAAGTTCGAAAGCAGTACGACGTTTAATAACTACTTTTTGGTGTTCTAAGTAATGATAGAGCACTTCTTTTAGACCTAATACTTTTGGCTGTCCATCCACTAATGCAAGCATATTTACACCGAAGCTTGATTGCATCGCTGTTTGTTTAAATAAGTTGTTGAGTACAACGTTTGCATTGGCATCACGACGAACCTCAATCACAATACGCATACCATTACGATCTGATTCATCCCGTAAATTTGTAATACCATCAATTTTTTTATCACGTACTAGCTCAGCAATTTTTTCAATAAGTTTTGCTTTATTCACTTGGTAAGGTAATTCGTGAACTAAAATTGTCTCTTTACCATTTGCAGCTTGTTCAATCTCAACTTTTGCACGAACTGTTAAAGAACCTCTGCCTGTTTCGTAGGCACGGCGAATCCCGGAACGACCTAAAAGAATACCACCTGTCGGGAAATCAGGTCCCGGAATAATTTCCATCAGCTCTTCAGTTGTAATACTTGGGTTATCCGCAACTGCCAATACCGCATCAATTGTTTCTCCTAATTGATGTGGTGGGATATTTGTCGCCATACCTACAGCGATTCCCGAAGCACCGTTTACTAAAAGGTTTGGATAACGTGCTGGTAATACTAACGGCTCGTTTTCACTACCATCATAGTTCGGACCATAATTAATTGTATCTTTATTGATATCGCGAAGCATTTCCATCGCGATTTTTGACATACGAGATTCTGTGTAACGCATAGCTGCAGCGCCATCACCATCTACCGAACCAAAGTTACCGTGACCATCAACAAGCATGTAACGATAGCTGAAATCCTGTGCCATACGTACCATTGCATCATAGATGGAAGAGTCACCATGTGGATGGAACTTACCCATTACATCCCCAACGATACGAGCACTCTTCTTATATGGTTTATCTGAAGTATTACCTAATTCCTGCATGCCGTACAAAATACGACGGTGTACTGGCTTAAGCCCATCGCGTACATCCGGTAAGGCACGTGAAACGATAACGCTCATCGCATAGCTTAAGAAAGATGATTTAATCTCTGTTGTAATATTTTTTGATTCTATATGTCCATGTTGAATGTCAGACAAAATAAGGACCTCCTTCCAATTGAACTAATTAAATATCCAGGTCTTGTACATAGACTGCATTTTCTTCGATAAAGTCACGACGTGGGGCAACTTCATCACCCATCAATGCATCGAAAATTCTATCGGCTTCAATCGCATCATCCAATTCTACACGAATTAACGTACGGTGCTCTGGATCCATTGTTGTATCCCATAATTGCGTTGCATTCATTTCTCCTAAACCTTTGTAACGTTGTACATTTGGCTTAGGCAATTTTGGTAGACGCTGCAAAATATCTTCTAATTCTTGATCTGAATAGCAGTATTCTACATGTTTCCCTTGTTTCACTTGGTAAAGTGGAGGTTTTGCTGCATAAACATATCCAGCCTCAATTAATGGACGCATGAAACGGAAGAAGAAGGTTAATAATAATACGCGAATATGCGCACCATCGACATCGGCATCCGTCATAATTACGATTTTGTGATAACGTGCTTTTTCTAAATTAAACTCTTCGCCAATACCTGTACCAAATGCAGTAATCATTGCACGAATCTCAGCATTGGATAAAATACGGTCTAAGCGGGCTTTTTCAACGTTTAAAATTTTACCGCGCAATGGCAAAATTGCTTGGAAGTGACGATCACGACCTGATTTTGCAGAACCACCCGCAGAGTCACCCTCAACGATATAAATTTCCGATTCAGCAGGATTTGTAGAAGAACAATCTGATAACTTACCAGGTAAACTTGAAACTTCCAATGCTGATTTACGACGTGTAAATTCACGTGCTTTTTTCGCTGCAACTCGTGCTCGAGCAGCCATTGTACCTTTTTCAACAACCTGGCGCGCTACTGAAGGATTCTCCAACAGGAAACGTTCAAAGCCTTCTGAGAATAATGAGTTTGTAATTTGACTCACTTCAGAATTCCCTAATTTAGTTTTTGTTTGCCCTTCAAACTGAGGGTCGGGGTGTTTAATCGATACGATAGCTGTTAACCCTTCTCGTACGTCTTCACCTGTAAGGTTAGGATCTGCTTCTTTAATTAAATTTGATTTTCTCGCATAATCATTGATGACACGCGTTAAAGCCGTTTTAAAGCCTGATTCATGCGTACCGCCTTCATACGTATTAATGTTATTCGCAAATGACATAATTGTTGAACTAAAGCCAGCATTATATTGCATAGCAATTTCCACAGAAATGCCTTCTTTTTCTCCAAATACATCAATTGGTACATGGATTGGTTCTTTGTTTACGTTTATGTGCTCAACATATTCGCGAATACCACCTTCAAAGTGGAATGTTTCTGAACGTTCCTGGCCAATTCGCTCATCGGCAATTGTAATTCTAATTCCACGGTTTAAATAGGCTAATTCACGAATACGAGTCGCTAAAATATCGTATTCATATGTTGTAGTTTCTTTAAAAATTTCACTATCGGCCTTAAAGCGTGTAGTTGTACCTGTATAATCGGTTTCACCAATAACAGTTATTTTTTGGACAGTATGACCGCGTTCAAAAATTATTTCATGAATTTTCCCATCACGATGTACTTGAACAATCGTTTGACTTGATAAAGCGTTTACTACTGAAGCACCAACACCATGAAGACCACCTGATACTTTGTAGCCCCCACCGCCAAATTTACCGCCAGCGTGCAGAACTGTCATAATAACTTCAACAGCAGGCATACCCATTTTTTCCTGAATATCTACGGGAATACCACGACCATTATCTTCTACACGAATCCAATTGTCTTGTTCAATCGTTACTGAAATATCTGTACAATATCCAGCTAAAGCTTCATCAATACTATTGTCTACAATTTCCCACACTAAATGGTGCAATCCTTTTGAACTTGTTGAACCAATATACATACCAGGACGTTTTCGTACAGCTTCTAATCCTTCTAATACCTGTATTTGATCCGCATCATAAGATTGCTGGACTTTATTATCTTCTAAAGTCACTATTGGTCACCTACTCTTTCATAACTTTCAGTATGCTTCGCTAATATTAACTTTCATGCATTTATCGTTATTCAATTGCTCCTTTTTTCACATGGAACAATTTAGCGTGCTGTATTGTTTCATGGTGAATACCTTCAACACTTGTCGTTGTAACAAATGTTTGAACTTCACCTTGAATTGTATTTAATAAATGTGATTGACGATAATCATCTAATTCAGATAAAACATCATCCAACAATAAAATCGGTGTTTCTTTTGTTTCTTGTTTTATGAGCTCGATTTCAGCAAGCTTTAGTGATAACGCAGTTGTACGTTGTTGACCTTGCGAGCCATATACTTGTACATCATAGTCATTCACGAAAAACTGCAAATCATCACGGTGTGGACCTATTAATGTTACGCCTCGCTCAATTTCACGCTGTTTAACCTCTTTTAGTTTTTCCGTTAAATGCGCTATCATTTGCTCAGCTGACCAATTTGCTTCCATCCCTGACACAGGGCGGTATTTAATTACAAGCTTTTCTAGACCGCGTGATATGCCAAAATGAATTGGTTCCGCCCACTCCTGCAAGAGTTCCATAAATTGAAATCTTTTACGAATTATTTGTATAGCTGCCTGAACATATTGCTCTGTATAAATATCAAACATTACATCAGATGCAAATGCTTGTTTGCCTTGGTTTTTTTTCAGTAAATGATTACGTTGTTTTAATACCTTTTGAAATGTCAGTAAATCATGTAAATAGACTGGCGATATTTGCCCGATTTCCATATCGATAAATCTTCGGCGAATTTGTGGGCTACCTTTTACGATATTCAAATCTTCAGGAGCAAACATGACAACATTCATCTGTCCAATGTAATTACTTAATTTAGTTTGTTCAAGATGATTGATTTTGCCTTTTTTGCCCTTTTTTGAAATCGTTAATTCGATAGGAATGCCACCGTAACGCTTATTTACCACACCTTCTATTTTACCATAATCCGCGTCCCAAAGTATTAATTCTTTATCGTTCGCAGTACGATGAGATTTGGCCATCGCTAGTACATAGATTGATTCCATAACATTTGTTTTTCCTTGAGCATTCTCCCCAATAAAAACGTTAATTTTATTTGAAAAATCTAGTGTTAACGATTCATAGTTACGATAATTCGTTAGCTGTAAGCGCTCGATGTTCATGAATTATTCTTCTCCGTTTGCAATAAACGCATCCACAATTTTAAATCGGCCAACACCTGGGATATTAATAACATCTCCATGACGTAATTTTTTTCCTCGGCGACCTTCTGCTTCTCCATTCACAAACACTTCATGTTCACTTAAAAACCATTTTGCCATACCACCAGAGCTAATTGTATCTGTCATTTTCAGCGCTTGACCAAGCGTTATAAATTCTGTATCAATTACTAAATCATTCAACGTAATTCATCCTCCACTTAAATAAAGTCTTATCATTCTATCATACCTAAAATTTGTCCATAAGTAAAAAAGGAATGGTTCAATAACAAGTTAAAGACCATTCCTTTTTAAAAATTATATTTTTTTAGTAAGTACGTACCGGTAAAATCAGTTGTAAAATCGCATCATCTGCTACAGATCGCAGAATGAATGGACGCATTGCCCCCGTAAATTCAATTACAACATCTTGACCATCAATTGCTTTTAGCGCTTCCATCATGTATTTTGCACTGAAGGAAATTTTTAAAGTTTCCCCTTCTAGGCTTTCCACTTGGATTTGCTCTTCCACTTTACCAATCTCAGGTGAATTTGATGATATTTCCACTGTTTGGTTTTCAAGCGTTTCAAATCGAACAACATTATTACGGTCTTCACGAGCAAGCAACGATGCACGGTCAATTGCTTGAAGAAGTGATTTTCCGTTAATAGTAATCATTGTTTTAAATTCTTCTGGAATTAAACGGGATGTGTCTGGGTAATTCCCTTCCAAAAGACGTGAAAAGAAAAGAACGTCATCTGTTTTAAACAGTACATGTTGACTCGTTAATACAATTTGTACTGGGTTATTCGTATCTTCTAAAATTTTATTTAATTCATTTAAACTTTTTCCTGGAATAACAACTGAAGTCACATCAGTTGGTAAATTTTCAAGATTTACTTTACGACGTGCTAAACGGTGACTATCCGTTGCAACGCATATTAATTCATCGCCATCAACTTTCCAGTTTACACCTGTCAACACGGGACGGCTTTCAGAAGTAGCTACAGCAAATACCGTTTCACGAATAATCGACTTTAATAGATCCGTAGGTATTGTAAATTGGCGATCAGCTGCAAGTTCAGGTAGTTGTGGATATTCTGTTGCATCAGATCCGATTAGATGAAATTCTGATTTACCAGAACGAATAATTGTTGCAGTACCGTTTGTAATTTCAATTTCTACTTCGTTTGTAGGTAATTTACGAACAATTTCGTTGAACATACGTGCTTGTAATACGATAGAACCTGTTTGAGTAATGTTTATGATTTGTTCGCCATTTTCTTCTACTGGGATAAATGTTTGGATTGTAATATCTGCATCACTACCAGTTAAAGTCATACCTTCATTTGTAACATCAATCTTAATTCCTGTTAAAATAGGAATCGTCGTTTTAGAGCTAACTGCTTTCATTACATCATTTAATCCAGCTAAAAGATGATCACGTAAAATATTAAATTTCATTAGTTTACCTCTCTTATATAATTAATTATTTATTTAAAGATATTAATAGATATAGTAATAGGTCCTGTGGATTTGTGGATAACCGAACTTTTTCTTACGGCTTGTAAGCTATCCACATGTGCACAAGTTGTGAATATCCTTGTGTGAAAAACAGTGAGTTATACACAACTTTACTTACCTAGCATGCTTCGAATTTGTTTAATATCCTGTTGGAGTTGTTGATCCGTTTTAATTAATGAAGATATTTTTTCATGTGCATGTATGACGGTCGTATGGTCTCGGCCACCAAATTCCTCACCAATTTTAGGTAATGAAAAATCCGTTAGTTCTCTCGATAAATACATTGCAACCTGTCTTGGGAAAGCAATCGACTTTGTACGGCGCTTTGCCGTAAAATCCTCTAATCGAATATTGAAGTGTTCGCCAGTTGCTGTTTGAATATCTAAAATTGAAATCATGCGCGGCTTTGAGTTTGGCATAATATCTTTTAGAGCTTCTGCAGCCAGTTCCGGTGAGACATCCGTATTGACCAAAGAAGAATAAGCAACTACACGGATTAATGCACCTTCCAATTCACGGATATTTGTATCGACTTGGTTGGCAATATACAGCATAACCTCATTTGGAATATCTAGACCGTCAGCTTTGGCTTTTTTTCGTAAAATAGCAATACGTGTTTCTAAATCAGGTGGTGCTATGTCTGTGATTAAACCCCATTCAAATCGAGAGCGCAAACGATCTTCCAATGTAGGGATTTCCTTAGGTGGTCGGTCACTTGAAATGACAATTTGTTTTGATTCTTCATGTAAAGTATTGAATGTATGGAAAAACTCCTCTTGCGTTGATTCTTTCCCAGCTAAAAACTGAATATCGTCAATTAGCAACACATCAACATTCCGGTATTTATTACGAAAATCAATTGTTTTGTTATCACGAATCGAGTTGATAAATTCATTTGTGAATTTCTCCGATGATAAATAGACGACATTTGCAGTAGGATTATGTTCTTTTACATAATGGCCAATGGCATGCATTAAATGGGTTTTTCCAAGTCCTACCCCCCCGTATATAAAGAAAGG
Organism: Solibacillus faecavium; assembly: GCF_014836905.1. Taxonomy (GTDB): domain Bacteria; phylum Bacillota; class Bacilli; order Bacillales_A; family Planococcaceae; genus Solibacillus; species Solibacillus faecavium. The sequence continues at coordinate 9,903 of NZ_JACSPZ010000008.1, forward strand.
GTTATACGCTTTTGCTGGTGCTTCTGCTACAGCTAAGCTTGCTGCATGAGCAAAGCGATTACCAGAACCGATAACGAACGTATCAAATGTGTATTTTGGATTGAGCATACCAGGTGTAATATCATGATGTTCACTTGATTTTGCTTGGGTAATTGGTGGTGGTAGTTCAAAGTCGTCTGCAACTTGATCTTTCTGAACGACAAATTTTATGACCAGATCTTCGCCAGTTAACTCATTTAATATTCCTGTAATCATATGAATATAGTATTGTTCAAGCCAATCACGGGCAAAAGAGTTAGGTGCTGATATCGTTACTTTTGTGCCACTATGAGCCAACAGTTTTGTCGATTTCAGCCAAGTATCAAAGCTCGGTTTTGAAATTTTTTGTTCAGCTTGGGCAAGGACGGCATTCCATAAATTTTCTAAATGTTCCAAGCTTGTTCTTCCTTTCGTTAATTCGTTTCACATATTAATTCATATATTAGAAAAGATTTATTTCGTTCAACATAGAATGAGATAATTTTTTTTATGTGATTTTTGTTGAAACTGTTTCGTTCTTATTCACAAAAAAAAGAAACGCCCTGTTAGATATTTAATAGAAAAACAGAGCCATAAAATATGAACTTTATCAATAAAAAACACTTTCATACACATACCCACACATTGTGGATATGTGTTATACAATTGCCGGGGAAATCATTGTCCACAGATTATCAACAATTGTGGATAAAATATTTCCCAGAAAAGAATTCCACAAAGTAAAACACAGTTATCGTATCAAATAAAGTGAGCTATTTCAATACTTAATCAATCTTATCCACATAATCATATGTTATTCGAGTCATAGTTGTCCACAGGGAAGTTATATGTGAAAAAGCTGTAGATAAACGTTGTGGATAATTTTTTGAGAAAAAAAACTACTCACAGGCTGAAGTTGAAAAATATTTATGGATTGTGGATAACTGGCTAGAGGAAAGATTAGGAGAATTAATTAGGAAATTCATTTTAAAATAGAAAAATAAATAGAAGGATTGACAAATGGGTTTCATTATTTATATAATATCATGGTCTGTATGTAGAGATAGATATAGTAACGCTCGAATTCAGGAGGTGTATATAAATGAAACGCACGTACCAACCTAAAAAACGTAAGCACTCTAAAGTTCACGGTTTCCGCGCTCGTATGAGCACTAAAAACGGCCGTAACGTATTAGCTCGCCGTCGTAAAAAAGGAAGAAAAGTATTATCAGCATAAGTCCACTGAGCCACATCAGTGGTCTTTTTTTTCTTTTATCTTCATTCAGTAGAAAATACTTACCTGTATAGGTAGGGGATGCATGTTTGTTTTGTCAGTTCCGTAGGTGTTATAGACACTGAATGAAGATAAGCCTCTGGCAGATGGCTCAGATTTTGAAGGTAATTTTTTACTGGAAAATCTGGCGCAATTACGCCTAGGTGTAATTGATTGTTTCGACAGAAGCAAAAAAAGTACCAATGATTAGATGGAGCAGGTGAATGGATCATGAATAAACGCCAACGAATAAAGAAAAATGAAGATTTTCAAAAGGTGTTTAAAAAAGGTAAGTCATTTGCGAATCGCCAATTTATTGTTTATTGCTTGAAAAAAGAAGAACAAGAGGCGTTTCGTATTGGCTTATCAGTAAGTAAAAAAGTGGGGAATGCTGTCACTCGAGTTCAAGTGAAGCGCTATATTCGCCAGGCTTTTCTGGAAATAAAAGATGAAGTAAGACAAGATATGGACTATGTTATTATCGCCAGAACGCAGGCGGCCACAATAGATTTTCATGAAACCAAAAAAAGCTTGCAGCATGTATTAAAGGTTGCAAGAGTATATAAAGGTTAATATCGCACTAAAAATTTACTATAAAATTGTTCGATAGTTTGAAATAAAGATACGATAAAATTTAAATTATCGGAACAATTAGTAGTGTACAAACGTATGCACATGGTAAACTGTTGTCATAAAAAATTGAATAGGTTTGCTTTAGGAGGAAGAAGGTTGAAGAAAAATCTTTGGATAATGCTGTCGCTTGTCTCTGTAGTATTACTACTTTCAGGCTGTACAGAATTTGACCAGCCGATTTCATCTGAAAGCGATGGCTTTTGGAATGAATATATCGTTTGGCCACTAGTATCATTCATCAAGCTGTTTGCTGATATGTTCGAAGGCAATGCTGCGAATTATGCTTTTGCAATTATTATCGTAACAGTTATTATTCGTTTAATTATTTTACCTTTAACAATCAAACAAGTTAAAAGCTCTAAAAAAATGCAGGAAATGCAACCAAAGTTAAAAGAGCTTCAAGCAAAATACAGCTCTAAAGACGCTGCAACTCAACAAAAGTACCAGCAGGAAATGATGCAGTTAATGCAAACTTCAGGTGTTAACCCATTAGCTGGATGTTTACCAATTCTTATTCAAATGCCGATTCTGATCGGTTTCTATCATGCAATTAGCCGTATGAATGCAACACCGGACGCATTTGAATTAGGAACATTTTTAGCGGTTCCATTAGCTGAACCAAGTATTATATTTGCTGTTATCGCAGGTCTTATTCAGTATGTTGTATTAATGACTGGACCAGCAGTAGATAACCCGCAAATGAAAATTATGATGTACATCATGCCATTAATGATTGTTGGTTTCGGTATTATCTTACCTGCCGCTTTATCATTATATTGGGTAGTCGGAAACTTTGTATCTGTATTACAAAACCTTGTTATTTACAAACCTTGGAATAAAAATAAACCGGATGCTACCGATGCAGGAGGAGCGAAATAAGTGAAACAAACTACGCAAATAGGCGCAACAGTAGAAGAAGCGATCTCATTAGCGTTACAAAAGCTTGACCATACTCGGGAACAAGTTGATGTAGAAGTTTTACAAGAAGGTAAAAAAGGATTTTTAGGTTTTGGTGCACGAAATGCAGAAGTTCGTGTTACTGTAAAAGAAATTGTTCAGCAACAAGTGAATAAAGAAACGACTTCACATCCTACACCTGTAGTAGAAGAACAGTCATTTATCGAAGAAACCTTTGAAAATGAGTCGGTTTTAGTTAATGAAGATCAATCAATTCATCATGAACAACAACAAGTGGATCCTATTGAAGAAGCAAAGTCGTATTTAACGAATATTGCTTTGGGAATGGGAATTACAGATTTAACAATTGAACATGAATCAGATGGCAAATATGTTTCTTTTAAGTTATCGAGTGAAAAAGCAGCATTATTAATAGGGAAGCGTGGTCTTACTTTAAATGCGCTGCAACATTTAACACAGCTTATTCTTAATAAAACTGCCAAATCATTTATGGTTTTACAAATGGATGTAGAAGATTATCGTGAACGACGTCAAGTTGCGCTTGAGCAGCTAGCATTGCGGATGGCCGACAAGGCAGTACGTACACGAAAACCGGTCTCATTCGAACCAATGGCTTCTTATGAAAGAAAAATTATTCATAATGTATTGGCTAACCGATTGGATATTGAAACATATTCAGAAGGTACAGAGCCAAATCGCTATTTAGTCATTGAGCCAGTAAAATAAATGCATACAGACAGTGTCGGCCTATTCATTTGGATAGGCCGTTTTTTTATGTAAATAATACATGTAAAAAACAACATTGCTTTAGATTTTTTTTAAAATATGTTAGTCTAAATTGTTAGAAAGTGTAGCACGGATGTGATTTATCCACATGTGGATAACACAAAATTAGGAGGATATAAGATGGAATTCGATACAATTGCTGCGATATCCACACCAATGGGCGAAGGAGCCATTGCCATTGTTCGTCTAAGCGGAGATGAGGCAGTAGCGATTGCAGATAAAATATTTAAATCACCAAATCATAAGCGTTTAAAAGAAGTAGCATCACATACGATTCACTATGGACACTTAATCGATCCAAAAACGGATGAGGTTGTAGAAGAAGTGATGCTGTCACTGATGCGCGGTCCAAAAACGTTTACACGTGAGGATGTAGTCGAAATAAACTGTCATGGTGGTATTGTGTCAGTTAATCGTGTTTTACAGCTTGTATTACGCTATGGTGCACGTTTGGCCGAACCTGGGGAATTTACTAAGCGGGCATTTTTAAATGGTCGTATTGACTTATCACAGGCAGAAGCTGTTATGGATTTAATTCGTGCTAAAACAGATCGTGCTATGAATGTTGCACTCGGTCAAATGGACGGGAAGCTTTCACGTCTCATTACGTCTTTACGCCAAGCACTATTGGAAACATTGGCACAAGTTGAAGTAAATATAGATTATCCAGAGTATGACGATGTAGAAGAAATGACGATTCCGGTACTGCTTGAAAAATGCGGTTGGGTACGCGAAGAAATTATTAAATTACTTCAAACATCATCACAAGGGAAAATTTTGCGTGAAGGTTTATCAACCGTTATTTTAGGTAGACCAAATGTAGGGAAGTCTTCTCTTTTAAATAGTTTAGTTCAAGAAAATAAAGCGATTGTAACCGACATCGCAGGTACGACTCGTGATATTATTGAAGAATACGTAAATGTACGTGGCGTACCTTTACGTTTAGTCGATACTGCCGGTATTCGCGAAACAGAGGATATTGTAGAACGAATTGGTGTTGAACGATCTCGTGAAGCGTTAAAAGACGCTGATTTAATATTGCTTGTTTTAAATTATGGGGAGCAATTGACAATCGAGGATGAGCGATTATTTGAGACTATCCAGACGATGGATTATATCGTCGTTGTAAATAAAACAGATATCGAGCGCAAAATCGATTTAAATCGTGTCCATGAATTGGCAGGCAAACATCGTGTCGTAACGACTTCGCTATTAAAAGAAGAAGGTGTTATGGAGCTAGAAGAAGCGATTGCAGCCTTATTCTTTGAAGGTCAAGTAGAAGCAAACGATTTAACATATGTTTCAAATGCACGTCATATTGCTTTATTGCATCAAGCTCAACAAGTAATTGAAGATGCGCTGGCTGCAGCAGAATCTGGTGTACCAGTTGATATGATTCAAATAGATGTTACGCGTACGTGGGAAATTCTTGGTGAAATTATAGGAGATACTGTTCAGGAAAGCTTAATTAATCAGCTGTTCTCGCAGTTCTGTTTAGGAAAATAAATTTAAGTAAAGGAAAGGAAGAACAACATGTCATTACAATATGAAGCAGGTAATTTTGACGTAATCGTTGTTGGTGCAGGACATGCTGGTGTGGAATCAGCTTATGCAGCTGCAAAAATGGGTGCTAAAACACTCATGCTTACAATTAATTTAGATATGATTGCGTTTATGCCATGTAACCCTTCAGTCGGCGGACCTGCAAAAGGAATCGTTGTTCGTGAGATTGATGCACTTGGCGGATTAATGGGACGCATCATTGATAAAACACATATCCAAATGCGGATGTTAAATACGGGGAAAGGTCCGGCTGTACGAGCATTACGCGCACAGGCGGATAAATTCCAGTATCAGCATGAGATGAAACGTGTATTGGAAGAAGAGCCAAACTTGCAAATTCATCAAGCAATGGTCGATGAACTAATTGTAGAAGATGGAGAAGTAAAAGGTGTCATTACACAAGTGGGTGCAGTTTACCGTGCACCAGCTGTCATTATTACATCAGGTACGTTTTTACGCGGAGAAATTATTTTAGGAAATCTGAAGTATTCTTCAGGTCCAAATAACCAACAGCCATCGATTAAATTGGCGGATAACTTAAAAGAATTAGGATTTGACTTAGTCCGATTTAAAACGGGGACACCACCACGTGTAAACAACCGTACAATTGACTATTCAAAAACGGAAATTCAGCCGGGTGATGATGCACCGCGTGCATTTAGTTTTGAAACGACAGAATATATTATGGATCAGCTACCTTGCTGGTTAACTTATACAACAGAAGAAACACATCGTACAATTGAGGAAAATCTACATTTATCTCCAATGTTTTCAGGGATGATAAAAGGTACAGGTCCACGTTATTGTCCATCAATTGAAGATAAAGTAACGCGTTTTAGCGATAAGCCTCGTCACCAGATTTTCTTGGAGCCTGAAGGACGCAATACACGCGAAGTATATGTGCAAGGTTTATCGACAAGCTTACCTGAGCATGTTCAAAAGAAATTACTTGCCTCTATTCCAGGATTGGAAAACGCAGAAATGATGCGTGCGGGGTATGCTATTGAGTATGATTCAGTAATTCCAACACAATTATGGCCAACACTGGAAACGAAAAAAATTCAGGGTCTTTATACAGCTGGTCAAATTAATGGTACTTCAGGTTATGAAGAAGCAGCAGGCCAAGGTTTGATGGCAGGTATGAATGCAGCGGCAAAAGTTTTAGGACGTGAAGAAATTATCTTAGATCGTTCAGATGCATATATCGGTGTATTAATTGATGATTTAGTGACAAAAGGTACAAATGAGCCTTATCGTTTATTAACATCTCGTGCAGAATATCGTTTACTTTTACGTCATGATAATGCGGATTTACGTTTGACGGAAAAGGGTTATAAGGCAGGAATGATTTCAGAAGAACGTTATGCAAAATTCCAGTTGAAAAAAGCAAAAATTGAACAGGAAATTGCCCGTTTACGTGAAGTGATCATCAAACCAAATGCTACAACTCAAGAAGTGATTCGTTCTGTAGGCGGAGCAGAACTTAAAGATGGCATTCGCGGAGCAGACCTTTTAAAACGTACAGAAATGACATATGATTTAGTTGCTTCATTAACACCTTCAGATATTGAGCTTTCTGACGATATAAAAGAACAAATTGAAATACAGTTAAAATATGAGGGTTATATTCAAAAAGCACTTCAACAAGTAGAAAAAATGAAGAAGCTAGAAAATAAGAAAATCCCTGAAAATATTGATTATGATGCGATTTCAAGCTTGGCAACAGAAGCCCGTATGAAGCTAAAAAGTGTTCGACCACTTTCCATTGCACAGGCTTCACGTATTTCTGGCGTAAACCCTGCAGATGTATCGATTTTACTTGTTTATATTGAGCAAGGGAAAATTGCAAAAGTAAGTACGAACTGAATGATGTGAGCGTCTTTATACAGAAAGGCGCTCATTCTTTTAAATATAGAGGAGTGCATTTTATGAACGAAAAGCAGTTTATTGAAGCATTGAAGGAAAAGGGCATTGAGCTTTCAGAGCAGCAAATAGCACAGTTTAATAAATATTTTGAGCTATTAGTTGAGTGGAATGAAAAAATGAACTTAACGGCCATTACAGATTTAGAAGGCGTATATTTAAAGCATTTTTATGATTCCATTAGTGCCTCATTTTACTTCGATTTCACGAAAGTCACATCGGTATGTGATGTAGGGGCAGGAGCTGGATTCCCAAGTATTCCAATTAAAATTTGTTTCCCACATTTACAAATTACGATTGTGGATTCCTTAAACAAACGAATTACATTTTTAAATCATTTAACAAATGAGCTAAATCTGGAAGGTATGACATTTGTACATGCCCGTGCAGAAGAGTTTGGTCAAAATGCTACCTATCGTGAAAAGTTCGACGTAGTCACTGCTCGCGCGGTTGCACGTCTTTCTGTTTTATCTGAATTATGTCTGCCATTGGCAAAAGAAGGCGGATATTTTGTGGCATTAAAAGCCGCTGCAGGTGCAGAAGAATTAAAAGATGCGACGAAGGCTATTTCCACTTTAGGAGGCAAACTAAAAGAAGAATTTGCGTTCCACCTACCTGTTGAAGAAAGTGAACGCTCGCTCTATGTATTTGATAAAATAAAGTCAACACCAAAAAAATATCCCCGTAAACCAGGTGTACCAAATAAGACACCAATTATATAAAATTTAAAAAAAATTAAAATAAAAATATAAAATATGAAATGTTTTCACCTTTTGAAGCATACATATTTATATTTATGTTGTTTTTAAAAAATTTACTGTTCATTGAACACTGTACATTTTCGTATGAATCATAAATAATATTGTATAAGAGATAGATAGTTTCCTAAAGGTGGTGCCACACGGATGAAAAGTACTTTTTCACGTTTTTTCGGAGGCGGGAGCAAAGAGCCAGAAGTAAAAAGTGAAGTAGAAGTAATAGAGAACTCGTTGGCTTCAGAAGAAGTAATAGAGAGTATCTCGATGGCTTCAGAAGAAGTAGTTAAAATTCCAATAGACAAAATCATTCCGAACCGTTATCAGCCACGTACAGTTTTTGATGATGAGAAGATTGAAGAATTAGCAAGAACAATTCATACACATGGTGTTATCCAACCGATTGTTATCCGTCCAATGAGCGATAATTCAGATAAATACGAAATCATTGCTGGGGAACGTCGTTATCGAGCTATGAAATCACTACAATGGACTGAAGTTCCTGCTATTGTCCGCCAATTAAATGATCGTGAAACGGCTTCCATTGCACTTATAGAAAACTTACAACGTGAAGAATTATCAGCAATTGAGGAAGCGCTTGCTTACCAACAATTATTAGGCTTGCATTCGCTTACACAAGAAGCACTTGCACAACGTCTTGGAAAAGGCCAATCAACGGTAGCTAATAAATTACGTTTATTAAAATTACCTCAGTTTGTCCAAGATGCTATTTTAAATCGTGAAATTTCAGAGCGTCATGCGCGTGCTTTAATTGCTATAAAAGATGAGCAATTACAAATGCAGCTTATTGCGGCTACTAAAGAATATGATTGGAATGTAAGACAACTAGAAGAGCAGATTAAAAAACTTCTTAATCCAGAAGAACCAGAAGTGAAAAAACGCAAACCCACTCGTAAAGCGATTAGTAAAGATGTGCGTATTGCCCTGAATACAATTAAGCAATCGTTAACAATGGTGACGAAAAGTGGAATCGACGTGAAAACGGAGGAAGAGGATACAGATGATTACTATCAAATCACTGTTAAAATTCCGAAGAGAAAATAAATTATTTAGCTGCCCGAAAGATTCTACCTTTTGAGGCAGTTTTTTAGTGGATAGAAAGTATTAAGTTTTAAAAATAAATTTATTTTCATAGCATCGCTTTGTCACTATTTTTGTTAATATAAAAGTAGATGTGTCATAATAGAGAAATATTCTAAGTTTTTTAAACTTTGAAAAAATACCTAAATTGAAGTGATGAAAGCAGGTGCGGATATTGGGACGTATAATTGCGATTGCCAATCAAAAAGGTGGCGTTGGAAAGACGACATCTTCTGTAAACTTAAGTGCATGTTTAGCTTTTTTAGGAAAGAAAGTGTTATTAATCGATATCGACCCACAGGGAAACGCTTCAAGCGGACTAGGTGTGCGAAAGGGAGACTTAGAAAGCTGTATTTATGATGTAATAATTAATGATGAAGATATAAAAGAAGTTATACAACAGACAGATGTGGAAAATTTATATATAGTTCCTGCTACAATTTCATTAGCGGGTGCGGAAATTGAGCTTGTCTCAACCATTTCACGTGAAGTAAGACTAAAAAAGGCGGTACAGGAAATTAAAAATAATTTTGATTTTATTATTATTGACTGCCCACCGTCTCTTGGCTTATTAACTATAAATGCATTAACCGCTTCTGATGCACTGATTATACCTGTTCAATGTGAATACTATGCATTAGAAGGTTTAAGTCAATTGCTCTCTACGGTTCGTCTTGTTCAAAAGCATTTAAACAAGGAATTAATGATAGACGGTGTGCTATTAACGATGTTGGATGCACGTACCAATTTAGGGCTTCAAGTAATAGATGAAGTAAAACGCTACTTCCAGGATAGGGTTTATCGTTCTATTATCCCCCGCAATGTGCGGTTAAGTGAAGCACCCAGTCATGGAAAACCCGTAATTTTATACGATTCAAAATCACGTGGGGCAGAAGTATATTTAGAGTTAGCAAGGGAAGTGATTAAAAATGGTTAAAGGGTTAGGTAAAGGGATTGACGCGCTTTTTAGAGAAGAGGCCGTACATAAGGAAGATCAAGTACAGCAAATTGCCGTCTCAAAAATTTTGGCAAATCCATTTCAGCCACGTAAGATTTTTGATGAAACCGCTATTGAAGAACTGGCAAGCTCGATTAATGAACATGGTATTATCCAGCCAATTGTTGTTAGAAAATCCGGCAGAAAGTATGAAATCGTTGCTGGGGAACGACGATACCGCGCTGCTAAGCTTGCCGGATTAGCGGAAGTACCTGTCATTGTAAAAGATTTTACAGAGCAGCAAATGATGGAAGTCGCAATTTTAGAGAACTTACAACGGGAAGATTTAACTCCAATTGAAGAAGCAGAAGCATATAATAGTTTAATTGGTAAACTGAATTTCACACAGGATGATTTAGCGAAGCGATTAGGAAAAAGTCGCCCGCATATTGCAAACTTAATTCGTTTATTACAATTACCCGATGAAATTCGTGACCTTGTAAATGAAGGGAAACTGACAATGGGCCATGGGCGAGCATTACTTGGTTTAAAAAACAAACGACGAATTCCAGAAGTGGCGAATAAAGTAATTAAAGATCATTTAAATGTCCGTCAATTGGAAAAGTACATCCAGGATATAAACGAAACCGTTTCACGTGAAACAAAGGCTACGAATAAGGATATTCATACAGAAGCAACAGAATCCCAACTGCGTGAATATTTCGGAACGCAAGTACAAATAAGAAAAGCAAAAAATAAAGGGAAAATCGAAATCGAATTTTATTCAGAGGATGATTTACACCGCATTTTAGAAATATTAAATATAGAAGAACAGTAAAAAATGTGCTGAGCATTATGTTTCAGCGCATTTTTTACTGTGAATGTAAAGATCATTATCGTAGTACATAGGCTATAAAAGAATAAGCAGATAGCAACTAGAAAGAGGAAAGATCATGGTATTATTAGGCTCTTTATTAAACTCACTATTTATTATAATTGGGACATTAGTGGGACGATTATTTAGAAATATTCCGGAATCAATGCAACAAACTGTTATGTCAATTATCGGTTTAGTTGTTGCTCTCTTAGGAATTCAAATGGGATTAGAGGGTGATAACTTCATTCTATTAGTAATTAGTTTAATAGTGGGGGCTGTTATCGGAGAATGGCTCAACCTAGAGGAAAAGTTCAACCGCTTTGGTTTATGGATTGAATCCCTTTTCGGAAAACGTGCACAAAAAGGAACGATTGCAGAGGGGTTTATTACTGCATCGCTCATTTTTGTTATAGGTTCCATGGGAATTATCGGTGCCCTTGATAGTGGTTTACGTAATGATCATAATGTATTAATTACGAAAGGAATAATTGATGGTTTTATGTCAATCATTTTAGCCTCAACGTTAGGCATTGGCGTAATACTGTCAGCAATATCTGTATTAATATATCAGGGAAGTATTGCATTGTTTGCAGGTGTCATTAGTACATATATTCCAACAGAAGCGCTTAATCTATTTATTAAAGAGATGACAGCTACGGGTGGTGTTATGATTATCGCAATTGGATTAAATATTGCGGGACTAACGAAAATTCGAATAGCCAATTTGTTGCCAGCGATTTTGATGGTCGGGATACTCGTAACGGTTATTTTTCTGTTTCAGTAAATGACGCTGCCATGCTAAAACGAGTGCACGTACAATTTTATCACTCATAGAATAGGTAACATGAAGCCTTGTATTTTGAAGTACTTTAGCTTCCATAAAGCCTCCTACATTAACAATTCCCTTAATAGAAACATTTCCAATGGGAGGCAATTCCTTTTTTACAGCCTTTCCAGGAAAAAGAGGACCATGCTGTATTAAAATTGAACCAATTGCATTAGACTCTCCTAAACAAGCATCAATGGCGATGATGAATGCATTTTCATTCTCTTTTATAAGCTGTTCGTAACGGTCAACGATATTCAATGCATGCAGTGGTGCTTCTAGGGTTCCAACAACCGGGAATGGGAAAGAAAAGGTTTGGTGCAGCTGGCTACCGATAATCGGACCTAATGCATCCCCAGTCGAGCGGTCTGTACCGATACAACAAAAAATAAGTTTTTCATGTTCAAATGGAACCATTTTCAAAAAGATTTCACTTAACTCCCAAACAGCGCTTGTCTGTTCATAATGGACGCTATAGTTTTGTGGACAGGCTTGTGTCACTTGTAGTCACTCCTTTAAATTTAAGTGGATTACTCGAGAAATAGTGCAAAATACGATATTATTTATGCAGTATATTCATTTTTAAAGTTTGTTATACAAGAGGTGGTAAATTTGGAAGAAGATTTGAAATTAGAAGAAGGAATTGATTTTGAAGATATAGCAACAACAGACTTAAAAGGACTTGCTCGCTATACAACAAAGCTTTGGGATTACGTCACAAGCCAGGATTTCTGGGATATGATTATATTGGCTAGCGCAAAAATCCTAGCAATCATCGTTATTTCATATATCGTTGTTTTTGTTGGTAAAAAAGTGATTCATCGTATCTTTATGTTGCGCGTAAGAAATAATGAGCGCCGTCAACTTACAATAGTAAAGCTCTTACAAAGTGTACTAAGTTATTTAGTGTATTTCTCTGCTATTATGGGAATTTTATCTGCTGTGAATATACAAGTAGCCGGTTTATTAGCCGGGGCAGGTATTGCTTCTGTGGCCATTGCTTTTGGAGCCCAAAACTTAGTGAAGGATGTTATTACAGGATTCTTCATTATTTTAGAGGATCAGTTTGGTGTAGGAGATTTTGTAAAAATTAATACAGCAGAAGGTACCGTTATGGAAATTGGTCTTCGTACAACGAAAGTAAAGGGCATAACAGGGGAACAATTCATTATTCCAAATGGAAGCATTGTAGACGTTGTTAACTATTCCATTAATAACTCAAAAGCTACGATTAGTATGCAAATTCCCCTTGAGACAAATATTGAAAAAGTCCAAATGATAATTCAAAACTATTTGGATACGTTGCCTGAAAAACACGAAGAGCTTGTTACTGCTCCTGTCTTTTTAGGAATCACAAATACGACAAGCACAGAAGCTACAATTGGCATTACACTCGAAACATTGCCTTTACAACATTATTCAATTTCTCGAGTGATTCGAAAAGATGTAATGGATATCTTAACACGTAACGGTATCCCTCTTGCTGTACCAAAAATGATGTTTTATGAGCGAAATCAAGGAGGAGAATAAAAGATGGAAGCAAAACAATACGCTCTTAATGACGTTGTAGAAATGAAGAAACAACATCCTTGTGGCACAAACGAATGGAAAGTAATTCGACTAGGTGCTGATATTCGCATAAAGTGTGAGGGCTGCGGACATAGTGTTATGATTCCACGTCGTGAATTTGAGAAAAAAATGAAGAAAGTTTTACGTCAAGCAGAAGAAGTATAAAAGCAAAATAGACTTTTAAGTGTGTAATCAATATAATAGACAAGGTTATAGAAATTTAATGGACAGAAAAATCCATATAATTTATGATTTCAAATAAAAATGAAGTGAATATAGAAAGGTTGTGTCAAAATGGCATTAACAGCTGGTATCGTAGGTTTGCCGAACGTGGGGAAATCGACTTTATTCAATGCAATTACAAAAGCAGGTGCTCTTGCGGCTAACTATCCGTTCGCAACAATCGAACCAAACGTAGGTAGCGTAACTGTTCCAGATGAGCGTTTAGACAAATTAACAGAATTAGTTGTACCGAAGAAAACAGTTCCAACTACATTTGAATTTACAGATATCGCGGGTATCGTAAAAGGCGCTTCTACTGGTGAAGGACTAGGGAATAAATTTTTAGCTCATATTCGTGAAGTAGACGCAATTTGCCAAGTTGTTCGCTGCTTTGAAGACGAAAATATTACCCATGTTTCCGGCACAGTAAATCCAATTGATGATATTGAAGTTATTAACTTAGAGCTAATCTTAGCGGATATGGAATCAGTGGATAAGCGTATTGCACGCGTTGCAAAAATGGCAAAGCAAAAAGATAAAGAAGCAATGGTAGAAGAACCAATTCTTCAAAAAATTAAAGAAGTATTAGAAGCTGAAAAACCAGCTCGCGCGGTAGACCTTTCAGATGATGAGAAAAAGATCATCAAAGGATTACACCTTTTAACGATTAAACCAATGCTTTACGTTGCAAATGTTTCAGAGGATGAGGTAGCTGATCCATCTGAAAACAAATATGTAAAAATGGTTCAGGAATATGCAGCAACTGAAGGTGCTCAAGTAATTACAATCTGCGCAAAAATTGAAGAAGAAATTTCTGAGTTGGAAGATGAAGAGAAAAAAGAATTTTTAGCGGAATTAGGAATTGCTGAATCAGGGTTAGACCAATTAATTAAAGCTTCATATAGCTTATTAGGTTTAGCAACTTATTTCACTGCTGGTGTGCAAGAGGTTCGTGCGTGGACATTCCGTAAAGGGATGAAAGCACCACAATGCGCGGGTATTATTCACTCTGACTTTGAGCGTGGCTTTATCCGTGCTGAAACTGTGGCATATACGGATTTAGTAGAGTACGGTTCGAAGCCTGCTGCTAAAGAAGCAGGACGCGTACGCGCTGAAGGTAAAGAATACGTTGTACAAGATGGCGACGTACTGGAGTTCTTATTTAACGTATAAAATTTAAGCGAAGGATATTGACCGGAAAATGATTTTCGGGGCAATCCCTTCGCTTTTTCTTATTCAATTTAGTCAGTGCATGATTATATTTCTGGAAAACAATTAGTAATAAACATATAATTTTGGCTCTTTCGAATCGTCCTTTACAGTTGCATCGTTAGGGTATTTCCGCAATTCTTTATACATATAAAAATCGCCCATTGCTCCAGCTATTAAAAACGCTCCGACAATAACTAACATAAAGTTATCAAGCGTTAAACCGATAATTGTGGGTACAATACCTGTAGTCCAAAATGGAAGTAATAATGCTTTTTTCATGTCCGCATTTGTTAGTGGTTTTTTTGTAGTGGCATAGGCGACACCAAGTTTTAAATTGATACCATAATCCAGTTCTTTATATGGAACCCCGCCAAATAGCATAAAACCAATTAAGTGAAACGCTTCATGAAGAATAATGAGTACTATATATGCTACAAAAAAATTAAAAACATCAAACAAGGTAAATTCACCTGTAAAACGCTGATGAATAAGGGCATTTAAACCAACTAATAAAACAATTAAAATGATAGTTAATATTAGATTATCCCGCGCTATCTTTTTCATATTCAATTCAATTACTACTGGCTTTTTATCATACATAAAATCCCTCCCTTACAGAGAAGTATAACAAAAATTGAATAAACATAAGAGTTATATTAGGTTGCGTCTAATAGGAAACTATGTTACAATTCATTGATGTGAGTAATAAGAAGTTACTTACTCCTTGCTCCCTATTTAATAGGAGAGCCCAAGTCCATAAGGAGGTGCAAACACAAATGAGAAAGTACGAATTAATGTACATCATCCGCCCAAACATTGAAGATGAAGCGAAGAAAGCTTTAGTAGAGCGTTTCAACGAGATCTTAACTTCAAATGGTGCAGAGATCACAGAAGCAAAAGATTGGGGTAAGCGTCGTTTAGCTTACGAAATCAATGACTTCCGCGAAGGTTTCTACCAAATCGTGAAAGTTAACGCTGGTACTGAGGCTATCAACGAATATACTCGTTTAGCAAACATCAGCGAAGACATCATCCGTCACATCGCAGTACGCGAAGAAGAAAAATAATTTTTAACTTAAATGCTGAAAAAAGGAGGGTGCATTGATGATTAACCGTGTAGTATTAGTCGGAAGACTTACAAAGGATCCAGAGCTTCGTTATACGCCGAGTGGAGTTCCAATGGCACGTTTTACGGTTGCCGTAAATCGTACATTTTCGAGCCAGTCAGGTGAACGCGAAGCAGATTTCATAGGCTGTATTGCTTGGAGAAAACAAGCTGAAAACTTAGCAAACTTCATGAGAAAAGGGAGTTTGATTGGTGTAGAAGGTCGTATTCAAACAGGAAGCTTTGAAGGACAAGATGGAAAGCGTGTGTACACAACAGATGTCATTGCCGATGCAGTGCAGTTCTTAGAACCGCGTGGAGGAGCAAATGCATCTCAAGGTTCACAAGGTCAACAATACAGTGGTGGGCAAAATTATGGTGGTCAGCCATCTTATAATCAGCCAAACCAGCAATTTGGAGGCTCGCAACAACCACAGGATTCTTACGGTTCTTATCAACAGCCATCTCAAAATCAGCAAAATTATACACGAGTAGATGAAGATCCATTTGCGAATAGCAAAGGACCAATCGAAGTTTCTGAAGACGATTTACCGTTCTAAGAACTTGGCATCTATTATTAAAAATTAAAAGGAGGAACACGATAATGGCACCACGTCGCGGAGGCCGCAAACGCCGTAAAGTTTGCTACTTCACTTCAAATAACATTACGCACATCGACTACAAAGATGTAGATCTTTTAAAGAAATTCATCTCTGAGCGCGGTAAAATTTTACCACGTCGCGTAACTGGTACTTCTGCTAAATACCAACGTAAACTTACAAATGCAATCAAAGTTTCACGTATTATGGCATTACTACCATTCGTTGCTGAAGAAAAATAATATGTTTAAAAGTACAACACAGGCTTAATTGACCTCTGTTGTACTTTTTTTGTTTTCTAAAGTTTTTGCCTATATTCCCATAATAAAAGCTGCCACTAAAATTTCTTGTGGCAGCTACAGGAATGCAACAGCTATTTGCAGACTGTTACATGCATTATTATTTATTTTGTAATTAACTCAAGCTTTACCGGTATAGTATTTTCAACTGTTTCACCGTTTAAATAAGCAATCGCAGTCTCCATCGCAATATTCCCGATTTCATCAGGCTTTTGTGCAACAGTAGCGGCTAGTTTCCCTGCCTTTACAGCAGCCACAGCATCGTCAGTCGCATCAAAGCCCACTACGACAATCTTTTTACCCGAAGCAGAAATAGCTTCTTGTGCACCTAATGCCATTTCGTCATTGTGTGCAAATACGGCAGTAACATCAGGATTGGATTGCAGAATATTCTCCATTACCGTTAAGCCTTCTGAACGATTAAAATTTGCTGTTTGCTTTGCAACGACATTTAAAATACCTGTAACAGCTTCATTGAAGCCTTGCCCACGGTCACGTGCAGCAGAAGAACCTGCAACACCTTCCAATTCAACGACTTTGGCACCTTCACCGACTAACTCTGTAATATATTCACCAGCCAGCATTCCGCCAGCCACGTTATCAGAAGCGATATGTGATACGACTTCGCCACCTTCAGATGAACGATCCACTGTAATCACAGGGATATTTACCGCATTCGCAGATTCAACAGCAGTTGCAACAGCGACAGAATCTACCGGATTAATGATGATTAAATCAACTTTTTGTTGGATTAAATCTTCAATATCGGAAGCTTGCTTTGACGCATTATCTTGCGCATCTACAACCGTTGTTTTCACTCCGAGCTCTTTTGCCTTTGCTTCCGCATTTTCACTTAGCGTCACGAAAAATGGATTGTTTAAAGTTGAAATAGATAAACCGATTGTCAACGTATCATTACTACTCTCAGAAGATGAAGCAGATGTACCAAAAGAAGGCTCCAAAGAGAAACCAGGCTTTACCGAACAAGCCGATAACATTACAGTGGCCATAAGTGCCATTAAAAATATCAATCGTTTTTTCAAGCTAATGACCTACTTTCTATGCTGTTTTTTTACGGTCAATTAATACCGCGATTAAAATAACAATTCCTTTTACAACTTGTTGGAAGAATGAAGAAACACCGATTAAGTTTAACCCGTTATTCAACACACCAATAATTAAGGCACCAACTAATGTACCAAAAATCCAACCTTTACCGCCTGTTAAACTTGTACCACCTAAAACCACTGCTGCAATAGCATCTAACTCATAAGAAGTACCAGCTGTTGGCTGTGCAGAGTTAAGGCGAGATGTTAAAATTAGTGCGGATAACGCAGCTAACATACCTGTTAATGAATAGACGGCAATTTTTACACGATCTACATTGATTCCTGATAATTTAGATGCTGCTTCATTACCGCCTACTGCATAAACACGGCGACCGAATGTTGTTTTATGCATAATTACATATAACGCAATGAAAGCTAGAATCATGGTACATACCGGAACTGGAATACCGAAGAAGTATCCTTTCCCTAACATTTGGAATGTAATTTCATTTCCTAAGTTAGAAACAGGGCGACCATCCGTGTATACTAACGTTAATCCACGGTAAATTGTCATTGTTGCCAATGTTGCGATGAATGGTGCAACTTTCCCTTTTGCGATAATAACACCATTTACAGCACCTAGAATAGCGCCTAACAGTAAGGCAGCAAAAATTGTTAACACTGGGTCCATACCTGAAGCAAGCATTGTGGCAGCAACGGCTCCTGTAAGGGCTAATGTCGAGCCAACCGATAAATCGATGCCGCCGGTTAAAATAACAAAAGTCATACCAAATGCAATAAGTGCGCTAATTGATACTTGACGTAAAATATTTAAAATATTATCTGTTGTCATAAAGCTTGGATTTAAAATTGTAATAACAATTACAATTAAAAATAATCCTAAAAGAGGACCTAGCTTTCCTAACATTTCTTTTGAGCTAGTTTTTAACAACTTCTTCTCCTCCTGTTGCGTAATGCATAATAGTTTCTTGTGTTAAGTCAACGTTGTCTAAAATGGCTGTTTGACGTCCTTCGTGCATGATCATTACACGGTCCGCCATACCTAACACTTCCGTTAGCTCTGAGGAAATCATTAAAATGGCTACACCTTCCTCGGCTAACTGGTTCATAATCGAGTAGATTTCTTTTTTTGCACCGATATCAACACCGCGAGTCGGTTCATCCAAGATTAAAATATCCGGTTTTGTACTTAACCATTTCGCGATAACTACCTTTTGCTGATTCCCGCCGCTTAATGAGCCAACAGCTTGTGTCGCATCACTGCAGCGAATATTTAGCTGTTCAATATATTTTGCTGCTTGTAATTGCTCTTGTTGTGTTTGAACAAAGCTACCCTTTGCAATTGATTTCAAATTTGTTAAAAACATATTTTCTTTAATTGAAAAATCTAGTACAAGACCCTCTGTTTTACGGTCTTCTGTTACAAATCCAATTCCGTGTTTCATCGCTTGGATCGGATTTTTTATCGTCACCTTTTCACCGTGGATTAAAATCTCACCTTTTGACTTTTTAAGGTTTCCGAAAATTGCTTGAGCCACTTCTGTACGGCCTGCTCCCATTAAACCGGCAAAGGCCAAGATTTCCCCTTTACGAATTTGGAAGTTAATATCTTTGCATACCGCAGGACATGTTAGCCCTTTTACTTCTAACGCAACCTCACCAATTTTTGCGTCACGGCTTGGATAACGTTCACCAAGTTCACGTCCAACCATCATTTTGACTACTTCATCAAAAGTTGTACTAGTAATTTCACGTACGCCAACATATTCACCATCACGCAAAATCGTAATACGATCACAAATTGCAAAAATTTCTTCCATACGATGCGAAATATATACAAAGGAAATACCTTTCGCTTTTAGTTCGCGAATCGTTTCAAAAAGCGTTTCAATTTCACGGTCTGTTAAAGCAGCTGTCGGTTCATCCATTACGATGTATTTCGCTTCTGAATTAATTGCTTTGGCAATTTCAATGAGTTGTTGTTTTCCCACTGATAAGGAACCTGCATGCTGACGTACATCAATGTGTAAGCCGAGTTTTCCTAAAAGGGTCTGTGCTTCTTTGTTCATTTCGCGCGTACACAGGAATCCCGTACGACCAATTGTTTTTTCTTTTCCTAAAAACAAGTTTTCCGCTACAGATAAATGCGGCAGAATATTTAATTCTTGGTGAATTACGTGAATACCTAAACTTTCCGCGTCCTTTGCAGAAGTAAAGGTATAGGACTGGCCATCTACCAGCACATCACCTTCGTCACGTGAGTAGATGCCAGACAGAATCTTCATCATTGTTGATTTACCGGCACCATTTTCACCCATTAGCGCGTGGATTTCTCCATCTAAAAGTGTGAATTCAACATTGTTTAATACGACATTGCCGCTGAATGCTTTTTTTATGCCCTTCATTTCGATCATATTCCGACACCTACCTTAAAAAATTACGCCACTTTGCAGCATGATGTTAGCGTATGGCGTCATTTCACCAGTGCGAATAATGACTTTTGCTTCGCTTGACATCTGTTTGAATTGCTCATGTGTTAAATATGTAACCGGTTCCACATTTTTCAAAATAAATGAATGAATTGTTTCGTTTGCCACTTTAATTTCTTCAGCTAAGTAACTATGTTCTACCTCTAAATCTTGTAACACAGTTTCTAAAATAGCTTTAAATCCGGGTTCCCCTAATTTATAAGCTAAATCTATACATGTGACACCTTCTGGAATCGGTAAGCCACAATCTGCAATGACAATTTTATCTGTATGACCTAAACGTGCAAATATACCTGCTAATTCACGGTTTAAAATGCCTTGTTTTTTCATTTTGTGCCTTCCTTTCGAGCAACCACTTCCTCTAATTTTGGCATACCACCTTGAGCGCCAAATTTTTCAACGGATAATGAGGCTGCAATATTTGCGAAAAATACTGCTTCTTCAATTGATTGTCCATTTGTAACAGCATGCGCGAATGCACCGTTAAATGTATCCCCGGCACCTGTTGTATCAACAGCTATCGTTTTGTATCCTTTTACATGTACATGTTTTTCACCATCAAAGTAGCGCGCACCATTATCGCCTAATGTCACAATTAATTGATTTGGATATTTCTCTAATGCTGCTTCTACATCATTTTCAAATAATAGAGCACACTCAGTTTCATTTGGTGTTAAGTACTTTATATATGGCATCCATTCTATATCGAAGTTTGCTGCTGGAGCAGGGTTAAATAGTACTGGCACTTGAAGCTCTTTACATAATTTCAAGCTGTATTCAATCGTTTCTACTGGGATTTCAAGCTGCATTACAACTAACTGACTGTTTTCAATAACAGTTTTAGCAGAAGCAATCACCTCTGGGGTTACTTTAGAATTGGCACCTGGTACAACGACAATACGATTATCTGATTCATAAAGTAAAATATTGGCGATGCCTGTTGCCCCATTTGTATTCATAACTAAGCTAGTATTTATATTTTCTTCATTTAGATTCGCACGAAGTTCCGTACCGAAACTATCTGAGCCAACAGCACCTAACATTTTAACTTGACTGCCTAAGCGCGCAGCAGCTACAGCCTGGTTTGCACCTTTACCGCCTGGAACCGTTGTAAATAGATTTCCTAAAACGGTCTCTCCTTGTTTTGGAAATACCTCCATTTGAACGACTAGGTCCATATTGATACTTCCTATTACCGTTATCATTTTGCAGCTTCCTTTCTCGTCGTACCACGTACAATTAATTGTGCATCTATATTCAATATCGTTTGTTTCATTTCTTTGCCTTCAATTTGCTCAATTAACATGGTTGCAGCAGCAGCACCCATTTTATATAAGTCCTGACCAACTGTTGTTAAAGCAGGTGATACCATCTCACCTAGCGAGATTCCATCAAAGCCTACAATTTGCAGTTCTTCCGGTACACGCTTTCCTAGTTTGTGTGCAATATGAAGTGCAGCAATCGCTAATGTATCACTGCTCGCAAAAATACCATCAATATGAGGGTGTATAACTAAAGCCTGTTCAATCACCGTAGCAGCTTCTTTAAAATCGAATGATGTTGTTACCACAATTGGATCTACTCCTTGTTTATCAATAACTTCAAGAAATCCTAAAAGGCGATCGTCTGCGGTTTTTAAACCTTGTGGACCACGTATACATAATAAATTTTCCGCACCATTTGTGAGCAAATATTCAGTCCCAAGCTTGGCTCCTTTTCGGTTATCAGTCGTCACAGTAGGTATTGCTACATCAATGATCCGGTCAAGTGCAACAATTGGTGTATTGATGGACATGTAAACAGAGGGATCCATTAAACTTGTTGTCACAATTAAACCTGCAACATATGTTTGTGATAACCGCTCGATATATAACAATTCTTTATCCTTTTGCTCGTCTGAATTACAAAGAACTACTGTATAACCATAATTCCAGGCCATGTCTTCAACAGCACGAGCTAACTCTGGAAAATAGGGATTTTTTATATCTGGCACAATTAGACCAATTATATTTGATTGTTTTTTACTTAATGAACGTGCAACACTGCTTGGCTTATAATCAAGCTCTTGAATGGCTTGTTCAATACGTTCTGAGGATCTTTTACTTACATAACCATTTTGGTTTAGGTAGCGTGATACTGTCGCCACAGAAAGATTCGCAATCTTTGCAACATCTTTAATGTTAACCATCACTACGCCCCCATAAAATGAAATATGTTACCGGTTACATAATATATGCTATACAATACAAAATGTCAACGAAATAAAGGACATAAAAGACAGAAAAATAGCTTTTAAAACATAGAATTTAGTTATTCAAAAGAAAAATACTCCATATTAAGCTATACTAAAATATTTAAAATGACATACTATTACTTTGTTTGGAGTTTTCGTTACTTGAATAATAAGGTAAAAACCCAATCTACTCCTATAAATGGTAGGAAATCATCCAGCCTATTACACGAGAGCGAAGTTGAATGTATTATATATCGACTAATTCGTACCTCTTATCGTAACCGTTAGTTTGTTTGGTCATTCAAAAATGGTACAATGGAAAGGTGAGAAAAGTTGAAAGTAGACAAGTCGAAACATCGATAAAAGATGGTAGCAAAGCTCTGTAAGATACATGCACCATAGCGTCTTACCAACAACAGATAAGGAAGGTTCTCCATGCAAATTAATCAAACAAGAAAGTTAGCACATGGTGCTATGATGATAGCTATTTTTACTGTGCTGATGGCTATCGTATTTTATATTCCTATGGCGAATATTATTGCAGCCGTCATAGCTCCTTTACCGATGATTTGGTATAGCGCCAATTACGATCGAAGGTCATCATTTTTAGTTGCAATAATTGCTGTAATCGTCACTTTTTTTATTGGCGGTTTACTGCTAATACCCGCTTCACTGATTTTTGCAGCGGCCGGTGTGGCAATTGGGGATGCTATTTACAATAAAAAAAGCAAAGTATTTATGTTTATATCTACGAGCACTGTTTTACTCGTAACATTTGCGATTCAATATCTCATATCATTACGTTTGTTTGAAGTGGATTTTATCCGTGATTCGATGGAACTCATGAAGACAAGCTATATTGAATCGATAAAAATGACGGAGAAGCTGACAGGACAGGCAACACCAAAAGAAGTAATGGATAATATGAACAATATGCTGAATATGTTAGAAATGACTCTACCTGCATCCATTACATTGGCAATGCTGTTTGTGTCCTTCATTATTATCACTGTTAACTTACCGATTCTAAAGCGATTGAAAGTAGATGTACCAAGGTTTGGGAAGTTTAGTGAGTTACGCTTACCAAGATCGGTCCTATGGTATTATCTCATTGCTTTATCCATTAATTTATTTGTTCAGCCTGAACAAAACTCTTCATTGGCCATTATCATGTTAAATATTTCAATGATTTTATGGATATTGCTAACATTACAAGGTATTTCTTTTATCCATTTTGCTATCGATGCATTTGGTTATCCTAAATTTATAAAAGTATTAAGTACAATTGTTGCCATTCCACTTTATTCTTTTGTTATATTAATTGGTATTATCGATTTAGGCTTTAACGCAAGAGATTACATTCGGGAAAAGAGTCAAAAGTGAGGAGCTGATTGAAATGGGCAATTTTCGTAAAAGACCAATTCGATATCCACTAGTAGTATTGTTTTTACTAGGTGTAGTGGCAGCTATCCTTATGATGATATGGAATGTATGGATTGGGGTCGCATTTATAATCGTGTATTTAGGAGTTGCCTACTATACGTTAAAGATTGAAGCATTGACGTACAAAGATACAGAGCAACATATAGAAGCACTTTCCTATCGGATGGAAGATGTGGGAAAAGAGGCATTTCTTGAAATGCCATTCGGAATTGTATTATTAAATGATGACTTTACTGTGGAATGGGCAAACCCATTTATGCTTCGGGTATTGCAGCAAGAATCATTAGTCGGAGTTGAATTGGATACGATTTCAGATGAGTTACCTATACTTATAAATGAAGAACAGAAGAATGAAACGGTTGTGGCGATACATGACCGAAAATATCATATTTATTATAAAGAAGATGAAAAGTTATTTTACTTCTTTGATGTTACAAAACAAGTTCAGATAGAAAAGCAGTACTTGGCAGATCGTACCGTGTTGGCAATACTATTTATTGATAATTATGATGAGCTTACATCAGGTATGGATGACCAAGCGAGAAGTGTAACAAACACAATGATGACTTCTATTGTGAATGAATGGGCCGCGCATTATGGTATTTTCGTAAAAAGAATAGCATCCGATCGTTTTATGGCCGTATTAAATGAATCGATATTAGCAGAGCTTGAGCAAAAGCGGTTTTCTATATTAGATGTAATACGTGAGCGAACGATGATGCAGAAGAACCTGTCATTAACTTTAAGTATTGGGATTGGAGCAGGCTCTCAATCATTAGTGGAGCTTGGCCAATTAGCACAGTCAGGTCTAGATTTAGTGTTAGGACGCGGCGGTGACCAAGTGGCTATCAAACAATCAAATGGTAAAATTCGCTTTTATGGTGGGAAAACAAACCCTGTTGAAAAGCGAACGAGGGTACGTGCCCGTGTAATTTCGCATGCACTTAGTGATTTAATACAAGATAGTGATCAAGTATTTGTAATGGGACATAAACATCCAGACATGGACTCAATAGGGGCTTGTGTCGGCGTACGTAAAATGGTCGCAATGAATGGAATTGAAGGATTTGTAATCGTAAATTTTGATGAAGTGCGCGGCAGTGTAAGCCGTTTGATGACCGAATTGGAGCAAAAAACGGATTTTTACAATCGTTTTATAACACCTGACGAAGCTTTATCGAAAATAACACCAAAATCTCTCGTAGTCATTGTGGACACACATAAGCCAAGTATGGTAATTGATAGCCGGTTATTAAGTAGAACGGATAAGGTTGTTGTCATTGACCATCATCGTCGTGGTGAGGAATTTATTAATAATAGTCCAACGTTGGTGTATATGGAGCCATATGCTTCCTCTACTGCAGAACTTGTTACAGAACTGTTGGAATATCAACCGCAAAACGAAAAATTACTGCCTCTTGAAGCAACAGCATTATTGTCTGGAATTATAGTTGATACAAAGAGCTTTACACTTAGAACAGGTGCGCGTACATTTGAAGCTGCTTCCTATTTACGTACATTTGGAGCAGATACGGTTTTAATTCAACGATTGCTAAAAGAAGATGTAGGAACATATGTCGAGCGATCAAAAATTATTCAGACAGTTCAATTCCCTTATACAGGCATTGCAGTCGCGCATGGTGAGGAAACTAAAGTATATGATTCAGTATTAATCGCCCAAACTGCGGATATTTTACTGACTATGAAAGATGTGGGTGCCTCTTTTGTTATTGCACATCGCAATGATGGATTAATTGGCATTAGTGCACGTTCTTTAGGAGACATCAATGTACAGCTTGTAATGGAAAAGCTTGGCGGCGGCGGGCACTTAACCAATGCTGCTACACAGATGAAGGCAGAAACTATTGAAGAAGTAAAAAATCATTTAATTGAAGCTATTAGCGAAATAGTCGAAGGGAGCAAGGAATCATGAAAGTAGTATTTTTAAAAGATGTAAAAGGCAAAGGTAAAAAAGGTGAAATTAAAGAAGTTGCTGAAGGTTATGCTCGTAACTTTTTAATTAAAAATGGTTATGCGAAAGAAGCAAATAATCAAGCATTGAGCGAAATTCAAGGTCAAAAGCGTTTAGAAGAAAAAAATGCAGCTGCGGAACTACAAGCAGCGAAAGATCTAAAAGAACAGTTAGAGGCTATTACAGTAGAAATAAAGGCAAAATCAGGTGAAGGTGGACGTTTATTTGGTTCAGTTTCTACAAAGCAAATTGCAGATGCACTTCAAAAAAAGCATGGCTTTAAAGTAGATAAGCGTAAAATGGATTGCAATGATGGAATCCGTTCATTAGGCTTTACAAATGTTCCTGTTAAGTTACATCAAGATGTAAAGGCAACGTTAAAAGTACATGTAATTGAAGAATAAGGAGCGACAACAATGAACGAATCCATGATGGACCGCGTTCCGCCGCATAATAATGAAGCCGAACAATCGGTTATTGGCGCAGTTTTCCTTGATCCACAAGCTCTTATAACAGCATCTGAAATTGTTATTGCAGATGATTTTTATCATATTGCACATCAGAAGATTTTCCAAACGATGCTGAATTTAAGCGATCAGGGGAAAGCGATTGATGTTGTAACTGTTACAGAAGAATTATCAGCGAAAAAAGAGCTAGAGGATATAGGTGGCTTAAGCTATATAACGGAACTAGCAAATGCAGTACCGACAGCTGCCAATATTGCACATTACGCAAAGATTGTAGAAGAAAAGGCGATATTACGTCGCCTTATTCGCGTTGCTTCTAAGATTGCGGATGATGGATATACGCGTGAAGATGAAGTAGAAGTGCTCTTAGCAGAAGCTGAGAAAAAAATGCTTGAAGTTTCAAACCGAAAAAATGCGGGAGACTTTAAGCACGTAAAAGATGTATTAGTTCAGACATTCGATAATATTGAACAGCTCCAATCACGTGCCGGAGACGTGACAGGTATTCCAACCGGTTTCCGTGACTTAGATAAAATGACTGCTGGTTTCCAACGCAATGATTTAATTATCGTGGCAGCTCGTCCATCGGTTGGTAAAACAGCCTTTGCATTAAATGTTGCACAAAGTGTTGCCGTAAAGGCGCGTGAAAATGTCGCGATTTTCTCTCTTGAGATGGGTGCCGATCAACTTGTCATGCGTATGTTATGTGCGGAAGGCAATATTGATGCACAACGCCTACGTACAGGGGATTTGCAAAATGAGGACTGGGGTAAGTTGACGATGGCGATGGGAAGTTTATCGAATTCGGGAATTTATATTGATGATTCACCAGGTGTTCGGATGGCGGATATTCGTGCCAAGTGCAGACGATTAGCAAAAGAGAATGGATTAGGAATGATTTTAATCGACTACTTACAGCTAATTTTAGGTAGTGGTAAGCCTGGCGAGAACCGTCAACAAGAAGTATCCGAAATTTCACGTTCGTTAAAAGGTTTAGCGCGTGAATTAAAAGTTCCAGTTATTGCGCTATCACAGCTATCACGTGGTGTAGAACAACGTCAGGATAAGCGTCCGATGATGAGTGACTTACGTGAATCGGGTTCGATTGAGCAAGATGCGGATATTGTAGCGTTTTTATACCGTGATGATTATTACGATAAAGAATCGGAAAGTAAGGATATTATCGAGATTATTATCGCGAAACAACGTAATGGTCCAACAGGTACAGTAAGTTTAGCATTCCGGAAAGAATACAATAAATTTTTAAATTTAGAATTTACCCCTCCACCACGCGAGGAATAGACATTAAACACGAACGTTTCACATAATCGACATGTGTACGTTCGTGTTTTTTATTGACTTTTATGTTTCGAAATTGTTAAAATGTTCATGCTTCATCATTAAGGAATAAAAAGTAAGTTTTATTAAACTGAATAGGATACTTAATACTTCTTAAGGATTCAATTCGTCGGAGGTGCTCGTATATGACAGCGGTAGTTGTAGTAGGTACACAATGGGGAGACGAAGGAAAAGGTAAAATTACAGATTTCCTTTCTAAAAAGGCAGATGCAATAGCTCGCTTTGCAGGTGGCGATAATGCAGGACATACAATAAAAATTGGCGAAGAAACGTATAAGCTTCACTTAATTCCATCTGGGATATTTTATTCTGATAAATTGTCGGTAATCGGCAATGGGGTTGTTATTAATCCAAAGTCTATCGTAACCGAATTGAAAGGTTTACAGGCAAGAGGTATTGATACATCAAATTTGAGAATTTCAAATCGTGCGCATGTAATTTTGCCATACCATATTCATCAAGATATCGTAGAAGAAGCGAGTCGTGGTGATGAGAAGATTGGTACAACGGCAAAAGGAATTGGACCATGCTATCAGGATAAAGTAGCTCGAATCGGCATACGTATGGCTGATTTATTGGATAGGCCAACTTTTGAGAAGAAGTTACGCGAAAACTTAAATTTAAAAAACCGCCTATTTACGAAATTCTATGAAGTAGAAGGCTTAAATTTTGAAGATATATTTGAAGAGTATTACGCGTATGGTCAAGAAATTGCCCAATATGTAACGGATACTTCAAAAGTGTTGAATGATGTAATTGATGAAGGTGGCAAGGTGTTATTTGAAGGAGCTCAAGGAATTATGCTTGATGTTGATCAGGGGACATATCCTTTCGTAACTTCATCAAATCCTGTTGCAGGAGGCATTGCGATTGGATCAGGTGTAGGTCCTACTGCAGTAGAACGCGTAGTAGGTGTATGTAAAGCTTATACATCCCGAGTGGGAGATGGTCCGTTCCCATCAGAACTACACGATGAAATTGGTCAACAAATTCGTGAAGTGGGCCGTGAATATGGTACAACGACAGGTCGTCCACGCCGTGTTGGTTGGTTTGACGCGGTAGTTGTTCGCCATTCACGCCGCGTGTCAGGAATTACTGACTTAGCATTAAACTCCATCGATGTATTGTCAGGCTTAGAAACAGTAAAAATTTGCACAGCATATGAGTATAATGGAGAGCAAATTACAGAGTACCCGGCTAACCTTGAAATAATTAAACAATGTAAGCCAGTATATGAAGAGTTACCTGGATGGTCAGAAGATGTAACGGGTGTCCGTACAATGGAAGATTTGCCGGAAAATGCACGTAACTATATTAATCGTATTGTAGAACTTACAGGAATCCCATTAACAACATTTTCAGTTGGTCCTGCTCGTGAACAAACTAATATTGTAAACGGTATCTGGGAATAATAGAAGTGCGCTTTAGAGGGGTATTAAAAGTCATTAGGCTTTTGATACTCCTTTTTCTATGCTATTAAAGAGTTAAAAAGAATAAAAAGGTACGAAGCAATATAAAATAGCTCAATTAATTAGAATGTAACAATTTTTTAGATAATAATACAATTTCATTACAAAAATATTGAAGTAGTTCATTTGGTATGAGAAATATGATACAGTATCAAAGTGTGTTTTAACGCTTGAAAATAAATAGATGGACTAAAAAATATAGATTAGACATAGTTGGAAGGAGCTTTATCATGAGTTCAAAAGGAAACAAGTTAGGCTTGGGCAATTTAAAACAAAGTCTAATGAATCGTCATAATGGAAAACTAAAAATGGCTGCAATTTTTGCGTTACTCGTTTCTACGGTGACATTCAATCTAGGTTTCGCGAATGAAACAGATAAAGAACAATTCGCTAAAATTTTCCACGTTTATGTAGCTGATACATATGTTGGATCTGTTGCAGATGAAGCAACAGTAGAAGAGGTTGTACTAAATAAAGAACTAGAGGCTAGTAAAAAGTATGAAGACTTAAAGGTCGATGCTAGTGCCGAAGTTAAAATTATTCCAGAGCAAGTGTTTACAGTAGATGCAAATGAAGAAGAAACGATAAAAAACCTTCAAGAAGCATTGACTGTTCAAGCACAAGCTTACTCATTACAAGTAGAAGAAACAGTCGTTGCTTCATTGAAGGATAAAGCAGATTTTGAAGCTGTAATTGACGGATTAAAGCTTCAGTATATTACTCAATATCAATTGAATAAATTAAAAAATAACTCAACTAATGATTCATTACCCGAATTAAAAAAAGATGAAACACGTTTAATCGATGTTGCCTTATCAGCTCCGATTACGGGACAGGAAGATTTAGCAAAGCCTGAAGAAATTGTTTCTGTTTCAGAGGCGGTTCAGTTATTACAAACAGGTTCAATAGAACAAGAAACCTATACTGTAAAATCTGGGGATGTGTTGGGCTCCATAGCATCTGCACATGATTTAACAACGGCACAATTACTAAATTTAAATCCTTCTCTTAAAGAAAATACAGTACTTCAGATTGGTCAAGAATTAAATGTAACAGTAGAAAAACCATTTGTTACTGTGAAGGCAGTATATGAGAAGAAAAAAATTGAAGAAATTGATTTCGCCAAAATTGTTGAAGAAGATCCAACAATGTTAAAAGGTGAAAAGCTTGTTAAGCAAGAAGGTAAAAAAGGTAAAAAAGAAGTTACTTATTTAATTTCAGAAGAAAATGGTGTACGAACAGAGCGACTTCAATCTGTAGAAAATATATTAGTAGAACCTGAAAATCGTATAGTCGTTGTAGGAACGAAGGTAATTCCTTCTGTTGGGACAGGGACATTTGCTTGGCCAGCAGTTGGAGGTTATGTTTCAAGTAATATGGGACATCGTTGGGGACGCTATCATTATGGAATCGATATTGCGCGACCATCCAATTATACAATCAAAGCATCAGATAATGGGGTTATTAAAACAGCTGGCAGTCATTCAACTTATGGAAACTATGTTGTAATCGACCATAATAATGGTTTTGAATCACTATACGCTCACTTATCACGTATTGACGTATCAGTTGGACAAGTAGTAGAACAAGGGTCGGCACTTGGACAAATGGGTTCAACAGGTCGTTCAACAGGAACGCATTTACATTTCGAAATTCACAAAAATGGTTCAGAAGTAAATCCATTATCATATTTAAATTAATCTGGGAGGTGTGTTAAAAGCTTTGTCTTTTAGCACACTTTTTTCAATATACAGTAATTTTATATTTTAGAACTAAAATTCGAAAAAAATTAAAAAATATTTCCTGGAAAATAATCTATGGGAAACATCTGTATAATGCATCAAATCGTAAAGCGTGATAGAGTAATGATAGTAAATTATAAAAATTACTTTTCATTTCATATAGAATTTATTAGGAAAGAGGTATATAGATGATGGATAAAACAATTTTAGTTGTAGATGATGAAAAACCAATTGCAGATATTCTACAATTTAACTTAATTAAAGAAGGCTATCGTGTAATTTGTGCATACGATGGAGACGAAGCACTACAAAGAGTAGAAGAAGAGCAACCAGATTTAATGCTGTTGGATATTATGCTTCCAAAGCGTGATGGGATGGAAGTATGTCGTGAAGTCCGTAAAAAATATGATTTCCCTATTATTATGCTAACAGCAAAAGGCTCGGAGATTGATAAAGTATTAGGTCTTGAAATGGGTGCAGATGATTACGTTACGAAACCATTTAGTACGCGTGAACTAATCGCACGTGTGAAGGCAAATATGCGTCGATTAAATGTCCCTGCTCAAGTAGAAGAAGCAACAGCTGAATCGAATGATATTGTTGTAGGTTCATTGACAATTCAGCCTGATGCATATTTAGTGTTAAAGCGTGAAGACTCCATTGAGTTGACCCATCGTGAATTTGAATTATTACACTATTTAGCAAAACATATTGGCCAAGTAATGACACGTGAACACTTGCTGCAAACGGTTTGGGGATATGATTACTTTGGAGATGTACGTACAGTAGACGTGACAATTCGCCGTCTGCGGGAAAAAATTGAAGATAATCCTAGTCATCCTTTATGGATTGTGACAAGACGAGGTGTCGGTTATTATTTACGAAATCCTGAACAGGAGTAGACTGCATGCAAAAAGTAAGCTTTTTTAAGTCAATTCATGTAAAGCTTGTATTAATCTATGTACTTTTAATTATTATTGCGCTCCAAATTATTGGTATTTATTTTTCAAAGCAGCTTGAGACGAATTTGAAATCAAATTTCCAGGATTCCATTCGTCAAAGGATCGAGCTTGTCCACTATAGTATTCGTGAAGAAATGATTAAAGAGCCGGATGATACAACACCCTCAATAGAGGAGAGGTTAAATACAATTTTACAGGAATTTTCTACTGAAGATATTAACAAAATTCATATCGTTAATAGACGTGGACGAATTCTAGCTACTTCTGATAACAATAGTCAGGCACTTATAGGTCAGCGGGCAAATGAAGAAATTATACGAAAAGCGATATCTGCCGAAACGTTATGGGATAATATTTCATTGGATCGAGATACAGGACAACGAGTCTGGATACTTGCAACACCCATTAGCGAATCAGTTGGCCCGAATGGGGAAATTATAGGGGCCATTTATGTCCAATCAAATATTCAAAAAGTATATGAACAATTAAATGAAATTAACCGTATTTTTGCTGCGGGTATTGCGATGTCTCTCGTAATTACCATCATTTTAGGAATACTGGTAGCACGAACGATTACAAGGCCCATTTCCGATATGCGAAAACAGGCGCAAGCGATGTCAAAAGGGAATTACGCTCGAAAAGTGCGAGTATATGGCACAGATGAGATTGGTCAGTTAGCAATTGCTTTTAACCATTTGACTAACCGTCTACAAGAAGCGCAGTCTACGACAGAGGCTGAACGCCGAAAATTGGCAAGCGTTCTTAGTAATATGACAGATGGGGTTATCGCAACAGATCGCAAAGGGAAAATTATATTAATTAATGAGCCTGCTTTGGATCTACTTCATGAAACAAGAGAATCTACGTTAAATCGTCCGATTGCCTCTGTATTGGGATTAGATCAGGAATATAGTTTTGAAGATTTAATTCATATGAAAGATCCAGTGAATCTTGATTTTAGTATGAGTGAAGCGCGGTACATTTTACGAGCTAATTTCTCTGTAATTCAAAAGGAAACGGGCTTTGTAAATGGTTTAATTACCGTACTGCATGATATTACTGAACAAGAGAAAATTGATATGGAACGCAGAGAATTTGTTGCGAACGTATCGCACGAGCTACGGACACCACTTACTACAATGCGCAGTTATTTAGAAGCATTGGCAGAAGGTGCTTGGCGCGATGAAAATATTGCGCCGACGTTTTTAAATGTAACTCAGACAGAAACAGAGCGTATGATTCGTCTAGTAAATGATTTATTACAACTATCTAAAATGGATAGCCAAGAGTATGACTTGAATTTAGGGTTTGTAGAATTCAATAAATTTTTCACTCAAATAATTGATCGCTTTGAAATGTCGAAATCACAAAATGTTGAATTTATTCGTTTGCTTCCAGAGAAAAGCTATTTTGTTGATATTGATACCGATAAGCTCACACAGGTAATTGATAATATTATTTCAAATGCATTAAAGTATTCCCCGGACGGTGGCAATATTCGTTTTGGCTTTACAGTTCATGGTAATATGCTGCGTGTCATGATTTCAGATGATGGAATGGGGATTCCGAAAGAAAATGTGACGAAAATTTTTGATCGCTTCTATCGTGTAGACCGTGCCCGAGCACGTTCTATGGGTGGAACAGGTTTAGGACTTGCAATTGCTCGTGAAATGATTGAAGCACATGGCGGAAAAATTTGGGCAGAAAGTGAGGAAGGTCAAGGTACTACGATATTCTTCACTCTACCATACGAATTAGATGAAGCGGAGGATTGGGAATGAAATATGTTGAACAAGTAAAATCTATTTTGTTAACATTCCTCGTTTTACTTAGTATTATTTTTACGCTTCTTATTTGGAACTATAGGCCCGAATATGGGTTAATAGAAGAAACACAAATTGAGGAAGTTATGGTCGGAGAGCAAAAAGAATTGAAAGATGTATTAAAGCCTTATCGATTACTGTACCGGCAAAATGGCCAATTTTTCGGTACAGTATCACCAAGCGTGTTGAATGAAATTTACAGCTATTTTCCAACATGGCAAACGAATGAGTTGGAATTGATTAATAGCAATGAAAAGCTATCAGATGAAAGAATGAATGAAGTTATAAGAGCAAATAATCGGATCACGATGTTTTTCAATGAGGAGATACCGTTTCAAGTCTTTACCAACCTTTTATCCTTTAACAACGATAAGGATTTACCTGAATCAAGCTTTAATCGTTTAATTTTAGACTGGTCCACTGTAGAAACAAACAATCAATTGGAGCTTCTCTTTTTAAATACAGAAAAGCGCTTATTATTTAGAGGATATACAAATTTAAGAAATACAGATAGATTTTTAGCAGAGGTAGTTAAGCCTGCAGAGGATTATAGTCCTTACGTTGAGGTGGAAAGAGATTCATTACTTTCACTATACGTCTCTCAAAACCCAATACAATCGACACGCTATACGTATTTAGTCGATTATATTAGTGAAAGTTTATTTAAATCAATCGTTTTTACAGATCCCAAGATTGTAAAGCCAAATAAGGAAAGTGAACAATCGGTAAGATATACAGATAATACATCGTTTATGACAGTGGATACAAAGAATCGTATTCTTAATTATGTATACCCACTTGCAGAAAGTATTGCGCCAATTAAATCCTCCAAATTATTAAGCGATAGCTTTAATTATATTAATGATCATGGAGGGTTTACAGCGGATT
The DNA here is from genome assembly GCF_014836905.1 of Solibacillus faecavium. Classification (GTDB taxonomy): domain Bacteria; phylum Bacillota; class Bacilli; order Bacillales_A; family Planococcaceae; genus Solibacillus; species Solibacillus faecavium. Next base: position 44,436 of record NZ_JACSPZ010000008.1, read on the forward strand.
ATCGATTCTCTTCCATGAATATAGGTAAGCATATAGTAGATTATCAACTGTTTTTACACGGATTGCCGATTTATAGTAATATGACGACTTCCCGCATTTCCACAACATGGGGAGAGAATCGTATTTTCCGTTATCGCCGACCATTTTATACTATCGCAACTGCAAATGAAATTAATAGAGAACGAGAACAAAAAGAATTGATTTCTGGTGAGCAGGTAATTGAATACCTTCGAAATACAAAGGAATATTCATTTAAAGATATTGATGAAATCGTTGTTGGTTACCATTTCACGCAAAATGAAGCCTTCGTTTTAGAACCTAGTTGGTTTATCATTTCGAACAATGTGTTTAAACAGATTTCGCCCGAGCGTACAGGGGGGATTACAGATGGATTGGAGTAGAACGAAATCTATTTTTATATGGGTGTTTTTAATCTTAAATCTCTTTTTGTATACGCAATATCTAGAAAGCTATAACGAAGGGCAATTAATGGAAGTTTTAGGAGAAACGACAAAAATTGAAGCACGTTTGAAAGATGATAATATTACGTATATTGCTCTTCCTAATAACAATGAAAATGCAGCTTACTATTCTGGTGAAATCAAAAAATTCTTACCAGAAGAAATACCGTTTTTTCCAAATCAGATAACACAAATTGAAAATGAAAATAAGCTAATCGTTACGATGGAAAAGCCCGTAAAGTTGCAGGAAAGCGGTGGCCGTAATCCATATGTTGAATTTGTTAATGGCCATGTTCATGAAGGAAATGCCTATGTATTATGGGATGTTAATGAGGAAAAAAGAGAGGCGACATTTTTCCAAAAGGTAAATAACTTAACACTGTATTACAATGTGCGCGGTTATGTAAAAATTTATTGGGATGAAGAAAATCGTGTGTATGCGTATGAACAAACTATGCTTGAAAAACACGAGAAAGTAGATAAGCAACAAAATTTATTAACGTCGATACAAGTTTTGCAGATTTTATATGGTAAAAATTTATTAAAACCAGATTCTCAAATTTTAGAGATGAATCTTGGTTATTCCACAAATGTTCAATTAACACAAACACAGGTTTTTGCCCCGACATGGGAAGTGCGTGTGAAGTTAGCTGACGGTACACAAGAAATACATTTTGTAGATGCAGTACAAGGTAATATTGTGGAAATACAAAATGATTTATCCGAAATCGTCGAGCAGACAGAGGATATGGAAGAGTAGGGAGTTTTAACAATGCGATTTAGCGTTTTAGCAAGTGGCAGTACAGGAAACGCGGTCTACGTAGAAAATGATAATCATTCATTTTTAGTCGATGTAGGCTTAAGCGGGAAAAAGATGGAGCAACTGTTTGCTAATATAGATCGTAATATGAAAAATTTATCAGGTATTTTAGTAACGCATGAGCATAGTGATCATATTAAAGGTCTTGGAGTTATTGCACGTAAATATAATATACCAGTATATGCAAATGCAAAAACATGGACGGCAATGGATGGTTTAGTTGGTACAATTCCAACAGATTTATGCTTCGATTTTGATATGGAAACAGTAAAAACATTTGGCAGTCTTGATATTCAATCGTTTGCCGTGTCGCATGATGCCGCGGATCCAATGTTCTATACATTCCATGATAATGGCCGTAAGCTTGTTGTCATTACAGATACGGGCTATGTAAGTGATCGGATGAAAGGATATATCTCAGCAGCAGATGCGTATGTATTTGAAAGTAATCATGATGTGAGTATGCTGCAAATGGGTAAATACCCTTGGAGCATTAAACGACGTATCTTATCTGATGTCGGTCACGTTTCAAATGAAGATGCTGCAGTAGCAATGGCAGATGTCGTAGCAGAAAAGCAGACGCAAATTTATTTAGCCCACTTAAGTAAAGACAATAATATGAAAGATTTAGCTCGTATGAGTGTCGAACAAACGTTGCAGTCTTGCGGAATTATAACGGGGGAGTATTTGCATTTACATGATACAGATGCAAACGAACCTACCAAGCTTGTGATGGTATAAATATGGGTAAAGGGATGTGTTGAAAGTCTATACTTTCAACACATCTTTTTTTTAAGGAGGTTTTAAGTAATTTTCATCTAATTTTAATGTTAAATGTGTATGCTATGAATAAGAAAAGTAATGAAAGGATGAACATCATGGGTTATTTTCCTGAAGATGAAAATGAAAAAAAGGATAGCCAAAACAACCATATTACAGAGCTTGAGGCTCGTTTAAAAAGAGAAGAGGAAGAAAGACAGCTGCGCCTAAAAAACAAAGGTAATAAAAGCGGCAGTAAATTAGGCTACTTTATATCGGGACTGAGCGGTGTTGTTGTAGGTGCTTTATTATTATGGTTACTTTTACCGTCTCTTGCTAATCAGTTGCCAGGTTCAAACGAAATAAACTCTATTTCAAGTGAATCATCAAACTCAACAATTAATCAAACTGCAACGGAAGTAACGACTGATGTTACGAATGCAGTAGAAAAAGTATCGAGCGCTGTAGTAGGGATAACAAATATCCAAAAAGTTGCACCAAATTTCTGGAATCAAAGTACCGGGACTGAACAAGCTGTAGGGAGTGGCTCAGGTATTGTTTATAAAGTAGAAAAGGACTTTGCTTTTATTGTTACGAATCATCACGTAGTAGAAGCTGCAGAACAAATTGAAGTAACGTTGGAAGATGGCGAAAAAGTTGAAGCACAGCTTGTTGGCTCAGATATTTGGACAGACTTAGCAATTATTTCTATTCCGAGTGAAGGAATTGAGACAGTGGCGCAATTTGGTGATTCCGACATATTAAAACAAGGTGAAACAGTTATTGCAATCGGGAACCCATTAGGCTTAGAATTCTATGGGTCGGTAACAACGGGTGTTATTTCAGGGAAGGATCGGTCTGTACCAGTTGATTTAAATGAAGATGGTGTAGAAGATTGGTCGACTGAAGTATTACAAACAGATGCAGCAATTAACCAAGGGAATTCCGGCGGTGCTTTAATTAATATTGCCGGTGATTTAATAGGCATAAATTCGATGAAAATTGCGCAATCTTCTGTAGAAGGTTTAGGTTTTGCTATTCCGATTAATTCGGCAATACCTATTATCGAACAGTTAGAGAAGCATGGAGAAGTTCAACGCCCAACAATGGGTATTTCATTAGTTGATTTGACAGAGGTTCCGGCTTATTACCAGCAGCAGACATTACAATTACCTGAAGAGGTAACGAACGGTGTTGTCATTTCACAAGTTGTGCGCGGATCTGCTGCAGATAAAGCAGGTTTACAGCAATATGACGTCATTGTGGAAATGGATGGACAAAAAATCGAGAATTCGATTCAGCTACGAAAGCATTTATATAATGAGAAGGCAATTGGGGATACATTGCAAATTAAAGTGTACCGTGAAGGAAAAATAGTTGAAGCACAATTGGAATTAGTAGAGAATGCACAATTATAAATTGTGGATAACTAAATATTAGAACTATTTTATACACAATGGGTAGAGAAGAAAAAGGCTTTTCTTTTCTACCCGATTTTTGTTTGTTACAATGGATTGTGGATAACATATAAAAATTGTGAATAAGTTTCTAGAAATTTCAGAAAAGAAAGAAGGATTAAAAATGAAAAAATATAGCTGCGAAACCCATATAGATCACGCTTTAGATATGCTGGTAGCTGAGACAGAACAATTTCCAACGATGGACTTTTTAACAGAAGATGAAAAGTTATCAACAACTTGTTCTTACTGTGAAGAGCAAGCAACATATATAGTATCAAGTAAATAACTTTACACCATATATAGGTTTTAGTTGTGGATATGTGTATAACTTTTGTGGATAACTTGTTTGTAAATGGAATGTAAAGGTGGATAAGTTGTGAATATAACAATCGTTTCAGTAGGTAAACTTAAAGAAAAATATTTGAAATTAGGTATCGAAGAATACGTGAAGCGTTTAGGCGGATATGCAAAGATTGATTTAGTAGAGGTTCCGGACGAAAAGGCACCTGAACAGTTGAGTGAAGCCGATATGGAAATTGTGAAACGTAAAGAAGGTGAGCGCATCCTAGCAAAAATTAATGAGGGTACATATGTTATTGCGCTCGCTTTAGATGGTAAAATGAAAACAAGTGAAGAAATGGCCGCTGATTTAGAATCTCTCATGACATACGGAAAAAGTAAAGTCGCCTTTGTTATTGGCGGTTCATTGGGGCTGCACGCCGATGTATTAAAACGAGCAGACGAAAAGCTGTGTTTTGGAAAAATGACGTTACCTCATCAGTTAATGAAGCTCGTATTAGTAGAACAGATTTATCGTAGTTTTAGAATTATTAAGGGAGAACCGTATCATAAGTAAGTGCGGGATTAACGTGTCCTAATTTAATATTTAAATTACAAATTCAAAAAAGAAGCAAAAACTAAGGCCGATTTTCGTTATATAGAAAATCGGCCTTTATAAATATAAATAATATAAAGCACGGTCATATCATAGATACGTAAATTATATGTATTTCCTTTACTGTCAAAGTTAACTTTCCAATTTTCCTTTTACGAAAATGTTTCTACCATTTCTTTTAGCCGTATAAAGTGCTTTATCGCAGCTTATGTAGACATCTTCTAAGCATGTATCGTTAGATGGAGCAATTGTAATGCCACCCATACTTATTGTATAGTGCACTACTAACTCACCCACAATTAAAGGTTTTATTGACTGATTGATTTGTTTGATTATTTCGGTTGCTTCCTGTTCATTTTTGTCTACTAGAAGGAGAGCAAATTCATCACCACCATAACGACCAAATAAATCATTAGTTTGTAAAAATGGCTTGATGATTGTTGTGAGATTTTGAAGAACTTTATCTCCAATAAGGTGTCCGTATGTGTCATTAATAGATTTAAAATGGTCGACATCAAATAAAACATAAGTTATACTTTCTCTTTTTTTAGCATAGTACCTTAATTTATTTTCTGTTTCGGTGCTAAAGGAACGCCGATTAAGGACACCTGTTAAATCATCAAAATTTGCGAAGTGATATAAATCTCGATCCACTTCTTCTTTCATTAAAAGAATAAAGCCGATTGTCCCTAAATTTGAGAAAATATAAATTGCTAGTACCACGGTCCATTGAAATGTCCCTGGAATATAAAAGCTGGTGGGAACTGACGATATAGCTGTTATTACGGCGCGTATGACAGATGCGAAAGAAACTATTAAATAGAGACTTCCAATTAATTTCATAAGAGCCGTTGCACCTTTTGAGAAAACCATCCGGTACATAAAAAGGTAAATAACAGCATTTACAACTGAATAAAAGATAATGCGTAAAGCCGTCGTATCATTAATAATAATAATTAAATTAAATCCGATTATACTAACAACCATAAAGAAGTAAAGTAAGCGTTTTTCAACATTATGAAGCATATTTTTTAAGGTTAGGAATGCGATGATTTCTAATGTATAAGAAATAAAAAGTAAGGAATTAGAAAAACCTAAAAAGAAACTTTTATAAGCTCCTTCACCATATCCTAAACCTATCCAGGCGATAATTTGAATAAATTTTGCGAGGAGAAAGGAATATTTAATACGTTTTGTTAATTGTTTATGCTCATAGGCGATTATCAATAATAGTGTTATTAAATAGCCTATACTAAGCGTTAGTATGATTATTTGAGATGGGAGAAATAAATTCACTGTTTTATACCTTTATTTGATTTATTTTAAATTGATTGTAGTATAAAGGTGGAAGTGTAGTCTAGCAAGTTCACTTTCCAAATGTCTATGTTGGATTAAATATAACTGCAATTTATAACTACGCTTACATTAGTTACGGTGAAGCGTATTTTTTATGAGAAAAGCTTTAGTCCAAGTTCTAAGTCGAACTGGACTAAAGCTTTTCTTATATGCCTCTGTGCTTTGTCACTTCTTGTGGAGGATTATTATGAATCACTTGGTTAAACTCTTTGGAATACTCTTCACGATGATTAATATCTTTTTTCGGCTTTTTTCTTTTTGTAAAAGTTGTTTTACTTTTCTTAGCCATCAATCGTTCACCTCCATTTTATGAGTCAAAGCTATGCGACAGAGTCAAAATTAATTTGTTCAGAACGGTTAATTTTATTCTTGATTTTTAATGGTTATTAAATTTAAAAAATAACTGTAAATGGATTGGCAGCTTACCAGGTAGCGTTATTTCTTTTTTTAAGTACATATAAGAGGAATTAAGGATAAATAATAATGCGCATTTATCATAATTAAGTGAAGTTTTTAAAAGTACCACCTAAGACGTTGATTTGTCATCGTTTTAGGCGGTTTTTATTTTTTTATAGTTACTTAGATACTTGCCTTAAGTAATCCTTTTCTTTTTTTTGAGCAAATTGTCTAGGAGTTTTTTACTTCATATTCGTTTTATCCGGGTCATTTCCAACATATATTAGAAAACGTTGAGATTATAGGAGGTGTTTAGTTGCTGCTGTTTTTTATTTTATTTACTATTTGCTGCCTTACCTATGCACTAATAAAGAAACGTTTTATTGCACTTACTTTTCCTGTAGTTGCACTAGTTATTTTAATGGTAGTCAAAGTACTGTTGGTTCCGCTTCCTTTAATGGAAACGCTTCAATTCATTTTTGATCTGAGATAAATTTATGAAGAAAGGTGGTCCGAATGAAAAAGATTGATCAAAAAGTTGCTGATGCATATTTCCGTGAGAAAAATAAGTACATGCTAGTTTATTTTGCTATTTGGTTCCTTGTGTCTTATGTCGTGGTAGCGTTTGCAGACTCATTAACTGAAATTCAATTTTTAGGATTCCCATTCCATTATTTTATGGGAGCAATTGGAGCATTGTTTACTTTCATTGTTTTACTGTTTGTAAATGCGATTGTCGGTGACAAAATTGATAAAAAGTATGGAATTGATGATGAACGTAATAAAGAAATAGGCGCAAAAAAAATGATAGATCACTAATGGAAGGGGGCTGAATAATGGATAGTCAATTTTTAGTGTCACTGGTAATTATATTGTGTACATTCGCTTTGTATATTTGGATTGCAGTATTTAATACTGCTAAGCAAACATCTGATTTCTATGTTGCTGGCCGTGGAGTTCCTCCTATTTTTAATGGGATGGCAATCGGAGCAGATTGGATGAGTGCTGCATCCTTTATCGGAATGGCCGGAACGATCATGTTACTTGGCTATGATGGCTTAGCTTATATTATGGGATGGACTGGCGGATATTTATTTTTAACGATATTACTTGCGCCGCAACTCCGTAAATTTGGGCGCTTTACTGTACCTGAATTTATCGGAGACCGTTTTAATAGTAAGGCAGCACTAATAATAGCGGCTATATGTACAATAATAATAAGCTTCACGTATTCCATTGGACAGCTATCAGGTTCTGGTGTAGTAATCGGACGCCTTTTTGAAATAGATGCAAAATTAGGAACAATGATCGGCGTTGTGTTAATTGCCTTTTATGCAGCATTTGGTGGGATGAAAGGTATTACTTGGACACAAGTAGCACAATACATTATTTTAATTATTGCTTACTTAGTACCAGTTATTTTTATGTCATTACAATTAACGAGTAATCCTTTACCTTGGATTTCCTATGGTGAAATTGTAACAAAAATGGGCGAACTTGACCGAGAGCTTGGAATCTCGGAATACTTTGCGCCATTTACAAATGGAACAAAGTGGCAATTTTTAGCGCTCATGTTCACATTAATGTGTGGTACAGCCGGACTTCCCCATGTTATTGTCCGTTTTTATACGGTAGGGACTATGAAGGCAGCGCGTTGGTCAGGTGCATGGGCACTAGTGTTTATCGGACTTTTATATTTTAGTGCACCAGCTTATGCAGCCTTTGCCCGTTTCATTTTAATGACGGAAATCGCTGGTAATAAGATTGCGGAGTTACCGGCCTGGACTCAATCATGGATTGATACAGGAAAACTAGGGATAGTCGATACGAATGGTGATGGCATTCTTCAGTGGCTTGAACTTAAAATCGCTAATGACATTGTCGTAATGGCTACCCCTGAAATCGCAAATCTAGGTGTATTTGTTATTGGATTAGTGGCTGCAGGTGCAATGGCGGCTGCGTTATCTACTGCTGGTGGCTTGATGATCTCAATTTCTTCGTCGTTTGCACATGATATTTATTATCGTATCATCAATCCTCAAGCCTCTGAACAAAAACGTTTACTTGTAGGTCGTATTTCTATTGTCGTTGCAACATTACTAGCTGGAATTATTGCATTAAATCCACCTGGTGCCATTACACAAATTGTCGCATGGGCATTTGCGCTTGCTACCGGCACTTTCTTCCCAGCACTTGTATTGGGCGTCTGGTGGAAACGAGCGAATGCAAAAGGAACTATGGCTGGTATGCTTGTCGGTTTAACTGTGACACTTGTTTACATTTTTAGTGCGAAGTATGGCGGATTTACGATATTAGGAATTATCGATACAGGTGCGGGTGTTTTCGGAGCAATAGCTGCCTTCGCTACTAATATCATTGTGTCACTCTCAACGCGTCCACCTTCACAAGAACTTCAGGATGCGGTTATAAACCTACGTTATCCTGAACAAATGACGTATAAAGACGGTGAAGTTTATTTAAATGACGGCTCAATAAAAGATGTAAATTAAGTGGGGGAATTATTCCACTTACAGAATGACTAAACTAAAAAGATGCCAAAACGTTGTTAAATAGACGTTTTGGCATCTTTTTATTCCTCATTAAAGGATAGGATGGCCTCTACCTTATGGCTGAGAAAACTAGAAGCATCGTATTGTCATGCAAGTGTTCCTTTAATTAAATTACACAATTTACTTAAGTAAGATCCTTTTCTAAAGGAAACAAAAAAGGCAGCATCTCACAAGGAGATGCTGCGGTAGAATTCTTTGTTCCTGAAGAACTCTAATGGGTTTGGCACCCAATAATGCTGATTTCGCAATCTTAAATTACCATTATTCGATGTCAACAAGTATTAGTGTTTTTCTACTTATTCAATATAGCATAGTTATCAGTGAAATCTTAAATAATTATGTATTCTGTGTATAAACTTGAAAACAGTAGTTTGTTTTAATGAAATGTAAGAAATGTTTCTTCTAGAATTTCGATGGTTTATATAGAATAACTTGCCAAATTTTATAATTTCCCCTACTTTAAAAATAGGAGTCTATTAAACATCATAGGGAGGGGGGATGATATGAGTAAAAAAGACGAAGCATTAACACAAATTGAGCGGATATTAAAGGAACTAAAAGAGGGCGAAGAAGAAAGTGCAGCTACTGCCGTTGTTGGACAAAGTAGGAGAAGTACCAATATTTCAGGAGCATTATTGAAGGTGCTATTTAAATTTTGGGGATTAAAATTTATTTTAATAGTATTGCTTCTCGTCGGCCTCGTATCTGGAGGTGCTTGGTTATACTTTGGAAGTACATTTAAAAGCGAAAGTACTGTATTTGTAGAACAAGTCCAAGAATTAGCCACGCTTGCAACGGCTGAAGCCCATGTAACTGTAACTATTGAGGAAGAAGACAATAAGCTGTTCGGAAATAACATTGCAGTTAATTTCCCAGGTACAAAGAGGGAGCTGTTATTAATTGTTCCTGCTACAGTTATTGCAGGAGTAGATCTTAAAGGTATCACTTCAGACGATATAAAGGTGAATGATGATATAAAAGAGTTAGAAATTATCCTACCAAAGGCAACACTTATACATGATCCAGCAATTCAAATGGATGATGTTAAAACTTTCTCTGACGAGGGAATATTCCGTGGGGAAGTAAAATGGAATGAAGGATTTGACTTGGCAGCAATAGCTCAGAAAGATATTAAAGATAAGGCTATTGAAATAGGATTATTACAATCAGCAGAAAAAAGCGCGGAGAAAGTTCTCAAAGGGTTCTTTAGCAACCTAGGCTATACTGTGAAAGTAACGTTTAAATAAAATGGTGATTTTTAAAATCAAAATAACCAGTTTTTCTAACAGTCTAATGATATTCATTAGGCTGTTTTTTATTTTGGAATATAAAAATGTATTTAGCCTAACTTTTCTAATTTTTCTTAAAAAATATTTTAATATAACATTTACTATTCATTTATTTGTAAAGATGTTATATAATCATTTTATTAATTTTCGTAAATAACCAATATAAAACCTAAAAATAAATATTAATAACAATATTTTTCATTAAAATACGAAATTAATTTTATATTTTATTGATAATGTTCGTGTTTTTGGGTTAATAGGATAACGAAGGAGTTTTATTGTGGGAAAGTTTGAAAATAAGTGGATTCGTGCTGTAATTCCAGCTTTGTTGATTCACTGTAGTATCGGTACTGTTTACTGTTGGTCATTGTTCAAGGCAGATATTGCCTCTTACATTGGAAATTCTGTCGGTGAAGTGGAATGGGCATTCAGTATAGCCATTTTTGTTCTGGGAATGTCTGCGGCCTTTGGAGGGAAATTTGTTGAAAAAGATATTCATAAGTCGTCATTGCTTGCGGCCATATTTTTTGTTGTGGGGATGGCAGCAACAGGTTTCTTTATTTATCAAAAGTCGTTACTAGGTATTTATATTTCTTATGGAGTGATTATGGGAATTGGGCTTGGAATCGGGTATTTAACACCAGTAAAAACACTGATGCTTTGGTTTAAAGAGCAAAAAGGTTTAGCGACGGGTCTTGCTGTTGCCGGCTTTGGTTTAGCAAAAGTCATTGCTAGTCCGTTAATGGAAAAGTTACTTGGTGAAAGAAACAATGAAGGAATTTTAGTGAATCCAACAAATATCTATACAATGTTTTACGTTTTGGCTGGAATCTATTTAGTAATGATGGTTATTGGACACTTAATTTTAAAGAAACCATCAGGATTCGAAGAGGAAAGTATACAAATGCAAAGCTTTAGCTATAAAAAAGTATTAACGAATAAAACGTTTATCGGTATTTGGTTGATGTTCTATATTAATATTACATGTGGCTTAGCATTAATTTCACAAGAAAAAGGGATATTAGCATTCATTGGATTTGGAGCAATTGGTTTAGTTAGTTCATTAACAGCTATTTTTAATGCAGGTGGGCGAATTGCATTTTCTGCATGGGGGGATCGTTTAAAAGATCGTAACTCCATCTATAAAATTATATTCATTTCTTCCATTGGCATAATTTTATGTACGGTTGTGTTTGATGGCATTAATAATTCTATGGCAATTCTTATTATTGCTTTACTTTGTATTGTAAATGCAGGTTACGGTGGTGGGTTCTCATCTTTACCACCACTGTTATCCGACCACTTTGGTTTAGACAGTATTTCAACTGTGCATGGCTTAGCTTTATCAGCTTGGGCATTTGCAGGATTGTCAGGGAATCAGTTAAGTGCATTTATTCTGGAAAAGACACAATCCTATGACATGGTATTATACGTAATTATGGCTTTGTTCACGCTTGCGACTTTAATTAGTATTTTCGTTGTGAAGCCTGAAAAAGTAAACTTGGAAAATGATGAGTTTAATAAGAAAGAAGAAATAGTAGTAGGTTTAAGATAAATATAAAAGTAAAAAGAGAAATTGCACTGTGCAATTTCTCTTTTTGTTTAACTAAAATTAATTATAGCTCAGACTCGGTAACTTCATTATTGTGCTTAGGACCATTGCCGTTACCGTTACCGTTACCGTTACCGTTACCGTTACCGTTACCGTTACCGTTACCGTTACCATTACCGTTGCCGTTACCATTGCCGTTACCATTGCCGTTACCGTTACCGTTACCGTTACCATTGCCGTTACCATTGCCGTTGCCGTTGCCGTTGCCGTTACCGTTACCGTTGCCGTTACCGTTGCCATTGCCATTGCCATTGCCATTGCCATTGCCGTTACCATTGCCAGGCTTAACAACAGTAACATCGAATGTCAGTGTATGTTCACCATAAGTTACTGTAACAGATGTAGTACCTTGGCCTTTACCTTTTACAGTACCGGCTTTTACAGTAGCAATCTTGTCATTTTGAACTTTGTAATTCGCTAGCTTTGTAACATCTTTTTCTGTTGTTTCACCGTTTAAAGTAGTTACTTCAGTAATCGTAACGTTTACTTCTTTACCGATGTTCGTTTCAACGTGAGTTTGGTTAATTTCCAGTGTTACGACTGGTACCTCTACAACAGGTGCTGTAACTGTAACATTTACAGTTACTTCGTTTTCACCGTATGCAACAGTAATTGTTGTCGTACCTTCTCCTACTGCAGTTACTAATCCATTGACTACTGTTGCTACATTTTCATCTGCAACAACATAAGTAGCTTTTGAGGTTACATCTTCTTCTGTTGCATCACCTTCAGCAGGTGTTGATGTTTCTGTTACTGCAAGCTGTGCCGTTTCGCCAGCTGTTAAGCTTAGTTCAGTAGGGTTAACAGAAAGTGTTTTTACCGGTTCAACGATTTCATTTTCAAAGATAATCGCTTCGCCAACATTTCCCGCAGCATCATTAATTACCACTGTTACAGCGTTCGTGTCTGCTGTTACCGGGAATGTGAAGCTACCGTCTTGATTTAAGTTGAAAGCAACCGGAGCTTGTACTTCACCATTTACAGTCGCAACATATGAAGCTTTTAATTTATCATTTAAATTGTAATCTAAACCGTATAAATATAACTCTTCATTATAGTCAATATACTTATCTGTTACTTGTCCTGTAATGATACCTTCAGCTACTGTACCTGTAAGTTCCGGTTTAGTTGTTTTCACGACAATTGGTCCAACATAATCCGAAACTACTCCTGTAGCGGCAAGACCTGTGAAATCAATTGTATATAGACCATCTGGAATCGTTGTTGCAGGTGCACTGCCCCATGGCTTATACTGACCGCCAACATTCAGTGTATATGAACCTTTTCCAAGTGAAGTACCTGAATGAAGATAACCAATATACCCATCTCCATATTCTCCGCCTTCCGGATTCATAATATCCCAAAGCTCAATATAGTTCGTTGTTACATCTCCAGTTAATGTGAATGAAAGTACCGCTGAGTCTTTCACACCATCACCGTTAAATGATAAGTCTGTTTCCGTAATTTTAAAATCTTTAATTTCTGTTGTTGCTGCACTACCGAAGTCAGCCGCGAATGGCAATGAAGCTTCTGTAGCGCCACCGTTAATGTGGATAAAACCTAAGATTTCAGAGCCATTTGGTGCCACAGCTTGAGAAGCAGTTAAGGTTATATTTAAAAGCTGCTCACCAGCTAAATTAAATGTCGGCTGATCTACTGTAATCGTTGCATCACCGAAAGTTTTCGTTACATCAACGGAAACATTATAATTACCGCCATTACCTTTAATATCTTTTACTAAAACTTGTTTCGTTACAGAAATATTGCCATCTTTTAGTGATTGAGGACCGAAAGTAACAGTACCTTTCAGATTTTCAACAACAGCACCTGTACCATCTAAAATAGCTTCATCAAGTGCATATGCAAGAATTTCTGGATGAGCCGCTGCATAAGCATTTACACGCCCCGCACCTTGAGAAAACACATCATATTTTGCTTTATCTAAAACTTTTGCTGTATTGGAAAGCGCTACTTTTACATCAAAAGCGCTCCAATTCGGATTTGCTTGCTTCACTAATGCAGCAATACCTGCAATGTGCGGTGTTGCCATAGAAGTTCCTGTTTTACGAGCATAAGCTTCCGTATAATCTGCATCAGGGAAGTCTGCTTTGTACATAGGAATTGTTGACATAATATTTGTTCCAGGCGCCGTTACATCTGGTTTAATGTCAAAGTTTGGAGTAGATGGCCCACGGGAACTTGAAGAGTTTACATCATCTCCAGCTGTCGTTGTGGAAGCAAATTTTCCAAAGCTTACTTTTCCAATTCCGCCAGCTAATGCAGCGCGGATTGCAGCACCATCCGTTACGGACATATCAAATGTTGGAAGGAACTCAAATGAATCACCAAGGAAAGTTCCTGAAATGTCTGGTGCATTCGATCCACCGGCAAAGTTATGAATAATTGTTGCAACGGCACCATTGGCCTTTGCATTTGCAATTTTATCAACGAATGCAATATTGCCTCGAGAAATTAAGGCTACTTTACCTTCTACATCAATTCCTTCAAAATCTTTAACTTCTCCGTTTCCTGGAATCGCAACTAAGTCGAATTCACCTGGAAGCTGTGTTGCTAAATCTTTGCCAAAAGTTGTTCCCATTAATGGAAGCTGTTTTGTTAATTTGTAATCACCAACTGTGATATTAACTTCTCCGTTATACATTTTTTCTGGATTTGTTGTGTTACCAACAGCAATCCCTAAACGAGCAGTTGCTGGTGTTCCCATTGTTCCACGATTTGGACCAGAGTTACCTGTTGCAATGACTCCGATTGTTCCCGCTATCATTGCGTTGTTAATCGCGAATGAACCAGCATCGGTTTCAGAGTTAGCTCCGCCACCAAGTGAAAGATTGATAATATCCATTTCTTCTAAAACGGCAGTTTCGATAGCTTTTACAATACCTGATGTAGAACCACTACCATATGCTCCAAGAACTCGATAAGCATAAAGGTCTATTTTTGGAGCAATTCCTTTGATGCCAAACTCGTTAGCTCCGATTGCTGCAATTGTCCCGGCAACATGTGTACCGTGAGAAGTATAGAATGAACTACCGTTTGCATTAAATTCAGGTGTCCCAGCTGGGCGCTCTGAAGGTAAAGTTTCCGACGCATCGTCATCTGCACGAGGTTTATTGTAAGTTGAAGAGTGAGGAATAAAGTTTTTACCACCTTTATAAATTCCGGCAAATTCCGGGTGATCTGCATCAATACCCGTATCTAGTACTGCTACTTTAACTCCTTGTCCTTCTATACCTTCGTTCCATAGCTGTTCGATGCCAAGGAAGGAATTACTTGTATTCATATAAGCTTCTAATGTTTCTTCCTTAATAAGCTCCGATGATTTCATGTTTTGATCTTCTGATGCATAAACCGTCGCATCAGGCTCAATTAGTGTGATCCCGTCTACTGAAAGCAGTTTCGGAAGATCATTTGCTTTAATAGTTGCTGCGAAACCGTTTAAAACCGTATCAAACGTATACCCTTGAGTCATCTGTACGTTTTTGACAGCTAACTCTTTTTTAACTTTTGCTTGCTGGGCTTTTACATTTGAACGAACTTCATTTGCTCTAGCATTGGAGAATTTTTTGCCTTTAACTTGGCTCATCCCTTGCTCTAGTGCAACAGGCTTTTCAGATAAATGAACAATAACTGCAATATCCTGATTGCCCGATACATTTTGTAAGCTTTCGTGAAGAGTTGGACCATCTTTAGACAAGCTTAGCTGTTCAGCAATAGCCGCCTTTAGTTGAATCGTGCTTTCACTTTGATTATTCTGCTTGAATGATTTTAGTTCTTCAGCATTCACACTCGAGAATGGCAACAATAAAGAAAGCACCATAACGAAGGCTAGAACACTACTAAAGAACTTCGTAAACTTAAACTTACTCAAATCTCATTTCCCCTTCACCTTTAATTTTCATACTTTTCAGTTTAGTATGACATTTCCAATTTATCACAGGGAAACCAATTCGAATATCGAAATTTTTAAATATTCTAAAATATTGATAATTAGTATCAGATATTCAAAAATATGTTAAATCTATCTACCTATAAAATTAATGTGAAACTAGAACTTTTAAAGTATACTCTCTTAAATTACTAAGTCTTATGTAAGCAGAACGAATTGCAATCTTGTTAAATTCACCCTTACCAGTTTATATAAATATAGTTTTAGTTTTTAAAATGAGGCTGGGACATAAGTAGAAATTTCTTTGTGAAAGGGAAATACTCTTATTAAGAATTGATATTATATGAATTGATTGGAGTGAAGGGGCGACTCTTGGGGAAAAGCAAAATTTATTTTGCGACGAGTAACCGCAGGAGCACCGACGCCTGAGACGATCGTGTAAGGCCGTGCCCCCGGAAAGCGTCCCCGTAACGGAAATCAATTCTGGGAGAAGCAGAAAAATATCCATTTTCTCTTTAGGAAAATGGATATTTTTCGTTTTGTCCCAGGCTCATTTAATAGGTAGGATTCTTATTTTATTTTAAGCAATATGTAGCAATCACTTCAGCGCCAGCTTTGGCTGCAACTAATAATGCACGTTCATCAATATCAAACTTTGGATGGTGATTCATATAAGGGACATCTAAATACGTCGGTTGGCAGCCAATATAATAAAAAGTGGACGGCTTTGCAAGTGCATAATAGGCAAAATCCTCAGAGCCTGAAAATAAAGGTGCTTCTTCAATAGAGATGATTTCTTCCTGTTCCGAAGCTTTTAATGTTTTGACGACAAAGCTAGTCAGATCTTCATCGTTTACTAAAGGTGGATAATCCTTTTCATAAGTGAGTGCACAAGTAACACCAAACTGCACTTCTAAACCATTTGCTAAACGCTTAATTTCCTGTTCAATTGTAGTTTGAACATCGTCATTCATATAACGCACATCACCTTCAAGGGTTACGGCATCTTTAATAACGTTAAATGTACCTTTCCCATCAAAGGAGCCGATTGTAACGACACCCATATCATACGGGTTTAACCGTCTACTAATAACTGTTTGTACGGTCGTTACAAAATTTGAGGCTGCAACAATTGCATCATTAGCTAAGTGGGGGGAAGAACCATGCCCTCCAGTCCCATGAACAACCAACTTGAAAAATGAGCGACCGGCCATTGCGGCGCCAGCTCGGTACCCAATGTGACCCACTTTAAATGTTGGGAATAAGTGCGCCCCGACAATGACTTCACAATCATCCAGCAAACCTGAAGCCATCATACTTTTAGCACCACCAGGAGGCTTTTCCTCTGCATGCTGATGAATAATTTTAACTGTTCCTTGCAATTCATCTTTTAATTGGATGAGACAGTCCGCTAAAATGAGCAAATACGCGGTATGTCCATCATGACCGCAAGCATGCATGACACCGGGGTTTTTCGATTTAAACGGTACATCTGTTTCTTCTTCAATTGGCAAAGCATCAAAATCTGCACGGATTCCGATGACAGGACCGGGATGGCGACCTTGAATTTCTACTATGATTCCGTAGCCATTGCCGACATTGCGATGAATTGTTACACCTTTATTTTCATAGAAATCCGCGATATACTGTGCTGTTTGCTGTTCTTCGAAGGATAGCTCCGGGTTTTCATGTAGATGACGACGGATCGCAATCATCTCATCATTCCGTGCTGTCAACATATCCATTAACTGTTGTTTTATCGTCATGATGCTTGTCCACCTGCTTTCATTTTTTCAAGAATAACGGCAAAGATTACTGTTCCTGTAATACAAATAAATGTTTGGAATGATGGTGGAACAGGGCCAAGTGCAGCAAAAATTCCTAACCCAATTGCTCCAATCCCCCAAACAGGTTTTTTTAAGGCAAACTGTGCAAGTACTCCCCCAAATATAGCCGGCAATACAAAGTTGAAGGAGTCGCGAATTGCCTCTGGCAGCGCATTAATTAAGTAAGAACCACCTAATATAACCGCAATAAGCATTGTTGTATTCACAATGGAAGCGGCAGAAATCGCTAACGTTGCTGTTACTTCACCTTTGCGTGTACCTGGCTCTGCTTTCACGATAGTCTGTGCAATAGAAGCGCTCGGTAAGCACATATTACCGATGTTACCTGTTAGAAAAGCTAAATATGTTCCAGATACTCCTAAAATAGGGTAATAGCTAATTGGCTCAACAAACCATACGATGGCTACAACAGCCCCATAACTTAAAAATCCTGTTAAGATGACGGACCAACCAGGATGATACCCTAAACCAAATGATAAATAGAGGGGAACGGCAATCGTACAAATGATGACAGCCCAAATCGTAAGGCGACCCCAGAAATGTGCTTGACTATGAAACGTTGTAAAATTTTCCTCGCTTTTTGAAACTGTAGGTGTTGTATGACGCTCTAAAACAACCATTTTAATCATCTCCTTCATTTAAATTAAGAAATAACCGACGCCCATACCGATTAAAATAACCAATCCTAGCGACCACTCTCGCAGCCAATTTTGATTGAAACGTTGGGCTGCCCACATAATCACCGGCATTATAATTAAAGCAATAAAGAAAATAATCGTTTCATTCATCCCTTTTGCAATTTGACCACCACCAAAATAACCGAAAGCGCCGATCATCGCTGCAGTAGAAACGACACTTAGCCATTTTGCTCGATTACCACCACCGCTCGTTAATTTATTTTGAAGTCGGCCAAGTGATTTTGTGAATAATGCTGTAACAAGCAACCAGCCCATGCCACCTAAACACATTGTCCAAACAGCTGCTGTAAAGGCTTGTGCTGAGAAGCTTTTATCACCTAACTCTTCACCAGCTGCTTCTGCTCCTAGACTTGCTCCCACTGTTTCAATTGGTGCTGATCCAACAATACCGATTCGCATCATTGTCGTAGGTTCACCAATTAAAGTAATTAAAGAAATGGCAACGATAATTATGGCAAACGACGGCCCTAGCGAACTAATTGCACCTGTTCGAATAATTGAAGTTACTTCCTGGTTAGTTAAACCGACTTCTGGGGCAACTCGTTTCGAAATACGTATAAATACAATGGCTTGGAAAATCACGATTATTACAACGATTAATGCCAAAAGCCATAAAATCGGGTGACCCATAATTTCTGATGCTAAGTACATAAAAACCCTCCCTTTTAATTGACTAACAATTCAGTTTTCAATACTATACTTTGTTTTCTTATTGCTAAACAATGTGTAATCCTCTATATTTGAAATTGAAAATATAGAATATTCAATATATTTATAGGGGAGGGGAAATGTCTATGTCAGATGGACAAGAAACAATTTTGCGTCAATTAACACTTTCCAATAAACAGTTATCTATCCTCGTAGAAAGTATTCGTACGATTACTTCTAAGCTTCAAATCGATGAAGTATTACATACAATCATGCGCTATGCACTTAATGTTGTTCCTGAAGCGGATGCAGGCTATTTGATGCTTTTTGATAATCATAAACAATGCCTCATTCCAAAAACTTATATCCATTTCCCGCCATCAATTGAACAATTTCAAACAAAGCCAAATGAAGCCATCACTGGTCGCGTATTTGCGACAGGAATGGGTGAGTTTTTTAACAGTAATGAAGAAATCATGGCTGCTATGTATCATCAAAATGTAAGCCCCCATAATTTACGGACAATTTTAAAGAGTGAACATGTTCCGCAGGCAGCACTTTGTGTACCGATAACTGTTGATGTTAAGCCAATTGGTGTCATGATTATTCACCAACTTCAAAAGAAAAGAGATCTCACACAAGAAGATCTATTATTTTTTCAAGCATTTGCAGATCAGGTAGGGGTAGCAATTCAAAAAGCTCAGTATTATGAAAAGATGATTGAAAAAGTAAAAGAAGCGCATGAATTATCCCTAGCATTAGAGACAAAACATACCCTTCTTAAACAACGCTATGATGTACATGCTTCCTTAAATCAATTGCTTTTACAAAATGAACCAATATCGGTCATTTTAAAAGAGCTACAAAAATTAACCCAACTACCGATTGGCTTTTATGATGCCTCTGATGATGTATTTTTGGAGGACAGCTTCTCTATTCCTTACCACACTAAATCAAAAATAAAGAAACAGTTATTTTTAAAGCTAAAACCTTTTGAGTACAGGCTAAAAAACAAACGAAGCTATATAATTTATCCGCTCTATAATTTAGACATTTGTTTAGGGAGTATGATAATTGAACAGAAAGGAAGCATCTCCTACAAAGATCAACAAACATTGGAGCAGGGGGCAAATATTTTAATACTACAAATATTACGTAACAAAAATGTCCAAGAGCTTCATAACAAACGCATCCATGAAACATTTCAACAATTTATAGATGCACCGAATCAAAAATCAGTTGCCTCTACGGCATATCATCTAGATTTAGATGTCCAAGACTATTACCGTTTATGTATTTTCGAATTTCAACAGAAAGCAAACATGCTGTCAATTGAGCAATCCTTAAAACAGTTTATATCTTTGCTAAAAGAACAATTTTCAAGTGAACGTACATTAATTTTTTATGAAAAAAATAAAATAACTTTTTTAATTGGGAGTCCTTTATCAGCAACACTTACCTCGTTAAATGAAACATTACAGTTGCTTCAAAGAAAGTGGCAAATACAACATAAACCACTTTTTCGGAGTGCAATCAGTAAACAACATAAATCACTTTATAACATTACTGCTTTTTATGAGGAAGCGCTTCAAACATTGCGCTTTTTACGTGTACGCGATGAATGGACGGTTACGAGCTATGAGAAAATAGGTCTTAACCAGTTGATCTTACAAGTTCCACCGCGTGACTTGGCAAATTTCATTCAAGATCAAATCGGTGAGTTACTTGCTCAAGCAAATAAAAATCACCTCTACGAAACATTATTAGCTTATTTCAAATTTAACCGTTCTATTCAGCAAACTGCGCAGCATTTGCATATTCATGCGAATACTCTTTACCAGCGCTTGAATCGTATTGAACAAATTTTAAATATCTCGCTGCAAAAACAGGAGGACACCCTTAAAATACAGCTATCTTGTTACTTGCAGGAGAATTATTTAACGCATAGAAAAAAAGTTACTCAGTGGAATGAAGAGGAGGAGTATTTTTGATAAAAACAGAGGGGCTGCTTCTATCGCAGCATTATGCAATACTTGCATTTGGTTATTGAAATCATTTAGAAAAGTTTGAAATGTCTCCATAAATCGCTACCTTCCTCAATAAAGTATCCTGCAATTTTTACAATATTAATAATTCAGTAAAGATATGCTAACACCTTTAAAAGTAAAATAAATTATTGGTAAGTATGGTTTTAAAATACTATTTAATGTTTTTTATGGAATAATAAATTTGAAATTTCCTAATACTTTATATAGAATGTCCTTATAAAAGAATGCCCGGAATTGAACGGGAGAGGTTCATAGCTTATACCCTCTATAAAAAACTATGGAAACATGACAACTTGCCATGTCCATAAAGGACGTGGCTTTTTCTGTTTTTACATATGTTTTAATAGAATGAATCATAGTGCCTCTCTTGAAATGTGTCGGGAAGATTTTCAGGGAGGAGTTTTTAATACATGACTAATTTTAGAATTGTTGAGAAGCTACAAAAAATTGATGAAGATATCCAGAGCAATCAATTAAAATATCATTCAAAACGTGTTCTCATTAGCAAAGAATTTACGTTTGATGCTGCTCACCATTTACACAACTATGAGGGCAAATGTAAAAACTTACATGGTCATACGTATCGCGCAGTCTTAGGATTGAGTGGTTATACCGATGAACGAGGAATTGTAATTGATTTTGGTGACATCAAGGAGATTTGGAAACAAAAAATAGAGATTTATTTAGATCACCACTATTTAAATGAGACTCTGCCACCGATGAATACGACTGCAGAAAATATTGTTGTCTGGATTTTTGAAAAGTTGAATGAAGCCTTGCTTGATGAACATCGACTTCAAGGGGCACGAGTAGAATTTATTAAGCTATATGAAACTCCAACAAGCTATGCCGAAGCAAGAAGGGAGTGGATGGAAATTGAGTAAAGTACCGGTTTTAGAGATTTTTGGTCCGACGATACAAGGAGAAGGAATGGTGGTTGGTCAGAAGACTATGTTTGTACGCACAGCTGGCTGTGATTATTCTTGTTCCTGGTGTGACTCATCTTTTACATGGGATGGCAGTGGCAAACACCTTATTGTTCAAATGACAGCAGAAGAGATTTGGTCAGAGTTAAAACGCCTTGGGGGAAATGGCTTTTCATTTGTCACAATTTCAGGAGGAAACCCTGCACTTCTGCGCAATCTGGAATCGCTTGTTAAAGTTTTAAAAGAGAATAATATAAAGATTGGCGTTGAGACACAGGGAAGCAAGTGGCAAGATTGGTTGTATGAAGTAGATGAATTAACAATTTCACCTAAGCCCCCTAGTTCCGGCATGAAGACCGACTTTTCTATGCTCTCTTATATTTTGGGAAAGCTTAGAGATAGAAGCAACAATCAGAGTATCTCTCTTAAAATTGTGGTCTTTAATGAAGAAGATTATGCCTATGCTAAACAAGTACACCTTCAATTTCCGAGTACTCCTTTTTATCTTCAGGTTGGAAATGATGATATTACATCTAATAATACATCAGAATTGGTTGAGCATTTATTGGAAAAATACGAACAGTTAATCGATAAAGTAATGATGGATACAGAATTAAAAAATGTGAAGGTATTACCCCAGCTGCATACACTTATCTGGGGAAATAAAAGAGGTGTCTAGCAAAAAAAGAGCTCGATCATACCGAGCTCTTATTGCTATAAATTAATCATAATTAAATGATGATTTTGAGGGTCTTTTCTTTAGCTGCATTTTTTTATGTGTCGTGGCTCTTCTAATATTCCTGTAGTCACGGTTTTTCTTTTTCTTGTTTTTTACTTTCCTCATATTTCTTCATATACTCTTGATATTCTTTCTCTACATCTGAAGTTGCTGGAAGAAAGGGTTCTTTACTTGAATCGATACGTTTCCCATACCTAATCATTTGATAAATAATCATACCGTTATTAGGCTTGCCGTTAAACGTAACCATTGGGACTATATCAAATAGTACATAATAAAAGGCATAAAAAACAAAGCGATCCCAAAATGTTTTGTATTCTTCTGCCCAGCCATTGGCAATTAAAAAGTTGATTGTAAGACCTAAGAAGAGATTAATTAGTATAGGACCTGAATAAATACAAATATAGGAAAACTTGCTTTCATATTTCAACTCATCATACGAAAACCAACTATAAATATGATAGTTTTTACGAATATCGAACATCCCAAGTTTCATAAATCTTGGTCCAGATCCGATTGTTAATCTTGGTTCTTTTACACCAAAAAGCCAACTTACAATTATATAGCCCATTTCCCGAAGAAATACAACAACAGGCAATATAATAAATGCAGAAATGATAAGTGAGATAAGGTCAGATATTCCGAACATAATATTCTATACCCTCCCTATAAATACTTATATGTTGTTACCCCTCACTAATTTTCCAAAACATAAGCAAGCGCTCTCTTTTAATCACTCCTGATTCAACAATCCATAAATAAAAGAAATAATAAATGCATGAAAAAAGAAAAAGAGGGTAGAGATACGTTGTAATCATAATGGAGAGGTGTTGAAGTGTAATGTCTGAAAAATTATTTACTTCTACTGCTACTGCATCAGGGGGTAGAGAAGGGAAAGTACAATCTGAAGATGGAGTAATCCATTTCGATACAGCGATGCCAGGTACACCACGTGCAAAGAAGATTGAAAATGCAACAAATCCGGAACAATTATTTGCCGCTGGGTATGCCGCTTGTTTTGATAGTGCTCTCCAATCAACAGCAAGTAAAGCCCGTATCAAGTTTACCTCTGAAGTGACAGCTAATGTTAGTCTGTTAAAGGACGAACAGGATCAAGGTTTTAAACTTGGCGTTGTTTTACAAGTAAAAGGGACAGGTATTGAGCGTGAAAAATTAGAAGAGCTTGTATATAAAGCACATGAAGTATGTCCTTATTCAAAAGCCACTAGAAAGAATATTGAGGTAACGCTGGAAGTTATTTAAAATTAGTTAGCTATTCTGTTAAAGCTATGCTCAGAATAGCTTTTTTTAATTCTAAAATCCTTTTACTTTTCTTAAAAAAAATTCTCTAAATAATCGGTTCTCCTTACCCTATTACTTAATGATTTTTAAGATCAAATTTACGCTTTTAATAATTTTATGTGAATATTTAGTTTAATGCTGTGTAATTTAGGGAATAGGATAATTGACTCTAAATTTCTGACAAATGTTCCTAATAAATAGAGGAGCGCTTTTTTAGGTGTGGAAAAAACGGTTAAACGTAAAACCATATTCTATTAGAGTACTTGCTAGATAGGGTTAGGATACTTTTGTACAAAAGTAGGAATCAAGCGAAGCTTAAAGAATGGAAATCAGCCTAGCTAAAAACAGTATTCTTATGAAAGTAACCGTCATTTCATTGAATAACAGCAAGACAGCAGTAAAGTATTACAGCTCGGATTTGCTGCTTAAGAACGAAAGGATGCGATTCATTTGAAGCAAAAAATACTATTTATTTCTGATCATGGCGATCCTTTAATTCCGCTTGGAAGTAAACAGGCAGGCGGACAGAATAATTATGTGAAACATTTAGCATTGCAGCTTGATGAGCTTGGGTATAGTGTAGATATTGTTACCCATTGGAGCAATGAACAAAAGCCGGCTGTTGAACAGCTGGGAGAGCGTAGTAAAGTGTACAGATTTGCTGGAGGTCAAAAAGGCTTTGTTGATAAGCAGCAGATGTTTGCTATACTACCTAGCATTTATGAAGAAATGAAAGAGACATTAGATTTAAGCAGCTATGACGTTGTTCATACTCATTACTGGTTATCCGGTGTACTCGCATATTATCTCCAAAAAGAATATTCTTTCTACTGGTGCCACACAAATCATTCACTTGCAATTGCAAAAGAGCAAGGTACAGGATTTATTGATCAAAAGCGCAAGCATTTTGAAAAGATAATTATGCAAAAAGCCGATGTTGTCCTCGCTACAACTCCAAACGAGAAAAAACAAATTGAAGTTTTCACAAAACATGTAAGCGAAGTATCTGTTGTGCCGGTGGGAGTATCACCGGTTTATTTAGCGGCATCAGAAGATACGAAACAATTTACATTTCCATATTATTTTTATGCGGGGCGTCTCGAAACATCAAAAGGAATTTTTGATCTTTTAAATGCATACCGACATATGTTAAAAAAGAACGATGTACCAGATAATGTGAAGCTACTTATTGCAGGGGGCTGTCCAGAATCGGTTGATTTAAATAATTTTAGTCCAAAAAGCGAAAGGCTAAAAGAAGCAATAAAAGGAATGGAAGATCGCGTGCTATTCCTCGGCCCAAAAACCGAGAAACAGTTAAAAAGTCTTTATGCAGGTGCATTAGTTACGATTATGCCATCTCATTATGAATCTTTTGGAATGGTAGCAGCAGAAGCTCAGGCATGTGGTTGTCCGGTAATTGCGACACATGTGGGTGGATTAAAAGACGTTGTTAAATCAGGCGTAACAGGATTCCATATTCCAAAAGCCAATATGCAAAAGTTAAGTGAAAGCATGGTCTATTTCTTAAAGAATTCTCAGCAAGTATTAAAAATGCGTCGTGATGCTAAGGAATATGCAAAAAGAGAATTTAACTGGACGCTTATTTCCCGCAAAGTAAAGGAGCTGTATGAACGTAAAAATGCCTACGTATCCCTACCTTAAACCTCGTATTTTAGCAACAGATTTAGATAATACAATTGTTAGTGAAAAGGTATCCCACAAAGATCTTTGGGAAACGTTAGCACTGGAAAATACATCTCTTATATATATTACAGGAAGATATAAGCAGTCCGCGATGGATTTAATTGAGCGTGAACAACTGCCAAAACCGGATATTTTAATATGCGATGTTGGCGCTTCTATTTATGTTGGTCCAAACTATGAGCTTGACGAAGATTGGGCACGCAATATTAAGCAAAATGATTTTGAACAGGTTAAAACAATAGCCACATCTATTGGAATTGCACGGCAGCCTATAAATACCCCATGGCGTCTTGCTTATTTTGCAGAGAGTAAGCAAGTTCAAATACTTAAAAAAACAGTCCAACAGCTTAATTTGGCAGTGGATATTGTGTTTAGCAGTGACAAAGACGTAGATATACTTCCTGCTAATATTAATAAAGGGTCTGCCCTCACATATATACTTAAAAAGTGCCAATATGAAGGAAAGGTTGTTGTAGCTGGTGATTCCGAAAATGATCTCAGTTTATTCAAACTCGGCTATCCAGCCATTGCAGTTGGAAATGCTTGTGACGCTATTTTAAAGCTGCCAGAATCACAGCATATCCATTTTGCTACTGAACATGCAGCAGCTGGCGTTAAGGAAGTATGGACTAAAATATACGGTCCATTACCTCAGTAGATTAAATAATAGGTGACAAGCAGTTAGAGCAGTTAGTAGTTTCTTTCATTAAAAAATTATTTTGAACTATAGGCAATTAAATAGGTCTCAATTGAATCCTTTCATACGTTAGTAAAGAAACATCAACATTATGGAAGGAGGATATAATTGGTTAATAGAAACTGGTTTGAATCATTTGATGATGAAAGCGTTCAAGCGTTCCAAGGTTTTGGGCAACAACTACCGGTCCAAACAGCTCCTACTCAATTTGGATCACCGCAAATGTCACCTACAAGACATTATGTTCAAAGAAATGTAACGAATATGGTGGTGCCACATGTTCATCCATCTCATTTAACAACGGTTAACCAACAATACATTAATAATCAGCATTATTTCCCACATACGGAATCCGTAAGACATGAATGCTATGAAACACATACAATGTGTGGAACACCATTTAGACCGGGCGGATGCGGCTGTTCAAAACGTAGAGGTTGGTAATTAAAACTTCACTCCAAAAGTAAACGTCGTATAAGACATTTAATGTTTATTGAAAAATATATAATAGCACCGTCCAAATAGAGGATAGTGCTATTATTTTCAGTTGTATAAATTCCACCATATTTTGTATATTTTATTTACTTTATAAATACATTGAAAGAAAATAACTCATATAAGGAGAAATTATTATTCCAAAAATCGCTTCAGTTAGTTCATATAAACCGCCATTCACGTTAGCTCAATCTAATATTGAGCAACTAACGAAAGAGCTTTTTCAACATAAGATTTCAAGACTAGATCGTTTATTAAAGGTTTTTGAAAATGGTGAAATAAAGACACGTAATTTCTGTGTTCCACCAGATTGGTATCGAGAAGAACATACTTTTGAAGAACGTAATGAGCTTTATATTCAGTTAGCTACAGAATATAGTGTGGAAGTAATTAAGAAATGTTTAACAAATCGATCGTTTTTAAAAGAGGATATTTCTACTGAAGATATCGATGCCATATTCTTTATTAGTAGTACAGGCATTTCTACGCCAAGTATAGAGGCGCGAGTAATGAATATCCTACCATTTTCAAATCAGCTTGTTAGAATCCCAATATGGGGATTAGGTTGTGCTGGTGGAGCATCGGGAATTAGTAGAGCGTTTGATTACTGCAAAGCTTATCCAGATGCAAAAGTGCTCGTAGTTTGTGTGGAACTATGCAGCCTCACGTTCCAAAAGGAAGACTATTCAAAAAGTAATTTAGTAGGAGCATCGTTATTTGCAGATGGTGCTGCTTGTGCTCTCGTATGTGGGGACAATGTAGAGTTTGGTCAGGATATATCAGTCCCTCATATTATTGGACGAGGCTCCAAATGGATGCCGGATTCTGAAGATGTAATGGGTTGGGATGTTAAAAATAGTGGATTACATGTAGTATTTTCCAAAAACATACCCGTGATTATTTCAAAATGGCTAGGTCCGTTTATTCATGAGTTTTTAAATAATCATGACGTTTTACCCGAGCAAATCGATAATTTTGTTGCACATCCTGGTGGAAAAAAAGTTTTGCAAGCATATGAAGAGGCACTTCAGCTCACATCAGAGCATACAAATGTTTCACGTGAAATATTACAGGCTAATGGAAACATGTCATCGCCAACGGTACTTTATGTATTAGAGGAATATATGTTAAAGAAAAATAAGCAAAACACACTGGGTCTGTTAGTAGCTCTAGGTCCCGGCTTTAGTGGAGAAGTAGTTTTATTAGAATGGAGGGAGTAAACTGTTTTTTTATTTAGTACTAGCTTTTATTATTATACAAAGATTAGTCGAACTGCTTATAGCCAAAAGAAATGAGAAATCTATGTTGGCGAAGGGGGCATATGAGGTTGGTGCTTCCCATTATCCATTCATGATTTTACTCCACGTGAGTTTCTTTGTAAGCCTTATAGTAGAGGTAATCTACTTTACAGGACAACTTACACCACATTATATTTTATTGTTCATCTTTTTGTTACTACAATTACTAAGAGTATGGTGTTTAGCGTCACTAGGTCCATTTTGGAATACAAAAATTATAATCTTACCTGGAGCCAATGTTGTTGTTAAAGGTCCCTATTCATATATTAGACATCCAAATTACTTAGTTGTCTGTTTGGAAATCGCTGTAATTCCACTCATGTTCCAAGCATATTTTACAGCAATCTGCTTTACTATTTTAAATTTGATTATTCTCTCCATCCGTATTCCTTTAGAGGAAAAAGCTTTAAAAGAAGTAACAGACTATGGTTCCCAATAAACCAAAATTTAAAAAAGCGGTAACAATCAAGAGGCTGGGACATAAGTAGAAATTTCTTTTTATAAGGGAAATACTCTTATTAAGAAATTGATATTATATGAGTTGATTGGAGTGAAGGGGCGACTCCTGGGGAAACAGCGCGACGCCTGAGACTACAGGCTCAGGCCGTGCCCCCGGAAAGCGTCCCCGTAATGGAAATCAATTCTGGCAGAAGCAGAAAAACATCTATTTTTTCTTTGAAAAAATAGATGTTTTTCGTTTTGTCCCAGGCTCATTTTTTATTTTATGTATAATTTTTTGACATCAGGGTAAATAACTTACAGATTGACTTTGTTGAAGTTCAAATCTAATACTTTATCCAACAGGAGGGGTCTTTTTGAAAGCAGTAACGTACCAAGGTGCCAAAAAAGTAGAAGTAAAAGAAGTTCCTGATGCAAAAATTGAAAAGCCAGATGACATTATTGTACGTATTACCTCTACGGCAATATGCGGATCAGATCTCCATATTTATCGTGGGGCAATCCCAACTAGAGAAGATTTTGTTATTGGACATGAACCGATGGGAATCGTGGAAGAAGTCGGACCTGATGTGACGAAAGTAAAAAAAGGAGACCGAGTTGTTATTCCTTTTAATGTTGCATGCGGTGAATGCTTCTACTGCCAAAATCAGTTGGAAAGCCAATGTGACAATGCCAATGAAAATCCAGCTATTGATTCGGGTGCCTATTTTGGCTATACAGAGCGCTACGGCAATTTCCCAGGTGGACAGGCGGAATACCTCCGTGTACCGTACGGAAACTTCATACCATTTAAAGTACCAGACAACTGTGAACTAGAAGATGAGGCATTACTGTTTATATCGGATGTATTGCCGACTGCCTATTGGAGTGTAGAGCATGCAGGAGTGAAAAAGGGCGATACAGTTATTGTATTAGGCTCAGGACCGATTGGATTAATGGTACAAAAATTTGCGTGGATGAAAGGTGCTAAACGTGTATTAGTAGTAGATCCTCTTTCATATCGTCTAGACCATGCAAAACGAATAAATAATGTTGAAATATTTAACTTTGATGATTTTGACGATGTAGGAAATCACCTTCATGAAATTACACATGGAGGAGCAGATGTAGTAATTGACTGTGTAGGGATGGACGGTAAAATGTCGCTTGTAGAGAAGGCACAGCAAAAACTGAAATTGCAAGGCGGAACATTGAGTGCGATTGATGTAGGGATAAAAGCTGTTAGAAAGTTTGGTACAATTCAGCTTACAGGTGTATATGGTTCAAAGTACAACATGTTCCCATTAGGCAATATATTTGAGCGCAATGTAACGGTGAAAATGGGTCAAGCACCTGCAATTCATTATAGTCCTATGCTGTATGAAATGGTTGCCGAAGGAAAGATTGATCCAACAGAGATTATTACGCATAAAGTGCCATTATCTGAAGCAAGTGAAGCCTATCAAAAGTTCCACGATCACGAAGATCAAAGCATTAAGTTTATATTAAAACCTTAAATAAAGAGCTCTCTAATTGATGAATCACCTAATTGTTGCTATAGCAATGATTAGGTGATTTTTATATAAAAACTATAGACGAATTGATGCTCTTTTTCATGCTTCCATAGTATGATGGGATTATGTTGGAAAAGGAGTGAATATGTTAATGAAGAAATTTTATTGGATGTTTTTTATGGCCATTTTAATGCTAGGGTTAGCTGCATGTGGTACTGAAACAACAGATAATACCGAGCAAGGAAGCGCGGAAGACTACACAGCTGCTATAACAGAAAATCCAATTGTGACAATTACGATGGAAAATGATGAGAAAATCGTTATTGAATTAGAGCCGAAAACTGCACCAAATACTGTGGCTAACTTTATTTCTCTTGTAGAAGAAGGATTTTATGATGGACTTATTTTTCATCGGGTCATTCCAGGATTTATGGTACAAGGTGGAGACCCAGACGGAACAGGTATGGGAGGCCCCGACTATTCAATTAAAGGGGAATTTTCATCAAATGGATTTGAAAATACACTGACACATGAGCGTGGTGTTTTATCAATGGCTCGTACACAACAGCCGGATTCAGCAGGTTCTCAGTTCTTTATTATGGTTGAGGCGGCAACTCATTTAGATGGCGATTATGCATCTTTTGGTAAAGTCATTGAAGGGATGGAAGTTGTCGATAAAATCGTTGCAGTTGAGCGGGATGGTAGCGATAAACCTAAAGAAAATCAAATAATGAAAACTGTAGAAGTAGATACGAAAGGCTTTGATTATCCCGAGCCAGTTGTACAAAAATAGGAAAGAAGTGACCGGTTAATTTTAGTCGGTCACTTCTTTTTAAATTTTGCGGCAGCTATTAAGTATTCAGAAGGTAATATTAATAGTTGATTGATATCATGAAATCCCTCGTTTTCTTGAAAGGCTTCTACAATTCGATAACCTATACAGTAGCCAATCCAAGGCGGTAGGTTTAAAGCAATATCTCCAAACAAATAAGCTCTATGTTCATGTAACCCCCGTATATGCAGGGCAGGGGCAAAATGGGAATTCCAATAGCTAATGGCTTCTTCCATAGAATAACGCTTCGTCCATGAACTTATAGCGTACTCCCCAAATAAGCTTTCAACTGCATGCTCCGCTAACCCTTCCATAATTACAGAATCAAGTAATGTAGGAGGTTCTGAAATGAAGCGTCGCCTACAAATGTGGTGATATTCATGCGCAAGTAAGGCATGTAGCTCCTTTATCGTAATCCTTGAAGAAATAAATAAACAAATACCGAATGGGTAGGCGACGCCATTTTTTACAAAGCCATTTTTAATGGGCAAAATAGCAATGGGTACATCCGGTCCATCCCATGCAAGCATAAGTTGTTCAAATAATCTCTCAGCGATGTGCCAAAAATCTAATGTTAAGGGCAATTCGCCATTTTGAAGAAGACCTTGTTGTAACAACTCAAATTGAACAGCCTCGGGTGGTTGCTGAGGAAAAATAGACTGTACAGAGTGATAGGCAAGTTGTTCGCGTTGATCGTTTTTTTCAAATAACATTTTTGTATCGAGAATTGGCATGATGTCCTCCTTTTTCTTTTAGTGTATGACTTAGACGATAGGCTCGTATGTGCTTAAAGCCTGAACATATAGTAGAAAAAAGTATGGAAGGGAGGTACACTGATGAATCCACAAGATGCATATAATTTATGCTGTCAATATCAAGGTAAGCGGGTGAGAATATCCGATAATTGCGGAAATACTCATGTTGGCCGGATTACAAAGGTCGACAATCGACAAGTTTGGATTATGCCTGATAATAATGGGTATGGTATAGGCTTTTGGGGCTTTGGGCCTGGTGCCGGCTTTGGCTATGGTATTGCATTAGGAGCAATTACTGGAATCGCATTAGCAGGACTATTCTTCATATAGAATGAAAAAAAGCTGTCTTGGATTAACTTCCAGACAGCTTTCTTTGAGTATTTTATTTGTTATTTGTGAAGAAAATGGCGATAGTGCCACGCCCAACATGTGCCCCAATGACAGCCCCGATTGTTGTCGTTTCAATTGCCTTAGGTTGTAGGGCATCTTGAATGGCAGCCTTTACTTCGTGCATTAATTCTTCATCATTACTATGTGAAATACCAACGACTTTATTTGTAAAGTCGCCACCGCGATCTTTCATCAGTGCAATCATTCGTTGTGTAGCTTTTTTAAATCCACGTGTTTTTTCAAGCGGGATTAGCTTACCATCTTCCATATTTAGGATCGGTTTGATGTTTAGTAACCCACCCATAAAAGCACTTGATTTCGAAACACGCCCACCTTTTGCCAAATAATTTAAATCCCCAACAGTAAACAAATGCTCCATTGAATTTGCCATAGCTTTTAGTTGATCTACCGCTTCTTCAAATCCGATACCCAATTTATTTAATCGAACTGCCTCTTTCACAACTAAACCTAAGCCGAAGGAAGCACACTTTGTATCAATAATAGCTAATTTCAAGTTAGGATAATTTTCTAGTACTTGGTTTTTTGCGAGTATAGCTGTTTGGCATGTACCTGACAACTCTGATGAGAAGGCTAAATAGATACCTTCCTCTCCTGATTTTGCTAATTGTTCAAATGTGTTTAAAAAAACTTCCAATGAAACTTGTGATGTTTTTGGTTGTTCACCTTCACTAATGGCAGCGTATACTTGGTCTGTCGAAATGCCAATAATATCATCGTACTCAACGCCTCTTACTAATACACGTAGTGGGAAAAGATGAACATCTTCCTTATCAAAAAATGATTTAGATAAGTCCGATCCACTATCTGCAAAAATTTTCATAAACATCCCCCTAATCTCATTCAAATTTAATTTTAACTTGAATTTCTGTATTGAACTATTTATATTTGTCATGTCTTGCTCATAATATTTATCCTATTTCTCTATTATATGCAAAGAATGATGATTTACATTCTTACAAAATATTCTAATAATTTATCGAAGCTTCGCAAGTATATAATAGAAGGAAAAGAACATTCTTAATAAATATAACTTAAAAATATTGAAAAAAATACTCTGTAATTGTTAGAAAATAAAAATAATTTATATTCCTCTAATACGTAAATTGCTTAAAAATGTTAAAAGTCTTCTCGCAAATGTCAACCTTTTCATATGCGTACTTACAGCAATCTGTATATATTTTAATCTTTTCGCAATTGTGTTACACTACAATAAGGTAATAACAGATCTAGAATGAATGGACCCGCCTCCTTTTTTAGATTGTCGATAGTAAATTAGAGCGCTTACATTATTCTAAAAATCTTAATATATATAAAGGGAAGGTAAAAATGAGTAACAAGCATATTAAATCAGACGTTATCTTAATTGGTGCCGGAATTATGAGTGCAACTTTAGGTACAATGCTTAAAGAATTAGCACCAGATTGGAAAATCAAAGTATTTGAGAATTTAGCAAAAGCAGGTGAGGAGAGCTCTCACGAATTAAACAATGCCGGAACTGGGCATGCAGCTTTATGTGAGCTTAACTACACAAGCGAGAAAAAAGACGGAACAATCGATATTACAAAAGCGATTAACGTTAACACACAATTCCAAGATTCACTACAATTTTGGTCGCATTTAGTTAACACAAAGCAAATCGAAAAACCAGAAAATTTCATTATGCCATTACCACATATGAGTATGGTACAAGGTGCTAACAATGTTGAGTATCTTAAAAAGCGTCATGCAGCAATGACTGCTAACCCATTATTCGAAGGTATGGAGTTCTCTGATGATCCTGAAACATTAAAACAGTGGATTCCATTAATTATGAATGAACGTAAATCAAATGAGCCAATTGCTGCAACTAAAATTGACTCTGGTACGGATGTGAACTTTGGTGCGTTAACTCGTACTTTAATCGCAAACTTACAAAAACAAGATGTAGACGTAAACTACAATCATAATGTTACTGACGTTAAACGTTTAAAAGACGGTTCTTGGGAAGTAAAAGTCCATAACAAGGAAAACGGTAAAGTAGAATACCATACGTCGAAATTTGTGTTCTTAGGAGCTGGAGGCGGTAGCTTAGAGTTACTGCAAAAGTCTGGCATTCCCGAATCAAAACATATCGGTGGGTTCCCAATTTCAGGTTTATTCCTAGTTTGTAAAAACGAAGAAATTATTAATCAACACCATGCAAAAGTATACGGTAAAGCAGCAGTAGGTGCACCACCGATGTCAGTACCTCACTTAGATACTCGTTATATCGATGGTCAAAAGTCATTATTATTCGGACCGTTTGCAGGCTTCTCTCCGAAGTTCTTAAAAACTGGTTCAAACATGGACTTATTTGCTTCAATTAAACCGCATAACTTATTTACATTACTTGCTTGTGGTGTGAAAGAAATGTCATTGAGCAAATATTTAGTTTCTCAGTTAGTTCTTTCAAAAGAAGCACGTATGGAGGAATTACGTCAATTCATTCCTACTGCTAAGTCAGAAGACTGGGAAATCAGTGTTGCAGGTCAACGTGTTCAAGTTATTAAAGACACAGACGCTGGTAAAGGTACATTACAATTTGGTACGGAAGTAGTAACTGCACACGACGGATCAATTGCAGCTTTACTAGGTGCATCTCCAGGTGCTTCTACAGCGGTATCTGTAATGTTAAAAGTAATCAAACAATGTTTCCCAGAAGAATTAAAAACTTGGGAGCCTAAGATTAAAGAGATGATTCCTTCTTACGGCGAAAACCTTGTTGAAAATACAGCACTTCTTAAAGAAATACATGAAACAACAACTAAAGCATTAGGTTTACAAAAAGCATAATTAATAATAGAGAGAACCTTTAATCAATGTCAGATTAAAGGTTCTTTTTTCATTCTCGTAAATGCGCTATAGTACAAAGATAAGGGAAGGGGAGAAACACTATGCATAAGTTGGATTATGCTTCACCGATAGGAGTTATTGAGATAGTCGGTACAGAACAATTTATTTCATCGGTATTATTTGTGGAAAGAGAAATTCAGTTTTTACAAAAGATTGACACACCTGCGCTATTACTAGATTGCTATAAAGAGTTAGATGAATATTTTAGCGGGCAACGTCTAGAGTTCTCTGTATTTTATAAACTTGAAGGTACAGCTTTTCAAATTTCCGTATGGGAAGCATTAAAAAACATACAATACGGTCAAACTGCTTCATATAAAGAAATTGCCCAGCAAATAGAAAATGTTAAAGCGGTACGTGCTGTCGGTATGACTAATAGCAGAAATAGGATATGTATTATCGTCCCTTGCCATAGAATTATAGGAGCAAATGGTAAGCTGACAGGATATGCAGGAGGTTTATGGCGTAAAGAATGGTTGCTGAATCATGAGTTAAAACATCAATATATTTTATCGTGATAAAATATATTGGTATAATAAGTAGTAAGATATGAGGTGAATTAATGAACGAGCAACAATATGATAAGTTATTAAATATTCAAACGGCAGGCTTTCAGTATGGGTTTCCAAAGTTAGCAAAATATCATCGCTATGAACCGACCCCATATAGTGGGCTTGAACAATTATTTGAAACATATGAAATGCCATTGAATGCTCGATTCCTCGATATTGGCTGTGGGAAAGGCCGTGTCCCGATTTATATATACAATCGTTTCCGTATTCCTGTCATAGGGATTGAAATGGATCAAAAATTCTTTGCAGAAGCCGAACATAATGCCGAGCAATACTTGAAAAAAATCAAAAAGAAGAAAGCACCTATTCAATTTTTGAACATCATTGCAGAAACATACGAAATTAAAAAGCAGGATAATGTTTTTTTCTTTTTCAATCCTTTTTCCATTCATGTTTTTCGCGAATTTATTAATCTCCTTTTTAAGTCATTCAAATTATATCCACGAACTATTGATATAATTTTATATTACCCTTCCCCTGACTATATGCATTTTTTACTAGAAGAAAAAATGCTGGAATGTTATTTAAATATAAAACTCCGACATGAAAAAAATGAAAATGAACGAATCGTCGTTTTTCGTCTTATGAACGAATAATGACGGTTTTTTTATAGTCTTTAAATATACAAAATTTACAGAAAAATCACACTAGACTAATAATTTAGTATCGTATACAATACAGAAGTTGGAATAAATGAGAATTTTATTGCAATGACATCTATTCTGAATATTTAAAAATTAGATTGTAGGAACTTGAAAGATTGAGTATAATTATCTGAAATATCAAATATTTCAAGTTTACTAAGGGGGAAATAATAATGGCAAAGCACAACAAAACAAAAAAGTACGGGTCATTATTCATGGCAACAGCACTATTAACTGGGCTTTTAGCAGGATGTGGAACTGATGATTCCGGTTCTTCTGGTTCAAGTGGAAGTGGCAATACAGTAGGGGAAACTATAAAAATTGGTGCAAACTTAGAATTATCCGGTGCGGTTGGTTCTTACGGGTCATCTATTAATGATGGAGCAAAATTAGCAATTGATGAAATCAATGCATCAGGTGGTATTGATGGTAAGCAAATTGAATATATTCCTATCGACAATAAATCAGAAACAGCTGAGGCAACATCTGCAGCGATTAAGCTAGCGGAGCAGGAAAAAGTAGTGGCAATGTTAGCGCCTGCAACTTCTGGTAACTCTGTTGCAACTGTGCAAATTGCAAATAACCATAAAGTTCCGATGGTTACTGGATCAGGTACAGCTCCGAATGTAACAGTGAATGATGACGGAACAGTAAATGAATATGCATTCCGTACATGTTTCATCGATCCATTCCAAGGTACAGTAGCAGCAAACTTTGCGACAAATGAATTAGGTGCTAAAAATGTAGCAATTTTTGCGGATAATGCATCTGATTATGCGAAAGGTTTAGCTGCATCATTCAAAGAAACAATTACAGCAAACGGCGGTACAGTTGTTACTGAAGAGGCGTATGTTGCAAAGGATGTTGACTTTAAATCTCAATTAACGAACATTAAAGGGAAAAATCCTGACTTCATCTTCATTCCTGGATATTACGAAGAGGTTGGAATAATCGTAAAGCAAGCACGTGAAGCAGGTATTACCGTTCCATTAATGGGCGCTGACGGTTGGGACTCTCCTAAATTAATCGAATTAGCCGGAGCGGATGCTTTAAATAATACTTTCATTACAAATCACTATTCATCTGAAGATCCAGATGCAAAAAT
Organism: Solibacillus faecavium; assembly: GCF_014836905.1. Lineage (GTDB taxonomy): Bacteria > Bacillota > Bacilli > Bacillales_A > Planococcaceae > Solibacillus > Solibacillus faecavium. Next base: position 81,505 of record NZ_JACSPZ010000008.1, read on the forward strand.
TCAGGATTTCGTTAAAGCCTTCAATGATAAATATAGTCAGGCGCCTAATGCATTCCACGCTTTAGGTTATGATTCAATTTACTTTATCGTAGATGCTATTAAACGTGTAGATGGAGATGTTACGAGTGAAGCAGTTCAAAAACAGCTAGCATCAACGAAAGATTTAAGTTTAGTAACAGGTACTTTCACAGTTGACGAAAACCACAACCCAGTAAAATCAGCTACAGTTCTAGAATTCGTAGACGGTAAACAACAGTTCAACTCTAAAGTTAATCCTTAATTTTTTTCAAGTAAGGGGGGGCGGAACTTGCCTCCCTTTTTCGTATTTTCATAGTTAATAGTTGAAAAGGAAGTGAACTTTATGGAGTGGATTCAACAATTAGTGAACGGGATTTCGCTAGGTAGTATTTATGCGCTCATCGCTTTAGGCTATACGATGGTTTATGGGATTATTAAATTAATCAACTTTGCCCATGGTGACGTTTTTATGCTAGGTGCCTTTATTGGTTTTTATGCAATTGCGCGTTGGGAAATGAACATATTTTTAGCCCTTATTTTAGCAATGATTTTATGTGCCGTTATCGGAGTAATTATTGAGCGTGTCGCCTATAAGAGACTGCGAAATGCGACGCGTATAGCAGCACTTATAACGGCCATTGGGGTATCACTGTTAATTGAGTACACAGTAATTTTCTTCCGTGGATCGTCTCCAGAGGCATATCCGACAGTGTTTACAACGAAGAATATTGAAATTTTTGGTGTTCAAATTAGCACACTAGCCATATTCATTTTGTCTGTATCGATCTTTTTAATGCTTCTCCTACAATTCATTGTTCACAAGACGAAAATCGGAAAAGCGATGCGTGCAGTATCACATGACGCTGATGCAGCCCGCTTAATGGGTATTAACGTTGACAATACAATATCTGCAACATTCGCCATTGGTTCTGCTTTAGCAGGAGCAGCCGGTGTAATTTTTGGTATTTACTATACTCGTATCGACCCATTAATGGGGATTATGCCGGGAATTAAGGCATTTATCGCAGCCGTTTTAGGCGGTATAGGAATTATTCCAGGGGCGATGGTAGGCGGTCTTTTTCTTGGAGTAGTAGAAACCGTTGTTTCTGCACTAGGCTATTCTTTATGGCGGGATGCAGCCGCATTCGTCATTCTTATTTTAATTCTAATTTTACGTCCAGCGGGTATTTTCGGTAAAAATACACGCGAGAAAGTGTAGGTGAACAGCATGAAAAAATCAAAAATCTTTTGGGGTTATGCCGTCCTAGCACTTGTTATTTATGCAGTTGTTCAATTATTAATCTCAAATGGTGTTATTCAGAACTACTATCAAAATATGTTTATCGCAATGTGTATTAATATTATTTTAGCAGTTAGTTTACATGTCATAATCGGGGTTACAGGTCAATTTTCGATAGGGCATGCAGGATTTTTAGCAGTCGGTGCTTACATATCGGCAATTTGTACAATGAAGTTTGGCATGCCATTTATTACAGCAATTTTAATTGGTGCAATTGTTGCCGCACTGGCTGGACTATTGGTTGGAATTCCATCTCTTCGTTTAAAAGGGGACTACTTAGCCATTGCAACGCTCGGATTTGCGGAGATTATTCGAATTGTATTTGTTAATACGGACTATGTAGGAGGAGCTGCAGGTTTGCAAGTGACCCACCAATCAACGTGGACATATGCATTCTTTGGCGTATTCATAACTATTTTAGTCATTTCCAACTTCACGAATTCCCGGCATGGTCGCGCATGTATATCCATACGGGAAGATGAAATTGCTGCTGATGCAATGGGAATTAACACGACCTATTACAAAGTAGTCGCATTTGCAATTGGGTCATTTTTTGCTGGAGTTGCGGGTGCAATTTACGCCCATAACTACTATATAATTCAGCCAACTGCATTTGGATTTTTAAAATCCTTTGATATTTTAATATTCGTCGTTTTAGGCGGGTTAGGAAGTTTATCAGGATCTGTAATTGCTGCGATTTTATTAACCGTCGTTTCAACGTATTTACAGGACTTCCCGGAGACACGAATGATTATTTATTCATTAATTCTAATTCTAGTTATGTTATATCGTCCGACGGGATTATTAGGTTCAAAAGAAATTACAGCATACTTTAAGTTTGGTAAAAAGGGAGGTACACGCGTATGAGTGCACTTCTAACCGTAGAGAATTTAGGTATTCAATTTGGTGGATTAAAGGCTGTTCAAAACGTTGAATTGTACATGAATCAAGGTGAATTAATCGGTCTTATAGGTCCAAATGGAGCAGGTAAGACAACGACATTTAATATGCTAACGGGTGTTTATTCGCCAACAGAAGGAAAGATTATGTTTGATGGCAAATCAATAGGAGGCCTTGATCCATATAAAGTAACACGCCAAGGAATTAGTCGTACATTCCAAAATATCCGCCTATTTAAGGAGTTATCGGTCCTGGATAATGTAAAGGTGGCAAACCACGGTTTAGCGAAGCACAACTTAGTTTCAAGCATTTTCCGCTTACCAAGCCATTTTAAAGGCGAGGAGAAGATGGAAGAGGAGTCATTGGCTTTTTTAAAGATATTCGGGCTGGATGTTTACCGTGATGAGCTTGCAAAAAACTTGCCGTACGGGATGCAACGTCGTTTGGAAATTGCTCGTGCATTGGCAGCAGCTCCAAAGCTATTATTATTAGATGAGCCAGCAGCTGGAATGAATGCAAAGGAAACACATGATTTAATGGAGCTTATTGCGTTCATCCGCAAGGAATTTGATTTAACGATTTTATTAATCGAACATGATATGAACTTGGTTATGGGTATTTGTGAGCGTATTTACGTGCTGGATCACGGTCAATTAATTGCAAACGGGACACCTGCAGAAATTCGTTCAAACCCGAAAGTAATTGAAGCTTACTTAGGTGAGGAGGTTACAGAATAATATGCTAAAAATCAATGATATTGATGTTTTCTATGGTAATATTCAGGCATTAAAAGGAATCTCCCTCGAAGTAAATGAAGGTGAAATTGTTACATTAATTGGGGCGAATGGGGCAGGGAAAAGCACTTTACTTAAAACAATTTCCGGATTACTAAAGCCAAAGCGTGGCTCAATTGAATATTTAGGTTCTGCAATTGATGGTAAGCCGGCACAATCTATTGTAAAGTCAGGAATTTCTCATGTACCGGAAGGAAGACGTGTATTTTCAAATATGTCGGTAGAGGAAAATTTGGAGCTAGGTGCTTATTTACGCTCTGATCGAGACGGAATTAAAAAGGATTTGGCCCATGTTTATGAATTGTTTCCTCGTCTTTTAGAACGTCGTAAACAGCTTTCAGGGACCCTTTCAGGTGGTGAGCAGCAAATGCTTGCGATGGGGCGCGCTTTAATGGCTAAGCCAAAACTAATCATTATGGATGAGCCATCAATGGGCTTGGCACCATTAATGGTAAAAAATATATTTAATATTATCGAGATGGTTAATAAAGAAGGTGTTACTGTATTACTAGTAGAGCAAAATGCGAATATGGCATTATCTGTTGCGCACCGTGCCTATGTTTTAGAAACAGGTAAAATAGTGCTTGCAGGTTCTGCGAAGGAACTGCAGGAAAGTGATGAAGTAAGAGCCGCTTATTTAGGTGGATTATAAAAACTGAAAGAAGGCTGGTTAAAAGTATAATTGACTTTTAACCAGCCTTCTTTATATGTAAGTATGTAAACTATTGCTACCAAATAATCGCTTCTTCATCTGGATACTTTAATGTCAGCTCTACTTCATAGAAAGATTGCTTTGATAAGCTTGTTACATCTAAAAGCTGCTGAATTAATACTTTATAAGTCTCGTCTTCTGTTAAAAGACGCAATGCAAATGAATTTATATGTTTTTCGCGTTCTTCTTTAGATAATGAAAGATACTCCAGATTCAATATATCCACATACTGTGGGGCATACTGATGAAACAGTGGTGACTTCGTATGTAACGTTGTTAAAAACAACATATAATGGTCCTCTGGAAAAAATGAAGAGATGGATTCGGCTACAAGTGCCTGGAACTTGCGAACTGTAGTTACCGCCATACTCCACTCCGAATCATCTACTGTTTCTTTATAAAGTGAAATGAAATCATTTAATGCAAGCGCAGAAAAAATGAGCTCAGGGACAAATAAAGGCACACTGTAATAAATATTTTTTTCAGGATAAATTGCATGTATCTTCTTCAGCACATTTTTATTTATCCCATTTGAAATATAATCAATGCCATGTTCCCCTTTAGAAGCTTGGCGTAACTTTAAGCAAACGGCTAATAATCGTTGCCTTACACCTTCATAATGGAAATAGCGCTTTTCTTCCCCGATGACCTCGTAAACTGCATGTATTAAATTATCCAAATCCCAATAGTCCCCACTTACCGTTAATCCTGTTAAGTTCTCAGTTGGCTGTATTGTTAGCATAACGATGCCTCCTATGCCTAGTAAGCAGCTCTCCCGGTTAAGGGAGAGGATTACTTATTGTTTTGGTGTATAATTCAGTAATTTGAATAGTTCATTTTTTTCTTTTTCCGTAAGATCACGCCATTGTCCAACCTTTAGATTTCCAATATGAATATTCATGATACGGATGCGTTGAAGTCTTTGTACAGAATATCCCAGTGCCGAGCACATACGACGAATTTGGCGGTTTAAACCTTGCTCCAAAATAATTTTGAAAACTTGTGAAGAAACTTTTTCGACACGGCAAGGTAATGTCGTAGTATCCAAAATTTCCACACCTGCGCTCATGTCTTTAATGAATTTGTCGGTAATCGGTTTATCGACTTGTACGACATACTCTTTTTCATGATGATTTTCTGCACGTAAAATTTCGTTTACAATGTCACCATCGTTTGTAAGAAGGAGCAATCCTTCTGAGTCTTTGTCTAAACGACCAATATGGAAAATACGCAATGGATGGTTTACAAAATCAACGACATTGCCTTGAATATGCTTTTCCGTAGTACTTGTAATGCCAACAGGCTTGTTCAGAACGATATACACTAACTGCTCTTCTCTTTTTACAAGTATGCCATCTACAAATACTTCGTCACCTGGTTCTACTTGGCTACCATTTGTTGCAAGGATGCCATTTATCTTTACACGTCCATCTTCTACCCATTTATCTGCACCGCGACGAGATACGATGCCGGTTTCTGCTAAATATTTATTTATACGCATAATTTTTTCACCTACTAATAGAATATCTTCAGTATACATGAAATGACTTATAAATTCGTCTCACGTTGTTTTAAATTATTCACATTAATTCAGAACGAATGATTTAAATTGTTCGAGTGGCATAGAATTTTGAACAGGAATCCGGGGTACATATAACCGAGGGCTCGTTATTTTTGCTTTACCACCCTTATTTAAAAATGCTAGCGAAATATTATTTTCTATAAATGTAGCTTCATGATTTTTATTAAATTTCCCGTATGGATAAGAATAGTACTGTGCTTGTATATTAGGGTCAATTTGCTTTAGTACTTCATTCGTTTGCTGGATATCGTAATGCAGATCTTTAGCTGATGTAAGCTGGAGCTGACTTCTCTTTAATGCATCATTGTAAACATGCAGCGCATAAGTATGATGCTCGATTTCAATAAGGTCCATTACACTGTGGAGTTCTTTAAATCCTGCAAATTGTACTATTTCTGCCTCACTGTTAAATGGGGGAGTTTCTTCTTTTACCCGATTCCCAATGACAAAGGTAGTACCATGCATATTGTTTTCCTTTAAAATGGGATAGACCATTTTCTCCAGTGATAAATTAGCATCATCGAAAGTTAGGGCGACTGCTTTTGCAGGAAGAGCCTGCTTTTTTTGCATCCACTGGTCTAAATCCTTTAAAGAAATAGTCGTATAGCCTTCATTTTTCAAAAATGTCATTTGCTGTTCAAAGTCTACAATATCAACAACAGAGATATTATTACGGAAGTAGGATTTTTGAATGTTTTCCACAAAGTGGTGATAAATTAAAATAGGAACACCAGCGTCAACCTGCATTTTTTTAATAGGAACATATCCAAGCTTTCCACCAATAACAACCTCATAAAAATAGCCTTTTACGCCATTGGAGCTAATACGTGTATTAGCGCTTAATGTAGCAATTTGTCTACTACTATTGCGATGGGAATTATAAACGGGTGTGGAGTCATTGGTTAAAATCTGTAATTTATTATTGTTTTGCGCAGGAGTAATTTTTTCATTTATGCTTTTCGCATCTTGTTTATCGATATGAACCTTTGCATTGCCAATTTCGATCATCCAGGTTAGATCCTCTATAGTAGCGAGGTATGTTTCCCCTTTTTTTAAAGTAATGTATTTTACTTCTTGGTTATTATGCAAATAAAAATAGGCCGTTGTATCCTTTTCTATTTTTACTGTTTCTTGTGCCGAAGCGTATGTAACATTTGGAAAGATAAATGATAAAAACAATAAAATAAAAAGTGTACTAAAATGTTTCATTTGTCTACTTCCTTTTGGTTGATAGTAATAATTACCAGTATAGCAGAATATTTAAAATAAAATATTCTTAAAATTGTAGTTTAATATTTGAAATTATTGGATTCTTCTGACAATATAATAGTTAGAGATACCTCTCACAACAAGGTGAGCTATTAAATAAAAAACCTGTAGATGAGGGTATGGTCACAACAATTTTTGCAAAGGGGAGAGAATTCAATGGCAGCAGTGTATCACAATCCTAACACAGATGGCGCATTAGTGAATTTTAAGGAGCGCTATGACAACTTTATTGGTGGTAAATGGACACCTCCAGTAAAAGGGGAGTATTTTGACAATATAACACCGGTTACTGGAAAAGTTTTTACGCAAGTTGCTCGTTCAACTGAAGAGGATATCGAACTCGCATTAGATGCAGCGCATGCAGCAAAGGATGCATGGGGTAAGACATCTGCCGCAGAGCGATCAAACATTTTACTGAAGATTGCTGATCGTATGGAACAAAACTTAGAAATGTTAGCGGTTGCAGAAACATGGGACAATGGTAAAGCTGTACGGGAAACATTAAATGCAGATTTACCACTTGGTATTGATCATTTCCGATATTTTGCGGGGGTATTACGTGCACAAGAGGGATCGATTAGTCAGATTGATGATAATACAGTTGCTTATCATTTCCATGAGCCAATCGGAGTTGTAGGACAAATTATACCGTGGAACTTCCCTTTACTTATGGCAATATGGAAGTTGGCGCCAGCACTTGCTGCAGGAAACTGTGTTGTATTAAAGCCGGCTGAGCAAACGCCAACATCGATTTTAGTGTTAGTTGAGTTAATTGAAGATTTACTGCCACCTGGTGTAGTGAATGTTGTGAATGGTTTTGGTTTAGAAGCAGGTAAGCCACTGGCATCTAGTCCACGTATCGGAAAAATTGCCTTTACAGGGGAAACGACGACAGGGCGCCTCATTATGCAGTATGCTTCACAAAACTTAATCCCTGTTACATTAGAGTTAGGTGGTAAATCACCAAATATATTCTTTGAAGATATTATGGAGGCAGACGATGCCTTTTTGGACAAAGCCGTGGAAGGTTTCGTATTGTTCGCTTTAAACCAAGGGGAAGTATGTACTTGTCCATCTCGTGCACTTATTCAAGAGTCGATTTATGAGAAATTCATGGATCGTGTATTGAAACGTGTTGAAGCGATTAAAACAGGAAATCCTTTAGATACAGATACAATGATGGGTGCTCAGGCTTCTTCAGAGCAAATGGAAAAAATCCAATCGTATTTACAAATTGGAAAAGAAGAAGGTGCTGAATGCTTAATCGGTGGCGAGAAAAATGATCTTGGCGGCGATTATGCAAACGGTTACTATATTAAGCCAACTGTATTTAAAGGTCATAATAAAATGCGTATTTTCCAAGAAGAAATTTTTGGTCCAGTCGTTGCAGTAACAACGTTTAAAACGAAAGAAGAAGCTTTAGAAATCGCAAATGATACACTTTATGGCTTAGGCGCGGGTGTGTGGACGCGTGATATGAATACTGCCTATCGCTTTGGACGTGGTATTGAAGCTGGACGTGTATGGACCAATTGCTATCATGCATATCCGGCCCATGCAGCATTTGGTGGGTACAAAATGAGTGGTATCGGTCGTGAAAATCATAAAATGATGTTAAGTCATTACCAACAAACGAAAAATCTTTTAGTAAGCTATGATGAAAACCGCTTAGGCTTCTTCTAAGAGAGGGGGGTGCGATTTTGGTTGAACGTGTAACCGCAACCGATGCAGCACTACAATTAATTGAGAAGTTAAAGGAACGTCATGGACCGATTATGTTTCATCAATCGGGAGGGTGTTGTGATGGCTCATCGCCAATGTGCTATCCAGATGGCGATTTAATAATTGGTAATCAGGATGTGCTGCTCGGCCATATTGGGGATAGTCCGTTTTATATGCATAAAAATCAATATGATTATTGGAAGCATACCCAAATTATAATTGATGTTGTAGCTGGACGGGGCGGGATGTTTTCATTGGAAGGTGTCGAGGGAAAACGCTTTTTGTCAAGATCACGTGCATTTACAAAAGAAGAGCTTGAACAGCTTTAAGGATAATGTGAAGAGTAAACGCTGATGGATTTCCATTGGTGTTTACTTTTTTTTACAAACAAATGCATTATTTTTCACCTCAAATATTTAGGCGTATAATAATGGTTAGGAGTGTGAAGATATGGAAAAGTCATCTTTTATTCAATTGCTTAGCCAAAATTATGAGCGGATGGAGCTCTTTTTCGGGACAAATGAAACCAGTAATATTCGAATACCTTTAGCTAATCAGTTTACATTTTCACGTGAAACATTTAATGGATCAAAATTTGAGGATAGTGTTAAAAAAATACATAAGCAAAAACCAAAGAAAAAGTTGCTCGATATTTTATCACCATCCAATAATATATCTGCATTGACTTATAGAATTTTAGTGCATCTTGTATTACATCCAGAACCTGAGCAAGAGCTGAAACGCTTAATCTCAAATGAAAAGTTGCTAATAAAGGCCGGATTTAAAAATAGTGCCTATCAAAATATAGCTGCGTTATTTTTAACAGATGAAGATCATGCATTTCGAGCAAAGAAGTTACATACAGAAATGAAAAAACATCACTATTTTTTAACTGGCAAAGATGACATTCCCTACGCAGTATTATTAACGAATCAGTCCAGTAATTATGGAACTTTGGCTGAAACGATGCGGCAATATTATGATGGCTTGCAGAAAGAAGGTTTTAAAATTGGTGATTCATTACAGGCGATGACCCAGCTTTTGGCACTATATCAAGAGGAGTTTCAGCCTACTTTAATCGAATATACTGTTGCGATTAAACAATCATTTACTAACAAAAAGGTAAAGGTAGGGAAGAAGTTTTATCCATATTTGGCCTTGCTCGCTTTAGTAGCTGCAACCTCTGAAGTAGTGGATGAAATTATTGAGCTATCCCAGGAATTAAAGAGTCTATCTATGTTTGCAAGGGAAGAAGAATATGCGTTAATAACGGCAACCCACTATATACTGCATAGCTTAATAGAAAACAATCAATTAGCTGATTTTAATGATAGTCTACTTTTTATGCAAGCAGTTGATATGAGTAATTTCATTAATGATATGACATTTTTTTTAGCATTGGATATTCTCGATATATTTATTTAAATCGGGTAAATAATATAGAGGAGGGATTAATTATGAAAGAAACAAAATTATGGATTAATGGCAAATGGGAAAGTACAGCTGAGTTAAGTGAACTAACAGCTCCCTATACGGGAAAAATAATTGCGAAAGTTGCAAAAGCCTCTGTGGCTGATGTGGAAAGAGCGATTGAAGGGGCTCATAAAGCGTTTCTGTCATTTAAGAGGACAACAGCATATGAACGTGCAGAGATTTTATATAAAGTTGCGGCAATTATGCGTGACCGTAAATTTGAACTTGCAAAAATTTTAGCAGATGAAGCGGCAAAACCTTTATCAGCAGGGCTTACCGAATTAGATCGTACGATTACTACGTATCAATTCGCAGCAGAAGCGGCAAAACAAATTACAGGTGAAACCGTTCCAATGGATGCTACACCTGGTGTTAAAGATCGAATGGGTTATACAAAACGAGTACCATTAGGAGTAGTCTCTGCAATAACACCGTTTAACTTTCCGTTTAACTTAGTGGCGCATAAGTTAGGGCCGGCCTTTGCTGTAGGGAATACAGTTGTATTAAAACCGGCATCACAAACACCATTAAGTGCGCTTGCGATGGCGGAAATTTTTAAAGAAGCTGGATTACCTGACGGGGCTCTTCAAATTGTGACTGGTGGTGGCGGCGATTTAAGCGATACGCTTGTGACACACCCACTTGTGAAAAAGGTTACATTTACTGGTAGTGGCGCGGTTGGACTGAAAATTAAAGAAAAGGTCGGATTGCGTAAAATTACATTAGAGCTAGGTTCAAATGCTGCATTAATTGTAGAGCCTTCAACACCAATTGAAAAAATTATAGCGCGTTGTGTAGGCGGTGCATTTGGCTTTGCGGGACAAGTCTGCATTTCTCTACAGCGTGTATATGTTCACAGTTCAATTTATGAGCAATTCACGAAGTTGTTTGTTGAAGAGACAGAAAAGTTAGTGGTTGGAGATCCACATGATGAACAGACAGATGTGAGTGCGATGATTCACCCTGATGAGGTAAAACGTATTAAGGATTGGATTGAAGCCGCGAAACAACAAGGTGCGGTTGTTGCAACAGGGGCGGAATTTACGGATCGTACATGTTCGCCGACCGTTATGACAAATGTGAAGCCGGATATGAAAATTGTATGTGAAGAAACCTTTGCGCCTATTGTTTCAATCGTTCCATATGAAACATTAGACGAGGCAATAGCGCTCGTAAACGAATCAGAGTTAGCCTTAAATGCTGGTATTTATACAAACGTTTTCACAGATGCTATGAAAGCAGCAGAGGAGATTGAAGCAGGAACGGTAGTTATTAATGATGTTCCTACATTCCGCGTAGATAATATGCCATATGGTGGTGTTAAAAATAGCGGCTATGGCAAAGAAGGTATTAAGTATGCTGTGGAAGAAATGACAGAGCTGAAATTTATAACAATGAAGCTGACATATTAAAAATTCAAACTAGCACTTTGCCCTATCGAATAGTAACATGGAGTGTAGTTAGAAAGGAGGATATTTATGAAAACAACTTTACCAATGAGTTATTCAAAATCTATCCAAACTCGATTAGTACTACCTCCTGATACGAATCACCATCAATCTATATTCGGGGGAAAAGTATTAGCATATATTGATGAGATTGCGGCAATTGCAGCAATGAAACATTCTCAGGGAGAGGTCGTCACAGCATCTTTCGACTCCGTAGATTTTGTCTCACCAGCATATGCAGGTGATATGATAGAGCTAGAGGCAGTCGTTTCTGGGACGGGACGTACATCAATGGAAGTGTATGTACGTGTAGTTTCTAGAAATGTTAAAACCGGAGCAAAAAAATTAACGACAGAATCTTTCGTGACAATGGTTGCAATTGATGGAAATGGCAATCCGAAAGAAGTACCAGGTGTTGAGCCGGAAACGGATTTTGAACGTCATTTATTTGAAACAGGTCCTATTCGTCAAGAACATCGAAAGCAAAAGCGGGTCTTATCAAAAAATCGCCTGCTTAAATGACAATTTAGCAATAATCAAAGGAGGCAGTGATAAAGGGAAACCTTTTACCACTGCCTTTTCATTTTTCTTAATAGCTATTTAAAACACCGCTAATTGAAAATTAGTTATTTAATTCATGAACGATGCGCAACAACGAATCAGAAGAAGTTGAGACAAGATTGGTTGTATGTGTTAATCCCGTAATGACAGAGGATATGGTATGAATGTCTTCATTAGTATTTTCATATTTCTTTTTAATGCCGGATACAGCTTCTGTAATAGAAGTAAATGAATCCGCTAAATTTTTTTGAGTATCGACACTCATTTTGACCTGCTCATCGACACTCGAAACAGAATGAGACATTTGGGTAATACTGAGCTCAGTTTCTTTAATTAATTGCGACACATTTTGAACTGCTTTTTTCGTTTCTTCTGCAAGCTTTCGAACTTCATCCGCTACGACAGCAAAACCTTTACCATGTTCTCCTGCACGGGCAGCTTCAATAGATGCATTTAACGCTAGTAAATTCGTTTGATCAGCGATACCTGTAACTAACCCTACGATATCAGCAATTTTTTGAGAGGATTGACGAAGTGTAACCATTGAAGTTTCCAATGTCTCTACTCGGTCTAAAATCGTCGTCATAATTGCCGTTTGACTTACTAAATAGGTTGTGCCGGTTGTCGATTTGTCTTCTGTCTCCGCGACTAAATTTAAACCTTGCTCTGTATTAGAAGCGATTTCTTCAGATTGGCTGGCTATTTCCTGTAAAGAATCGTTTGTTTCATCACTAATGCTATACAATTCCTGTGCGGTATTTTGAATCCGGTCGATTAGTTTTGTTTGCAACTCTACATTTTCCATACGAATTCGCTGTTCTTCCTTTTCATAAGCTTCGATAACAAGCTGCTGTTCGAGATTAATAATTTTCGAGAAAGCATTAATGGCTTTACCCATTTCGGAGTTCGGCATATCAATCTTTTCGATAAACTCAATAAATGTCGTTATTAAGGATTGGAACGAAGCAATATACCATTTTGATTTTAAACCAATTCTGACATGTACATGTGCAATTGTCTGACGCTCTTCTAAGTAATGCGAATCAATTGAAGCTTTAAAAATACTTTCTAAATGTTTGTATAGAGTAACTTTTAATCGGTCTATTTTACTTGTATTATTTATAATATCAGTAAGCTCCGTACTTAAACTAATTGCTGCATAGAACTGTTCCACCATAGTAGGAATGATTTCTGGTGCAAAGGGCTCCAGCTGTTTTATTATGGCTAAGTCATCGTTTGTTAATTTTAATAATTGAAGCTGTTTATTTAAATCGGGATACTTCGAAACATCTAAAGAAACTTCTTGAGAATATTTATCTATATCAAAGTAAGGTTTTTTTGAAACTTTAGTCGCTCTTGCAAATAGAATGCCCATACTATTCCTCATTTCATTAATTTTCCAACTATTACAATCTTACTATTTTTTATTGGTATTATCATTATTATTTCGGTATAAATTCTTATTATTGAAGAATTTGTAATTTAAAATTAAACGAGGTATGATAGAAACTAACAAAAATAGATTCAAAGGGCGTAGAAAAAATGAAATTTCATAAAGGTCGTTTAAAATTTGTTATACCATTGTCATTAGGGGTTGCAATTGCTTCTTATATTATGTTAGTTAATAATTATGCAGAAGTAGGCGACCGTGATCGAATATTGATTGTGATAGGAGCTACCATTTTAACAGCTATAATTTCGTATTTTTTATTTCCTCAAGAAGGGGATAACCCTGATGATAGAGGTCCATATTAATCAGAAGTTTGTTCTCTAAGAAATCTCGATAAAAGAATCGGGATTTTTTTATTCCTGCTATGAAACTTTTATGAATATTATTCGTAAATAAGTTAACAATACAAAGTGAGGTTGATAACAAATGGAATCTAAATGGTCAAAAATTATTATACATGCGAGTGCCTTTTTTGCTCCTTTCTTAGTGCCGATTCTATTTTTCTTAATAACTACTGAATCCGAAGTAAAACGTACTGCAATGCAAGCATTACTATTCCAAGTTGTATTTGGTATTTTATTAACAATTGCAGGGATCTTCACAATTGTGTTAATCGGTTTACCATTCTTATTGGTGTTCTTCATAATCTTCTGGGGTGCTCCAGTGATAGGAATTATAAAAGCATTATCAGACCAAGATTGGAATTATCCAATTGTCGGTCGTTGGGTCTAAGATTAAGCGGTCGAGTTTGTACAAAACAAACTCGGCTGTTTTTTTACATTAATAGGGATTTATTGTTGTGATTTAGGGGAAACTTAAGTAAGAGCAAATAGTTGCATTACAAAAAATAAATATTGTATATTTAAGTCAAAGATAGTCAAAGTCAGTTGATGAGAGGTGAGAACAGCATGAGGAATATATCTGACATAATTGAAGGGTATTTGAAGGAAGTTATTGAATTAGATGGACAGGGACATATTGAAATAAAGCGAAATGAATTAGCCAAGCAATTTTCCTGTGCTCCTTCCCAAATCAATTACGTCATCAATACGCGTTTCACGACCGAACACGGATACTATGTAGAGAGTAAACGCGGGGGTGGCGGTTATATTCGAATTTTGCGAGTAACAATCCACTCAAAGAAAAACTTATTAGATGAAATGGAAACACAGATAGGGAATGTCATTGCACAGACGAATGCAGAGCATATTATTTATCGATTGTTGGAAGAGGATATTATTACCGAGCGTGAAGCAAGCATTATGAAAGTAGCCCTCGATCGTGTCACATTACAGGTAGGTTTACCACTCCGTGATCAGTTAAGGGCACGCATTATGCATGCAATGCTAAAAACGATTTCTTTTGAAAAGTAGAGGTGTAAATATATGATATGTGAGCATTGTAAGCAGCGTCATGCAAATGTAACCGTAACACAAGTTCATAACGGTCAGAAAGTGGAACGTCACTATTGTGAAGTATGCGCTACACAATTCCATCCATTTCAATTTGATGTGAGTGAAGAGCCAACCTCTCTTCAACAACTTATATCGAATTGGTTCAATTTTGTACCGGTGAATGCAAAAAAAGAAAATGCAACGAAACAGCCTACCACTCAAAAAGCATGTCCTTCTTGTGGGTTTACGTACCGACAATTTTTAAAGCAAGGTAAATTTGGTTGTGGTCAGTGTTATGAGACATTTAGCGAGCAATTACCACAGTTGCTTGAGCGCATTCAAGCAGGCACACAGCATGTAGGGTACGAAAAAAATGCCCCATCAAAAGAAAAAATCGAACAACAAATTAACGAACTCCGTACATTATTACATCAGGCGATTGCTGAGGAACGCTTTGAAGACGCAGCCTTGATTCGTGATGAAGTACGTGAATTGGAAAATAAAATTAAACAGGAAGGAGAGGGGAACGCATGAACATCGAGCATTTTCTAACGAATGCTAGTCCAAGCTGGATGCAACATGAAAGCGAATCGGATATCGTCATAAGCACACGCATTCGACTTGCTCGTAATATTGCCAATACTCGATTTCCGATAAGTTTTACAGAAGAAGAGGCACAGGTAGTCGAAGATAAAATGATGAAGGTTCTACTATCTACAGACGTAAACCCTTATCAATTTTCCTACTTCCAAATAAAAGATATGCCTGTATTACAGCGTCAAATCCTAGTGGAGAAGCACCTTATAAGCCCTAACTTGGCACGAAGAAAAAAAATAGGATCATTTTTTTTAACAAAAGATGAATCCATTAGCATATTAGTAAATGAAGAGGACCATATTCGGATTCAGAGCCTGACACAAGGCATGAACTTAAAAGAAGCCTTTCAGGAAGCTAGAACAATTGACCGCTACTTAAGTAAGTCAATCAACTATGCATATGAAGACCGATATGGATACTTAACAAGTTGCCCGACCAATGTTGGAACGGGACTTAGAGCCTCTGTCATGCTTCATTTACCAGCACTTACGATGACTAAACAAATGAATGCCTTAATTCAGATGATGACAAGATTAGGAATGGTAGTGAGGGGTATATATGGAGAAGGAAGTGAAAATTTAGGTAATATTTATCAAATCTCTAATCAAATCACTTTAGGTAAATCTGAAGAAACAATTTTGCAGGAGCTTCAAGAAGTAGTAGAGCAAGTGATACAAAAAGAACAGCTTGCTCGGAAGAATTTGTTGATGCGAGCGCCTTCAATATTAGAAGACCGTTTAAGTCGCTCACTTGGTACATTGAAGTATGCAAAAATTTTACCGAGTGAAGAAGCCGCAAGCTGTTTATCCAATGTCCGTCTTGGGGTAAGTTTAGGATTATTAGAACCTATTTCACAGCGTAAATTAAATGAGTGCATGCTTTTAATGCAACCTGGACTCATTCAGCAATATATTGGTACTACTTTGCAACCAGCAGAGCGCGATATGTATCGTGCAAAGCTTTTACAAGATAAGTTAAACGAGCAAGATGAAGCTACAAACAATGGGGAAAAAGGAGAGGATTTTTTATGATGTTCAATCGATTCACACAACGTGCTCAGAAAGTATTACAACTTGCTCAAGAAGAAGCAATTCGCCTTAAGCATAAAGAAATTGGAACAGAACATATTTTACTTGGCTTAATTCGTGAAGGTGGCGGGATTGCTGCAAAAGCATTGGAAGCAATTAATATTAGCCCTCAAATGATTGAAACAGGCATAGAGGAATTAGTAGGGAAAGGTACCGAGGAGGTTGGACCTATCGTACATTACACACCGCGTGCTAAAAAAGTAATCGAACTTTCATTGGACGAATCACGTAAATTAGGTCATGCATATGTAGGAACAGAACATATTCTATTGGCATTAATTCGTGAAGGAGAAGGTGTGGCAGCACGAGTATTGGCTAACACAGGTGTAAGTATTAATAAAGCACGCCAACAAGTTTTATTACTTTTAGGAAATAATGATGCCAATAATAGTGGAACGTCAAATATGGCGCAAACTGTAAATACACCGACGTTGGATAGTTTAGCACGTGACTTAACAGCAGTTGCCCGAGAAGGTTCACTTGATCCTGTCATTGGACGCTCAAAAGAAATTACACGTGTCGTGGAAGTATTGTCACGCCGTACGAAAAACAACCCAGTATTAATTGGGGAGCCAGGTGTCGGTAAAACAGCCATTGCTGAAGGATTAGCTCAGCAAATTATTAATAATGAAGTACCTGAAACACTACGTGACAAACGTGTTATGACACTTGATATGGGTACTGTAGTAGCAGGTACAAAATATCGCGGTGAATTCGAGGACCGTTTGAAAAAAGTTATGGATGAAATTCGCCAAGCAGGAAATATTATTCTGTTCATCGATGAACTTCATACACTAATCGGTGCAGGTGGTGCTGAAGGTGCAATTGATGCATCAAACATTTTAAAACCATCTTTAGCTCGTGGGGAATTACAATGTATCGGTGCCACAACACTTGATGAATACCGTAAATATATTGAGAAAGATGCTGCATTGGAGCGTCGTTTCCAACCTATCCAAGTCGATGAGCCGTCTGTTGATGAAACAATCCAAATTATTAAAGGTTTACGTGACCGTTATGAAGCACATCACCGTGTGAAAATTTCGGATGAAGCAGTAGAAGCGGCGGCGAAATTATCAGATCGTTACATTTCAGACCGTTTCTTACCGGATAAAGCGATTGACTTAATTGATGAGGCAGGTTCGAAAGTACGTTTACGTTCATATACAGTTCCACCGAATTTAAAAGAACTGGAAGATAAGTTAGAAGGCATAAAATCCGAAAAGAATGCAGCTGTTTCAGGTCAGGAATTTGAAAAGGCAGCAGCGTTACGTGATTCGGAGCAAAAGCTAAAACAAGAGCTAGAGCAAATGAAAAAGGAATGGAAAGAAAAGCAGGGTAAAGAAGAGTCGACAGTATATGTAGATGACATTGCCCAAGTTGTTGCAATGTGGACTGGAATTCCAGTTTCTAAAATTGCACAAGCAGAATCTGCAAAATTACTGAACCTTGAAGAAGAATTACACAAGCGTGTAGTCGGTCAAGGTGAAGCGGTGGAAGCAATTTCACGAGCTATTCGTCGTGCACGCGCGGGATTAAAAGATCCTAAACGTCCAATCGGTTCATTCATATTCCTTGGTCCTACAGGTGTCGGTAAAACGGAACTTGCACGGGCGCTGGCAGAAGTAATGTTCGGTGATGAAGATGCGATGATCCGTGTAGATATGTCAGAGTATATGGAGAAACATTCGACTTCACGTTTAGTTGGTTCACCTCCAGGCTATGTGGGCTTTGATGATGGCGGTCAATTAACGGAAAAAGTTCGTCGTAAACCATACTCAGTTGTATTACTTGATGAAATCGAAAAAGCACATCCAGATGTATTCAACATCTTATTGCAAGTACTGGAAGATGGTCGTTTAACGGATTCAAAAGGTCGTGTTGTAGATTTCCGTAATACGGTAGTTATTATGACATCAAACGTTGGTGCGGATGCATTGAAATACCGTAAGCATGTTGGATTTAGTGCAGGATTAAATGAATCGAAAGATAAAGATATGAAGGGTACAATGCTGGAAGAACTGAAAAAAGCATTCCGCCCAGAGTTCTTAAACCGTATTGATGAAATGATTGTGTTCCACTCATTAGAGAAAGTTCACTTAAAAGAAATCGTATCATTAATGGCTAACTCTTTAACAAACCGTCTTAAAGAGCAAGAAATTGAGCTGCACCTTACAGATGCTGCACTTGAAAAGATTGCTGAAGAAGGCTACGATCCACAATATGGTGCCCGCCCATTACGTCGTGCATTGCAAAAACATGTAGAAGACCGTTTATCTGAAGAACTGTTAAAAGGGACATTAGATAAATCGCAAACAGTGGTACTTGATTATGTAAGTGATGAGTTCATCGTCCGTACACAAGAAAAAGTATCAACAAATTAATGGAATAAAAAGACGAGGTAGGTTATTTCCTGCCTCGTCTTTTTTTAGCCATTTTTGAAGCCCAAAATGAATTTTACGACTGATTAGTGGGTATTCGATTTTGTTTCGTGTACAATTATAGGAACAAACATTCGAAGGAGCTAGCAAAATGGCAAAAAAGAAATCGAAATTTATGTGCAGCAGCTGTGGCTATGAAGCGGCAAAATGGATGGGACGTTGCCCAGGGTGTGGCGAATGGAATACGATGAACGAAGAAGTCGAAGTCATCACAAAAGGGCCGCGTGGTGCTTTCCAGCATTCTACAACCGCTACAAAGGCAACACCTATTATTCATGTGGAGGTACAGGAAGAAACACGTATTGCCACAGAAATGAATGAATTTAATCGCGTTCTAGGCGGCGGAATTGTCCCAGGCTCACTTGTATTGATAGGGGGAGACCCGGGAATAGGGAAGTCGACATTACTATTACAAGTATCTGCTCTTCTTTCTAATCAAGGAAAGCGTGTGTTATACATTTCCGGCGAGGAATCTGTACGTCAAACGAAACTAAGAGCCGAACGCTTAGGTGTACACACTCCAGAGCTTTATATTTACTCGGAAACAAATCTGGAATTTTTAAATCAAACAATTGATGAGGTACAACCGAAATTTGTTATTGTCGATTCAATTCAAACAGTACATCATCCAGAGGTAACGAGTGCGCCGGGGAGTGTTTCTCAAGTACGTGAATGTACAGCAGAATTAATGCGTATTGCGAAAACGAAAAACATCGCGATTTTCTTGGTTGGTCACGTTACAAAGGAAGGTCAGATTGCAGGGCCGCGTATTTTAGAACATATGGTAGATACTGTTTTGTATTTTGAAGGGGAGCGTCACCATAACCACCGTATTTTACGGAGTCAAAAAAACCGTTTTGGTTCTACAAATGAAATTGCGATTTTTGAGATGCTCCACGGTGGATTGAAAGAAGTATTAAATCCGTCTGAGCTGTTTCTACAGGAACGTTCACAAGGTGCACCGGGTTCGACGATTGTGGCGTCAATGGAAGGGACACGACCGATTTTGGTGGAAATACAGTCACTTATCACGCCGACAAGTTTCAATTATCCAAAACGCATGGCTACAGGGGTTGATCAAAACCGTGTGCAGCTTTTAATGGCAGTATTGGAAAAGCGGATGGGTATGATGCTTCAGGCACAGGATGCCTATATTAAAGTTGCCGGTGGGGTGAAGCTGGATGAGCCGGCAATTGATTTAGCGGTATTAACGAGTATTGTTTCGAGCTTTAAAGATCAAACAGTACGCCCAACTGATTGCTTTATTGGGGAAGTAGGGTTAACTGGTGAAGTACGTCGTGTTTCTAGAATTGAGCAGCGTGTACAAGAAGCGGCAAAGCTAGGGTTTAAACGCGCATTTATTCCTGCCTCAAATATTGGGGGCTGGGAGTTCCCTGCAGATATACAAGTGGTCGGTGTTGAAACGATTAGTGATGCACTTCGGGAATCTTTTCAAAATTTATAGTAAACCTTTTGTGTTCTCGATGAGCGCGGGAGAAAATAGAAGTTGTCCGTAAAGCGGGGAACAATGTAGATAAAAAAGCGTCGCAATGGGTAGAAACCAAATTGCGACGCTTTATTTTGTACAACAATAAATTATGCTTTTACAGTTTTATCTTTCTTTTCAAATGCTTCTCTTGTGAAAATGCCAAAAGGCTTTCCAATCGGTAAGAAATTGAAGCCGAAATGCTTGTTTAATACATTAGCCCCTGCACCGTAAAGTGATAAAAGCGCAATAATTAATTCAGAATAAGCGGCTAATAAATGCATACCGTGCTCCATTATCCCAAATGAGCTTAATGCTAAACCAATAAATAGTAAATCAATCATTACAAAGATAGAAAATAAAACTTTATTTGTTTCAGCTGCACCAATCGTCATAAATAGGGTAAAGATTAAATACCCTAGATACACAAAGCCAAGCTGACGTGTATCAACAGATGCTTGCAATGCTTCACCGAACACACCGGCTTGAACGAACCAGCTCATACCTACACCCATCCAAAATAAACCATATGCGCCAAATGCTGTCGCACCAAATGTATTATTATGCTTTGAATCTAATACTGACGCGTAAAATTGTGCAATCCCACCTAAGAAAATTGCCCAGGGAATGACTAAACCTAAACCTTCAGTCCATCCCAATTTTTGAGTTGAAGCCACAAATGTCACAATAGCTAAACCGAATAACCCGATTGCAGATGGGTCAGCGGTTGAGATTTTTATTTCTTTTGTTGTATCCATAACGTATTCTCCTATTCTATGTTGTCATTTTTCTATTATATTAAAATAATATCTAAATGCTATGTGTGAGTATAATTTTGAACGAACTCTGTAATAATCGAAAAGATATAATGTAAATTCAACAAATAGAAAGGGAGAATTCTCTGCAAATGTTTAATATTAATGAAGACATGGAACTTACATAAATAGAGTCTTTAATTAATATTTCTATTTTGCTGCGATATTGATGGTTGTGCTTCGCATGAACAGGGCATTATATGTATAATTATTGATGGAGGTGATAGTAAATGTTAAAAAGAATTATCCAAGTAGCATTTTTATTTATCGGTGGAGCATTAGGTCTCATTTTCTTACCGCCATTATACGAATTTATGAATTTATCATCCAATCCGTGGCTTAATAATCCATACTTTAGTGTTGCGATAGGTGCTGCTTTATTATTTGTTCTATCGTTTGCGTTATCCGATTACTTTGTAAAATTAATTACATGGTTAGAAGAAGTATTATTTAAATTGCCTGCAGCAGATTTGTTGTTTGGGACGCTTGGCTTAATTGTAGGGCTAAGTGTAGCAACATTAGTTGGTGTGGCAATTAATCAAATGAATATACCTGTAATTACTGCGGTTGTTCCAGCAATCTTATCGATTGTACTAGGATATTTAGGCTTTAGATTAGGCTTTAGTAAGCGTGACGAGCTTATGCAGATTTTTACAGGGAAATCCAACAAAAAGCGTATTAATGAGACATCTGGAAAAGAATTGCAGGAACAGGAGCAAGAGCAATATAAATTGCTTGATACGAGCGTTATTATTGATGGGCGTATAGCGGACATATCCGAGACAGGGTTTGTTGAAGGGATTTTAGTCGTGCCTCAGTTTGTACTAACAGAGCTTCAGCATATTGCAGATTCTTCTGATACGTTAAAACGTACGCGTGGTCGCAGAGGATTGGATATTCTAAAGCGTCTTCAGGATGAACGGTCATCCAAAGTCCTTATTACTGAAGTAGATTTTGAAGATGTGGCTGAAGTAGATTTAAAGTTGGTCCGTTTAGCTAAAAATATGAGTGCACAAATTTTAACGAATGATTTTAACTTAAATAAAGTTTGCGAATTGCACCGTGTAAAAGTATTGAATATTAATGATTTGGCAAATGCGGTCAAGCCTGTCGTTATTCCTGGTGAAGATATGCAAGTAGTTGTGATTAAAGATGGTAAAGAACACAATCAAGGGGTAGCATATTTAGATGATGGTACGATGATTGTTGTAGAAGGCGGTCGTAGCTATATCGGGCAGGCGATTAGAGTAACGGTAACAAGTGTATTACAAACATCAGCCGGGCGAATGATTTTCGCGAAGCCAAAAGAAGATTAGGAAGTGAAGTATTTTGCGGTATGAAGTCGTTTTGCCGGCAGCAGGTAGTGGGAAGCGTATGGGCGCTGGGCAAAATAAACTATTTTTAAACTTAGCGGATAAACCCATCTTAGTGCATACTCTTCTTGTTTTTGAACAAGATGCAAACTGCACAGGAATTTGGCTAGCAGTAAAGGATGAGGAACGATTATTTATACAATCGCTCATCGAAAATTATAATATTACAAAAGTAAAAGGGCTACCTACAGGGGGAGAAGAACGGCAACATTCAGTGCATTCATGTATTAAAGAAATGAAGGCAGTAGAGGTTGTTCTTGTTCATGATGCAGCAAGGCCTTTTATTACGATTCCAAAAATTACAGAACTTGCAAAGGTTGCATACGAAAAAGGAGCAGCCATTGCAGGCGTTCGTGCAAAAGATACGATGAAAATTGTGCAGAATGGACTCATTAAAGAAACAATTGACCGTGAGTCTTTATGGATGGTTCAAACACCGCAAGCATTCCGGTATGATTTATTGGCTGAAGCAGAAGATGTAGCTGAAAAGGTTGGTTTTTTAGGAACGGATGAAGCGATGCTAGTAGAACGATTAGGGCATGATATTCACATCGTAGAATGCAGCTACGAAAATGTAAAAATGACGACTCAGGAAGACTTGATTTTTGGAGAAGCTATTTTAGAAAAACATAACTTTAGAAAGAGCCTTGAAAAGTAAAAGGTTTTCAAGGCTTTTTTTGTAGAAGTTGATTATACTATGGGTAATGAGATTAGCAGAAAGAAGGTGAAAGCTAGTTTACTTTGTAAGCTAGCATTATTATGTTTCGAATAGGACAAGGTTTTGACGTTCATGAGTTTGCAGAAGGACGTCCATTAATTTTAGGTGGGATTACAATTCCCCATGAGCGCGGCTTGCTAGGGCATTCAGATGCTGATGTACTTTTGCATACCGTGACAGATGCAGCATTAGGGGCAATTGGTGAAGGAGATATAGGTCGACACTTCCCGGATACAGATCCAGAGTGGAAAGATGCCGATTCAGCGAAGTTACTTGAATACATTTGGAAAAAGGTTGAAGAACGGGGCTACAAATTAGGCAATGTAGATTGCACGATTATGGCTCAGCGTCCAAAAATGGCGCCATATATTGCGCAAATGCAAAACCGTATCGCAGAATTATTAAATGCAGAGCCTTCACAAGTAAATGTAAAAGCAACAACGACCGAAAAATTGGGATTTGTTGGTCGTGAAGAAGGTATTGCCGCAATGGCAACAATTCTTTTAGTGAAAGCTTAAGGCAAAATTAGGTGTGAAAATCAACATATGTTGCTTTAACTTAGTAACTGAC
Organism: Solibacillus faecavium; assembly: GCF_014836905.1. Lineage (GTDB taxonomy): Bacteria > Bacillota > Bacilli > Bacillales_A > Planococcaceae > Solibacillus > Solibacillus faecavium. Next base: position 105,216 of record NZ_JACSPZ010000008.1, read on the forward strand.
AGTGGTAGAATGGACAAGGTTTAAAAAGACACTTATTGTGAAAGTATAGTGCAATATAATGTTCTTTCTTACACATATAAAAAAATGTATACTTTTTATATTAAAAATGGTCGAGCGTATTAACGCTAAAATTAGGAGGCAATATTATGACGAAAACAGTTCGAGTTCGTTATGCACCATCGCCAACAGGATTTTTACATATCGGTGGCGCACGTACAGCTTTATTTAACTATTTATATGCAAAACATCATAACGGAACTTTTGTAGTACGTATTGAAGATACAGATATCGAGCGTAATGTAGAGGGTGGAGAAGCTTCTCAACTTGATAACTTACGTTGGTTAGGTATTGTACCAGATGAGTCAGTGGATATTGGGGGGCCGTATGCACCGTATCGCCAAATGGAGCGCCTGGATATTTATAAAGAGCATGCAGAAAAGATGTTGGAATCAGGTCAAGCATATAAATGTTTCTGTACATCAGAAGAGCTAGAAGCAGAGCGTGACGCTCAAAAAGCGAAGGGTATTGCTGCTCCAATGTACGGAGGGAAATGCCGTCACTTAACATCAGAAGAAGTTGCTGCAAAAGAAGCAGCGGGCGAGCAATATACAATCCGTATGCGTGTACCAGCAGATGTGACATATAACTTCAATGATTTAGTTCGTGGTGAAGTATCGTTTGAATCAAAGGATGTTGGTGACTGGGTGCTTGTGAAAGCAAATGGAATTCCAACATACAACTATGCTGTTGTATTAGATGATCACTTTATGGAAATTACGCATGTATTCCGAGGAGAAGAGCATTTATCGAATACACCAAAACAAATGATGATCTTTGATGCCTTCGGATGGGAATATCCACAATATGGCCATATGACATTAATCGTAAATGAAGAGCGCAAAAAATTATCAAAGCGTGATGAATCAATTATTCAATTCGTTACGCAATATAAAGAGCTTGGTTATTTACCGGAAGCAATGTTTAATTTCTTTGCCTTACTAGGCTGGTCTCCGGAAGGGGAAGAGGAAATCTTTTCTCATGATGAACTTGTTAAGCTTTTTGATGAAAAACGTTTATCAAAATCACCATCAATGTTTGATAAAACAAAACTTACATGGATGAACAACCAATATATTAAAAAAATGTCTCGTGAAGAAGTTGTTGCACTAGCATTGCCACACTTACAAAAAGCAGGCTTACTACCAGAAGAGTTATCAGAAGAGCAGCATGTATGGGCTTCTGATTTAATCGCACTTTACCATGAGCAAATGAGCTTCGGGGCTGAAATCGTAGAATTATCGAGCCTATTTTTCACAGAAGAAATTGCATATGATGAAGAAGCAAACGAGGTATTAGCAGGTGAGACAGTGCCAGCTGTTATGGCTGCATTTAAAACTCAGTTAGAAACTTTAGAATCCTTTGATGCAGACTCAATTAAAGCGGCTATTAAAGCCGTGCAAAAAGAAACAGGGGTAAAAGGTAAAAACCTATTCATGCCGATTCGAGTTGTGACGACTGGTCAAACACATGGACCGGAATTACCGAACGCCATTTCCTTAATCGGCAAGGAAAAAACAATCGCCCGTGTCGGGAAGTTTGCTGAATAGTTATCTAAGAGTAATATTAATGATTGATTTTTCAGAAAATAAATGTAAAATGAATGTAAATTGTATATAAAGTTAGCACGTTGAGAAGGAGAAGTACGCGGCGCATACCTTATTAGAGAGGATCATCACCGGCTGAAAGTGATCTAGGTCTAGGCAAAGCTGAAATGCACCTTCGAGTATTTAACTGAAATTATAGTAAGTTAAGTCGATTTGTCCCCGTTAAAGGACTTTCAAGCGGAAAAAGTATTCGTATTTTTTCAACCAGAGTGGAACCGCGCGTATAGCGTCTCTGTCACCTTTAACTAGGTGATGGAGACGCTTTTTTGTAGAAATAAAAAGTGAATATTTAATTAAAAAAGAATGTATATAAAAAGGAGCGGCAAAATGAGTATTCAAATCTTCAATTCGTTAACGAGACAAAAAGAGCCCTTTATTCCATTAGAGGATGGCAAAGTGAAAATGTATGTATGTGGTCCTACAGTATACAATTACATTCATATCGGAAATTCACGTCCAGTCATCGTATATGATACGGTACGACGCTATTTCCAGTATGCCGGCTATGAAGTGAAATTCGTATCGAATTTTACCGATGTTGATGACAAAATTATTAAAGCTGCCAATGAGCTGGGAGAAGAAACATCGGCGTTAACAGACCGCTTCATTGCTGCATATTTTGAAGACATTACTGCATTGGGTTGCCAAAAAGCGGATGCCCATCCACGTGTAACAGAGCATATGCACGATATTATTGAATTTATTAAAGTGCTAATTGATAAGGGTTATGCATATGAATCTCAAGGCGATGTTTATTATCGTACACGTAAATTCGATGGCTATGGAAAGTTAAGCCACCAATCGATCGATGATTTAAAAGTAGGCGCTCGCATTGAAGCAGGTGAAAAGAAAGAAGACCCGTTAGATTTTGCCTTATGGAAAGCAGCCAAAGTAGGGGAAATTAAATGGGACTCTCCGTGGGGAGAAGGACGCCCAGGTTGGCATATTGAATGCTCTGTTATGGCACGTGAGCATTTAGGTGATACAATCGATATTCACGCAGGAGGTCAGGATTTAACATTCCCTCACCACGAAAATGAAATTGCGCAATCAGAAGCGCATAACGATAAAACATTTGCACGTTATTGGATGCATAATGGCTATATTAATATTGATAATGAAAAAATGTCAAAATCCCTCGGTAACTTTATATTAGTGCATGATATTCGTCAGCAAATCGATCCGCAAGTACTGCGTTTCTTTATGTTGTCTGTTCATTATCGTCACCCAATCAACTTCGCGCAAGATTTAGTGGAAGCGGCGAAAAACGGATTGGATCGTATTCGTACCTCTTATGCAAATGCTGAGCACCGTTTGGCATTATCGGCAAGCTTAGGGGATGACAGCGAACAATGGCTTGAGAAAGTTAATCAAGTGAAAGTTGATTTTGAAAATGCAATGAATGATGACTTCAACACAGCAAATGCGATTTCGGCATTGTTTGAACTATCACATATTGCCAATGTTTATTTAAAAGAAACTAATACTGATAAAGCTGTGTTGCAAGCGATATTAAATATGTTTGATGCAATTGGAGAAGTATTGGGAATTAAAGTGAAAATTGAAGCTGGTTTATTGGACGAAGAGATAGAGGCATTGATTGAAGAGCGTAACCAAGCTCGTAAAAACAGAGATTTTGCACGGTCAGATGAAATTCGTGACCAATTGTTAAGTATGGATATTGTGCTGGAAGATACTCGTCAAGGAACACGCTGGAAACGAGGACAATAGATGCAAAACTTAACACCGCATGATGTCATACAGTTAAATGCACTGGCGCTCGCCTATATGGGGGACGCCGTGCTTGAACAAAGAATTCGAGAATATTTAATTTTATCTGGTCGCGCAAAGCCAAATACATTGCATAAAGAAGCGACAAAATATGTTTCGGCCAAATCTCAGTCAAACATCGTACATCGCATGATTGACGAAAACTATTTGACAGATGAAGAACAAGCCGTTTTCCGTAGAGGGCGCAATGCCAAATCAGGCTCTGTCCCTAAAAATACAGATGTTCGCACATATCGAAATAGTTCGGGCTTTGAGGCTGTTTTAGGCTATTTATTTTTAAGCAAAGAACATGACCGGGCAAATGAAATTATAGATTACGCAATAGAAATCGTAGAACATTCAAAAGGAGAGTAACTATGGCAGAAAAAAGACAGCAAGGTCGTAAGCCGCGCGATGCTAAAGGTCGCGACAAAAAGGCGGATACCTTTAAAGCTCACGATAAAAAACAGCAGGAAAAACCTCAGGCTGCCCAAGAGGAAGTAACCGGAGAAATGATTGCCGGGAAAAATCCGGTATTAGAAGCGCTACGTGCAGGTCGTGAAATCAACAAATTATGGATCGCTGAAGGTGTTAAGAAAACAGGTGTACAGGAATTAATGGACTTAGCGAAAGAGCAAGGTGTGTTAGTTCAATTTGTACCAAAGCAAAAAGTAGATAAACTAGCAGAAAACCATCAGGGAATTGTTGCATCTGTTGCAGCATATGACTACGCAGAGCTAGATGACTTATTTGAAGTGGCAAAAGTAAAAAATGAAGATCCGTTTTTCCTTATTTTAGATGAGCTAGAGGACCCTCATAACTTAGGTTCAATTATGCGAACGGCAGATGCAATCGGTGTACATGGTATCATTATACCGAAGCGTCGTGCGGTAGGTTTAACGGCAGTTGTTGCAAAAGCTTCAACGGGCGCTATCGAGCATGTACCAGTTGTGCGTGTAACGAATTTAGCCCAAACAGTGGACGAGTTAAAAGACCGTGGCGTTTGGATAGCGGGAACAGATGCTAAAGGTTCGGCCGATTATCGTAAAATGGATGCAACATTACCGCTTGCATTAATTATTGGTAGTGAAGGTAAAGGAATGAGCCGTCTTTTAAAAGATAAATGTGATTTCTTATATCACTTACCAATGGTTGGTCATGTTACATCATTGAACGCTTCCGTAGCAGCAGCACTGCTTATGTATGAAGTGTACCGTAAACGACAAGAAGCTAACGGATGAGGTTATGCAAAACATTTTGCTAGTAGACGGCTATAACATGATAGGTGCATGGAGTGAGCTGCGTCCATTACGCGAACCCCACTTTGAAGATGCGCGCGATCGCTTGATTGAAAGAATGGCTGAATATAAAGCGCATACAGGGTGGCGTGTGATTGTTGTGTTTGATGCACACCTTGTACCGGGCACAGAGCAACTCTATATTCAGCATGCTGTGGAAGTAATCTACACGCGTAAAAACGAAACAGCAGATGAGCGTATTGAAAAGTTATCGACCGAGTTGAAAGGGCGCAAAATTCAAATCCATGTGGCAACTTCCGATATGACAGAGCAAAATGTCGTATTCGGTCACGGTGCTTTAAGGAAGTCCGCACGTGAGCTTGAAATTGAGATGCAAATTATTCAGTCGAAAATTTCCTCTAAAGTAAAAGAATCGACTGACGAAAAGCCGGCCTCAAGAATTAAATTATCGAAAGAAGTAGAACTACAATTTGAAAAATGGAGACGAGGGATTAAGTAATAGTTTGCCCGCAATTTCCAATTAAGTTATACTATTCCTAATAATTCTAGCGTAGCTGAGGTGATTTTCGTTGCTTAAAAGTGAGAAGTTACAAATGGTACTGCATTTAGAACGTTTGACAGATGAAGGGCTTGTAGAGCAGGTGCATCTAGGCAATACAGATGCGTTAGATTTTTTGATTTCGAAATACCGGCTTTTCGTTAAAGCAAAAGCACGGTCATATTTTTTGGTGGGTGCCGATAAAGAAGATATTATCCAAGAGGGTATGATTGGCTTATATAAGGCCATCCGAGATTTTAGAGAGGATAAGCTTGCTTCGTTCCGTGCATTTGCCGAGTTGTGCATAACAAGGCAAATTATTACAGCGATTAAAACGGCTACACGCCAAAAGCATATCCCTTTAAATTCTTATGTGTCCTTAGATAAGCCGATTTATGATGAAGAATCAGAGCGGACATTAATGGATATAATTACGAGTCCACTTTCTGATGATCCAGAGTATTTGATGATTAACCGTGAGGACTATGTTTATCTAGAACAAAAGATGGGCGAGGTATTAAGCGAGCTTGAGCAGCAAGTGTTGGCTCGTTATTTAGAGGGCCAATCCTATAATGAAATTTCTGAAGAATTAAACCGCCATGTTAAATCTATAGATAATGCCCTGCAACGGGTAAAGCGTAAATTAGAGCGGCATCTTGAACTAAAAGAAATAACTTAAACACTGACAGCCTTTATTGACAGTGGGAAATTTAGGTGTTAGTCTTTAAAGGACAAACTGCCGAAAAGGTGATATAAATGGCAAAGAAAGTCGTTTTAAGCTGTGAAAAATGTGGTTCAAGAAACTACAGCGTTCCTAAAAAAGATGGAGCGACTGAGCGCTTAGAATTAAAGAAATTTTGCTCGCATTGCAACGAGCATACAACGCATAAACAAACGTTATAAATAAAAAATAGATTAATTCGTTGTTCGGGGGTTAGCCAAAATGAGTAAGGTAACAAACTTTTTTCAAGAAGTCGGCTCGGAAATGCGTAAAACAAGTTGGCCAAAAAGCAAAGAGTTAACGAAATATACGGTAGTAGTAATTTCAACAGTTATCGTTATGGCGTTATTCTTTACGGTTACAGATTTAGGAATCTCAGAATTATTCCGTTGGTTCTTGTCTCTATAAGCTATATCATGTTAATATTTCGAAATAGCCCGTCAATTTCAAATAACGGGTTTTTTCATTTGTTAAAAAATGTTTTATAGTTAATAAATAGATTATTGAAGTTTTGTGATCGGGGAAATATATACCCTAACACATTAAAGTAAAGGAGGGACGGACGATTTAGTCCTACCTATATGGAGAAAAATTGGTATGTAGTTCATACGTATTCTGGTTATGAAAACCGAGTGAAAGCTAATCTTGAAAAACGTGTAGAAACTATGGGTATGCAAGATAAGATTTTCCGAGTAATCGTAGCTGAGCATGAGGAAATCGATGTAAAAGAAGACGGTAAGAAAAAAGCGGTAATGCGTAAAATCTTCCCTGGTTATGTTCTAGTAGAGTTGATTATGACAGACGACGCTTGGTATGTAGTCCGTAACACACCAGGGGTAACTGGTTTCATCGGTTCTTCAGGCGGCGGGGTTAAGCCAACGCCATTATTACCGGAAGAAGCAGAACGTTTACTTGCACAAATGGGCATGAACGAGTCTCAATTAGGTGAAGTTGAAATTTCTGTTGGTGAAGTTGTTGAAGTTCTTGAAGGGCCATTTGCACATTTCCAAGGTCGCGTAGAAGAAGTAGATGTAGATAAAGCGAAACTAAAAGTTTTAGTAGATATGTTTGGTCGCGAAACAGTGATGGAACTAGATTTCAACCAAGTGCAAAAAATATAGAATTATTTAGACTTGATTAAGCAATTTAAAAGTGTTATCATTTCATAGGTCAGACTGTCATTCTATTTGATGTTTGATTTAATTAGTTTTAATGTTATCGGCTTAGCTGACGAACAGATATTGAGTGGGAGGGGCAACCCTATTACCACATCACGGACTTAAGGAGGTGTGTCTCGTGGCTAAAAAAGTTATTAAAGTTGTAAAACTTCAAATCCCTGCTGGTAAAGCAAACCCAGCGCCACCGGTTGGTCCTGCATTAGGTCAAGCAGGTGTTAATATCATGGGATTCTGTAAAGAATTTAACGCTCGTACTGCTGATCAAGCTGGTCTTATTATTCCAGTTGAAATTTCAGTATTCGAAGATCGTTCATTTACTTTCATTACGAAAACTCCACCTGCAGCAGTGTTACTTAAAGTAGCAGCTGGTATCCAATCAGGATCTGGTGAACCAAACCGTAAGAAAGTTGCAACGGTTAAACGTGATAAAGTTCGCGAAATCGCTGAACAAAAAATGCCAGACCTTAACGCTGCTTCAGTTGAAGCTGCTATGTTAATGGTTGAAGGTACTGCACGAAGCATGGGCATTACGATCGAAGACTAATCCCATCTTCAACACTTGATGATGTTTTTGTTTTTTGGAAGGTTGCTGCACTCGGATACTAGTTTGATGAGTGCGCAACCTTTATTCGTGGGAGGTCCAAATCCGTTACAACCACAATCAAGGAGGAAATTATAATGGCTAAAAAAGGTAAAAAACTGCAAGAAGCAGCTAAATTAATCGACCGCGCAACTTTATACTCTGTTGAAGAAGCAGTAGCATTAGCGCAAAAAACAAGCTCAGTAAACTTTGATGCAACTGTAGAAGTAGCATTCAAATTAGGTATCGACACTCGTAAGAATGACCAACAAATCCGTGGTGCGGTAGTATTACCACACGGTACTGGTAAAACTCAACGCGTTTTAGTTTTCGCTAAAGGCGAAAAAATTAAAGAAGCAGAAGCTGCTGGTGCTGATTATGTAGGCGATGCAGAATACATCCAAAAAATCCAACAAGGTTGGTTTGATTTCGATGTAATCGTTGCAACTCCTGACATGATGGGTGAAGTTGGTAAATTAGGTCGTGTATTAGGTCCTAAAGGTTTAATGCCAAACCCTAAAACAGGTACAGTTACATTTGACGTAACAAAAGCTATCGAAGAAATCAAAGCTGGTAAAGTAGAATACCGTGCTGAAAAGTCTGGTATCATCCACGCACCAATTGGTAAAGTTTCTTTCGATACAAACAAATTAGTAGAAAACTTCTTAGCTGTTTTTGAAGTAGTTCAAAAAGCTAAGCCAGCTGCAGCAAAAGGTACTTACATGAAGTCTGTAAATGTTACAACTACAATGGGTCCTGCTGTAAAAGTTGACGCTGCTAACGTAACTATTAAGTAATTATCCGATTTTTAAAAATCGTAAAATAAAATTTGTTGACAACACATCTCTTACTTGATAAGATGAATGCTGTTGTGAATCATCCATTTGTACCGTAGACAGTAGGGGTGCCAATATTGCACTTAATGAGCCTACCGAGGACATCGGAGTTCGGATTCTTTTTAAGATGATGTACTTTCAGCCTCTATGTCTATTTTGATGTAGAGGCTTTTCTTTGTCGGTATAAATGACTCATTCTAATAGGAGGTGTCATCATGAGCAAAGCAATCGAAACAAAAAAAGTTCAAGTTCAAGAAATCGCTGATAAATTCTCAGCTGCTGCTTCTATCGTAGTAGTAGATTACCGTGGTTTAACTGTAGCGCAAGTAACAGAATTACGTAAGCAATTACGTGAAGCTGGTGTTGAGTTCAAAGTATATAAAAATACTTTATCTCGTCGTGCTGCTGAAACTGCTGGTTTAGAAGGAATCAATGAATTCTTAACTGGTCCAAATGCTATCGCATTCTCTAACGAGGACGTAGTAGCTCCTGCTAAAATTATTAACGAATTCGCTAAGAAAAACGAAGCGTTAGAAATTAAAGCTGGTATCATCGAAGGTACTGTGGCATCAGTTGAAGACGTTAAAGCTCTTGCAGAACTTCCATCTCGCGAAGGTCTATTATCAATGCTTTTATCTGTACTTCAAGCTCCAGTGCGCAACTTCGCACTTGCAACAAAAGCTGTTGCAGAACAAAAAGAAGAGCAAGGCGCTTAATATTAGCCTCTTAACTTCAACAATCAGGCAAATTGCCTAAACTAATAAACATTCCATAGGAGGAAATTAAAATGAACAAAGAGCAAATCTTAGAAGCTATCAAAGCTATGACAGTTCTAGAATTAAACGACTTAGTAAAAGCAATCGAAGAAGAATTCGGTGTAACAGCTGCTGCTCCAGTAGCAGTAGTTGCTGGCGGTGCTGCTGCAGCTGAAGAAAAAACTGAGTTTGACGTAGTATTAACATCTGCTGGTCAAGAAAAAATTAAAGTAATCAAAGTGGTTCGTGAAATCACTGGATTAGGTTTAAAAGAAGCTAAAGAGGTTGTTGACAACGCTCCTAAAGCTCTTAAAGAAGGCGTTTCTAAAGATGACGCTGAAGCTATCAAAGCTAAACTTGAAGAAGTTGGCGCTTCAGTAGAAGTTAAATAATTTTAGTTTAACTTTATTTAATAGCTATGCCTATTGCTTAGCTTAATAAGGAAAGCTCGTCACAATTTTGCGGCGGGCTTTTCTTTATTTAACTTTTAGTGGATGAGAATGTATAATTTTTAAAAGAAATCCACATAAAGAAAAAAGACAGCATTTCGCATGTTGGTGCAAATGTGTTTTTCTAAGGAGGCATATCGATGTCTGAACATTATTATTCAAATAAGCCTCAATCTGAAAGTAAACCACGCCAATGGAAATTTACTTTATTAGGTAATACGTTTACGTTCGAAACGGATACGGGTGTATTCAGTAAAAGCGAAGTAGATTTTGGTTCCCGTGTGCTTATCGATGCTTTTGAAATGCCTGAAGTTGAAGGTGTTTTACTTGATGTAGGCTGTGGCTATGGACCAATCGGATTGTCGATTGCAAAAAACAACCCTGACCGTGAAGTGTTCATGATGGATATTAACTCACGTGCAGTTAGTTTGTCTCAAAAAAACGCCCAACTTAACGGGGTTCAAAATGTACGTATTTTTGAAAGTGATGGATTGGATGCTGTAGATACTAAATCAAAAGTAGCGGCAGTATTAACGAATCCACCAATCCGTGCAGGAAAAGAAACGGTTTTTAAGTTTTACGACCGCGCATATGAGCTGCTTGTGGAAAATGGTGAACTATGGATTGTTATTCAGAAGAAGCAAGGTGCTCCATCGACAATGAGTCATTTAGAAGAAATGTTTTCAGAAGTAGATGTTGTTGAGAAGAAAAAAGGATATTGGATCATTCGTGCAAAAAAATAAGTAAGATCTATATCAAATATTGACTTGACAAATTGAGTGTGATAACATAATAAAATGCAAAATTATTATTTTGAGGTAGTATGCCCTTTTGCATTATTTATTCAAATTTACGGGTATACTTGCTAAGAATAAGTTAAGTTTAACCGAAAATGAGGTTTTAAAAAAGTCTCGTTTTCTTTTTGTCTTTCGAAATCATACACCATTTGTATGTTTTTGCAAAGACCTATTATCGCTTTATTGAGGGGTGAATGAGTTGACAGGTCAACTAGTTCAGTACGGACAACACCGCCAGCGTAGAAGCTTTGCGCGTATTAGTGAGGTGCTGGAACTTCCGAATTTAATCGAAATCCAAACAGCATCTTATGAGTGGTTCCTTGAAGAAGGGTTGCGCGAGATGTTCCACGACATTTCTCCAATCGAGGATTTTACAGGTAATCTTTCATTAGAATTCGTTGATTATACTTTAGGTGAACCTAAGTATGAAGTGGACGAATGTAAAGAACGTGACGTTACTTATGCTGCGCCACTGCGTGTGAAAGTGCGTTTGCACAACAAAGAAACAAACGAAGTTAAAGAGCAAGATGTCTTTATGGGTGATTTCCCGTTAATGACAGAAACAGGCACATTTATCATTAATGGTGCTGAGCGTGTTATCGTGTCTCAGTTAGTTCGTTCTCCAAGTGTATACTTCCACGAAAAAACGGATAAAAACGGTAAAAAAGGCTTTGGTGCTACAGTTATTCCTAACCGTGGTGCATGGCTAGAATACGAAACAGATGCAAAAGACGTTGTCTATGTACGTATCGATCGTACACGTAAGTTACCGGTAACGGTACTTTTACGTGCATTAGGTTTCGGCTCGGACCAAGAAATTTTAGATATCATTGGTGACAATGAGTATTTACGTAACACGTTAGAAAAGGATAACACAGAAGGTACTGAAAAGGCTCTTCTTGAAATCTATGAACGTTTACGTCCAGGTGAACCACCGACAGTTGAATCTGCGAAGAATCTATTATATTCTCGCTTCTTTGATGCAAAACGCTATGATTTAGCGAATGTTGGTCGTTACAAAATGAACAAAAAGCTTCACATCAAAAATCGTTTATTCAACCAAACGATTGCAGAAACATTAGTAGATCCTGATACAGGGGAAATTATTGTTGAAGCAGGTACATTATTAGACCGCCGTAATCTTGATAAGTTAATCCCTTATTTAGAAAGTGGTGTAGGATTCCGTACATTAAACCAAGTTGGTGGCGTATTGGAAGATGACATTACAATCCAGTCGGTTAAAATCTTTGCACCAAATGATGAAGCACAAAAAGAAATTAATGTTATTTCAAACGCTTATGTAGATGAAGAAGTGAAAAACATTACACCGGCCGATGTATTGGCTTCTGTATCGTACTTCTTCAATTTATTATATGACGTTGGTAACACAGATGATATTGACCATTTAGGTAACCGTCGTTTACGTTCTGTTGGTGAGTTATTACAAAACCAATTCCGTATCGGTTTATCTCGTATGGAACGTGTTGTACGTGAGCGTATGTCAATTAATGATACAGCGGCAATCGTACCACAACAGTTAATCAATATTCGTCCGGTTATTGCATCAATTAAAGAGTTCTTTGGTAGCTCTCAATTATCTCAGTTCATGGACCAAACAAACCCGTTAGCAGAGTTGACGCACAAACGTCGTCTATCTGCATTAGGACCGGGTGGTTTAACACGTGAGCGTGCAGGTATGGAAGTGCGTGACGTTCACTACTCTCACTATGGGCGTATGTGTCCAATCGAAACGCCAGAGGGACCAAACATCGGTCTTATCAACTCTTTATCTTCATTCGCAAAAGTTAACAAATTTGGATTCATCGAGACACCTTACCGCCGTGTTGATCCGGAAACAGGTGCTGTTACGAAAGAAATCCATTATTTAACGGCTGATGAAGAAGATAACTATGTAGTTGCACAAGCAAACTCTATTTTAAATGATGATGGTACATTCGCTAACGAAGAGGTTGTAGGACGTTTCCGTGGCGATAACACAGTATTTACAAGAGACCGCATCGACTATATGGATGTATCACCAAAACAAGTAGTATCTGCTGCCACTGCATGTATTCCGTTCTTAGAAAACGACGACTCAAACCGTGCGTTAATGGGAGCGAACATGCAACGTCAAGCTGTTCCGTTATTATATCCAAATGCACCATTCGTTGGTACGGGTATGGAGCATGTTGACGCGCGTGATTCAGGTGCTGCTGTTGTAGCAAAATATGACGGTATTGTAGAACATGTAGAAGCACGTTCAATCCATGTACGTCGTATTGAGTTAGTAGATGGTAAAGAAGTTAAGGGTGACTTAACTAAATATAAATTACAAAAATTCATTCGTTCTAACCAAGGTACATCTTATAACCAACGCCCAATCGTAAAAGTTGGCGACCGTGTAAAACCTCGTGATATTTTAGCTGATGGTCCTTCAATGGAAAAAGGCGAATTAGCACTTGGTCAAAACGTACTTGTTGCGTTTATGACATGGGACGGCTTCAACTACGAGGATGCTGTAATTATGAGCGAACGCCTTGTAAAAGACGATGTATATACTTCTGTTCATATTGAAGAATATGAGTCGGAATCTCGTGATACTAAGCTTGGACCTGAAGAAATCACACGTGACATTCCAAACGTAGGGGAAGATGCACTTCGAAACCTAGATGATCGCGGAATTATCCGTATCGGTGCGGAAGTACGTGACGGTGATATTTTAGTAGGTAAAGTTACGCCTAAAGGGGTTACAGAGTTAACTGCGGAAGAGCGTTTATTACATGCTATCTTTGGTGAAAAGGCACGTGAAGTACGCGATACGTCTCTACGTGTACCACACGGGGCTGGCGGTATCATTTTAGATGTTAAAGTATTCAACCGTGAAGACGGTGACGAATTACCACCAGGTGTAAACCAATTAGTTCGTGCTTATATTGTTCAAAAACGTAAAATTCGCGTTGGTGACAAGATGGCCGGACGTCACGGTAACAAAGGTGTAATTTCACGTATTTTACCGGAAGAGGATATGCCGTTTATGCCAGACGGAACACCAGTAGATATCATGCTTAACCCACTAGGGGTACCTTCACGTATGAACATCGGACAAGTACTGGAGCTGCATTTAGGTATGGCTTCACGTTACTTAGGCATTCATATGGCTTCACCAGTATTTGATGGTGCCAACGAAGCTGATGTTTGGGAAACGATGGAAGAAGCTGGTATGAACCGTGATGGTAAAACAATTCTTTATGATGGACGTTCAGGTGAGCCATTCGATAACCGTGTTTCTGTTGGTGTCATGTATATGATTAAACTAGCGCACATGGTTGACGATAAACTTCACGCACGTTCAACTGGACCTTACTCATTAGTAACGCAACAGCCGCTTGGTGGTAAAGCACAATTCGGTGGTCAGCGCTTCGGTGAGATGGAGGTTTGGGCACTTGAAGCATACGGTGCTGCTTACACGTTACAAGAGATTTTAACTGTAAAATCAGATGACGTTGTAGGTCGTGTGAAAACATACGAAGCTATTGTAAAAGGTGAAAGTGTTCCAGAACCAGGTGTACCAGAATCATTCAAAGTATTAATTAAAGAACTTCAATCATTAGGTATGGATGTGAAGATGCTTACAATCAATGACGAGGAAGTAGAATTACGCGACCTTGACGATGAGGAAGAAGTAGCTCCACCAGCTTCAGAAGCTGGACGCCCATCTGATGATAAAGAAGAAGACCCAGTAGAATCATTTGAATAACTTCAATTGAATCGGGCAGGTATATGCCCTGCCCGATTTTTCTTATGTTTTAGATGCAAGTTTCATTATGGCCTAATATGAAATTTTGTAAGTGTAGAGCTACATTAAAAGTCATTTACGACTTATAACTAAAGGGAGGTAGGCTCCTTGATCGATGTTAATGAATTTGAATATATGAAAATTGGTTTAGCTTCACCTGACAAGATCCGTTCTTGGTCATATGGAGAGGTTAAAAAACCAGAAACAATTAACTACCGTACATTAAAACCAGAAAAAGATGGTCTATTCTGCGAACGTATTTTTGGACCAACAAAAGACTGGGAATGTCACTGTGGTAAATATAAGCGTGTACGATACAAAGGTGTCGTTTGTGACCGTTGTGGAGTAGAAGTTACACGTGCAAAAGTTCGTCGTGAGCGTCAAGGTCACATTGAGCTGGCTGCACCAGTATCACATATTTGGTACTTCAAAGGTATTCCAAGCCGAATGGGTCTTATTTTAGATATGTCTCCACGTGCATTGGAAGAAGTAATTTACTTCGCTTCTTATGTAGTAATCGAGACAGGTCAAACGTCTCTAGGATACAAAGACTTACTTTCCGAAAAAGAATATCGCGCATACCGTGAAAAGTATGGTAACGAGTTCGAAGCGGCAATGGGTGCTGAAGCTATTAAACGTCTTTTAGAGAAAATTGATTTAGAAGATGAAACACAAGTTTTAAAAGAAGAGCTAAAATCTGCACAAGGCCAACGCCGTACACGTGCGATTAAACGTCTTGAAGTAGTAGAGTCATTCCGTAACTCTGGCAATAAACCGGAGTGGATGATTTTAGATGTACTACCAGTAATTCCACCAGAGCTTCGTCCAATGGTGCAATTAGATGGTGGTCGTTTTGCCACTTCTGACTTAAATGATCTTTACCGTCGTGTTATTAACCGTAACAACCGTTTAAAACGTTTACTTGACCTTGGTGCACCAAGCATTATCGTTCAAAACGAAAAACGTATGTTACAAGAAGCGGTTGACGCATTAATCGATAATGGTCGTCGTGGTCGTCCAGTAACAGGTCCTGGTAACCGTCCTTTAAAATCACTTTCACACATGCTGAAAGGTAAACAAGGTCGTTTCCGTCAAAACTTACTTGGTAAACGTGTAGACTATTCTGGTCGTTCGGTTATCGTAGTAGGTCCAAATCTAAAAATGTATCAATGTGGTCTTCCAAAAGAAATGGCAATTGAATTATTCAAGCCTTTCGTAATGAAAGAACTAGTTGAGCGTGGTTTAGCTCACAACATTAAATCAGCAAAACGTAAAATTGAGCGTTTACACAATGAAGTTTGGGACGTTTTAGAAGATGTTATCCGTGAGCATCCGGTATTACTTAACCGTGCACCGACGCTTCACCGTCTTGGTATCCAAGCATTCGAACCAACATTAGTAGAAGGTCGTGCAATCCGTCTTCACCCATTAGTATGTACAGCTTACAACGCTGACTTCGATGGTGACCAAATGGCCGTGCACGTTCCACTATCAGCTGAAGCACAAGCAGAAGCTCGTTTACTTATGTTAGCAGCTCAAAACATCCTTAACCCGAAAGACGGGAAACCAGTAGTAACACCATCTCAAGATATGGTATTAGGTAACTATTACTTAACACTTGAGCGTGAAGGTGCTCGTGGTGAAGGCTCTGTATTTTATGATTCAAACGAAGTGTTAATTGCCTACCAAAATGGTCACGTACATTTACACTCTCGTATTGCGATTAAAGCGAGCTCATTAAATAACCCAACATTTACAGAAGAACAAAATAAAATGTTCTTATTAACTACTGTAGGTAAAGTAATCTTCAATGAAATTTTACCAAGCTCATTCCCTTATATTAATGAGCCGACATCAGTTAACTTAGAGCAAAAAACACCTGAGAAATACTTCGTAAACTTAACAATTGACGAAGAGTTACTGAAAGAGATCGAAGCAACAGAAGGCTATGCTGATTTATCTGAAGCAGAAAAAATCGAAGCACAACGCCGCGCTATTTTAGCGAAGCATTTCACAAATATGCCTGTAGTAGATCCATTCCGTAAAAAATTCTTAGGTAATGTCATTGCTGAAGTATTTAAAGAATTCCACATTACAGAAACTTCTAAGATGCTTGACCGCATGAAAAACTTAGGTTTCAAATATTCTACTCGTGCAGGTATTACTGTAGGTGTATCTGATATCGTTGTATTACCAGATAAAGGCGGTATTTTAGAGGAAGCACAAAGTAAAGTAGATAAAGTAATGATCCAATTCCGCCGTGGTTTAATCACAGAGGAAGAGCGTTATAACCGTGTTATTAACGTATGGACAGCTGCCAAAGATGAAATTCAAGGTAAGCTGATGAAATCTTTACAAAAAACAAACCCAATCTTCATGATGTCCGACTCTGGTGCCCGTGGTAACGCATCTAACTTTACTCAGTTAGCAGGTATGCGTGGTCTGATGGCCAACCCGGCTGGTCGAATTATCGAGTTACCAATCAAGTCTTCATTCCGCGAAGGTTTAACAGTATTGGAATACTTCATCTCTACACATGGTGCGCGTAAAGGTCTTGCCGATACAGCACTAAAAACTGCCGATTCAGGTTACTTAACTCGTCGTTTAGTAGACGTAGCACAAGATGTTATCGTTCGTGAAGACGACTGTGGTACTGATCGCGGCTTATTAATCGGTTCATTAATGGAAGGCAATGAAATGATTGAAGCGTTAGACGAACGTATTGTTGGTCGTTACGTGAAGAAAACAGTTCGCCATCCAGAAACAGGAGCGGTTATCGTAGAACGTGATGGTTTAGTAACACAAGATGTTGCTCGTGCAATTGAAGATGCAAATATCGAAGAAGTTACAATCCGTTCAGCATTCACATGTAATACAAAACATGGCGTATGTAAAAAATGTTACGGTATGAACTTAGCTACTGGTGAAGAGGTAGAAGTTGGTGAAGCGGTAGGTATTATCGCAGCTCAATCTATCGGTGAACCAGGTACACAGTTAACAATGCGTACATTCCATACAGGTGGGGTAGCAGGTAACGATATTACACAAGGTCTTCCACGTATCCAAGAGATTTTCGAAGCTCGTAATCCGAAAGGGCAAGCAGTGATTTCTGAAATTACTGGTACAGTTATCGAAATCGAAGAAATCCGTGAAGGTCTAAAAGAAATTACGATCCAAGGTGACGTGGAAACACGTAAATACCAAGCACCTTATAATGCACGCCTAAAGGTAGCTGAAGGCGATACAATTATTGCGGGTCAAACTTTATCAGAAGGTTCGATCGATCCTAAACAATTACTAAAAGTTAAAGACGTATCGACAGTTCAAGAATATCTATTAAAAGAAGTACAAAAAGTATACCGTATGCAAGGGGTAGAAATCGGTGACAAGCACATCGAGGTAATGGTTCGCCAAATGCTTCGTAAAGTGCGTGTAATTGAAGCAGGTGACACAGAGTTATTACCAGGTTCACTGCTTGATATTCACCAATTCTCTGAGGCGAATGTTGATGCCGTTCTTAACGGAAAAACACCAGCAACTTGCCGTCCAGTCATTTTAGGTATTACAAAAGCTTCTCTTGAAACAGAATCATTCTTATCTGCTGCATCATTCCAAGAAACAACTCGTGTGTTAACGGATGCTGCAATTAAAGGTAAACGTGATGAACTTCTAGGTCTGAAGGAAAACGTAATTATCGGTAAACTAGTTCCGGCTGGTACTGGTATGCAACGTTACCGTCAAATTCGCATGGATCAAGAAGGTTCTGCTGAAGTTGTAACAGCTGAATAACAGTCTATCAACAATAGAAATTCCGGTAGAGGTCATTCTCTGCCGGGGTTTTTCTAATAAATATGCCGGAATTAACAATAATCAATATTCTTTCATAAGAAATTGGTTGACAGTATAACTTTGGAATGATAATATATTGAAGGTTGATAGTTAACTGTCTGTACTTAGGAGGATATGTAAATGTCTTACGATCAAGTAAAACAGGCCAGTAAAACAATCATAGGTATAAAGCAAGCAGTGAAAGCAATGTATGCTGGACAAGTATCAGCTCTTTTTGTCGCAATCGATGCAGACAAGTGGGTTACCGATCCGGCCATTCTTCTCGCGAAAGAAATCGGTGTACCAGTTTATTATGTCGATTCTAGAAAAGAACTTGGTAAAGCTTGCGGCATTCATGTTGGAGCTGCAGTTGTTGCGATTACTGCGATGTAGTTTTTGTGTAAAATACACAAAGACTTTGTTTTTACCCAAAAAATGAACCACCTGGATGTGTGGTATTGAAACAAGGAAAAAATGAAGGGAGGACAAATCGATGCCTACAATTAACCAATTAGTACGTAAGCCTCGTCAATCTAAAAACACGAAATCAAAATCTCCAGCGTTAAACAAAGGATATAACTCATTTAAAAAATCTTTAACTGACGTTAAGTCTCCTCAAAAACGCGGAGTTTGTACTCGTGTTGGTACAATGACACCACGTAAACCGAACTCGGCTTTACGTAAATATGCTCGTGTACGCTTAACTAACCAACTTGAGGTTACTGCGTATATCCCAGGTGAAGGTCACAACTTACAAGAACACAGTGTAGTTCTTATCCGTGGCGGACGCGTAAAAGACTTAGCTGGAGTACGTTACCACATCGTTCGTGGTGCACTTGATACAGCTGGTGTTAACGGTCGTTTACAATCTCGTTCTAAATACGGTACTAAACGTCCAAAAGAAAAAAAATAATTTAAGTTTAAATAGACAACGATTTGAAAGGAGGAAAACACATGCCTCGTAAAGGTCCTGTTTCCAAACGTGACGTGTTACCAGATCCAATTTATAATTCAAAACTAGTAACTCGTTTAATCAACAAAATGATGATTGATGGTAAAAGAGGTACTTCTCAAAAGATTTTATACGGAGCTTTTGAATTAGTTCAAGAGCGTTCGGGTCAAAATGCTTTAGAAGTATTTGAAGCTGCTTTAAACAACGTAATGCCTGTACTTGAAGTACGTGCTCGTCGTGTTGGTGGTTCTAACTACCAAGTACCAGTAGAAGTTCGTCCAGAACGTCGTACAACTTTAGGTTTACGTTATTTAGTAAACTACGCTCGTCTTCGTGGAGAAAAAACGATGGAAGAGCGTTTAGCTAACGAAATCTTAGATGCATCTAACAACACAGGTGCTTCAGTTAAGAAACGTGAAGATATGCACAAAATGGCAGAAGCGAACAAAGCATTCGCTCACTACCGTTGGTAATTTGATCTATGCTCTAGCTTGCTAGAGCTTAGGTTTTTTACCCACTTATACAGCTAACCCAATATGGAAGGAGAAATTTCCTATGAAACGCGAATTCTCTCTAGAGAATACACGTAATATTGGGATCATGGCTCACATTGATGCTGGTAAAACAACAACAACTGAGCGTATCCTTTATTACACTGGTAAGATTCATAAAATCGGTGAAACTCATGACGGCGGATCTCAAATGGACTGGATGGAGCAAGAACAAGAGCGTGGTATCACGATCACTTCTGCTGCAACAACAGCTCAATGGAACGGTCACCGCATCAACATCATCGATACTCCTGGACACGTAGACTTCACTGTAGAAGTAGAACGTTCTTTACGTGTACTAGATGGTGCTGTAACAGTATTAGATGCTCAATCAGGTGTTGAGCCTCAAACTGAAACAGTATGGCGTCAAGCTACTACGTACGGGGTTCCTCGTATCGTATTCATCAACAAAATGGACAAAATGGGTGCAGACTTCTTATATTCTGTAGGAACTTTACACGATCGTTTACAAGCGAACGCTCACCCAATCCAATTACCAATCGGTGCTGAAGACGAGTTCTCAGCTATCATCGACTTAATCGAAATGAACGCTACGTTCTACGGTAACGAAGAGGGTACTGCAGTAACTGTTGGAGAGATTCCAGAATCTCATAAAGCACAAGCCGAAGAGTACCGTGAGAAGTTAATCGACGCTGTTGCAAGTGTTGATGAAGAGCTTATGGAAAAATACTTAGAAGGCGAAGAAATTTCTAATGAAGAATTAAAAGCGGCTATCCGTAAAGCTACAATCGCGGTAGAATTCTACCCTGTACTTTGTGGTACAGCATTCAAACACAAAGGTGTTCGTAAAATGTTAGATGCTGCTGTTGATTACTTACCAGCTCCAACTGATGTTCCTGCTATTAAAGGTACTGATGTTGACGGCGAAGAAGAAATCATCCGCCATTCTTCTGATGAAGAGCCATTCTCAGCTCTTGCATTCAAAGTAATGACAGACCCATTCGTAGGTAAGTTAACATTCTTCCGTGTGTACTCAGGTACATTGGATGCAGGTTCTTACGTACAAAACTCTTCTAAAGGTAAACGTGAACGTGTAGGACGTATCCTACAAATGCACGCTAACTCTCGTGAAGAGATTGGAAAAGTATTTGCTGGTGATATCGCTGCGGCTGTAGGTCTTAAAGATACTACAACAGGTGATACTCTATGTGACGAGAAAAATCTTGTTATCTTAGAATCAATGGATTTCCCAGAACCAGTTATCTCTCTTTCTGTAGAACCAAAATCTAAAGCTGACCAAGATAAAATGGGTCAAGCTTTACAAAAATTACAAGAAGAAGATCCAACTTTCCGTGCTCATACTGACACTGAAACAGGTCAAACAATCATCTCTGGTATGGGTGAGCTTCACCTTGATATCTTAGTTGACCGTATGAAACGTGAATTTAAAGTTGAAGCTAACGTGGGTGCTCCAATGGTATCTTACCGTGAGACATTCCGTAGCGAAGCTAAAGTTCAAGGTAAATTCTCTCGTCAATCTGGTGGTCGCGGTCAATACGGTGACGTAACGATCGAGTTCTCTCCAAATGAAGAGGGTAAAGGTTTCGAATTCGAAAACGCTATCGTTGGTGGTGTTGTACCTCGTGAATACATCCCTGCAGTAGAAGCGGGTCTACGTGACTCTCTTGACCGCGGTGTAGTTGCTGGTTACCCATTAATCGACATTAAAGCGAAATTAGTATTCGGTTCTTACCATGATGTTGACTCAAGTGAAATGGCGTTCAAAATTGCTGCATCTATGGCACTAAAAGAAGCAGCTAAAAAATGTAACCCAGTTATCCTTGAGCCAATGATGAAAGTAGAAGTTGTAATTCCAGAAGAGTACCTTGGTGATATTATGGGTAACATTACTGCTCGTCGCGGACGCGTTGAGGGTATGGAAGCTCGTGGTAACTCTCAAGTAGTACGTGCTATGGTACCACTATCTGAAATGTTCGGATATGCTACAACTTTACGTTCTGCAACTCAAGGTCGCGGTGTATTCTCAATGGTGTTCGATCACTATGAAGAAGTACCAAAATCAATTGCAGAAGAAATCGTTAAAAAAAATAAAGGTGAATAATTGAAATTTCACCTTGCATCAAGTATAAATAATTTGTAAGCTATGATTGACTGACTAGAGATGGGGCCCGTTGATAGTCAGCAATCTTAGAATAAATTTTAAAAAATAAAACATATCTCTGAGGAGGCATTTTCTAATGGCTAAAGAAAAATTTGACCGTTCAAAAACGCATGCTAACGTTGGTACTATCGGACACGTTGACCATGGTAAAACTACATTAACTGCTGCTATCGCAACAGTTCTTTCTAAAAAAATGGGTGGAGTAGCTAAATCTTACGCTGACATCGATAACGCTCCAGAAGAAAAAGAGCGCGGTATCACAATCAATACTTCACACGTTGAGTATGAAACAGAAACTCGTCACTATGCACACGTTGACTGCCCAGGACACGCTGACTATGTTAAAAACATGATCACTGGTGCTGCACAAATGGACGGCGGTATCTTAGTAGTATCTGCTGCTGATGGTCCAATGCCACAAACTCGTGAGCACATCTTACTTTCTAAACAAGTAGGTGTTCCTTACTTAGTAGTATTCATGAACAAATGTGATATGGTAGACGACGAAGAATTATTAGAATTAGTTGAAATGGAAATCCGTGACTTATTATCTGAGTACGACTTCCCAGGCGACGATCTTCCAGTAATCAAAGGTTCTGCTCTTAAAGCTCTTGAAGGAGAGCCAGAGTGGGAAGAAAAAATCGTTGAATTAATGAACGCTGTTGATGAGTACATCCCAACTCCAGAACGTCAAACTGACAAACCATTCATGATGCCAGTAGAGGACGTATTCTCTATTACTGGTCGTGGTACAGTTGCAACTGGTCGTGTTGAGCGTGGACAAGTTAAAGTTGGTGACGTTGTAGAAGTTATCGGTATCGATGAAGAAGCTAAAACTACAACTGTAACTGGTGTAGAAATGTTCCGTAAATTATTAGATTATGCTGAAGCTGGTGACAACATCGGTGCTTTATTACGTGGTATTGCTCGTGAAGATATCCAACGTGGTCAAGTATTAGCTAAACCAGGTTCAATTACTCCACACACAAACTTCAAAGCTGAAGTTTATGTTTTATCAAAAGAAGAGGGTGGACGTCATACTCCATTCTTCTCTAACTACCGTCCTCAGTTCTACTTCCGTACAACTGACGTAACTGGTATTTGTATGTTACCTGAAGGCGTAGAAATGGTTATGCCTGGCGATAACATCGAAATGACTGTAGAGTTAATCGCTCCAATCGCTTTAGAAGAAGGTACTAAGTTCTCTATCCGTGAGGGTGGCCGTACTGTAGGCGCTGGCGTAGTAGCTTCTATCCAAAAATAATTTTAGCTAATGGCTAATTGTTTAAACACCTTGCAGGGACGCTTGCAAGGTGTTTTTTTATTTACCTTATAACTTAAAAGCATAATGTTTATTCGAATTATGTATTTTATTTATACCCCCTCTTTCTATTATAATGAAAACAAGAACAGGGGATTCTTATTTATTTTTAAATATGAAGGGGGATATATTTATGACAAATTATGTACAGGTGGGGAATTTACAAGTAGCAGATGTATTGCTTCAGTTTATTAATGAACAGGTGCTACCAGACAGTGGCGTCGAGCAACAAGTATTTTGGGCCGGTTTCGATCAATTAATTCACGAGCTGGCACCAGAAAATAAAGCGTTACTTGCACACCGTGATCAATTGCAGGATAAAATTAATCAGTGGCATAAAGAAAACAAGGGGAATTTTGAATTTGACAGTTACAAAGCTTTCTTAGAGCAAATCGGTTATGTTGAGCCAAAGGTTGAGGATTTCCGTGTAGAGACAGAAAATGTAGATGAAGAAATTGCTTTCCAAGCGGGTCCACAATTAGTAGTACCGGTAAGTAATGCACGTTATGCCATTAATGCAGCGAATGCACGTTGGGGAAGTTTTTATGATGCATTATATGGGACTAATGTTATCAGTGATGAAGATGGTGCAACTGCAGGGAAAGGCTATAACCCGATTCGTGGGAACAAAGTAATTGAGTATGCAAAAAATTTCTTAAATCAGGCTGTTCCGTTATTAGATGGTGCTTCACATAAAGAAGCAACTCATTATGCAATTGTAGAAGGCACATTACAAGTAACATTAAATAACGGCGAAAAAACAACATTAGCAAATCAGGAAAAATTAGTTGGCTACCAAGGTACAGCTGAAGAACCAACTGCAATTTTACTTAAGAATAATGATTTACACATAGAAATTCAAATCGACCGTAACCATCCAATAGGAAAAGATGATGCCGCTGGTGTAAAGGATATTTTCCTAGAGTCTGCTATTACAACGATTATGGACTGTGAGGATTCTGTTGCAGCAGTAGATGCAGAAGATAAAGTTGAAGTATATTCAAATTGGTTAGGTTTAATGAAAGGTGATTTATCGGCAACATTTGAAAAAGATACAAAGACAGTGACTCGTACTTTAAATCCAGACCGTGAATATACAGGTTTAAATGGTGATACAGTTACTTTAAATGGACGTTCATTAATGTTTATTCGGAACGTGGGCCACTTAATGACGAATCCGGCTATTCTCGATAAAGATGGTGGCGAAGTACCTGAGGGAATTATGGATGGGGTTTTGACGAGCTTAATTGCTAAGCATGAAGTAATAGGAAATGGTCAATATAAAAACTCACAAAAAGGCTCTATTTATATTGTAAAACCAAAAATGCATGGGTCTAAGGAAGTTGCTTTCGCTAATAAATTATTTGATCGGATAGAGGATTTAATCGGGTTGTCGCGCTATACTTTAAAAATTGGTGTAATGGATGAAGAACGTCGTACGTCGCTTAACTTAAAAGCATGTATTCGTGAAGTGAAAAATCGTATTGTATTCATTAACACAGGCTTCTTAGATCGTACGGGCGATGAAATTCATACATCGATGGAAGCGGGGCCAATGATCCGCAAAGGTGAAATGAAAACATCTACTTGGTTAACTTCTTATGAAAAATCAAATGTTGTCGTTGGTTTAAATACAGGATTACAAGGCCGTGCGCAAATAGGTAAAGGAATGTGGGCAATGCCGGATCTAATGGCGGAAATGATTGAGCAAAAGATTAATCATCCAAAAGCAGGTGCGAATACAGCCTGGGTACCATCTCCTACAGCAGCTACCTTACATGCAACACATTATCATGAAGTAAGTGTAAAGGATGTTCAAAAAGGTATTTCAACTTCAGAAGAATTACAAGATGCTATTTTAGAAATTCCGGTTGCTGCAAATACGGACTGGACAGCGGAAGAAATTCAGCAAGAGCTAGATAACAATGCTCAAGGAATATTAGGATATGTGGTACGTTGGGTAGAAAATGGTGTTGGTTGCTCAAAAGTGCCGGATATTAATAATATTGGCTTAATGGAAGACCGTGCAACTTTACGTATTTCAAGTCAGCATATTGCAAACTGGTTACACCACGGCATTTGCACAAAAGAACAAGTGGAAGAAACTTTAAAACGCATGGCAAAAGTGGTAGATGAGCAAAATGCAGATGATCCATCATGTACGTCAATGTCAGCAAACTATGAGGAGTCTGTAGCTTTCCAAGCAGCAAGTGATTTAGTGTTTAAAGGTTACGAACAGCCAAACGGTTATACTGAGCCGATTTTGCACAAAAAACGAATTGAAGCAAAAGCAAAACAAAAAGTAAACGCATAATATTTTCTGAGTTACTGCTATCTTTAGCGAGATAGCAGTATTTTTTTATAGTTCATGGTCATTTTTATGGTTAAGGAGCAGCATCTAGAAATGTCTATATAAAACGGTTGCCTAGAGAATGAATATTTCTAGGCAACCATTTTATTGTAAAACATATTCATGTGCGAGTTTGATAAATTCACGTACTGAAAAAGGTAAGTATTTATTTTTCTTCCATGTTATACCGAGTTCTAGATGAATCGCTTCTTCTTGAAAAGGAATACGCTTGATGGATTTGTACGGAATCTTCTCAGCTAACTTTTCTGGTAGTAAAGCAATACCAAGCTTTGCCTGAACCATTTCTATAAAAAAATCTTTTTGGGTCGTTTCACAGGCAATCATCGGGAAAAAACCATTTTTTGAACACTCTTCAATAATTCGATCGTATAAAATAAAATCTTTCCTATATATAATAAAACTCTCTTCAGCTAAATCTTTTAATTGTACTTTTTGCTTTTGAGCAAGTGGATTACTTTCATGTACGATTAAAAGTAGTGGATCTTTTAAAAATCGGATTGTCTCCAAATTTTCATTCGACGATGTCACACTACATACTAAACCAATATCCAGCTCGCCTGATTCAATTTCCTGACGGATCCGCTTTGTACCTACTTCTGTTAATAAAATTTCAATGTATGGATAAAGCTCTTTGTAATAGCTAATTAATCTGGAGAAAAATTCAGCGCCGACAATTGGTGGAATGCCGATCCGAATTTGCCCCTTTTTTAGTTGCATTAAATCGGTTAGTTCTGAGCGCAAGTTTTGAAAGGATTCGAGTACTTGCATTGAATTAATGAGTACCGCTTGACCGGCATCCGTTAGTTCAAGCTGTTTTGATGAACGGTAAAATAACGGCACACCAAGTTCAGCTTCAAAGTTTTGAATTGCTTTACTAATAGATGGCTGCGATACATGCAATGTAGTAGCTGCTTTAGTAAAACTTAAATGTTTTGCTACTTCCACAAAGTATTCAATTTGGCGTATATCCATAGTTTCACCTCTTCTGGTGTAATTGAATTGATTATAGCAAAGTTTAGAAGTAGTGGCGTATTAGTTTTTGTATAATGGTAGTAGGTAAAAGGAGTGAAATGGATGAAGGTGCTACTCATTGAAGACGATGTTTCAATTTTTGATGTAATTTGTGAGCGTTTTGCCCAGTGGAATATAGATGTAATCGGTCCGGAAGATTTTCAGCATATAATGGTAACTTTTAAAAAAGAGGGGCCACAGCTCGTTATTATTGATATTCAACTTCCGGCATTTGATGGCTTTCATTGGTGTCGCGAAATTCGGGCAGTATCAAATGTGCCTATTTTATTTCTTTCTTCACGTGACCATCCAATGGATATGGTTATGGCTATGCAAATGGGTGCAGATGACTTTGTTCAAAAGCCATTTCATACAGAAGTTTTAATTGCAAAAGTACAAGCATTACTACGTCGGGCTTATAATTACCAGGAAACAATTCAGAGTGATATTGAGAAATGGAATGGAGCGGAAATTCATTATGATCGGGCGATGGTTCATTTTATGGGTGAACGTGTTGAGCTAACGAAAAATGAATTGTTTATTTTAAAGGTGTTGGTAAAGGCTAGGGGACAGATTGTTTCCCGAGATGAGCTGATGCGTAAATTATGGGATGATGAACGATTCGTAAATGATAATACATTAACTGTAAATGTAAACCGATTAAGACAACGTTTAGAGGATATTGGGATATTAGAGGGCATTATTACTAAAAAAGGGCTAGGCTACATGGCGGTGGATGCATGATTTCACTGTTTATAAGACAATATTTTTCGACCATACTGTTTGTTGCTGTACTTCAGCTTATTATAAATTTAATTATATTTGTCGATAAAGGATTTGAAGGTGTTTCCTTTTTTTATGTAAACATTGTATGGTTTGCACTCGTTGTTGGTTATTTTAGCTGGCGTTTTATGAAAGATAGACAAATGATGAAGGCCTATGCAAAACACAAAGGTAATTACATGGCAGTTATTCATGAAGAGTATGAAGAACAACTAGCAAGAAGGAGTGCTCAAGTGCAAGAGCAAAAGCTGCTAGTACTTGAACGACAGGATGAGTTTTTAGCATGGGTGCATGAAATGAAATCCCCTTTAACCGCTATGCAATTGTTAATGGAAAAGATTGAGGATAATGAATTAAAGGAACGTATGGAAAATGAGTGGCTACGTCTTTATTTATTATTAGATCAACAGCTTCACGCAACCCGTCTGATGACAATCGAACTCGACAATCGAATCGAAAAAGTTGACGTCAAAAGTGTTATTATACAAGAAATAAAAGCACTTCGCAGCTGGTGCTTTGAAAAACAAATAGCTATAGAGCTTGATATTGAAAAGATGACAGTTCAATCTGATGCAAAGTGGCTTGGATTTATCGTACGGCAAATTTTATCCAATGCAGTAAAGTATAGTGACGTCGGAGGAGAAATCAGGGTACTAGCACGTATGATAGATGAACAAGTTGTATTGGAAATCCAAGATGACGGAATCGGAATAAAAAGTGAAGATTTACCTCGTGTTTTTCGTAAATCCTATACCGGAACTATTGGTCGGGAAACAAGTGCAGCAACGGGAATGGGGTTGTATTTAGCTAAGCAGGCAGCCGAATCACTGCATGTTCTTCTCACAATTAAATCAACCGAAAATATCGGTACTTCCGTAAAAATTACTTTCCCAAAACCGAATAGTTATCATAAAACGCTTGGAATGTGACGAACTTGTCATTTACCGAGCGTTTTTGTCATGTAAATCAAACGATTAAATAGGGCAGAACTTGTAAAATGAACATAACAAGAAAGGATGGGAACAATGAGTATTCTAATCGCACGTAAAGTTCGAAAAACATACGGTAAGCGTTCGCTTGCACAGGAAGTATTAAAGGGGATTGATTTAGAAGTAGAAAAAGGTGAATTTGTTGGGATTATGGGTCCTTCAGGTTCAGGGAAAACAACGTTATTAAATGTACTTTGTTCAATAGATCAAGTAACAGATGGATTTGTGGAAATTAACGGGCAAAAGTTACAAGGGATGAAAGAGCGTACACTAGCAAAATTTCGACGCGACGAGCTCGGTTTTATATTCCAAGACTATAACTTACTCGACACATTGACTGTGAAGGAAAATATTCTATTACCGTTATCGCTTAGCTCTATTCCAAAAGCGGCTGCAGAAAAACGGTTGCAGGATCTCGTATCCATTTTGGGTATCTCGGATATTTTATCGAAGTATCCGAATGAAATTTCAGGTGGTCAGAAACAGCGTACATCTGCTGCACGTGCACTAATATCTAATCCTTCGTTAGTATTTGCCGATGAGCCAACAGGAGCACTTGATTCAAAGACAGCTACTGCACTACTCGATAATTTATCGGAAATTAATGAAGCAAAAAATGCAACGATTATGATGGTTACACATGATGCAGTCGCGGCAAGTTTCTGTTCACGTGTACTGTTTTTAAAAGATGGTCAAATTTATACGGAGTTGTACAAGGGCGATAAATCCCGCACAGAATTTTTCCAACAAATTTTAAATACGCAAAGTGTTTTAGGCGGTGAGCAAGGTGAAGCTTAGTCAGCTCGTTTTTAAAAGTATGCAAAAAAACATGCGTCACTATTATTTATACTTTTTTGCACTAATTTTTAGTGTGACACTGTTTTTCTCTTTTGTAACATTACAATATAATGAATCGATCATCGCAGCAACAAAAGCGAGCGGTACAGCTTCATCAGGTTTTGAAGCTGCATCGTATATGCTGTATTTTATTGTGTTATTCTTTGTGCTTTATGCCAATCACTTATTCATTAAGCGCCGGAGCAAGGAAATTGGTCTGTACCAGCTTATCGGTATGACAAAAGGACTTGTAACACGCTTAATTGCCTTTGAAAATATATTACTATTTATCGGAGCAGTAAGTATCGGAATGGTATTAGGGTTACTGAGCTCACGACTGTTCGCAATGATTTTGCTGAAACTTTTGCAATTTGATGCAGTAGTAACAATGACTTTTAGTAAAGTAGCGGTTGTAAATACTTTGATGGTATTTGGGATTTTATTAGTTATTATTTTAGTTCAAATGGCGTTTATAGTTCGTAAAACAAGTTTACTTTCTTTATTTAATGCTTCTAAACAAGCAGATGAGCGTGTAAAACGTTTTAGTGTATTCCCGATGATGATGGGGGCGATTGGCCTCGGCTTAATAATTTATGGATATTATAGAAGTACTGTATTGTTTACAGGGCAAACGACAAATTTATTTGTAAGCATGGTTGTTATTTTAGCGACTACAATTGGCGGCACATATCTAGTGTTTCGTTTTTCAGTAGCATTTTTGTTGAATTTATTCCGTCTTACAAAAAAGGGACATTTAAATTTAACGGATGTACTGGCACTTACACCAATTATGCATCGAATGAAAGGTAATGCTAAATCCTTAACGCTTATTACAGTATTAACAGCGGTGTCACTTGCAATAACAACACTTTCGTATATTAGCTATTATTCAGCTAGTAGTTCTGCAGAGGATGAAGTGCCGGCAGATTATATAGCTGTAGATGGGCGTGAAGAGCCATTCATTCAGGCGCTTGAGCAAGAAGGAATAGCATTTGAACAAAAAACGTTTAGATTAACAAGTGCACAATTTGATTTGGCTACAATACTTTCAGGTGATGTAATAGGTATGTTTCAAGGTAATACATTATCAGATGCCTTGATACTTCCGCTTTCAGATTATCACCAGCTTGATCCTGAAGTACAGCTCAACAAAGGTGAGGCAATTATTACAGGCTTCAGCGGCTTTCAATCGAATATAATGCCAATTGAAGCACCGAATGACTTAACTCTTTTACATCAGGAAAGTGAATTCCCGCTACGTATTCAAGAAGTGAATGATACAGCTGTACTAGCATGGAGGGTTACGGCAGGTGGATTTATTGTTGTTGTTGAGGATAGTGTTTTTAATCAGCTGCAACAATTAAATAGCGAATACGCAATTGGTTATTCAACACAAGAGCAAACAACGATTAATTTAACAAATGCCGATGAAGAAACATATAAGCAGGTGGAAAAGCTTTATAAACAGACAGGTGCGAATGTATTATTTGAATCTCATGAAGGCAGTACAGTAAATAAATTAAGTTCACAGCAGTCCACGGTTGAATACAATTTAAATCTTTACGGTACAACAATTTTTACAACAGCATTTTTAGGCTTGGCTTTTTTACTTGCCACAGGTAGTATTCTTTACTTTAAACAAATGTCTGAGGCAGATGAAGAGGCAGAATCATATAGAATTCTCCGTAAAATTGGTTTCACACAGGATGAATTATTACGTGGCATTATGATGAAGCAGCTATTTAATTTTGGTGTTCCATTGCTTATTGGCTTACTGCACAGCTATTATGCTGTAAAATCAGGCTGGTTTTTATTCGGTACAGAAATGACAACCCCACTTCTAATTACAATGAGTTTATATATTGCGATGTATATTATATTTGCATCATTAACGATCAGTTATTACAAAAAAATAATTAAACAAGCTTTATAATACTCAAAACCGTCAATTTTTTCTTAATTGACGGTTTTATTTTGTCCTAAAATATTGACTCGATAGTAGATTTCTTGTAACTTTAACACATTAGTAATTTAGCAGACGAAAGTGAAGTGTACAACATGAATGCTGTTTTAATAGCGGTTGGGGTTATGCTTATTTTAAGCCTACTGCGTATAAATGTCGTTTTATCTCTAACAGTAGGGGCTGTCATTGGTGGTCTTGTTGGAGGATTAAATTTAACTGATACAATAGAAGCCTTTGTAGGGGGACTAGGAGGCGGTGCAAATATAGCGTTGAGCTATGCACTACTTGGAGGCTTCGCATTGGCCATATCCCGTACAGGTATACCAGAAGTGCTAGTAAAGGCAATTTTAAAAGTAGTACAACGTGAGGGCGACTCACAAAAGCAAGGTGCCGCGAAAGCATTGATCTTCCTAGTATTACTAGCGATGGCCATTATGTCGCAAAACCTAATTCCAGTGCATATTGCTTTCATACCATTAATCGTTCCACCACTGATTAAAGTAATGAACATGCTGCAAATCGATCGTCGTTTAATTGTATGTATTTTAACATTTGGTTTAGTTATGCCCTATATGTTTATTCCTGCAGGCTTCGGCTTACTTTATCAAGGTATAATCGTGGAACAGCTTGGTTTAGCTGGTCTTGAAATTTCTTTAAGTGATGTTCCAAAGGCGATGGCTTTCGTAGCAGTGGGAATGGCAGTAGGTCTTATCGGCGCATTTTTTGCTTTCCGTAAACCACGTCAATATGATGACTTAAAAGTAGAAGTAACGAGTAGTTTAGATAAAGAAGTAAATACATTACATATACTGTTTGCTGTAGTTGCATTAATTGCTTCTATAATAGTGCAAGTTATGACTGATTCAATGATTATCGGGTCGCTTGTCGGTATTATGGTTTTGTATATAACAGGTGCATTAAAAGTGAAAGAAGCCGACGAAGTTCTTTCGGATGGTATGCGCATGATGGCATTCGTCGGCTTTGTAATGATTTCAGCAAATGGCTTTTCAGCAGTGATTAATGCAACAGGGGATGTAGAAACATTAGTTACTGGAGCGATGACTATTTTTAATGGGAATGTAAGTATTGCTGTATTAGTAATGCTCATTGTCGGTTTAATCGTAACAATGGGAATTGGTTCTTCATTTGCAACAATACCGATCATCGCAGCAATCTTTGTTCCGATTGCAATGGAACTAGGTCTAAGTGAATTAGCGATTATTTGTCTAATTGGTACTGCAGGTGTACTAGGAGACGCTGGTTCACCAGCTTCCGACTCAACGCTAGGACCGACAGCAGGGCTAAATGTGGATGGTCAGCATAACCACATTTGGGATACGTGTGTTCCAACATTTATCTTCTATAATATACCGCAAATCATTTTTGGATGGATTGCAGTTGTTTTCTTCCTATAGTATGTCGCCACTTTCATTTAATTGAAAGTGGCTTTTTTTAGTTAAACAAAACAATTGTATTTTCTGAATATTTTATTTAAAATAGATTCTTCTCTTAATAGTTGCTTTCAAGTTAATACTCTTATATACTAGAAAACGGCTCAAAAAGAGCGAACGCATTTAATTAAAAACAAAGAACGAAACATTATTTAAAAGAATTTTGCTAAAACACTTGCGAACTTCTTTTTTATTGTATATAATGTTGAATGTTGGTCTTTGACTGCGATGAAGCGAGAGGTTGCCGACACACCCGGCCGCTTTGCCATGGCGGTGTGTAGGAGAAATTTTCGTGGAGAATGTCTAGAAAATAGGCGAGAAGGAGGGAAAGTAATGGCAAAACAAAAAATTCGTATTCGTTTAAAAGCGTATGATCACCGTATCCTTGATCAATCTGCTGAGAAAATCGTTGAAACTGCGAAACGTTCAGGTGCTGGAGTATCGGGTCCGATCCCACTACCAACTGAAAGATCTGTATACACGATCTTACGTGCGGTTCATAAGTACAAAGATTCTCGTGAGCAATTTGAAATGCGCACACACAAACGTCTTATCGACATCGTTAACCCGACACCACAAACTGTTGATGCGTTAATGAAGCTTGATTTACCATCTGGCGTTGATATCGAAATCAAACTTTAATGGTAAAAACACAATATAAATCTTTTTCTCAAAATTTACAGGAGGTGTGACAAATGACTAAAGGAATCTTAGGTAGAAAAATTGGCATGACTCAAGTCTTTGCTGAAAACGGCGATTTAATCCCAGTAACAGTTATCGAAGCTGCTCCAAACGTAGTTTTACAAAAGAAAACTGTTGAAACTGATGGTTACGAAGCGATCCAATTTGGTTTTGAAGACAAGCGTATTAAGCTTTCTAACAAACCAGAGCAAGGACACGTAGCTAAAGCAAACACTGCTCCTAAGCGCTTCATCCGTGAGTTCCGCAACTTAGATGCTGCAGCTTACGAAGTTGGTCAAGAAGTCAAGGTAGAAATTTTCGCTGAAGGCGATGTAATCGATGTAACAGGTGTAACAAAAGGTAAAGGTTTCCAAGGTGTTATTAAACGCCATGGTCAATCTCGCGGCCCTATGTCTCACGGTTCTCGTTATCACCGTCGTCCAGGTTCAATGGGTCCAGTAGCTCCGAACCGCGTATTCAAACAAAAGAAATTACCTGGTCAAATGGGTGGCACAGTTGTTACTATTCAAAACCTTGAAATCGTTAAGGTTGATGCAGAGCGCAACTTACTACTTGTTAAAGGTAATGTTCCTGGTTCTAAAAAAGCATTAGTAACAGTTAAGACT
Source organism: Solibacillus faecavium (assembly GCF_014836905.1). GTDB lineage: Bacteria > Bacillota > Bacilli > Bacillales_A > Planococcaceae > Solibacillus > Solibacillus faecavium. The sequence goes on from NZ_JACSPZ010000008.1 coordinate 139,066, forward strand.
GCTATTAAATCTAAATAATTTTCTCAAGAAAGGAGGAAACAGGAATGACAAAGGTTTCAGTACTTAGTCAAACAGGTGCTTCAGTTGGTGAAATCGAATTAAACGATGCGATTTTCGGAATCACACCAAACGAAGCTGTATTATTCGACGCAGTTGTTGCACAACGCGCATCTCTACGTCAAGGTAATCACAAAGTTAAAAACCGTTCAGCAGTTGCTGGTGGTGGTCGTAAACCATGGCGTCAAAAAGGAACTGGTCGTGCTCGTCAAGGTTCGATCCGCTCTCCACAATGGCGTGGCGGTGGTGTTGTATTCGGTCCTACTCCACGTAGTTACGCTTACAAACTACCTAAAAAAGTTCGTCGCTTAGCGATTAAGTCTGCTTTATCTACGAAAGTATTAGAGCAAAACTTAGTAGTACTTGATGCATTATCATTTGATGCACCAAAAACAAAAGATTTCAAAGCAGTATTAGCTGCATTAGAAATCAGCAAAAAAGCATTATTCGTAACTTCTGAAGTTAACGAAAACGCAATTTTGTCTGCTCGTAACATCCCTGGTGTTACAGTGTTAACAGCTGAAGGAATCAACGTATTAGACTTATTAGGTCATGATAAAGTTGTATTCACTCAAGATGCTGTAAAAAAAGTTGAGGAGGTGCTTGGATAATGGAAGCACGTGATATCTTAAAACGTCCGGTCATTACTGAGCGTTCTTCAGAAATTATGGCAGAGAAAAAGTATACTTTCGAAGTAGACACTCGCGCTAACAAAACTCAAGTTAAAGATGCTGTTGAAGAAATCTTCGGCGTTAAAGTTGAGAAAGTAAACGTTATGAACTACAAAGGTAAGTTCAAACGCGTTGGTAAATTCGGTGGATACACTAACAAACGTCGTAAAGCGATTGTTAAATTAACTGCTGATTCAAAAGAAATCGAATTATTCGAAATCTAATTTCTAATTTATAAAGTAACCTTTAAGAAGGAGGGAAAACAAATGGCGATTAAAAAGTATAAGCCAACCTCAAATGGACGTCGTAACATGACATCATCTGACTTTGCTGAAATCACTACTAATAAACCTGAAAAGTCTTTATTAGAACCGACTAAACGTAAAGCTGGTCGTAATAACCAGGGTAAAATTACTGTTCGTCATCACGGTGGCGGTCACAAGAAACAATACCGTGTTATCGATTTTAAACGTCTTAAAGACGGCATTCCAGGACGCGTTGCTACAATCGAGTACGATCCAAACCGTTCTGCGAACATCGCTTTAATTAACTATGCTGACGGTGAAAAACGTTACATCTTAGCTCCGAAAGGTCTTGAAGTAGGTCACACTATTTATTCAGGTCCAGAAGCGGATATTAAAGTAGGTAACGCTTTACCATTAGCAAACATTCCAATGGGTACAACAATCCATAACATCGAAATGAAACCTGGTAAAGGTGGACAATTAGTACGTTCAGCTGGTACTTCTGCGCAAGTATTAGGTCGTGAAGATAAGTACGTAATCGTTCGCTTACAATCTGGTGAAGTACGTTTAATTCTTGCTACTTGCCGTGCAACAATCGGTCAAGTTGGTAACGAACAACACGAACTTATCAACATCGGTAAAGCAGGTCGTTCTCGTTGGTTAGGTAAACGCCCAACAGTTCGTGGTTCTGTAATGAACCCTAACGATCACCCACACGGTGGTGGTGAAGGACGTTCTCCAATCGGACGTAAATCACCAATGACACCATGGGGCAAACCAACTCTTGGTTTCAAAACTCGTAAAAAGAAAAATAAATCATCTAAATTTATTATTCGCGGACGTAAAAAATAAAGTGGTAATACTACGGTTCAGTTTGAGAGCCGTGGTCGTATCACGGAGGGAGGTTCCTAAATGGGTCGCAGCTTAAAGAAAGGACCTTTTGTTGATGACCACCTAATGAAAAAGGTGGAAGCACAAGAGGCTTCTGAGAAAAAACAAGTTATTAAAACTTGGTCTCGCCGTTCTACTATCTTCCCAAACTTCATCGGTTTAACAATCGCTGTATATGATGGACGTAAACACGTTCCTGTATACGTGACAGAAGATATGGTAGGTCACAAACTTGGTGAGTTCGCACCGACACGTACTTATAAAGGTCACGGTGCAGATGACAAGAAAACAAGACGCTAATTTTGAGAGGAGGTAAATCCTAATGACACAAGCTAAAGCTATCGCTCGTACAGTTCGTATCGCTCCTCGTAAAGTTCGTCTAGTAGTAGACTTAATTCGAGGCAAGCAAATTGGTGAAGCAGTTGCAATTTTACGTCATACTCCAAAAGCGGCGTCTCCAGTCGTTGAGAAAGTATTAAAATCTGCAGTCGCTAACGCTGAACACAACTACGAGTTAGATATTAATAACTTAGTTGTATCTGAAATCTTTGTTGATGAAGGTCCAACATTAAAACGTTTCCGTCCACGTGCCCAAGGTCGTGCATCGGCAATTAACAAACGTACTAGCCACATTACTATTGTGGTATCTGAGAAGAAGGGGGTTTAATCCGTGGGTCAAAAAGTACATCCAATAGGACTACGTGTTGGTATTATTCGTGACTGGGAATCTAAGTGGTTCGCTGAGAAAGATTACGCAAACTTATTACACGAAGATATCAAAGTACGTAAATATATCGAAACTAAACTTAAAGATGCATCTGTATCTAAAGTAGAAATCGAACGCGCTGCAAATCGCGTGAACATTACTATTCACACTGCGAAGCCAGGTATGGTTATCGGTAAAGGTGGTACGGAAGTTGAAAACTTACGTAAACATTTAACTGATTTAACTGGTAAACGTGTGCATATTAACATTATTGAAATTAAACGTGCAGATCTTGACGCTAAATTAGTAGCTGAAAACATCGCTCGTCAACTTGAGAACCGCGTATCATTCCGTCGTGCTCAAAAACAATCAATCCAACGCACAATGCGCGCTGGTGCAAAAGGTATTAAAACACAAGTATCTGGTCGTTTAGGTGGCGCTGACATCGCGCGTGCTGAACACTATAGCGAAGGAACTGTTCCACTTCATACATTACGTGCTGACATTGATTATGCACATGCTGAAGCAGACACTACTTATGGTAAACTAGGCGTAAAAGTTTGGATCTACCGTGGTGAAGTCCTTCCTACTAAAAAGAACTCTGTGGAAGGAGGCAAATAAAATGTTATTACCTAAACGCGTAAAATATCGTCGTGAACACCGTGGTAACATGCGTGGAGAAGCGAAGGGCGGTAAAGAAGTATCTTTTGGTGAGTTTGGCTTACAAGCTACAACTGCATCTTGGATCACTAACCGTCAAATCGAATCTGCTCGTATCGCAATGACTCGTTACATGAAACGTGGCGGTAAAGTTTGGATCAAAATCTTCCCACATAAGCCTTACACGAAAAAGCCTCTAGAAGTCCGAATGGGTTCTGGTAAAGGTTCTCCTGAAGGTTGGGTAGCAGTAGTAAAACCAGGAAAAGTAATGTTCGAAATCGCTGGTGTATCTGAAGAGGTAGCACGTGAAGCACTTCGTTTAGCATCACACAAACTTCCTGTGAAATGTAAGATTGTAAAACGTCAAGAAACTGGTGGTGAATCTAATGAAAGCTAATGAAATCCGTGACCTTGCCACTAATGAAATTGAATTAAAAGTGAAATCACTGAAAGAAGAGCTTTTCAACCTTCGCTTCCAATTGGCGACTGGTCAATTAGAAAACACAGCTCGCATCCGTGAAGTTCGCAAAGCGATCGCACGTATGAAAACTGTGATTCGTGAAAGAGAAATCAGTGCAAATAACTGATAAAGGAGGGTTTTATGTATGACTGAGCGTAACCAACGCAAAGTTTACACGGGCCGTGTCGTTTCAGACAAAATGGATAAAACAATTTCTGTATTAGTTGAAACTCATAAAAAGCATAAGCTTTATGGCAAGCGTGTAAAATACTCGAAAAAGTTTAAGGCTCATGATGAGCTAAACACTGCGAATATCGGTGATATCGTACGTATCATGGAAACTCGCCCGCTATCAGCTACTAAACGCTTCCGTTTAGTTGAAGTTGTAGAAAAAGCGGTTATTATTTAATAACATTTCGGAATAAAATAAAATTTCCGAAGGGAGGTAACCTAAGTGATTCAACAAGAAAGTCGTATGAAAGTTGCTGACAACTCAGGTGCACGTGAAGTTTTAACAATTAAAGTTCTTGGTGGTTCTGGACGTAAAACTGCTAACATCGGTGATATCGTTGTTTGTACAGTTAAGAAAGCAACACCAGGTGGCGTTGTCAAGAAAGGCGACGTTGTTAAGGCTGTTATCGTTCGCACAAAATCAGGTGCACGTCGTAAAGACGGTACTTACATTAAGTTTGATGAGAATGCTTGCGTAATTATCAAAGATGATAAATCACCACGCGGAACTCGTATTTTCGGACCAGTTGCACGTGAATTACGTGATGGCAACTTCATGAAAATCGTTTCTTTAGCTCCAGAAGTTCTTTAATTTCATGACAGTACCAATCAAGGAGGTGCGACACATAATGCATGTTAAAAAGGGCGACAAAGTAAAAGTAATTACTGGTAAAGACAAAGGTAAAGAAGGCGTAATCTTAGCTGCTTTCCCTAAACAAGACCGCGTTCTTGTTGAAGGTGTAAACATCGTTAAGAAACACGTTAAACCTAACCAACTTAACCCACAAGGTGGAATTGTATCTCAAGAAGCTGCAATCCACGTTTCGAACGTAATGCTAATCGATCCTAAATCTGGCGAGCCGACTCGTGTAGGTATTGAGATCAAAGATGGCAAAAAAGTTCGTGTTGCAAAAAAATCAGGTGTAGTAATCGACTAATAAGTAAAATGAGAAGGGAGGTACACACATGAGCCGCCTAAAAGAAAAGTATTTAAATGAAGTATCACCTGCTCTTATGAGCAAGTTCGAATATAAATCAGTAATGCAAGTGCCTAAAGTAGACAAAATCGTAATCAACATGGGTGTTGGTGACGCAGTTCAAAACTCTAAAGCTCTTGATGTAGCTGTTGAAGAATTAACAACAATCACTGGTCAAAAACCAGTTGTAACTAAAGCGAAAAAATCTATCGCAGGTTTCCGTTTACGTGAAGGTCAAGCGATCGGTGCTAAAGTTACATTACGCGGTGAGCGTATGTATGAATTCCTGGATAAATTAATTTCTGTTGCACTTCCACGTGTACGTGACTTCCGTGGTGTTTCTAAAAAAGCATTCGACGGTCGCGGTAACTATACATTAGGTGTTAAAGAGCAGTTAATTTTCCCAGAAATCGATTACGATAAAGTTTCAAAAGTACGCGGTATGGACATCGTGATCGTAACTACTGCGAATTCTGACGAAGAAGCTCGCGAGTTATTAACACAGTTCGGTATGCCGTTCCAAAAGTAATAAAATAAGGAGGGCGAAGACGTGGCAAAAAAATCAATGATCGTTAAACAACAACGCACGCAAAAATTTAAAGTTCAAGAATATACACGTTGTGAACGCTGTGGCCGTCCACACTCTGTATACCGCAAATTTAAACTTTGCCGTATTTGTTTCCGTGAACTTGCATATAAGGGACAAATTCCTGGCGTTAAAAAAGCCAGCTGGTAATCCCCTAATTTGGGAAGGAGGTAAATTTTCATGACAATGACTGATCCGATTGCAGATATGCTTACACGCATTCGTAATGCGAACATGGTACGTCACGAGAAGTTAGAAGTTCCTGCTTCTAACGTAAAGAAAGAGATCGCTGAAATTTTAAAGCGTGAAGGTTTCGTACGTGATGTAGAATATGTAGAAGACAACAAGCAAGGTATCATCCGTATTTTCTTAAAATATGGTAAAGAGAACGAGCGTGTTATTACTGGTCTTAAACGTATTTCTAAACCAGGTTTACGTGTATATGCTAAAACAAACGAAGTACCTAAAGTATTAAACGGTCTTGGTATCGCTTTAGTATCTACTTCAAACGGCTTATTAACTGACAAAGAAGCTCGCGCTAAACAAGTTGGCGGAGAAATCTTAGCATACATTTGGTAATTAGTAAGAAAAGAACGGAGGTGCAATATAAATGTCTCGCGTAGGTAAAAAAGTTATCGAGGTACCTGCAAACGTTACAATCGAAGTCGGTACTGACAACGTTGTTACTGTTAAAGGTCCAAAAGGCGAATTAACTCGTCAATTCAACCAAGATATGAAAATCGAGCAAGAAGGCAACATCCTATCTGTTGTTCGTCCTTCTGATTCTAAAGAACACCGTACTAACCACGGTACAACTCGTGCGTTATTAGCTAACATGGTAACTGGTGTTTCTGAAGGATTCACTCGTTCTCTAGAACTTATCGGTGTAGGTTACCGTGCTCAATTACAAGGCAACAAGCTTGTATTGAACGTAGGTTACTCTCATCCAGTAGAGTTTACACCTGAAGAAGGTTTAGAGGTCGAAGTTCCTTCGAACACTAAGATCATCGTAAAAGGTATTTCTAAAGAGCGTGTTGGTGCATTAGCATCTAACATTCGTGACGTTCGTCCACCAGAGCCATACAAAGGTAAAGGTATTCGTTACGAAGGCGAATTCGTTCGTCGTAAAGAAGGTAAAACAGGTAAATAATGCGGCTTAAATCGCATTAATAATTGAAAGGAGTGACCACTGTGATTACGAAACAAGATAAAAATCAAGTTCGTAAAAAACGTCATGGGCGTGTTCGTTCTAAAATTTCGGGTACTGCACAACGTCCACGTTTAAACGTATTCCGTTCTAACAAGAACATTTATGCACAACTAATCGACGATGTAGCTGGCGTAACTTTAGTTTCTGCTAATACTCAAGAAAAAGGTTTCGAGGGTATGAGCGCAAACATTGAGGCTGCTGCTAAAATCGGTGAAACAATCGCTAAACGCGCTGCTGAAAAAAATATTACTACAGTAGTATTTGACCGTAGCGGTTACTTATATCACGGACGTGTAAAAGCTTTAGCAGAAGCTGCACGTGAAAACGGCTTAGAATTTTAATAAGAAGGAGGGACATACTTCATGAGTCGCATTGACGCAAACAAATTAGAACTTGAAGAACGCGTAGTTACAATTAACCGTGTTGCTAAAGTTGTTAAAGGTGGTCGTCGCTTCCGCTTCTCTGCTCTAGTAGTAGTAGGAGATAAAAATGGCCATGTAGGATTTGGTACTGGTAAAGCCCAAGAGGTTCCAGATGCAATCCGTAAGGCTGTTGAAGACGCGAAGAAAAACTTAATCGAAGTACCACGCGTGGGTGGAACTACTCCACACTTAGTGCAAGGTCGCTTCGGTGCAGGTTCAATCTTAATTAAACCTGCAGCTCCTGGTACAGGAGTTATCGCTGGTGGTCCAGTACGTGCCGTACTAGAACTAGCTGGTATTACTGATATTCTTTCAAAATCTCTTGGTTCAAACACACCAATTAACATGGTGCGTGCAACTGTAGCAGGTTTAACTGAATTAAAACGTGTAGAAGATGTAGCAAAACTACGCGGTAAATCAGTGGAAGAGTTATTAGGATAAGGGGGGGAATTATAATGGCTAAATTACAAATTACCCTTAATAAATCTGTCATCGGTACTAAACCAAACCAACGCAAAGTTGTTGAGGCTTTAGGATTACGTAAATTAAACCAAACTGTGGAACAAGCAGATAATGCTGCTATCCGCGGGATGATTACAAAAGTAGCTCACTTAGTTACTGTTAAAGAAATTTAATTTCAATTATACGAACAAGGAGGTGCCACCCAAATGAAACTTCATGAGTTAAAACCAGCAGAAGGTTCACGTAAAGTACGTAACCGCGTTGGTCGTGGTATCGGTTCTGGTAACGGTAAAACTTCTGGTAGAGGTCATAAAGGTCAAAACGCTCGTTCTGGCGGCGGCGTTCGCCCAGGATTTGAGGGGGGTCAAAACCCACTTTTCCGTCGTTTACCTAAACGTGGCTTTACGAACATTAATCGTAAAGAATACGCGATCGTTAACCTTGATGCGTTAAACCGTTTTGAAGATGGTGCAGAAGTAACACCTGCATTATTACTAGAAACTGGTATCGTGAGCAATGAAAAAGCTGGAATCAAGATTCTAGGTCATGGTACGTTAAGCGTTAAGCTTAATGTTAAAGCTCACAAATTCTCTGCTTCTGCAAAAGAAGCAATTGAGAACGCTGGCGGAACAACTGAGGTGATCTAATGTTTCAGACAATCTCTAACTTTATGCGCGTTCGAGATATACGAAATAAAATCATCTTCACACTATTAATGTTAATCATTTTTCGTATCGGGACATTCATCCCGGTACCAAATGTTAACGCAGATGTATTAAAGGCAACTGATGAGTTCAGCTTAGTAGGTTTCCTTAATACGTTTGGCGGTGGTGCATTAGCAAACTTCTCTATCTTTGCGATGGGGATTATGCCATACATTACTGCTTCAATCATTGTCCAGTTACTTCAAATGGATGTCGTTCCTAAGTTTGCAGAATGGGCGAAACAAGGTGATGTAGGTCGACGCAAGTTGGCTCAATTCACTCGTTACTTCACAATTGTACTAGCATTTATTCAATCTTTCGCTATGAGTTTTGGTTTTAACCAATTTTATGGTGGATCATTGATTACGGATACTAGTATTCAATCGTACTTAACGATTTCTGTCGTGTTAACAGCAGGTACAGCATTCCTATTGTGGTTATCTGAACAAATTACTGCATATGGTGTTGGTAATGGTATTTCAATCATTATCTTCGCTGGTATCGTAGCTGCGATTCCTAACGCAGTAAACCAAGTGTATGCACAACAAATTGATGGAGCTGGGGATCAATTATTTATTAATATTGCTATCTTAGCTTTACTAGTTTTAGTGCTACTAGCTGTTGTAGTTGGAGTTATATATATTCAACAAGCGTTGCGTAAAATTCCAATTCAATATGCAAAACGAGTTGCTGGGAATTCACCTAAAGTTGGGGCACAGCAAACGCATTTACCGTTAAAAGTAAATGCTGCAGGGGTTATTCCGGTAATCTTTGCAATAGCGTTTATTGTTACTCCACAAACTTTAGCAACATTCTTTGGAGATAATAATGTAACTGCATTCATCACTAATGCGTTTGACTATACTAAACCTATTGGGATGATTATCTATGTTGCGTTAATTATCGCCTTCACATACTTCTATGCATTCATTCAAGTGAATCCGGAAAATGTGGCAGATAACTTGAAAAAGCAAGGTGCTTATATCCCGGGTATTCGCCCAGGTAATGACACACAAGCTTACTTAACAAAAGTTCTTTATCGTTTAACATTTGTTGGTGCTCTATTCTTAGTAGTCATTTCAATCATGCCAATTCTATTCATCAACTTTATGAACCTGCCAGCTTCGGCTCAAATCGGGGGAACAAGTATGATTATCGTAGTTGGTGTTGCACTTGAAACGATGAAACAATTAGAGTCTCAATTAGTAAAACGCCATTATAAAGGATTTATGAAATAATGCAGGTTTAGGAAACATTTACGTTTCCTTGCCGGCTTATGTTGTAAAGGGGACTATTACGTATGAATATCGTTTTAATGGGTCTTCCAGGTGCCGGTAAAGGTACTCAGGCTGACAAAATTGTTGAGAAGTACGCAATCCCTCATATTTCTACAGGCGATATGTTCCGTGCCGCTATTAAAGATGGTACTGAATTAGGTTTAAAGGCAAAATCGTTTATGGATCAAGGCGCATTAGTGCCGGATGAAGTAACGATTGGTATTGTTCGTGAACGTCTTTCACAACATGACTGCGAAAAAGGATTCTTATTAGATGGATTCCCACGTACAGTTCCTCAAGCAGAAGCTTTAGATAGCATCCTTGATGAATTAGGTCGTCCAGTTGAGCATACAATTAATGTTCAAGTTGAAAAAGAAGAATTAATCGCACGTTTAAGTGGACGTCGTATATGTAAGACTTGTGGTACATCGTATCATTTAGTGTTTAATCCTCCAAAAGAGGAAGGCAAATGTGATAAAGATGGCGGCGAGTTATATACACGTGCGGATGATAATCCTGAAACTGTTACAAACCGTCTTGAAGTAAATATGAACCAAGCACAACCTTTACTTGATTTTTATGAAGCAAAGGGAGTACTTAAAAATATTAATGGACAGCAAGAAATTTCTAAAGTATTTGCTGATCTTGATGCTCTATTGCAGGGCAGCCGCAGCTGATATCCGTCCGGGCGCTAGACAGCTTCCGCGGTATTCATGCGGAGGCAACAACGAAACATAATTTTTTGAGAGTTGCAAAAGCATATTGTGCCCGGTATATACTATAAGGGTTGAGCACAAAATTCGTGTGATGACATCTTTGTAACGTATAATGGGTTTCGTGGAAGCATCTGTGTAACGGGTATGAATCTCTCATCAAGACATTCCGGCTATCGTGTTAACATAAGGGATGCGGTTCCTTATTATAAGGACTGTTTCCATGGATTGTGTGAAGCGAAACCAGACGAGCGTCTTATTGTACATCTCTCATGCAATCCAAAACATATGTTGGAACGAGTTGCTTCTTAATCAGGAGAAACAGTTGCAAGAGCTCGCATGAGTTTTTTGATATTAGCATATAGAAGGGAGACGAGAAGATGGCGAAAGACGATGTAATTGAAGTCGAAGGGACAGTTGTTGAGACTTTGCCAAACGCGATGTTTAAGGTAGAATTAGAAAATGGGCACACTGTGCTAGCACACGTTTCTGGAAAGATCCGTATGCACTTTATCCGTATCCTACCTGGAGATAAGGTTACTATTGAGTTATCTCCTTATGATTTAACTCGCGGTCGTATCACATACCGTTTTAAATAATCTTTTGCACTCCGGACTATTAAGGAGGTTAGGTTAGATGAAAGTGAGACCATCTGTGAAACCGATCTGCGAAAAATGTAAAGTAATTCGCCGACGCGGTAAAGTAATGGTAATCTGTGAAAATCCTAAACACAAACAAAAACAAGGATAATTAATCAAGGAGGTGCACTAACGAATGGCACGTATTGCTGGTGTTGATATTCCTCGCGACAAACGCGTTGTAATTTCATTAACTTACATTTACGGTATTGGTAAAACTACTTCTCAAAAAGTATTAGCAGGTGCAGGTATTGACGAAAATACTCGCGTTAAAGACTTAACAGAAGATCAATTAAACCAAATTCGTGAACAATTAGATTCATACAAAACAGAAGGTGACTTACGTCGTGAAGTTTCTTTAAACATCAAACGTTTAATGGAAATCGCTTCAAACCGTGGTATCCGTCACCGTCGTGGTTTACCTGTTCGTGGTCAAAATACGAAAAACAATGCGCGTACGCGTAAAGGTCCTCGTAAAACTGTAGCGAACAAGAAAAAATAATTAAGTAAAGGAGGTTCCTTCTTAACATGGCTCGTAAACAACAAACTCGTAAACGTCGTGTGAAAAAGAACATCGAATCTGGTGTTGCTCACATCCGTTCTACATTCAACAATACAATCGTAACGATCACTGATATGCAAGGTAACGCATTATCTTGGTCTTCAGCTGGTGCTTTAGGTTTCCGTGGTTCACGTAAATCAACTCCATTCGCAGCTCAAATGGCTGCTGAAACAGCTGCTAAAACTTCAATGGAACATGGTTTAAAAAACATTGAAGTAACAGTTAAAGGTCCTGGTTCTGGTCGTGAAGCTGCAGTTCGTGCACTTCAAGCTGCTGGATTAGAAGTAACTGCTATTAAAGACGTTACTCCAGTTCCACATAACGGTTGCCGTCCGCCAAAACGTCGTCGCGTGTAATGGGTGCATCTTAGAAGTATAATTTTGTACTTCTATGTACATCATGTTACTTTGTACAAAAGTCTTGTGCATTTTTTAGTCTATCTTAGATTAACAACTATGATGATAAGAACCTATACATTAGATGTTTTGAAGGAGGGTAAATTGGAATGATCGAAATTGAAAAACCAAAGATTGAAACAGTGGAGATTAGCGAAGATGCCAAATACGGCAAGTTTGTTGTAGAACCGCTTGAACGTGGTTATGGTAATACTTTGGGAAATTCTTTACGTCGTATCCTTCTGTCTTCATTACCTGGAGCTGCTGTAACGTCAATTCAAATTGACGGCGTACTACACGAATTCTCAACTGTAGAAGGCGTTGTAGAAGATGTTGCTTCAATTATCTTAAACGTGAAAAAGCTAGCTTTAAAAATCTACTCGGACGAAGAAAAAGTCATTGAGATAGATGTAAAGGGTGACGGAACGGTTACTGCAGCTGACATTACACATGACAGTGATGTAGAAATATTAAACCCAGATTTATATATCGCAACAATCGCAAAAAACGGTCATTTACGTATGCGTATGTACGCACAACGTGGCCGTGGTTATACTCCTGCTGATCAAAACAAACGTGAGGATCTTCCTATCGGCGTGATCCCGATCGACTCTATTTACACTCCAGTTTCACGCGTCAACTTCCAAGTAGAGAACACTCGTGTTGGACAAAATTCTGACTACGACAAGTTATCACTTGATGTATGGACAGATGGAAGCATCGGTCCTAAAGAGGCGATTTCACTTGGAGCGAAAATTTTAACTGAACACTTAAATATCTTCGTAGGCATGACGAACGAGGCACAAACTGCTGAAATCATGGTCGAAAAAGAAGAAGATCAAAAAGAAAAAGTATTAGAGATGACTATCGAAGAACTTGATCTTTCTGTTCGTTCTTACAACTGCTTAAAGCGCGCTGGTATCAATACGGTATTAGAGTTAGCTAATAAGTCTGAAGACGATATGATGAAAGTACGTAATCTTGGTCGTAAGTCTCTTGAAGAAGTTAAGCATAAGTTAGAAGAGCTTGGTTTAGGATTACGTAAAGAAGACTAAGCGAAAAATTATAAAATTTAGCTAGATCAGATATATTTAAAAGGAGGGAAACGTCCATGGGTTACAGAAAACTTGGTCGTACAAGTTCTCAACGTAAAGCATTACTACGCGACTTAGCTACTGATTTAATCATCAACGAGCGCATCGAAACAACTGAAGCGCGCGCTAAAGAAACTCGTAAAGCAGTTGAGAAAATGATTACTTTAGGTAAACGCGGTGATTTACACGCTCGTCGTCAAGCGGCAGCATTCATCCGTCGTGAGTTAGTAACAGTTGGAGAAGGCGAAGAAGAAAAAACTGTTTTCGCACTTCAAAAATTATTTGATGATATCGCACCTCGTTATGCGGAGCGTCAAGGTGGTTACACTCGTATTCTTAAAGTAGGTCCTCGTCGTGGAGACGGCGCACCAGTAGTAGTTATCGAATTAGTTTAATTCTAACGAAATAGGTGAAGAGGGGTGTCCGGTTCACCGGTTGAACCCATGCACCCCTCTTTTTTCATAGGTTTTGTGATTTTATACGACAATAATTAAGCTGAGCGTTATGATGAGCGGAGTAGTCAACTACTGGCGTCTCGTTTAGCTCTCCGCACCTCATTCAATGAATTTCCGGGCTTGAGCACCCGTAAATTTTGTAAATGTAACGACAAGCGCATTTCTCTGAATGAGGTGCGCGCTTTTTTATTTATGGAATACTAGGATTGAGCCCCTACATTCCTCATACATATGCAAACATAAAGTACGTTTAAATAGGTGGCATAAAGCTGAACTTGTTTGAGAACGTGCTTTATTTTTATATATGTATAATTTCCTGGGAAATTTTAACTACCTATTTATATATGTGTAATACATTCAAGGCAAAGGGGAGAATAGCTGAGTATGAATGAGATTTTATCATTTAATCATGTAACATTTTCATATACGCCCGATGAACCAAATGCACGAAACGCTGTAGAGGATGTCTCCTTTGCAATTAACAAAGGTGAATGGATTACAATAGTTGGACACAATGGTTCTGGAAAGTCGACAATGGCAAAATTAATGAGCGGCTTACTATTACCTCAGCAAGGGGAAGTCCGCATAAAACATAATATTCTAACAGAAGAAAACCTATGGGACATCCGTTCGCAAATTGGGATTGTCTTTCAAAACCCAGATAATCAGTTTGTTGGTGCTACTGTGCAGGACGATGTAGCTTTCTCTCTTGAAAATAACGGTGTACCGCATAAAGAGATGGTTCAGCGGGTACAGGATGCACTTCAACAAGTTAAAATGGAGGCGTTCATTAATCATGAGCCACATCATTTATCAGGAGGGCAGAAGCAACGTGTAGCGATTGCTGGGGCTTTAGCAATGCATCCTCAAATTCTAATATTGGATGAAGCGACTTCGATGTTGGATCCTCAAGGTCGTGAAGAAGTGTTGACGCTCGTTGAAACATTAAGAAAAGAAATTGACTTAACTGTTTTGGCGATTACACATGATTTGGAAGAGGCACTTTTGGCGGATCGTATTATTTTTATGAATGATGGTAAAAAGTATGAAGAAGGTACGCCTGCAGAAATTTTTTCATTAGGAGATAAACTTCTGCAGTTTGGTCTGGATATGCCTTTTGCCATGAAGATGACTAAGCTACTACAAGCACAGGGAGTACAGCTTGTAGGGCAACATATGACAGAAGAAGAGCTGGTGAATGATTTATGGACATCCAACTTCAACAAGTAAGCTATGCCTATGCAAAAGGCACTCCATTTGAAAAACAAGCTTTACATGAGGTTGACTTAACAATTAAAAGTGGAACATTTCAGGCAATCATCGGACATACAGGATCAGGTAAATCAACAATCCTCCTTCATTTTAATGGTCTACTAAAGCCATCGAGCGGTACGGTGAAAATCGGAGACCGGTTAATTGAAGCTGGGAAAAAGGCGAAAGATTTGAAATCAATAAGGCAGAAAGTTGGTATCGTCTTTCAGTTTCCAGAGCATCAGCTATTTGAGGAGACCGTATTAAAGGATATTATGTTTGGTCCGATGAATTTCGGAGTTTCAGAGGAAGAAGCAGAAAAGCGCGCACGTGAATTAATCTCGCTTGTAGGGTTGCCTGAGGATATCCTTGAAAAATCTCCGTTCGATTTGTCAGGGGGACAGATGCGTCGAGTAGCAATTGCAGGGGTTTTAGCAATGGATCCTGAAGTAATTGTTTTGGATGAACCAACTGCTGGTCTTGACCCTCGAGGGCAAAAGGAGATTATGGACTTATTTTATGAGTTACATAAACAACGAGGTTTAACAACGATTCTTGTTACACATAGTATGGAAGATGCAGCACGTTATGCGGATTCAATTGCCATCATGCATGAAGGTCGATGTGTGTTGAATGGCAATCCAAGAGAAATCTTCGGTGACAGCAGAACACTTGCGCAATTTCGTTTAGAACCACCACGCATTGTCCGTTTCCAGCGGCAAGTAGAGAAAATGATGGACAAATCATTATCAAAAGTTTGCTTAACTGAAGAAGAGCTTGCATTTGAAATCGGACAAGCGATTCCTAAGGAGCGTGAAGGACAATGATGGAAAAAATGATTTTTGGCCGATATATTCCGGGGAATTCATTTGTTCATATGCTTGACCCACGTTCAAAGCTGCTCTTTGTATTTGCATTTATTATTGTTGTCTTTTTGGCCAATAATACGTTGACGTACGGAATACTATTAGCCTTTACCTTAATCGTAATTTTGCTTTCAAAAATTCGACTTTACTTTTTAATTAATGGATTAAAGCCGGTTATATTTTTAATGCTCTTTACACTCATATTGCATTTATTTATGACGAGAGAAGGTCCTGTACTCGTTGACCTTGGCTTTATGAAAATTTATGAAGAAGGTTTGCGCCAAGGTGTGTATATTTCACTGCGCTTTTTAATGCTCGTCTTTATGACATCCATCTTAACGCTAACAACATCCCCTATTTCCATTACAGATGGCTTAGAGGTCCTGTTAAACCCATTTAAGAAGTTGAAGCTGCCTGTGCATGAGCTAGCACTCATGATGTCTATTTCACTGCGTTTCATTCCAACATTAATGGATGAAACAGATAAAATTATGAAAGCACAAATGGCACGAGGTTCAGATTTAAGTGCGGGACCGATTAAAGATCGTCTAAAGGCTGTGGTACCATTGCTAGTGCCGCTGTTTATTAGCGCATTTAAACGAGCAGAGGATCTTGCAACGGCCATGGAAGTACGTGGCTATCGTGGAGGCGAAGGTCGTACGAAGTATCGTTTGTTAAAATGGCATGCAAAAGATACGATAATTTTAATCGCACTAGTAATAATGGCGGTCCTGCTGTGGATGCTACGAGGTTAAGAGGGGTATTGAAATGGTCAGATTAAAAGCAACAATAAGCTATGATGGTACGGCATTTGCTGGTTATCAAGTTCAGCCGGGAGAGCGTACAGTACAGCTTGAAATTGAAAAGGTATTAGCTACGATGCATAAAGGAAATCAGGTGAAAATTACAGCAAGTGGACGTACGGATGCGCGTGTCCATGCAACAGGTCAAGTGATTCACTTCGATACACCTTTATCCATACCGCTAGAAAAATATCAAAAGGCTTTAAATGTGCAGTTACCACGTGATATTCGAGTAATGCAAGTAGAGCAAGTAAAGGATGATTTTCATGCACGCTATGATGTACTAGGAAAGCGTTACCGGTACATTTGGGATTGTAGCATGATTCAAAGTCCTTTTAGACGTCATTATGCAGTTGAGACTAATGGGATAAAACCCGATATTGAATCAATGCGAGATGCGGCTCAAGCTATTATAGGAAAGCATGATTTTAGCTGTTTTTGCGCGGCGAATACGAGTGTGGTTGATAAGGTGCGTGTAGTCAATGCATTAGAGCTTAATTGGCATGGTGAGGAATTGCATATGACAATAAGCGGGAATGGCTTCCTGTACAATATGGTCCGGATTATAGCGGGTACGTTATGGGAAGTAGGAACAGAGAGAAGGGAAATAAGTTCGTTACCCCAGATGATTGCTTCGAAGGATCGTTCTTTGGCAGGTAAGACTGCCCCAGCGCACGGTTTATATTTAGAGCAAGTTTTTTATAAATAATTTATATATTTTTTGAAAATTTTTTGTACGATTATGTAAAAATACGAGAAAAATAGCCGTGGGAAAAGGATTAACAACCTCTCCAGGTGTTCAATTAAATATCTTGACTTTAAACGCGATACATTATATGATGATGTATGGTATTTTCATTACCACCACAATAATAAGCCCCGAAACTTATATAGTGTATATAATGAAAAATAACGGTAATTCATATCGATTAGGAGGATACAAACATGCGCACAACTTTCATGGCTAAAGGTCAAGAAGTAGAACGTAAATGGTTAGTAGTTGACGCAGAAGGCCAAACATTAGGTCGTTTAGCTTCTGAAGTAGCTTCTATCTTACGTGGTAAACATAAACCAACTTTCACACCAAACGTTGATACAGGAGATCACGTGATCATCATCAACGCTGATAAAATTGAGTTAACAGGTAACAAATTACAAAAGAAAATTTACTACCGTCACACTCAATTCGCTGGTGGTTTAAAACAACGTACAGCTGGAGAAATGAAAGAAAAATACCCAACACAAATGCTTGAACTAGCAATTAAGGGTATGCTTCCAAAGAACTCTTTAGGTCGTCAAATGTTCACTAAACTGAACGTTTACACTGGTTCTGAACATCCACATGCTGCACAAAAACCAGAAGCTTACGAGCTACGTGGTTAATAAACTATAATAGGAGGAAATAACTTTGGCACAAGTACAATACATCGGCACAGGTCGCCGTAAAAGCTCAACTGCTCGCGTACGTTTAGTACCAGGCGAAGGTAAAGTAGTAATCAACAATCGTGAAATTGCAGATTACCTACCATACGAAACTTTACACTTAATTATCAACCAACCATTAGTAGCTACAGAAACTAAAGGTTCTTATGACGTTCACGTTAACGTAAACGGTGGTGGATTCACAGGTCAAGCTGGAGCAATCCGTCACGGTATCGCTCGTGCATTATTACAAGTTGATCCAGACTTCCGTCCAGCTTTAAAAGCTGCAGGTCTATTAACTCGTGATTCTCGTATGAAAGAACGTAAAAAACCAGGTTTACGCGGCGCTCGTCGTGCACCTCAGTTCTCAAAACGTTAATCTTTACGATTACTATTTTGCGAAATTACAAAACCCTTTCTCAGGACTTGTTCCGAGAAAGGGTTTTTCTGTGTTTTTTAACGACGTATCCGAATAGTTATAACTAATCTAGTGAAGGTAAGGTCACTTTTAATCATTTAAATTTAAAATGAAATTAGAAATTCCCATAACAAAACCCTTTCCCCAATATTTTTCGGGAAAGGGTTTACTAGTTTATTTAAATATATAAGTCAAAGTTATTTTTCAATATTATCTAGCTCTAAAAGTTTTTCGCCCATTTCATTTATACTTCCGTACGCACTGCTCATTTCATGCATGCTCGCAGTATACTCTTCGGTAAATGTAGAAATTTGATTCGTGTACGTATTAATATATTCAATGGAATTAGTAATATCAATAAGTTGTTGTGCAATTTTATCTGCACTGTCCGTACTGTTTTGGGCCATTTTCTGTATTTCTTTTGCTACGACTGCAAAGCCTTTACCATGTTCGCCTGAACGGGCAGCTTCAATAGAGGCATTTAACCCTAAAATTTTTGAGTGCATAGCAATATCTTTTACCGCACCCACAATTGAATTAATCTCTATAATATTTTTATGCATTTGCTCTGCGAAAACGGATAGTTCTTCGACGCGCTTAGACACATCGCTGCTGGCATTTGCTAATTGTTCTGTAGTCGCGGACATTTCTTCGACAGCTCCAGAAAGCTCTGTTGCTACAAATCGCATATTACTCACCCGGTAATTGGAGATAACACCTGTTACAACACCAATTACTTCGCCCTGCTCATATATTGGCACAGAAGATGCGATATATGGGAAGCCAAATCCTTCTGCACTACGCTCTTCACGAAGAAATTTTCCACTTTTCAGAGCACGGACACTCGTCGTATGATGATGCTTTTCAACTGATTCCCCTAATTGAATGTTTAAATCAATGTTACGCCCCTTTTTGTATCCGATCACCTTTTCCGTATCAAATATAAGTATGCATGCATCTTCAGGATATGTAGATTGGTAAAAGTCAATCGAGTCTACAATTGCTTGTAGCTTTGGATTCATAGCAACCACCCCTTAACAAATATTAATAAATTGATTCGAACAATATCTAACTTTATTCTACTATATACTCTACTTAGAGGGGGCATATTTTACAGAATATTATGAATAATTTATGATAAATAGCAATATTGTATACGTTCGTATACAATAAGATACGATTATATTCATATACTAAGGAGGAATTTCATGAAATCAGAAGGTAGCGGTAGACGACGTAAGGATATCGAGTGTGGCACTCGCCGAAGAGGTGCCCAAACTTTCCGTCGAGGTCGTGCAATTGTATTTTATCGCCAGCTTGAATCAAAGCGCGCTACATTAATAAATCAATTGGAATCTAAAGAACTGCAAACTATTCATCCAGTTATCGCAGGCGAATTAAAAGCAACGGAAGCTATTATGAATGACTTTTTAGAGTTGTTTCAGCTAAATGAAATATTAGAAGATCCACAAGAAAATTAATTTGGATTCCCATAAGGAAGTGAACGAATTTAATGCAGGCAGTAGGGAAATTATCAAAATATATAAAACCATATATTCTGTTTGCTATCATTGCACCGATAATGATGATAGTCGAAGTAAGTATGGATTTGTTACAGCCAACAATTTTACAGCATATTATTGACGATGGGATTGCTGAAAACGATACGGTATTTATACTAAGAAGTTTTGGTTTAATGATTATTACATCATTAATCGGTTTGATAGGTGGGATTGGATGTTCGATTTATGCCTCACGAACCGCAGTTAATTTTTCAACGGATCTTCGTCATGATTTGTATGAAACGATTACTTATTTTTCAAATAGTAGTAAAGACAAATTTACACTCGGAAAACTTGTTACGAATTTAACGAGTGATATTGAAATGCTTCAGCGTGCATTAACGATGCTGCTTAAAATATTTGTTCGTGGTCCAATGATGTTTATCGGGGCTATTGTTATTGTATTTATTACAGCGCGGGAACTATTTCCGATTTTGATGGTAGTAGTACCGATTTTAGCGTTTTGTATGTATTACTTCACAGCACTGTCAGGCAAGCTTTTCCATAAAGTTCAGTTGGTAGTCGACGTAGTAAATACAAAGGTTCAAGAAAATTTAGCTGGTATTCGGGTTATTAAGGCTTATAACCGAAAAAATCATCAAATTGATCAGTTTACAGACATTAATACACAATTAATGAAACGCTCTATGTCAGCAGATCAAATTATTGGTGTGCTAGCTCCATTGACGATGTTTGTCGTGAATATGGGAATTGTTGCAGCATTATGGATGGGTGCCATTAAGGTAGATAATAATACCTTACAAGTAGGTGTTATTTTAGCCTTTATTAACTATTTAATGATGGTCATGCAAGGGCTGATGAGTTCTTCAATGGTTCTTGTACAGCTTGCACGTGCAGTTCCGAGTGCAGAGCGTATTGTAGAAGTATTGGAGGAAAAAATAGAATTTACAAATCCTTCCGTACCAGAGTCACATAAGATTCAAGGTAGTGTTAGTTTTGAAAATGTCAGCTTCTCTTATTTAAAAGGAACGGAATCAGTACTTAAAAATATTAGTTTCCATGTAAATGCCGGTGAAACGGTTGGCATTCTAGGAATGACAGGGAGCGGGAAATCCACGTTAGTCAAGATGATTCCAAGATTGTTTGATGTCGATAGTGGTGTGATAAAAATTGATGGGATACCAATAGGACAATACGGGCTTGAACATCTACGCCAGTCAATAGGATTCGCTCCTCAAAAGGCGACCTTGTTTTCAAAAACAATAGCTGAGAACCTTCAATATGGAAAGTCAGAGGCAACAGAGCAACAAATTTTACAAGCATTGCAAGCATCGAATGCGAGAGAATTTGTTGATAGACTTGAGGCAGGGACAGAGCATGTGCTAACACAAGGGGCAACGAATTTATCGGGTGGACAAAGGCAACGGCTGGCAATGGCACGAGCATTTATACGCAAACCGAATATTTTAGTGTTGGATGATGTGACGAGTGCAGTTGATAGTATTTCCGAAAAGGCTATTCAGCAGGCAATTGATGAACAGTTTGCCGGGGCGACAAAATTTATCGTTTCATCTAAAATTTCCTCAGTTCGACATGCCAATCAAATTCTCTTAATGGATGACGGGAAAATAATTGCCAAAGGGACGCATGAGCAATTATTAAAGACGAGCGAGTTATATAATGAAATGGCAAAAACACAAGCGGAAAAAGGGGTGACCTTAAGTGAATAAACAACAAGGGGGACCACCAAATCCGATGGGCCATCCAGGAGGGCGATTTACCGGTCCTGTTGTGAAGCCGAAAAATCAAAAAGAGACATTACTTCGTATATGGAGTTATTTACGTATTCAAAAGGTTGAACTAATTAGTGTTGTTATTTTTGTAATTATAAGTACGCTTTTAAGTTTAGTCGGTCCATTTTTAATAGGTAAGACAATTGATGACTATATTATAAAGCTTGATATATCAGGATCAATTCGTATGGCGCTGGTTTTGGCAGGGGTGTATATCGCATCATCTTTACTAACGTGGATTCAAACATTTGTAATGATACGTGTATCACAAAAGACCATTCGCCGTTTACGTCAACAGCTTTTTGAGCAATATCAATCACTACCATTAGCTTTTTATGATAAAAAGCAACAGGGTGATTTAATGAGTCGGATGACAAATGATATTGAAAATTTAAATGCAGCATTGTCGCAAAGTGTTATTCAAATTGTATCGAGCTTTTTAACCATTGTTGGTACGGCATTTGCGCTATTTTATTTGGATTGGCGTTTAGCACTTGTCACACTTATTATCATCCCGCTTATCGTGTTCGCTACGAAACAGATTATAAAAAGAAGCAGTGTAAACTATAAAGCGCGTCAACGGGATCTAGGTAATTTAAATGGCTACATTGAAGAGACGATTTCTAATGCAGATATTATTACACTGTTCGGTAAAGAAAAATCAACGCTGGCAGAATTTAAAGAAGCGAACGAAAGACTACGTGGTTCTGCAATGCGGGCAGATATTATTTCCGGGTTCATGGGTCCAGTTAATAACTTCATGAATAACCTAGGATTAAGTTTAGTAATTGGGACAGGTGCAGTTATGGCGGTAACGAGTGGACTTACGATTGGGGTTATCGCATCGTTTGTTACATATACACGCCAGTTTTTCCGTCCAATTAATCAGCTATCAAACTTATTAAATACATTCCAGTCAGCAATTGCTGGTTCTGAGCGAGTATTTGAAGTATTAGATGAAGTAAGGGAAATAGAAGACATCGAGCATGCAAAAGAAAAACCTCAGTTTAAAGGGGATGTCACTTTTGAAAATGTCAAATTCGCGTATGAGTCAGGGAAACCAGTACTGCGCGGCATCAACTTTAAAGCGAAAGCCGGGGAAACAATAGCGATTGTTGGTCCAACCGGTTCAGGAAAAACGACCATTATTCAATTGCTTACACGTTTTTACGATGCAACAGGAGGCCGAATACTACTGGATGATGAGCCGATTACGCATTACAAAATGAATAATATTCGGGATCATGTCGGGGTAGTCCTACAGGAGACGTATTTATTTTCCGGGACGGTACGTGAAAATATTCGTTTCGGCAAGTTGAATGCTACAGACGAGGAAGTTGAACAGGCGGCCAAAATTGCCTATGCACATAATTTTATCAAGTACTTGCCAGAGCAATACGATACAGTGTTATCAAGTGGCGGCTTAAACTTAAGTCAAGGGCAGCGTCAGCTTATTGCCATTGCACGTGCGATTTTGGAGGATCCAGATATTTTAATTTTAGATGAAGCAACTTCGAGCGTTGATACGATGACTGAAGTTCATATTCAAAAAGGGTTGAATAATTTAATGAAAGGTCGTACAAGTTTTGTTATTGCACACCGTTTAAAGACGATAGAAAACGCCGATCAAATTCTCGTCATTAAAGATGGACAAATTTTAGAGCAAGGCAATCACGATTCTTTAATTAATGCCAAAGGATTTTATGCAACGCTTCAAAATCAGCTAATGGCCAATTAATCGAGGTAATAAACGCCCCCTCTTTTGCGTATAGTAGGCAAAAAGGGCGGTGTTTTTATGAAGCGTTGGCTTGCACTTATATTCGTTATTTTTTGTTCGATGCTAGTCGTTGTATATGAAACAAATGCTTCCGACCGGCGATTTTTTTTACCCGAGCCATTAGGTGGGTTGAAAATTGTATTGGATGCTGGTCATGGAGGTATTGATGGTGGTGCTTCAAATGGTGATGTAATCGAAAAAGATGTGACATTGGCAATTACAAAAAAAGTAGCTCGTCAATTGACACGTTTAGGGGCAGAAGTAATATTAACGCGTTCAACAGATGGAGATGTACTAAGTGAACATGCACCAAAGGAGACATTTCCAACACTTCGTGAGCGTAAAAAACAGGATATTTTCCTACGTGAAACATTAGTGGAATCACATGAGCCGGATATATTTATTACGATTCATGCAAATGCAATTCCAAATAGTAAATGGAGAGGAGCCCAAGTGTTTTATCATCATGAAGGACATGAAAAGAGTGAAGCACTCGCACAGGCTGTTCAACAATCCATTCGTACTACGATGGAAAATACAGACAGGGAAGCATTATCGATTAAAAATGTTTATTTACTAAAGAAGGTGGAAATACCTGCAGTATTGGTAGAAACGGGTTTCCTAAGCAATGAAGAAGAAAGGGACTTGCTTGCTACTGAAAGTTATCAGGATAAGATGGCATTTGCAATTGCGCGTGGAATCGAAAATTATATTCATGTGAAATTTGACTAGGCAACATGTAATAGCAATACGGGACTAGTATGATATACTAACAATGGATATTTCATTCAGGGGAGTGTTTGATGTGCTAAATGAACAACAAGTTCGAGAACTATTGGGCGAATTACAGGATCCGTTTTTACATAAAACATTAGCAGAAACAAAAGGTGTAACAAACGTTTCAATTAAAGCAGAAAAAGGGCATGTTAGTGTTCGTATTGCAATTGCAAAGGTAAATACGCCGGAACAAATGACACTACAAATGAAAATTGTAGAAGTGTTAAAAGAAAACGGCGCGGCTTCAGTGGGGATTCGTTTTGAAGAATTACCAGCAGAAGTTTTACAATCATTCCGTGGACAAGCGACGGAGTCACAGGCACAGGATATATTATCACCATTATCAAGTGTGCAATTTATCTCAATTGCTTCTGGTAAAGGTGGCGTAGGGAAATCGACTGTATCTGTCAACATGGCAGTTGCTTTAGCGCGCTTAGGAAAAAAAGTAGGATTAATCGATGCAGATATTTATGGCTTCTCTGTTCCAGATATGATGGGTGTAACGGAAATGCCAGTTGTAAAAGAAGATCGTATATATCCAGTTGAGCGTTTAGGTGTAAAAGTTATTTCAATGGGGTTCTTCGTAGAAAATAATGCACCAATTGTATGGCGCGGTCCTATGCTTGGAAAAGTACTAGACCAGTTCTTCCGTGATGTAGAGTGGGGCGAATTGGATTATCTACTATTAGATTTACCGCCAGGAACAGGGGACGTAGCACTTGATATTCACCAGATGCTACCGGCTTCAAAGGAAATTGTTGTTACAACGCCACACCCAACAGCAGCATTTGTAGCAGCTCGTGCAGGTGCAATGGCATTACAAACGAATCATGAGATTTTAGGTGTTATCGAAAACATGGCTTGGTATGAAAGCAAAACTGGTGAAAAGGAATTTGTATTCGGTCAAGGCGGCGGTCCAAAGCTAGCTGAAGAATTACGTTCTAAGCTACTTGGTCAAATTCCGTTAGGTCAACCAGATTGGACTGAAGAAGATTTTGCGCCATCTATCTATGCAGAGAATCACCCTACAGGTCAGATTTACTTGAAAATTGCTGAAGAGATTGTATCGGCATTAAATAAATAAGCTTATATTAACAACCAGTTGTCCCAAAATGGAACAACTGGTTGTTTTATTATGATCCGCCACCGCTTTTTTCTTCGCTACTTCCCTTCTCAGATCCACCTCCACCACCAGATCCGGATTCTTTTTCAGACGAAGAACCTTCACCGCTTTTTTTAATCAGCTCTTCCCATTTTGACTGCATCAGAGGGTTCTCTATTGTTTCGGTCACCACTTTTTCCAGTTCCTTACGCATTACAGCACCTTTCATAATTGATTCCAGTTGCTTTTGCATATCCGGCTGTCCAAAAAATGATGTTAAAGCTTCTTGGTACGCAGAATCGTTTAATAGGTTTTTCATTAAATCCTTTTGTTGATCCTGCATACTTTTTGCGAAGTTCTCCTTAAACTTAGGGTCTTCAAATGTTTTTACCCAAAAATCCATGGCTTCTTTTGACAGCATTGTTTCCTCGGTCGCCTTTTTTACTTCCTCGGTATTTAAAATAAGCAGCTCCCGGAAGCTCTTATCTTCAAATATTTGTCGGATCGCCTTTTTTCCATCTTCTGTTTGGATAGCATCAACCATAATTTTCTTTACTTCGTCATAAGAAAGCGTCGTTGATTTGGAATCGTTACAACCAGCAATTAGAATGATGGAAAAGGCAAGTATTATTAAACGTTTCACTATTTCTTCCTTCCTTTCTTCACTTAAGCGCTTTCGTTTATTGTTCACAATTTAACAAAATATATGTAACAACTTTTAGTAGAGGTCGCTTTTTTCAAATCGAATTGATAAAATATACAAGTATATTAAAAAATGGGGGAATTGTTCGTGACGATACGAAACTGGGTTAAATTTGCTTTTTGGGCATTGATAATTGGTGGTTTAGTGAATGCAGTTGCCTCGTTAATTATTCGTTGGGACTTTTACCAACCATATTTAGCGAACGGGGAAATTTCGGAATTTCTGGCTGCGGTTATTTGGAATATCGTTTTAGGTATGACGATGAGTGTGATGGCCCAAGCAGGGTTTTTTGCTTATTTAACGTTACATCAAGTTGGTGTTAATATATTTAGATCATTAACGCTTTGGAACTGGATACAAATGTTATTGATCATTATAGTTTTAGTCGATATTGTGATTTTCCGCTTTGCCCCAGGAGCTAGTACAATGGGGGATTGGCTGATTTACGGATTTTTACTTATAGTTTTAGTCGGAGCGGCCATATTAACGGCAGTAAAGAAAATAAAAATGACGAAAAAGCCACATGTCTTAATCTCCACAATGTTCTTTATGATTGTTGTAACTTCATTAGAGTGGATTATCGCTTTAATGGGCCGCCAGGATAACATTGACGTATATGTTGCACTATTATTGTTCCCGTTAGTGGCAGTTAATGCATACCAAATTTTAATGTTGCCAAAGTATAATGCACAATCTGAAGCCGATCGAAAAAAATTGGAAGAACGTCGCAAAGCAAGAAAAGAGTCGCATACTACTGCAAAAGCTTAAATAGAAAGGGCTGTCACAAACATAAGCGTTTGTGACGGCCCATTGTTATTTTATAGTAGACATAGATTCATATTTATTATGGGAATCGTTTTGTAGAAATTTCATAACCAAATATATTTTGTTCAATTGAAACAAAAATATGCTCATTCATAAATTGTTTAATGGCATCAAAAGAGACATTCTCCTCACGATGTAAAGGAATACTTACAAATGAACCTTCAGGAATTTTACTTTCTACTATAGGAAAGGTTTCTGTTGGAGCAATTATGTTAATGCCAAGTTGATGTAAAGCTGATTGCATAGAATCTTCCATTTTGTAATCAGCGGTCGCAAACCATAGTGGCTTTTTGTAAAATGTTTTTTCGTAAATAGCGAGCTGTTTATTTAAAAGTGCTTCATCGACATATTGATCACTTGTAGAACCGAGTAGACCAACTCTAATATTCTTTTCTATTAATACTTTTACTAAATCAGGACTTCGTAATAGCCAATCACTATCTGCTAAAAAAAGTGGATAAGGCTCTTTCAGGTTTGTAACCCATTCTTCCAAACCTTTATGAGAATAACTGAGTTCAATGATTACACTTTTACCGAATTGACCTTTTGTAATGATTGCTGGAGTCTCTGTTAATTGAAATACAGGCATAATACTACTTTTTTCATCAAAATAAATGAATACCAGAAATAAGCATAAAATTAGTGATACCAACGTTTTAAACATGATTAACTACCCACTTTCCGATTGTTTTAAACACGATTCTATTAAAAACTTATGAAAAAGTGTTGACGGATATAACAAGAGGATGTTACTATAAGTGAGTCGCCAAGAGATGACGCGACAAACGAAACACGATGAACCTTGAAAACTGAACAAGCAACGTTAATGAAACAAGCTTCTTAAATGAAGCAAACAATAGATTTTAACTTTT
>NZ_JACSPZ010000009.1 GCF_014836905.1 Solibacillus faecavium
AAAGTTAAAATCTATTGTTTGCTTCATTTAAGAAGCTTGTTTCATTAACGTTGCTTGTTCAGTTTTCAAGGTTCATTTTGTTCGTTTGTCGCGTTTTCTCTCGGCGACTTGTATAACTATACACGCCATTTAAATAAACGTCAACACTTTTTAAAAAGTTTTTTTCTCTTTTTTTATTCTTTCTTTTCTCTTCTTATTATATACACGTAAAAATAAATTTTTAAATACCGTTCCCTCTCCCCTAAAGTGAGGGAAATCCGGTTGGTAACTTAGTTGTTATCAGAAATTCAAACACATTATTCAAAAGTGAGATGTCTTTTTTATCTTTTCAATAACTAGTAGGATTGCTGTTAGTGTTGTTACATTCGTAACTGGATTGAGAGAGGCAACGATTCATATAAATCCGAGTAAAAGCAATTTCCATGATCGTTAATGAAAGAAGTGAGGGAGCATTTAGAAAATGATAATTCTTTTTCAATGCAAATTTCTAGTTAATAACACAAATCACCAAAATCGAGATAGGGCTTATTTATATATAAGTGCCATTTATAAGCCCCTACTCTTATGGCACATATTTCAAAATATGTTGTATATTGATTTTGGTAATCAGGAGAAACTATCCTCCTTAAAAACCCGTAAGACTATCTAATGGTGTATCCTGCCCGTTTACTTTCACATTTATCGTGTCAAACTCTGCATCACCACGATTGAGTTTATATACATACATTTTCAACTCATTATTTTTTTGACCCGTGCTATCCAGTTTTACGTTTAATATGTTATCAACTACTTCAAGGTCCGCGGTAACATCATCAGTAGAATGAAAAATAATATAGCTGGCGTTCTTATCAATATTATTAATCCATTGAAGCTGATAGTCAGGGTTTATATTTTCTTGTACTTTATTAGGAATGTTTTGAATTTCAGTAATACTCAATTCCGATGAATTACAAGCTGTTAATATAAATGTAAATAATATTAAACAACATAATTTTTTCATTTCAATTCTCTCCCCTCTTTTGGTCTTACGTTTATTATTCAATTATTATCTTGAGGCCTTCTTGTGCCCAATTAAATACCATATATAAACAAAAGTATATACTATTGGATAAGTGAACTGTTATTTTAAACCTTATTAACCTCTACTAAATACTCATAAACAAGCTATAATTAGGTTATTAATTAAGAATGGAATGATTAATTTTGAAAAAACAAGTACATGTCGTTGGTGCTATTATCGAAAACGATAAACAGGAAATTTACTGTGCACAACGTAGCCCTCAAATGTCATTACCAAACTATTGGGAGTTTCCAGGTGGAAAGATTGAGAAAGATGAAACACCACAGCAAGCATTAAAACGCGAGATTTTAGAAGAATTTACTTGTGAAATTGCTGTAGGTGATAAAGTTGAAGACACTACTTATGATTACGGTACGTTTATCGTTCGTCTTGAAACATATATGGCAAAAATCGTTAATGGATCCCCCGTTGCTTTAGAGCATTCAGATACGAAGTGGGTAAAGCGTTCATCACTCAATGAACTAGATTTTGCACCTGCAGATATTCCAGCCGTTGAAAAGTTATTAAAATAAGTATTTAAAGGTGGTGCTTTTATGGAGCAGTTAGTTAAAAAAATTGAAGCCTCTTTACATAAAGGGTTTATCGATCAAACAAAGGCCGTCTCCTCACAGTTTAAACCGAAATTATTATCCAATAAAGCACATGAAAATGTCCTTTCATCTCTTTTACAAGAAATGAAAACATGTAAAACGTTCACCTTTTCTGTGGCATTCATTACTGAAGGTGGATTAGCGACAATAAAAACAATGCTGTATGACCTTCAGAAAAAAGGTATTCGTGGACGCATATTAACTTCTACCTTTTTAAGCTTTAATCAGCCAAAAATGTTTAAAGAACTTCTCAAATTAACAAATGTAGAAGTTCGCGTTACCGATGTGAAAGGTTTCCACTCAAAAGGCTATATTTTCGAGCATGATCAGCATTATTCTTTAATCGTTGGAAGCTCTAACTTAACGGATAGTGCATTGAAAGCCAATTTTGAATGGAATGTTTATTTAACTTCCCTTGAAAATGGTGAAGTCATTAACCATTTTAAAAATCAATTTGAACAGCAATGGAATAGCGCGATCCCATTAAGCGAAGAATGGGTTGCACAATACCAAATCAATTATGAGAAGCCCGAATTTAATAATAAAGTAGCCTCTCCATCTTTATATGTAACGAATCCATTAAAAGAGAGTTTAAAAATACAGCCTAATAAAATGCAAGTAGCCGCGCTTGAGCAGTTAAAGCTCCTTCGCCAAAGTGGTGCGAACCGTGGCCTCATCATTTCAGCAACTGGGACAGGAAAAACTTATTTATCTGCGTTTGACGTTCGAAATGCTGCACCTAAACGCATGCTATTTATCGTGCACCGTGAACAAATTTTGAAAAAAGCGATGCAAGATTTTCGCAATATTTTATTAGGTGACCCGCAAGATTATGGAATTTTATCAGGCAACAAAAAAGATTTAAATGCCCGTTATTTATTTGCTACCGTACAAACAATATCAAGGGACCCTTATTTGCAACAATTTGCTAAAGATCATTTTGACTATATTTTAATTGATGAAGTTCATCGAGCAGGTGCGGAATCGTATTTAAAAATTATGAATTACTTTGAACCTCAATTTTTATTAGGGATGACGGCAACACCGGAACGTACAGACAACTTCAATATTTATGAACTATTTGATTATAATGTGGCTTATGAAATTCGCCTTCAAGCAGCATTAGAAGAAGATATGCTCTGCCCCTTCCACTATTTCGGTGTGACGGACTATGAACTTGATGGTGAACTCATCGATGAAACAGCAGATTTACAAAAGTTAGTTCATCGTGAACGAATTGACCATATTATTGAAAAAATTTCTTATTACGGATTTTCTGGGGATCGCGTTCGCGGATTAATGTTTTGCAGTACGAAGGAAGAAGCTCGTACCCTATCAAACCTCCTGAATATGCGTGGATACAAAACGACTGCATTGACTGGTGATCACTCTCAAGAAGAACGTGAAGAAGCGATTGCTAAATTAGAAAATGGTGAGCTGGAATATATTTTAACTGTAGATATTTTTAACGAAGGGATTGATATTCCCTTCATTAACCAAATTGTCATGCTTCGCCAAACACAATCTAGCATCATTTTCATTCAGCAGCTTGGTCGAGGATTACGGAAACATAATGTGAAGGAATATGTAACAATCATTGATTTTATCGGCAACTACAAAAATAACTATTTAATTCCGATTGCCCTATCTGGTGATAAGTCGATGAACAAAGATAACGTTCGTCGCAACACGGTAAATACGGATTACATTCAAGGGGTTTCAACGATTAACTTTGAAGAGATTGCGAAGAAGCAAATTTTTGATGCGATAAATAATGCGAATTTATCGACATTAAAAATGTTACGAGATAGCTATTCTGAGCTTAAAAATCGGATTGGACGTATTCCTATGCTTAAAGATTTTATTGAACAAAATTCTTTAGATCCCGAAGTCATTATTAGCTATACTCCTACCTATTATGACTTTTTAATGAAGATGAAAGAAGATATCCCTTCAATTACCGATTATGAAAAATCCGTTCTATCTTTCATTGGAAAGGACCTTTTATCAGGGAAGAGAATACATGAAATTTTATTGTTGCAACTTCTTTTAGAAGAAGAATCTATTTCAGAAAAAAGCTATCTTTCAGCATTGCAATCTCGAAATGCTTATATTCATAAAGGTACAATTGAAGGCATTGAAAATGTGTTTTCTTTAAACTTTTTCGTAGAAGCTGACAATAAAAAATTCGGAAATAAACCTTTAATTATAAAATCGAATTCACGCTATATGTTTAATGAAGAATTGCAACTTTCACTTCGAGACGAAAATTTCAAACAGTACTTCATTGATTTACTTGAAAGTGCCTTAATGAAAAATAAACAATTTAATAATCATGAACCCTTTAAACTATATGAAAAATACTCCCGCCGTGAAGTATGCCGCCTACTAGATTGGGAAAAGAACGAGGAAGGTACATTAAATGGTGGTCGTCCGAAAAACGGTGATTTTCCTATTTTCGTAAATTATCATAAAAATGATGAGAACGATCTTGAAACAAACTATATGGATGAATTTTTATCAGATGATACATTTAAATGGTGTTCAACAAAAAATCGATATATTGATAAATCAAAGGAAATGCAAATCCTTATTCACTCTGTTGAAAATGGGACAAACGTTTATCTGTTTGTAAAAAAAGACAATGGTGAAGGTAAAGATTTCTATTACCTTGGTCGATGTGCTGTGAATCCAAGTTCTGCAAAACCAGAAAGAATTTTAGATAAAGGAAAATATTATCCTGTTGTTACAATGGAAATGGCGCTCGAACAACCAATCCAGTATGACATCTACCACTATTTAGTAGAGGAATAAAATAAAGCAAGGTGTAACCTAATTTTTGGTCACACCTTGCTTTTTCTATTGGTTTATTCTTTGCCTCTAAATATCTCCCGCTTATGCCACTTGAAATATTTCTTATTCTCTTCTACTCTTGCAACGTGCACTTTCTCATGAATCCCGTATTTCACATAATCCATTCGTTCAATTTCAGAGGAAATATGGATTTTTCCTGTTCCATCAAATGCGATATAGCCTTGGTCATATAACGCATCATGGTTATGACATAGTAGAATACCGTTGTATGGATCAAGTCGCTCCTCATTTGTTGCATCTTTCCATGGTTTTGAATGGCTTGCGCGTAATAATCCAGGTAACGAGATACCGCATAGCGCACATTGATTGTCCCATAATGGCATCAGTTGCTTTCTAAATTTTTGCTGACCTTTACGGATTTTCACCTTTGCTTCCGCTTCTGTTTCAATTAATACAGGTGCCAGCGTATTGCGTTCTTTTTGTGCTATTAGGCCAATCGCAAATTCCAGCTGCTCCTCATTTTCTTCATAAATATTTGTATCACTCATAAGCTCCAGCAGCTTGATTGCTAGCATTTCATTACAAGGATATAAAAAACCTTGGTTACCGTCACCATTATGTTGGAATGGCGAATATTTAACTGGGAGTAAAGGCACGATTTCATTAAAATGTTCTTTTATCGAAATTGGGAAGTGAAGTTCCTCATAAACTGCGGGAAATTGGTGCCCCATCTCACCTGATTGATCAAAAGGATTCACACCTTCCCCGCAATCTTCCTGAGCGGTACTGATTGCGACGATTTCCCCTTTGACACAGTGAAAAATCGCATCGCCTTTCTTTACTTCCTTCATCCGCTCCCAAGAATGTGGTGTTTGTCCACTATTATCTAAAATTGAGCACCATACGACCTGCTTTTCCTTTGCCTCATCGTATGTACGCCCTTGCATTACAATATAAAAATTCATACGTACACCTTCAATTCTTTTCCTATAAGTGTATCATTTCTAATTTCCTATTAATAAATAACTTGCCTAAAAACATTCTCTTTATAAACCATTATTTCGCCTCTCGAAAAATTCCCAAGAAATGTTATAATCCATTTAACCAAAACTATTACAACATGTTGCACTCGGTTTAGGAGTTGTGAACAGAAAGGACTTGAAATGTTAGCAAGATTTTTTACATACTACAAGCCGCACAAACGATTGTTTATCATTGATTTCTCTTCTGCGGTCTTTGTAGCTATTTTGGAATTACTGTTTCCGTTGGCGGTAAAATGGTTTATCGATGATCTCCTCCCGACAAATGATTGGGGCATGATTACTAAAATTAGTGCCCTTCTTTTACTGACGTATATAGTAAGTACGGTGATGAACTATATCGTCAACTATTTAGGGCATAAGCTCGGAGTCAATATCGAAACCGATATGCGTCAGCAGCTGTTCAACCATGTACAGCGCCAGCCGTATACGTTTTTCGATAACATGAAGACTGGTCATTTAATGAGCCGGATTACAAATGACTTATTTGATATTGGAGAGTTTGCGCATCATGGTCCGGAAGATTTATTCATTGCGATGATGACCTTTATTGGGGCATTTACGATTATGTTCAATATTAATGCAACACTCGCGACGATTATTTTGTTTTTCGTACCGCTTTTGATTGCCGTAATGTATTGGAGCAATACTCGTATGAAAAAGGGCTGGAGCGTTATGTACAGTGAAATAGCGAACGTCAATGGCCGTGTGGAAGATAGCTTCTCAGGTATTCGGGTTGTGAAATCATTTACAAATGAAGAATTTGAAACAACTCGCTTTAAAGATCAAAACGCATTATTTCGTAAAGCGAAAATCTATGCCTACAAAGTAATGGCAGGTACGCATTCAAGCATTTACTTTTTAACGCGTCTCCTTACTTTACTCGTACTTGTTGTGGGTGCTTGGCTTTCATTTAATGACAACCTTACAGCCGGTGAGTTTGCGAGCTTCATTTTATTTACGAATGTTCTAATTAAGCCAATCGACAAAATTAGCGCCCTACTGGAAATGTATCCAAAAGGAATGGCCGGTTTTAAACGTTTCTGTGATTTGCTGGACCAGGAACCAACAATTGTTGATAGTCCAAACGCAATTGCTGTTGAACATTTAGACGGTAATATCGAATTTAAAAATGTAAGCTTTAAGTATGCGGACAGTAAGCAAGTTTTAAACGACCTATCCTTTAAAGTGGAAGCTGGCAAAACGGTTGCGTTCGTAGGGCCATCTGGTTCAGGGAAAACGACGATAAGTGCGCTCATTCCCCGCTTTTACGATATTACAGATGGGGCAATTACAATCGACGGATACGATATTCGTGATTTGACGCAGCAATCACTTCGCAGGCAAATCGGTACTGTTCAACAAGATGTGTTTTTATTTACAGGAACTATTAGGGAAAATGTAGAATATGGTAAACTAGGTGCGAGTTTTGAGGAAATTAAAGCTGCCGTTGAACAGGCAAATTTACTGGAGTTCATCGAAAACTTACCAGATGGCTTTAATACAGAGATTGGTGAACGTGGTTTGAAATTATCAGGTGGACAAAAACAACGTCTTGCCATAGCGCGTATGTTCTTGAAAAACCCGCCGATTTTAATTTTAGATGAGGCGACGTCTGCGCTTGATACAGCCACAGAGCGTATTATCCAACAGTCATTAAATGATTTAGCGAAAAACCGTACAACATTAATTATTGCTCACCGTTTAGCTACGATCCGTGATGCAGATTATATTTTCGTTGTAACACCAAATGGCATTGAAGAACAAGGTACGTATGAAGAGCTTGTCGCAAAAGGCGGCATTTTCGCAGGACTTCATCATGCTTAGAAATTTTCAGGTGAATGATTTAGGTCATTCACCTTTTTAAAAAAATAGAAAGGTAGGTATCCTTATGAGCATTCCGATTATTGATTTACACTGTGATGCATTGTTACGCATGCAAAAGAACGGATATAACTTTCATAATTCCCCTAACCTGGATGTGAATTATGAAAAATTAGTTGAAGGTCATGTGATAGCACAAGCGTTTGCTATTTATGTTGATTCTGAGCTTTCGCTTGTAGAAAAACGCGCAACTGCGATCAAGCAGATTGAGTACTTTCGAAATGAGGTATTACGCGAAGGTGTAGTACATATTAAAAAATGGGCAGATTTCGAAACACTTCAACCTGGACAAATCGGGGCATTTTTAACAATTGAAGGTGTTGATTTTTTCGGTGGAGACCTAAAAATTTGGCATCCATTTCATCAGCTAGGCGTATTATCAATTGGACTCACTTGGAACTACCCTAACGAAGCAGCAGATGGAGCACATAGCCATTATGGGCATGGCGTAACACCGTTTGGTAAAGAGATTATTAAACTTAACAATCAGCATAAAGTTTTCACTGATGTTTCTCATCTGAATGAACAAAGCTTTTGGGATGTTATAGAGCAGGCGGACTATGTCATTGCCACCCATTCGAATGCGAAAACTGTATGTGATCATGTTCGCAATTTAAACGACGCCCAAATACGGGCGATGATTGAAAAAAATGCGCCCATTCATATCGTGTTATATCCTGAATTTATAAACGGGACAAATCGTGCGAGTATGGGGGACGTAATTCGTCACATCGATTATATTTGCTCGCTTGGTGGAAAAGAATTAATTGGTTTAGGCTCAGATTTTGATGGAATCGATTATAAAGTTGAAGGACTTGAACATGCAGGGATGTATCAAAACTTTATTAATGAACTTCTCAAATATTATAGTGAAGAGCAAGTACGAGGCTTTGCTTATGCCAATTTTATAAATCATTTACCTAAATAGTTTTTAACCCTGCTTCCATGTAGGGTTATTTTTTTTTGACGTGTTATACTTAGGAAAGTTTAGTTGAAGGGACGGATTTAATGAACGGCAAAAATCGCAGCGATGTATACCCTGGTCTGGAAGTTGATATCGTATTAAAAAAGGACCAGCGTACAGGGACGACAACACGGGGCGTAGTAAAGGATTTATTGACGAACTCTAGCTCACATCCACACGGCATAAAAGTCCGCTTAACAGATGGACAAATCGGCCGTGTATGTCAAACATATCCGAAGTAAGTTAAAGCGCAAAAAGCTTCTAAACTTTTTGCGCTTTCTTTTTTATTATAATTTTTCTTCAAATACAGCCTCTGTCTTCTCCCTTACTTCCTCTATTGTCACATCTTCTTGAAGCTCAACTAGTTGCATCTTGCCATCAGTAAAATCAAATACAGCTAAATCTGTAATTAGACGGTGAACAACAGCTTTACCGGTTAACGGTAATGTACATTCACGCTTTACTTTGGACTCGCCGTATTTATTTGTATGCTCCATAAT
Source organism: Solibacillus faecavium (assembly GCF_014836905.1). Classification (GTDB taxonomy): domain Bacteria; phylum Bacillota; class Bacilli; order Bacillales_A; family Planococcaceae; genus Solibacillus; species Solibacillus faecavium. The sequence continues at coordinate 8,874 of NZ_JACSPZ010000009.1, forward strand.
GACGATTACTTTTTTGGCGCCAACTACTAAATCCATCGCGCCCCCCATTCCCTTTACGACTTTTCCGGGGATCATCCAATTCGCTAGATCCCCCTGCTCCGACACTTCCATTCCACCAAGGATCGCCAAATCAATATGCCCGCCTCGTATCATCGCAAAGCTTTCTGCACTATCGAAGAATGCTGCTCCAGCCCTTGCTGTTACCGTTTCCTTCCCAGCATTAATTAAATCGGCATCGATTTCCTCTTCCGTTGGATATGGTCCAATGCCAAGAAGCCCATTTTCAGATTGAAGCATTACATTAAACTGTGGAGGGATTTCATTCGCAATGAGTGTTGGCATACCGATGCCTAAATTGACGTACATACCATCTTCAATTTCCTTTACAGCACGGCGAATAATCTTTAAGCGTGCTTCCATTATGATTCCCCCTTTACAATGCGGCGTTCTATTCGTTTTTCAAAAGTTTCACTGTGCACAATATGCTGCACGTAAATGCCTGGTAAATGAATTTCATCAGGATCAAGCTCGCCAACTTCTACAAGCTCCTCCACTTCCACTATCGTAACTTTTCCGGCTGTTGCACAGAGCGGGTTGAAGTTGCGTGAAGTTTTACGAAATACTAAATTCCCAGAGCGATCGGCTTTCCATGCTTTCACAAGTGCAAAGTCTCCTGTAATCGCTCGCTCGAGTAAATACATTTTACCATCAAATTCTTTTGTATCTTTTCCTTCCGCAATCGGCGTTCCAACACCTGTTGCAGTATAAAATGCCGGAATGCCTGCACCACCTGCCCGGATACGTTCAGCCAGGGTTCCTTGTGGTGTTAGCTCTACTTCAAGCTCACCATTTAAATATTGCTGTTCGAATGTTTTATTTTCTCCTACATATGAAGCAATGATTTTCGTAATCTGCTTGTCTTGTAACAGGATGCCAAGCCCAAAATCATCGACACCGCAATTATTACTGACAACCGTTAAATTCTTTGTCCCTTTATTCTTCAATGCTTGGATTAAATTTTCTGGGATACCACATAAACCGAAGCCACCCACCAATAAAACAGCCCCATCTTCTATATGTTGTATCGCCTGTTGTACAGAAGCTACTACTTTATTCATCATTCTCGTCCCCTTTCACATCCATACAAAATATTCTACAAAACTACAAATTTACCTCTAAAAGTCATAATTTACATTAACTAAATTAAAAAGGAGCCACAACTGCTTACATGTCAGTTGGGCTCTCTCCGTTACTTTTTATGTGGTCCTTGATAAATACTTAGTTCTTTTGTGTGTGGGTCACGAACGTAGCGTTGGTTGTCCTGCAAAGGAATTGTATCTGGATCTTCTACTTCATCTCCACGTCCAAATTCTCCTGCTACTTCGCTATTCGGAGGCAAAGGTTCATATTTTTTCTTTTGCTCTTCAAACGGAATCGGTCTTTCCTCTTCAATATCCCAGCGAATTAAATTCGAAGGATTTGAGCGGTTCGTAATCCAATTATCTAGTGTATGTCCATCCCAACCCTCTTCATCAAATGGGTCACTGCCTGTTATGAGGACTTTACCCCCATCATTTATAATCTTTTCATATTCTAGACGTTCATTTTCCGGTAAGTTTAGGCGACGTAATTTTTCCTCGATCGGTGTTTCTTTCGTAAACATTGTTTTGAGTATACTACGAACGCCATTTGTTGTAATAAGTGAAATTTGCTGGTGACGAGCAATGGAATGGAACTCGTCCACATCTTTAGTTAATACGTAAACATGGGTTCTATCTATCTCCTCGCCCGGTTCGCCGCCACGTAATTCTTGGAGTTTCTCTAGCAATTCCCCTTTAGTATAGGCGACATCAATCGACTGTTTTGGTTCATTAAACATTTGCATCCCTCCATTAATTCTTCTTACTGCCCTTTTCCCCTTCTACATTACACAAAACCTATTTTGAAATAGCAATCGCCTATAACAATGTAAAAAAAGAGCCGCCAGTATTATTTTTGGCGACTTCTTTTTCATTAAATTTTATATTCTTTTACGATTTGATTCAGCTGATCTGCGAGTTCGGCTAACTGTTCTGTTGTCTCTGCAACGTTATTCATCGTTGCACTCGTTTCAATAACCGTAGCAGTCGTTTCTTCCACACTTGCTGTTGTTTCCTCAGTAATAGCGGAAATTTCCTGCATAGATTGATTAATCTCTTGTCCTTTATTACTCATTGTTTGTAATTGCCCAAGGACTTGTTTTGTAAATGCATCCATTTGTAAAACAGATTGTTCAATTTCCTTAAAAGTATCAGCAGTATTTGAAAGCTGATCTGTACCCGTTTCGATTGTCGTAAATCCTTGCTGTAGTGAGCTGCTTAACTCATTTGAACCATGTTGAATCGTTGTGACAATCGCGGAAATTTCTGTCACTGATTTTGCCACTTGTTCAGCAAGCTTCCGTACTTCCTCTGCTACAACGGCAAATCCTTTTCCATGTTCCCCAGCCCGCGCTGCTTCAATAGAGGCATTTAGTGCTAGTAAGTTCGTTTGATTAGCTACATCTTCAATTATATTTACAAAAGATGTGATTTTTCCAACACGCTCACCTAATTCCTCCATTTTATGAATTGCCGTATCCATAATGTTGTGGATTTCCTGCATTTGTCCATTGGAAGTTTGCATCATTTTTGTTCCTTCCGATGAAAGTAAAAGCACATTACCGGAAACTGATTCGAGCCTTGTCCCTTGTTCTGCCGTTTCCTTTAAATCGTTTGAAAACTTATTAACAGCCTCATAGACTTCGGTAATTTCATTTGTTTGCAATTCGATGCCACGTGATAATGTTTCCATTGTTTCAGCAATGGCCTGAGACCCTGTCGACACATCACTTGTTGACAGAGCGAGCATAGCACTTTTTGAATTTACACTGCTTGATGCTTTCGAAACTTCACCAATCATTCTATGTAGATTTTCCTGCATTATTTTCATATCTGTCATTAGCTGGCCGATTTCATCTTGACGGTTATGCGCTTCCATTCGTTGTGTTAAATCACCTTCACTTAATACATGCAGAAGTTTAGATGTATGTATGATGGGCTTTGTTAATGTGCGACTGTAAGTTAGCGCAACGGCTATTGCTAGTATAATAGTGATAATTAAGATGACGGCACCACCATTTATCATCGAGAACATAGCAGATTGCGTCTTTCCAATATTTTGGGTTAAATGGATGCCTCCGATAACAGTAGTTGCTGTAGGATCTTGCAAAGGTAAAAAGCTCTCAATCACTTTTTTATCTTGATTTTTTAATTGGCTTGCTTCTCCATTTAAAATAGCAGAAATTGCATTTCCTGTTAGTTTACTCCCGATATTTTCCTTTTCAGATGCTTCAAAAATCTCTCCATTTGCATCTATCAGCTGCAGCTTTGCATTTGGAAATAAGCTTTGAACACTTGTCACAAATTCATTTCCAACCCCAATTTGTAATGTACCGATTGTTCGTCCATTCCATTCAATTGGTGCAAAGGCTCTAACTGCCAAACCGCTTGTACCATATTCAAACCCACTATACGTATTTCCTTGCAGAGCACCTTGAATAGCGACAATTTCGGATTTATCATCTCCGTAAGCAGATGGATTATGACCTCTTACATGCACTGCTCCCTTTTCATCACCAATTTCAAAAATGGCTAGCTTATGCTGTGCACTAAGTTTATTAAATAACGCTTCACCACCGGATTTTATTAAGGTGCGGTCTTCCTCTAAAAGTAGTTGCTGTATTTCCGGATCTTTCGCATAGAGCTCAACTAAATATTGTAAATCAGATGCAGTCTGTTCAAAATACTTCGTTACAGAATGTTCCATTTCATTTTGTTGAGAATATTGCACTTCTTCAAAACTATTAAATGCTGCAAAGTAATTGTAACTAACTGTAGCAAAAACGGGGATAATGCCAACTAATAAAAATATTAATATTAGTCGCGTTTTTAAACTTTTATAGCGCATAGTTGCTCCTTCTTAAACACCTGTTTATTTTTTCCTCATATAATTGAATTTTATTATGTATTTATCTCGATTTCAAACTAATTTTTATGTTTAAGAGAAAAAAGTTTTCAAAGCAAGGGATGCCCTGTTACAAACCCTGAAATAGGTGGAAATCACTCAAAATAATTGATGAAATCCCTTATTGAACAAAAAAATGCACGGGAAAATATTGATTTCCTCATGCATTCTCATACGATTAAATTTCGAACTCTGTCACAAAATCCGTAAGCTCTTTACGCACTCTTGCTTTTGGCAGTTCATCAAAATAGCCGAACTGGAACATTGAAATTACTCGTTCATGTGGTTGAGCTTTTAATGCTTCACGGAATTTCGGATTATCTAAGAATCCAGGTGTTTTCCAGCATGTACCGATGCCTTTTTCCCATGCTAGCAGCTGTACGTTTTGTAAATAGCAAGAAGCCGCGGCGTAATCTTCCAGGCGTTCTTTTTGACGAACATCCTCCGTCACTAATACAAATGCGTAAGCACCTGCTAATGTGAACTTTTTCATTTGAGTAGCAAGAGCCTCTTCTGAAAGTTCTTCCCATTTTGGGATAGCTAGATTTTTTAGTAATTCATGTACTTTTGGAAGTTGCTCGCCCGCGCCTACTACTATACGCCAAGGCTGACGGTTGCCGTGATTTGGTGCCCATTTTGCTTCATCTAAAATCCCCAACACTGCTTCCTTTTCAACTTGCTGTCCGTTAAATAGTTTAATTGATCGACGTTGTAATACTGCATCTCTTACTGATAATGTCATCGACAAAACCCCCTTCTGTTACTAATACTACCTTATCATGAAATTTCAACATTTAACATATGTTAGAAGGTTGCTTTACAACGTAAACTCATCCTCAATATGAAAGAAATAGTAAGTCATTTGTGGTGTATAGGCTGTGGAATCCTCATAAGAATATTCCCGATCGGCACTGTTTGACGTATGGGCATTTACATATGGAATCCCCCCCTCAATTCTAGTTATAATTGTACTATGATCAATTCTTCCATCCCCCTGGAAATCATAAAAAATGACATCCCCTAGCTCTAACTGTTCAACTGAATTTACTCTTGTTGCCCGGAGTCCACGCTTTGACGTTTCCAAATACCAACGTAGTGAATGGGCAACAGACCAGCTATAGCTCCAGCGCTCATTTAAACCAATCATCCACCAGCCTTCCCCACGATTCGGTGCCCCGCGCATTGGCGCACCTCCAGCATATAAACATTGTGAAATAAAATTTGTACAGTCATCCTGAAATCTAGGAAACTCAGGATTAAAGCTATCCCACCATTTATTGGCATAGGCCACTGCAGCCTTTCGATTATAGTATGAAACCAACTTTTTTCTCCTTTTTTCACAACCTATGTCGAATTTCTCCTTTTTATGTACTTTATATGAATGTAGAGTGAAAATACCCTGTTTTTGTAATTGTTTGATACAATTATTTTAACTGCATTATATTCATTTAATTTTTAAAGATAGTTAAAGGGGGAATTTAGATGAGGCAACACGCAGAAAGGGAAATCGTCCTTCCAACGGTTCTATGCGATAAAAAAGGGAATCTGAATCCGGAGGCAATCGGCTATGCACGAACACCAATTATCGATTGCAATCTATCCGGTCATTTTATGCGCAAGAAAAAATGGAATTATTGGTGTGTCTTTGGCGAGGAAATTTTGTTTTCCGCTACGATCAGTCACTTAGATTATGCTGCGGTGTGCTTCGTCTATTTTCTCGAGTATGAAACACAGCGCTATTTCGAAAAAACAATTTTAATTCCACTTGGGGCAAATGTAAAAATGCCTGAAAAAGTGTTGGAAACCATCCAATATAAAAATAGCGAAGTATCGATTGAAATGACGTACTTCAACAATGAAACTCATTTAACGGTCAATGCGCCAGATTTTGATGGAGACCCACTACATGCAGAGCTGAAGATTGAGCATCCAAAAAATGATGAGTCCCTTAATGTAGTCATTCCATGGAATCGCAAAACATTTCAATTTACAGCAAAACATCATACGTTACCGGCTACTGGTGTTGTACATATTGGTAATCGCCACTTTAACTTTACTCCTGAAGAAAGCTTTGCGGTGCTGGATTATGGACGTGGGATATGGCCTCGTGAAGCAACATGGAATTGGGGAATGGCCTCACAGCGCGTAAGAGGTCAACGAATTGGCTTAAACTTTGGCGGGAAGTGGACAGACGGTACGGGCATGACGGAAAATGCTGTTTTTGTCGATGGAAAGATGACAAAAATACATGAAGATGTATTATTTCACTATGACCGTACCGATTTTATGAAGCCATGGACTGTAAAATCAAAATTCAGCGGGCAGGTCAATTTAATGTTTACACCATTTTTTGAACGAGTAGCCGAAACTAATGCGAAGGTCATCGTTTCCTCTGTCCACCAAATGGTAGGCTATTATGATGGATTTATTCAGCTCGAAGACGGCACAACTTTACAAATTCAGCAAATGCTTGGCTGTATTGAAGAACATGTGGCGAAGTGGTGAAGATAAAGATACGGGCCTGGGACATAAGTAGAAATTTTTTTGTATAAGGGAATTATCCTTATTAAGAAACTGATACTATATGAATTGATTGGAGTGAAGGGGTGACTCCTGGGGGAACAGCACGACGCCTGAGACTACAGGCTCAGGCCGTGCCCCCGGAAAGCGTCCCCGGAACGGAAATCAATTTTGGTAGAAGTAGAAAAATATCCATTTTTTCTTTGGAAAAATGGATATTTTTCGTTTTGTCCCAGGCTCTTTTTTACTGACTGATTTCAAGTAAATTAAAAGCTTTAATTTATTTTATCGAGAGTATTAGTTATCTCCTCAATCAGTTCTTTATGAATGTATAGATCTCCTAAAATAAAGACAATTAGGATTAAAAGATATAAGCCCAAATATAATCTTGATTTTCCAGAAAATATTATAAAGAAGAAGCAGGATAAATAAAATGTCAGGAAGATTATAGTAACCATCCATAATTGATATGCTTTGTTAATCGGTAATATAATCAATAATGCTTTAGTGGCATTAGAATTTTCTTGCACATTATATATCACATGATTGACTTCTTTATTTAGATATCCTTCTTCAATTGTTAACACCGAATTTTCTTCATCAAAGTAATACGTATAGCCAGTCAAATTAAAGTCTGTTTTTTGTATAAAAATTAATAATATTGCTATTAAAAATATATAAACAACTACCGGTAATAGTCTTTTATTAAATTTAGAAATAGCTATCCCTTCCTTTATAAATTGGACTGAATAAAAGAAATGAGCATGTCATTAAACTCCTCGAAGTTGTCATAATTTGCATTATGAGAAGCATTTGAGATAATTTTCATTGGATATCCCGTCTTTTCTGCCCAGCTATTATTATATTTTCTAACATAGCCGGTATTGTCGTATTCACCATAAGTAATGAGTACAGGACATTTAAACTGAACTTCATCTTCTATCTTCAGAAATTCACCATAAACCGCACTCGCTGCTTTTAACATATCTTTTTTCCCTAAAATACTTAATGTTTTGTACATATTCCCTCTTGCTTCTTCAGTTAGCGAACTTGCTTTTGCGCTTGCTTTACAGTAGTAGCTATAAGGGTACAGCTTTGCAATGGTCGAATAGTGTTTAATCCAAAACAGTTCCGACTTTTTATAATAAACTTTACCAAAAGGTGTTGTGCCTATTCCTATGAACCCTATTACTTTATCTGCATATTCCTGAACGAAGGATTGTGCAATAAAACCTCCTGCTGACTGCCCCACTAAAATTATTTTTTCTATATTCTCCTGATTAAGTATAGATAACAGTTCTTTATTTACATTTGCGTAGGTGAATTTATCGTAGGGCCTCGATTTTCCATGCAAAGGGAAATCCCAAGTGATCAGTTTATATTCATCAGCCAAATACTCAACTTGTTTATCAAAAAGAGTGTGATCTGCTGTTAACCCATGGCAAAAGACAATAGCATATCTCTGATGGGGAATCATCTCATTCGTCCAGTAATAGACGGTTCCCCTAGAGGATTGGATAGATTTCTCAATCATTAAATATCCCTCCTGATTAGAAACTTAGTGAATTTATTACAAAAGGCTACCCTTTTCCATCCCTTCCATCAATTTTTTCTACTTGTGAAGTCCAAATTCTATAAATATATTTACCGTTTTCTTCTACTTTATCTTTATGCACTATAAGCTGTAGATTTAAATGATCTGCCCATTGCGGAAGCAGTTCGGTTAAAAAATCAATTACTTTTTCATCAGGCGTTGCATAACCAACATTTTGTTCTCTAAATAAATAAAGCGAAATATCCGTATACAAGGAGTGTGTCCATTCATACACTTCCATCTCAGAATCAAAAATCCTCTTATCTTCTGAATATTGCCCATTCACCCACTGAATTTCCATAAAATCATGCCTCCTTAAATTTTAAATACTACTAAAAAAACTATACCCACTCTTGAAGTAATCCGAAAATTCGTTAAGAGTACTGTTTACATCTCCTAGGGTTGTAATGTTATAGCTTCTATCAAAAAAGATGATTTAATTATATTTTTAAGGCATTTCAGGTAAAATTAAACTATTATTTTTTTTGGAGGGCACTATGAACACTAAGCAGCTAAATGAAAAATTTCATTCGAAAAGAGCACTTGTTGGTACAGCCAACCATTGTATATGTGGTGATTGTGTTTTATACACGGAGCAAATTATGTTTAATATTGAACTTATCGAGTTTTTACATAGTAAAGGTCTTGATCCACGTAAAGCGGATGAAGTCTGGGCCTACCTTGAAAAAGATGAGTATAAGTATTACACCGTTGATTTTTTCCAAGTGTATGCAGATAAAGAAGAGTCACATACTTTCAGCAATGCAAAAATTACAATTCAGCACAATATTTATGCTGAGAAAGGCACACCTCGATACAGTTGTACAGTCGATGTCGTTTTTAAAATATAGCGGTGAATTCCTCTCTTCTTTTGCTCTTAAAAATCTATATAAAAAGGGTGATTACTTTCTTCTAGGCAGCATTCGATTCTTTGTCGAAAATTACCGAATTCCACCATATTTAAAGCTTTTTCAATTGGAAAAAATCCTACTTCTAAGCTTTCGGTTGAAGTCGTACATTGCCCTCCAATAGGCTTTGCTAGAAAGAGTGTGTTACAAACTGACCTTTTTACATTTTGGAAAATTCCGCAAAACTTTATTATTTCAACATCTATACCCGTTTCCTCTTTTGTCTCCCTAATAGCAGCTTCTTTTAACGATTCACCTTCTTCTACTTGACCTCCTGGCATCTCCCAACCTCTTAAAGGTCCTTTGATTAGCAGAATTTCGTTTTGATCATTAAGAACAATTGTGGCTGCTGAAACGATATGTTTCGGGGGTGTATAGATTTTCGTTGTACTTTGTTCCATTAAAAATCCTCCTTCATTATTTCAATTATTAAATAAACCTCACTTAAAATAATACCATTATATGGTTTTTGTTAGTTTGAAATATTTCGGTAACTCCTAAGTATTATTAGTGCCTTAAATATCATGACTTCCTATTCTCCTCGTAATTCCATACATCTCCTTGAATATACACATCGTATTTTGATAAGATAATTATCTGACAATGTTACAGTCTCAAAAAAAAGTAAAAACTTAATCTTTACGCCGTGCAGTGAAGTGTAATTGATTGACGATAGGGGGAACGACATGACGGTAAATGAAGAGTTCAAACAAGAACAGCAGCGGCTGCATGATACGGTTCATTATATGGACCAGATTTTGCATAGTTCGAAAAGAGATATTGAAACAGCACAGGAAAATATACGCTCTGCAATGACCAATGTGGAATACTTAGATTCGAGTGACAGCTTCTTAAATATTTTAATGAATACCCGCTTTTTCGAATTGGCCCGCAACCAAAAAGAAGGCTTGGAGGCAATTCGACAAAAGCCATATTTTGCAAGAATCCATTTCCAGCGTGAGCAGGAGAATGAAGAATTCCTTTATATCGGAAAAACCTCTCTTTTCCATAGCGAAACGCATGAACCGATCATTGTCGATTGGCGTTCCCCTGTTGCAAATGTCTATTATGACGGACGGTTAGGTGAGATTACTTATGATGTTCGCGGTGAAGAACTTACGGGACATTTGTTTGCAAAGCGACAATATAAAATTGAAAATGCAAAGCTCCTAGACTATCGGGACGTCGATTTAACAACGAATGACGAGTTGCTGCAAGAGGCACTAGAAGGTAAAGCAGATGTTCGCTTAACCGAAATCGTCTCCACCATACAAAAAGAACAAAACGAAATTATTCGAGCCCATCTTCGTCAACCGATTCTCGTACAAGGAGCAGCAGGGTCAGGAAAAACAACAATTGCCCTGCACCGGATTTCATATTTCCTCTATACGATGGGTGACCATTTCAATCCCGAACAGCTCATGATTTTAGCACCAAACCGTTTATTCATTGACTATATTGCAGACGTGTTGCCTGAGCTAGGTGTTGATAAAATATGTCAAACAACTTATGCTCAATATGTACTTGATGCGGTTAATCTTAAGTTGAAGCTCCAAAATCCAAATGACCAGCTCGAACAGCTAATTGCCAATCCATCCTCCACACATGAAGGCTGGATGATTCCGAAAATGAAAGGCAGTCCCTTTTATGAGTTGATGATGAATCGCTATTTGCAGCATTACGAAGCTAAGTTAGCCGCATTATTTGATGATGTGTTTATTGAAAAATACCGAATAATGAAAGGCGACCATTTGCGAAAGCTATTCTTAGTAGAATTTCATTATATGCCTGTTGAAAAACGGCTCGAGCGCATTAAAAAAGTTATTCAGACCGAAGTAAAACGGAAAACAGCTGCTGTACTAACTACATTAAATACACGCTATGAAGACGCGATTGGCCGTGCGCTCAATGGCATGCGAGATGCAGAAAAGCGCCGTCATACTGTCACAAAACTAATCGACGAACGTGATGACCGCATTCCAAAAATTAAACAGGAAGCAAAAACTGTCGCATCTTCTTATATGAGAAAATTCCAGAAGGCAAAAATTAAGCAACTATACCGAACATTCCTTACAAGCCGGGAATTATTATTTGAACTGGCTCCCGAATTGTCCGTTGAAGAAACAGAGTTATTTTTAGAGGCACACCAAAAAGAGCAATGGGCACTTGAAGATTTAGCAGCCCTTTTATTTTTACATGCGAAAATTAAAGGGATTGAGGATAAATGGAAAATGCGGGTCGTCTTTATTGATGAAGTGCAGGATTACAGCTACTTCCAGCTCGCTGCTTTAAAGGCGGGACTTGAAACGGATATGTTCACGATGGTTGGCGATTTAGCGCAGGGTATCCATAGCTATAGATCTCTTACAGAATGGCAGCCGGTCCTTGAGCTTTTCCCTCGCGCAACCTATGCTACCCTTCAAAAAAGCTACCGTACGACAATTGAAATTATGGAAGTTGCCAATGCAATTTTAATGCAGATGGATGAGGACTTACCGCTCGTTGAACCCGTTGTCCGTCATGGGAAAAAGCCTGAGTTTATCACAGCGGAAAACTTTGATGACAACATCATTAAAGACGTGCTGGCAAAAATTCGTGAAAACCGTCATCAATCCATTGCACTCATATGCAAAACAACAGATGAAGCTGTTCAATTGGTTAAACTGCTTGAAAACTCGGATATCCCTGCACAGTTGCTTGACGAAAACTCGGCAATCGATCAGCAAAAGCTTCTAGTCATCCCAAGTCATTTAGCAAAGGGATTAGAGTTTGATGCAGTTATTCTCACGTCATTTGACACACCGTATTATGACAACCCGCTCGATCGGAAGCTTTTATATGTAGCGTTAACCCGTGCCATGCATGAACTTTATTTGATTGGTCCTTCGAAAGAGGCTTTTTTAATGAAGCCAATTAGTGCAAATATATCGGGAGAAAAGCGTATTTAACAACGGAAATAACAGCTTAATTAGTACAAGTTAACGCTTAGAAATCTGAGCGTTTTTTTGGCGAAATATTTTACTTTCCTTATTGAACTATAGTCCAAACTACTTCATACCTTATTCTTTAATTCTAATGATATCTCCTCTTCAAATAGGATTTTTGGAAAGGGTTGTAGAATTATATTCTTTATTGAAAGAAAAGCAAATCATCTTAGTTACTAGTTGTTCAGATAAATAATAGGGGTGATGAAATGGGTGTTATAGTTATTGCTTTAATTTTCTTATATGGTTTTATTTTGTTCAGAAATGGTATCGCTTTAAATAATGTAACGATTGAATTTACCATCTTATACGTAGCATGCTCATTGACCATCCTTTTATTTTGGAAAGCACGAAAAGGGATTTCTAAAAAGATTGGCATTGTTATTTGTGCCTTGTTGATTATACAAACAGGGCTTATTAGTTATTATGCATATGATAGACATTCGGATCGATTAATAAATGAACAGCATCGCTTGTTAGTCATTTTAGGGAGTTCCACTGACTATCAAAAATTAAACTTGAGTTATCACGATATTGAAAAAATAAATATAGTTGGAGATGCGAAGCAAGGTAATTTTCATCACCCATTGGATTATATAATTGAACTAAAAGTTAAAAATGAAAATAAAATTTATCAATTTCAATGTAAAGGACAAGGACCTTGGTGCGAGGAAATGGGATTAAACTAACTGCTCAGTTAGTTGGAGAACATAGCCTTACTATAGATTTCCCATCTCTTTCTAATATCTAATTAGCAAGTATTGTAACAACGGAATTAACGAAGGCACATAAATTTATGCGATGCTACTGATTCCTGTGCTAATTGCGTTTGTCTATATATAGCTCGTGAAGCAACAACGAAAACAAGGACACAATTCATAGACGAATTGTGCCCTTAAATATTATTTTTAAAATTATTTTCTCCCTATTAACTGAAGCACTCAGTAAAGTTTTCTCATTTTCTTACCCAATATAAATATAATAATCCAATTGTGACGACTTCATAAATCCGGCTTTTTCATATACGCGGAGTGCACCCATATTTTCAATCTCTACATCAAGTAAAATAGTTTTATCACCTGAACGGATTGCATAGTCCTTCACGAAGTTTAAAATTTGCGTACCAACGCCTTGGCGCTGTTTCTTCGGTGATACTGCAAACGCAGTAATCCATTGCACTTCCCCTTCTTTACGGGTTGTCACAGTTCCAACTACTTCCCCATCCATTTCGGCTGTCCACATTACTAAGCCTTCTGTCGTCGTATTAAACTCAATTAACTCCAATGATTCTTCACGTATATCGCCAAAAGCATCACTAAAAATTGAAATGAGCGCTTCCGTATCTTTTTGCATGAAAGGACGTAAAGTCACCGCCCCTTTATTCTCCATAACTTCCGCATGAGCCTCTAAAGTTGCCTCAGAAAAACTGTATAAATACCCATTTTGCTCTAAAAACTCTTTTCCGTATTTAGAACCTTCCATTACAAGAGCAAGCTCCCCTTCACTTTTTCGTACCGCCATTCCTTCTTTTAGCACATTTAAAATGGCGGTTCCAATTCCAAGCTGACGGTACATTGGGGCAACTAGCATCGACCATTCATACGTATTTAAGCCCATTAGATCCACAGCAGTTCCTGCCCCAACTAATAGATTTTTTTCATCATCATATACTAGTACATAAAACCCGCGTGTTTCATAACTTTTAGCAATTGTTAAATTCATTACCTGATTTAATAGGATGCCATCACAAACAGCGGCTGTTTTACATAAGTTTTGTACTTCTTCATATGTTTCTTGATCTAAAGGAAACGACACGGTAATTGCCGATAAATTCATTCTTTCTACTCCAATTCTATCTTCTATAATGTTTCTATTTTAGTAAAGCTCACGTAGTTACGCAACAATAGCGCGCAATTATCAATTTTAAAATGATTTACAAAATTATTCTCTTATTTTTTTCTTATTTATACCATGATGATAAGAGTACGACATTCTATTGATGCCAAATATAAGAAATATGTATAATTTTAACTATCCTTCTTATAAAATTGAGGTATAATAATCCTATTAAACGCTTATATATAAATATAAAAGATTTTTTTTAATGACCAATGGATGTTGCCTCATTATAATTATAGTAATAATTTATTAAATAAGGAGATTTAAAGTATGATAAACGAGCAAACCCTTTCTACTAATATTGAACCAATACTAGTTACTCCCTTCCCTTCTTTTATACTTCTACCAAATGGAACAATTGTTAAAGGAAATTTTCATCATTTTGACTACTCAGAAGCCGAGACTAAAGAACTAAAAGAAAACCCTGTTTACAACACTCTTTTTTCAGAAATAAGTAACGAGACAGTGGAGTCCATCTTAACAAGTACTGTAGCTTTATGCTTACACAATGTTCCAATATTGATGAAGGGTGAGGCTTCCAAAATATGTACAGTTTATACAAAACCTATCCTCTTCGAAAATAAGGAAGCTATTTTCATTTTATGTGTTCCTAATGAAGAAATGCGTTTAGTAGATGACGAACTGCAACATTTAATCGATTTAAAGAGTGGTATTCAGCAATCCTTTATGACTGTGACACTCGATCAGGATGGTTTTATCATACAAACCAACCAGCAGTTTTTAAAGGCAAGCCATTGGACACCAAAGCGGGTTCTCGGCAAAACGTTTTGGCAGCTATTTCCAAATAATGGCGATTCCGAAAAGGTCGCTTTGGAAATTTGGAAAACAGTACAAAGTGGGCAAATCTGGCAAGGTGATGTAGAAAAGGTGACAAAGGACGACGAACATTATTGGGTTCATTTAACCGCCATTCCTATGCTTGGACCTGCACCAGAGCTAAATCAATATTTCCTTATCGAACGAAACATTACAAAGGAAAAAGCGATTCAGTTCCAGCTCGAAAAAATCGCCTATATTGATACTGAAACAGGGTTAATGAATGTGCACCGCCTTGCACAAGTAATCGATGAAATGATTCAGGAAGATCGTCACTTTTCATTTGTTTACTTAAGCATCGATAAATTCTATACCATTAAAGATCTGCATGATGATTGTGCAGAGAAATCACTTATCATGGAATTCACAAAGCGACTGAAAATGTATTTCCAAGATAGTACAATGGCCCGCATTAACGAAAACGATTTTGTTGTGATAACACCTCTGCCTGAATGGTTTACACAAGGTTTCCTAAGTTATTTACAGCAAAACCCAATATACAATGGAAATGTTGCTGTTCCCCTTTCCGTAAGCGGTGGCATTACTCGCTACCCTGAAGACCAATTGACATTTACACATCTGATGAAGGCATCATTGGCTTCCATTACGTCTGTACGTAATGCTGGTGGTGACCGAATTGTTTCCTTGTCAAAATCTTCACATGTTACATTGAATCGTAACTCAATCATAGAAAAGCGGTTATTACTGGCATTGGATCAGAAAAATTTACATGTTCTTTACCAGCCACAGCTCGATGTAAAAACTGGGAAATTTACAGGAGTGGAAGCTTTAGTTCGCTGGGATGATGAGGAAATTGGTGTTGTCTCTCCTGATGAATTAATTCCAATAGCAGAGGAAACAGGTCTAATTAATAATATCGGTTCATTTATGCTCGAAAAGGCATGTGAGCAAGCCGTTCTTTGGAAAAAGGCTGGTCATAATATTAAAGTAAGTATTAACTCTTCTGTCCGTGAGTTCCGTGACAAAAACATGGCAAAATCAATTTTAGCTACTCTTGAACGTACAGGTTGCCCTGCTAGTTTATTGCAAATCGAAATTACCGAAAAATTTGCTTTGGAAGCAGAAGCTGAAACTAGCATCATTAAACAGATGCGCACGCTTGAGAACGAAGGAATTGTTTTTGCATTAGATGACTTTGGTACGGGCTACGGCTCATTCCGTTATATGCAGCTATTGCCGATTTCCATTTTGAAAATCGATCAAACTTTCATCCGCTCACTGAAGTTTGAAAAAACGCAGCAGCTTGTAAATGGCATGGTTCAGCTTGGCAAATCGATGAATTTAACAGTCGTTGCAGAAGGTGTAGAAACAGAAGAACAAAAAGATTTCCTAACAAATATTGGCTGCGATATTTTACAAGGATACTTTATTAGTAAACCAAGCTCTTCTAATGGCATTTCATCTTTACTTGTATAGCAATAATAAAGAAGCTCGTAAGGCTACTGTAAAACAGTGCCTTACGAGCTTCTTTTTTTCGATTTCATAAAGGATTGCATTGAAGTCTTCCCCTGGCTCAATAGTCGGAAAATAATTTGCATAAATACTTCTGCGAAAACAAGTCCCATCGCGATGGCTCCAGAGATCATAAATGCCCGCATCCCATTTTGCAGACCCATAATATAATCGAGTTCCATAACGTTTCGCATTGTATTGTAGGCTATTCCACCAGGCACAAGCGGAATAATTCCTGAAACACTAAAAATAATCATGGGCATTCTAAATTTGCGCGCAAAGAAATACGCTACTAATGACACAACAAATGCCCCTAAAAACGAGGCTTGTACCTCATCGACTCCGATTTCAATCATGACGTAATAGATTGCCCAACCAACTGCACCGACAAAGCCACATGCTGGAATTGTTTTTGTAGGCGCATTAAAAATGACACCAAAGCACGCTGTTGCAACGAAACTAATAACGATTTGAATAAGAACACTATCCAACATCCAGCTTTCCTCCTATTCCAATATTGCAAAGTTTACTGACAGTCAAAGTTTTAGAAGGACAGAACAAGTGCAATTCCTGAGCCAATCGCAAACGCTGTTAAAAAAGCTTCGGCTCCCTTTGCCATCCCTGCTGTAAAATGCCCAGCCATCATATCTCGTACCGCATTTGTAATGAGCAAACCAGGAACAAGTGGCATAACTGAGCCAATAATAATTTTATCGATTTCTGTACCATATCCATAATAGACTGCAAAAGATGCCACAACACCAATAGCCACCGCAGCAAGAAATTCCGAGAAAAATTTTACGCGCGTCATATTATGAATGATGGTAACGATATATAAACCTAACCCTCCTGCAATAAAAGCAGCTGGAATGTCACTTACAGTCCCCTTAAACAGCAGTAAAAAGGCACCGCTCGCTATACTCGCAGCAAGGACCTGAATGGCTATTGGAAGGAAATAATTCGTTTTTTCTATTTTCTTCAATTCTTCATATGCTTGTTCAATTGATATAAGGTGGGATGTAAGCTTACGCGAAACATTATTGACAAGAGCAATTCGGTGTAAGTCCGTAATTCTTGTTGGAATCGATGTAATTCGAGTAGGTTGCGTTTTACCAAGAGAAAAAATAATTCCTGTTGGCGTTACGTAGCTTTGTGCATCCATCATGTTTTGAGAACGGGCCATACGTAGCATCGTGTCTTCCACTCGATACGTTTCCGCACCACTTTCAATCATGATACGGCCTGCAAGTAAAAAGCAGTCTATTGCCATTTCAGTATGTTCATTATCCATACGATGGACCTCCTTCCACTTCTTAGCTCATATTACTTGAAGCACCATTAAAATAACAGCCTTTTTTCATACAATATATGCTACTATGATAGTGTATTTTCTAAAATGATTAATAAATTTAATATATTTTTTATAGCTTTACTTAGATGTCTATTTTTAATAGAAAGGAACCGAAGTACATCATGTCAAACCCTTACAGAAAACGCCGCGGTCCTTGGATTGATTTAACCCTTATTAGCTCTATCATTATACTGGGAGCTATTACTGTCTATTTAACAGTTTTGAGTGATAACCCACTTTTCCCGAGTAGTGAGGAGACATCTGCAAAAGAGCACGATTCTACTACAAGCGTAGAGCCATCAACTTTTCCTGGTGTAAAGATTGTCACAGACATTTCGAATGATGATAAGATCCCTTTCGTAATTCAATATCCACTTACAGAATACAAAACGTTCAATCAAGCGGTCACTACGTATATCGAAGAATCGAAAGAATATTACATAAGCATGATGCGTCTACAGCAAAATGAAAAACAATTATCCGGCGAACTAAATATTAGCCTTGATACTTTTGAGTATGACCATTACTACTCCTTCGTATTAACAAATAAGACAATTTTAAATGCAGTAGAGCAACAGACAACAATCACAACATTTTTAATTGACAATGAAACCGGTGAATTATTCGATATTCGTACACTCCTGAATGAAGATCTAAAAAGTTTAGAAACCTTTGCTGCACATGTTCAATCTGAAATGGTAAAGAACACAACCTATAAAGATTATATTAAGGAAAAAGAGCTTGCTTCTGCGACTCAACCGAAATGGCGATTATTTAAGCGCTTTGCATTAAAGGGAGATTCCCTCATTATTTACTTTAATGAAGGAGAAGTGACAGAACTTGAAGCAGGAATGCCAACAGTGGAAATGTCTCTATCATTCATTAACCCACTTTTAGCCTCAGATTTCCAAATTGAGATGCAGGCAGAGGAAACAATTATTCCGAAAAATGATAAGAACCCTTCAAAAAAACGAATTGCCCTTACGTTTGATGATGGACCACACCCAGAAGTAACGAAACAGATTTTAGAACTCTTAGAAAAATATGATGCAAAGGCAACTTTCTTCATGCTTGGCAGCCGTGTTCAATATTATCCTGGATTGGTACGTAAAGTGCGTCAAGCTGGTCATGAAATTGGTAACCATTCGTGGACACACGGTGTTTTAACGAAAATGTCTCCATCGGAAATTCAAAAAGAGTATGAATCTACAGAACAGGCCATTAAAAGTGCGATTAGTGAAAACTCAACTGTATTCCGTCCGCCATATGGAGCGGTTAATGATGAAGTACGTAAGCTTATCCCATGTAAAACGGTTAACTGGACAATTGATACCCTCGATTGGAAACACCGTGACTCAGAAAAACTTCTGCCAATGCTAAAAGATGGATTACATAACAATGCGATTGTATTAATGCATGATATCCACCAATCAACTGCAGACGGATTGGAGCCAGTACTCGCTTATTTACAAGATGAGGGCTACGAGTTTTTAACTGTTACTGAAATTTTGAAGTATCACTAGAATATGACGAAAGGGCCTGGGACAAAACGAAAACTATCTATTTTTTAAAAGAAAAAATAGATAGTTTTCTGCTTCTACCAGAATTAATTTCCGTTACGGGGACGCTTTCCGGGGGCACGGCCTGAGCCTGTAGTCTCAGGCGTCGTGCTGTTCCCCCAGGAGTCGCCCCTTCACTTCAATCAATTCATATAATATCAATTTCTTAATAAGAGTATTTCCCTTTTACAAAGAAATTTCTACTTATGTCCCAGCCTCTTTTTTATTGAAATGCCTTTACTACAATACCTTGCTGCTCCAATTTCGTACGGGTCAGCTGGGCAAATTGTACGGCATGCTCCCCGTCCCCATGCACACAAATACTATGTGCTTGAAGTGGGAATTTCGTATTCTGAACGGAAGTGACTGTTCCTTCCTTTATCATCTCTATTATTTGGGCGACAGCCCTTTTTTCGTCTGTAATATGAGCATTCGATTCGTTGCGCTTTGTAAGCGTGCCATCTTGCTGATACGTCCGATCCGCAAATACTTCGTGCACAGTTTTCAGGCCAATTTTTTCTCCTGCATTCGTTAATTCACTTGAGGCTAATCCATATAAAATTAACTTAGGCGAAATATCATATACCGCTTGTGCAATGGCTTTTGCTATATCTTCTTGTACCGCCGCCATATTATAAAGCGCTCCATGAGGTTTAACATGTTGCATTTTTACGTTTGTAGTTGTTAAAAATCCTTGCAGTGCACCGATTTGGTATACAACGATGTCATACGCCTCTTGAGGAGAAATCTTCATCTCCCTGCGCCCGAAGCCGTTTAAATCAGGTAGTCCCGGATGTGCACCGATTTGCACATTGTTTTTTACCGCCAGCTCCACCGTTTCGCGCATGACAGTTGGATCTCCTGCGTGAAATCCGCATGCGATATTGGCTGACGTTATATAACGTAGTATTTCCTCTTGTTCTCCCAACTTATATCTTCCAAAGCTCTCGCCTAAATCACAATTTATATCAATCGTATACATAGCCTCTCCCCCAACAACTATCAGAATGTTATGCTATTATCATGCCATACATAATCATTCATTCCAATAATGAGGTGAAAATACATGCCGGTTCTGCAATTTAGGCAATTAAGCGACAATGCTCTATTTGTTCAATTTAGTACGACGATTAATGAACAAGCACACCATCAAATTCATCAAGCTATGATAACTATCCAACAGCACCCTTTTCCCGGTTTTATCGAGCTTGTGCCGAGCTATACGAATCTTTGTATTTATTACGATCCGTTTATAGTTAGAAAATATTTACAACCCAACTTATTAAAAACGAGTTCAACAAAAGTACAAAACTATATTGAAAACTTACTTACTAATCAAGACATTTCATCTCAAGAAATGGGCCGGCTAATAGATATTCCAGTTATTTACGGTGGTGAATATGGTCCTGACTTAAACGATGTTGCACATGTTAATGGATTAACACCGGAACAAGTGATAGATATACATACCGCTAAACAGTATCTCGTCTATATGCTAGGCTTTGCACCTGGGTTCCCGTTTTTGGGCGGGATGGATAAACAAATCGCAACACCTCGTCATTCCACTCCAAGATTACAAATCGCGGCCGGTTCAGTAGGGATTGCCGGAGAACAAACAGGCATTTATCCGCTTGCAACACCAGGCGGTTGGCAAATTATCGGTCGAACGATGACGCCATTATTTTTACCTGACAAAAACCCTCCTACATTATTACGAGCAGGTGACCGTGTTCGATTTGTTGCCGTAAAGGAGGTCACTTCATGCTAAAAGTTATAAAACCAGGAATTTTTTCTACAATTCAAGATGGAAGGCGAACTGGCCATCAACAATATGGGATCATTACAAGTGGCGTAATGGATTCAGTTGCCTACCGGATCGGCAATGCGCTGTTAAAGCAATCCGATAAAGCCGCCATTGAAATGACATTAAATGGCGGGTCATTCGAATTTAAAAAAACTACAGCATTTGTTTTGACAGGTGGAATGATGCACGCAACACTTAATAATCAGCTAGTTCCCATGTATAAAGTCATTTCCGCTAAAGCAGGTGACATATTAACGTGTGAGACTATAATAAATGGTGCAAGAAGCTATTTCTGTATTGCAGGTGGATTTTTAGTGGATGAAATACTCGGTAGTCGAAGCACCTATTTAAAAGCGAAGTTTGGCGGTTATAAAGGACGAGCACTGCAACCGGGCGATGAGATTCCTTATGAGGAAACGCGAATAAAATATGCTGCATATCAAGTAAATACAAAGACCTTCTACGAAAAAGCACCTATTCGTATACTACCAGGAACCGAGTGGCAGCAATTTAGCCGTGGTATGCAAACTAGCTTTATTAATCAATCTTATACAATTTCGAATAAATCCGACCGTATGGGCTATCAATTAGACTCCCACAAGTCCATATTTCTTGAAAAACCGCTTCAATTACTTTCCGAAGCCGTCACATTCGGTACGATCCAATTACCTCCAAGTGGACACCCGATTCTATTAATGGCAGATCGGCAAACAACAGGAGGCTACCCGAAAATTGCACAAGTAATTACCGCTGATTTACATCGTTTAGCGCAGCTTGCTCCCCAACAGACACTACTTTTCCAGCTTGTATCACTCGAACAGGCCGAAGAAGCTTATTTTGAACTGGAACAGCAATTACGCTTGCTCGAAGCCGTTCTGAAATAGAAAAAACCTCGTAAAAGAAGAGCCCTACTTTTACGAGGTGGAATTTTCCCTATAATTCTTGTCTTAAAGCCTGCATTACTTCGATTTTCGTTGCTTTTCGTGCTGGTCTTAATCCTGATATCATCGCAACACCGATACTAATTGTTGCAGCAATCACTACTAACTGCCATGGAATAGCAGAAAATTGGATATTGCCAAAGTTTTCTTCACCTGTTGCTGCCTCTAAAACAATCGGCAGTAAAAGATTAGATGCAAAGCTTACTAGGTAGGAAATCGCAATGGCTATGACTGTTCCGATAACACCTATAAATGTACTTTCCATTAAAAATAGTCGCTGAATCAATTTTGGACTCGCTCCAATTGCCTTTAGTACACCAATTTCCCTTGTACGCTCTGTTACCGCCATTGTCATTGTATTGAATATACCGATTGATGCAATTAGTACTGCAATCGTCCCAACAAATACCAGACCTGCCTTTAACACTAAGAAAAAGACATTTAAGTCCTCAAGCTGTTCGGTAACCGAGTATACACCGTAGCCTTTCCCACGTAAATCTTCCAAGATTGGTTTCACGTATTCTAAGCTTTTTGCATAAATATCATAGCGTTCAAAAAATAATTGGTAATCAGCCGGGTTCTCATCAATTACTTGCTTAAAGCTATTTTCAAGAACTGCACGTTGCTCGTCCATCATATAAATTCTATTTTCAATTGCCCATTCATATGCAGGCTTTGGCATCACACCAACAATCGTATATGTCATACGATCTGAAAGCTTGTTCGGATCATCATACGACCTTATCGCAATTTCAATCTCCTTACCGATTAATGAGCTCTTATAGCCTTCTTCTTCTCCATTATAATAAGTACCCTCTGTTTTAGCCGCTTTTTCTTTTTCCTCAATCAATTTGCGGTCTGCCTCATTCAATAACGTTTGACCGAAATGATAGCCGACAACAATTTCATTTTCATTTTTCGGGTATGTGCCTTCTGCTAACGGCTTTGCTATAGAAGCATAATCAGTGAAATTCGTTAATCGTAAACCAGAAATTGTATCCCGGTCTTCAAAAAAACTTTTCACCTCTGCATCTATTGTCGTTGTTTTTAAAACAGTCTGTACATTTTCTACTGCTTCAATTTCTGCTACTTCCTCTTCCGAAAACTGTGCTTCCCCACCCATAACTTCAATTTTTGTGACGCTTTCACTCGATAAAATTTCTTCCTCCATTGAAGCTTGCAACCCAAATCCGATCGAAGCAAGTACGATTAGAAACGCACAGCCCATTGTAGCGGCAAGCACCGTCATAAATACGCGTAATTTGTTCTTCTTAATATGCTGCATGACAAAGTCTACTTGATCTTTAAATAACACGGTGATTACCCTCCTTTACTAACTTGCCATCATGCATGCGGAAGCGTTTATCAGCAATCATTGCAACTTCCTCGTCATGTGTAATAATAATAAATGTCAAATCAAGTTCTCGATTTAACTGCTGAATAAGCATCAAAATATCTTGCTCCGTTTCCGAATCGAGGCTCCCTGTAGGTTCGTCCGCCAATAATATTGGGGCATTTGTTACAAGTGCCCGTGCTATACTAACACGCTGCTGTTGCCCCCCTGATAATTCATTTGGGTAATGATCCGTTACTTCCGTCAAACCAACCTTCTGCATAATAACTTCAACACGTTTTCTACGCGCTGAAACATTCATCCCTTTTAATTTTAAAGGCAATTCTATATTTTCAAATGCCGTTAAGCTTGGCATCAGTTGAAAGTTTTGAAATATAAAGCCGTAATTTTCTAAACGAAACTTAGCGCTCGCAGCTTCATTAAATGCCGCGATTTCCTGTGCATTAACGACAATCGAACCATGCTCTGGCTTCATAAAACCTGCTAATATTTGCAGTAATGTAGATTTTCCAGAACCACTCTTCCCTACGATTGCTACAATCTCACCGCGCTTTACATCAAAGGATACATCCCTCAGTACGGGTACTGTTTTTTCCTTCCCTTTTTTACCGATTGAAAATGTATGTTGTAAGTTATTCACTTTAATCATCATTGTTCACTCCTTTTCCCATACATTTAGTGTAAACGGTAAATCTTAATATTTAGAAAGGCTAAAAGTGAAGAAATTCTTAAGAAAAAAGATAAGTACAATAAGTTGCGATTTTCCTTTGGCGGGAGCCGCATAGTAGCAGTAAAGGATAAGAAACTTGTCACTTCATTAGTTCTTTCAAATAAAAAACCGCAAGCACATATTCTCCTGTGTGCCTACGGTTAATTTACTGTTAAAACCCTACTGTTTGCTGCTTTTCAAACGTTTTCCCATTGAAACTTGTTACCTTGGATGGAGACACTGTAAACAATTGATCGTCTAAATATAATAATCGTTGTACTACATTATAATAATCTTCATATTGTTCACCTGGACGTGCCTTTTCCATCATGTCAGCTACAAGTTCAATTCCTGAAGCCGTTACTTTATAAATGTGCGCACCCGTTCCTTCATATTTTAATCGGTCTTCCTCTTCTGTCGGTGAGTAAAGTGTTACAGGGAATCCATAATAGTTTTGGCGTGGATCTCTGAATAACGCTTTGTGATCGTGTTGAACAGGAGAATATGTGCCACGTCCTCCAATCACTAACGCTTGTTTTTCTTTCGGATTATTGAAATCTGTTACATCAAACAAGCTCAGTTTCATACCTTTCGTTAAGACAATCGGCTCTTTAGAACCCTCTTCCATTCGAACTTCCGTATCATAGCCAATTCCAAGTAAATGATTTTCATCAATCGGATGCAGGTAATTACTGAATCCTGGAATTTTCAGCTCCCCTAATACTTTTGGAGATTTCGGATTTCCTGTATCGATGACAAACAGCGGATCAGTTTCTCTAAATGTTACTAAATACGCTTTATCACCCATAAAACGAGCAGAGTAAATACGTTCACCCTTTGCTAAATCCTTAACTGCCCCAACCTGCTTCATATTTTTATCTAAAATAAATAAATGATTTTTCGAATTTGCTGCAGTTCCCCAGGCATTGCCTTCTGTCGTGGCAATACGGAAGTGACCATCATGCTCATCCATTGAAAATTGATTTAATATAGAACCTGTTACTTTTCCTTGTGCCTCCATTTTTAAAGCTGTTTTATTTACTGAAATTTTATAGATTGTCGTTTCATTATTTTGTGGTGCTGGCATGATATTGGAGACGGCTGTATCTGCGGTTTCAATTTCCGGCCAGAAACCGTAATGATTCATAGACGCAATATAGATCGCATTTTCGGACATATACATTTGACCGCTGCTTCCTAGAAAGCTCTCTGTTTTCCATTCATTTGACTTCACATTGCTGACATCGATTGCCGAAACGATCAAATAATTCGGCTCATTGCTTTCCGGTAAAAGACGGATTTTATCGATTGGCATAATTGTTTCCTTTTTACCATCATACGTAGACGGACGCAATTCAACATTCGGTGTCTCTTGAAGCAGCCAGTAGTTCGGTGTAAGACTCGACACTACATATAAATAGTTTCCGGATTTGCGAATATTTAATATACCACCATCATGACCTACTTCACGTACTAATGTTGCGTTTTTAGCATCGGTCACATCATAAAACGCTACTGTTGATACGGATTTCCCATCATACGGTTCCTTTTGTGTCTGAACATAAGACGAGTATCCAACTATTAATGTTTTATCATGTATCATTAGATGATTCGGATAAATATCTTTACCAACAGTTATACGCTTCACCACTTTTAAATCTTTCGTATCGACAATTGCTACCTTGTTATCAATAATCGTGTAAATATATCGACCGTCTGTAACCGTAATGTCCCCTTCATCAATACCTTCTACTTGATTATTTGTAGTAGAATGACTCGGACCCCCGCTACTTTTTGCACTATTATCCATCGACATAGCGGATTCCTCTTTTGCCATATCATTTGTTACCATATCGTTAAATCGATTCGACAATGAATTTTCTGCCGCTAAAAATGCGCGAAAATAATCTTTTAAATCTTCTGTTGAAACAATATTTTTCACTTTCTTAACGACTACAAGTGTCACAGACTGTTCCTGCTGCAATTTAGTTTTCTTTGCAAAGGCATCTTTTTTGATTTGAAGTGTGTATTTCCCTAAATTTAACCCATCTACAGATAAAATTTCCCCGTTGCTATTAATCGAAAGTTTAGCCTTTGTAGCCTTCTCGTTTTCATCTAATACAACGATAGAACCATCCGTTAAACTCTCTTTCGTAATTGGTTGCTTCAATGTAATCGAATACGTTTCCCCTTTAAATGAAATACCTGTTGCCTGCACTTCTGTGTTTTTAGTAAAGAAAAAATAGCCAAATACTAAAATTGCGACAAGTGAAGTAATTAATCCCATTCCAAAAAGCTTGCCATTTTTCATAAAAACCCTCCTTTTCCATTCTTTTGTATTTAATTAGACTTGGAAATAACGGAAAGGTTACAGAACAAATAAAAATTTTTACACATATCTTTACAAACAAACAAGCCACCGCTTTGATCAAAATATAATCAAAGCGGTGGCTTGTTTTCTCCAATAGAAAATAACCCTCTTTATTTAAAGGAAGGGCTAAGCTCACTCCATACATCAAATTTATTACCATCCGGATCAAAAAAAGTAAAATTCCGGCCAGCATGTCCTCTGTCTTCAATTTCTCCAACGTTTATTTCACTTTGCTTAAAATCTTTGTGTAATGCTTCTAATGCCTTTATTCCATCGACTTCAAATGTTAACGAAAAACGCTCACTCCCGTAAATATCCAAGAAATTGGAGCTTTGGCCTTCAAGGGACTTTACAAGAAAGATACTTTGATTGGCCAAGTTTAAAATAGCTTTGTCCTCATCTTTGTAGCTTAACTCTGCTTCTAGTTTTTTTACATACCAATCAGCAGCAAGGTCTACATTCGTTACTGGAATATATGTTGTACCTATTCTTAGTAATTTCTCCCTCATTTTGATCTCCTTTCAGCTTTTAAAAGCCTTTATTTACAGACTCCCAATGGATTGCCATCCGGATCATAAAAAGTGAAAAATCTAGTGGATCCTTCCCCTCCAATTGAATTCACCTTTACACCTTTGGTCAGAAGAGTATTATGGGCTTCTTCTATATCTTTAGGAATAAAATTATAGTATTTGCCTACCCCAAACTTGTTCTCCGGGAACTTCATTGGTACATGATTCAAAGTCTTCACCAAACATACTACCGTTTGGGACTCTTCTCCAATTTGCATGACAGCTGCCTCTTCTTCAATGTAAATTATTTCAAATCCCAGTACTTCTTCATACCATTTAGCCGAAATAGCTGGGTCTTTTACAGGGATAAAAACACCTTCCATTCCCTTAAAAATGGGGATAGTCATCTATTCAACTCCTTGTTATGTTCCTAGCGATCTGTATTTAAAATTCATTAATTTCTTTAATCACACTTTTTAATACATCAATTGAAGTAACAGGGTCATTCTCATATTGCAAACCATGATTTACATTAGGGAATAGTGTGGAAACAATGTTCGTATTTTGAACTATTTGCTCATATCTTTCTGCATTGTAATGCTGATCGTTGTCACCGATAAAACATAATCCTCTGTTTTCTGCTTTTACCATTGCCTCAAAAACATCTTCCCTTTTAATAAGCGGAGTTAGCCAAACTGCTTTTGCCTCTTTAAAAATATTTCTTTTTAACTCCGATGACATAGCAATCGTTCCTAAAGATTTGCCGATCAGACAAAAGGATTCATACGATCCATCATTTAAAACATGATCGATAACTACCCTTACATCATGCTTAATCGCATCACTAATTTCATCGATGCTGAAATTATCATAGAATTTGTCATTATAAGAGTAATTGACTTGTAACACATCGGAGGATTTATTTAAAAACACTCCAGTCGAATAATGAAAGAGAGGAGCTTGCGTGCTATATCCAGCTCCAGGAAGCATGATTACTAAATTTTTTGAATCCTCATTGGTGCTTAATAAAGTGTAGGGAATTTTCATTTCCTTATATCCCACTACTGAATCCGTTTTTACTTTAAACATAGAAATGCCTCCTATTCTTCATAAATTTATAAGTCACTTGGTTCACTCGCATTTCTTTCTACATTAACTATCCACGAAATAATAGTAGTGCTATCTCGTACTCCCTTTTTTTCAATCTCCTTTAATAAATTCTGCACGGAATCTTGATGGGATTTGGCGTTATCAAATACCTTCATAATTTCGGTAGCGTTATGGAAATTACCATCAGGGCATTCCGTTAAACCATCTGTTGTAAGAAAAAGATGGTTCTTTCCTTTTCTTAATTCCCTACGCCCCGTACTATAGCATGGTACATCCAGTTCAAAGGTGTTTACTTGTCCTATCCATTCATAGAAATTTCTTTGGTTCAAAAGATATTGATCCATCTTAGCCAATTCGGGGTGAAACAGATGAAGGATACAATCTCCAACTGAAAACCACCAAACATACTTGTCTTTTCTTAAAACGATAAGACACGCAGTTTCCCCTTGGATCTCTCGACAACTCGCTAGAAAAAGTGGATTTTGAAAAATATGTACTATGTATTTGTCCATTTGATTAAAAGAATCTCGTAATGGCATGTTAAAAATAGTCGTTAAATTTTGTTCTTCCTCTGTAATAGTATTTATGACAAGTTCGGCGCTCTCTGCTGAATTATGTGCATCGAGGAGCACTACAAATTCCCAATCCTGTTCTTCATCTGACCAAACTATACAGCCATCCTCGTTTTTATATTGACCTGCCGATGAATTACCTCCAAAACGACCGATTGTTAAGTTGTTGACTTGCTCAATATGTAGTATATCTACAAAATGATTTTCACTCCCCACCCAGCTAAATTTATACAATTGCACCCCCCCTTTATTCTTTTTAGATCCACAATTTTTAAATGGAAACTAATCATGACTAAACTTTTACTAAAACCTATATTTCTTCCTATATATCCCAATTTTTTATAAAAATCAGGAGACTTTTCGCCACATCGAATGCTAGGAATTAAATTTGCAATTCGCTCATTAAGGCGTGTGTATTGTCTTCACTATCTTTAAAGAAAGCCATCCATGTTTCTGTATGTTCCATTTTTGCAACAATGTGTGGCTCGTCGTTAAAGAAAACTCCTTTTCCAATCAATTCTTTATAAGCTTCTTTTATATCTTCTACCTGAAAGTAGATAACAGAACTTGAATTTGCAAATCCCTCTTTTTCAGGGATAGATAGAAGAAGCCTTTGCCCACTGCATTCAAAGAATGCCATACTATCTGTACTAAAAAGTACTGGTAATCCTAATTTATCTTTATAAAACGCAATTGCGTTCTCCATATTTTTTATTGGCACCCCAATCTGCCCAATTTTTTGAATCATATTTGCTTCCATCCTTACTCCCCCTATTCATCAATTTAAGTAATTATAAATTAAACAATCCTTTATCCATTTATTTCGGGATGAAGGCTGCTATAACCTCTTAAAACAAGAAATCTTTATTTAACATGAAAAAATGAATATTCCTTTTCATGGTAAATTAAGCACCAAAAAAAAAGAGGCATCCTCGTTAAAGGATACCTCTTCTTTATTATTACATCATTAAAATTAAAGTTTTACGATGTTTGTAGCTTGTGGGCCACGTTGACCGTCTTCGATTTCAAATTCAACTTTTTGACCTTCGTCTAAAGATTTGAAACCGTCGCCTTGGATTGCTGAGAAGTGAGCGAATACGTCGTTTCCGCCTTCAACTTCGATAAATCCAAAACCTTTTTCTGCGTTAAACCATTTTACTGTACCTTGTGTCATTTAAATGACCTCCATTATTCGTATTAATAAGATCATAATTCCTCAAAAAAGAAAAAAATTCACATATTACAAAAAGTATTAAATAAAACACGAATACTCTTTGTAATAGGTGAATTTATTAATGTATTGTAATCCGTCTTATTAACCATAGTATATAACAAATAATTAGTAATGTCCAGTCCAGTGTTTTTAAAGTGATTATTCTACCCCGTATTACTCTTAACATTTAATGTTCTTTATCAAAAAGAGACCATAACGTGATGGTCTCTTTAGCTATGCACTAGTTTGATTACATACTACCTCTTTAAACTATCAGTAAAATTTTTCATTTCAATTTTTATTAACTTCCCGATCATTCAATGGTTGAACAGGTCGATGATTATCCGGGAAAATGCGCTGGAATGCTTGTATCTGTTCTTTTGACATTTCAATTGGCTGTTCAAAAACGTTCCATTTTACCTCTTCTGTACAAGGAGGTGTCGTTAAGGACCCTGCATAATGGAAAGATATTTGATTTTCAGGCAACAAAGCCTGTAAATCAATTAGATAGTCTTCCGTATCTGCTTCTTCCGTTTTTTCAGCCGGTAATTCATTCCAAAGAGCTGCCATTATTTCATTTTCCTTTCCTTCTTGAATCATCAATCCAAGGACAGCTAGGTTTCCATTCTTATCACTATGTACTAAATGCAGCTCCATCTCATAACTTTGACCATTAAACTGATGCTCACTTGGCGTATGGAAATGGAATTGTAAAAGCTTATATTCATTTCCCTCAACAATCATGCTGTTATTTTCTGTTGTAGCATTAGCCTGTACGGTATGACCGTTGTTTATCAGTGTAAAATTGGTTGGCTCATAGTTAATCTGATTTTCTGTTAATTTTTTATCTACTTTCACTTGGGAAAATTCCAGATTAATCGGTGATTGTTCTTCTCCGTTAACACACGCTAAGTTTTCATCGTTTAGTTCACCCCAGTATTCAGGACCTGTAACATCATCATAAGACCATTCCATTTGTTCAGTACTAGCTTTTTCATCTTCTTTTGGTTCAATAGTTTCTGTAGATTGTTCAGCACACGCTGCAAGAGACAAGTTTAAAAATACAGCTAAAGATAAATATCCGAGTTTTTTCATTAATAAAACCTCCTTTTTTAATACATTATCTAGATTACTAAAAATCTGATGATGAATCGCAGAAATATACTTAAAATTAGAAATTCAGTTAATAAATACTACTACTTTATCCATATAAAGCATCATAAAGAATTTAATATTCAATCATTTTATAATACATTTTGTGCATACACTTAAAGTTTTATTTAAAAAAGGTAAAATAATATTGAAAACACTAAAACATTAAAAGATATGAGGGATTACTATGAACGCATATTTTCTATTGGCAGTTGCCATTGTTAGTGAAGTATTTGGAAGTACAATGCTTAAAGCGTCAAGCGGCTTCAAAAAATTATTCCCTGTCATTGGAATAGCTATTGGTTATGCCATCGCTTTTTATGCTTTATCGTTATCGCTGAAGACACTTCCACTTGGTTTGGCATATGCGATCTGGTCTGGAGTGGGGACAGCTTTAACTGCATTAATAGGAATTATCGTTTTTAAAGAGGGCTGGAACAGCAAAAAGCTTTTAGGGTTAGGGTTAATTATTGGAGGCGTTGTTATTTTAAATATTGGCTAACCTACTATCTTGAAGAAGAGAGGAAAAAAAATATGAAAGCATACTTTTTATTAACAATATCAATAATTTGTGAGGTATTCGCTACAACGATGCTAAAAATATCAGATGGTTTCACACTACCTTTACCTTCAGCTGCAGTAGTTCTAGGTTATGGACTTTCATTCTTTTTCCTTGGATTAACTTTGAAAACTTTACCGTTAAGTTTGGCTTACGCTATTTGGGCTGGAGTAGGAACCTTATTAACGCTCTTTGTAAGTGTA
Organism: Solibacillus faecavium; assembly: GCF_014836905.1. Taxonomy (GTDB): domain Bacteria; phylum Bacillota; class Bacilli; order Bacillales_A; family Planococcaceae; genus Solibacillus; species Solibacillus faecavium. The sequence goes on from NZ_JACSPZ010000009.1 coordinate 40,540, forward strand.
GTATTATGGGATGAAGTTCTAAGTATCCTTAAAGTAACAGGCATATTATTAATTATAGGCGGGGTTGTAGTACTAAATTCTGCAACCAATAACAAAGCGGCAGAACCTACAAACTAAGGTACAGCCGCTTTAAAAGCACATTTATAATATTTTCATATAAACCCCTATTATCACCATCCCTATCATAGTCCAAAGTAAAACTTTAAACGCTGACGATTTGATTAATGCAGGGAATAAAATTTCCGATACAGTAACCATAAAAATGATTCCTAAAGTTAAGCCTATTAAGATCGTGTTGATTGACTGGTGTACAAATCCTAAAAAATCACCAATAAAGATACCTAGTGCAACTGGTATCGATACAATAAAGGTAATTAAAAATACAATAAAAAGATTCATTCGCTTTCCTGCCAAAATCAAGGGGGTAAACAAAATAATACCTTCGGGGATACTATGAAATAACAGTGTTTGCAACAATGCCATTGTAAAATCAGAACTTTGATTTGCCCCTAAAATAATTCCCATTGGTATATTGTGAATCGATAGACTGAATATTAATAATAAACTTGCACGAATATACAAATTATCTTTTTCAATATTTTTTTCACTTTCGTTACTATGTAAAGTATTATGCAATACTGCAAAAATAATGATTCCGATTGTAAACCCTAAAAGCGTACTTGCCCAGCCTCCTAATTCAACTGCTTCCGGAAAAATTTCAAAACTAATTAAGCCAAAGATAATACCTGCACAGATCCCGTAAAAAATATCTACTCTCTGATGCAGTCCTTTGAAAAGCCAAGCTATTAGACCACCAATAAATAAGCCTAAAAAGGTACATAAAAAACCTAATAACCACATGCCGTATTATCACCTTTCCATCAGTATAATAAGTGGTATGGTTTATCAGGGTGATTTATGAAAAATCCTTAAAATAAATACTTATTCATAATAAAAAAGCGAATCCTCTATGGAAACGCTCTTTCAAAAAATAAAAATTATGCAATCAGACTTCGGCATGCTTCTGCACATTTAAAACAAGCCTCTGCACATTTTTGACAGTGTTCATGATGGTGATTTTTACACTCATTACCGCATGCTTCACAAATTTGTGCACATACTTGGGCCAGTTCAGAAATAAATGGCGTTCCTCTACTGATTGCCTGTTCAAAGTAAGCACAAATATCTGCACACTCTCTATCAAGACGAATACAGCCTACCCTCATTTTTACATCTTCTTCTTTTAAACAAGCATCATAACAATGATTGCAAGCAGCCATGCATTCATGAAGTGCCTCTATTACTGACTGATAATGTTCATGTGTCATTTAATTTGCCTCCTTTAACTTATTATTTACTCTGATACCCCTCCATTGCATCCTAAAACATACTCATTAATTTATATCACCTAAATAAGTTGCAGCTCTCTCCCCGTTAAAATAAGAAATCAACTGGGGTCTCATTGCTTGCGGGTATAATTTAAAATTCAGTAATTCCTTAATTGGTATCCATTCTGTACCTGATTGTCCAGTGTCGGGGTTGCTTCCGTTATCAAAGCTATCCTGATGTACACGACATAAAAACATAAATTCCGTTTGCTGCGCATGAGCATGTTTAGCAAAGAATTCATGGTTTTTTCCAATGTATTCACGTACAAAAATCAACTCTCCAATTTCCACTTTGGTACCTATCTCTTCCATGCACTCTCTTTCTAATGCTTGATGCAGATTTTCACCATGTTCTTGACCACCGCCCGGTAATGTATAGTATGTACTATTATTTTCCTGTAATTTTATAGCTAATAACTTTCCGTTCTTTACGATAACTGCTTTTGCTGAATTTCTTATTCTCATTTCATTCTTTCCCCCTTACAAATATTTTTTTAGGCTCTTATTTTCCATCCAAAATTGTGGTTACTACTTCTTTTTACTATATTTAACATTAACAAAAAAAGCGAAAGGTTCATAAACCCTTTCGCTCCACTCTATTATTCAAACGGCCAGCTAGGCAGCATACAGCGCAGTTTTTTATCGTTGCGTTTCCCGAGTACATAATCAGCTTGCATAATTGTATGAATTTCCCGCGTTCCCTCATATATAACAGGAGCTTTTGAATTTCGTAAATAGCGCGCTACTGGATACTCATCGGAATAACCATATGCCCCATGAATTTGTACAGCGTCATCTGCAGCTTTATTTGCAAAATCACATGCTTGCCATTTTGCTAAAGAAGTCTCACGGGTATTGCGAACACCTTTGTTTTTCAGCTCCCCTACACGGTATACAAGAAGTTTACTCATTTCATAGCCCGCTTCCATCTTTGCAAGCATTTGACCGACTAACTGATGCCCACCGATTGGCTTCCCAAAAGTTTCACGTTCCTTACAATACTTCACACTGGCCTCGATACAAGCTTGAATTAGACCAACCGCACCGGCTGCTACGGTAAAACGTCCATTATCAAGGGCGGACATGGCAATTTTAAAGCCTTCCCCTTCTTCACCTAGTAAATTATCGATCGGAATTTTTACATCGTCAAAAAACAGCTCGCCAGTATTGCCTGCCCGGATTCCGTACTTTCCTTTAATCGCCTTTGAGCTAAAGCCAGCCCATTCCCGTTCCACAATAAAAGCGGAAATACCGTGATGCGCCTTTTCCTTGTCTGTATAGGCAAAAACGATGAAGTGATCCGCAATATCACATAACGAAATCCATGTTTTTTGCCCATTCAAAATATAATAGTCTCCGTCTCGTTTGGCAAAGGAGTTCATCGCAGCCACATCAGATCCTGCACCAGGTTCTGTTAAGCCAAATGCACCAATTTTCTCACCCTTTGCCTGAGGTGTTAAGTATTTTTCCTTTTGGGCATCTGTACCCCATTGCATAAGCGTCATGCTGTTGAGACCTGTATGCACAGAAACAGCTGTACGAAAAGCTGTATCCCCACGCTCCAGCTCTTCACATACTATCGCAAGCGAGTTATAATCCATTCCAGCCCCGCCGTATTTTTCGGGAATACAGACTCCCATTAGCCCAATTTCGGCTAGGCGCTTCCATACTTTAGGATCAAATCCACCCTTCATATCCCACTCTGCAATATATGGGATGATTTCAGTGTCGACAAATTGCCGCACTGTTTTACGTAAAAGTGTTTGCTCTTCAGTAAACTCGAAGTTCATAAAATCACTCCTACCATTTAACAATCATTGATGAACGATGTGATGTCTCTCTAATGTCGACACCACGCTTTGCCATTTCCTTAATGAATTCACGACCCGGTACTACTGATTCCGGAGCAATTACACCACGCTCGGTAATCATCCCATTGCCAACCATTTGCGCTACGACTGAAATTGTATTGGCTGTCGCACGTGCCATTGCCGTTACATTTTTCTCTAAATCTTTGCGTACTACCATTTCATACTCGTACGTAATTTGTTCTTCTGACTTTTCCCCTGAAATAATCGCACGCAACAATACAGCGTCCGTTTTCTTGCCTAAATCCAATTTTTTCTTCAATACTTCTTTAGTTACTTCCCGAACATTTACTTCCTGCCCGCTAGCTTCTACTATATTGTTTTTATCTAGGAAACCTAACTCAGCTAGTAATTTGAACTTTTCAGCATGGCCTTTATAGCGGATTGTTTTGTATTCTAATGTTTTTACATCCGGGAAAGTTTTGTATAAAGTCGAAATTCCCCCCGATGTATAAAACGCCTCTAGTACACCAAATTCATCAAAGTAAATCGGCTCAATGCCTGTTAAAGATTCTACCTCGGCTAAAATGCCTTTTTGAATCATTTTAGATGGCTCTGTATAGTGGTCGAATACACCATCCAAAGAAAATACACGAGTATAATGCAGCGGTGGCTTCGGCTCTGTTGGAATGCCACCTACGTATAATTTGATTGAGTCAACCGTATCAAGCTTCGTTGCACCATATCCTGCTAGAATATTTACCATGCCAGGTGCTACTCCTAAATCTGGAATAATTGTTACACCTTTTTCAGCAGCCAAATTATTTAGCTGAAAAATTGATTCAGTAATGCCGCCTATATGACCGCCTAAATCAACCGAATGAACCCCTACATCAATTGCAGCTTTTGCTACGCGTTCATTGAATGTATAGAACAATGCATTAATAACTACATTTCCACGTCCCATTACTTCACGTAAATCTTCATCACAGTCTGCATCTAGCTGTACAACCTCTACTTTTTTTGTATTTAAAGTATCGACGAATTCCTTCGCGTTTTCGATTGATAAATCTGCTAAATATACTGTTTCTACTTCTTTACTATCGACTAAATCGCGTGCAATTTCTTTCCCCATCAAACCAGCACCAAGCACTACTACTTTCATGTAAACATCCCCTTTTTTTGTATGTCAATTATGCCTCGGCACAATTGCGTCCTGTGACATCCTCCGAAAGCTATCTCATTCAGGAACTGCTTGAATGAAGATAAAGTAATCTAAGATAATTCGCACTAGGCGAAAGATCATGCGTTATCGATTTGAGCGCGTTGCAACTTCCCACTGTAATCAACGTAAATGCTCTTCCATTCCGTATAGACATCAAGAGCTGCTTGCCCTGAATCGCGATGTCCATTTCCAGTACCTTTTGTACCTCCAAACGGTAAATGGATTTCAGCTCCTGTTGTCCCAGCATTTACATACACAATACCTGTATCAAGTAATTGCTGTGCTTTGAAGATTTTATTTACATCCTGTGAGAATATTGAGCTTGATAAGCCAAACTTCACATTGTTGTTTACTTCAATTGCTTCTTCTAAACTACTTACTTCAATAATGCTAACGACAGGACCAAATATCTCCTCCTGTGCCAATATACTCGTTGACTCCACATCGGTGAAAATCGTAGGTGCATAATAGTAGCCCCTTGCCAAGTCACCGTCTGTTAATATCTCTCCACCTATAAGTAAGTTTGCACCTTGCTGCTTGCCTATTTGGACATAATGGTTAATTTTTTCGAGTGCTGCCTTATTAATGACTGGCCCTATTTTGATTGTTGGATTCAGTCCGTCTCCAATTGTCAGCTGCTTAGTTGCTTCCACAAGACGTTTCTCCAACTCCTGTTTTACATCTTTATGCACGATAACTCGGCTACATGCTGTACAACGTTGACCGGCCGTGCCAAACGCACTCCATAAAATGCCTTCCAATGCTAAATCTAAGTTTGCATCATCCATCACGATGACTGCATTTTTCCCGCCCATTTCAAGCGATACTTTTTTCAAATGTTTTCCGCCAAGCTCCGCTACTTTGCTACCTGTTGTTGTAGATCCCGTAAAGGAAATAATGCGTATGTCCGGATGCTCAACCATTGCAGTACCGACTGTAGGTCCAGAGCCAAATACTACGTTTACAACGCCTGGCGGTAACCCGACCTCTTCAAAGATTTTAGCTAATTCGTATGCCATAAAAGGCGTTTCGTTTGAAGGCTTCCATACAACTGTATTGCCTGCTATAAGAGCTGGGAAAGCCTTCCATGTTGCAATCGCAATAGGGAAATTCCATGGTGTAATAAGCCCTGCTACCCCAATTGGTGCACGTACACTCATCGCAAATTTATTTGGCAACTCCGAAGGAACAGTTTCACCAAACAAACGTCTCCCTTCCGCTGCCATATATAGCGCCATATCAATACCTTCCTGTACTTCGCCACGTGCTTCTTCGATTACTTTACCCATCTCTTTTGTCAGCGTTTGTGCCAGATGTTCTTTTTTCTCTTTTAATTTAAATGCAATTTCATATAAATAATCGGCACGTTTTGGTGCTGGGACAAGTGCCCACTCTTTTTGTGCCTCTTTCGCTTTTTGTGCAGCTAATTCGACTTGAAATTTTGTCGAAAGTGGTATTGTTCCTAACTGTTCACCATTTGCAGGATTTATCACAGACATTGTTTGCAATGAAGTATCTTCCATCCATTCTCCACCAATAAAATTTAACAGTTTCATTACCCCACCTCACAAATTCTAGTTTTCTCTTATATCATTCGACATTTTCTACTTTATCCCCTTTTTTTCTACGCAATAATATACATAAAATTCTGACAAATACCGAGTAAATTGAGGGGAAATAAGGAAATACTCAATCCCGGTAAATATTAATTTGCTTAAATATTTGCCAAATATATTTCCGTTACTTTGAAACTTTTGAAATTTATAAGCGTATGTATGTTGTATATAAATTTTGTTTATTAAGGGGATATGTATATGAAAAACCACGAAATTGATTATGTATTACATGGAGACGACATGCAGTTTGTAGAAGTAGAGCTCGACCCTCAGGAAACGGTTGTGGCTGAAGCAGGAAGTTTAATGATGATGGAAGATCAGATTCAAATGGAAACTGTATTTGGTGATGGATCTGCAAACCAAGGTTCTGGTCTGATGGGGAAATTACTAGGTGCAGGAAAACGATTAATTACAGGCGAAAGTTTGTTCATGACGATGTTTACGAACAATGGCTCCGGTAAACGTAAAGTTTATTTCGCCTCACCATATCCAGGTAAAATTATTCCTATGGATTTAAGCCAATTAGACGGCAAAATTATTTGTCAAAAGGATGCATTTTTAGCTGCAGCAAAAGGTGTTTCAGTAGGCGTAGAATTTCAGCGGAAATTAGGAACTGGATTCTTCGGTGGAGAAGGCTTCATCATGCAGAAACTTGAAGGAGATGGGATGGCTTTCGTCCATGCGGGCGGAACGATTTATGAACGCAAACTTCAGCCAGGCGAAACATTGCGTATTGATACAGGGTGTTTAGTTGCGATGACACAAGACGTCCGTTACGATATCGAAATGGTACGCGGTATTAAAACAGCGCTTTTCGGTGGAGAAGGTTTATTCTTCGCCACACTATCTGGACCAGGAACAGTCTGGGTGCAGTCATTGCCATTTAGCCGTTTAGCTAGCCGCGTGTTCGCAGCTGCACCGGTTTCTCAAGGCGGTGGCGGTAAAGATGCTGGTGAAGGCGGCATCGGCGGATTATTTGATATGTTTAATAAATAGCTTAAACAAGGCATGTTCTGAACCCTCTTTCAGAATATGCCTCATTTTGATTTAAAATGTTTGCATCGTTTCTTCTCATTTACTCATTTCAAAATATCCCACTGGCGAATGGCTTCCTTTACTTCCGATTTTACATTGCTTAAATCGGCTATAATCGCCATTACAATTCGACAAAAAGACGCCAAATTACTACAAATATTTGACGTCTACGATTTCACTATATAGATAGAATAAAAATTAAAATTAAAGCCAATACAATTCGATATACTGCAAAGGGTGTGAGCTTTACCTTGGAAATCAGCTTCAGGAAGAACTTTATCGAAATAAGGGCAAATATAAATGCGCTTATAAAGCCTACTGCATAAAAAGAAAAGTGATCGGCATTAATTTGGTCCCAGTTTTTCACAAGTGACAAACCGCTCGCCCCTGCCATTATCGGTACCGCCATAATGAATGTAAAATCTGCAGCTGTTTTATGATCTAGTCCAAGTAAAACGCCTCCTGAAATAGTCGATCCCGAACGCGAAAACCCTGGCCAAAGCGACAAACATTGAATAACCCCAATTTTGAAGGCTTTACTGTAAGATATATTGTCTAAAGAAGTAATTGAAGGTTTTCTAGGTCCAAATTTATCAGCAATAATCATAAATACAGCTCCGATTATCAGCCCAATAATTACTGTTTTAATGCTGAATAAGTTTTCGTCTATAAAATCTTCAAATAATAGACCAAAAACTCCTGCTGGAATAATACCGATCAGCACATGCCCTAAATTAAACCGGGTCGATTGCTGCCCTTCCATTTTATATAGTCCGACTAAGCTCAATAACCGTTTCCACATTACAAAAACGACTGCCAATATTGATCCTAGCTGTATAACTATTTTAAAAGTATTGGCAGACCCCGAACCTAAAAACTCCTTCGTCTGCAGCCACATATCATCAACAATAATCATATGTCCTGTTGAAGAAACTGGTGCAAACTCGGTCATCCCTTCCACAAATCCTAAGATTAAAGCTTTTAATAGCTCTATCCATTCCATATACTTGCTCCTTTTGCAAACGTTATTCGCTAAATTTCACATCAATTACCCAGAGTTCGGATTGACTGCCTAAACGTGTAGGAGGTCCCCAGAAGCCAAAGCCGCTTGAGACAAGCGCATGCATTTGTTCCTTTTGACGATGGCCATAATCCAATTCAAAGATTCGTTCTGTTATGAAATGATTTGGCCACATCTGTCCTCGATGGGTATGTCCAGATACGTGAAAATCTACACCTAAATTAGCCGGCTCATCCAAATCCATTGGCGTATGATTCATAACAAACCAAGGAAGTTCCTGATTTTCTGGCTGTAGCTCATTTAATGCCAACCTTTTCTTATTTGTTAAATCTTCACGTCCTGTTAAATAAAAACGATTATCCACTAAAATTGTTTCATCCATTAAAATACGAACATTCGATTCAGTCATTGCTTGTTTAAATTCAGGAATTTCATTGCCATAATACTCATGATTTCCCGGTACTCCATAAACACCATATGTTGCCTGAAGGTTTTTCATCACTTCCCCCATGCCTTTATTAATAAAGCGCTGAGGACTGTCATCAACAAGATCTCCCGGTAATAGCACTAAGTCCGGTTTTTGTTCGTTGGAGAGCTTAACAAACTTTTCTAAATGCCCTGTCCCGGATAACAGACCGAGGTGGAAATCTGATGCCATAACAATACGCATATCTTCTCCAGGCTTATTTATCTCGATAGTAGCATTCCGTACTACTGGAGAGTATGCAAAATATGTACCCGCAATTAATAAAATGACTAGTAAACCAACAACACCTGTTCCAACCATTTTCGTCGAAAGCGGTGAAAACTTAATTATCAGATTAGCTATAATACAGAGAATCAGCCCATACTGCAAAAAGAACATCCAATAACTACCTAGTACTGTTAAAGGCGTCAGTAATGGGTGGAGCTTTCCTATAAAATAACCATAGGAAATGAGAAATAAAAATGTCCAATAAACAATTGGCCAGCGGAATTGCTGAATGGACAGTAGCCATGCCCTTAAATTCCAGCCGAGATAAAACGTAATGCCACTATATATTGCTATCGCCAAGATGCCGAATAATATTCGCATTATACTTAAACCCCTCACATATTTAATGTTGCTATTTTACTACATTTCAACATTTTGACGTTAATAAAGAAGATTATTTGTAAAAAATTTATTTCAGATCATGCTTATTTCTAATAGATTTAGTCATCTTCAATATCCCTTTAATATGCTTTTATATCCATACTATTATAACCCAACTATTTCTCCTACAGGAAAAAACTGCAGCAAGGGTCATCCCCTTACTGCAGTTTCTTCTGCTTATTTTTCTGTACGAACACTCACTGTTACTTTAAAAAGATCTCCGTCTACTGCTATTTCCAATTGCCCACCATGAAGATCAACAATGGACTGTGCAATCGCAAGGCCTAGCCCAGAGCCTTCTGTATGACGCGACGTATCTGCACGTTTAAAGCGTTCAATTAATTGTGATGCCTCTTCATATAGCTCATACTTTGCAACATTTTTAACCGCTAACTCTGCGTTTCCGTCAACTAATTTTAAGTTCACATAAACACGCGTGCCTTCTAATGAATACTTACGAGCATTGACGATTAAATTATCGATTACTCGCCACCATTTCTGCCCATCTACATAAGCATATATTGGTTGCTCTGAAATATTTACTCGTAAATCTAAATTTGCCGCCGCGAAATCTTCCCCATGCTCACCAGCCGCCTGCTGCAACAGTTGGGCTAAATCGATGCGCTGCTTGGAGATTTCTATATTGCCACTCGCCATTTTCGATACTTCAAACAAATCTTCTATCAATGTTTTTAAACGATTCGATTTTGCATCTAAAATCCCAATATACTTAGTGCGTTCTTCCTCGCTAATCGATGGATTTTTCAGTAAATCCGTATACGTAATAATTGACGTTAACGGTGTACGCAAATCATGACTTACATTTGTTATTAGTTCTGTTTTCATTTGTTCACTTTTAGCCTGCTCATTCAGACTAGTACGAACGCCTTCACGCAGCCCGTTTAAATTTTGTGCATGTTTCGCTAAAGGAGATTTCCCCTTCACTTTCAGGTCTTTTGTTAAACGGCCGTTTGCCATATCTTCTGTATGCTTCATAATACGGTTTAGGTAGCCCATACGACGCATGAAAATATAAAGTGTTGGCATGAAGAATACTACAAATAAGAACATATAAAACAGGAAAACTCCTGCGTCTGCTGTTGCCATCACAACTGCAAGTCCAAACCCTCCGAGGAACACTACAAATAGTAATATTAGTGACTGCATCCCTACAGAGCGATTATCAAACATCGATTTGGCAGCGTCTACTAATTGTGAAATAAATGTTTGAGGCCAAATTTTTTCTAAATCTCGTTGCCCCTTTAAACTTTCTAAAATTGAAACTATCATAAAAATAACTGCCGTAATAAGAGCAAAACTAATAATTCCTGTGACGAATAGATCAAAAATCTGACTATAATGACCAACTATATAATTATTAATTTGTGTTCGAATAGACCTTCTAAACATTTCACTAGATATAATTGCGAAGTTAGCGACAATAATCGTTGCCACAATACGAATATCAATCGGTAAGCGTTCAAATTGTTCACGCAGTGGGAATTTCCGGTTGAATAGCTCCCGCGTTGGTTCTAAATAAGTCATTAATAATACAAAGCTAATAATTCCTGCAAGAACAATTCCATAATATACATATTTCGTAACATTAAATGCTTTCTTGTCTGTTCCTAAATAAGAGTTATCAAACCAGGATTTTGGAACCGTCACAACACCCGAAATACTTTTTAAATCCCGGTCAAGCGTATAACTGTCTCTAATAATTCCTAGATTATCATGGTCAGAAAAATGAATTGTATAATTACCATTGAAGTCTTTTCCTACATTATTAAACGTATTCTCAAAGACTGCCTGCTCCTCAACATCGCCATTGCGGTAAACTTCTCCCGTTTTTTCATCTGTAAATTCGTAAGCGAAGTAATTAAATCGACTTAATGTATTTTTTCTTTCACTGTTAATCTGTTTCAGTTCTTCTTGGATCGCTTTTTTCTTTATTGCGATTATTTTTGCCTTTACATAATCATCATCTTCGAAATTTTTCTTTATATCCTCGATTTTTGCATCACGCTCTTGCTCAATTGCTTCAATAACATCCGAATCTTGTGCTACCTCTATGTCACCTTTATATTGCTCTTTAATATTTTGAATTTGCTCCGCCAGGGAACCATAATGTGTACGATAACTATGGATTTCTTCTTCCGAAACGGTTAAGGCTCCTTCAAAATCTTGTTCTGTCGGTACATTAAATAAGTTCTGTGAAAGCTCGGATACTAATCGTTCCGAATCACGCTTAAAATCTTGTGATTCATTAAATGTTTTCCCCAAATAACTACTACCACTTGTAAAAATTAAAATGACTGCGGTCGCCACCACAAACATAAGAAAAAGTTGGAGGTAAATTTTATTGTTCTTCATTCGTTATTCCTCCTAATGGAATGAACATCTACCCATCATGCAGCAAATGCTCTTTTTATATTGATAAAAAATATAAAATCTGTTTAACTAACGGGACAAATCGCCCTGTAAAATAATCAATAAAGTACGTTCCGAGATAATAAAATCCGACTACCGCGCTCATTGCCCCCATCCAAGTAAAAACTTTACTTTTCAATTTTATACCCTAAGCCCCATACAACTTTTAAATAGCGGGGATTTTTAGGATCAGCTTCAATTTTCTCGCGGATTTTACGGATATGGACTGCTACAATATTTTCAGCGTTGTATGCAGGTTCATTCCAAACCATTTCATAAATTTCACCAATTGAAAAAACACGTCCTGCATTTTTTAATAATAGCTCGGTAATTTTATACTCGGTCGGTGTTAGTTTGACAGGCTCCCCGTCGACTCTTACTTCCCTAGCTGCCGCATCAAGTTCAAGTCCTTCAACTAGTGGAGTTGCTTCCCCAAGTCCAAGTGTTCCGAAATTGACATAGCGTCGAAGCTGAGATTTTACACGTGCCAACAATTCAAGTGGGTGGAAAGGTTTCGTAATATAATCATCTGCCCCAACTGAAAGGCCGTGAATTTTATCTGTCTGTTCCGCCTTTGCACTAAGCATAATAATTGGAATATTACGCTCTGCCCGAATTTTGAACGTTGCGGTTATTCCATCCATATTCGGCATCATCACGTCCAAAATAATACAATGCACTTCATTTTGCTTCAGCAGCTCGATTGCCTCATTCCCGTCTGCTGCCTTCAACACCCTATATCCTTCATTTTTCAAATAAATTTCTATGCCGTCCCGTATGTCCTGATCGTCATCAGTCACGAGAACCGTCAGTTGATCCATCCTGCTCACCTCACAACTTTTTCTTATAACTTTATAATAAATGGAACTTCTTAACATCTACCTACTCAAAATCTGAAGAATTTCTTAAGATTTCTTATTTACATTAAAAGTGATTCTACTTTCGACACAGCACCGGCTAATAAAATTACCGGGTCTACTTTATTCGTGATTCATTCTACATTCACTGCTAAAGGTTCTACTTTTCATTTAAAAGGTTCCACTTTCCATCGGGAACTTTCTACTTTCGGCACAGCATCGGCTAATAAAATTATGGGGTCTAGGATTTATCCAAAATACCAAATCTTTTCAAAAAAAAAGCTACCTCCTATGAAGCAGCTTTTTTTGCACCTATTGTTAATACTACAATTCCACCTAATAATAAACCAACGCCAATCCAAGCTACAAATGTTAAATGCTCGCCAACTAAAAATACGCCAAGTAATGCTGCTGTTAAAGGTTCAGCCAAACTTAATGTCACTGCAGCGGACGAGCTGATTTTCTTTAATCCGCCCAAAAATAATATGTACGCCAAACTCGTTGCAGCAAGCGCCATAAATAGCATTGCCCAAAGATTCACGCCTTCTGTTACCCAACTGAAACCATCCTTCACTGCCAATGGCAATAAAAATAATGCGCAAAGTGTAAAGGTCATCGCAACCGCTGGTAACGTTTCCTCGCGTTTCATCAACTGCTTACTTACATTCGTATACAGGGCAAACATGAAGCCCGCTGCCAGTGCCAATGCAATTCCAACAGGGTTTATCGTTGTATCTCCCTGATTCATAAACAACAGTAAGCAGCCGACAATCGCCAACACGGTGGCAACTGCCCAGACAAGTGTTGGGCGTACTTTCCAAAAGACCCATTCAATTATTCCTGCAAATACCGGTGAACTTCCTATTGTCACAACTGTCCCTACCGCCACACCTGTAAAACGGACAGATGTGAAAAATAAGCTTTGGAATAAAGCAATTGCAATCGCAGCCAGAATAGTCCACTTCCATGACCATTGACGAAACGAAATTTTTCGCATGAGGATAACTGCGATTAGTAAAACTCCCCCGCCAATTGCCGAACGAATACCAGCAACTGCGAATGAGGAAATACCTTCTGTTAAAAATGTTTGTGTCGTACCGACTGTGCCCCAAAGCATCGCAGCCAATAAAACAAATATGTACGGTAAAATATTCACTATTACACCCCGCTTTTATAACCATTATGCTATCATACGTTGAACAGCCAATCGAGATGAACTTTATCTAAATTATATTTATAATAGAGTTAACCCAAAATTAAAAGGAGGCATCATGATGTATAAATCAGTGGAACAAACTGCAAATGATATAGGCATGTCGGAGCACCAGATTCTACAGTACATTTATGCTGGTCGTATTAAAGCAGTGCATGATGGTGAAAACTTTTTAATTAACAGTGCACAATTTGAAACGTACCATCAGCAACTTGAGCGAATTAAAGAAGAAATCGAAATTTGGAAAAACACTCCTATCCCAGAAGATGTGGATATTAAGGATGAGGACTAAAGAAAATTGCAAAATCTACTCTTCGAAGAAGGCGTGATAATATAGTCACGCCTTTTTGTGATTTAATTTATCTAATTCTAAGAAGCTCACTTAACCAATTTATGTTAATATTAAGTATTATTTACATAAAGTAACCATGTGGAATTCTAATTTACATTTAAAAAGCTCTAGAGGGAGGATTGTAATGAGAACGTTTTTATTAGGAACAATATGCTTTGCAGGTATACTGAGCGGGTGCACTCAATCAAATACAGATCAGACTAAAGAGATAAATGAGTTAAAAAAACAAATGGAACAGATATCACTAGAAAATGAGGCTCTCATAAAACAAGCAAACAGTGATTATTCAACTATTTCAGTAAAAAATATCGAAAAATATCCTCAGACTCTTTATAAGAAAAAAAGCTTAGATATCGATGAAGATGGTGAAGAGGAAATTATTGAATTGTACGTAAATGCAGGAAAAATGGAAAATGGTTTATTCGCTTGGGACGATGGCCAGAACTGGTTGTTAGTAGTGAAGGATGGTGAAAATTCTTATCCGCTATTTGATGATTATATTCAACTAGGCTCCCTGGATTTTAGTACCGCAACTTTTGATGGAAAGCCGGGAATTGTGATGCATATGACGCAGCACGCTAGTATAATTATCCAAAAATTCACTTACGATCAAAAGGTAAAGGGATTTCAAAAGGAAACCTTTTATAAAAAAGAGAATATGAACGATTATTATAATCAACCCGCTTCCTATGCTCTTTTTAAAGACGCTTATGAACTTATGGAAATAGCCTTTGAGAAAACGGTCCCAATACAAGAAGCCAGTGAAAATACCCTTCAGGATTCTCAGGAGAGATGGTATATCATAGAGCCGGTCTTACAGGAAATTAGAAATACTCAACATCTGTTCGAGCTAGCCTTTACCCTGAATCCTGAACTAAATGTTTCTTTAAACGGTCCCATTACCTTCCTTAACGAAATGATTATCGACTCACCAACAGCCGTTCAAGTGGATCAGTTAAAAACGATTTATAGGATGATAAAAGAGAGTGAGATACAAGAGTTAATTATAGAAGAAAACAATCAACTACACCCATCTGTTAGAGACCTGTTTCAAAAATTTGATTCTACCCTTAATGTACAGCAGAGTTCGTAACAGCAACCTAAAGACACCATTGTTTCTAAAGAGGAACAATGGTGTCTTATACTTCATGGATAATATTTAATTCATTAAGTGAGATAGCTTCTCTCTTGTTAAATTGTTACTGTAAAACCTGCCCGTTTGCCAATAATCTCCGCATAATCTTCTACCATAACGCTTGCTGTCGGATACATACCTGCTCCTGGTCCGATTACGGATAATGTGCCGATATAGTCTGTTTCCATCGTTACGGCATTAAAGACATCATCCACCGGATAAAGTGGATGTTCATTATTTACTAATAGCGGTGCAACTTTTGCATGAATTGTACCATCTTCCAGCTTTTCAACTTCTGCCACATGACGGTAGCGTAGCCCTTGCGCTTTCGCATCGGCTACTTGCTCTGCTGATATTGTATCAATGCCAATCACATCTACATCTGCCCAGTTTGGTTGTTCTCCAAATGCTAAGCTTGATAAAATCATCAGCTTTTTAAAGGCATCTTGACCCGAAATATCATTAAATGGATCTGCTTCTGCATAGCCTAATTGCTGCGCCTCTTTTAGCGCCTGATCAAAACTCCAGCCCTCTGCACGCATTTTAGTTAAGATGTAGTTTGTCGTTCCATTTAAAATTCCCTGTACACATCTAACTTCATTTACAAGCAGAATGTTTTTCATCGTTTTTATAATAGGCACACCACCTGCTACGGTTGCCTCAAAGCCGATAAATACACCATTTAACTTTGCTAATGCTTCGAGTTCTTCGCCCCGTTTCGCAAGCATCACTTTATTCGCTGTAATGACATGGCATTTCGCCTCAACAGCACGTTTTAAGTATGTGAATGCAGGTTCTTCATTTACAATCGCTTCAAATACTACTTGCAGGTCACTCTCCGCCAGTACGTCATCCATTGACTCTGTCATTAAATGCTTTGTTCCCGGTACACGCTCACGGCTTGCATCGGTTACTAAAATCTTCGCGACCTCCAGTTCTACCCCCAGCTTTTCGCGAAGCTCCTGCCTCTTCTCATTTAAAATATGGTAAATTCCCTGACCTACTGTGCCAAATCCTAAGATCGCTGCCTTGATTGTTGCCATTGCCTTTCTCCTCCAAATTCTTAACACATATATATTGACGAATAATTCAAATAATTTATCTTAAAGAAATTCTATCCTATATAATACATGAAAACAAGGAGAATCTCTCCTAGAAGGACATTTGTTTACTGTAAACGGTCAAATTTCATTTAAATTCTATTGTTTAATAGCTAAATCGGGTAAACAAAAACACTAGCAGAAATTCTCCGGCTAGTGTTTAAAGTTATTTTATACTGCTACATTTACAGAATTATATACGCGTAAACGATGCGCATTTAAAATTTTTGTCATAACAAGTTCTTCTTTTACGGAGTAGTTTGGCACCGCATATGGGCGTTGCACTAACTGGAACTCACCATATTTTAAAAACCATTCGCGTGCTGGAGTTAAAATATGCGCACTTCCATGAACGTTATACTCCTCAGCAACTTCCTTTATGACATAGCCTGTTGTTTCCAGATTGTGAGTTTGTTCCGAGAAAGCACTATGCCCAAAAACCTTTTGCCACATGACATTTACATCCGCTAAAATTTGCTGAATTGCACAAGCATTTACATATTCCTTTACTTCGTTTAATTCATAAATAATGTAGGCTGCTACATTTTGTGCACTGTATACTTTCCCCATGTCGAACAACTCCTTTTCCTTCAATAATGCTGCAACATTATTTCAAATATTTTGGTTGGTAGTTTTATTATTCCAATTGTATTACTAGGTATTAACTTTGTCAATAAAACTTATATAATTAGTAGGAATTAATTTTCTAAAAATTGCTTAGCTTCTCGAATGGGAAAAGCTAAGCTTTTTTTAAGTTTTATACGTTTGTCTCTGCGCCTACTTCAGCCGCAACTTTCGCTAATGCCTGTTCTAAATCCGCGATAATATCTTCTGCTGCTTCTAACCCGATCGATAAGCGAATGAGCTCTTCCGATACGCCGGCAGTTTTTAATTCTTCAGCAGATAACTGTTGGTGCGTTGTGCTCGCAGGATGGATAATTAATGAACGAGCATCCCCAACGTTTGCTACATGCGAGAATAATTCCACGTTATCAATTACTTGGCGCCCTGCTTCACGTCCACCTTTAATGCCGAACGTAATGATTGATCCGAAGCCGTTTTTCAAATATTTTTTCGCCAAATCATGTGTCTCAAAATCTTCAAAACCGTTGTAATTTACGTATTCCACAAATGGGTGGTTTCTTAAATACTCGGCAACTTTTTGTGTGTTTTCATTGTGACGGACAATACGCAAATGAAGCGTTTCTAGTCCTTGTAGGAAATTAAATGCCGCGTCAGCAGATAATGTTGGACCAAAATCACGCAATAGTTGAACACGAAGCTTTGTCGCAAATGCAGCGCCTGCTGTGTCAATTCCGTAGCGTAGACCATGGTAAGAAGTATCCGGTTCTGTAAATCCTGGATGTCTTCCTTGTGTCCAGTCAAACTTTCCAGCATCAACGACAATCCCACCGATCGTCGTTCCATGACCGCCAATCCATTTTGTTGCAGAATGAATGACAACATCCGCGCCGAATTCAATCGGATTACTTCCATATGGGGAAGCAAATGTGCTGTCTATTAATAACGGAAGACCATTGTCATGAGCGATGTTTGCTACTGCTTCAATATCGAGTACTTTCAAGCTTGGATTTCCGATTATTTCAGCGAAGATCGCCTTCGTTTTATCAGTAATCGCCGCTTGGAAGTTTGCAGGATCTGATTCATCCACAAATTTTACTGTAATGCCGTAGCGAGGCAATGTAGTTGCGAATAAATTGTATGTTCCTCCGTACAGAGAACCAGCAGCAACAATTTCATCTCCTGCACCGGCTACATTTAAAATGGAGAATGCCACTGCTGCTGCGCCAGATGAAAGCCCTACTGCAGCTGTGCCCCCCTCAAGTAAAGCAACCCGTTCTTCAAATGCCCCCACTGTAGGATTCATAATACGAGAATAAATATTGCCAGTTTCCTGTAATGCAAATAGACGTTGCGCATGAGCAGTGTCATTGAATGCATAGGCAGTTGTACGATATACAGGAACTGCAATCGCCCCCGTTACAGGATCTGGCTTTTGCCCCCCGTGCAATAATAAAGTTTCTGGTCTTAAATTCGTCACTCTAATAACCTCCTAAAATTATTCGATGGTGAAATCGGTGTTTTTGAGGAGGATTTTTTAAATGAAAAAAACCCTCTTCAGTTAAGAAGAGGGTTGCGCATGAGCAAGTTTGCCTCCTCTTATCTTTCAAAATGATTGTCCATTTTGTAGGATTTAGCACCTTAGTCAGTTCATCACTTACTGGTTGCCGGGCATCTCAGGGCCTATTCCCTCCGCCGCTCTTGATAAGAGATATGTGATTTATGTTCCATCGTTGATTCTCAGTATAAAGCAGAGTAATTCTATAAGTCAACCGAAAAATTAAAATTTTCTGATTTTAAATTAATTCATAAAAATATTTTATCTTCCCACACTAAAATTATTATACTATTCTATACAATTTCTGCTTAAAACAAAATTTTTCTCAATATATTTATTCACCAAATATTAACATGTATCATTTTTTGGAAGTGCTATAATCATAATTGTTAAGGGATTTCCCTTGCAATTGGAAATAAAGAATATATTTTACTTTTAGAAGAATGGGTATATTTTGTCTTATTAATTTATTATTTAACTAAAACTTTAAACGAAGTGAGGCGTTAAGTATGGCAACAGAAGCGACAAGTAAACGAAATTTAAAACCATTATGGATAGTTTTAGCGTTTGCAGCACTCATTACCATTGTTTTACTTCCAAATAGTGGTGGAGATCTTCCCGTTGTTGGACAACGAGCATTAGCTATTTTAGCATTTGCCGTTATATTATGGGTAACCGAAGCGGTAGCCTATCCGGTTAGTTCTGCAATGATATTAGCTGCCATCGCTGTTTTATTAGGTTTGGCTCCGAGTATGGAAGATCCTTCCGTACAAATGGGCACTAAAGAAGCGTTAAAATTAGCGTTAGGTGGATTTAGTAGTTCCTCGGTTGCGTTAGTCGGGGCTGCATTATTTTTAGCAGCTGCCATGCAAATAACGAACCTTCATAAGCGTATTGCACTGTGGGTTTTATCATTAGTTGGAACAAAAACGAAAGCATTAGTAGTAGGGGCTATTTTAGTAGCAATTGTATTAGCTTTTGTTGTACCAAGCGCGACTGCTCGTGCTGGTGCAGTTGTCCCTATTCTATTAGGGGTTGTTGCGGCTTTTGGATTATCTAAAGAAAGTAGACTTGCAGCGTTGTTAGTTATTACCGCTACCCAAGCTGTTTCAATTTGGAATGTGGGGATTAAAACTGCTGCAGCGCAAAACTTAGTAGCACTTGGTTTTATTAACTCTGAATTTGGAGTCGATATTTCTTGGGGCAAGTGGTTTATGTATGCCGCGCCGTTTTCAGTCATCATGTCCTTCGTATTATTCTTTGTTATGATTAAATTAATCAAACCCGAAACGGATAATATAGCTGGCGGAAAAGAAATTATCCGTAAGCAATTGCAAGATCTTGGTCCTTTAAAACACAAAGAAATTACTTTAATCATCACTTCTGTTTTACTATTATTCTTCTGGTCAACAGAAGGAAAATTGCATCCATTTGATACGACAACGATTACCATTTTAGCTATTGCCTTTTTATTGACACCTAAACTTGGAGTATTTAATTGGAAAGAAGCTTCTAGCCGTATTGACTGGGGTACATTGATTGTTTTTGCAGTCGGTATTTCACTTGGAACGACTCTTTTGGGTACAAAAGGTGCAGCCTGGCTGTCTAATACGATTTTCGGCTCACTTGGCTTAGAGACGATGCCTATTATAGCTACCATAGCATTAGTTACTGTTTTCAATATTGTCATTCATTTAGGTTTTGCATCTGCGACAAGCTTGGCTTCTGCCTTGATTCCCGTATTTATCGCATTGGCCATTAGTTTACCGATGCCTTTAGAAAATCAAATTGGTTTTGTACTAATCCAGCAATTTGTTATTTGCTTCGGATTCCTATTACCAGTAAGCGCACCGCAAAACATGCTTGCTTACGGTACAGGCGCATTTACAACAAAGGATTTTTTGAAGTCAGGTATTCCGCTAACAATCGTTGGTTATATTTTAATACTTCTTCTAAGTGCAACGTACTGGAAATGGATTGGACTATTATAATCGACTTCAAGTAAAAAATTGACTAGAATAAGCTTAAAGGATCATTCCTTTAAGCTTTTTCTATTACATACAAAGGGAGATGTTCATGTGGAAACGAGAGAATTGTTACGTAGTCACTCATCTGTTCGTAAATATACAGGTGAAGTAATTTCAAAAGATACAGTCATTGATTTAATTGAGACTGCTCAAATGGCAGCAAGCTCGCACTTTGTCCAAGCATATAGTGTTATATGGGTAACGGATGATGAAAAGAAAGCAAAACTAGGTGAGCTATCCAAAAACGAATTCCAATTCCAAACAGCTGGTGCCTCATTTTTATTTTGCGTAGACTTCAAGCGATTACAAGCGGCTGGCCAAAAGCATGATGTTAACATTGTCACAGACTCAGCAGAAAACGTGCTTGTAGGTGTTGCAGACGTTTCACTATTTGCTCAAAACTTCGTTGTGGCAGCAGAAGCAATGGGCTATGGTATTTGCTATATTGGCGGTGCACGTACAAATCCAAAGGAAATCAGCGATCTGTTCAACTTGCCGGAAAATGTATTTCCGCTATTCGCTATGACAATCGGGACACCTACAAAACGAAACGAAACAAAACCGCGTTTACCAGTAGATGCCGTGTTGCATGAAAACAGCTACAACGTTGAAAAGTATGACGCTCTTCTAGATGAATACGATGCAACGATGGAAAGCTACTATGCAAGCCGTTCTTCTAATCAAAAAATGGCTACATGGACAAAGCAAATGGCAGACTTTTTAATCGAACAAAAGCGGCCTCATATGAAAGATTTCCTAGCTTCTAAAGGATTTAACTGGAAATAAAGGAATATCTAAAGAGGCTGGGATAAAATGAAAAACATCTATTTTTCCAAAGAAAAAATAGATGTTTTTCTGCTTCTGCCAGAATTGATTTCCGTTACGGGGACGCTTTCAGGGGGCACGGCCTTACACGATCGTCTCAGGCGTCGGTGCTCCTGCGGTTACTCGTCGCAAAATAAATTTTGCTGTTCCCCCAGGAGTCGCCCCTTCACTCCAATCAATTCATATAATATCAATTCCTTAATAAGAATATTTCCCTTATACAAAGAAATTTCTACTTTTGTCCCAGCCCCTTTTTATTTTTCTCCAACGTTATCACTGGATCCTATTATACTAGAGGAATTTTTGATGTTAGTTCTTTCTATATAAGAATAATGGTAATTAATTTTATTGCTGTAGTTAATTCGATCTTTAATACCTAAGATTTTTTTATTATGTTTTGTTAAAATATTGTTACAGCAGTAGTAAAAGGGAGGAATTAAAATGACCCCTAGTTTTGTAGCAAAATCCTTGGAACGTCAACATTTAAAAACAGTGCGCAAACATTTGTTGCAAATAATCGATATTAACACTGCACTAAGAGATGTCCACAATCATATTGCATCACATATTAATAAAGAAAAATATGAAGCAATCACAGCTTATGTCAATCAATATATTTCCTATACACATATTTGGCAGATTAAGTTTGTTTGCAATTTGGAAGATCCAGAAGTGGCGCTATTGCAAATTTTCCACTTAAATTACATTCTCGAACGCGAACAAGCAGAGAAATTTGCAAAAGAGCGTGAAATTTTAAAAGAACAACACGATAAATTCCTTTCAATTACACTTTATTCAGATAGTCATATTGAAGAACGTTATAAAAAAATAGTGCAGTTTATTCAGGAGTATTAGAAACAGTAGGTTTTCAAAAAACAAATTCCACTAAAAAATAAAGGAGCGATGCCGAAATTACGGTATGCTCCTTTATTTTTATTATAATCCTACAATCTGCAGTGCTTTTACAGATTGGAAATCTTCCCCTGTTTTTGCATATGTCAGCACTACTTTATCGCCTTCCTGCAAGTAGATTGCAAAAGGTGCTGTTTCTGAACTTACAATGAAGTTTTCCCCAGTTGTCGTTAAGAACGTCACAATAGTGAAATCCCCTACACGTTCTTTATAAACACGGACAACTTCTGATGCCAACTGTGCTTCCTCGGCATTCGAAGAGCCATCCACCGTACTTCCACCCCTGCTGAGTGCTGTTTTATATAGTCTTAGCGCTTCATTAGGTGTCGTACCGAAAGCTGAAATTTCCGGATTAGCCGCGGAAACGATGAAATAGTTCTGTAAAAAGCCATTTGCATCTAAAACAGCCGATAGCCAGCTTGCTTCCCCGTAAAAGTTATAAAGAATCGGCATTTCACCGTTCCATTCTTTTTCGATGAATTTTTTCTCAATTATATCAAGAGCCCCTCGCGAATCCATGTAGGACTCTTCCAAATTCCCTGTATAATAAGTTGCTTCACCTGTACTTGCATGCGTCAATGCATAGCCAAGCATTGAATCAACACCCTCTTTAGGGCTAGTGAAATCAGTAAAATAATACATTTCTCCATCTTCCATAAAGATTGGGCTTACATTTGCTTCAGTACCTTCATCACTCGGTAATTTTACATCCTTTTTACCGACGAGACTATTCCAAAAACCGTGCACATAGTTTCCGTAGTAACTGTTCTGCAAGCTTACTGTCTCTGGAGATACTGCCCCATCAATGAATTCCGGAACGTCTGCTGTTGCAATCCTTTCAGATTGACCTGTTTTTGCATCGACAAGTACAATACCTTTTACATCAAAGCCGTTACGCGCAGAAATAAATTCCCCGAATGATCGAATGTAATAAGGATGACCATCTTCGTCGATTTCCAATTGTGGATCACCGTAAAAAATCAACGTTGGATAATTTAATCGAATGTGGCGTTCCAGATTTTTATTGAAGTATGCCGATGGAACATAGCTCATTTCCGATTTAATAAATTTCGGATTATCACTAGAATCTGTCGCACTCATTGTGAAATAACCTGGTGTCGTTTTTCCATTGAACCATTTAAATACACCGGAAAATTCTACAGGTGCGATATACACATATTTATCATTTACTTTTTGAATTTGTAAGCTTCCTAATTCATAATAGCTTGTGTTTGGTACTTGACCAAATGCTTTTTTCATTTTGTTTCTAACGAATTGCGGTGGTACACTTGCCGGTGTTTTCGTCTCATCGAACGGCGAAATTTCGGTTTGCTCTTTCATTTGAGCCGATTCAAATTTCTCATCAGCGTTAAAAAACGGCGCACTTACTAAATAACCTATTCCGATTATTCCAACGAGCACGATGGCTGATTTTATTTTTTGTTCAACACCGACTGCAATTATTGCGCCTGCAATCGCCACTACGGGTAATACATATAAAAATATTGTCCAGCTCAGATCAATTTTAGATATATAAACCGTTAAAAACACTGAAATAAAACTTAAAACAAATGTTGTGATTGCTAGTATGGAAAATGTTTTTGTTGATAGTTCATCATTCTTAACTTTTTTTGTTAGCGGTACTAAAAGTAATGTTATTAAAAGTGAACCAATTGCCGTTATTAGCAATAACTGTCCCATATTACTCACCTCTCTCTGTACTCTTTACGAATAAGCTAAAAAAAAGATTCATAAACATTAGGGAAAATCAGTTGCAGCATTAAAAAAAGCTAAATATTATGTTTTATTTTGGTAAATTATTCAATAAATAGATTTATATACTATAATACGAGTGTAGTGCTTAATTATGATCATTACAGATATTTCTACTTGTTCTGCCCTTTTTAATATTATTTCAGGAGGTAAATGGATGGCACGTAAAATACTAATTATTTTGTTCTTTGGTCTTGGTCTATATTATGTTTTTCTTTTTCAGACGATTGATAGTTCGTTGAAGATGGTATTTAAATTGTTGCCAATGATTTTATTAATTGCGCTCGCCTATTTAACAAAAGTTCCTGTTAAATCACGTTATTATTGGCTTATACTAATTGGTTTAATCTTCTGCGCGATTGGTGATTATACATTGCAATGGTTCATCATCGGGCTGAGCTTTTTCCTAACGGGGCATATTTTTTATATTTTTGCCTTCCGTTCTACGAATAAGGCAACAACACCGCTTTATGTAAAGATTGTTTTAGGTTTATATGGAGCTGCCATGATGGTTTGGATTGCAGGGAGTCTTTTCCAAAAAGTTGACACGGTTTTGGCAATTGCGGTAACGGCATATATTTTAGTCATTTTGACAATGGGGTGGACTTCTTTTCGTACGGGGAGTATCTTTGCAATTATCGGGGCAGTTTTATTTATTGCGTCCGATTCCATTTTAGCAATCAACCGTTTTATGTTTGAAGTTACCTATGCACATGAGCTTATCATGTTCACTTATTATGCTGCACAGTTTTTCTTAATGCTCAGCATTGCTCAATACTTCAAAATTAGTTCAAAAACCGAAATAAAGAGTGTACAATAAAAGCAATATGTATATAGGGGGTCTTTTTCATATGAAAGAAAAAGTAATTGAACGTTTAGTACGCTATGTAAAAATCGATACACAATCAGATTTCAACTCAGACACAACACCTTCTACAATGAAGCAGTTTGATTTATTAAATGTATTAAAGGACGAATTAGCGGAGATTGGCTTAACAGAGATTACATTAGATGAAAACGGCTACCTTTTCGCAACATTGGAATCAAACACAGATAAAGAAGTTCCGACACTTGGCTTTTTAGCACATGTTGATACAACATCTGACTATACAGGGACAAATGTACAGCCACAGCGTATCGACAACTATGACGGTGAAGCAATTACATTGAAAAATGGCTTGGTGATGGCACCAGACTACTTCCCGAATTTAAAAAACTATGTAGGTCAAACATTAATTACGACAGATGGAAATACATTACTAGGTGCAGATGATAAAGCCGGCATCGCGGAAATTATGACGGCGATGGAATACTTAGTTAAAAACCCAGAAATTAAGCACGGTAAAATTCGTGTTGCCTTTACACCTGACGAAGAAATCGGGCGTGGACCACATAAGTTCGATGTGGAAAAATTCGGCGCTGATTATGCCTATACAATGGACGGCGGACCATTAGGGGAATTACAATATGAAAGCTTTAATGCTGCTGGTGTAAAAGTAACGACGCGCGGTACGAATATCCACCCAGGATCAGCAAAAAATAAAATGGTCAACTCGATTACAATGGCCATTGAGTTCCAAAACGAAATGCCTAAAGATGCTGTTCCTGAAAAAACAGACGGCTACGAAGGCTTTATTCATTTAATGCACTTTAATGGTGGCATTGAAGAATCATCGATGTCATATATTATCCGTGACCATGACCGCGCAAAATTCGAAGAGAAAAAAGCGTATATGGCAAAGATAGGGCAAGAAATGCAAGCAAAGTATGGTAAAGAGGCAATCACTGTAGCAATTGAAGACCAATATTACAATATGGGTGAAAAAATTGAGCCTGTTATGGAAATTGTCGATATCGTAAAAGATGCCTTTTCTAAATTTGATATTACTCCAATTGTAGAACCAATTCGTGGTGGTACAGACGGTTCTCAGCTATCATACATGGGCTTGCCAACGCCAAACATTTTTGCAGGCGGAGAAAATATGCACGGAAAATATGAATTCGTATCAGCGGAAACGATGGAAAAGGCTACAGAAGTCATTATTGAAATCGTTCAGCTGTTTGAACAACGCAACTAAAATTAATGGAGCGATTGAACTCGCTCCATTTTTTTATATACTTAATAGACGGAAAATTATAACTATTCAGGTGGTGTGAAATGAAGGAGATATTCATTGGCATTTTAGCTTCATTATTTTTTGCTGTTACGTTTATTTTAAACCGTTCCATGGAACTGGAGGGAGGCAGCTGGCTTTGGAGTTCTTCCCTTCGTTACTTCTTTATGGTCCCCTTTTTAATAGCAATCGTGGCTATTCGAGGGAAAAATGGATTTCGGATTTTATCAAATGAAATGAAGGAAAGCCCCGTTGCATGGGTTGGATGGAGTTTTATAGGCTTTGTACTATTTTATGCCCCTCTTACATTTGCTGCTGCGTATGGACCCGGGTGGCTCGTATCGGGTACATGGCAATTTACCATTGTAGCTGGTCTACTTCTTGCACCACTTTTCCTTTCCACCATTGACGGAAAGAAAGTTCGGGCAAAGATACCACTGATATCGTTAAGTATTTCGGGTATTATTTTGATCGGTATTTTTATGATACAAATCCCACAAGCACAAACTGTTTCAACGCAAAGCCTACTTCTTGGAACAATTCCTGTCATTATAGCTGCCTTTGCTTATCCACTCGGCAATCGAAAAATGATGGCACTTTGCGGCGGAAGAGTTGATCCATTCCAACGTGTGCTCGGTATGACAATTGCTTCTTTACCAATTTGGGTACTACTCGCAGTTTATGCTTTCTTTACAGTTGGTTTACCATCTGCCAGTCAACTGTACCAATCACTTCTTGTGGCGGTATCATCCGGTGTAATTGCTACTGTATTATTTTTTATCGCTACTGACCGCGTACGACATGACCAAGGGAAACTTGCCGCTGTAGAAGCAACCCAATCCATCCAAGTTCTTTTTGTGGTAATGGGTGAAATGATGTTACTTAATGCCCCGTTACCAAAGCCTCTCGCTTTAGCAGGTTTAGCTGTCATCATCATTGGATTGCTCATTCATAGTTATCATACAGTACTAGTAAATAGAAAAAGATTACAGCTGAAAAACGAAAATGGGTAGCGACAGTTTTTGTCACTACCCATTTTTTATAATCCCCATTGCCATACGCCTGTCTGATCTTTATACATTTTAAATACATATTCCCCTACCCCTTCACGACCATATTGGTAGCGAATTTCTACTTCTGTGTCGGATAGATACGTAACACTGCGGTAAGACGCCTCTAAAAACAGCTCCCCTAAGCGATTGGCATGCGGAAATGCACTATCTTGGGCGGACAATCTTTCACTCATTGTTCCTTCTCCAAAAATCTGGTCATATAAATATAAATCGAAATATTGGTCCGGTGTATAGTCATTTGATAACTCAAAATAAATGGAATCCGTCTTATTTTGCTGAGCCAACCCTACTACTTCCCCATAAATTTTATGCACAGCGGTAATCGTTCCTGCCTGCAAAGTATTTTCAGCTGGGAAATGATTTACTAAAAAATATTCTCGTGCATTTAATAATTGGTCATAGCCGCCTGCAATCGTATTGCCGTTTTCCTCATACAATGCCATTAGTTCCGATTGGACAGGCTTACCATTCACTGTTAGCTTGCCGTTCTGCAAAACGACCCGGTCTCCCGGCACAGCGATCACTTCATAGTAGGCATTTTCATAAATAGGCAAATGACTGCTCGTATTTGTCATCGTTCGAACAATATCGCCTGCTTTATATACGACTTCATCAAATAAATTAGATTGTCGTTCAATAACCGTATGATAAAGTTCCTCTTTCCCTGCAATTGAAAAGGAATCTTTATCGATATATTGTAAATCTGTTAATTCTTCAAGCACTGGTAGCTGTGCAAAAGCATCATAATTAATTGTAGAAAGTTGCTTTGATTTTTGAAGGGTAGCGATTTGCGCCAAATCATCAAGCGGATCATAAGGGACACCCCGCCCTTCATTTGCTGAATTTTGGGTAAAAGGAGCTGCTGTCATAAATAGGAATACCGCAACCGCTGCAACCGCTGCTGTCACTACTTGCACATGCCATGAACGCTTTGTTTTTGGTGTCGTTAAATCATTTTTTACACGCTGTTTTATTCGGCTTTCCTGCAAGTTTGTATCACCCATCATGTCTTCCAGCTGCTTTTTAAATGGATCCATGCATCATCCCTCCATCTCCTCTTCGTTAAAAAACTCTTTTAATTGTTGCTTTGCTCGGCGCAGACGCGTTTTCACCGTATTTTCATTAAGCTCTAAAAATAATGCAATTTCCGCAATCGACTGCTCGTTATAATAATATAAAATGAGTGGCTCACGGTATTTCAGTGGTAGCTGGAATAACTTTTGTTCGAGAGAAGCGAGCTGCTGTTTTTGTATGATTTCTTCATCCGCACCCTTTGTCTGTGCAAAAACCGTATCGAAGAAAACATCCTTTTTATGTTTCCACGAGCGTAAATAGTCTTTTGCCCGGTTGGCAGTCATTTTAGTTAAATACGTTTTCAATGATGATTCGTTGCGAAATTGATCACTCTTTTGATAGTATGTCACAAATACTTCCTGTACGATATCCTCGGCGGTAGCCCAATTTTTCACGTACAAATACGCGATGCGCACTAAATAACGCGTATGCTCATCTAATATGGCATCAAAATCTTTCATATTAGCTATTAACACCTTCTATCTATCTATTTTCAGAACACCCCCTTTACATAGGAAGTGAACTGTTCATATGTTTTCTTTTCTGTTACCCCAAAACGATTTACTTCATAATTTGATTGCTCAATATTTGCATAGCCTTCATTTGTCGTAAAGCCGATTAATAGCCCGACTTCCTTCATCGCTTTAGCCATCTCTTCATTATAATGACCGAAAGGATACGCTAACGATGTCGCATTTTTAAGCGTCGCAACATTTCGCTTTAAGTCCGCTGCAATTTCAGAAGCCGACAGTTCAAGTGCTACACCAAGCCCTGTTTCACTATTGAGGCGATGCAAACCATCTGTATGAGCCTCATAATAAAATACATCTGCTAATTGTTCCATCTCATATTCCGTAAAAAACTGAAGTGGTCCTTCACTATTAAAAACCTGCTCGCCTTCATAACGATTCGTTCGAGAGGAGATAATATGCTGTACTGCTGTAAACCCATGTTTCTTTAAAATTGGGTAGGCATACTCCTTCGTCGATAGAAGACCATCATCAAAAGTAATAAGTACCGAATTGGTTGAAAGAATTTGGCGACCTTCCAAATAATCGTAAAGCTGTGCTGTTGTAATTGTTTCAAATTGCTCCTCGGCCAAAAAGACCATTTGCTGCTCAAATGATTCAACCGAAACAGTACTCGCCTCTGTCACCATCTCTTCTTTCGGTAAAATATGATGATACACTAAAACCGGAATACCTTCATCTATTTCAACTGATTGACTATGTATATAACCCGCACGCTCGCCAATTTTCACAATAAACCAATCCCCTATTTCTCCCACTATCGGAAAGCGAAATCCTTGTTCAAGCTGAAGCATAACCGCGCTATCAAAGCTTGTTTCTTCATAAACAGCCACTCTTTCGTCTGCCTTGACTGAACCTGTCACCTCTTTATTAAGTAATGCTTGAATTTCCCGTTTTTCAACGGTTGCACTTCCCTTTTTTATAAATGTCGTTATTTTACCGAACCGCAATTCATAAAAAAGCTCATCTTCACTTGCAATGGCAAAAGATGCACCTGGCTGCACAGTTCCAATTTCAACAAGTGCCTTCTCTTTTATATAAATTGGCTGTGCTTCTTCTATAAGAAGAACTTTTTCAAACAGATGTGTCGCTTGTTCAATTTGAAATTCATTACCCACTTGAACAACGTCGTTTTCATTAGCGACAGCCCTTTCGATATTTTGACCAAAACTTTTATATTGAATTGCTATCAATAATACACAAGCAGCAAATACCCCTACAGTAATAACCTTTTTCATAATTTCCTCCGTTAGCTTTTCTTTTAAAGCAACGTACAGACGGAAAAATTCAAAATTAGTTTCAAAAGTTTTTATTTTTTTTTTGCAACAAAAATACCCGTATCAATTTGCTGATACGGGTAACGGGTCTTCCAAAAAGGAAGTAAACTAGATGAAAAATAAAGGGTGAAAAACTCAGAGTCTGACACACTGTCAAACTTACATTCTAAATGAGGGGGTTTAGAATAATATTTTCTGAGCTAACTAGCTCCTGGAGAAAGCGGTTAGCTCAGACTTATTTGTACTGTATTACAAATAAGCTCTTGCTACATTTATAATGATAATGATTATCACTATCATTGTCAATATAATTCAAAAACTTTTTAAGTATTTCTAATAGAACGACGGTATTGGAACTGTTTCCATTGAAAATGAATAAAGCAACCTACACAAAACCCTAAAATCGCAACAAATGATGCTACTGCCACCATTATTGTAAAACTATAGGCAACGATTGGAAGTTGGAATACAAATCCTAGTAATCCCCCTGCTAAACAAATACTAGCAATCGTCGAATTAAACTTTTGCTGAGCAACATCTTCAGGAATATAGGATTTTAAATCTTTCGTTAAAAATAACCTGGCTATTCGCATAATCGGATTAAATCCAGTAAAGATACCAAGTAAATTCGCTATTAAAGGAATTGCTAAAAGCCAGTATTGTCCCGTCACCCATGTTAATATGACAGAAAGAAAAATAGTCCATTGATTTACTCGAACTAACGGTCTTGGAATAGAAATAGGTTTCATTTTAAAACCAACCTTTCTTATATGTTTAGTTTATAGTAGCGTTTTTGCACTCGTTTGTGAAGAGAAATGTTATAGTAAAAGTAAACAATTTTTAAGAAAAGGTGATTGGAATGCCTGCACTTTCATACGATCAAGTTCGACAATTAAATTCATACAGTATTTTTACAGAGGAACCAGACCGTCCATTATTTACATTAGCCAATTTACATAAAGACTTTTATTTAACTGACTTTCGTAATTTAATGATGGGTATAACAAATGCCGCAACCGAAACTGCAGCAATTTCCCACTTCGGTCGTCGCTACGGCATGTTTGTGGCAATGCAGTTTTATATGCTGACAACTTATGATGAAGTCTGGGATGGCAAGCCTGAAAATTTAAGATTTGCGATTGTTCAGGAGTATGGGATTCATACACTTGGTATGTATATCAATCCGAACGATTTCCGCTATGTGGAAGATGATGAACGTGAGCGTGTGGTTACCGATATTTTATATAAAGCATCGGTCATTATTGGTCAGTTACGTAAAACGACGACAATTTCGCCACTAATTTTATGGGAGAATATTTTCGGCTATATGCTTTGGCATTACCATACATTGCTCGAAAACCCGGCACTGGCAGACCGCGCCTTTGAGGATTTGGAATTGCTAGAAGGAAAAGAGGTTTGGCGCTACTTCTCAGATAAATCATTGTTTTTAAATTACACAGGCGGAAAAAGTCCATCTGCACTAATTAATCAGCCAGTTAGAAAAAGCTGTTGCTTCTCGAAGGATATTCCAGGCTTAATGGCTTGTGGATTCTGTCCGATAAAATAATAGATAATTTAAGTGTCGTTCAATAACGGCACTTTTTTAATTTAAGGGTGTCGGAGCGTAGATGTTTTCTAATAAGTGAATTGCTTTTTCTAATAAAATCTGAAAAGTTCTAATAAATTTTTGAGTTGCTAATAAACTTTGCCTATGCGCTAATAAAGTGGTCAAAAGTTCAAATAAATACAAAGTACTTTCTAATAAACATTCCAAGTTATCTAATATCCGCTTCAACTTTTCTAATATCCACTACCCCCCGCTTCTTCCAAACAAAAAACGATGCTACATTTCATAGCATCGCTTCAACTCATTATTCATTTGCGCAATTTTTTAATGTCGTGGCTATTACTTTCACTCCATCAATTAATGCCTTTTCATCAAACGACATTTTCGGGTGATGAAGACCCGGTCCTAGATTTGCACCGACCCCTATCATCGTTGCCTTCAATTGGGGATTTTTTATCGTATAAAAATGGAAATCATCGCTGCCCGGTGTTACGACTGCTTCTGCTAAACTTTGTTGTCCCAATGCTTCAATAATTGAGCGCTCCGCTAAAGCAGCCGCTTCTTTAGATACTTCTGCACCCGGTGTGACATCTAACCAGTCAGAAGCAACATCAATATCGAACATCTCTGCTATTTGCTTTAAACCTTTTTCCACGTAGTTTTGCACTTTTGTCAGGACTTCATTCTTTTGAGCACGTACATCAATCGAAAAGCTTGCATTGCCCGGAATAATATTCACACTTCCGCCATCCGCTACAATCTTCGTTAACTTAGCGGAATACACTTCAAATGGGTCAATATGAATATTTTTCAACATGTGCTGAATCGCTACAATTACATCTATCGCATTTTTCCCTTGATGTGGACGAGCACCATGTGCATCAATTCCAGTAATTGTTCCTGATAAAAATGCAGCAGCCCCATGATAAATGGCCGGAGCAACTTTCCCTAAAGGGAGCTCTTCCATTGGACGTAAATGCACGCCAAATAAATGTGTTACATCTTCTATAACACCGCGTTCAATCATTGCTAACGCTCCACCACCTGTTTCTTCAGCCGGTTGAAAAATAAATCGTATTTTCTTCTTTAACGATTCATTTTTTAATGCATAGAGCGCCCCCAAAACGATTGAGATATTTGCATCATGTCCACAAGAATGGTTCGCCTGCATCACGCCGTCTACTTCTTGCCAAAGTGCATCAATATCTGCACGAACCGCGACTGTCTCGTCACCTTGCCCAATTTCTGCGACAAGCCCTGTCACATCGTCAAACCTTTTATAGTTTACGCCCATCTCATCTAATATTTCAGCTATTTTAGCTGTCGTATTAACTTCCTTCCAGCTTATTTCAGGATTTGCATGGAAATACTGAAACCAATCAAAAATCATTTGCTCCGTTGAATCTACTGCTAACATGAAACGCACCTCGAATATTATTTAGTATCCCTATTATACAGTACAATATTTATAATCTACATTATTACTGCCCAATAAAATGAAACTTCAACTGCCAAAGTCTCAATGCTCGCGTAAAATTAAAAAGGTATCTATCCTAATTGCTTAATTGGATAGACACCGGTAAGTTCTGAAAAAATTATGCATATCAAAAATTATATTATAGGCTTGAGAAAAATCCATTTGGGTATTGAGTACGCTCTTCATTTTCCAACACCTCTTGCTGCTCCGTTGATTCGAAGTCCATCTCTTCATCGAACAAGTATGTCTCAAGCATTGATTTTAAAATTGTTGTCATCCACATCCACCTCTTTTTAATTATTAGAATTTTTAGTTAATTTAAATAATATAATGGATTTTTTATAAAATCAACTATTATTAGCTGTATATGCATAAATAGTATTAAATCCATCTTATTTTGAGATAAATTAAAAGAGCGCCTGAATTTAATATTCAAACGCTCTTCCGTATTTTAAGAAACCGCTATTTTTGATGTTGTTTTTTTATTCCTTGTCATCCATTGAATAATAAACATAATTACAAAGACAGCTAAACCTAATGTATCTGTCATTGACTCTGGGTAAATCATTGCTAGACCCGCAGCTAATAAAACAATACGTTCAATCCAATTTACCGAACGATACCAATAACCGATAACCCCAACACCTATTGCGATCATACCCATTAATGCCGTAAATACTACCCAACCAATTTGCCAGATTGTTACATCAATCATTAGCAATGCCGGTGAGAAGATGATCATATATGGAATAATGAAGGCAGCAATTGCCAGTTTAGCCGAGTTTACACCTGTACGAATCGGATCTCCACCTGATATACCCGATGCTGCAAAGGCGGCGAGCGCGACTGGTGGTGTTATATCTGCAATAATACCGAAATAAAATACAAAGAAGTGTGCTGATAATACAACAATAATTGGTGCTGCACTTGCTGGTACATCTGGCGCCAATAACGCAATAATTGCCGGAGCAGCGATTGTTGATGTAATTACATAGTTTGCTGTCGTAGGTGCACCCATACCTAAAATTAATGATGCAATCATTACGAAGAACAATGTAATAATAATACTACCACCTGCCAGTTTAACTAAACTGTTTGCAAGAGATAGTCCTAAACCAGTTTTTACAACAACCCCTACAATAATTCCGGCACATGCCGTTGCTGCTGCTACTGCTAATGCTGAACGTGCACCATCAACCAGCCCGTCAATGATTTCCTTAAAGCCGAACTTCACATCAGGATTAATAAAACCTACAATGATACATGCTAAGATCCCATAAAGGGCAGCGTGAATTACCGGTATGCCTGACATCATCAGTACAATAATTAACACGATTGGAACTAATAAATAAATTTTCTTTAATACATGCGAGCGGTCCGGCATTTCATCATCCGTCAGACCACGTAAACCTAATCGCTTCGCTTCAAAGTGCGTCATAATCCAGATCCCTGCAAAATATAGTAATGCCGGAATTGCAGCTGCTTTGGCGATATCCCAATACGTTATTCCACGTCCAATAAACTCAACCATTAAGAACGCGGCTGCTCCCATAATCGGAGGCATCAATTGACCACCAGTGGATGCTGAAGCCTCTACAGCACCTGCGAAGTTTTTATTATAACCAAGACGTTTCATCATAGGGATTGTATAAGAACCTGAAGTTACTACGTTGGCTACAGAGCTCCCTGAAATTGTTCCTTGTAATGCAGATGAAAAAATCGCTACTTTAGCTGGACCACCTACTAATTTACCTGCGAGTGAAATAGCTAAATCATTAAAATATTCCCCTACACCTGTTTTAACAAGAAATGCACCGAATAACAGGAAAGCAAAAATGAATGTAGAAGATACTGCTAGCGGTGTACCTAAAATACCATCTGTCGAGAAGTACATTAAGTTAACAATGCTATCTAAGCTTTGTCCGCGATGTGCCATAAAGTCCGGCATGTACTGACCATAAAATGCATAAAGTAAAAACAGCCCGGCGATAATGGCGATTGGTAATCCTACCGCTCGACGTGCCCCTTCCAACACAATAATAATTGCTAAAAGCCCCACAACGAAATCTAATGTTTCCAACTTCCCTAAACTTTGAACAAGTCGGTCATAATTCAACACCCAGTAACTTCCAACAAAAATAGCTATAGCTGCTAAAATATAATCATAAAATGGAATGGAGCGTTTTGATAGCTTACGACTTGCCGGGAATAGTAAAAATACAAAAGTTAAAGCAAATCCTATGTGCACTGTACGCTGAATTTGAGCTGGAAACTGTCCGAATATGGCTGTGTACAATTGGAACAGTGTAAATGCCAGTAAACCAAAATAGATGAAATGCTTCATAATATTTTGCGGGTTACGCTGATTCGATTCTATATCGTATTTCTCCAGTAACTCCTGCTGCTGTTTTAGCGTAAGCGCTTCGTTTAATTCCTCTGAAGTTCCTGCCATTTTTTTATCAGTCATTTAATTCGACTCCTTTCATTTTGTCATATAAAGACAAGTTTTTCACTTTTATCAAATAGGATTTCCCACGTACTAATTGCTCCTTTAAAGGTATAATTCTACCTTTATGCTGGAGATCCAATTTATAGTCGACATCCCCAATATGTAGCGTAAATTCTTTTAATTTTGCGTCCATATATTTAAGGGTATAGACGCCATTTTCATAGTGAAGCGTTTGCCCTTCCTCCGCATAACTTGGCATACCGATAGCCACATCCGAATATTCCATTGAGAGTAATTGAAGATTGTTGGTAGGAAGCACTTCATAACTTTCTATCACATCAGTTAAATGAATGGAATGCGTAAAGACGAGTTGAAATGTATCTTCGTTTTTTAACGGCAAAAAAAACTGCTCCGGTTGTTCAGTTTTAGTCTCCGTAAAAGTGATACTGCGCTCAAAAGGAATAAAAAAAAGCGCACTAACGGATAAAGCAAGGATTATTAATAACCACTTTTTCATCTAGATCCCCCGCTTAAAAAGACACCCTTGCACTAATAAGGTATAGATATAAAAGACCTCTGAAGCATTTTTTTGCAACAGAGGCCCTTGTTTCTTGTTACTACTTAACTTCATCAAAGTATCGTTGTGCACCTGGGTGAACTTCAATACCGATTCCGTCTAAGCCTGTTTCAGCTTTAATGAATTCGCCTTTAGCATGACCAATTTTATCCGTGTTGTCATAAATAGCTTTCGTCATGGCATATACTAAATCTTCTGGCAGGTCTTTTTGAACCGCTAACATCGCACCTACTGATACAGCTGGGACATCAGATTCCAAACCATATGTGCCTGAAGGGATCTTATCCACTGCGTAGTATGGGTATTTCGCGATTAATTCTTCTGCTTTATCTGCTTCAACCGGTATAATAGTTACACCATTTGTTGCATTTAACGCTTCTACAGCACCAGTTGGGTAACCAGCTGTAATGAATGCTGCATCAATTTGACCTGATTGAATACCATCAGTTGATTCACCGAAGTCTAAATTTTGCGCTTGAATATCGTCTTTAATTGATAAACCGTGGATTTCTAATAATTGCTCAGCGTTTGCATAAGTACCTGAACCTGGTGCACCTACAGAAACTTTTTTACCTTTTAAGTCTGCAAACGTTTTAATACCTGAATCAGCTAATGTTACTAATTGAACTGTCTCTGGATATAAAGCACCTAATGCTACTACAGAGTCAATTTTTTGCCCTTCAAACATTAAAGTACCTTGTGTTGCATAGTATGCGATATCTGTCTGAACGAAGGCAATTTCTCCCTTGCCATCAGCTAACGCCGTCATATTTGCAGCAGAAGCCTGTGATACTTCCGCAGTTGTTTTTACCCCAGTATCAGTTGTGATTAAGTCCGCAAACGTACCACCTAATGGATAGTAAGTCCCTTGCGTACCACCTGTTAAAATACTTAAAAATTTAACATCACCATAATCCGCTTCCGTTGCTGTATCACCTGAGTTAGACCCAGTATCAGTTGTAGATGTGTCTTCATCATCACTGCCACAAGCAGCTAGCACTAACATAAATACACTTAGTACTAATACGAATAGCATATTTTTAGATTTGAACATAAAATTTCCCCCTTTACACCTAATATGGATACATTTTACATAGAATAATATTCAAAAGTCAATTAATATTTCAAAAGTCTCATTTTTCAAATAATTATATTATTCTAATAAAACCGTCAAAATGCTGTGAAATGTAGTTTTTCACTAAAGAGATATTTATGAATAAGTTATTTGATATTTATATTTGATAAATTTTATTCCATAAAAAAATATCATGTACGGAATGCACATGATATTTCTTTATATAGAATTTTAGTTTTTTATTCAACTACACCACAAACTATACGTGCTCCCGAATTACCGGATGGATCTGTTTTATAGTCATCTGCTTTTTCATGAATAACGACAGACGTGCCATCTTCATCAAATAAAGAATTTTTCTCGCCTTTTTTTAGTGTGAAATCAGCCGTTATAAAGTTTAAATGTACTTCACCAGATTCATCCGCAGTTATATTCGGTAAGTCACCAACATGTGGCCCTGAAGGATTCTCCACCCCATGCTTTTTATCGGTTGGATTAAAGTGTGCTCCCGCTGATTCAAATTTAGGAGGTTCACATTTACCAAACTCATGTAAATGGATTCCGTGGTCACCTGGAGGTAAACTATTTAAAATAGCTGTTAGTTCCACTCCTTTAGTTGTCTCCGTAAAAACAATTTCACCAACCAGCTTTTCATTCGTATCATACATAATTGCCTTTGCCGACAATGCTTCAGGTGCACTTACAGGAATCTTTTCTTTTTGAAAGAAGTTACATCCTCCTAACATGAATACACTTAAAAATAAGATTATAATTCGCACAATATCTCCTCCTTGAAGCTAGTATTTCAATTAAGGAGGGCAAATATACAAAAAGCCACCCAAAAGTGAGTGGCTCATTTAGTATTAATCTAAAACTTTTATCGTTACTGTACGACGTCCCCATTCATAGGCACTGTTTAGATTTGGGATGAATACATCGATTTTATTGCCTTTAATTGCGCCACCTGTATCAGCAGCAATGGCTTCACCATAACCTTCCACCCAAACTTTTGTACCTAATGGAATAATGCGGGGGTCCACCGCAATTACTTTTAAATGAGGATTGGCACGTAAGTTTGTACCATTTGCGGTTGTGCCGGAACAGCCCTCACAATATGCAGTATATGCTGTTGCTTCAACAGTCATTGTTTTTCCTTCACTAGGTGCTTCACCTGAATATGTCGGCGTCTCTATTTCTGGCGGTGTCCAACTGGATTCTCCTGATGCACTTTTAACTTCACTAGCCGCCACTTCCTCTTCCAAAGGTCCGGAAACAGCGAGTGTATCACCCGCATAAATCATATTTGAATTGAGACCATTCCATTCCTGTAATTGGTCCACCGTAACATCATGTTCTAATGCAATTCTATATAATGTATCCCCTTGTTCAATTGTATATAGGGGATCTTCTATTGTAACATCCATTGTATGACCAACATATATTACATCATTCGGGTAATTATTAATTTCTTTTAAAGCTGCGACGGACGTCTCGAATTGTTGACTAATACTATAAAGCGTATCATCCGATTCAATTGTGTAGGCAGCTGCTTCATTTGTAAAAACTCCACTTGAAGCAATTACTCCAGCCAATAAAAATACTAATAGTTTTTTATGTCTCAAATCTTCTTTCCCTCCAAATTCTTAGCAACTAAATTTACTCATTTTCACCCTGCTCCAAATTTACCGCAAATACATTGCAATTTTATGTCGCTTCCATGAACCCTCCATTACAAGCATATTTCAGAGCTTTTGGATAATTATTACTAATATTGAAGGGAATTATACATAGAGTTATCATTTTTTTGCGGAGTAACAACAAAGTTAGATATAGAAGTTGCCATTTTGTTTGCAGGCATGTTACAAATACTACATTCAACTCAACATTTTCCAATTTCGTCGATAATAAAGAAAAGGAGGGATTACTTTGGAAATTAGCTCTATGATGGCAGCTCAAGTTGCATCTTTACAGCAAACAGTGCAATTAAGCATTCTTGACAAAGCAATGAATATGGGGACAGCCACTGCTGTTCAAATGATGGAAACACTACCCCAATCTCAGGCAGTTCCAGCAGCCCATCCTTATAAAGGACAATCGATTGACGTCCAAGTTTAGGCTAAAAAGAAAAACGCTCTTGAACTTTTTCAATGAGCGCTTTTTCTATTTCCTTGTCATATTAATATATTTTTACAAATCTTTTCTCAGCTTTACTCTGTAAACGTCATGTTAAAGTTTCATTAATTACTTTTATAAATTTACTTTTCGGGTATAACTAATAGTACAGTAAAGGTATCAACTAAAAGGAGTGATTCTTATAGGTATCCATACATTTTTTACAAGTTTAAATGATTTAGAACGCATCATTCGTTGTCCCGGACGTTTTAAATTTGAAGAGCATAACGTGGCGGCACATTCATGGAAGGTATCTCAATATGCGATGTTTTTTGCAACTTTAGAGGAACGCGCAGGGAGTAAAATTGATTGGAAATCTTTATACGAAAAAACAATCAATCATGATTTCGCTGAAGTATTTATTGGAGATATAAAGACACCGGTCAAACATGCGAGCGTCGAGTTAAAACAAATGCTTGCCCATGTCGAAGAGAAAATGATGGAAAAGTTTATTCTAGAAGAAATACCACCTGATTTGCAGGATGTATTTTTTGATCGAATGAAAGAGGGTAAAGATCAGACGATTGAAGGTCGTTTACTTGAATTCTCTGATAAGCTTGATCAGTTTTATGAGTCATTTTCAGAGCTTAAGCGTGGAAACACCGATAAGGAATTTGTCTATATGTATGAAAGTGCATTAAGTAAGCTCCTATTAATTAATTTACCGGTATCTGTTGCATACTTCCGCAATGAAATTTTATCAGATGTTGTGACGGAAAAAACGGTGATTGATATTGCTTTATTAACAGAAAATATTCTACAGCAACATAACGACTAACGACAGAAGGCTTCCGAAATATAAGGAAGGCTTTTTTTTTGGACTCATCACGCGAATTGCGTAACGAGGATAAATAGAGGAACGGATTTCCCTTATTTCAAAAATAAAATAAAAAATAGTAAAAATAAAGGAAGGAATTTCCGTTATTGACCTAAAAAACATTAAATTTATGAATTTTATTCGTTCATCACCGTAAGTTAAGGATGACAAAGTTGCCGCCTCGCGATAGCGCAAGCGGCTTGATGAGGTGTTTTTTACTTCACTTTATAACGAGGGAAAAATTTTGGGATTGGTGGGCCTCGCAAACGGCAATAAAGGCCGTGATTAAGACACGTATCACGTGGCTTTAGCGCTGTCTTGCCGCAGCCCACCAATCAAAGTGAAATCTTATTAGAAAAGCAACCCCATGTTATGGCGATGAGCTTTTTTTTTCCTTTTTTGTAACGAATTCTATTATGAAGGTACTATAATAATAAACATCATTTTGTGAGGTGAACTGAGTGGATGCGCTAGAACAGATATATCGGGAGCTGCAACCGAAAATATACGCTTATTTTTATATTAAAACATCCAATTCAGCCATCGCTGAAGATCTTACACAGGATGTTTTTTACGAAGCAGCAAAATCGATCCATACATATCGCGGTGAAGCGGCACTATCGACATGGCTTTTTCATATTGCAAATAATTTGTTGAAAAAGCATTACCGCAAAAAAAGTTATGAAAAGAGCTTAGCATCCAAAATGGAGGCACAACCGTCGATTACATTATTTACTACCGAGCAACTCATCGAATTAAAAGATGAATCAAAACGGCTCCTGTCAAAGATTGAACAGCTCGGTCCTCCATTTAAGGATATTGTATTGCTTCGAATTATTGGTGAACTAAGTTTTAAAGAAATTGGTGAACTGCTGGAGCTAAGCGAAAACTATGTACGTGTTAACTTTCATCGGCAAAAAATTAAGCTACAACGAGAGGAGGAATTGTTATGAATTCATGTAAAATTACTGAGGATTTGTTGCCTTTATATGAAGAAAATCTTGTCCAGCCTGAAACAAAACAATGGATTGAGCAACATTTAGCCAGTTGCCCAAATTGCCAAAAGCTAACTTCCGCCACAATGGAAGAATTACCGGCTCTACCTTCACCTAAAAAGGCTGCTTCAAAAATGATTAAGCACGCACATTTAAAACTTACGATTTATCAGTTATTGTTCGTTATTCTTTCTTTTGTCTTTGCTATAAACACTTCATTGTTAAATGAAAGCTTCACATTTATTTTGTCTTATTTTATTTTAGGGATTGTAACATTTTACTTTTATCGTCATACAATTCTCACGCTATTGTTGGCATTCGTACCTGTATTTATTTGGTCAATTTATACAACAATTGATTCTTTCGGCTCCTATTCGAATTGGTATGCTGACCAAATCATTTACCACGCCTCTACCCTTTCACTTTTATGGGAAATTACTTTGGGTGGTCTATTTACCGCTTTTATTCACACGATCTTTACTGTTCTGGGAATTATCGTTGTCAAACTACTTATTCAAGCTTTTAACAAGGAGGATTCGATATGAAAAAGTGGCTTTCAATTCTATTGGCCCTCGTTATTACAGGTTCCGTACTGTTCGGTTATAACGAATTTAACGGCAATTTCATTTCAAAACAAATTGCTAAATCTACGATAAAGGCATACTTAACCGAATATTATCCAAATACCAGTTTTCGTGTAGAAA
The DNA here is from genome assembly GCF_014836905.1 of Solibacillus faecavium. Lineage (GTDB taxonomy): Bacteria > Bacillota > Bacilli > Bacillales_A > Planococcaceae > Solibacillus > Solibacillus faecavium. Next base: position 82,433 of record NZ_JACSPZ010000009.1, read on the forward strand.
AAGGCTCCTATAATTTTAAATTTAATACCTATGATTTTGATGTAACTTTCAATGAAGAACCTAATTATTGGAACTATACATTTGAAGTAGGGCCTAAATATGTACCAAATACGATTGAGGCTAAGATGATGCATTATGATTCAAGGGATGAAACAAAATCGAATGACTGGAGCGATCAAGGTTCACAATATATAAAAAACTTATTAGAAACATTTCCGATTGGTAACATATTTTACTCTATCGATGTACCGAATCAATTTTCGCAAACGAAGTGGACTCCAACTGTAAATGTTATCGTTCCACCTTCGATTACAATGGAGTTTCCTTTATATAAAGGTGAAACAAAAGAAGAATTTATAAAAATTGTTCAAGAAATTCAATCTGTGTTGGACGCAGATGATATTAAGTATGATACTGTTTTTATTTATATGGATGAACAAATTGATAACCGTGACGGCAAAAAAGAGGGCTATGCATCCCTTTACTATGAAAGAAAGTACAATATAGAGTTTCAGGCGAATGTGCCAGTTACAATAGATGATATTCATTAAAACGGTTCAAAACATTTGACTTTTTTTGTCGAACGTACTTTCTTGCACATAGCAGAAAGTTGTTATATTATATGAATTAGGCTACGTTGTACGTACGAATATTAAGTTTTAACCTTTATACTTATACAGGGAGTTTTACATCGATGTTGGAATGGCGTGCCTGGACTCTTTTGACTTCAGGATAGACAGGATAGCATTTGCGAACACCCACTTTGAGGAGTGGTGGTTTAAAACTTTCTATAATAACTACGGCAATGTGGCTGCTTACATAAGTAGCGTCATATCAAGGTTTATACAGCATCTTAACCAAATTGGTTGAGGTGCTTTTTTCATTTTTATTTATCTAGCGTATCATCCTCGATTAAATTGTAAAAATCCATGTGTTCAGAATAAAAAGCCACACCCGATTGGATGTGACTTCGAATATTACTTTACTTCTTCTATAGAAACAATGTGGTTTGTAAATATTAGTTCTGATTGTTCTTCTTTTCCATCATTTAACACGAATCTTATATAACCAGAATGAAAGTGACCGTCATCCTTTAAATACATTTCTTCAAATTCCTCAAGACTGGCTTTCATCTCTATCTTTTCTCCGTTACTTAAACGTAAAATTAAACTCATAACTATACCTCCATTCATACTAATCATAATTCAAATGGAAATTATTGTCACTACTATATCTTGAATAATAAAAAGCCGTTATCAAATAATTCACTTCAAGCATATTCGCATTAATTGTAAATATGCTTTTTTGTTTTCTTAACATGAAATAGGGTAAATATTTACAATTGATGTTCGTCTATGACAAAATTTATGAAATCACACCATTTTGGAGGAATCGATATGAAGCAAATTTTATGTATTGGTGAATTATTAATCGATTTTTTTACAACTCAAACCGAGCAATCAATAATAGAAGCAACTACCTTTGAAAAACAAGCAGGTGGAGCTCCTGCCAATGTTGCAGCTGCTATCGCAAAACTCGGTGGTCAAGCGTATTTTTGCGGAAAAGTGGGTGACGATGCATTTGGTCACTTTCTGAAACAAACATTGGAGCATGCAGGTGTTCATACAGACCAGCTTATTTTTGATTCAACTGCACCTACTACTTTAGCTTTCGTATCCAGACAAGCCAGTGGTGAGCGGGATTTCATCTTTAATCGAGGTGCCGATGAGTTGCTTTGCATTGAAGACCTCAATCTCCAACATTTAATGTCCATTAATATGATCCATTTCGGTTCAGCAACTGCTCTTTTAAGTGAACCTTTTAGCAGAACTTACGAACAATTAATGCAAACTTTATTATTACAAAATCATTTTATTTCATTCGATCCAAATTACCGTGCTGACTTGTGGAAGCACGATACTGAACAGTTTATTCAAAAATGCGAACCGTTTCTCGAGGCAGCTCACTTCATTAAAATGAGTGACGAAGAATTAATGTTATTGTCTCGGGCAGAGAGCTTTGAACAAGCAATTGAATGGCTGAGTCAGTTTAGCGACAAAACAATTGCCATTACACAAGGAGCTGACGGGACAGTACTCGTTCAAAACGGAAAGATAACAACTGTACCACCAAATAGGGTAAATTGTATCGATTCAACAGGGGCTGGTGATGCTTTTGTTGGTGCCGTTTTATATGAGCTAAGTAAACGTGATGAAACGAACCTTTTTTTTAATGAGTGGGTGAATATTATTGAATTTGCCAACTTTGTTGCTTCAAAAGTTTGTGAAAAAGTCGGTGCAATTGATGCGCTTTTAGCATTAGAAGACTTACAACAATAAAGAAAAAGAAGGTATGCTAAGGAAAAAATTTTTAGCATACCTTCTATTTATCAGCTAATTAGGCAGTATAATTTCTACTTTTGTCCCCTTACCTAACTCGCTCTTTATATTAAATTGCCCTTTATGCCGTTTTACAATTTCCGTGACAATCGCCAACCCAAGACCACTGCTTTGGCTTGAACGTGATGGGTCAACTCGGTAAAAACGTTCCTTTACCTTTTCCAGTGCTTCCTCAGGAATTCCAATCCCGTAATCCTGTATAACAACGATTATGTCATCGTCTTTTTTACTGCAGGTTACAATAATTTTCCCCTTATCTTCACTGTATCGAATCGCATTTGACAGTAAGTTATCCCATACTTGCTCAAATAATTGCTCATCAGCAAATACTTCAATTGGTTCCAGCTCATATACAAGCTCCATTTGCTTATCATCGAGCTTCCAGCGCTTTGAAAACAGACGTTCCTTTAATTGTTTATCCAACGAATAGCGCTTTTTTTCAATCGGCAGGTTTTTCTGGTCCAATGAGCTCAATAGCAGCAACTGCTTTGTCAATGCTGAAAGTCGCTTCGTTTCCTGCTCAATGATTTCCAAATACTGCACGCGTTCCTCTTCAGTATTCTCCGCATCTTTCAAAACATTTGCGTACCCTTGAATATTAAGTAACGGCGATTGAAAATCATGCGATACATTATTTATAAAATCTTTTTTAATCTGATCGTTTTCCGCTAAACGATTGGCCATCTTTTGGAACTGTGTTGCAAGTTGACCGAGTTCATCGTTCCGATCAATTTGCAAATAAATATCATAATCTTCCTGTGCAATTTGCTCGGTTGCCTCTTGCAGCTGTTTTAACGGCCTTACGAGCTGACGTGCCAGCAAAATCATTGTCAAAAGAATTACAACGGCCGTAATAATAATAAAGCTAACGAGTAATAAATGCATTTCTGAAAAGAGCGTTGCGTTAGCTGGCCGAATGAAAAATGCATAATTTTCATTATTAAAGCTAAAGGCCACCCCAACTGTATTTTGAATATCATTCGCAAAATGATCCATAAATAAAGAAGATCCTTGATACTCCTGAATCCCGTGATAATCATTATCGGAACCAATAATATTCAGCATGTCATCGTTTAACTCAACCTTGTTGAAATTATTGCCATACATTGACACATTTCCTGATTGATTAACTACTGCAATTTGATAGCCAAGCTTGGCAACCGACTCAAAATAGGCTTCATAGCTGTCTCTCGGCATTGTCGTTATAATATTTTTTACTTCCTGTGCTACTTCATAATTTTTGGCATCCGTATTCGGCCGAATTTGAGATTGATAAATTTGACCAATCAACAACATAGACATAGTAATACTTACAACGATAACTGCCAATGTCACTACAATATATTGCTTATACAATGTTTTCATTTTAATTCCTCTATTTTATAGCCAATACCTCGTACTGTTTGAATTTTTACGCGTGCATCCACTTCTTCCAATCGACTTCGTAAACGTTTTATATGGGTTGTCAGCGTGAAGTCATCCCCATCATAATCATAGCCCCATACTTGCTCCATCAGCTGGTCGCGCGTAAACACCACTTCCGGCCTCGTAGTTAAAATGCTTAGCAGTTCAAATTCCTTTAAAGGTAATAATAATACTTGCTCCCCTACTTTAACTTCAAATGTCTGTCGGTCAATCAGCATATTGGAAATTTTTGTTTGACTGCGTTCAAGTTTTTGAAAACGACGTAAAATTGCACGTACTCTAAATAAAAGTTCCTTAGGTTCGAATGGCTTTACCATATAATCATCCGCCCCAGCCAAAAAACCTTTTTCCTTATCTTCCAGTGTAGTTTTAGCGGTTAACATTAATACCGGAACACCGACTTCAGTTAAGCGCTTCGTCAAAGAAATACCGTCCATTTTCGGCATCATGACATCTACAATAGCCAAATCCACTAATTCCTGCTGCAAAATAGTCATTGCCTCCAATCCATTACTTGCAAACAACGCTTCATAGCCTTCTTTTTTCAGATGAATACCGATTAATTTTCGTATAAATGCATCGTCATCTACAACTAAAATCCGCATTAAGTTCACCGCCTTCTTATACTAAAAAGAGACACCGAATTACTCGATGCCCCCTTCTATCTAATACGCCTTACTTTTTGTCTTTTTCGAACGTTAAGATCAGCATTGGTAATAGCATACCACGTACTAGGAACGTATCAATAATAATCCCTACAGATACGATAAAGCCAAAGACGAACAAATCAGCAATCGGCATTGTCATTAACGCCGCAAAAGTTGCTGCTAAAATAATACCTGCTGAAGAAATTACACCACCCGTATTACGAATCGCAATTTCAAGCGCCTCTTTCACATTCATACGCTTGCGCTCTTCAATGAATCGGGATACTAAAATAATGTTGTAATCGATTCCTAAAGCAACCAGGAATATGAATGCATAAATAGGTACACGTGTACTGATGGCGTCATAGCCGAATAATACATCCACTAGGAAGATTCCTAATCCTAATGCAGATAAGTAAGACACTAAAATTGTTGCCATCATATAAATTGGCATTTTCCAAGATTTCGTTAATACAAATAGCAGTACTAATATTAATATTGTTTCCAAAATTACAATTTTAATGATATCACTGTTATTTACATTGCGTTCATCCACTAATTTTGCTGTCGTACCTGCAAAATACAATTCTCCATCAATGCCTGCTTCAGCTAAATAATCTGCGCTTTTTTCACGCATTTCTTCCAGCTTATCAATCGCTTCAGGTGAATATGGGCTTACATCAAACGCCATTGATAACTTTAATTTTGTGTCATCTTCTGATACAGCAGATGTGCGTACAGACGCAATCGCTTCATCTGACATTAAGGTATCGGCTAATGCCTGCTTTTGCTCCTCTGTTAATGCTTGTTCACTTTCAACTAGCAGTGAAGTTGGTGCAAGTTCCCCTTTATCAAACCGTGATTCAACTATTTCATAGCCGACACGTGATGGCAATTCTTCTGGGAATGATTTAACCGTATCATACTCGTATTCCAAGTTAAGTACGTTAAACGAAGTAATTAACATGAAAATTAAAACTAATCCGCCTGAAAGGTAAGGTTTGTTTACAACAAACTTTGCAATCGGTCCCCAAATACCATGTTTTACTTCTTTTGCTTCACCGTATTTCGGAACTTTCGGCCAGAATGCTTTACGTCCAAATAGGGCAAATAATGCTGGCACTAATGTAATCGATCCAAGCATGATTACAAATACCGCAGTACCAAAGATTGGTGCGAAGTTTTGATAATCACGGAAGTCCGCGAAGAATAAAACAAGCATTGCTGCAAGCACTGTTCCACCTGCAAAGAATACTGGCTCACCAGTTGCACGCATTGCGTATTTCATCGCTTCATATTTATTTTCATAATGATTTAATTCTTCACGGTAACGTGAGAATACGAATAAAGAATAATCGATTACCGCGGCAAATAATAAAATACTCATAATCGAAGTTGTAGAATTATTGATTTCTAAACCAGCTGCGCCCATTAAAGCAACCGACTGATTTACTACTTGATAAACAATTACCGTTGCAAGTAATGGAATAATAGCTAATAGTGGCGAACGGTAAATAATAATTAATAAAACTAAAATAATACCGATTGTCGCAAATAACAGTTGTAAGTCTGCCTGTTCAAATAGCTTTACTGTATCTCCGGCAATCCCCGCAGGACCTGTAATATAAAACTGTGTATCTCCTGTTTTTTCAGCTGCTTCATTTCCGATTTCAGATGCAAAATCGTTAATTTCCGCATACTCAGCATTTCCAAGACCTTTTTCCAACGTCATCGGCACGATCATAGTCGTTTTGTCTTCCGACGTGAAGCCTGCTAAAGCTTGCGGTGGTAAATTCGAGATGTCGATAATTTGATCGATACCTTCAATATCTTCCGCAATCATTGCATTTAAGATTTCTTTCACACTGTCTACGTTAATTTCTCCATCTTCATTATGGAAAACTAGTATACCTGGTGTTCCTTCATCGTTCGGGAAATACTCGCTTAATTTATTTTCAGCGATAATTGACTGCGCATCATCCGGAAGCGACTGGAAGTTTGACACTTTGTATTCACTTAGCATTGGACCGGCACTTAAACCGATCATTAGCACAAGCCAAACAATAAGCGTAATCCAAGCTCCGCGTTTCGTTGATACCCAATCTGTTATTGGATTTAATAGCTTGTTCATTATAATCCTCCTTTTTTCACACTTCTGCATTGTAAAGTAACTATATGAACTCTATATAAACTCAATTGAATTTATCCTTAGTTCGGAAAGTATTAAAAAGACCGAAATGTTGAATTAACAGCATTCCGGTCTTTATAATTGTATTTAGTTAGCTTAGACAATATTTTGTTCTTTTATAAAAATATAATTAACTAGCTGCTTTTTGTCGATTTTCCCAACGGCTGTTTTCGGTAATTCCTGAAGAAAATGAATTTGCTTTGGGACTTTATAATTGGCCAATTGTTCTTTACAATACTGGAAAAGCTGATGCTGAAGATTTTCTGAGGGATTTTCTGCAATTATAAATGCCACAACACATTCACCCCATTTTTCATTCGGAATGCCAATTACCGATACTTCCTGCACTGCTTCATGGGAAATCAGGCATTGTTCAACTTCCTGAGGGTACACATTTTCCCCACCTGATATAATCATTTCCTTTTTCCGACCTACAATATAATAATCGCCGTCTTTATCCATTTTTGCCAAATCCCCTGTTTTTAACCAGCCTTCATCAAAAGTATTAGTCGTTGCTTCTTTATTGTTCCAATACTGTTTAAAAACATGACTGCCTTTTAAATATAGTTCACCTACTTCACCTTGTGCACATAACTTTCCTGCCCTATCCACAATTTTCACTTCATTAAAAAGCATACTTTTTCCGATGGCGCCCTTTTTCTTCATCGCAACTTCTGCATCAATGAAAAAGTTATTCGGTCCCGCTTCCGTTAAACCATATCCCTCTTTAAATAACAGCCCTTTCCTTTGAAAACTTTCATAGATTGGTGTTGGACAAGGTGCCCCTCCCGATAAAAATACTCTTACCGTAGGAAAGTCGGATTCTTTAAAGTAGGCTGTTTCAATCATCAGCTGATACATTGTCGGCACAAATAACGAAACAGTTGTTTTATAATCATCCACCGCACGAATCGCTTTTTCCGGATCAAATTTTTGACCGATTATAACCGTTCCGCCGGCTAGTAGAATCGGTAATGCAAGTGCATTAATACCACCAGTATGGAAAAGAGGCATATAATTTAACGTACAATCTTTGTCATTTAACCCCCAGCTAATGACAGTATTCATCGCATTCACAGTAACCGTTTCATACGAGAGGACAACACCTTTTGGTTTTCCTGTTGTTCCTCCTGTATAGATTATCATCCACGGCAGTTGCGGATCATCATGCCAGCTGTATGTAGAAGGCTCAACTAACTCCGAGCCGCCGCATGTTAGAAGCTTTGCTGGCAAAAGAAGTTCTGCCCGTTCACTATGCACATCATCAGTAATGAGTAAAGCCGGCGTGCAATCGGATAAAACCGCTCGTAATTCTGGTATAGATAACTTCGTATTTAATGGTACATAGATTAATTCGTTTAATCGGCAAGCAATTAAAATAGCAAAGCTTTCGATCGAATTTTCCATTAATATTGCAACCCGATCCCCCTGCTGCAACTGCTGTTTGGAAAATTTATTACTCCACCAGCCTGCATGCTGCATCAGCTCTTTATACGTCCACGCTTCTCCCGTTTCAATTTGAATTAATGCTGTTTTATCGGGTGATTGAGACGCTCGTTTTGCAATCCAAAAGTCTAGCTGTTGCATAAGCCATCCCACCTTCTACATCATAATGCCCCCATCAACTTGCAGAACATGACCTGTAATATAACTTGCCTCATCCGAAGCTAAAAATAAATATGCATTTGCGATATCCTCTGGTTTTCCTAAACGCTGTAAGCTTGTAATACCCTCCATTTGCTGCAACACTTTTTCAGGCATTTTTTCTACCATTGGTGTCGCTGTAAATCCAGGAGCTACAGCATTTACATTGATTCCTTTACGCCCAAGCTCCTTCGCCCATGTTTTCGTCATCCCGATAATTGCTGCTTTCGTTGCAGCATAGTTTGTTTGACCAAAATTACCGTAAACGCCACTTACGGATGAAGTACTGATAATTTTGCCTGACCCTTGTGCAATCATATGCGGCGCTACCGCCTGTGTGCAGTAATAAACGCCATTCAAGTTAATTTGAATTACTTTATCAAAGTCCTCTTCACTCATCTTTACAAGGGTTGCATCACGCGTAATCCCCGCATTATTCACCAATATATCGATTGTGCCAAAATGCGCAACAACTTGTTCGACCATTTGCTTTACTTCAGCCAATTTGGAAACATCCACTGCAAAAAAGGCAACGTTCTCGCCTAAATCTGCTGCTAATTTTTCTCCCTGTTCTTTGTCGTAATCAACAACAGCCACTTTTGCTCCTTCTTCCAAAAAACGTTTTACGGCTGCATAGCCAATTCCCCCTGCACCGCCTGTAATAATTGCTACTTTATTTTCTAAACGCATTTTCCACGACCCCTTTTACGATAAAATAAATGTTTCAATTGCATCTTTTGTTTCACCTAAACTATCGACTAAAGGTGAATGTCCGCAGTTTGCAAGTTTCATGATTTGAGCACGGCCATCAAAATCTTCAATAATTTCATTTGTCATTGCTTCAATTACTACAAAATCGCGATCACCGTATAAAATGAATATTGGAATTTGAATATCTTTTACTCGATTCCTTCCTTTAGACACTTCGTTATCGACCGCACTTATATTGAATGTATTTAATGCATGGTACACATCTGCCAAATTGCGCTGTGTCAGCATATCGTCTACATATTGTTCATAGCGTGCCTCATCCGGTTGATTATGTGTATAAATCGCACTGTTCCAAATAAACTTTAGACCGTCACGATTTTTCGTATCATACATTTGTTGCATCGGTATTGTTTTGACAGGATCCTGTTCAATTTGTTCAATCGTCGCTAAACGATTTGAAAAATCAGGCGTACCATCCTTATTTGAGCCATAAAACGGATAACCACGTGTAGATCCTGAAGCGAATAACACAAGCTTTTTACTGTAATCCGGGTAATCTGCACAAAACTGCATGGCTACATTGCCACCTGTTGACCAGCCAATGATTGTAAAGTCCTTCAACCTAAGTGAATCAACGAAAAGCTTGATATCATCGCTAAAATCTTTGATTGACGTAATTCTTTCATTGTAGGTTGATTCCCCAAAGCCGCGCATATCCACCGCATAAATCGTGAATCGTTCATCCATTGATTCCATCAGTAAATCCCAATGCTTTGAACTCGTCATATTGCCATGCACTAATAAAACAAGTTCATCGCCACCTTCACGCTTACGATACGACAATGTTTCACCATTTGATAATTCCACTTTCGCTAAAACGTCCAGCTTATTCATATTAAGCACCCCACTTCACTGTAATAGCACCCCATGCATAGCCTATACCTGCACTAACTAATGAAACAATTTGACCCTCTTGAAGCTTTCCTTCTTTTCGAGCCAGATACAGTGATAAAATTTGATCGATTTGCCCGATATGACCGTAATGTGACAAATAGATTGAATTCCCCTCTGAAAGACCAAGCTCGTTTAGTACATAATCATGTGCGGACTTTTTCATATGAAGCATCGCAACATAATCTAAATTTTCTTCACTATATCCACTTTTCTGCAATGATTGGCGAATTACCTTTAAAAAATTACTTAAGGACTTTTGCTCCAATCGAAGCTTCATCCCTTCTGGATCAAGAACATCCAATATATAACGTCCTGCTTGAATATGCTCAATTGTTAACGGCTCCTTTGTACCGCCTACTGGGACCACAACATCCTCTGAGAAGGAGCCATCTGTAATAAGGGCTGCTTCAAATACTTCATGACCGCCCGCATTTTTTTGCAAAATCATTGCACCTGCACCTGAGCCCAAATTGAACATAAAGCGGGTCCGCTCATTTTCATAATCGATGAAATCGTGGTTACGATACCCCCCAGCCAACAGCACTGTCTTGATGGAATCATCCGCTATCATTAAGCTTTTTGCTACTTTCATCGCCATAATGGCCGTACCGCATCGAAGCTGGACATCAAATGCCCAAGCATTTACTGCGCCTATTTCTTCTTGAATTTTTATCGCAGCTGTCCATAAAGGGTACTCTTTATGCTCTTCCCCAATATAGATCACAACATCAATCTCCTTAGCATCCACTTGCGCTTCGGCGATTGCTTCCTTTGCTGCTTTCACACTCATTTCAACTGGATGATCGTTCGGTCCGGCTACGACTTTTTCAATAATGCCCATCTTCGTTTCAACAATTGCTACTGGAATATTTGCTTTTTCTGCAATTTTGGCACCTGTCATTCTTCCTTCAGGTAAATACATTCCTAATCCAGTTATTCCGATCATCGCTGTATCTCCTTTTCACGAAGCTTTACAGGTGCCTTTGTTTTTTGCCCTTTTTTCAGCTTCCATTCATAGTAGCGCATTGAAACTGTACCTACGATGCCTCGAGGGAAGAATATCACAGCTAAAATGTATAAAATACCGAAGAAAATAATCCATCGTTCAAAAATTGGATAATCTCTTGCAAGACCTGATAAGTAATGTTGGGCAAATTCAATGACGCCTGCACCAATAATCGGTCCAATTAATGTCCCAACACCGCCAATAATTGTCATCATCAGGGCGTCCAGCGTAATATCCATCGTCATAACACTCGTATTTACGAACCGTAATGAAATGGCGTAAAGCGACCCTGCTAAACTTGCCACTGCACCCGCTATTACTGAAGCAATAATTTTATAACCTAGCGTTTTATAGCCTAATGAACGAGTACGTGGTTCATTTTCACGAATCGCTACAAGCACTTTTCCGAACGGAGATGCAACAATACGTTTCAGTAAAATGAAAACTACAACTAAACAAATAAGCACAAGAAAGTAAAAGTAAATACGTTCGCGAAACAATTCGGGGGCGCGGAATGTAAATCCGTCATTCCCTTTTGTTACCGTGCGCCATTTTTCAGCTAACACTAAAAACAAACCCGAAATGGCTAGTGTAAACATTGCATAAAAGTGACTTTTCAAACGGAGCGTCAATGCGCCGCTTATTACACTAATAATTGCGGATAACACGATTCCGACTACAATTGAAGCAGCAAAGATTCCGATTGATGGACCGAAATCACTCAGCATAATCGCCGTCGTATAGGCGCCAATTCCAAAAAACATTGCATGACCGAATGAAATGATACCCGTGTAACCTAGTAAAATATCGTAACTCATTGCGAGTATCGCAAAAATACAAAACTGTGTTAATAAAATTGTCATTGTACGAGAATCCAATACAAATGGTAATACGGCCATGACCCCGACAACTATTGCGTACACAATATTCACTTTAGATAATAATAATGGCTGTTTAATCATCGAATCACCCCTTCGCAACTGTAAATAAGCCTTGTGGACGGAAAATTAGTACACTTGCCATTAAAATCATATTGACCGCAACGGATAGAAACGGCACATAATACGCCATAAAGCTTCCTGCAAGCCCTACTAAAATTGCTGCCATCAAAGAACCTTGGAAACTTCCCATTCCGCCGATGACTACAACGATAAATCCTAAAATCGCATATTCCATTCCCATTTCCGCATATACAACCCCTGAATACGGAGCCATCAGCATTCCGCCCAACGCCGCCAATGCCGCACCGCACATAAATACAAGTAAAAATACGCGCTTAATGTTAATACCTAATGCCTGTGTCATTTCCCGATTCATAACACCAGCCCGAACAACCAATCCGATTTTCGTTCGATTTAAAATGAAATACAGAACACCAAATAAAGCAAAACCAACAACGATAATGAAAATCCGGTATTTAATAATCGTTAAATCACCAATTTGCCAGCTGCCTGCCAAGTAAGAAGGAACTTTAACAGGTACACCGTTTGGACCAAAAACTACTTTGATCATTTCCTGGAGCACGAGCATAAATCCGAGTGTAATTAAAATTTGCTGTACGTGATTTCCGTAAACTGGCTTAATAATAAGTTTTTCTGTAATAAATCCAAGAACAAGACCTGTGAGAATCGCAACAACAATTCCGACTATAAAACTGTTGCTCCATAAATAGGTGAATACCCCTGTATAGGCACCCCATACAAACAGTCCGCCGTGTGCAAAGTTCAGCACATCCATTAACCCGAATATTAGTGTTAAACCGGCTGCCAGTAAGAAAATAAGCATTCCTGTCGCTAGTCCATTTATCGTTAAACTAATTATTAGTTCCATCCGCTTCCCCTCCTTATCCGATTCCTAAATATTTACGCTTAAGCTGTTCGTCTTCGATTAAACCTTGCATTTCCCCTGATTGCACAGTCCGCCCGTCATCAATCAATGTGAATGTATCGCCGATTTTACTCGCCATCATAAAGTTCTGTTCAACAAGTACGATCGATGTATGCTTTTTCATTTCAGTAATAGCTTCCATTACTTTCTCGATAACAATTGGCGCAAGGCCTTTGGATGGTTCATCGATTAGAAGCAGCTTGCTGTCGTTGACAAAAGCCCTTGCCATCGCAAGCATTTGCTTTTGGCCACCCGATAAGTTGCCTCCTTGCTTTTTCCAAAACTTTTTTAAATCCGGGAATAACTCTAAAATGTACGCTTGCTTTTGCATTGTCGCATCGGTTTCTTTTCGAATCGCCACTTTCATGTTTTCCTCCACTGTCAGCTGCCCGAAAATTCCCTGATCCTCAGGCACATAGCCAATTCCACTGTTGGCAATATCATAAGGTGCCATTTTCGTAATATCTTTCCCGTCGAACTGAATCGTACCTTTCGACGCCGGTGTTAAGCCCATAATCGTGCGAAGCGTCGTCGTTTTCCCAGCGCCATTCCGCCCTAGTAAAACTGAAACTTCTCCTGCTTTCGCTTCAAAATTGATGCCTTGCAAAATATGATATTGTGAAATAAACGTTTCCACACGCTCTAACGTTAAAATATTACTCATATGCAAGGCCTCCTAAATACGCTTGTTGTACCGTTTCATTGTTCATAATCTCTTCAGGTGTTCCATCAGCTAATAGCGCCCCGTTGAACAGTACCATAATTGAATCGGATAAATCGATAATCATATCCATTTTGTGCTCAATTAATAAGATGGTCTTATCACCGCGCTCCTTAATGGAACGAATTACATCCAATATTGCAGGTACTTCCTCCAGTGACATGCCGGCTGTCGGCTCATCCAATAGTAAAATTTCAGTATCAAGTGCCAGTAACATTCCGATTTCCAGTTTTCTTTTTTCACCATGGGAAAGCTGATTCGCCACTTGATGCATTTTGTCGGTTAATAGCACTTGTTCCAAAATCTCAACCGCTTCATTCGTAATCTCTTTATATTTCAGAAAGTGGTTGAGCATGTGAAAGCGCACTTTCCGCTTCGACTGAACGGCAAGGCGTACATTTTCCAGTACCGTTAAATTCGGAAACACATTCGTAATTTGAAATGAACGCCCGATACCTAAACGAGTTCGTTCAACAGAAGACTTTTTATGAAGTGATAACCCTTTAAAAAACACATCGCCTTCAGTTGGCTCCAGTTCACCACTGATTAAATTAAAGAAAGTTGTTTTTCCTGCACCATTCGGACCAATAATGGATTTAAAATGCTTTGGTGCCATTTCAAAGTTAATATTATCTACCGCTTTATGCTCACCAAACTTAATCGATAAATTGCTCGTTTTTATAATCGGTTCCATCATCTCACCCTCTCATATTGATTTACATTGCGGGTCGGACGCTTTCCAGGGGCCAGGCTCGTGCCTGTAGTCTCTCGCTCGGGTTGGTCCCTAGGAGTCGCCTCCCCTCCATTCCAATCAACTCATTTTCATAAACCTTTCCATTTCGTATAAACGCCATGGAAACCTTTATAACAAAAGGCTGTCTTGAAAGTTCAACACTTTTTAGACAGCCTCACTTATTTACTAATTTAAAATAGGAGGTTCCGTTTCTTCTGGTAGTAGTTCACGTATTAATACCGGTACTGGATAATCAAATTCCGCTACCTTTTCAAGTCGGATGGCATACATCGTTTGTAATGCCTGGTGGTCTTCTTTACGGAATGTCATCGTTCCTTTTGGTGTCTCGAATGACATACCTTCCATTAATGGAATAAGTGCATTTCCATCGGCATCACCACCTGATTTTTTCAATGCTTCTACAATGGCAACCGCCGCTGTAAATCCGCCTGGTGTGAACAAATCCGGTACCTCTCCGTTGAATCTTGCTTTATGCTCTTCTACTAACCAATCATTTACTTCATTGTTTGGTAATGTATGGTGATATACCGAGAATCCTTCCATTCCTACTAAAGGCTCCATAAATTGAAGCGCAATAATATCGGGTGCTCCAGTTGAAATTTTAATCCCTTTTTCCTGTAGCTTTAGATCTGCAATCTGGTTCCATGGAGAGTTAGCCCCTGCCCATACAACGAATAAAAACTCTGGTTTTGCTTCAATAATTTTTTGTAAGTTGGATGTAAAGTCGGTTGCTGCTGGATCTGCATATTCTTCCAATACAATGTCAGCTCCTAACTTTTCAGCTGCCGCTTTAAATGCCGATACCCCATCCCAACCGAATGAATAGTCAGGTGCGAATGTTGCGATTTTTACACCTTCTCCTGCAATTGCCGCTGCAGCTGCATAAGCATCCTGTGATGAATTACGTGCTGTTCTGAAAATGTAAGGGTTAAACTCTGAACCTGTAATACTATCTGCTACTGCTGGTTCAACAATCATAATCTTTTCGTACTCTTCTGCTAGTGGAAGTACTGCCAATGTGTCACCTGAACTTGAAGAGCCCACTAAAAAATCAACTGCGTCATCTTCCAATAGCTTCGTTGCCTTTTGCACCGCTACTTCCGGTTTTGTTTCTGTATCTTCCCAAACGACTTCAATTTTACGTCCTTCCACTTCCATCGTGCCGTCTGTTGCATATTCAAGACCTAGTTCAAAGCCGTTTCTCGTTTGTTTACCGTACGATTCAAGTGCTCCTGTTAATGATGCAAGTACACCAACTTTAATCGGATCTGATGAAGCAGCTGTTTCTTTTGTACCGCTTTCACCTTGCTCAGCTGAAGTAGATGTAGTTGATGAATCATCACTGTCTGCTGAATCACTGTTACATGCAACTAATAAGAAAACCGATAACACCGCAAAAATTAACCATAAACGCTTTTTCATTCAATGTCCCTCCCAGCAATATTTTCAGCATAGCTATCTGCTTAATCGTAATGTAACATCGCCAAGTTACAAATGAGTTACATTCAATAAATGGAATTTGGAATAAAGGGGGAATTCTGGAGAGAACTTGAGGCGTTATGCCATTGCCCGACCTAAGAGATTTCTAATACACAGCGAATTTTTTTCTGAAAATTAATTTGTTCTAATAAAAGTTGATATCTTCTAATAAAAATTAATTTGTTCTAATATAAATTCGATTTTCTAATATATAGTTTGGTTGTGCTAGTATCGCTTCGCATTGTTCTAAAATCGGTTCTCAATCTTCTAATTCCGCTCTGCCTTTTTCTAATAAGCTGCTCGACTGTTCTAATAAAACGCTCTTCACGTTTCCTCCCTTTAATAACCCGTACGCTCTAGCCTTCCCAATTAAAAAAGCTATGTCGAAATTATATTTTCAACATAGCTCTCAATCTATTTACATTTTTAATACAAGTTCATACAATTGCTCGGTCGGGTCCATCGGTGTAATTTTATATTGCACATCAAGGACATTGACGCAGCGCTCATATTGTTTTAGTGCTTCCCGGCGATTACCTAAATAATAATGGGCAAGCATCAACAACCGATACCCCTCTTCATGTCCTTCATCAAGTGCAATAATTCGTTCTGCCCAACGAATAACTTTATCAAATTCTTGAAGCCGTACATAGTTTTGTGCGACACGTTCCAGAATTTTAAGTATTTGCTCATTATAATGCGCCTGAATCGATTCAATCCACTCACGTTCAATATCGGAACAAAATTGGCCGTCCACTAGTCTCATTGCAAGCTTTAGCCATTCATTTGAAAGCTTGGCTGTTTTTTCTTCCATTCCCCGTTGTGCATAATACGTAAAATGCGCTACATCACTTTGAATCCAACGACTTTCCAGTTTATATAAATGTTGGCGACGAGTGATAAAATTGCTTTCCTCACGTGCGGAACGTGTGGGCTCTAACGTTTTTAACATTGCATTAAAAACAACTTTAAAATCGCGTTGCATCGCTTCTTCATCCTGTTGCCAAATCGCTTCACAGATTTGCTGGCGCGATACGAATTGCTCACGGTGAATATATAAATACAAAAACAGTTCTTTCGCTTTCATTCGTTTCCACTCTTTATCATGTATGACATGATATTCTCGACGAATCTGAATAGGACCAAACAACGTCAGGGCTAGTTCTGTACTCGGCGCTTCCTGTATTTTCAATTGATCGAATACAGGCATTTCAAGTTGGAGTTGTTTAGCAAGCTGGACAAATATGATTAAATGCTGTGGTCCGAAAAGGGTTTTCTTTTCCATAAAAAATGGATAGTCATTCACACATAGTTCCCAAAAATACTGATAGTGTTCGGATGCTTTCCATTTATCATCCACTTTTAAAAAACAATACGCCAGCCAAAAAGAACAAACCATTTGTCCATACGTATCTTCACTACGCTCATAGTAAGATAAAGCTTGCTTGGCCGTATCGATCGCTTCCTCATAATGGCTATTTTCCGCCAGCACTTTCGTTAATGCTGTCAGTAAAAATGCAGACATCCAAAAATCCTGTACTTTGTTTGTTTCCCTTAATCCTATTTGGGCATGGCGCTTCGCCTCAACAACATTATTGCGATAATATAAAATGAGCCCCATATAGCACTCGGCTGTAATACGCTTAACATGTATTTGATTTAATAGCTCCAGTGTCTCATCAAAGCATGCTTTTGCACGCTCAAAATCTTTCATTTCCATATTTAAAAGTGCAAGTCCTTTACGTAGCTTTGTAAGCGCAAGCGTGTAGGGCATATCAACAAGCTCTTCTTTGCCACCTTCAATAATACGTGTATAGGCCTGTATATTTTCACCCATTAATATATCAATTAAAACGAGGAGTAAATCTGTCGTACGATGTGCTTCTTCCCATTGAAAGGGTTTTGATATTCGTGCATTTAACAACTCTTTTGCTTTTTCCAATTGACCATGCCGTAAATAAAGACGCGCATCAATATTGTTAATGCTTAACTGTAGATTTTGAGAATTACTCCATCGAAGAGCCTCCCCTGCTTTCCCTAAATTAATGAGATTTTCAGTATAAAGGCTATTAATAAGATGACGTTCTGTATCACTGAGTTTTACTTCATTTAATAATGCGATAGCTTGCTGCAAATGGTGTTCTGCAAAAACTGGCTGTAGGGTGTCCAAATAAATATTGGCAAGGCCAAATTGTGAGCGCATTAAAAATAATTGATCTTGCTGCAATTGAGCTTTTATAAAACATTCATTGTACGCATTTTTCGCCTTCTCATATTGTGCACGGTACCGCTGACATTCCCCTTCATAATAGAGAAGCTGATACGGCTTTTGATCGAGTGAAAAGTCTTTCAACCTTTCCAATAGAAATTCGAATTGACCGGCTTCAATAAATTGAGGAGCGAAATGCAGTAATAATTGGATATAATAATGCTGATTTTTTAGTTGTTTAGCATGTGTGACCGCGAGTACTCCTAAGTTTTGGAGAGCATAATACTCGGCAGCCTGTTCATGAAACTCCTCATATAGGTCCGAGTAGTATTCACTCAACCGTTGCTGCAGGAATTGTTGGAACAATGCATGAAAACGGTATTTTGTTCCTCCTGCTAACGGCGTAATAAACGCAAGCTCGTCTAATTTCGGCTTAACTTGTTCAATCCATTCCAGCCCATATAGCTCCGTAATGACATCAAGCGATATAACTTGATGAATACCAAGCTTTAAAAGCTGAAGCTGAAGTTGCTCGTCTAACTTGTCGAACACTTCTGCAGATAGGTAGTCAAAAAAATTCCCGACCGTTCCTTCTGCAATATCAATAAGCTTTTCCTGACTATACTTAGCCTTATAGCCAAGCAGCATAATTGCCATTGCCCAGCCTTCTGTCATTTGCATAATAAATTCACACTGTTCATCGGTTAATTGACGCTCAAAGAAAGCTTCAAATAAATATTGGACATCATCTTCAGTAAAAATAAACTCCTGCTCTAAACATTCTATTAACTGATTATTCATTCGAAGCGTTAACAAACAGCTCCACTCCGGCATTTTCCTCGTCGCCACTATAATATGGAGATTGCTAGGTAAATATTGAAGTATTTGATTCATGACGTAATTAATTTGAAACACATGCGATACATGGTGATAGTCGTCCAGCACGATTAAAAATGGTTCTTTAATATCGTGCAGCTCATTGGCAATTTGCTTTGAAAGCTGCAATAACTCTTCCATGTTATGAAACTTTACTGTTACATCCCACCCTTTTAGCTTTTCGCCAAATGAAGGGAAATGCTGTTGGATACTAAAAATAAAATGGCGTAAAAACGGAAATATCGAATCATCATCTGGTGTTATTTGATACCAGGCGCATTTAGTTTTTTGATCATTTATAAATTGACTAATAAGCGATGTTTTTCCATACCCTGCGCTACTATGTAAAATGGTACATTTTGCATGTGGCCAATCTGAAAGCTTCTTCATTAATTTTGCTCTTCTTAAATAGTTATTCGCCGGTGTCGGAGGTATAAGTTTCGAGACAAAAATATGTTGCTCCATGCTTCCCACCCCATTTACAGTTAATTACAAATATATTAACACAAAGCAGATAATTATTCTGTTAAATACAGATTTTTTACATATACTTAACCCCTACTAATAAGTTTATTACTATAGTGGGCTTAATATTAAAGATGTTTAGGAAAAAGACTGTTTCCCCGGTTTAAGCTAGAATATTTTATCCCAGATCATTAATATAATAAGTAAAGATGCAGCAACCGTCATAAAGCTGATTAGAATATAACCAATAATACGAATTGGTTTTGGCATTTGCTTCATATTATAGGAACTCGGTGTACCTATATGTTTTTGATAATGCTCATCTACATCGTTGAATGGTTTTTTCTCCATTTCCTTCACTTCATTCCTTTTTCTATATATACATTTTTCTGGAAGAGAAAGTTTCAAAATACACGCGTTTTTAAATGTATGAAAATATGCATGAAAATATCTTATAAAACATATTATTATAAGGTATGAAAGCGGAAACAAACGCTAAAAATATATAATTACCAACGATTTATGAACATTCATTCAATAAAAAAGAGGTAAATTACACTTTACTTAATTTTCTGAATATTGTATAGTTATAAAAAGGAGCTGATAATATGATTAACTACACTTATTTAGCTACAGATGACAATGACGTTTCTTACTTATTCGAAGACAACAGTGATTTCTTCGATTTAGACAGCTTTGATGACAATGATATTTAAAGAACATTCATACGACTTGGATTGTAATAAAACGAAAAAGGATGTGGCGGATTAATAATTACCCGCTACATCCTTTTTCATTTTACATATTGGATCAACCATTCATCTTGCTGCTTTTTCATAGAAATGCCGATAAAGCCTTGTTGTATAAGCTGTTGCTGAGCATTTGTCTCATTCATTGAAACATAACGTTCTTCAGCCCATTGACGGTCTACTTCCGACAGCTTCTTCATAAATACATAGCGCAATTTTCCACCGTATTTCAGCTTTAATGCTGCTATATGCATATTTTGAGAGAACTTGTCTTTCATGCTCGCGATATTACCCGGCATCACCGTTGCACAGACAACATTATATTTTGCCAGATTTACTTGTTGCATAATAATGTTTGCCATTGTCCGTTGTAATCCATAGCCCCGATATTGCGGGTGTACATTTGATATTTCTTGGTACAGCACTTTTTTCAGTTCATCTTCTGTTTGTAAACCGATATCATACCCTAAATGCTCCTCATCAATAACCGGTTCAAGTAAAGCTCGAAATGCAATTAATTTCTCTTTAACGAAAACACCAATCATTAGGCCATTTCCTTTTAATATAAAGCCCAATTCTCCTTCGTCAAGTGGCTGTAAAATCGCTTTATCCGGCAATGCGTCTACGACTTCCTGCTGCAGGTTCATTAACTGCGGTATATGGGATTCATTCAGTAAATTAACGGTGAACTCATCATTCCCTAAAAATCCTGTCGCAATCATTATTGCACCACACATTTTTCACGTGTTAGTTCGGCCAAAACTGTTTCATCCACATCAACACCTAAACCCGAGCGTTCGTTTAACTGAATGAACGGTACATTATATTGAAGGTTCCCGATATCTTTAGAAAACTTTAATGGTCCTGTTAACTCAACACTTGTAAACACCTTATTTGAAAATGCTACATGGAATCCCGCTGCTGATCCGACAGAAGATTCGACCATGGAACCGATTTGGCATTCAATACCCGCCATTTCCGCCATATGCGCAAGCTTCATTGCAGGATACATCCCACCACACTTCATTAATTTTATATTTACTTTATCCGCAGCACGTTTTGCTATGATTTCCCGCATTTCACGGACACCACGTAAACCTTCATCTATCATGACAGGAATGGCTGTTTTTGATTTAATTTCAACCATACCATCAATATCATCGGCACGTACCGGCTGCTCCAGCCAGTCAATATTTAAATGTTCAAGTTCGCGTACTGCCTGCATCGTTGTTGAGCTATTTACCCAGCCTTGGTTGACATCTACGCGAATCGCAATATTATTACCGACTCTCTCACGGACTGCTTTAATACGTGCGACATCACTTGCGACATCGCGGCCAACTTTCATTTTGAATGAGTTATATCCTTCTTCTACACGCTCGGCTGCTTCATTCGCCATTTTTTCAGGTGTACCGATACTTAATACATGCGTAATTGGAAACTTCTCGTAATAGCGTCCGCCTGTTAATTGATAAGCCGGCACACCAAGCTTCTTCCCAACTAAATCAAAGCAAGCAATATCAATAGCTGCCTTAGCTGCTGGCGCACTATAAATCAATGCATCCATTTTGGCATGAATCTTTTCAAAGTTCATCGGGTTTTCCCCGATCATTGCAGGAGCTAATGTATGCTTTAAAACAGCAAACGTGCCTTCCAGTGTTTCGCCCGTAACATGCTCATCCGGCACGGCTTCTCCCCAGCCCACTAATCCACAATCTGTTGTCATCTTTACAATGATTGACGGCATATTTGGGTATGTACCGTAGCTTACGATAAATGGTTCAATTAATGGTAATTCAATATTAAATAATTCAATGTTTTTAATTTTTAACATTTGTTTTCCTCCTATATATAGCTACGCTCGAAATGAATGAAATTAAAGGGGACGCTTAATCGTGAATTGCTCTCCAATTTTCGCATAATCATTTCCAGCTAAACGACTTATAGCAGCTAGTTCTTGTGAATCGATCCGACCATCTTCATATATACTTTCTTCTATATGATAATATACAACTTTACCTATAATCAGGTCACACCCTGGGTTATTTTCTTCTCCACCAAGCTCCAGTGCGGTTTCTAATTCGCATTCAAAACGTACTTTGGCCTCTTTTACTCCCGGAACACCGATTTTTGTACTTCCAACCAATGTCAGCCCAGTCATTTCCACTTCACTTTCCTCTGGAGGTAAGCTCGCTGCCGTTTCATTTACCTTTTCAACATTTTCCGTATCGACTATATGTACAACAAATTGACGATTGGCAAGAATATTTCTTGCCGTATCCTTCATTTCCCCTTGCTTGCGCTGAACACTTACGGAAATCATCGGAGGATTTGAAGATACAATATTAAAAAAGCTAAACGGTGCAGCATTTACCACACCTTCTGCTGATACCGATGTTACAAAGGCAATTGGCCTAGGAATTATGGAACCAATCAAAAACTTATAATTTTCCCGCTCTGATAATTGTTTTGGATCTATTTTTCGCATAAAATTTCGCCTCTTTTCTTATCACTATTTGACTTTAGAGGAACAGTTCGTGACTCGTCAAATAATTTTATTTCTATTCAAAATTAGTATGAGTATTTTTATACAAACTCATTTTCAGCATTATTCTGCTCCATTATTCAGTAAATTAATGTAAAAAAGCACCGTGAAATCGGTAAAGGCACCGTTTCCTTTAGAAATTTATTTCTTTTTTAATCCAAAATCTGCAGCGAAACGTACTGAATTTTATCTTTTTCAAACTGTTATAAACAGTTGCATAATTAATAATAACTGCAAGAAAAAAAGCTATTTATTTTAACATCACTACTCTAAAACGTTGATTTATCAATGCATAAAGCTATTGGGTGTTTCCTCTTTGTGTATTAGTCACTGTTATATTATAAATCCCCAAAAATTTTAACCTTCCACTTTTAAAACATATAGTAGAATTTTGATGCATAAGTTAGCTAATTTAGTTGTTAAATTAGAAGATTCATTAAATTACAATATTATCCTTATTTCGAAACCTTTTAGTAAACATCACTATCCTACACCTAACAAACCTTGATTTATCAAGGTTATAATGAGTTTTTACACAGTAAAAAATTATCGCATCAAGTACGATTTTGCTACCGAAAAGAGAAATATATGTTTTTTCAAGATAATTTTATTTTATATATTTCACTTGCACAAAATAATAAATTAATGTTAAGTTTATGTACATGAACGTTCAAACATTTGACACATCTACTTTAAGTAGAAAATTATCGTAAAATCGATATTTTAATAGGTGTGAGGGGGAATTTATATGAAAAAAAATCGTTGGTTAATTGCTGCATCTGCCATTGCTATTCACCTTTCAATCGGTGGTGCGTATGCATATAGTGTGTATAAAAATCCAATCGCAACAGAACTTGGTTGGGATGCATCACAAATTACTATTGCTTTTACAATTATGATGGGACTAGCTGGTTTTGCTGCAGCATTATTTGGTAGTACAGTAGAAAAGTTAGGACCTAGAAAAGCAGCAATGGTTGCTGCAGTTCTATTCGGTTTAGGACAAGGTGGCGCAGGTATTGCGATCGCTATGGATTCTGTTGTTTTATATTGGCTAACATACGGGTTACTAAGTGGTCTCGGGATGGGGATTGGTTATATTGCACCGGTATCGACGCTTGTTAAATGGTTCCCTAATCGTCGCGGTTTAGCGACAGGGATGGCTGTATTAGGATTTGGATCTGGTGCATTAATCACCGCGCCAGTTGCTGCAAACTTAATGCAGGCTGTAGGGATATCAAATACGTATTATATTTTAGGGATTAGTTATTTTCTATTAATGATTGCTGGAGCGCTTTATATTGCGCCACCTAAACCAGGTGATGTAGAAGACATGGTTGCTACAGGAAAAGCAAAATCACAGGAAATTGCACAAATGTCTGCTCGTGAAGCGGTTCGTACAAAGCAATTCTGGATGCTTTGGTCTATGCACTTAATTAACGTAACTTCTGGTTTAATGATGATTTCAGTAGCCTCTCCAATGGCACAGGAAATTGCCGGACTGTCAGTAGCAGCTGCTGCAACTATGGTTGGTTTAATGGGTCTATTTAATGGTGGTGGTCGTTTACTTTGGGCGGCTGGATCAGATTATATCGGACGCTCTAATGTGTTTGTAATTTTCTTCACGATTCAGTTAATTGCCTTTATTACATTACCGTTTACGACAAACGCTATTCTATTACAATTATTCATATTCTTAGTAGTTAGTTGTTATGGCGGTGGTTTCTCGAACTTACCGGCATTCGCGAGTGATTTATTCGGTACGAAGCAACTTGGGGTTATTCATGGCTATTTATTAACTACATGGTCACTTGGTGGTATTTTTGGTCCGATTATCGTATCAACAATTCACGAAGCGACAAACAGTTATATTCCAGTATTTTATCTATTCAGCTTCTTAATCGCTATTTCATTAGGTATTTCTTTACTATTACGTTCAGATTTAAACAAACTGAAAAAACAGCGTGTAAAAGAAGAGGAAAAAAGCAAAAACAAAGGGAAACAGGGAGCAGCCGCTCATTCATAAGGGGTTTTAATAGAGATGATTCGGAAGTCACAAACTTTCGAGTCATCTTTTTTTCATGGTATGATTATTTCAATAAAACTCGAGCGAGGGATGAAATTGCTTTTTACAATTACGCTTTATTTACATATTTTAAGTGTCATCGTCGCTACCGGTCCGCTTTTCGCGATCTTCCCCATACTAAAACGAATGGAAAAGGCACAAACGCATGATTTCCCTAGCTATATAACGGCTTTACAAGGTTTGCTGAGAGCTGTGGCAAATGGTGGCCATTTCATTGTGCCTACCGGTTTCGTTTTAATTTATTTTAGTGGGTGGTCTTGGACATCTCCCTGGCTTATTGTGACATATATCGTTATGGGATTTTCTTTATATTTTATGGCCCTTGCTTTTAAGCCTGCCATGAATTTTGCTAAAAGTGCACAGTTTGAAAAAGAACAGTTTATTCATATGATGAAAAGCGCTACCTGGAAATATATCTTTTTAATGGGATTCTTTCTTTGGCTTATGATCGCAAAACCTGACTTTTGGTGATATAGTCGGGTTTTTTCTCGTTTCTACGGGTATTACCTCTATTAATTTTGAAAATAAGAGTGGTACAATCACTATAAGAGATGCTTTTTAGGGAGGGATTTTCATAAATCGTCAACATTTAAGTGTAATTTTAGGGGGAATTCTATTTTTAGCTGTTGCTATGGGTATTAGCCGCTTTGCATTCACGCCGATTTTACCATTCATGCGTGTCGATGAAAATTTATCCTTTACACAAGGCGGCTGGCTCGCTTCAAGCAACTATATTGGCTATTTTATTGGAGCATTGTGGGCCGGATTTATTTATAAATCAAAAAAGAACTTTCTATTATTAAATGTTGTCATGAATGTCACTTCGATTCTTTTAATGGGATTAGTAGATTCATACTTCATTTGGATCGTGTTACGCTTTATTGCTGGCTTAACGAGTGGGTTTATCTTTGTTCTGACATTAAGCATCGTGATGGATTATTTGGCAGCGCATTTACTAACGCGCTGGAGTGGTTATTTATTTAGTGGAATCGGCATTGGCATTGCATTATCAGGACTTTTAGTACCATTCTTTGAAACAAGTTTCCGCTGGCAAGGTTCTTGGCTTGGACTCGGTTTGTTATCTGCATTATTTTTAGCGACGACACTATTTTTATGGCGTCACTTACAAGTACTTAATCATGTAAAGGCACCAAAATCCGAGGATAGCAATATTTGGCGCGGTTTCATGCCATGGCTGATTATTGCATATGGCTTAGAAGGATTAGGTTATATTATCACAGGGACTTTTCTTGTGGACATTATATATAATATCGAGGCACTTAGCGCATATGCAGGTTATAGTTGGGTATTGGCTGGACTGGCCGCCATTCCATCAGCACCGATTTGGATGAAATTGATGTCCCGTTATTCAACGATTTCTATGCTGGCTTTAGCGTATGCGATGCAAATAATCGGCATCCTGCTTCCTGTGCTGTCACAATCCGTGTGGAGCGTATTGTTGTCGGCCATTTCCTTTGGTTTTACATTTGTTGGACTCGTTACTATGTCAACAGCATACGCAAGACAGTTATATCCAAAGCAAAGTGCCTACGTTGTTTCCATACTGACAACCTTTTATGCTATTGGACAAATAATCGGTCCTGTTATTGCGGGTCGTTTGGAAACTTATTTCCTCACATATAAAGCCCCCCTCCTTTTTGCGGGAGGAACAGTAACATTAGCTCTTATCATATTACTGGTCGGGTATTTTTATAGTAGGAAAAAGCCTATTCACGTTGGCCATGAAATGATGCAACCATAATTTTATAAGAAATGAAATGAGATGAAATAGTGAAACGTATTTCCATATATTATATTTCGATGCTATTCGTATTGATTGTATTAAGCGGATGCAGTCAAAATGCTGACTCAAAGGCAGATATATTTCAATATAAAAATTCCTATATAGGTGACAACAGTGCGGTTGGAAATATTGTAAATCAATTAAATGACAGCAATGAACTAAAACAAATTTCCCTTCATACGAAAGAACAACCATATGGCATTACTTTGGAATATAACGATATAACAGCAAAAAGTGATAAAGAAATAAAGAAAACTGTTATAGAGAATGCCACGTATCTTTTTGCCTTAATCCAAAATGTAGATTGGGTTACATTCAAATTTTCGGCTAATGAATTTGCTGTAACAAAAACTGAAATTCAACATTGGTACAATAATCAACTAGACGGCTTTGAAAATGAAGAGGACTTAAAGAAACTAATAAAAGACCATTTAAATTCTGAGGACTCTGTAAATCAATTTTTTAGAAAGTAATCGATTTTTTTAATAGGAAACTCTTAAGAAGTGTTTATTAAAAATTAAATTAATATTAAACCGTTGATTTCCATTCCGGGACCGATGCTTTCCCCGGGCACGGCTCCAGCTAACTAAATTGTGCCTACAACGGCAGGCACAATTTAGTGGATCTTCCGCGCGTGCGGTTCCCGGTGGAGTCACGGTCCCTCCACTCCAATCAACTTATTCATCGCTTTAAATAAAGTGAGATACGATATCTACGATGACTAGTAATCAATTCAAATTCAATGAACATGAACAATTTGTTCCTGCTAAGCATCTAGTTAAATTTATAATAAAAAGACAAAACTCTCGAGACCATTTGTCAGCTTCGTTTACCTCCATGCCCCCCTTCCTGCTAATTTACCCAACCCAACTTTAATGCTACGATACCGTTAATAACGTATTTCGGAGGTTATTATGGAAGAAAAACTTTACTCAATTGGAGAAGTATCGAAATTGGCAAATATATCAATACAAACACTCCGTTACTATGATCAGATCGGTTTATTCAAACCTTCGCATGTCGATCGTAAAACAAATTACCGGTACTATAAAGACGCACAACTATACTATTTGGACATTATTAAATCACTGAAATATATCGGGGTTTCTTTAGAAGAAATTAAAGCGGCACAAGCCTTTACCCCAGCAGAGTTACTATCCTTTTTACAGCAGCAGGAAAATGTAATTGAAAAACAGATTAATCGTATGTATGAAATTAAGCAATCTTTATATAAAACGAAAAAACAGATGGAGGAACAGCTCGCAATTGATATGCTTGATACGGTTTATTTTAAAAATGAGGAAACAAACCGAATTTTATCGATCCATACAAATGAGCTAACACCTTACTATATACCGAACACATACTACAGCTCACTAATCAAAACGCTAGAAGTTGAAAATAGTCTGTTGAGTAATCGATACGGATGCATTTATCCTTATCAGCCATATAATAGCTTGGATGAGCTGCATTATAGTCATATCTTTACCCCACTTATTACAGACAGGTATATTACACACTTAACAACTGATATGGAAGTTAAAACAATTCCTGCAGGTCGTTATGTATGTATCGCATTTATTTTTGAACCAGACACATACTTAACGCATTACCAAAAGTTATATCAATATATAGAAGAAAACCGACTAGAGGTAGTACCCATCGTTTATGAAATTTTTATGCCTATAAATTACTCTCCTAATAAAGCAGACGAATTTATTGTTGAATTAAAAATAAAACTGAAGTGAATAGTTTTTTACAATAATTTAAATCTGAATTATTGACTCTATAGCTACTATAGGGTTTATGTTAGAAAGTGCGGATTATATTTCTACAGTCATTTTCAACTAAATAAGGAGCAACAAATATGAGAGAATATAAAGTAACGTTAGGGCTACTGTTATTAAACTTATTCATCGCCTTTTTAGGAATCGGTTTAGTTATTCCAGTACTTCCAACATTAATGAATGAACTGCAAATAAGCGGAACTGTTGTTGGATATTTAACGGCAGCATTTGCTATTGCACAACTTATTGTTTCACCCCTCGCTGGTAAAGCGGTTGATAAATACGGACGTAAAATAATGATCGTCCTAGGTCTATTTATTTTCGGTATTTCGGAATTTTTATTCGGGTTAGGTAAAACAATCGAAGTATTATTTATATCCCGTGTATTAGGCGGGATTAGTGCGGCATTTATTATGCCTGCTGTTACAGCTTTTATCGCAGATATTACTACGATGGAAACTCGCCCGAAAGCACTTGGCTATATGAGTGCAGCGATTAGTACAGGATTTATTATCGGCCCTGGTATTGGCGGATTTTTAGCGGATTTCGGTACACGTGTGCCTTTCTATTTTGCGGGAGCGCTCGGTACAACTGCGGCCATTCTGTCGATTATTTTACTGCGCGAACCAGAGCGCAATGAAGAAAATAATGAAAATGTGCCAAATCAAACATCTGGATTTAAACGTGTTTTGGAGCCGATGTACTTAATTGCCTTTATATTAATTTTTGTCGCATCATTTGGACTTGCGGCATTTGAATCGTTCTTTAGCCTGTTCGTTGATCACAAATTTGGCTTTACCCCTACAGATATCGCCATCATCATTACAGGTGGCGCAATTGTTGGAGCGGTGGCACAAGTAGCTTTGTTTGACCGTTTAGCCCAAAAATGGGGCGAAATTAAACTGATTCGCTATAGCTTAATTTTATCGGGCGTTTTAGTGTTTTTAATGACGGTTGTCAGCTCGTACTTTGCAATTTTACTCGTTACTTGTATCGTATTTGTCGGATTTGATTTATTCCGCCCTGCTGTAACAAGCTATTTATCAAAAATTGCTGGCAATGAGCAAGGTTTCGTTGGTGGAATGAACTCTATGTTTACGAGTTTGGCTAATATTTTCGGCCCTATTTTAGGCGGTATGTTATTTGATATTGATGTTAACTACCCATATTACTTTGCAACGGTTGTCATCTTCTTAGGTATTCTGTTAACATTAATTTGGAAGAAACCTGCATCGTATATGTAGATTTTTCGTCTTATGTAATTGATTTCTCTGTTATAAAAGTAAATTTGCTTAAGGAGGATTTCATCATGACAACAAAATCAGAACAACTTATTTCAACTACAGAAAAATTCGGAGCACACAATTATCACCCCCTGCCAATCGTTATCGAGAAAGCAGAAGGCGCTTGGGTGACAGACCCTGAAGGCAATCGCTACCTAGATATGCTTTCAGCGTATTCAGCGTTAAACCAAGGACATCGCCACCCTAAAATTATTCAAGCATTAAAGGATCAGGCAGATGCGGTAACACTAACTTCCCGTGCTTTCCATAATGCGACATTAGGGGAATGGTACGAGAAGATGTGCAAGCTCACAGGGAAGAATATGGTACTCCCTATGAACACTGGTGCTGAGGCGGTTGAAACAGCGATTAAAATGGCTCGTCGTTGGGGCTATGAAGTAAAAGAGATCCCTGTAAATCAAGCCAAAATTATTGGTTGTGACGGCAATTTCCATGGTCGTACGATGGGTGCTGTATCGTTATCATCAGAAGCGGAATATAAACGCGGCTTCGGTCCTATGCTGGAAGGTTTCACTTTAGTTCCATACGGTGATATTGAAGCTTTAGAAGCTGCAATTACTCCCGATACAGTAGCATTTATTATAGAACCGATACAAGGTGAAGCAGGTATTATCATCCCAACGGAAGGCTTTTTAAAAGCTGCCTATGAATTATGTAAAGCAAATAATGTTCTGTTTATTGCAGATGAAATTCAAACTGGCTTATCACGTACGGGAAAACTTTTTGCCTGTGAATGGGAAGACGTTATTCCAGATGTATGTATTTTAGGTAAAGCGCTAGGCGGTGGTGTTTATCCGATCTCTGCAGTCGTTGCGAATGATGATATTCTTGGCGTATTCAACCCTGGCTCGCACGGCTCGACATTCGGTGGAAATCCATTAGCATGTGCAGTTTCCATAGCTGCAATTGATGTTCTGTTGGATGAAAAATTGACAGAGCGTTCACTTGAGTTGGGCAATTACTTTAAAGAGCAACTACAGACGATCGACAATGCTGTGATAAAGGAAGTGCGCGGTCGCGGTCTTTTCATTGGCTTGGAGCTTCATGAATCGGCTCGTCCGTATTGCGAAAAGCTTGCAGAACGAAAAGTATTATGTAAAGAAACACATGACACAGTGATCCGCTTTGCCCCACCTTTAATCATTTCAAAAGAGGATTTAGACTGGGCCATCGAGCAAATTAAAGCAGTTTTTAGTGAATAAATAAATTTTAAGAGGCTGGGACATAAGTAGAAATTTCTTTGTATAAGGAAAATACTCTTATTAAGAAATGAATATTATATGAATTGATTGTAGTGAAGGGGCGACTCCTGGGGGAACAGCACGACGCCTGAGACTACAGGCTCAGGCCGTGCCCCCGGGAAAGCGTCCCCGTAACGGAAATCAATTCTGGCAGAAGCAGAAAAATATCTATTTTTTCTTTGAAAAAATAGATATTTTTCGTTTTGTCCCAGGCTCCATTTTTTATCTTAAGGAGCGATTTTTGATGAAATCACTTTATATTACCGGCTACCGTCCACATGAGCTTGGTATTTTTAACGATAAGCATCCAGGTGTCCCTATTATTAAATCAGCACTGCAAAACCAATTACGTACCCTTATAGAGGATGGATTGGAGTGGGTTGTGATTAGTGGACAGCCAGGTGTTGAAACATGGGCGGCAGAAGTTGTACTAGAGCTAAAAAATGAATATTCCACACTCAAATACTCCATTATAACGCCCTTCTTAGAACAAGAGAAAAACTGGAATGAGCATAAACAAGCAGCCTATATGAATATAGTAAATAATGCCGACTTCGTAACAAGTGTGACGAAGCGTCCATACGAAGCACCTTGGCAGTTTATTGAAAAAGATAAATTCATCATTGATAATACGGATGCGACATTGCTCGTTTATGATGAGGAAAACGAAGGCTCCCCTAAATATGTGCTTCGACTCATCGAAAAGTATAAGGAACAGCATGATGAATATGAATTGTTCATGATTAATGCTTACGATTTACAGATGGTGGCGGAGGAAATGCAGCAAGGAGATAATTGGTAAAGACTCCTTTAATTTTCCCAATTCAGTAAATATTCAGATTATAAATCACCTTTTTGCGGTATAATATATTAAATGAACTTATATATCGAATAACAAGGAGGCAACATTATGAATCAATTATCGATGATTAACGAAACCACACCCGTAAATATCCCACACCATACGTATAAACGTGAATGTCGCTATACGAGAGGTATTAATATTCCCCTTGCAGATATAGAAAAGATATTAAGTGAATTGGATAATGATGCACACATCTATTTTGAATTCCATAATATTGCGAAAGAAATTAAGCAAGGGACGTTATTGAACGGCTATGCGGGTCTCGCAAGTACTATATCAGACTATTATAAGCGCGAAAAAAATATGGAAATTCCAGAATTAACGAACGGTCAGGATTTTTATGTGAAAATTGTTTAACTATTTATAAGGGGCTGACTTATAAGTGTATAACACAAATAGCGACGTCTAAAGCATCGATGAGATTAATGCTTTGGACGTTGTTTTACATATTTTCTTCAAATTAAATAATTTTTCTAAAAATTAACTAGGTAATCTATTGACTTTCTAATTGATAAAGATTATCATTATCATTGTAAGGCAGACAAATTAGTTGTAGCATATTTTCGATACTGTTCCCCCCAGTTCAGATTCGAAACTCATTAATCACTTTACTCATATTTTGAAAAGATCTTTATCTTTTCTCCTGAAAGAATGGCAAATCCCCTCACACGATTTGCCATTTTTTTATCTAAATTTGGGTATACATATATTAAAGGAGATGATTTAATTGGAATTCCGTATTGAAAAAGACACTTTAGGTGAAATCCGTGTACCGGCAGATAAAATTTGGGGTGCACAAACACAGCGCAGTAAAGAAAATTTCCAAATTGGGACAGAAAGAATGCCCATTGAAGTTATCCGCGCGATGACGATCTTAAAGAAGGCAGCAGCACTCGCAAATAATAAATTAGGCAAGCTGTCTGATGTAAAAACAAAAGCAATTGTCGAAGCAGCAGACGAAATTCTGACAGGTAAATGGGATGACCACTTCCCTCTTGTTGTTTGGCAGACAGGTAGCGGTACACAGACGAACATGAACGTAAACGAAACAATCGCCTACTTAGCAAACGAAAAGTTAGCTGCAAGTGGTTCTGAAGAAAAAGTTCATCCGAACGATGATGTAAATAAATCACAAAGTTCAAATGATACATTCCCTACTGCACTGCATATTGCAGCAGTTGAAATAGTTGAAAGCTATTTAATGCCGAGACTTAAACTCCTTCAGGCAACTTTAAAAGAAAAAGCAATTGCATTCAACGATATTATTAAAATTGGCCGTACCCATTTACAGGATGCAACACCATTAACACTTGGGCAGGAAATCGGCGGCTGGCACCATATGCTGATAAAATGCGAAAAAATGATTATGGTTAATACTCAATTTATGAAAGAGTTGGCAATTGGAGGCACAGCGGTAGGAACGGGTATAAACGCCCACCCGGAATTTGGGGCACATGCTGCAGCTGAAATCAGCAAATTAACAGGTATTCATTTTACATCCGCTGAAAATAAATTCCATGCACTGACAAGCCATGATGAAATCGTTACAGCTCACGGTGCGCTAAAAGCATTGGCTGCGGATTTAATGAAAATCGCCAATGATGTACGCTGGTTGGCAAGTGGCCCTCGCTCTGGTATCGGTGAAATTACCATTCCAGAAAACGAACCAGGCTCATCGATCATGCCAGGTAAAGTAAATCCGACACAAAGTGAAGCGATGACAATGGTTGTGACGCAAGTTGTCGGCAACGATGCAACAATTGCATTTGCTGCATCACAAGGTAATTTTGAGCTGAATGTATTTAAACCAGTTATCATTTATAACTTCCTGCAGTCAGCACGCTTATTGGCAGATTCAATGAAATCATTTAACGATAACTGTGCAATTGGCATCGAACCGAACATGGAAGTATTGGATGCGAACTTGAAAAATTCGTTAATGCTTGTCACAGCACTTAATCCATATATCGGCTATGAAAATGCGGCCAAAATTGCCAAAACGGCTCATAAAGAAGGTACAACGTTGAAGGAAGCCGCGATTGCGACGGGTCTTTTAACTGAGGAAGAATTTGACCGTTATGTCGATCCAAAAACGATGATTTACCCAAATGCTGAATAATTTTTAAATATCCAACACAACCTTCCAACATGTCTAGTCAATTACTCTTTACAGGTAATAAACTAATGTTGAGGAGGTTGATTTTTATTGAAAAAATTCGAGTTTATAAAGGATGGTTATGAAATAGTCATCAATATTCTCGTGAATATACAGAACGAAAACACTAAATACGTTGAAGCCGATGCCTATTATAAAGACTTCGGCAAATACCGCATATTAGTTTTAGCAGACTCCGTGGAAAAAGCGGTAGAAGTGGCAACATATGAACTACTGACGAATCACCCATTCGAGAAAGTTATTATAGATTATTAAGTCATAATTAAAGGGATGCTCCGAAATCGTATCAGAGCACCCCTTTTTGTTTATAGTAGTAAATTTAAATACATATCAATAATTTGCTCTCCGTAAAAATACACAATAATAGCGGCAAGTGCAATAGATGGTCCAAATGGAACCGGAGTTTTACGCCCTTTACCCTGCACTTTTAAAATAATAATTCCTACAATTGTTCCAATAATGGACGCTAAAAATAATGTTAATAGCGTATTATAAGTCCCCAGCACAAGACCGATTAATAAAAATAGCTTAATATCTCCGCCACCCATACCGCCTTTTGAAATAATGGCAATTAATAATAAGAGCGAAAAACCAAGCACTGCCCCAACAATACTATCCCACCAAGGATCCAGCGGGGAAAGAATTCTCCCTACAATTAAGAGCGGCAAGAAAAACAGTAAAATTTTATCCGGAATGAGCATGTACGCAATATCCGAAACATTAATAATAACCAATAGCGAAATAAAAAGGAGCGCTACTGCGAGTTCCCATGTAATACCAAGCTGCCATGTAGCAAATGCGAATAAAAGACCTGTTATCAGCTCCGTAAATGCGTAAATTGGTGATACTTTTACACCGCAAGTCCGACATTTCCCTCGTAGAAACACCCAGGAAAGAACAGGTATGAGCTCAAAAGCGCGTAAACGGCGATTACAATTCACACAATGGGATGGCGGGGTCACAATCGATTCCTTTTTCGGTACACGTAAACCGACTACGTTGTAAAAAGAACCAAACACTAGCCCGAATATTCCTGCGAAAATTGTATACATTATTTCCATGTTCAACGCTCCTTACTAGTCCTTGCTATATATTAAATGGTTGATTTCCATTCCGGGTCGGACGCTTTCCGCGGGCAAGAATCAGAGTCAAATTTTTGTCTCTGATTCTTTGCGCCGAGGATGGTTGCAATTTATTGCGACCACCGCAGAAGCACCGATATAGAATATATAGGGAATAACACTCGCCTCCCCCCATTCCAATCAACTACTTTGGTAATTGTTTTTTCATACCGATTATTGTATTAAACACCTTACTCATAGTAGAATGTTGTGATTTGAATATTGGCTGTTACGATTTCTGATGCCTCTTCTGTAAATTGATCTTCTTCACCTGGGAGGGCAAAGTCAACAATATCAATTCGCATCACACGGTCTTTCATTTCTATTTCTTTTATAAACTGTAGCAAGCTTACATCATTTGGTGACGACACATTAATATTAAATGTAACTAACTTTAATGAAGGTGGTAATGATTCTACAGCTATTGTTGAAACCGGTAATTCCTCTGGTACATCTGTTTCTTCCGTTGAATCATTAGCTTCCGTTTCAGTAGACTCTGTTTGTTCCACTGGTTCCGATCCATCGTCTGTTGCTTGCCCTTCTTCTGTCTCAGAAGCCATTGGATCCTGTAAGCCTGAGCTAGATACGAGAGCATCATAGTTGTTAAAGTCGATACTTTGAATACGTGAGCCTGTTAAGTATTCAATTTCCTCAATTGAAAGAATCAACGCATCGATTTCTCGGTTAGCCGGCACTTTTTTTCGTAATACAAATTCATTTGTACTAGTTTGAGCTAGCTGTGAATGGTGAGTTGCAATCGTTTGTTCTAATGTAGAAATTTCCGTTTTTATATTCGTCATTTCATTTTGGATCGCCTGTTCTTCATCCTGCTTTGGCTTAACGACATAGTAGTAAACGGCAAATAACAGTGCCATCGCTAAAGCAATCACTAATAAAAGCGTCCCATTTTTACTACTTGAGAAGGAATTCACTACTCGTCACCTCCTGCAGCTACATATAATTGATCGATTAATAACATAATCTCTACGCTATACCGTGGTACTTCACTAAATTGTTGCTCTGCACTTAATTCTTCTCCAACAGGATTAACATCAAAATTTTGAATTGTGCCTAGTTGAACATCATTGAAATAAGGGCTTTTTTCAAGATTACTCACATATGTTGATATTGCATTTAATGTTTCAAAATCTACCGTAACTTGTACCCCTGTTTCAGAAAATACATAAGCACGCAAATATGTATTTAAAGGTAATAAATTTCGTGTTTCTGTAATAACCGGAGATACTGGAAATGATACTCTTTCCACAAAAGCGACAGATTCTTCTAATGAGCCCTGATTCATCGTTTCAAATGAGGCAACTTCAGCATTCAATTGATCGCGCGTTAAAATTAATGAATCCCGCTCTGGTATGGCGCTGGCAATTTCACCTTTCGCACTGAAAAATGTCCAAGCCATAAGTCCAAGCGTTACCAATGATAAAATTCCGACTAAATAGAATGCAAAATTTAAACTAGCCTCGCCCTTTTCTATTTTGGGCATGAGGTTAATATCTGGAATCATTCGTTAACCTCCTTTAGAGCAAGGCCCAACAATGTCGCATGCTTTGCTTTGCAGTTGGGAAATTGAGCTTCAATAACAGCATCATCTACAATGCTTATCGGTGTCGGTAAATTGTCGCGTAAGAGTGCTTCGATAAGATGTAGTAATGGGTGATCTCCCATCACAATAATTTCATCGACAACTTTTTCCCCTTTGTGGAGCGAGAATTTAAAGAAGTTCATCATGCGATCGATTTCCATTACTTGGTCTGTTGTTGCTCTACGGAAATCATCCAAGTCTCCTGTATAACGAAACTCAACCTCTCCTGCATCAAAAGCTTCGTGCTGCCATTTATCCCAATCAGTATCAATTGTTTGGAAGCGTAAAAACTCTACTTCTCCATTTGAATAAATGCAAATCGACAGCTCGTTAATCGACCAATCCGTCACTAAGTATGTACGATTCGTTTCAATAAATTCAATTTCCTCGAGCAAGCGTAAATTACATAAAGCCCGAATATCGGCTACTTGAGGATTTAAATGATTGTCTAATAAAAGACCAACCATCTTTCCAACTTCATCAGGAGGCGCAGCAAACAATACCGCTTTCCCATCGCCTTCCACTGAATCGTGAACGTCAATAAGTGGTTCCTGGAACGGTAAATGAATAGAATTCCCAAGCTCCATCTGCACAAATTCCTTTAGCTTTTTCCCACTTACATCTGCAGGATGCTCAAAAGTTTTTAATAATACAGACGTATCCGGTACGAGGAAACGGACATTTTGCTTCTTACCACCCCAGTTCGAGACATTTTCTTTTATCAAATCATATATCGCCATCTCGTCCATAATCGAGCCTTCTTGTACGGCATTTCTCGGTAAAGGCGTTTCATAAATAACGGGTTGATCAAGTAATTGCCCTTTGGAGACAAGCGCTCGGATCACGTAGTCATTTACGATAATCGATGCATGCGATTTTCTTTTCATTTTGAACATATAGGGACCCTCCCCTTTATACTTTGCCTCTATTGCAGGGCAAGCTCAACTTCAAAGCTATTATACTAGCGAAATCATCACCCAATGGAACACCCAAACGCTGTTGGGTTGGGTGTTCTTTGGGGGTTGATTAAATGATTAGTCAGACCATGTGAAAGATGTTGTTTTCTCTTTTGAATCAACTTTTAAATTATCAATAGTTGCATCTTTAATTGTTACGGTTTTGTTACCAACTTTAACAGTACCAGTAACTGTTAAGGTTGTTGGAGTTGTTCCACTAGTAGTTGTAGTTCCTTTTGTTACTGTAATTCCTGTAACTGTTGTTTGACTCAACACTCCCCAAGAGTCTACATAAGGTGCTAACTTAGTCTTATCTGCAGACACTCCTGCTGATGTCTCATCAGTAAAATAAATATTTGCTCCACTTAATACATTTGCTACATCTGCTTTTGCTGCTTTTATACGACTGTTATCAATAATATTTCCAATTGCAGGAATAGCAATTGCCGCTACAATCGCTAAGATAACAATTACTGCTAAAAGCTCAACTAAAGATAACCCCTTTTCATTTTTAATACGCTTCTTTAATGTCTTAAACATATTAATTCCTCCTTTAAATTCTAAATTATTTACTATTTTATTTTTTGCACTGACGCTTTGTTTGCTTTAATGCCTCCTTGCAAAACGCCCATTCTATTTTTTACATTTGTTCGTATAAACTGAACATTGGCAGGAAAATTGCGGCTACTATAATTCCAACCGCACCCGCCAATAACACAATCATTAACGGTTCAATCAAAGATTTTAATGTATCAACATTACGGTCAACTTCTTCTTCATAAAAGTCAGCAATTTTCTCAAGCATATAATCGAGAGAACCTGTAGATTCCCCGATTTTGGTCATACTCGTCACCATGGGTGGGAATATCCAGCTTTTTTCAAATGGCTCTGTTAATGTACTTCCTTTTTCCAGACTTGCTCGTGCATCTAGTACCACTTTTGCCACAACCGGATTTCCAGAGACCTTTTGGGAAATCGTCAATGCCTGCAAAATCGGTACTGCACTGCTAAATAATGAAGATAGATTTCGTGTTAATCTAGCAATGGCTGTTTTTTGTAAGAGCGGTCCGAAAATTGGCATTTTTAGTAGCATATAATGTACCGTGTAATGAAATTGCTCATTGTTCCTGTATAGGTGTTGGAATACAACCACACCTATGACCACAGCGCCAATTGGTAACCACCAAAATTGTCTTAACCATTCTCCTAACGCTACAGTCCAGACTGTAAGGATAGGAAGTTCCGCATTCATCGACTCAAATGATTCTACAAATGTCGGAACAATAAATATCAGCATGAAAAATACGACTACTAGAATTAAAATCAATAACATCACAGGATATGTTAATGTCGACTGTACCTTTTTAATTAACCGGAATGATTTCTCGTACGAATTGGCCAATCGATCTAATGTGTCATCAATATTCCCCGTTGCTTCACCTGATTTCATCATATTGACGAACAACTCAGGGAATACTTTCGGATGCTTTTGAACTGCATCCGAGAAAGGGATACCTGCACGTACATCTTCTTCGACCTTCTCCAAAGCTTTTTTCAAAGGCTTACTTGTTGCTTGCTTTGCCAAAATGTTCGTAGCCTCAACAATTGAAACACCCGCACGAATTAATGTCGCAAACTGACGGCAGTAAATTACAAAATCCTGCGTTTTAATTTTTCCGCTTCCAAGGTTAATATCCATGTGCAATATACTTTTCGACTCTTCTATTTCACGAGGATTAATCCCCTTTTCTCGAAGCTTCGTAATTGCTGTTGCCTTATTTGCCGCGTCAATTGTCCCTTTTTGTGTGACTCCCATCTTTGTTCGCCCTACATATTTAAATACAGTCAACTGTAATCACCTACATTCAAGTAAGGACGGACTTCCTCCAACGAAACTTTACCGGAAGAAACGAGTGCCTGTATTGATGTTTCCAATGTATGCATTCCTAGCGCACGGCTTGTTTGCATGACACTTGGTATTTGATGAATTTTTTCATTTCGGATTAAGTTCGTTACAGCCGGAACACTTACTAAAATTTCGGTTGCTGCAACACGTCCTTCTTTATCTTTACGAATGAACAATCGCTGAGAAATAATCCCCTGTAATACATTCGCTAATTGGATACGTATTTGTCCTTGCTGATGTGGTGGAAATACATCGATAATTCGGTCAATTGTCGTCGGTGCACTTGATGTATGGAGCGTGCCGAATACTAAATGCCCTGTTTCCGCTGCAGTAATTGCTGTAGAAATTGTCTCTAAATCTCGCATCTCACCGACAAGAATAATATCAGGATCTTGGCGAAGTGATGCACGCAATCCGTTTGCAAACGAGCCTGTATCGACACCGATTTCCCGTTGATTCACGACTGATTTTTTATGAGAGTGCAAATATTCAATCGGATCTTCAAGAGTAATAATGTGCTTCGATTTTGTTTCATTAATATAATCAATCATTGCTGCTAATGTAGTAGACTTCCCCGAACCTGTTGGACCTGTAACTAAAATAAGTCCTTGGGGTTTTTCCGCTAAGTCATACAATACTTTTGGCATATTTAATGATTCAATAGTCGGTATCTTACTCGAAATTAAACGGGCAGCGATAGCCCCTGCATTTCGCTGGTGATACGTATTTACACGGAATCGGCATAGGTCTTTTAATGAATAATTAAAATCTGTTTCACCCTTCTCCTCAAATTCAGCCACTTTATAATCAGGTAGAATATCTTGTACCATTTCTTTAACCATTTCTTCAGTAACATTTATATCGCCATATTGCTTCAATTGACCATTTATCCGGTATACGGGAGGGATACCTATTGTTACATGTAAGTCAGACGCTTTTTCGTCATATGCATGATGCAGTAAGTCTTGAATTTTCAGTGCCATCTTGCATCCCCTCCCTAGTCAATCGTTGCAACACGCAGTACTTCCTCAGTCGTCGTGACACCGTTTATAACTTTTAGTAGACCATCTTGCAATAATGTATAGTAGCCTGCTGTTTTCATATAATCCCCTATTTCATATCCACTTGCGCGATTCAGAATTAAATCCTTTAGCTCCCGATCAATTGGTAATAACTCATGAATGGCAAGTCGTCCACGGTAACCGGTATTTCCACAAGCTGAACAGCCGCGACCTTTTCTCACCTTTTCAATGCTGAATCCATTATTTGCAAAGATTTCTTTTTCCCTGCTTGTAGGATCAACTTCGGTACTACAATCTCGACAAATTTGACGTACAAGTCGCTGCGCTAAAATTCCCACAAGAGAAGATGAAATCAAGAATGGCTCTATGCCCATATCCTGCAATCGGGAAACCGATTCGATTGCACTATTTGTATGCAATGTGCTTAATACAAGGTGACCTGTCAGTGAGGCACGAATCGAAATCTGTGCTGTTTCTAAGTCTCGAATTTCCCCAATCATAATGATGTCCGGGTCTTGACGTAGAATCGAACGTAAACCAGCTGCAAATGTTAACCCGACTTCTTCCTTCACCTGAATTTGATTTACACCGTTTAGCTGATACTCTACCGGATCTTCAACTGTAATGATATTAACTTCCTCATCATTTAGATTCGAAAGTGCTGCATATAATGTAGATGATTTACCCGAACCGGTTGGACCTGTTATTAGTACAATTCCATTTGGTTGTTCAATCATCTTTTTAAACAATGCCTCATTTTTTTCAGTAAAACCTAAGTGTGCAATATCTGTTGCAGCATTGCTTACATCCAAAATACGCATAACGATTTTTTCACCGTAGACAGTCGGCAATGTAGAAAGTCGAATATCAATGCTTTTAAACTCAATATTAACTTTAATACGGCCATCTTGTGGAATACGGTTTTCCGTAATATTCAATCCACCTATAATTTTTACACGAGCCGTCATCATATTTTGCATATGTTTTGGCAGTGATCGCTCCGTCCTTAACACACCATCGACACGGTAGCGTACTTTAAATTCCGTTTCCTGTGGATCAAAGTGAATATCCGATGCACGTTGAGCTACTCCATTGGCAATAATCTGATTGACTAAACGAACAATCGGCGAATCTTCATCAGTAATCTCCTGTTGGACCTCAGTTGTATTTGCTGCCATTTCGGACAATGCTGCATCCATTGAAGCCTGCAAATCATAGTACTTTGTAATTGTTCGGTATAAATCATCTTTTGCAGCAATACTCGTTTCGATTTGACAGCCTGTCGCCATCCGGACTTCTTCAATCGCAAAATAATCCATTGGATCAGACATCGCTATTAATAGTTTATTTCTATCGCGACGTACTGGCATAATATTGGCACGTTTTGCTAGCTCTCTCGGTACAAGCTGTAATAGTTCTGGATCTATCGCATACTTATTCAATGTAATATGAGGAATTCCTAACTGGAACTCTAGTACCTCAATTAACTGTTGTTCGGTAAGAACATTTTCCTTAATCAGAAAGTCTCCTAGCTTTTCATCACGGCTTTTATTTTGTAACGCGTAATTCAGCTGATGTTCATTAATCACCCCA
This sequence comes from Solibacillus faecavium, assembly GCF_014836905.1. GTDB lineage: Bacteria > Bacillota > Bacilli > Bacillales_A > Planococcaceae > Solibacillus > Solibacillus faecavium. The sequence continues at coordinate 124,550 of NZ_JACSPZ010000009.1, forward strand.
GCTTCTACTAATAAGTCCCCTAAACGTTTTCTCGCATTTGCCTTCATGCTGATTTCCTCCTGTTCTACGGAGTTATTAAATTTCCACCTTTATCGTAATAGCTGCCTGGTGGTAGATTATCTTCTGACTCATCTTGATTTTGTGATTCACTACTTGATTCATTGGAATTTGTGTTTTGTGGATTACTAATTGGTGGATTCCCTCCATTACCAACTTCATCCGGGAAGCCGTCACCATCTAAATCGATTGAATCATTTGGTTCATTATTCATATCAACCGCTGAACCTTGTATTTCTGGTTGCTGAGACGATTTAACAATGACACGGTTTACCGGTGGATAATAATCACGGCTTACAAGCTGTTGCTCCCCGAATACTGTTCGATAAATTGAAACACGTAATCCCCCTACACCTTCTTGCAATTGCTCTGTTTGTCCAATTGCCAATTCCTCCGAGTAGCGCGTAATTGTACGTGGTTGAATTTCCTCATCATTCGACACGGATACAGAAACCTCAGTTTCTTTAGCAGGTGTATATATTTCTGTCTGCAGCTTCCCTTCATCTATGGAAAGCTTTAATACAACTGGTTTGGTTGATGTATTAATAAATTTTAAATCCTCATTAGCAAAAGCATCCACTTTAGCTTCTAAACCAGGTTTTAAATATATAGGAATTTCATTTTGTGAATGACGTTCCAGGATTTCTCCATTAATATTGAGTGCTGCGTTATAAATAGTTGATGCGATAAAATTAATTGCCTCTCGGTTTGCTAAATTAATTGTTTCCCCTACCTTTTCTAGCATTGAAAATTGTATTTGCGGATCAATTACCGTGTCGTTCAATGCATCAACAAGTTCATTTATACCCATTGCAGATTCTGGTATAGTTTCGACTGAAAGCGATATCCTATCTGTTTCAAGTATTGATAAATCATTTACAACAGCTTCAACTTCGTCTGTTTTTAAATAAGAAGCATTCAATTCTACTCTTTCATAAGTGGAATCTGTATCCCATGTCGATATATTGCTAATTTCATTTTTAACAATTTCACTTGGAAGGATGCTTAATGGTAGGTGAACAGCAGTCTCATCTTCCCAAATTGCATACCATGGTTTGCGGTAATTATCTTCAAAGCTATTAACTGTACTTTCAATATCAAATTGGAAAGTGGAAGAGCTAACTTCAATGGAAGTCCCTCCATCTGAAACAATTAAATTTTGGGTATACCAATCATTTACCGCAATCTTTAATGCAGCTTTTAATTCCTCACCCTTTAAACCACCCACATTCATTCCGCCAATTGTAGAACCTTGAGAATTATCAGTAGTAGGTGTATTAGAACTTGCTATAAAATGTGGAACACCAAAAGCTAGCACTGTTACCATTAACATAAGAAGTACCATTGACCTTAAAACTTTTTTCATATATACACCTCACCAAATTCATTATAAATACATTCTACTAATTTACTTCTTTCGCAAACTACCAATTAACCTATTTTTTATCATAAATTTTTTTATCCATATCATTCATTAGGTACTATTTACCTATCTATTATTACTTTTATTATGTAAGTCTACTTAAATAATTCAAAAAATATTTAAGTTTTACCATAATTAAACTTTATGTTATTATCTATCATAATACACAATAGATTACTTTTTGACTATATATTTTATAATCTCACAAATTTTTTTTTATTTTTAATCTATATTACCCAACAACATTCGATAAAATCAGGGGCATTTCGCTATATTTCTACATTTTTTATGGAACACATTCTTTTTTTCAAGGTAATATAATGGGAAATTTTATAAGGAGGGGAAAATTTGAAGGTCCTACAAAAAGAAAATGGCTTTTCTTTAATAGAGGTTGTTGCAGCGATAGTTATTATTGGTATTGTATTACTTAGCTTCTCTCAAATCTTTATTCAAACAAGTAAAACAGCACATAAAAATAACGAAAAACTAACAACTATTAACTTGGCCGATGCAATGCTCGTGAGATTAAAAGCTGAATCATTTATTCACAATCAAACAATAACTGATGTAAATAACTATTTTAAAGATATGACTGAATCTGACCCTACAAAGAAAAAACCACCTACACTTATTAAAATGAATGACAAAGAATATAAAGTTTCTTATGTTGCTTCTCAAAGTAATAGCCTAGTTAATAATGCTACTTATTCAGAAAAGGATTTAAAGCTGGTAAAAGTCGTAGTCACCGTAACAGCCCCGGATGGAAAAACAAAAGGATCTTCGGAAGGATATGTTGCACTTGAATAAAACAAAACTTGATGAAAAAGGGCTTACTTTAGTAGAGCTTTTGGCAGTAGTTATCTTAACAGGAATAGTTTCAATTTTGGTATTTTCTATTACAACTAAGGCTTTGGAAAACACTCGTATAATTAGTCAAGAAACGATGTTACGAGATGAAGCAGACATTATTGTAAGTAAATTCATTAAAGAAATGTACTCCACAAAGCAGGAGCATATTATTAGATATAAAGAGGAAGTAATAATAGATCCTATATCTAATAAAAAAAGTTATAAATATAGTTATCTTGAAGTAATAGAAAATGAATCTAAATGCCAAAGAGATGAGAACGGGGACTATAAAATAGAGGGTGAATGTAAATTAAAAGATATCGGATTTAAAACAGTGAATGGTGTAACAAAAATCCAGATTTTCAATGAACAATACACTGTTTCAAATAGCAGTATTAAAGTACTAGCTGAATCCAAGATAAACGGCACCCCTAATGAAACTTCCGTTTACGAAATAGTACTAAAATTAAAATTTACACATGTCCGGGGAAATAAGGAAACAGAAAGAATTATGTCCTTTAAGAATGAAATCCAACCAATAGTAAATTCGAAATAAAGGAAAGGAGTTGTCATTATGAAACAGTTACTTAAAAACAGCAACGGTTCCGTACTACTTATTGCAGTTGCGATCGTGATGATTTTTTCTATATTAGGGTTGAGTTTAATGACACTATCTGCTAACGGTATTACAAAAAATAAAAATCGTGAAAACATAGTACAAGCTACCGATTTAGCCGATAAAGGGATTGAGTTTGCTGTTAGTAATCTACAAAAAACACTTGAAGACTTTATAAACAATAACCAAGTTGGTAAAAGTGAGTTTGCTATTTTTTTAGATAACACCTTAAAAAACCCTCAACTTGCATGTTCCCTTTCAGAAAATACGGGTTTTCTTATCCCAACAGATAATAATAACAAAACAAAAGTTTGTATAGAAAATGTAATAACCCAATCAACAGCAGAAAAAGATCTTTATAAACGAGTTGTTAGTTTTAGAAGTACCGGAATTGTAAACGGTAAAGAACAGGTTACTCGCTCTGAAGTTATATTAGGAACTGACGCCATTCCAGACCAGTTGCGATATACACTTTCAAGTAATAAAGGGGGTAGTATTTATTTATATGGTGGGGTAGATGTTAAAGGGGACATAAAAACCTCTAAAGACTTGATTATCCACAACCAAGGTTATACATTATCTGGAAATTATACAAATTGGCATTCTAGCGTTTATCCTAGAATGAAAGCAGACAGCAAAAGCTTTACTCCTAAAATAATACTTCCTGAAAGCGGTAATATTTTTGTTAACAAAAATACAAGTCATCTAGCAAGTGAAAGTTCAGTATTAAACTTGAATGTCTATAATAATTTATCTAGATACGATAGTTATTCAGTTGACGAACTTTTAACGAATAATAGACTTAGAACAATATTATTTGACACGAAAAATGTTAATATCGTAAAAAAATCTTTAGTTTCTGATGAGTTAAAAATCAAAGAAAAAATCGAGAACACCTATTCTTCAAAAAGCCATAAAAATAGTACTATTAGCTCTATAAACGTTTCCTCGAACTCTCATAGAAATCGTGTCTTTAACTCTAAAGATGATGTTATTTTAGTAAGTGCTACTAAGCAACAACGAGAATGTATTAGACCAGGTTTGTTAGTTTGTAGGGAATACAGATATTATACAGTATTAGAGAGCGGCTCTCTAACTATAGATGGAATGTCTAATTTAAATTTGGTTGGTCAATATCATATTAATGGCAACCTATCAATAGATAATTCCTCGTTAAATAGCGATGCAATTATATATGTCGATGGAGATGTTGCTATAAATAATAGTGTATTAAGTGGATATGAATCAAATGGAACGTTAATTATTTTTGCTACAGGAAGAATTAGAATTATTAACACCTCTCCATATTCAGATACCCCTAGTAAAATTAAAGCCTTTTTCTATTCACATAGTACAGTGAATATATTTGGTGCTATTTCGAATATTGAAATTATTGGAGGTATTTCTGGGAATAACATTGTATTATCGGCATTAAGAGGGAAATATACAAGAGGTAATCTAATTGATACAGTAAGCGCTCAATCCGAACTTTATGATCATGATAATAATCCTTCAACCCCCGAGGTACCAAGAAAAAATTCAAGATTTACAATTATTTATGACCAAGACTTAATTGAAGCTTACACTTCATTCAAACGAGATGAAGAGGAGGAATTCATCACAGAAATCAACCTTCCAGAAATCATTAATAGAAATTAATGTCGTTATATATTCGTAATCCAATTAACTTTATAAGGATTGAAAAAATCCCATAGAAAAGTCTACAAGTAAACTTTTCTGTGGGATACACTTTTTGTCACAAAGCATCTATCAAATTTAAAATTTGTTAGGTGCTTTTAAGATAAATTATATTTAATTTTCCACCACATGCATCGGATCCCGACGCTTCGGCCCAATCATATTAAACAACACATTCAAGAAGATCGCCGTAACCGACCCCGCAACAATCCCATTCGACGTTAAAATCGACATCCAAGAAGGTAAGTTTTCGAAGATACCCGGTACTGTAGCAACACCGATCCCTAAACCAACTCCAAGTGCTGCGACCATTGCGTTTTCCATGGATTTTTGAATTTCCGGTGCAAGCATTTTCACACCTTGTGTAATTACCATACCGAACATTGCAAGCATCGCTGCACCAAGTACTGGTGTTGGGATGATCGTAGTTAATGCTGCAAGCTTTGGCAGGAATCCAAGTGCTACAAGCATACCGCCTGTAATGTAAATGACTTTGCGGTCGCGTACGCCTGACATTTGAATTAGTCCTACGTTTTGTGAGAATGTTGTGTAAGGGAAGGCGTTGAAAATACCACCGATAATTGATGCTAGTCCTTCTGCACGGTACCCTTTTGATAAATCTTTTGAAGTTAAATCTTTTTTTGTAATATCACTTAAAGCATAGTACACACCTGTTGATTCTACTAATGACACCATTGCTACTAATGTCATTGTTAAAATAGCAGAAGCATTGAATGTCGGTGTTGCTAAGTAAAATGGCTGCATAATGTGTAACCATGAAGCATCTGCTACTGGTGCGAAATCAACTTTACCCAAGAAAATACCGATAATTGTTCCTGTCACCATCCCCAGTAAAATCGCAATGGCACGAACGAAACCAACTGTGAATCTATAAATCACTAAAATAATCAGTAACGTAATAAATGCTAAGGCTACGTTTGAACCTGATGCAAAGTCAGCTGCCCCTTGTCCGCCACCCATATTATTAATCGCTACCGGGATTAAGCTGATTCCGATAATCGTTACAACCGAACCTGTTACAACAGGCGGGAAAAACGGAATTAATTTACCGAAAAGACCACCGATTAATACGATGATAATACCTGAGGCGATAATCGCTCCGTATACATCCCCTAATCCACCACCAGAACCAATTGCAATAATTGGACTTACTGCTGTAAATGTACATCCGAGTACAACCGGTAATCCAATTCCGATAACCTTCCCTTTCCAAACTTGCAGAAGTGTTGCCACGCCGCACATGAAAATATCGATTGCTACTAAATATGTCATTTGTGCCGGACTGAAACCTAATGCCCCACCGATAATTAACGGTACTAAAATCGCTCCTGCATACATTGCCAGCAGATGCTGAATACCAAGCATCGTTGCTTTTGTGTTATTCATAAAAAGTTTTCCTCCAATTATAGATGCACTCTTAATATGTTATTTACATGATTTGAACTGTAGTGTTTTAATGCTTAATCGTAGAATTCTACTTTGCCATTTGCCAGCGACTTAATATTTGCTAAAGATTCAATGCGTAATCCTTGTTCACGTAATGCCTTGCCACCCTGTTGGAAGCCTTTTTCGATTACAATGCCCGCACCAATAATTGTAGCTCCTGCTTGATTTACAATATCAATTAAGCCTTTTAGCGCTTCGCCATTTGCTAAAAAATCGTCAATAATAACGACATTGTCATCAGCTGTTATGAACTTCTGTGATACCGAGATTTCGTTTGTCTCGTTTTTTGTAAAAGAATGTACTTTTGATGTGTACAAATTATCCGTTAACGTAAGAGATTTGCGTTTACGAGCAAATACAACCGGTGCACCAAGCGTTAAACCTAAAAATGTCGCTGGAGCAATTCCTGATGATTCAATTGTTAGTACTTTCGTGATGATTTGATCAGAATAACGTTTGGCAAATTCATCTCCAATTTCCTTCATTAAAAACGGGTCGATTTGGTGGTTTAGAAATGAATCTACTTTAAGTACTACGTCTGAAAGAACTTCGCCTTCTTTTTCAATTTTTTCTTTTAAAAGTTTCATATACAATTCCCCCTCTATTTTTGGATAAAAAAAATCGGCAGACCTGCTCCCTACAATGAGTGGAGCAAGACTTCCGAATACAGTTCAAAAGTAATAACAAATGAGGTGCACAAATAAAATTGGACGGGTCATTCGTTAACATGCTTCACTCATAGTCGATTCATTTACGGTAAATCGGTAGAAACTTGCAAGCCTTATCCTTGCGATTATATGAGTAAAGTTATTAAGTTTAATATTGAATGTCCCAATTATAATCATGTAAATCTTATATTGCAATAATCTCATAAAAGTAAAACTATTCTTATTTTTCGGAAATTTGAACAAAAAAGTGATAATAACGAAGCGAATGTTCGGGTTTAGACTTTTACCAATAAATTCTCAGCTAAATTTTCTTTGAATTGTTCGAAATTTTTCCCCTCAGACCCAAAATAGCTCATACTACGAGTGACAAAAACGAGGGCCTTCTTTCCATTCCCATAAGTCACTTCAGCAATTGCACCCATTTCCTCCATAACTTGCACTTTCATCTCACCTTCATTGAAAATAACAATATCCTCTGCAAATAGCGTTTTGAATTGATTGAACGTAGCTGACCCTTGCAAAATAATGATTTCCGGCTGAAACTCTTCCATTACTTCTTTGAAAATTGTTTGCCCGCGTTCAAAATTAGCAGCATCTTCTTTTTTCGCGCTTTTTGCATGATCCATCGATTCTATTTGATACGTATTTAAAGAAGTATAAATAAGCGATTCGTTATATTGCTTTTTTAGCCATGCCTCAAATTGTAAAGAACCTTTAAATTCACGAGGGGCTCCCTTTATTTCACTCAAATAAAGATCTTTTAACAGCTCTCTATTTAATAATGACTCTGCAAAAGTCTGCTCACTTCTATCTTCTACTTTAAAAAAGGGTACGGCATTTGTGCTGACTAGGAAAATTCGTGATTTGTAGGGATTTCCATTTGTTAAAAACGGACGAAATGCTACAGTTTTTCCATCTTCGCCCATTAACCATTGATGCATTTTCTTATATAAACCTGTTGAGATAGGCATTCCTAACACTTCCTTATAAGTATAGAGATTCTTCATTTCTTCTATAATACCATTCCTTCCTTTTAAAGTATAAAAGGAAGGCTAAAGGGCATTTTATAATCGAGAGCATTTTTTTCGCCACTTCATTTACGATTTAAATACATATATTCGCCACCCTAATGACATTTTAGACACTTGGCTTTAGATATTAGCCACTTTGCATGACTTAATATCCACTTCAGTTTCACTCCACAAAAAAACGCAATGAAAGCTGATGCTCACATTACGTTTTAATTATTATTTATTTGATAGATCGCAGTCCATTAAAGGAACGATTTTTGTTTTATGTTTTACTTTATAGAACATCCATAATGAAGCAAATAACGGTAAACCGATATATGAAACGACTACTCCGTACCAGTCAATTGTCCCGCCCATAAAGGCCATATAGTTTTGACCAAGTACGACAATCATACAGAGGGCAAACGCAAATAACGGACCGAATGGGAAGAATTTCGATACATACGGTAAATCACTCAATGATTTTCCTTGTGCGACATATGCGCGACGGAAGCGGTAATGACTGATTGCAATACCGAGCCATGCAATAAAGCCGGACATACCTGAAGCGTTTAGTAACCAAATATATACGACACCATCGCCAAAGAAAGAAGCTAAAAATGCTAATGAACCTACTGCTAATGTAGCTAAAAGTGCATACATCGGAATACCGCGCGTCGTTACTTTCATGAACAGTTTCGGTGCTTTTCCGTCTACTGCTAATTGATAAAGCATACGGCTGGCTGCATATAACCCTGAGTTCCCTGCAGAAAGCATGGCTGTTAAAATAATTGCATTCATAACTGATGCTGCAAATGCGACACCTAAGTTTTCAAATACTAATGTAAATGGACTTGTCGCAATATCTTCTGATAAAAGGCGTGAATCTGTATACGGAATAAGTAATCCAATTGCGCCAATTGCGAAAATGTAAAACAGTAAAATACGCCAGAATACTGAACGTACAGCTTTTGGTATGTTTTTGGCTGGATCATCTGTTTCCCCTGCCGTTACCCCTAGCATTTCCGTACCTTGGAATGAGAATCCCGCTGCAAGGAAAATACCGAATAGAGCTAGGAAACCGCCATTAAACGGTGCATCTCCTGCAAAGAAATTCGTGAAGCCGACCGGGTCGTTCCCGCCTAAAATACCGAAAATCATTAAAAAGCTGACAATAATAAATACAATTACTGTTGCGACTTTGATCATCGCAAACCAGTATTCTGCTTCACCAAAAGCTTTTACAGATGCTAAGTTAAATGATAATACGACTACGATAAATAAAATTGTCCATACAATCGATGAACTGTCCGGGAACCAGTATTTCATAATTAATGACACAGCAGCAATTTCCGCTGCAATCGTAATTGCCCAGTTGTACCAATAGTTCCAACCAAGTGCAAATCCTAATGCCGGGTCTACAAATTTCGTTGCATACGTACTAAACGAACCCGATGTCGGCATATAGGCAGCCATTTCCCCTAATGACGTCATTAGGAAATACACCATAACCCCGATTAATGCATATGCGAGCAATGCCCCACCAGGACCTGCCTGTGCAATGGCGCCACCTGATGCTAAAAATAGTCCTGTACCAATCGTTCCGCCTAACGAGATCATCGTAACATGGCGGCTTTTTAATCCTCTTTTTAACTCGTTTTTATTACCGAGCTGATCTATTTTAATTTCACTCACGATTATAAAACTCCCTTTTTGTTTTGTATGGCGAAGTGTAAAAATAAAACCACCACAAGTTTTTGTGATGGTTATAATTACACCTCATCAAACTTGAAAGATAGCTCAACACATGCTTACACATGTGACAGTTCTGTTCCTTATCGGAGACAGCCCCAGCGTTATATTTAAGAAGAAAAATAACACTTCGGCAATCATTCCTTTCATAAAGCTTCACAGATTCTTCTCAATCTCCGCTATACTAATCATAATGATTGCGACCTCTACCCCATACATTTACATGAGGTAATATATTTAATTGAAATAATGATTATTAGTCTAACATAATATTTTTTTGATAGCAATGCGTTACTATTTTTCTGTTTTTTAAGATTATTCTTACTATTTAATTGGCGTTATTGCAGGAAAAGGAGCCTCAATGATGAATGAACAAAAAATAAACCAAAATAGCAAAAAAATACTATCGAATAAACAACTTCTCTTTTTTATGGTTGCTGTTTTCCTATTCGCTACTACCTTACGTACACCGATTACTGTAGTAGGTCCTATTATTTCCTTTATCCGGGATGGCCTCGGCATTTCAAACGTACTTGCAGGATTTTTAACAACTATTCCATTAGTCGCATTTGCTATTGTTTCACCATTTGCACCGCGCATTGCACGTAAATGGGGAATGGAATGGACTTTATTTTATTCAGTTATTTTACTTTGTACTGGAGTATTACTACGTTCAGTAGGTGAAACAGCACTTCTGATTGGAGGAACAATTCTTATAGGGATTGCGATCGCTTTTGGAAATGTTCTTATTCCGAGTTATTTTAAATGGAAATTCCCGCTGCATATCGGCTTGTTAACAGGGGTGTATTCCGTATCGATGAATATTTCTTCCGGACTTGCTGCTGGTTTTAGTTTTCCGATCGCAACAAATGCAGGCTGGCAAATAGCATTGGGCTTTTCGATTGTTTTGGGTGTTCTGACATTAGTTATATGGATACCGATTTTGCGAACACCTAAAGTGGACTTGCATATGTCGGCATCACAGAAAATGAAAACCCAAATGTGGAAATCACCGCTCGCCTGGGCTGTTGCAGGCGCAATGGGCTTCCAATCGTTTTTATTCTACTGCTCCTCTGCATGGCTGCCAGAAATTTTTATAAGCCAAGGTTTGGATGCTACCACGGCTGGTTGGATGGTGTCTGTTATGCAATTTGCGCAAATTCCGATGACGTTTGTTATTCCAATTATTGCAGGAAAGCTCATTTCACAGCGTCCGATCGTCATTTTCTTTACGATTTGCTATTTAATTGGCTTTACGGGAGTGTGGATGGAATGGACAAGCCTCGCGATTTTATGGATGATCTTTTTAGGTTTTGCAGGCGGCGCTTCATTCGGTTTAGTATTAATGCTGTTTTCACTGCGTACAGAAACTGCATACGATGCAGCGGAGCTCTCCGGATTTGCGCAATCAATCGGCTATTTAGTTGCAGCAGTCGGACCTGTTCTATTCGGTTATGTACATGATTTGACGAATAGTTGGTCCATGCCGCTTCTGTTATTTATTTTAATTTCAGTTTTGCTATTTTTTGCTTCATTTATAAGCGCAAAGAATCAAACAGTCTAACCAAACATACGTACCCTTTTATGCTATAATAAAAGTGAGTAAATAAAAGGAGTACTGAACTATTGCGTAAAAAACGAAAACGAAATAAAAAACGGTTGCCGATTATACCGTTATTTTTCATTGTATTAGCTGCTGCAGTTGGTTTTAATGTAACGAAAACTTTAGAAGGTATGGGTATAGGAATTATCACTTATTTTGTACTCTATATTGGTTTTATAATTTGGCTGAAAACACGAAAAATAAGAAAGTTACGGAAGTCCGGTATTCGGGAAGTCGACCAAATGAGCGGTGAAGATTTTGAAAAGTTTTTAGGTGAACTATTTAAACGCCGCGGCTTTAAAGTGCGCTATACCGCAACGAGTGGTGATTACGGGGCGGATCTCATTTTGAAGGATGGGAAAGACATCATTGCTGTGCAGGCAAAACGCTATTCCAGTACGGTCGGCGTAAAGGCTGTTCAGGAGATTATCGGTGCGGTGAAAATGTATGAGGCAACAGAAGCATGGGTTGTAACGAATAGCCATTTTACCCGGCAGGCCGAAAAACTTGCAGATATTAATGATGTTTATTTAATCGATCGTGATGAATTAATTCAAATCATCTTAAATAAAAGATAAAAGGGTTGTGTTCAGAGTTAATTTGATTTTGAACATAACCCTTTTTTGTAGTGCCTTCCCGTTAATATGGTTGCAATTGATAAAAGTAATTTGGCTTTTTGATTGTATTAGCAATCGGCTCATGATAAATGTCAATTGTTGCCGGTGATAATGGTGGGATAAGCCATACCCAGTTTCCTGTTACATCACGGCCGTTTGTTTTTTCTTGCTGGCTGAAAAGTTGAAACTGCTGTGCTGCTGTATGGTGATCAACTATACTCACTCCGGCATTTTTATAAGAATGAAGTACCGCGACATTTAATTCCACGAGTGCACGGTCTTTCCAAAGAGTAGCATTTAGTGATGTATCCAACCCCATTGCCTCAGCAATTTTTGGCAGGAAATTATATCGGTACGTATCGGCCAAATTGCGAGCACCGATTTCTGTCCCCATATACCAGCCATTGAACGGTGCAGCTTGGTAGTCTTCTCCTGCAATGTTAAAACGCATGCTTGAAATGATTGGGACTGCATACCACTGCATGTTTAATTTTGAAAAATCATAGTCGGGATGGGTAATTGGCACTTCAAGCACGATCTCTTTAGGCAAATCATAGTAAATCGGCTCACGGTTATCTACTTGAACGACAAGCGGCAATACATCATAATTTGTCCGTGCACCTTGCCACCCAAGACCTTCGCAGATTTTCGTGAATTCTACAGACGTGGAATCCCCAATAATCCCTTCCTCTGTTTCATACCCTGCATAACGAATGAGCTGATGATTCCAAATCCGTACACGGTTCGGGTCAAATAAAGTAATGGCTGGCCGAATTTTGCCGTTGTTTGTGGCAAATTCAATATGGTTCACAAGTGCTTCGTATATTTCATCCTCATTTAGCAATTGACGCTGATCAAAAACGGTTAAGCTATTCCAAAATAGCCGACCGATACATTTATTACTGTTGCGCCATGCAACTCGCGCACCATAAGTAAGTTCCTCGGTAGTTAAAATAAACGCCGGATGCTTTGCTTCTTCTATACGTAACTTTAGCCAGTCATCCGATTGCTTCGTTTCTTGTTTATATAATGTGAGAAATTCAATTCGTTCTTGTAATTCCTTCGTTGTCGTTGTCATCGTTTCACATCTCCCTATTCTTTTATTTTGGCGCTTAAAATAAGGAAACTCAACGAAACAACAGTTGATTAAAACATGTATTTTTCATACATGACTAAAAGTGTTCATAAACAGGGGAAATAAAAAGATATGCACATTTTTATGCATACCTTCTCTCTTACTTCTTCCATTTGTCGCTCGCCTTGAAATTATAAACGGGGGTCACATGCTTTTGAATTGATACGGTTTCACCGATTTGCTCCACGATTTCCTGCATTGGCTTGTATGCCATTGGTGCTTCATCCAATGTTTCCTCACTGACAGAGGTTGTCCAGATACCTTTCATCGTTTCCTTGAAATCATCCATTGATAAATTTTTCATCGCCGCTGTTCTTGAATAAATACGTCCTGCTCCATGTGGGGCGGATTCATTCCAATCCGCATTGCCTTTACCAATACAAATTAACGAGCCATCTCGCATATTCATCGGGATGACGAGCTTTTCATCTTTTGCAGCACGCACAGCCCCTTTACGTAAAATCATTGCATCGGTATCTATATAATTGTGTACAGAATCAAACTGCTCTGCAAACTCCCACTTCATATGCTCAGCGATTGTTTTTGCAATTTGTACACGGTTTTCGTGTGCAAAACGCTGTGCCAATTTCATGTCGGCAATGTAATCATCAAATTGATCCCCAATCAAATAAGCCAAATCTTTTGGGACGAAGGGGTTTTCCTTCTTATACGCTTCGATCATTTTTTGGATTTCTTTTTCCTGACCCGCTTCTTTTAAAGCTTTAATTTTTTCTGTTAAATCTTCACGCTGCAATGATTCAAATGCACGCTTTTGATGCCAGTTTGCTACTTTTGCCCCGACATAACGAGAACCTGTGTGAATTAGTAAATAATAGATACCCTCATCATCTTTTGCCAGCTCAATAAAGTGATTGCCGCCGCCTAATGTGCCAAGAGATCGGTTCGTATAGTCATTTTGTAAGCCGCGTGCAATAAAGTTTTCGTTTGCAAAAAGCTCATGACTTTCTGGCGTATCATCATGAATTTCATTGCCACTTGGAACGAAACGTCTAATCGTTGCATCGAGCTTGTTAAAGTCCACTGCTCCTGAACCAATTTCAGAAACAAGTACACCACATCCAACATCGACCCCGACCAAATTCGGAACGACATGTTTCTTCAACAGTATCGTTGTACCGATCACACAGCCTTTCCCTGCATGGTAATCAGGCATAATGCGTACTTTCGTTCCTTCCATAAACGATTGATTGACGAGCTCATTAATTTGCTCAATCGCTGTTTCCTGCGGTGTATTTGTATATATTTTTGCGTTCGTAAATTTCCCGGTAACTTCGATCAATTCTGTTCACGCCTTTCTTTTTTCAACATCAGTAGAGCAAATAATAGAAGTGTTAGTAGTATATAAATTCCGATTATCATGAGCGGTGACCTCTGTACAATGAAACCGAATGCGACTTCAGATTGTAATACGAAATCATCCGGCGCAAATTGAGGCCGGTATAAAAAAGTTTGAATGATACCAAAAATCAGTTGAGCTAGCGTATAAAGAATAAATAGAAGAAGCGCACCTAGTGATGCGAACATAAATTTACGTTTCAAGACCTCACCCCCCTTTTTATGAAACAATTGGTAGTATTTACGTGCCTAGTGGATAATAAGTTTCACTGACTTTAACCGCAGTTCATAGATTTTTCTACTTTGGAGGCGAACTGTTCTACTTTTAGAGAGGAAGGTTCTACATTTCATAAGAAAGCTTCTACTTTCAACTTGGGGGTTTCTACCTTTTGCATGAGACTGGCTAATAAAGTTCCTGCCTTCTTCTTTGAGGCGAGCTGTTTAAAACTATAGAAAAAAACCGAATTTCCGCTCAACTATGAGAGGAAACTCGGTCAATTTTCATTTCAAATGCACAAACCTCGATACCATCATCGTTAAAAACGCATACGCTCCAGCTTTGACTGTCTGTAACTCGCTTGTATCCCGATGTGGATCTAAACAAACGAAGTCCATACCGCGTACGATCTCGTATTTCCCTACTTCGTGCAGCAAATCAAAAAGCTCATCTGTGCGCATTCCACCAGGTGTTGAGGCAGGAACTCCAGGTGCATACGCAATATCGAGTACGTCCATATCGACTGTCACGTAAACTAGATCTACTTTTTCAGCAAGCTGCTGCATGACATCCTTTATGACCATAGCCGCGCCTTGACGCCGGAAATCCTTCAATGTAATTCTGTTTACACCGTAATGATCAGCAGCACGGATGAGGCTTGGGGCATTGTAAAAGCCGTGTAATCCAATATTGTAAATATCCTCACCACGCACAACACCCGCATCTAGCAGCTGGCGGATCGGTGTGCCATTTGTCGGACCATCCGAATCTGTTGCACGCAAGTCAAGATGTGTATCAAATTGTACAATGCCAATACGCTTCCCCGAATGCTTTGCAAACGCTCGGACAATCGGTGCTGTAATCGAGTGGTCGCCACCGATTTGTACGTAAAAGCTATTGGGACAGCCTTTCAGTACATCTGTCATTGCCTGTTCAATATTTTCATGACACTGCAAAATATTTGTCCCGTGCAATTTCACATCGCCTAAATCGGCAACACGGAGCGCTCGGAAATCAACATTTTCATCAATAGAATACGTCGTGAAGTAATTCCAGCTTTTACGGAAATAATCTGGATACTCCGAAGCTGCAGATGCACTAATCGAAGAACGAGATAACGGAACGCCTGTTATGACGACATCAAAGTCATCTGAACATACCCCATAGCTTGGTTCGATCCAGTCCTTCACCTTCATATCTTCATGCTCAATACGGTTCCAAGTAGTCGCCGGGCTTACTAATAACGAATTCACAGCAAGCTGCCACCTTTCACCACTACTTTTCCTGCCTTAATAACAGTATCCGTATGATTCATACCATAGAAATATTGAAGCTGCTTATAGTTCGGTACGTCTAAAATAAGAACATCCGCCTGCTTCCCTTTTTCAAGTGTTCCAACACTATCTGCTCGATTAATGGCATGAGCCGCATTAATTGTCGTCGCACAGAGCACTTCTTCCATCGTCATCCCCATATTCATGCATGCCAGATTCTGAATAAATGGCAGGCTAATTGTCGGAGATGAACCCGGGTTAAAGTCTGTGGAAATTGCTACTGGGACTCCGCTGTCTACCATTAGGCGCCCTCTTGCATAAGGTGCACGTAAGAAAAAGGCTGTGCCCGGCAATAGTACTGCGATTGTTCCTGCTTTTGCCATCGCCGAAATCCCTTCATCAGAAGCAACAAGTAAATGTTCCGCTGAAATGGCACCTACTTCCGCAGCAAGCTCTGCTCCTTCATATGGTTCGATTTCATCTGCATGAATTTTTGGTGTCAGTCCATATGCTTTACCCGCCTCTAAAATCAGGCGAGACTGCGCTGGTGTGAATACGCCTTTTTCGCAAAATACATCATTAAATTCAGCAAGTCCAAGCTCCGCCACTTTTGGAATCATTTGCTCAATAATAATTTTCACAAATACATCCTCTTTACCCTTATATTCTTTCGGAACGGCATGTGCACCCATAAATGTTGAAATAACATCTACTTCATGCTCTTCCTGTAATTTTTTTACTACATACAGCTGCTTCAGTTCCGTTTCCAAGTCTAGACCGTAGCCTGATTTTGCTTCCACAGTCGTAATGCCATGACGTAAAAAATCATTTAAATGCTGACTTGTTTTATCATATAGTTCATCAAAGGACGCTTCCCGCGTTTTTGTTGTTGTGTAATGAATACCGCCCCCGGCATTCATAATGTCCATATAGGACTTTCCGGCAAGGCGCATATTGAGTTCATGTTCCCTTGTTCCGCCATGCACTAAATGCGTGTGGCAATCAACAAAGCCGGGCATGACAATTTTGCCGCGCGCATCAATGACATCCGCATTATTCACTAAATGCGGAAACTCATTCTTAATTTCTTCAAGAGGGGCAATCATCACAATACGATCGTCCTCAATTAGAATGCTCACTTCTTTTTTCAAACCTAGCTCGCTCATCTGTTCACGGCGGCGAGGTAACTTGACTTCGCTCGCCATCGTTAATACTTCATTTGCATTGTTAATTAAAATAGCCAAAGTTCATCATCCTTTTAGCATCGGCATGTTAATACCTTTTTCTTTTGCTGTGTTAATTGCAATGTCATACCCTGCATCGGCATGGCGTACTACACCCATTCCCGGGTCTGAAATAAGCACGCGGTTAATTTTATCTGCTGCAAGCTGTGTTCCGTCTGCTACTAATACTTGCCCTGAATGCTGTGAATAGCCCATCCCTACACCACCGCCATGATGTAAGCTTACCCAGCTTGCGCCACCTGCTGTATTGACTAATGCATTTAGCAGTGGCCAGTCTGATACGGCATCAGATCCATCCTTCATTCCTTCTGTTTCGCGGTTTGGCGATGCGACAGAGCCTGAATCTAAATGGTCACGGCCAAATACGATTGGTGCTTTTAATTCACCATTGGCAACCATTTCGTTAACACGTAATGCAAAGCGGTGGCGGTCTCCATAGCCTAACCAGCAAATTCGTGCCGGTAAGCCTTGCCATTTCACCATTTTTTGCGCCATATCAATCCAGTTTACTAATGCTGCATCTTCTGCGAACATTTCCTTTGCCAATGCATCTGTTTTATAAATATCCTCCGGGTCACCTGAAAGTGCTGCCCAACGGAATGGTCCTTTTCCTTCACAGAACAGCGGGCGAATATATGCCGGTACAAATCCTGGGAAATCAAATGCATTTTCTACGCCCATTTCTTTTGCATAGGCACGGATATTATTGCCATAGTCGAATGTCTCTGCACCTGCCTGCTGGAATTCAAGCATTGTACGTACATGCTCTGCCATCGTTTCCTTAGCACGGCGCTCATATGTTTTGACATCCCTTTTACGTAAATCAAGTGCTTCAGCTAAAGTCATCCCATTTGGAACATAGCCATTCACCGGGTCATGTGCAGACGTTTGATCTGTCACAAAATCCGGAATGATTCCACGATTTAATAATTCACGGTTTACGTCCGCACAGTTTCCTACTAAACCGATTGATGCAGGCTCGTTTGCAGCAGTTAATTTGTTTACTAGCTCCATTGCCTCATCCACTGACTCGACAAGGTAATCACAGTAGCCTTCGTTTATTTTGCGTTCGATACGTGCGCGGTCTACTTCGACAACTAAAATGACTGCACCCGCCATTTTTCCTGCTAGTGGCTGGGCACCACTCATGCCGCCCATACCTCCAGTTAATATCCACTTACCACGAAGGTCCGCTGTTCCAAACTTCTTTTTTCCCGCTTCAACAAAACTTAAGTACGTCCCTTGTAAAATTCCTTGTGCCCCGATATAAATCCAAGACCCTGCTGTCATCTGTCCATACATCATTAAATTGCGTTCTTCTAATTCATAGAAGTGATCCCAATTTGCCCATCCAGGCACTAAGTTGGAGTTCGCAATCAGTACGCGCGGTGCATTTTCATACGTTTTGAAAACGGCAACCGGTTTACCTGACTGTACAATCATCGTCTCGTCATTTTCCAGTTCTTTTAAAGTCGCAATTAGTTTATCGTAGCTTTCCCAATCACGCGCAGCCTTTCCGATGCCTCCGTATACTACAAGCTCATCCGGATTTTCTGCTACTTCAGGATCTAAATTGTTCATAAGCATGCGCATTGCCGCTTCTTGTGTCCACCCTTTACATGAAAGTTCCGAGCCACGTGGTGCGCGAATATTTGTTTTGAATACCATAAAAAATCGCTCCCTTTATTTTTAATATTATTTAGAAGAAGAAAAATGCTATTGGTGTTACTAAAATTAGTGTTAATACAACTCGCTCAAACCAAATAATGATCATTTGGCGAATTGTTAGCGGAATGTCTGTTGATAAAATAACTGGAATTACTGCTGAGAAGAATAAAATGGCCGAAATCGATACAACTGCTACGATAAATTTTGTAACCATAGCCGCTTCCGTGACGATCATTGCCGGTAAAAACATTTCAGCAATCGATAATGACAGTGCTTTAGCCGTCAGCATCGGATCCGGAATTTGCAGTAAATACGTAAATGGTGCAAAGATGTATGCCAGCCAGTCAAATAACGGTGTATAAATCGCCAGTACCATACCTAATAAACCGATTGATAAAATCGAAGGTATGACGCCCATTGCCATGATAAAACCTTCTTTTAAATGGAGATAGAGGTTTTTAAGTAAAGATGGATTCTGCTTTGCTGCTTCAACCGCTTCGGTCCACGCCACTTGAAGACGATCCTTCTTTACGATTTTTTCAGGCTGAGGTGTAGACCCCTCGTAATACTCATCTTTAATTTTATTTAGTGGATAAATCCGCGCTGTAATAGCTGTTACAACGAACGTCACGACTAATGTCACCCAGAAAAATAAGTTCCAGTATTCCATTAAATCCAATGTTTTTGCCACTATGATCATAAATGTAGCCGATACCGTTGAGAACCCTGTTGCAATAATAGCCGATTCCCTCGCTGTATACTTTCCTTCTTTATAAACACGGTTCGTCAAAATTAAGCCAACTGAATAGCTACCAACAAACGAAGCTACCGCATCAACCGCTGATCGACCAGGTGTTTTAAAAACGGGCTTCATGATTGGTTGCATGAGCACCCCTATAAATTCAAGCAAGCCATAGCAAACGAGTAATGCTAAAAAAATTGATCCAATCGGAATGACTAACCCAACTGGCTTAATTAGTTTTTCTAATAAAAATGGACCGATATCCGGATTAAATAACCATGCCGGACCAAACCCAAAAATAAGCATGACACCTGCAACTAACCCGCCTATTTTAAAAATTGATAACACCATATTCACTTTTGATGTTTTCCATTTTTTCGTTACAAACGGATATAACGCACCGAGCACTAAAAGAATCAATACATATCCATTCACCAGTGCAGGAGCATATGCAATAAATGCGCTAACTACGTGGTCGACCAATATCGATGATTTCCCATTCCATTCAAATGACACAAAGAAACTAAAAATACCGATTAAACTGCAAATAATCATTTTCACAAAAATGCCAATTTCGAATTGATTCGCTTTAGGTATGTCTTGCTCTTGTTGATACTTTGTCATTTCACCACCCCTTTGTTATACAAACTATAAATCTCTTTATATTCTGAATAAATAGAATAAAAAACTACATTATAGTAAAATTTAAATAAAATAAAATTAATCTAATTTAAAAATAGAATTTTTATAAGAAATAGAATTTAAGTGAGGTGATTTTTCAGTGAAAATTTTAATTGTAGAACGGGATTTGGAAGAAATTAAAGGAATTGAATGGTATTTAAAAAACTATTTTATGAGTGATATTGAAATAATTCGAATGATGGATAGCAGTAAAATAATGGCGGATTTTCAGCGAATCCAGCCAGATGTACTTTTAATCGAAATGGAGCTGGCTTCATTTTCTGTCGAACAGTTTTTGCGTAAACAGTCGATTCCTATTATCGGTGTCACAGCTGAGCCTATTTTTCAGCAAGCAATGAAAGCCATCCGCTTAAAGGCCCTTGATCTCTTTGTAAAGCCAATTCCATTGGAGCAGCTAAAGTCTACCCTTCTGCAAGTTTCTTTACCAAGGCAAACGGCAGTTACGGACAGTCCCCTTCCAATCGAGACACCATTGTATTCGGATTTATATTTAAATAAGCCGGATATTTTCCCGTTAAAGGGGCGAGGGTTCTTTTTAATCGAGTGTGCCGACTATGACCACAATTTAATGCTTTATGAGTGGCTGATTGAATTGCCTATTTTTCAGAATCTTACTGCCCTTCCTTTACAAAAGCGGGTTATTTGCATTGCTGAAACGGATGATTTTGCTATGCTATTGAAGCAACTTAGAATTATGAGCCAGGAGTGGGAGAAATTCAGTGGAGATGCGCTGAATATTGCTGTTTATGATGGTGACGAAACAACCCTTTTAACAATGTACCAGGCATGTAAAAAAACATTAACCCAGCGTTTTTATAAAGGGTACTCCCATATTTTCAGAAGCACGCAAACGCTTTATGTGAAAAGGCTTGAACCGCTTCTGACACCAGAAGAGCAGCATCTGTGGATTACCAGTCTTGAAAATGGGGATTTAAAAGCAATCAAAGCTTTTTTATATAAACTCACACATCCTTCATCCTATTATCACCAGGATGATGTCCGTATTCATTTAACGAGTATTTTAGCGCAAATTCGCCGATTTATGATGAAATACCATCTTCAACAGCAAGCAAAATTGGAAGAACAATATCGTGCATTGTTCCATTTTATTTTAGAACACCCGATTTTATATGCAATTGTGCAGGAATTTATTTTGTTTACGCAGCTATTAATCGAGGCACGAAAAAATATGCAGCAGCAACAGATTGCAGATTATACGGAAATCGCCGTTGAAATGATCGAACGCGATTATAGAAACCCTGAACTCACATTACAAGTTGTTGCAAATGAGTTAAATATAAGTGCCAACTACTTAAGCAATATATTCTCAAAAAAGCGAGGTATCCCGTTTCGAAAGTTTATGCAGCAGCACCGAATCCAACAGGCTGAAAAATTATTAATAGAGACTAACGTGGAGATCGGGACAGTTGCAGAAATGGTCGGCTTCACGGACAGTAATTACTTCACAAAAGTATTCCGTGAATATTATCAATTAACGCCCTACCGCTATCGGGTACAGGTGAGGAAAACGGATGGGTCAAAACACGACATATGAAATTATTAAAACGTTAAAAAAATACCTGTGCCCTCGGTTCAAGAGATCTAGGTATTTTTTTCTCTATTTTAAACGGATGTTGTAGAGCGAGTCAGCTAATATCCCTACCAGAAAATAAACGGGAAGAAATTTTTTCGATAAAAGCAATTCGCTCAAATTCAGCTCTCCTTTCCTTTAAAATTAATTTCTTATATTAATTAAAAAGCACCCAATTGTTATGTTGCCATCAATTGGGTGCCATGTGTTGTTATACGGGCTGATTTCCTCCTAAAATGGAAACAGCAACGGTACCGCAATCATCATGATGATAAACATGATGACCTGTAACGGAACACCGATTTTGACGAAATCCATGAATTTATAGCCACCCGCTGTTAATACAAGCGAGTTTGTCGGAGATGCAATCGGTGTCGCAAACGCCATACTAGCAGCAGTTGCTACCCCAATCATAAATGTATACGGGTTCGCATCCATAGCAAGTGCTGCAGTGATGGCAATCGGCGAAAACAGTACCGCTGTTGCTGTATTACTAACAAATTGTCCGAAAACAACTGTCAGTAAATAAATCCCCATCAATACACCATATGGTCCGAAATCACCTAGCACACTGATAATTCCTTCTGCAAGAATCGTCATTCCGCCTGTTTTCTCAAGTGCTGTCGCCATCGGAAGCATTGCCGCTACGAGCACAATACTTTCGAAGTTCATTTTACTGTAAGCATCATCCATATTACGCAGACAACCTGTAATAATCATAAGAACGGCCCCGATTAATACAGCAATTACCGCGTCAAACACTTCAAACACCATCAATCCGATCATCAGCAGCATGATGATACCGGCAATCGGTGCCTTTCCGTTTGCGGCAATTGCTCCTGCCTGCTCACGTGGCTGCCCAACTATAACAACATCATGCGTTTCGCGGGATAGGAGTTCAATTTCATCCCAAGTCCCCTGCACTAAAATCGCATCCCCGAACCGCAGCTTTTGATCCGCCATATTGTTAAGTAAGTAGTCACCCTTCCGATTAATACCTAAAATATTTAAATTATACTTTTCACGGAAACCGATTTTACTTACTGTTTCCCCGATTAAACGAGATTGCGGCGTCAATAAAACTTCGGCTACTCCTATTTTTTTTGAAACGAGATCTTCAGCATTGTCTTCGATAGGCTGGATAGTTAATGCAAAATCATGAGCAAAACGTCCAACATCATCCGCCATACCTTGTACATATAGCTCATCGCCAGCATGTATTACGCTTGTCGGACCCGCTAGCTCTTGATAAGTCATCGGGCGTAAATTAATGCCTTCTTGTACAGCACCCCGCTTAATTTTCATAATGTAAATATGGTACGTTGCAGGGAGCTTTAAATCGATTAGTTTTTGTTCCAAAATTGTCG
This sequence comes from Solibacillus faecavium, assembly GCF_014836905.1. Taxonomy (GTDB): domain Bacteria; phylum Bacillota; class Bacilli; order Bacillales_A; family Planococcaceae; genus Solibacillus; species Solibacillus faecavium. The sequence continues at coordinate 147,606 of NZ_JACSPZ010000009.1, forward strand.
ACTGTTCGCTTACTACGACCCGGAATAATTTATCATGTAGATCATATTCATGAGCAATTTTCTGTGGAGATAATTTATACCCTGCACTTGATTGCGAACGGTTATTTTCATTTGGCAGCAATCTATTGCGAACGAGAACTAAATAAACAATAACGGTAATTGTCGCGATAATGCCAATTGGTGTAATTGTGAAGAAGCCTAGCTTTTCAAATCCGTGGTCCACAAGTGTTTGGGAAGCTATTAAATTGGTCGGCGAAGCAATGAGCGTCATTAGCCCTGACATACTTGCTATATAGGAAAGCGGCATTAAAAACTTCGATGGACTCACCTTGATGCTAATCGCAATCGATACGACAATTGGTAGCATGAGTGCCACTGTACCTGTATTACTCATAAATGCTCCTACAATTGCTACAATGATAAGCAACAATATAAAGAGACGAAGTTCACTATCACCGGACCATTTCAAAAGAAGGTTCCCCGCCATTCCTGCAAGACCCGTTCTTAAAATCCCTGCCCCTACAACAAATAGTCCTGCAATCATAATTACTACAGAATTTGAAAACCCTGCAAGTGCTTCAGCCGGAGTTAAAATATTTAAAATAACAAATGACAATAGCGCCATCATTGCTACTAGATCCGCACGAATTCTATTTGTTGTAAATAAAAGGATTGTAACTGCCAAAATAATAAATGTTAACGTGAGTTGCATGACCTTTTCCTTTCCAATTGTACTATCACCCATTATATAAGAAAAAAACTAACAACCACCCTCAATTTTGTCATTAAAGTGAAATCACGCCAATATTGACGAGAATTATGATGCAATTTTTGTCATTTTTTTCTATAAGTACGTTATAATTTAAGTATAGATTTATAGTGTGAATTTTCAAATAAAGTGGGTCTGCACCTTCTTATAGATAATTAATATTTTAATATAAAGATTCCTTAAAAAGAATTATTATAATCTAGTAGAAATTATGATTTACATTTGTTATATTATAAAAGAAGCAGTTTTCAAATTCATTTTAGGGGGAACTACACATGACAAACGAACGTTTAACAACAATTACTGGTGCTCCAGTAGTATCTAACGATGATTCACAAACAGCTGGTCGTCGTGGTCCAATTTTATTACAAGACGTATTTCTAATTGAGAAATTAGCAAACTTTAACCGTGAAGTAATTCCTGAGCGTCGTATGCACGCAAAAGGTTCTGGTGCATTCGGTACATTCACTGTAACTCATGACATCACAAAATATACAAAAGCAAAAATTTTCTCTGAAGTTGGTAAGAAAACAGAAATGTTCGCACGTTTCTCAACTGTAGCAGGTGAGCGTGGTGCGGCTGATGCTGAACGTGATATTCGCGGTTTTGCATTAAAATTCTACACTGAAGAAGGTAACTGGGATATGGTTGGTAACAACACGCCTGTATTCTTCTTCCGTGATCCATTACATTTCCCGGATTTAAACCACGTTGTTAAGCGTGATCCAAAAACAAACATGCACAACGGTAACTCTAACTGGGATTTCTGGACTTCATTACCAGAAGCATTACACCAAGTAACAATCGTAATGTCTGACCGTGGTATTCCAAACGGTTACCGCAAAATGCACGGATTCGGTTCTCATACTTACTCAATGATTAACGAAGCTGGTGAACGCGTATACGTGAAATTCCACTTCCGTTCTCAACAAGGTATCGAAAACTTAACAGGTGCAGAAGCTGCTGAAATTATCGGTAAAGACCGTGAATCTTCACAACGTGATCTATTCGAGTCAATCGAAAAAGGCGATTTCCCGAAATGGAAAATGTACATCCAAGTGATGACTGAAGAGCAAGCACGTAACTCTAAGGACAACCCTTTCGACTTAACAAAAGTTTGGTACAAATCTGAGTACCCACTTATTGAAGTTGGAGAATTCGAATTAAACCGTAACCCTGAAAACTACTTCGCTGATGTTGAGCAAGCAGCATTCGCTCCATCAAACGTAGTACCTGGTATTTCATTCTCACCAGACCGTATGTTACAAGCGCGTTTATTCGCATACCAAGATGCAACTCGTTACCGTTTAGGCGTTAACCATCACCAAATTCCAGTAAACACACCAAAATGTCCATTCATGGTTTACCACCGCGATGGCGTAGGTCGTGCTGATGGAAACCGTGGTGCAGCTATTACTTACTATCCAAATAGCTATGGTGCATTACAAGGTCAATCACAATACAAAGATCCTGCATTAGCTCTTGATGGTCCAGCTGACATCTACGACTTCCGTGAAGATGACAACAACTACTTCGAGCAACCAGGTAAGTTATTCCGTCTTCAAACACCTGAACAGCAACAACGTCTATTCGAAACAACTGCTGCTGAAATGAACGGTGTTGAAGAATTCATCAAACGTCGTCACATTTTACACTGCTACTTAGCTGATCCAGCTTACGGTGAAGGTGTAGCGAAGGCAATGGGTCTTTCTTTAGACGGTATGGACCTTTCAAACCCATACGTTCAGACTGTTAATTCTTAAGCTATTCCAAGAGCGTTATTGATATCCAAACTATAATCGCTTACAGCCGCAAGTATCCCCTCAGATACTTGCGGTTTTTTTTATACTGCTTTAGTTATTAGAAGTTTTTTTGATTTATTAGAAGCTTTGAGGGTGATTTTAGCACTTCCGACGGGGATATTAGCACCTAAGGCATTCATTTTAGAAGACTTGAATGATATATTAGAAAGTTCCAATTTTATTAGCACTTCTTTCATTTTATTAGAACATTCAGGCCATATTTTAGAACATCCATCCCTTGCACAACGCATAAAAAAATCCATGAAAAGAAATCTCTTTCCATGGACAATGTTATACAAATAAAATTGTTGATATATAAATAACAACGGTTACCGTTAAACAGCTAATAATGGTTGAAAATAAAACTGTCTGCGCCGCTGTTGCCGATTCAATATCATACTCCAGTGCTAAGCTGGAACTGTTTCGGGATGTCGGAAATGCACTGGCGATAAAGAGTGACTGTGCAACAACACCGTCTAAGCCTAATGTAAAAATAATGAGCAATGCTACGGCTGGACCGATGACCAACCTTGTAAAGCAGCTGACAAAAATTGTTTTATTGAACATTGTACGCATTTCAATCGTCGAAAGCTGTGCACCTAGTGTGATGAGGGCCACTGCTACAAAGCCGTCTGCAATATGTTCGAGCGGGATGCTAAACGTCTCTGGGATTGGTACACTAAAATAATTCAATGCAGCACCTAGTATAAGTGCATGTACTATGGGCATTTTCAAAAAGTCCCGTACAATTGCCAAGCCTGACTTCGTGGAAGAGATTAGATTATACAGTCCGTAAGTGTACGTCGTCATATTTTGAAAAATAACAAGAATAACTTGTATTGCTACACCGATTGGCTGTGTCGCAAAAATCATCTGGGCAACCGGAATACCGTAGTTGCCTGAGTTAATAAGAACCACACTGTTTTTGAAAACAGCTGACTCCTTTTTATCAAGTTTTAATAGCTTTGCCAGTAGCTGACTAAGCAGCATTTGTGAACCTATAAATAAAATAATAAAAATCGTAATTTGCCCGAGGACACTCATTTCAATAGAAGTTTCATATATATTGATAAAAACTGCTGCGGGCATGAAGCAATATGTAATAAGGTGCGATAATGCCTTTAAGTTAAATTGAAATTTGCGCTGTAAGATAGCGCCGATAACGAGCAATACTAAAATAGGTGCCACAATCTTGAAGAAAATCATTGATAAATAGACCATGAGAGCACTCCTTCTGCGTCTAGTTACTTTAGTATTTTATTATAGCTTATTTTTATGAAGATAGGTCAAGACGCAATTAAACTCCTATAAAAAACGTCCCTAATTTAACTGAATAAATTAGAGACGTTTCTTTTTTATAAGTAATCAATCGCGCTTAATGCTTTATAAAATAGCTCGGCAAATTCACCGCGTGAAAGTGTTTGCGTTGGATTGAATGCACCCGTTCCATCCACTACACCGAACAGCTCTAAAATAGCAATGCTTTGACGTGCTTCCAATGTTAAGTTTGCTATATCACGATAGTTTGATGTTAGTTCATTATACACCTTTGATAAATCTTGATTTAAATAGCGGTACATATTTGCGATGATTATTGCAGCTTCCTGCTTTGTTACCGTCGCAGTTGGGCTAAAGCGTGAAGAGGTTGCTCCGCTCATGATTCCTGCCTCTAATAAGCCTTGTGCATGTTTTAAGTGCTGTGCATTTTCTAAATCCATATATTTTGATTTTGAGTTACTCGATAAGTCCATTGCTGAAGCAATCATTGTCATAACATCCAGTTTGTTTACTTGTTTGTAGCTTTGTACAAGACGGTTTGTCGTATTGAATGTAATTCCGCGCTTGGCCAATTCACGAATTGCATTTCCTTGGGTATTGTTTTGAATATCTGTGTAACGAATATCACCTGTAGTCACCTTAAAAGTGCCGCCTGACGTTGTACGAATGATAAAGTTTGAGCCATCCACTTTAAATGATGCAGGAGATGAACCAGTTGTTGTAACGCGCTCAATAATTTGAGACGTATTCCCCTTTAATGTACTCATCGGAACATGAATTTCTACATAGCTGGAGAAGTTTTTTACGTTATTGCCTTCTGTAAATTGAATGTTTAATTGGTTATTTACAATATTTAAAGCTACCCCCATTGCCGCAGTAGCAGATTGAATTTCAGATGTCGGTATAACGATATCAACATCCCCAGCTTTTAAGCGCATATTGCGATCAGCTATATTTTTCACTTGTGTTGATGTAATTTGCGTTGTATAGCGCCCATTTTGATATGTCATTGTCTCATATTGTGACCAACTCGCCGTCTTTGGAACCGACGTTGCAACGGAACTTGGTATTTGTGTCGAATCATCCGGAATGTAGAGTGGGTCATGTTTTGGCTTTTCGACCACAATCGCACCTGGCTTAACTGCATTCACATAATCTGGATAATATGTGTATACAAGTTCAATATATTGCGGGTCATTCCACATCGTTTCAAGGCGTACAAGTTTTTCTAGCGTTGTGACATGTCTTTTCGCCTCTGCAGATAAATTATTATAAAGCGAACGCGCCTTTGCAATTTCCGCCGTCGACGAGTTGCGAGTAACTGTATCCATATGTAAATCAAACGCATTGGCATCCAGCTTAGCCTGCTTCACAACTGTATTTTGATAAATTACATAGTTTTCTGCATCGATTAATATATGCAAGTTTGTGACAAGTGACTTTGCAAGATCACTTAGCGCATTGTACGCCATACGAATACTTTTAATTTGTGCTTCTGTATATTTTGATTTGTCGATACGGTTGATGCGGTCCATTACAGTTTTTGCTTCTTTTTCGGCCTGTTCTGTTTGGGTTGCAAGTAAGGACTCGAAATAAACTAAGTTTTGTAAAATACGCTCATTTACTAACTTCTTAGCTTCTTCAGTTAACGCTTCGTAAGCAGCCCGGGCAGCTTTAATCTCTGCAGAAGTCGATTCATTATTTAGAACCTGAATCATTTCAATTACTTTTTCGGCGGCGGATTTATCCCCATCGTCTTTTTCTTTTGCAATGATATCCACTATTAGTTTCTCAAGCTTGCTATAGTTAGTAATTTTTTTTTGATCTTCCTCAGACAATGCATCATATTTTATTTTTATCGCTTCAAGTTCTACTTTAGTCGAAGTATTACTTAAATCATTTATTTCTTTAATGAGGTCTTCTATTTTTTTAGCTAATTCTTCGCCTGATAGACGTTCGCCCTCCAGTTTATCCCATAGCGTTTTCAATTTAATAAATGAAGGATGTTGCTCTACTCTATCTTTAAATATAACGGATTCTTCCGATTTCACTTTATACTCATCCCAAAACGGCTTAATTTCTTCCAATTTTAACGAATTGTTGAGTTGTAAGCGTGAAATATCAATTATAAATGTGTCGGCTAGTTTACTATATTTATCATTTTCTAAAGTCTCTTTTACAGTGTTTAATTCTTCCACTTTTGCTTTTAAGAAGTGCTGATAAATCGCATGTAACGACTCAATTTCTGCTAGTAATTTATTTACTGATGATTCTGTAGCAATTGCTGGCAGTTCCTTAGTTGTTTCGTCCGGCAAAAATTTATTAACTTCAGTAGTATAAAGAGCTACTTTAGATGTGGAATCAGATTCTAAATCCATTTTTATCGTTTGATAATTAAGCCAAGTATTATATTCCTCGTTATTATTTGCCGATAGCAAAGAAAGTAAAACATTTAAGTCAGATTGCTTATTATCCACTAACTTCAACAACTCTGTTTCAGCTTCTACAACTTTATCTATATAGTCTTCCATTTTATAGCTGCTTAAATTAGTCTTTATTTCAGTATCCATTGCTTTAAGGATATTTATTACATCATCCATTTTTAAGATTAAACCATCTTCAACCAATATTACCCGAGCTATAAAGCCTGTAACTTTTTCGATTATTTGGTTTCTATTAAAATCATTATCTATTTCCTTACTTTTTACTTCTATAGCCTTCCATTGAGATGGCTTTAAACTGGAATCTAAAAGGGCCTTAGCTCGCTTCATCTTATTGATAAAATCACTATTTAATGTTTCTGGCTCTACTGGATCTGTATTAATACTTTTAATTTCAGCTAAGTATCCTATAATTTCATTTACAACAGCGCTTAATTTACCTGCTTTAGTAAAATGTCCTTCTATATTATTAATTTCATCTTGAGTAAGCACACCTTTTTGAGCGGCAGATAATTTTGTGAAATCAACTTCTAATTTCTTAACTAATTCTAAATAATTTAGGGCATCTTCATTTAGAATATTTAGTGTATCTCTCACTGCATCTACATCTTTTATGAAATTTGCACTATTCCCTAAACCGATTAGAACTTGATATTTAGAATTAAATTCTGCTCTTCTTAATGTTGGATGTAAGCTTTCATATTGGGTAACTAAATTCGTTAATTCAGAATAAAAATCGGGTTTGCGCTTGGACAATTCATCATTTGCAATAGCAAAGGCAACAATTTTAGATTCTAAAATATTCATGCCTTCTATTAAATTCTCTGCAGCAGTTAAAATATGGGAATTATAAACCTCGTTTTCAGATGCTTCTCCTATTAAGTTAAAGGCATTTCTAGCTGCCTCAACAGCAGTAAAATAATTATTATTATTAATACTAATACCCTTAATTAAATCAATTACCTTATTTACTTCAGCACTATTAGATGATTTAATACTCTCTTCCAAATGCAATAACCAGTTAACATTTGAAGTTTCTAAGGGTACCTGAATTTTCGCGACTACCGCACTTTGTTGAGATGCTGTTAAAACATTAAATAATCTTCTAGCTTCTATTACTTTATTTTTATATTCTAGATTGATTTGTTCGCCATTTTTATATTCAATATCGGTAATAAACTTACTCACATACTCAATGAAACCTGTACTTAAACCATTGGAAGTATTAATTGTTTTAGTACTTGTTTCATTTTTCACTTTATATGTCATAGAAGGAAGGCTAAATGAAAAACTTTCAATATTCTCCTGAATAACTAATTCAACTACCCCAGTATCAATTCTATATTGGTATAGGTAATTTCCATTGCTAGTATTTACGAAATACATAAATGCGGATCCTGGAACTTTAACTTTTCCGTGTTGCGAGGTGTATCCAATGCCAATATGATTTGCTGTAGTAGTAGTCGAAACTTCTGAGAAATTATCAATTACAAATATTTTCCCTCCATTTTTTTCATCTACATAAAACAATTTCTTTTTATCTGACGTATAAACAGGGTTTACAATATTTGCGAACACATCATAAGAATCAAATTCTAATGAAGGATCTCCGTAATAAATCTCTCTTAGTCCTGTTTGTTTATCGTTTGTTAAAAAGTATTTATAGTGAATTCCATTTGAGATATCATTATTAAATACGTCAAGGGGATACCAGTTACCTTCTATCTTTACGGCATTCCAAGAACTCACTTTTCCTTTAGACATTCCATAAACATAATTCACTTCATCGATACCAAATTTCTTTAATAATAGGTATGTCCAAATCGCATAACCATGAGAAGAAAGACCTGTTCCTAACTCCAAACTGCTCAAATTGTGTTTTGTTGAATTATCTACCTTCTCAACGATATAGTCATTCACTGCTTTTATTTTCATCACAGTGGAACTAGAAGTAATGTTTGGATTATTAGACAAAATACTGTTATAGGCTGGAGTTACTAAACTTGTTTCATAAGTAGCCTCTGCCAAAAATTCAAATGATAGCTCCAGGCTAACTTTTGTCGGAGATGCCTCCGTACCCTTTACTTTAACCTGACTAAATAAACCGTATAATAATTGATTGTCAACAGGGGTTCCGTCTATCGTTGTTTTCCCATTAATATTTGTTTTTAAATATTTAAAAGTCTTTTCTACTTCATTTTTGGCATATTGTAAACTAGATACATTGCTCGGTAAGCTTGGTACATCTAATTCAACTGGTAATGGGTTTGGGCTCAGTGATTTCAGATGCATAAATATCTTTTTACTTAAATCGGGATGTAAATTATCTACATCAACAGTTTGCTCACTTGTACTCCCTGCATTTAGAAAATCATTCTTAATAGTAATATCTAATGCCGCTTCAGCCGCCTGTACTTCCCCTGCCACAACAACACTCGCTGGAATGGCAACCAACGCTGCTAGTATTTTTTTCGATTTCATATATGACACTTCTCCTTCTCGCCTCTATTTATGTATAAAAATCTATTACTTTTTATATCGGTTCATATACCATATTTTAGAACAAAAATAGGTAACATATCATAAAATATAGGATATTTACTATTGTGTAGCTAGATTCCATAAATAGTCATGCCATACCTTTTTTATAATTTATCAATTTGCACGAACTGAAGAGACATGCTACAGTCAAATTAATCCAATTTCTAAGGAGGGTACCTTTTATGAAGCTTTTTTTAAATGCATTTATTTTGATGGCTGGGATTATTATTTGCTTTGCGTTCCCATCACAAACTGAAGCAAAGCAAGTGTTTAAAGATGTTCCAACTGACCATTACGCGTATGATGCAATTAAATGGGCGTATGACTTTAATATAGTAAACGGCTATGCAAACGGTACCTTCCGTCCAAATCAGCCTGTCACTGAGCAGCAGTTTGCAAGTATTTTAGTCAGTTATTTTGATTTAGAGCCCGTGTCAGATGAGCTTCAAAAATATACGCCTAATGAAATTCCGTCTGATGGAAATTACAATACACTTGCTGCCTATGGGGTACCGTTAAATGGTTATTTCCAAAATAGTATTCGAGGTGCTGCAGTAAAGCGTGGAACTGTTGCACAGGCAATTGCTTATGTAGCAGATGGCCAAACAACATTAAATAATTCTATACAATTTCTGCTCAACCATGATATTTCGAATGGGCAAAACCCCAAGTATGAACAAATCAACTTGCAACGTTTTTTCGGAGCATCGAATAATTTAACACGTGCTCAACTCGTTTCCCTATTCTACAAAATGCAAAGTAAAAACTTTTTTTATCGTTCACAAGTAACAGAAGAGAGCTATGCTAATATAGGGTCAACTCCCCTCTATAAAATGGCTAATGAAGCAAGGGACATGCTCGACCGTTCGTTACAAAGTGGACGAAACTGGTCTCCTGTAACAAATAAAAAACCGAAGAAAACGTGGGATGGAGAATATACGTACTTTTATACGTATGGAAAAGATGATTTAAATTCCCTAGGACGTGTGCTTACAATTTCAAATAGTACGAAGGAGAATTTTAACGTAACCTACTATACATTTAATGGCTGGTCCTCTGGAACGATTGAAGGTACGGCAACTCTCACATCTGAAACGAAAGCAAGAATGACCAAAACAGATGGGGGAGAACGGTGCGTTATTGAATTTGAACGCGGATTGAATGGCTCCATTAAAACAACAGAGTTTTATTGTGAAGCAGGTCGTGAACGAGGTACAGATTATAACGGCACTCTTACAATGGAAAAATAAAATGGGAGCAGCCTGAAATTCCTTTCTGGCGCTCCCATTTAGTATCAATCATTCTTTAATTGAAAAATCCATTGCTCCTCTTGCCAATGACGTTCAATTATTCCACGCTCCTGTGCAAGCAATGTTAAGCCTATTACTTCAGAGATAATAAAGATAAAGTGCTTTGCAAAACGGGGACCGTAAATTGCTTCCCCAATAGCCTGTGCCGTTTGATGACCTTCACTTATTTTCTTTACGAGCTTTTGCAGTTTATATTCCGTCTTACTTAAACTCTTCTCAATGACATCATCTAAATTTTGAAAAACGGCTTCGTGCCCAGCAAAAACATACTGAATAGAAGAGTGCCTTACTTTTTCAATTGATTCAATATATTGCATTAACGGATTTATTATAATTCCTGCTTCGTCATGATCAATTAACGCATTTGTCATCCCGGAAGCCAATAAGAAATCCCCCGCAAATAGCCAACCGTTTTCTTTATCCAATAACCCAATAGAATCAGGTGAATGCCCTGGAACAGCTATTACGTGCAGCCCTCCAATTTGCTGTCCCTCTTCTAGTTGAAGAATAGCTGACTGCAACATTACTTTTTCTTTATTGCGAAGGGTGTTTTCCATTTTAGTCAACCGTTCAACTGCAAAATCCGTTACCCCATACTGTTTATATAATTCTTGGTAAAAAGTAAGCTTCTGCTGTAAATATTCTCCTTCACATTTTAAACGTGTAATGGCAATTTGACTGGCATATATAGGAATCGAGTATTCCTTTGTAAGCTTATTAACCAGTCCTGTATGGTCTTCATGAAAATGAGTAAGTATAATCCGTTTAATTTGTTTCATTTCAATCCTATAGTCACTTAATTTCTGGTAAAAAAACTGTTCAAATTCTTCCCCTTTAATGCCTGCATCTATGAGTGTATATTCGTTTCTATTCTGATATATATAACAGTTAATGCTACCCAAACTACTATAATTCACTGGAAATATAATGGGATATACTGTTTTTCCACTAGCTTCTATAATTCCATCCATATGTATCTTCTCCCTACTTAAATGTGTTAGTAACTTATTAGTGCCCGCTGTTTCTATCAGGTTTGTTAAAAGCTAAATAAGAGAAAAATTTCCGGTTATTTCTAGAATGGATCTCATTTGAGGAAGAAATAAAGGCGATTTTTGCTGTTATACAAGGTTTTTTATTTGGGTAAACCGAAATCTTCCGTTTATTTAGGCTGTTTTTTACGTCCAATTTGGATTAAGCGCAATTTTCCCGTCTATTTTGTGCTTTTTATAATGAAATTTCTTTTAAAATATAAATCCATTCTATAGTATAAACGCATTTTTACACTACTTGAAAACCTATCCTTTTTATGAATGCAAAAAACACATTGCAAAATTGCAATGTGTTTTTATCGTGCATATATGACCCGTACGGGATTCGAACCCGTGTTACCGCCGTGAAAGGGCGGTGTCTTAACCACTTGACCAACGGGCCTATGGCTCCGAAGGCAGGACTCGAACCTGCGACCTGCCGGTTAACAGCCGGATGCTCTACCAACTGAGCTACTTCGGA